>NZ_CP174576.1:1260000-1629655 GCF_045945445.1 Bartonella bennetti | reverse complement strand
TTTATTCACCATTTTTCATCCCAAAAAAAACTATAATCTTGCCCTACCAAACAGCCAAAACCCGCTCAGCGAAGGTAGAGACACTCCCTTCCCCAAATAAGATTATTCATCCTCCCCTTAGGATAGCTCTAGTACAATCCTACTAACAAAGATGATCAATAAGATTTATCTTGTTTGATTGCATGATATGCTTTCCGAAACTGAAAACATATCAATAATGAAAACTAAAAAACCTCGCTAAAAGACTGCTCAACATGCACTCACGTACAAGGCATAAGATAAAGCACTCTCTATATAACATAATCTAGAATACTTACCTGACGTAAACCTTGCGTATTTTCAATTTTCATAAGAAACATACAAAACAGCATAGGTAAAATGCAAGAGGCTAAAATGAAATCAAAAGGTCATAAAAAACGACTCTAAATTTGTATTTGCAAAAAGAAAATGAAAAAGACTATTGATTCAAATAACTTTTTTTTTGTAAAATTTACAGATAATTAAAGATTTCATGTATTAAAAATAAAAAATAAAAAAAGCTTGACAAAAAACGACTCTATCGAAATCCACAACACTTGTGGATAACTATCCAAATCTAAAAAAATAATAGTACTTTTTTGGAAGTAATCACTAAATCACCCTCCTGAAAAAATGAATTTAAAAAAAACCAGCACCGATTTATATGCTGGTTAATAAGCGAAGCTTAAATATATAAATTTAGTGTAATTAAGCCTTAAGAGCTTTTAAACGTTTGGCCAAACGCGAAACTTTTCGGGCAGCAGTGTTTTTATGAAAAACCCCTTTAGAAACCGCACGCATAATCTCAGGTTCAAAATTTTTAAACGCTACCTCAGCAAACGCCTTATCGCCACAAGCTAAAGCGTCATCCAATTTGCGCATAAAAGTGCGGACACGGGAACGACGGGCCTTATTGACCTGCGTACGCATTGCGATTTTACGGACAGCTTTTTTAGCTGAAGGTGTATTCGCCATAAACATATCTCTCTTAACTGATCAGTATAAATAGTTTAACTATACCGATACTGAAACAAACAATTCCAAGCTATAAACTGCTCACTACCCGTGAACTTATAACTTAACATTAAAGCTAACGTCAATTAATTTTTCAGAAATAAGTATAAAATTAATGAAGTACTTCCTCAATCTCTCACTCTTAAATATATATTCCTAATATAGGTAAATTGGATCAATATTGGCTAAATTATTTAAACTGCCAGATTACGTAAAACATATTGCAAAATACCACCATGACGTAAATAATCTAATTCGTCTTCAGTATCAATACGACATAATAATCGCACTTTCTTCTCTGTGCCATCAATAAAAGTTATTGTAACTGTTACCTTCTGCCGAGGTTTCAAATCATTGATTCCTTCAATTGTTATTTTCTCACTTCCCTTTAATCCTAACGATTGCCAACTTGTACCTGATTCAAAAACAAAAGGAATAATTCCCATACCGACAAGATTAGACCGATGAATACGCTCAAAAGACTGAGCAATTACTGCTTTTATACCAAGAAGATAGGCACCTTTAGCCGCCCAATCCCGAGACGATCCATTACCGTATTCAATACCAGCAAAAACAACAAGGGGCACTCCCTCTTGTTTATATGTCATTGCTATATCGTAAATAGATCCTTCCTTTTCTGACGGATAATGAACTGTATAGCCCCCTTCACGGCCATTTTCTCCAAGAATAAAATTACGAATTCGGATATTTGCAAAAGTCCCACGCATCATAACTTCATGATTTCCACGACGCGTTCCATACTGATTAAAATCAGCAACTTTAACACCATGATCAGTTAAATATCTTCCTGCAGGCGAATCAAGCTTAATAGAACCGGCAGGTGAAATATGATCAGTCGTGATTTTATCACCAAATAAACCTAAAATCCTGGCATCTTTAATATCTGCTAATGCACTAGGAACTTTAAGCATATTATCGAAGTAAGGAGGATTACGCACATAAGTTGACTGATCATCCCAAGAGTAAGTAACACCAGCTGGAACCTGAACTTTCTGCCAATTTTCATCTCCCTTAAACACATCCGCATATTTCTCAATAAAAATCTTACGAGTGACATTTTGTTCAATAAATTCTTGTATTTCTTTAGAAGTCGGCCAAATATCTTTTAAGTAAACAGGTTGACCATCTAAACCTATACCAAGAGGCTCCTTCGTTAAATCTTTACGCACTGTTCCTACTAACGCATGCGCAACAACCAATGGAGGTGAAGCCAAATAATTTGCTTGCACATCAGGTGATATACGTCCTTCAAAGTTACGATTACCTGAAAGAACTGCTGCAGTAATTAAACCATTATCGTTAATGACTTTAGAAATAGCTGGTAACAAAGGACCAGAATTCCCAATACATGTCGTACATCCAAATCCTACTAAATTAAATCCTAACACGTTTAAATCTTTTTGAAGACCTGAATCAAGAAGATAAGCTTCAACCACCTGCGATCCGGGTGCAAGAGAGGTTTTAACCCATGGCTTACTCCTGAGGCCTTTTGCGACAGCGTTACGCGCTAAAAGACCAGCCGCAATAAGAACACTTGGATTTGACGTATTTGTACAAGAAGTGATAGCAGCAATAACTACATCTCCATGACCAATTTCATACTCTTCATTCTCAACCTTATAACGATCATTTTTCTTATTGATTTTCTTATAATCATCAACCAGTGCTTGCTCAAAACCTTGCCCAACATTTTCTAATGAAATACGCCCTTCTGGACGCTTTGGACCAGCCATAGAAGGTACAACATTTCCCATATCTAATTCAATTATATCACTAAAGATAGGATCCCCAACCCTTTCATCATGCCACATTCCTTGTGCCTTAGAATAAGTTTCCACCAAAGCAACGCGATTTTCATCACGTCCTGTCATATTAAGATAACGCACTGTCTCTTTATCGATTGGAAAGAAACCGCAAGTTGCGCCATATTCCGGTGCCATATTTGCAATCGTAGCACGATCAGAAAGTGTCATATGTTTTAGTCCAGGGCCAAAAAATTCAACAAATTTACCAACGACACCTTTTTGGCGTAACATTTGCGTAATTAGAAGTACTAAATCAGTCGCTGTTACGCCTTCTTTCAGTTTGCCCGTTAAACGAAAACCAATCACTTCAGGTAGCAACATTGAAACTGGCTGTCCCAACATTGCTGCTTCTGCTTCAATACCACCAACGCCCCAACCCAAAACACCTAAACCATTAACCATGGTTGTATGGGAATCAGTTCCTACACATGTATCAGGATAAACTGTCTGACAACTACTATCATCTCTTATCCACACGCATTGTGCTAAATATTCCAGATTCACCTGATGGCAAATCCCTGTACCAGGAGGAACAACACGAAAATTTTTAAATGCTTGCTGTCCCCATTTCAAAAAACGATAGCGCTCACTATTGCGTTCATATTCATATCCAACATTTCTCTGAAATGCCTCTGAATTACCAAAATCATCAACAATAATTGAGTGATCAATGATAAGATCTACAGGAATAAGTGGATTGATTTTTTCAGCATTCCCTCCGAGCTTATCCATGGCATCTCGCATAGCAGAAAGGTCAACAACAGCAGGAACGCCTGTAAAATCTTGCATTAGAACACGTGTAGGGCGATAAGCAATTTCCACACCAGAATGCCCTTTATCATTTAGCCACTGAGCAACATTCAGAATATCTTCTTTCTTGACTATGCGACCATCTTCAAACCGCAACAAATTTTCAAGAAGAACTTTCATCGAAAATGGCAAATGAGAAATCCCTTCAAGCCCATTCTTTTCTGCTTCAATCAAGCTGTAATAAATGTATTCTTTACCATTAACACTTAAAATTTTACGACAATTAAAACTATCAATTTGAGACATGACTGTTCACCCTTAAATATTACAAACCACTCCATTTTTCAGAACGAACAATGCAAACTGCAGGTCAAGATCGCAGCCTGATGCGGGTATAACTATTTCCGCTATTCACTCCCCGCTCTTTTATCGGTAAATTCAGAGAGTGGCCTCAAACCCGTCCCAAACCGACTGCTGGCGTAATATGCGCCTTATAAAACTATTTCTAGAACTATTCTAGTTACAATTTCATAAAAAAACGTATTTTTTTACTTTATTATGTAATAAAAATCAAAAAATAATAGAATAACAGGTTATTATTATGGTGTTATCGGGTAAAAATCTAACGGTACATAGAAATGAAAAAATTTTATTTCAAGGTCTTTCTTTTTGTTTATCCACACAACAACTCATGACAATCACAGGCCCAAATGGTATTGGAAAATCTACACTATTGCGAATCATTGTTGGTCTTTTCAAAGCTACTGAAGGTGACTTAAAGTTAGAAAGCAAGGGAAAAATATATCCTTTGGCAATCGCATGCCACTATCTCAGTGCTCAAAATGCCATGAAATCCTCTTTATCCGTTATTGACAACCTAAAATTTTGGGCAGAATTTTACGGACAACCATTCTACCATCCCCATGATGCTCTTGCAGATATTGGTCTTTCTGATCTCGCGCATTTACCTTTTAATATTCTATCAACTGGACAAAAAAGACGTGTAGCCATCGCTCGCTTGCTCCTCTCTTATCGCCCTATTTGGGTTCTAGACGAACCAATATCTGGCCTTGATCACCATGCTCAAGAGATTTTTGCGACATTGTTTCAACGTCATCTCAATCAAAGAGGAATGATTATTGCAGCAACCCATATTTCTCTTGGTCTAAAAGAACACCATGTCATTGCCTTAGAGCATTTTTATCCTCTTAGGAAAAAAATAAAATGAAAGCACTATTTTGGCGCGACCTTAAATTAATTTTAGCATCACAAACTTCTTTATTAACAGGGCCTTTATTTTTCATCGCCATCATTATCATAACTCCCTTTACCCTCGGAACAGATCCAAATACTCTCACACGAATAGGCCCAGGCGTATTATGGTTAAGCGCTCTTCTCGCAGGACTACTCAATCTTAATAAACTTTTTCAAACCGACTGCGATGATGGAAATCTCGATCAACTTATTCTTTGTGGTCAAAGAAAAAGCTTAACATTTATCGTTTTTATCAAATGTCTTGCACATTGGGCAGGAACTATGCTCCCTCTTATTTTTGTCACTCCTATCGCAGCATTTATGCTTCATTTAGATACTCTAATAACTTTTACAACAATTTTAACCCTGGTATGTGGAACACCTTCTTTCATTTTCATTGGTGCAATTGGGGCAGCTTTAGCAACATCATTATCGCATAATACAATGCTCATTTTTATTATTATTTTGCCATGGACAATTCCAATTATAATTTTTGGCGTTACAGCTGCCACAGCTCCAATAACATCAAAAGTTTCTTTCCTTACTGCTCTAGCTTTTCTGTCTGCTTTTTCACTCTTTTTTGGTCTTTTCAGTTCTTTTGTAACAGCTATAACACTCAAATACTTATCAGAATAACAAAAGATAATTGCTCCCAAGAAAAAATCTGCCTATTATAAATTTATGAATGAATTATCGCGAAAAAAAACGAAATTTTCCCTCGCAAATCCAACCCGCTTTATGGAGATAAGTAGCGCTGCTTTACCTTGGTTAACCAGTATCACATTATTTCTTCTTATCTTAGGTCTTGTTTTGATTGTATATTCTCCTGATGATTATCAACAAGGTGTTACTGTCAAAATTATGTATATTCATGTTCCATTTGCCTGGTTATCTACTTTTTGTTACATCACAATGAGTATTGCTGCACTAAGAAGTCTGATCTGGAGCCATTGTCTCGCTGATATAGCACTAAAATGTGGAGCATCCATTGGGACTATCTTTACAGCTTTAGCACTCATAACAGGAGCACTTTGGGGACGTTCTACGTGGGGAACATGGTGGGTATGGGATGCCAGATTGACATCGGTTTTAATTTTGTTTTTTATCTACCTTGCGATTGTTACTCTTGCTTATTCTTTCGATAACCAAATCAAAGCTGCATATGCTACAGCAATTTTAACATTAGTTGGATTAGTCAATATCCCTATTATCAAATTCTCTGTCAACTGGTGGAATACACTTCATCAACCAGCATCACTTTTACGTGCAAATGGTACAACCATTGATCATGCCATGTTATGGCCTCTTATAACGATGATGTTTTGTTTTACCTTCATGTTTATTGTATTGTATTTAATAGCTATGCAAAATGAAATTACCTACCGCCATATTAAAACACTTCAAATCAAAGCAGCTTATCATCCTCAACATCAGGTCTCTTCGTCATGCTCCAACTAAATCACGCTCAAAATGAAGCTTTTGGAAATTTTATCCAGCGAATTGATTTTTTCCTTGGATCCCTACACCATGAGCAAATTGTTGCGTTAAGTTATATGCTCTCTGCAAGTGTTCTATTTTGTTTTATTGGATGTATCCTTCATAAAAGTGCGCGTCAGAAAAAAATTCTGAAACAACTTCAAATAAAAGAAAAAATTTGGAAAAAACAATACGATGAAAATCATCCCTCTCAGACCTAAACAAAGCATATCTTTGCTTATCTTATTGAAATCTTTGTGCCCATTTTTTCTTTTCTTCTTCTGGTTATATTCTTCTTTAACTCTATAGAAAGAAAAAATTCCCATGACATTTCTTTAATCTTTTGGCAATCCTTTTAAATTAATTGGTTTTACAGCTATTAACTGAGGTATACATGGATCACCAGAAGCTTTTATCTTAAATAAATTTTGACTATTCACACATATCATATTCTCACTCTTCGTCTTTCTGATACTGGCTGAAACGCTATTTTAGCATGAAAATCACAATAAGGACTACTTTCGCTAGAATCAGCACCACAGAAATGAAAGTTTGATGATAAAGGATCTCCAACAGGCCATCTACATGTATTTTCATTCAATTGTAAAAGATTAAGATTACGCGACATAGGTACAACTACATTTGATTTTTCAGGAGCATTTGCTTCTGTTGCATTCTCAGCGACAAACTCTTGTTTTAAATTTGCTGCTTTAGAATTTTCAGAAGAGCAGTTATCTTGCAACATCGATGATGTTGCACGACGCATCCGCGATGTTGATGAATTAATACCTGTTAATACTTTTTGTGCACGTGATACTACTTGTGTTGTTTTACCACGTCCTGGTAATTTCAACCGGTGTACCTTACCAATCACAGCATTTCTACTGACACCACCCAACTGTACTGCAATTTGACTCGCACTCAGACCTTCACTCCAAAGCCTCTTAAGAAGTTCAACGCGCTCACATGTCCAACCCATACTAGAACCCCATTCCAATTATCTCACCGAAAGGCTTTTAACTGCATCTTCGAATATCTTATATATTCGAACAGCTCAATAAAAAACCTTTTAACCTAACCAATCGCGGAATTTACAAATAGAAATCCAATTTCGTTTATTTACTCAAACTATAATATGCACTGACTCTATGACAAGAGTTATTATATTTCGATAACGTTCTTTTAAAACGTTTTCCCCAACTTGCAAACAAATCATAGAAAAAAAATTTTAACTCCAACTTTTTCATATAAAGATACCTTTTCGAAACCTTAATTGATTTTTTATTAATTAACACGATAGTCCATTATAATGAAGCAAACTGTCAATGTATGCAGAAACAGATCATAGTTCTCAATGTCATATTACAGCATTTAAACAATCAAGAGTATAACGATGAATACCATCCATACACAATCACTTTATAATACTTTTGCTCGACGTAATTTGCATTTTACACAAGGAAACGGTGTATGGCTTATCTCTGATAAAGGACAAAAGTATCTTGATTTCACATCTGGCATTGCTGTCAATGTTTTAGGATATACACACCCAAAGCTTATTGATGCCATTAAAACACAAGCTGAAAAACTTTGGCACATTTCTAATCTTTTTGAAGCACCTGAACAAGAATCACTTGCTGCACGTCTTTGTGCTAACAGTTTTGCTGATAAAGTTTTTTTCTGCAATTCTGGTGCTGAAGCATTGGAATGTGCATTCAAAACTGCTCGCCGCTATCATTATACATTGGGTCAACCAAAACGATTCGAAATCATTACTTTTGAAGGTGCATTTCATGGTCGTACACTTGCAACGATTGCTGCTAGTGGGCAAAAAAAATATCTTGAAGGTTTTGGCCCAAAAGTTTGTGGCTTTATTCAAGTACCCTTTGATGATGAAAAAGCTTTACGCCATGCTATCAATAAGAATACTGCAGCTATCCTTATCGAACCGATTCAAGGAGAAGGGGGATTACGAACAGTTCCTTATGAAACTTTAAAAAAGCTACGCAAATTATGCGATGAAAATCAACTGCTATTGATCTTAGATGAAGTTCAAACCGGAATCGGACGTACAGGAAAACTTTTTGCGTATGAATGGAATGATATCATACCAGATATCCTCACTCTTGCTAAGGGGCTGGGTGGTGGTTTTCCGTTAGGAGCTTGTCTTGCAACAGAACAAGCTGCAAAAGCCATGACACCAGGAACCCACGGTACAACCTTTGGAGGCAATCTCCTTGGTATAGCTGTAAGCAATAGTGTTCTTGATATTATCTTAGAACCAGGCTTTCTTAACCATGTTCAACATATGGGCAATAAGTTACAACAAGGACTTTTAAGCATTTTAAACACTTATCCTGATATTATTTGTGCAATTCAAGGTATAGGCCTTATGATGGGTATACAATGTACCATCCCCCAAAATGAAGTCATCACTGCACTCGATAACGAATATATTCTCAGTGTTGGGGCTGGTCATAATATTGTTCGCTTCTTGCCTCCTCTTATAATCACTGAAGAAGAAATATATGAAGGTTTGCATCGTATTGAAAAAGCTATCGCTTATCTTTCGCAAACAAACAAGAAAAGACAAGTATAATATTATGACATATACTCTTCGCCACTCTACCGATCTATCTATTTTAACTCTACAAAGAGCATGTGCTCTTATCGATTATACCAAAATTCTCAAAACTGCTTTTAAAGCAGAAGAGAATGTAAAACCTTTCGCTGATAAAACACTAGCAATGATTTTTGAAAAGCCCTCTACACGGACCAGAGTTTCATTTGATCTTGCCATGCATCAGCTTGGTGGAGAAACAATTATGCTAACGAGATCTGAAATGGAGCTTGGTAATAGTGAAACAATCGCCAATACAGCACGTGCATTATCACGCTTTGTAGAGATAATAATACGGACTACAGCACATCATCGGATGCTTGAATTGGTACAATATGTGCAAATTCCTGTCATTAACGCTCTTACAGACGACACGCATCCTTGCCAAATTTTAGCAGATATCCTTACCTATGAAGAACACCGTGGTATTATTGCTGGTAAAACATTTGCTTGGATGGGAGACGACAATAATATTCTTCATTCCTTAATCGAAGCAACAACTCTTTTCGATTTTCATCTGCACATTGCTACACCGCAAGGAAGTAAACTCCAAGAAAAATATGTAAACTGGGCATGTGAACAAGGAGCACATAGTATGCTCACTCAAAATCCTCAAAAAACTGCCGAAAACACTGATTGTGTTATCAATGACACATGGGTTTCTGTGGGACAAGAATTTCGTGCTAGAAGTTATCCCATTTTTCAACCTTATCAAGTCAATGAAGCTTTAATGGCACGTGCCAAACCTGATTCTCTCTTCATGCACTACCTTCCTGCTCATCGCGGTGAAGAAATTTTAGACGACGTAATCAACGGGCTGCATTCTGTTGTTTTTGATGAAGCTGAAAATCGCCTGTATGCCCAAAAAGCAATCCTTTGCTAGTGTTTACAAGATGTGTTTTTTAACCCAATCATTTATGAAATAAACTATTAAAAAGCAAAAATATGAATAACAAATACAAAAAATCTAAAGATCAAATCTATTTAAATAATTTTTATCAGAATGAAGATGATACCGTTACTCCTTTTCAAGTCGAAGAACTAGATGTTCGTGGATGCGCTGTACAACTTGGAGAAAGCTTAAACTCCATTCTCACAAAGCATCAATATCCTGATCCTGTTTCTTATCTTCTAGCAGAAGCTTTAGTCACAACTGTTTTACTTGGAACATCATTCAAATTTGAAGGAAAATTTATTTTACAAACTCATTCTGAAGGACCAGTCAATATGTTAGTATGTGATTTTGTTCCTCCCTCCAATTTACGTGGTTACGCTCGTTTTGATAAAGAAAAATTAAAACAGGCTATAGCCAATGGTCAGACATCTTCAGAAATTCTTCTTGGAAAAGGGACTTTGGCTTTCACTATTGACCAAAGCTCCTATACACAACGCTATCAAGGAATCGTCGCCTTAGATGGCTCAAATTTTCAAGAAGTCGCTCGCAATTATTTTAATCAATCAGAACAAATTCCTACTGATCTCCGTTTGGCAGTTTCCACCTTAATCAACCGTAATCAGCAGGGGGAAATACAAAAAAATTGGAGAGCAGGAGGACTTTTGACTCAACTCCTACCCCAAGCTTCTCCTTATCATACATCATGCCAAACAAATACAAAATTAGGCAAAACAAAAACTCGTATCCAACTCGAAAACCAATGGCAGGAAGTACAAGCGCTCACCGCAACTGTTGACAGTGCAGAACTTACAGATCCTCAGGTTGATACTAAACGATTACTTTTCCGCCTCTTTCACGAACGAGGTGTAAAAGTTTTTCAAACTTTTCCTATAATAGACCAGTGTTCTTGCTCACGAAAAAAAATTAAAGAAATATTAAAAAGCTTTTCTGTTGAAGAACGTTCTCAAACAATAGAAAATCAACAAACTTCTGTTACCTGTGAATTTTGCTCAACGGTTTATCGTTTCAAACCAGAAGAACTTTTTTCAGTATAAAGTATACAATAATTATTCCTGTAACAGACAAATTTTTCTTTCTATTAAAAAATTTTATACTATAAAAGCATGCAAATTTATTATAAATTTTATTGCACATAATATATCGATTTATCTATTATTTTTAAAAAATTCGGAAGATTTTTATTGATACTGAGATTTAAGATTCTAAAAATTACCTATCATTTATTGCAAAGCTTAAGAACTTTTTTCGTGCAATTTTTATGAATATTGTGTTATAATAAAGTGATAAAAATTTTAATCATAAATTTAATATCGGCTAAATAAGTTATTTATTTTCTAAATCTATTACAAGCTAATTTTATCTTAGTAATTTAAAGGTTTGTCATAAATGGGAAATGAATCAGAATCATTAGTATCATTCCGTCACTATAATTATCCATATCCAAATGATCTCGTATTAAAAAATAAATATAACATAAGAGATTATCAAAAACTTGAGGTAATATGTATACATAATTCGACACAAGCAATCATTAATATGTACAAAGAACCCCTGCCAAAACAATTTGATTCCTCTTATTTAAAATATATTCATACACGTTTGTTTATAAAAACATTTGAATGGGCTGGATATACTCGTGATATTCCATTTGGTTTTTTAGATGGAACATTCGCCTCCCAACCAAAAGTTAAAAAAGTGATTTCGAACACTTTTTTTGCAATTGGTGAACAAATCCAGACAGATTTAAAAAAATTTGACAAAATGCTCGCTGAGAAAAATAATTTACAAGGTTTATCGCCAGAGGAATTTGCCAATGAAGCAGCAAGAATGTTTTCCTTTCTCATCTATATACGTCCTTTTAAAAAAGGTAATAGACGCACACAATGTTTCTTTTTTCAAAGACTTGCCCAAGCTGCAGGTTATGCACTTGATTTTTCAATTATAAAAGAAGATCGCATGCTAAGTGCTTCTATAAGTGCACTTCGAGATAACGATTTAGAGCCTATGCAATCTATATTTAAAGAAATCCTTGTTTCAAACCCACTGCGTATTGCTTCTAATAAAAACTTGAGAAAATTAGAATACAATAATCGTTTATGCATGTGATAACTGACTCTATGTTTTTTCCTTTATGGAAAACGACGTAACTGAATATAAAGGGCACCACTACCTCCATGGCTATAAGCTGCTTGCTCAAAAGCATGGACGTAATATTGAAAAGTAGGTGTTGATAACCAATAAGGGACAGATTGGCGCAAAACACCATTGCTTCCATATGAGTAACCTTTTCCTGTTATCACTAGAACATAACGTAATCCGCGCTGATGAGATGATTGTAAGAATTCTTTTAAACAACGATACGCTTCGTCTTGTATCAAGCCATGAAGATCGATACGTGCTTCTATACGACGGAAGCCTTTTGCGATTTTACGATGCACTGTACGATCAAAACACTGCATTTTCTTTGCTTTAATTATTTCTTTCTTTTGCCTTTTAACTATCGTTGGATTCTGCTTCTGTTGGCTTTTTTGAGAAAGTGGAAAAATTTGTATAGCTTGTAGTTTTTTATTTTTTGTATTTTCAACATTTTCTCGCATAAGAAAATTCAAACGATCACAAAGTGGTACTGTCGTACGACAAACCTGTTCCCATAAAAAATAGTCTTGTGAAACCAGTAGATTTTTTTTTCCTTCATCCTTAATCATTAAACTCTTTAATCTCATGTAATCTTATGAAAAATTTTCCATAAACCAATAACAATTTTAATTTTCATCTTCCGTTGCAAAAAGCTTCCAATTTGGATTTTTAGATGTAGTATTGCGAACAAAAGTCCAGATATCTCTGATTTCTATAATAGCTTCAGGATCGCCATCTATATATTCCTCTTGCTCATTATAAGTTGCAGAAATAATTTCACTAACAATACGTACTGTTAAAAATGCTTCTTCTTTCTGCATTTCTGCTGCAATAAATTCAATCTTATTAATCCCCACAAAAGTAAATTGAATTCTTTCATTATTTTTTTCGCGTTGCTCTATAGCCTCACAAAAACTCTCAAAAACATCCGATGAAAGATGTTTTTTAAGCTGATCACGATTACCTTGTGCAAAAGCTGTCATAATTATTTCATAGACAATTTGAACACCATTTATAAAAAATTGAGGAGAAAAAGAAGAATCAGCCTGGCAAATAGCACGTAAACCACTATTCAGTGCACTTTTTTCTGGCGCAATGGCATCAATTTCACTAAAATTACTCTTTTTTGAAGAAGACTGATCAGACAACGAAACAATATTATCGCTTGTCTCTATTTCAATCTGCTTTTTAGAATGATTCGAATAAGAATCAAAGGGAGGTTTTTCAAAACCAATCCGTTTTCCTAATACATTTCGTAGTTGTACAAAAACCACAACTATAACAACAAGAGCTATTATCAATACAATGTCAAATTCCATGATTGTGGTCAATCTCCAAACCTTAAATGATTTGCAATAAACATTGCAGTTAATATCATTTATCAATAAACATGTAAAAAAAAATAAGTAAATCTATTATTTAAATAATGTTTATGACTTCCTAATTTAAATTGAGAAAAGAATAATATGATTTTCTCAACAAAAAACTTGAAAAAGGTATCTTCATTTGACAAAATTTTATCATACAAGGTCTCAATTTTTTTTAATTATAATTCTTAGTGCTCTCTTTTTTGAAATCGCTGGTTTTATCGTTGTCGGAAAGGAAATTGGAATTTTAGCAACTTTGAGCTTAATTTTTCTAACAATGATAAGTGGAATTATTTTATTACGTATTAAAGGCATAAGTCTTATAAAAAATATACAAAGCAAGCTTATTCAAGGACATACACTAGAGTCTCACATAGCTAATGATGCACTTATTCTGCTTGGTGCAATTCTCCTTATTCTTCCCGGTTTTATAAGTGATATCTCTGGAATATTACTCCTTATAAAGCCAATTCGTACTTTTATCTGGAATTTTTCTTTATCTCTTATAAATAAAACAAATACTGATGTTACAATAAATTTTGAAACTCAAAATGAATCTGAAAAAATAATTGAACTCAACGCAGAGGATTATCAGAGCTATAATGCGACAAAGTCTCCCTGGAAAAAAAATAATTAAAGGTAAGAAGAGCATTTCTTGCAACCCTTTGCAAGTCATGATAATTTATTTTAAACTTAAGATAGAAATACGTGTATTATAATGAAAGGTTTTCAATATGGCCGAAGGTGAAATACATAATAATAGTGGAGAACCAGTATTTGCTGTTTTAACCCAATATTTAAAAGATTTTTCGTTTGAAAATCCGAATGCACCTCGTTCATTACGTCCACGAGAGAAAGCACCACAAATTGATGTTAATATTAATGTCAACGCCAATCCAATTGGCGATGATAATTATGATGTCGTACTATCCCTTTCAGTAAAAACTAAAGATGATACCGAAATGCTATTTCACGTAGAGCTGATTTATGGTGGTATTTTCCATATTAAAAATATTCCACAAGAGCATGTAATGCCGCTCGTTTTTATTGAATGTCCGCGTCTTTTGTTTCCTTTTGCTCGGCAAATTATATCTGATGCTACACAAAATGGTGGTTTTCCACCTTTGTGGATTGATCCAATTGATTTTGCAACTATGTTTCAAAAACGTGTTGCTGAAGAACAAAAAAATAATCAAACACAACCGTCTTAAAGATTATCTTGTAAAATTATATAAAATCTATTTTATTGCTTTTATTATAAAAAGCCCTTGAAATTTCAAAGGCTTTTATTTTTTTTAGCAATTTTTTCTGCATGATAGGCAGCCAAAGTTGCGATATTAATAATATCTGTATCGCGTCCACTAAACGGCACAATTTGCACAGATTTATTCAATCCAATTAAGATAGGACCAATAATGGTTGCTTCACCAAGTTCTTGCAATATTTTGCTAGAAATTGAAGATGAATGATATCCAGGCATTATTAAAATATTAGCTGGTTCTGTTAATTCCATAAAGGGATATTGTTGCATCAATTTCGAATTAAGAGCTACATCAGCACTTATTTCTCCATCAAATTCAAAGTCAACTTTACGTTCATGTAAAATATCAACAGCTCTCTGAATACGTTGTGTGACTTGACCTTTTATATGACCAAAAGTAGAAAATGCTAAAAACGCTACCCGTGGTTGATATCCAAATTCACGAACAAAAAAAGCTGTTTGTTCAGCTATATCAGCAAGTTCCTCAGCATTAGGATGCTCATAAACAGCTGTATCAGCAATAAACACAGTGCGTCCGCGACAAATAGCTATTGAAATACCAATTAATCGTTCTTGTGGTTTCTCATCAATTACTCGTCGTATATTTATCAAAGCCGTTTCATAATTGCGTGTTACTCCTGTAATCATTGCATCAACATCATCCAAAGCTAACATACAAGCAGAAAAATAATTACGATCATTATTGATAAGATGATAACAATCACGCAACAGCCAACCTTGGCGCTGCATCTTTTTATAAAGATATTGAGCATAAGCATCCGTGCGATAAGACAACTTTGCATTCAGAATAGAAATTCCTTCACGCTCAAGATCAATTCCTGCATTAGCAGCAGTATCTTTAATTTGTTCTTCACGACCAATTAAAATTGCTTTCCCTAGTTTTTGATGAACGTAAGATACAGCCGCTCGCATAACCGGTTCTTCTTCTCCTTCTGCAAAAACAATTTTCTTTGGTGCTTGACAAACATAATCATAAATACCACGCATCGTAGATGCAATGGGATCACGTCGAGCATTCAAGTCACGTTCATATACTTTTAAATCATGAATATGCTTTCTAGCAACACCGCTTTCCATTGCTGCTTTTACCACCGCAACTGAAACAACTGTCAGTAAACGTGGATCAAATGGAACTGGAATAATATAATTAGGACCAAATTTCAGACGATTTCCATGATACGCTTCTACAACACCGTCAGGAACTTCCTCATGAGCTAATTTTGCAATAGCTTTGGCTGCAGCAATTTTCATGCTTTCATTGATAACCGTTGCACGAACATCAAGAGCACCACGAAATATATACGGAAAACAAAGAACATTATTAATTTGATTGGGATAATCTGATCGACCTGTTGCTATAATAGCATCATCACGTATTTCTGCTACTTCTTCAGGTGTAATTTCTGGATCAGGATTAGCCATAGCAAAAATAATTGGTTGTGGCGCCATTGATTTTACCATCTTAGCGGTTAGTGCACCTTTTGCCGAAACTCCAAAAAACATATCAGCACCTTCCATGGCTTCAGAAAGCGTGCGTTTATCTGTTTTAATGGCATGAGCAGCTTTCCACTGGTTCATTCCTTCTTCACGACCTTCATAGACAACGCCTTTTGTATCACACAACAAAATATTTTCAGATCGAAAACCCATTGCCTTAATAAGCTCAATACAAGCAATTCCTGCAGAACCTGCACCATTACAGACTAACCGTGTGTCTTGCATACTACGCCCCGTTAAATGCAAAGCGTTTATGACACCCGCAGCCACAATAATTGCGGTACCGTGTTGATCATCATGAAAAACAGGAATATTCATGAGTTCGCGTAAACGACTCTCAATAATAAAACAATCAGGCGCTTTAATATCTTCAAGATTAATACCACCAAAAGATGGTTCTAAATGCCGTACTAGATTAATAAAGCTTTCTGGATCGCTCGTATCAATTTCTAAATCAATTGCATCCACATCTGAAAAGCGTTTAAAGAGAACTGCTTTTCCTTCCATCACTGGCTTAGATGCCAAGGCACCTAAATTACCCAAGCCCAAAATAGCTGTCCCATTTGATATAACAGCGACAAGATTCCCTTTTGCCGTATAATCATAAGCCATTAAAGGATTTTCAGCAATTGCTTTAACTGGAACAGAAACACCCGGCGAATAAGCAAGCGCTAGATCATGCTGTGTTGCCATAGGTTTTGTTGCAACAATTTCAAGCTTACCAGGACGATCACCCTTGTGAAAATCAAGGGCTTCTTGCTCGTGTACACTATAAAATTTTTTATATGTTGTTTGATCCTGTCCATTTTTTTTCATTTCACTTACTTTCTTAAAAAACAGCATAAACTCTAATTAACAACAAATATAATGATTAAATTTTAAAATTTGATTCGTATGCCAAAAATCGCTATGCTCACTTTATAAGAGCATCTTATCATGCGCTTCATGCTAGAGGTAATGAAGATATATCTCAAAGTAAATAAAAAAGGGCAATAAAACCTATATTAAAGGGAACAATCGTACTAAAATGGAAAAAGAGACTGAACATAAAAATGCTTCACTCCAATGCCCTACGATTCCACCCAATACTCAGCAAGAGCGCCTTACACCTATGATGGAACAGTATATAGAAATTAAAGCTGTTAATAGCGACTCTCTTCTTTTTTATCGTATGGGTGATTTTTATGAATTATTTTTTAATGACGCGATTGAAGCTGCTCAAGCCTTAGGGATTACACTCACAACACGTGGTAAACATTTAGGTAAAGATATCCCAATGTGTGGTGTTCCTGTTCATTCTGCGGATGATTATTTACAGAAACTTATTGCTTGCGGTTATCGCGTTGCCGTGTGCGAACAAATAGAGGATCCTGCAGAAGCAAAAAAACGTGGTTCAAAATCAGTTGTTCAGCGCGATGTGGTCCGCCTTATAACACCCGGAACGATAACGGAAGAAAAACTTCTTGATCCAGCGCGCGCAAATTACCTCATGACACTTGCTCGCACGATAACTAGCAGTAAAGAAGAATATGCCCTTTCTTGGATAGATATTTCTACTGGTATATTTCGAGTTACAGAAAGCCGTCAAGAAAATCTTTTAACAGATATTATGCGTGTGGATCCACAAGAGGTAATTGTCGCTGATTCACTTTTCCATGATAAATCTCAAAAAGCTCTTTTCAATGTTCTCGATCAGATTATCTCTCCTCAACCAGAAAATCTTTTTGATACCACCACTGCTGAACGAGATATTTGTCATTACTTCAAACTCTCAACTCTTAAAGGCATTGCAGATTATTCTCGCCCAGAACTTTCAGCCATTGCTGCTGCTATTCGCTATATCGAAAAAACACAAATCACACACCGCCCCCCTCTCATGCGACCTGAGCGTCAAAATGAAAGCACAACTCTTTTCATTGATGCAGCAACAAGATTCAGTCTTGAACTCATTCGAACTACATCCGGTCAACGCGATGGAAGTCTCCTAAAAGCAATTGATCGCACTGTTACGGGAGGTGGTTCACGCCTTCTTGTTGATCGCTTAATTTCTCCTCTAACAATTCCAATAGCTATCGATAAACGTCTTGATTCAATAGATTTTTTTCTGCGCAATCCTCCTCTTGCAGAAGCTATTAAACTTATTTTGAAAGGAGGGCCAGATATGCCACGTGCAGTATCACGTTTAGCGCTTGGTCGAGGAGGGCCGCGTGATATGGGTACAATCCAGCGCGGTTTTAAAATCATCAATGAAATTAATCAGCTTCTTAATAATGCATTACTCCCTCAAGAAATCCATGATGTACGAGAAGTTTTCTTACACTTACCTACCACTCTGCATTTTCATCTAGAACAAGCGCTAATTGACGATCTCCCTCTTTTCAAGCGAGATGGAGGTTTTATTCGTCCTAATTATCACAAAAAATTAGATGAAATGCGTAGTTTGCGGGATGAATCACGATGTGTCATTGCTGAACTCCAGGCACAATATGCTCAAGAAACAGATATTAAAACACTCAAAATCAAACATAACAACATTTTAGGCTACTTCATTGAAGTCACCAGCTTACAAGCGTCAGCTCTCACAAACACTCCACAAGCAAAAGCTCGTTTTATCCATCGACAAACAATGGCAAATGCTATGCGCTTCACCACAACAGAGCTTGCTGAACTCGAAAGTCGTATTGCCCATGCAGCAAATCATGCTTTAACACTTGAATTAGAAATTTTTGATGAACTCGTCGATGAAATTACCGAACAGATTGATTTCATTCGTCAAGCTTCTGAAGCTCTTGCTATTTTAGATGTATCTATCGCTCTAGCCCACTTAGCTGAAGAGCAAGGATATTGTCGTCCCAAAATTGATAATTCGTTAGCCTTTCATATTACTGCTGGACGTCATCCCGTTGTAGAACAAGCATTACGAAAACAAGTTGCAGAACCATTCATTGCCAATAACTGTAATCTTTCGGCACAAAACCGACACCTAGATGCAGACATTTGGTTATTAACAGGCCCTAATATGGGAGGCAAATCAACTTTTTTACGACAAAACGCTCTCATTGCTATTATGGCACAAATGGGCTCATTTGTACCAGCTGCTTCAGCTCATATTGGCATTGTTGATCGTTTATTTAGTCGTGTTGGTGCTTCTGATGATCTTGCTCGAGGACGCTCAACCTTTATGATGGAAATGGTTGAAACGGCAACTATTCTTAACCATGCCAGTAGCCATTCTCTCGTCATTCTTGATGAAATTGGACGAGGAACGTCAACTTTTGATGGTCTTTCAATTGCTTGGGCAACAGTTGAACATCTTCATGAAATAAACCGCTGTCGTGCTATTCTCGCTACACATTTTCATGAAATGACGGCGTTAACTAAAAAACTCAATCGCCTTCATAATGTAACAATGAAAGTTAAAAATTGGAATAATGATGTTATTTTTCTTCATGAAATCACTAAAGGTACAGCTGACCGCTCCTATGGTGTGCAAGTAGCAAAGCTAGCTGGATTACCTGAAACAGTTATTTCTCGTGCAACAGATGTTTTACATCAATTAGAACAAGGCGAAATGTCCGGGAAAGCTCATAAATTAATTGATAACTTGCCGCTATTTTCTCTTAAAGCAACACCTTTTACAAATGAAAAACATGAGAAATGTTGCGCGATTAAAGATGCTTTAAAAAATATTCATCCTGATGAATTATCCCCTAAAGCTGCTTTAGAAGAGCTCTACCGTCTCAAACAACTTGAGGAACAATAGCATAATCAATAACATTATAAAAAATACAAATGACAATGAAGCTCACTCAAAAACTTATAATTTAAAGCCAATAAAGCATTTTCATACGAAATATCGACACTCTTTCTCTATCAACTTCAAATATAAAAATAGAATATCACAATTGTAAATATACCCTTTATGAAAGAGTTCTCAGCTTATTATCATTATACCTCTCCATTATAAATAACAGTAAAACTTCATGATACTTTCATCAGGCTTCTTGAGTATCAAATAATAATGAAATGATTTTTATAGAGATAACAAAGACAATACGATCACATGCCTCATTCTTCGATGAATACAAAAACTCTATGTTTGAATATCTCATTTTACTAAGAAAAATATTTGATCTTTTTGGTGGAGCTAAGCGGGATCGAACCGCTGACCTCTTGCATGCCATGCAAGCGCTCTCCCAGCTGAGCTATAGCCCCACAAAAGACAATAAATAATCTCCACAGAATTCTTAGAACGAGACAAACTGAAGATCAAGAAAAATCTATATTAATAAATAGAACATAATCTCTTCTTGTTTCTCTTAAACATCATCATCGTTAGAAACCCCATTGCCAAGGATATCAGTAACATCATCATCTTCATCACCTTCGTCATGAGACAAAAATGTATCATCATCGACAAGATCTACATCATCATCCAATTCAGGGAGCTCATCATCTTTAGACACATCGACATCTTCTTCAAGTAACATAAAGGCAGACTTCTCAAGTGCCGTATCAAGTTCTTCAGTATCAACCTCTTCTTCATTACTTGCTTCAGCCGCTGCAACTTCAAAATAAGAACGCGGATAAGAAAGTCCTGTGTAAGGTGATACGATAGGATCACGATTAAGATCATAAAATTTCTTTCCCGTTTCCGGGTCAACACGTTTGGTTCCAAGTTCTGGCTTTGCCATAGACCGTGCCTCTTTGGTTAGTTAAATTGCATTAAAACGAATTCCATGGTGCTTAAGCGAAAAACAATGTACTTGTCAAAGACAAATACACAGTTCCACACGAATTTTCTTATGACGCTTATCAAAACATATGATAAAGGGCATCTAATTTTTGAAAACTCATGTCTCATTAAATAAAGATTCGATGTATAAAGCAATACCAGCAACTGCTAAAAAATCGACCAATCTTTCTGGCACAATCAAAATGCCAGGAGATAAATCAATCTCCCACAAAGCACTTATATTAGGAGGATTGGCACATGGAGAAACATATATTCATGGACTTCTTGAAAGTGATAATGTCTTGCGTACAGCCACCATCATGCAAGCTATGGGAGCGCAATGTTACAAGAAAAATAATCTTTGGATTATTCGTGGAACCGGTAATGGTTGTTTACTACAAGCACAAATACCTTTAAATTTCGGCAATTCTGGAATAAGTGCTCAGCTGATCATGGGACTGGTTAGTTCTTATCATATAAAAACCACTTTTCTCGGCAATGCTTCACTTTCTAAACGTCCAATGGAGCGTATCCTTAATCCATTGCGTTTAATGGGAGTTGAAACTGAACCAACTCTTGGTAATCGCTTACCTTTAACGCTTTACGGTCCCAAAATGGCTAACCCGATTCGGTACCGTATACCTATGGCTTCTACTCAAGTGAAATCAGCAATCCTTTTTGCCGGTCTTAATACTGCCGGTATTACAACTGTTATTGAACCAACTCTCACACGAGATCATACAGAAAAAATGCTACAAGCATTTGGTGCTGAACTTGATATAAAAACAGATAAAACAGGTACGCGTTCCACCTCTCTTAAGGGTCAACCACATCTAATTGGACAAATCATTAATGTTCCAGGTGACCTATCCTTAGCAGCTTTTCCAATTATCGCAGCTCTTCTTGTAGAAGATTCTGATATCACACTTGAAAATGTTCTCATCAACGACTCTAGAATGGAATTCATCCAAACATTATGGGAAATGGATGCTAAAATTGAACTTTTAAACCAACGCAAAATAGGTTTAGAAAACATTGTCGATATACGAATTAAATCATCAGAGTTAAAAGGTGTGACTGTACCAAAAGAACGAGTCTCGTCAATGATTGATGAATATCCTGCTTTAGCAATAGCAGCAGCCTTTGCGAAAGGTAAAACCATTATGTCAGGAATTGAAGAACCATGTTTTAAAGTATCAAATCGGCTTTCTGCACTTGCCGAAGGATTAAAAATCAATCATATTCATTGTGAAAGTGGTAAGGATTTCCTTATTGTTCATGGAAAAAATTCTATCAAAGGTTCAGGAGGTGGACACGTTACCACATACTTTGATCATCAAATTGCAATGTGCTTTCTTGTTTTTGGACTAATCTCAGAAAAATCTGTTATTATTGATAATAAACAGATAATTACTACCAGTTGTCCAGAATTTATTCCCTTAATGCATCAACTTGGAGGTCGAATCTATTGAAACCTTTTATTATTGCAATTGATGGCCCTGCAGCATCTGGAAAAGGAACTTTGGCAAACCAAATTGCTGCCTATTATCATCTTCACCATTTGGATACTGGTCTAACTTACCGCAGTGTTGGTTATTCGCTTTTAAAACGAAATTTGCCCCTAGATGATCACATAAATGCTGTTGCATATGCTAAAGAACTTGATCTTAATGCTTTAGATCCAATCCTTCTCAGTTCTCTTGATATTAGCGAAGCCGCATCAAAAATAGCAACCATACCAACTGTACGTGAAATTCTTGTTGCTAAACAACGTGATTTTTCAAAAAGATTACCGGGGAGCGTGCTTGATGGCCGTGATATTGGTACTGTTGTCTGTCCTCATGCAGATATAAAATTTTATATCCTAGCAAATGCTCAAACACGTGCAAAACGTCGATGCCAAGAAATTCTAAAAAAAGGAGGACAAGCAAATTATCATGAAATTTTGGCCAATCTTGAACAACGTGACAGACGTGATATGACTCGAAAATACAATCCTTTAAAACCAGCTAAAAACGCCCACTTGCTTGATACATCAGAATTGAGTATAAAAGAAGCATTGAAAGCTGCTTGCGCCTTTATTGATCCTCTTATAAAAAACCATGCAGCTAAATAAAATCATCAAGGTGATTTCCAACCTAGCGCTTATCTTTCTTTTATTAAAAGAGGGGAGGTGTGGAGTTACCTCATATCAACACTAACCTAGCGCTTATACCTTTGGCAACATGCAACATAAGGTATATATCAGGAGTTCTCATGTCACAATACAATCCCACAACAGCAGATTTTGAAACCCTTTTAATGGAATCATTTCAAACGAATGATCTTAACGAAGGATCTGTTGTTAAAGGCCGCATCATTGCAATCGAGAAAGATATGGCCATTATTGATGCTGGTCTTAAAGTAGAAGGACGTATTCCACTTAAGGAATTTGGTAGCAAAGGGAAAGATGGTTCCTTGCAAATCGGTGATGAAGTTGAAGTTTACATTGAACGTATTGAAAATGCGCTAGGTGAAATTGTGTTATCACGCGAAAAAGCACGTCGTGAAGAAAGCTGGATTCGTCTTGAAGAAAAATTCAATGCTGGAACACGAGTAGAAGGCATCATCTTTAGTCAAGTCAAAGGTGGTTTTACGGTCGATCTCGACGGTGCTGTTGCTTTCTTGCCTCGCAGTCAAGTCGATATTCGGCCTATTCGCGATGTTGCACCTTTAATGCACAATTCACAACTTTTTGAAATTTTAAAAATGGATCGTCGTCGTGGTAATATTGTTGTCTCACGTCGCGCTGTTTTAGAAGAAAGTCGTGCTGAACAGCGCTCAGAAATTGTTCAAAATCTTGAAGAAAACCAAATTGTTGAAGGTATCGTCAAAAATATAACAGATTACGGGGCTTTTGTTGATCTTGGTGGTATTGATGGCCTTTTACATGTTACTGATATTGCATGGCGACGTATTAACCATCCATCTGAAATTTTAACAATTGGTCAGACTATTAAAGTCCAGATCATTCGTATAAATCAAGACACGCATCGTATTTCGCTTGGAATGAAACAACTTGAAAACGATCCATGGAATAATATTAATACTAAATATCCAGTTGGTAAAAAAATTACTGGCGCTGTTACAAACATCACTGATTACGGTGGTTTTGTTGAAATCGAACCAGGAATCGAAGGGTTAATCCATGTTTCTGAAATGAGTTGGACAAAAAAGAATATACATCCTGGAAAACTTCTTTCCATATCACAAGAAGTAGAAGTTGTTATTCTTGAAATTGATTCTTCTAAACGCCGTATTTCTCTTGGTTTAAAGCAAACATCCGAAAATCCATGGGTAGCTTTTGCAAATAAATTCCCTGTGAATTCACAAATTACAGGCGAAGTTAAAAACAAAACAGAATTTGGTCTTTTCATTGGTCTTGAAGGTGATGTCGATGGTATGGTTCATCTTTCTGATCTTGATTGGAATCGCCCTGGTGAACAAGTTATTGATATGTATAATAAAGGTGATACCGTTCAAGCTGTTGTTCTTGATGTTGATGTTGAAAAAGAGCGTATTTCTTTAGGAATTAAACAACTTTCCAATGACAAAATGAGAGAAGCAGTAGCATCTAGCGAATTACGTAAAGGTGCCATTGTTACATGTGAGGTAATAGGAATCAATGAAAATGGCATTGATGTGAAACTTATTGAACACGATCTTGAAATCACCATCCGCCGTACTGATTTGGCACGTGATCGTGATGAACAACGTCCTGAGCGTTTTGCTATTGGACAAAAAGTTGATGCTCAAGTGACCGCATTTGACAAAAAAACCCGTAAGATTTCAGTATCGATCAAAGCCTTAGAAATCGCAGAAGAAAAAGAAGCTGTTGCTCAATATGGCTCTACAGATTCAGGAGCTTCTCTTGGTGATATTCTTGGTGCAGCTTTAAAAAAGCAAGAACAAGATTAATCATAAAACAAAAGGCCACTATACAATTAGTGGCCTTTTATTCTCCATTAGGAATTCTCTTTTAACCCTTTAATTTTTTCTACAAAAAATTTAAAAACTTACAATAAAAACAAAAACTTATTTTTAATGAAATGAAGTGTTCACTTATTGAGATAAAATACCAACAGTCTATTGAGTAAATAACACATCATCGAATGGCAATAGAACATTATGGTACCCCGATTACATCGCATGAAGTGGTTTTCTTTCCAAAAGACAAAAATTCATTATCTCGATGAGACTAGTTCCCCTATTCGCTCAACTAATAAATCACAAGAAGAGCTTTATAAGTTAGGATATAATATAGCCTCCGGCCAAGAAATCTTGCTTCCTGAATATAAAGAAGAAGAAAATGATTTTCGCAAACGATTAATTAAAAATGCTAAACTTATTCTCCATGTCTTTCACATCAACGATGTTGCCGCACGTAATAATGAAACAATTGCACTATCCGCCCAGTGGCTTATTGATAATCATTATACTATTGATAAAACTATACAGCAGCTACGGTGCAATTTTTCTAAATCTTTCATCAAGCAACTCCCCCTTTACGAACAGAAAAAAGAAATTCCACGTATTTTTGCTTTAGCCTGGCTTTATGTTGCCCATACAGATAGCAGGTTTTCACAAGAAACACTGACAGCAATGGTTAATGGTTTTCAAAAAGTTTGTACTCTAAAAATTAGTGAATTGTGGGCTCTCCCTTTTGTTGTTCGTATGATATTAATTGAAAATATCTGCCGTCTTTCATTGCGTATGGAACAAGCACGGTATATGCATTCTCTTGCTAATCAAGTAGCCGATAAAATTGCCCTTGCAAAAAATGAAACTCAATTAAATATTCTCATCCTTTATGAAAAACTAACCTCTCATTCGATTTTTTCAGCTCATTTATTTTATCGCCTGCGAGGTGCATCTGTTGATTCAACAACAGCATTAACCTGGCTTGAAGAACAGTTGTATCTTCATGGCAGTAGTCCAGAAATGATAACAGCTGATGAACATACTCGTCAAACAACAGATGGTATAACCATGAGCAATATTATTCGTGCTCTCAAAACTATTGATGATGTTGATTGGACGGAATGGTTTGAAACAGTAAGTTGTGTAGACTTAATCCTACGTGAAAATAGTGATTTTTCTGAAATTGATTCTCATTCACGTAATGCTTATCGACAAGTCATCGAAAAAATCGCCCATCGCTCACCTCTTAGTGAATTAGAAATTGCACGTAAAGCTGTAGAGATGACAAAAACTTGCTCTCAAGATGTTACTTGTAAAAATAATTTTTCTGTTGGATGGTACCTTGTTGATGATGGACGTTCTATTTTTGAAGAAGCTTGCGGATACAAACCATCATTTCTGACAAAATGGATACAAACCTATTACCGTTTAAAAATAGGAACCATTGCCATTCCTATCTTTCTTTTAATGTTCGTTCTTTTGTTCGCGATCTATACTTCATTACAAACATCCGGTCTGACACCATTAATGACACTCCTTTTCACTGCACTGACACTTTTTCCTACTATGGACGCTTCTTTTGCTTTTTTTAACACTATTGTTTCATGGTTTGTTCCACCAAAACAGCTCATTGGTTATGAATATAAAGCAGGTATTCCCGAAGATGCACGCACAATGGTTGTTGTCCCCACTTTAATCACATCACGTCATGATATCGATGAACAAATACGTAATCTTGAAGTGCACTACCTTTCTAATCCTCAAGGTGCCATTCATTTTGCTCTTATCACAGACTGGGCAGATGCTCCATTTGAAGAAACACAAAATGACCTTGATCTGTTACACTATGCACAAAAGGGTATTGCTCAGCTGAACCAACGCTATCAGCGTGATAGCATCCCCCTATTTTTTCTTCTTCACCGTCGACGTCTTTATAACGCTCATGAAAAATGCTGGATGGGATGGGAGCGCAAGCGTGGGAAACTTCATGAACTTAATCTCTTACTCCGAGGAAATGAAAATACGAGTTTTTATGCTCCAGATCCGCACCTTCCTATGGATTGTCGTTTTGTTATGACTTTAGATTCAGACACACGTCTAACGCCTGAAAGTGTCACTAGACTTGTTGGTAAGCTCAACCATCCACTTAATTGCCCCATTTTTTCTGAAAAAAATGGGGTAATTGTAAAAGGCTACAGTATTTTACAACCCCGTATTACACCTCCTCTCACAGCAGAAGAAGAAACATCAATTTTGCAACGAATTTTCTCTACCAATCGTGGAATTGATCCTTATGTCTTTGCTGTATCTGACACCTATCAAGATCTTTTAGGAGAAGGAACTTTTACCGGAAAAGGGCTTTACAATATCGATGCCTTTGAACAAGCACTGAAAAACAAAATCAAAGAAAATACTGTCCTCAGTCATGACCTTTTGGAAGGAAGCTATGCACGCACTGCGCTTGTAAGCGATGTAGAAATCATTGAAGATTATCCAACGGCCTATAACGTTGATGTCATTCGCCATCACCGTTGGATCCGTGGTGACTGGCAGTTATTGCCTTATCTTTTAAACCATCATACCATAAGTCTCACAACGCGCTGGAAAATGCAAGACAATTTGCGTCGTTCTCTCACACCACTCATGTGGCTTATTGCAGCAATAGTAGGATGGTCTTTTTTACCGTTAAAGATAGCAATTGTTTGGCAAATATTTCTGCTTTTCAGTCCTTTCATTGCGCAAATTTTAGGTGTCTTTCGTACGTTTATTCCCTCCAATAGTGATTATTCTTTATGCGGACAGTTGCAATTAATTTCAAGTAGTATTTCCTCCACGATATTAGAAATATTTCTTAAAATTACATTTATAGCCCATTCAGCTTATTTTATGACTGATGCAATCATCCGCGCACTCTATCGCATGATGATCTCAAAACAGTATCTTCTTGAATGGAAAACTTCAGCTGCAACGAAATTAATTCCTAGCAGTTTAAGTTTCTATATCATCACTATGTGGCCAGCAGTATTTATTGGTATTATTGCTATAGGATTACCTCTATTTTTTCATAATTCAACAATATTGATTGCTTTACCCTTTGGGCTTCTATGGTTTTTCTCACCACTGATTGCATGGATTGTCAGCAAACCAACAACATTTCAAGATGTTCTTGATATATCCTCCACAGATAAAAAAATACTAAGGTGCATTGCACGACGCACATGGCTTTATTATGCAACCTTTGTTAATGCACAAAATAATTATTTGCCACCTGATAATTTTCAAGAGGAACCTGAACCTCTTGTTGCACAGCGCACATCACCCACCAATATCGGAGTGTACCTACTTTCTGTTATTGCCGCACGTGATTTTGGTTGGATTAGCTTTGAAGATGCCATTACGCGAATTAAGTGCACATTAAGTACCCTTGAAAAAATGGAAAAGTTTCGAGGTCATTTGTATAATTGGTATGAAACAGATACACTTAAGCCTCTTCTACCAACTTATATTTCAACGGTTGATTCAGGCAATCTTGCTGGCCATTTAATAACTCTGTCTTCTGCTTTAAGCGAATGGGCTGAAACACCTGATACTTTTTTACAAAGCGATCTAGATGGTTTATTCGATATCAGTAATATTATTGAAGAAATCTTAAAAGAAATTCCTGACAATCTCAAGTTTCCTCACCCATTTCGTCAACAGATCAAAGAGCATATTGCTAATTTTCATCACTCTGTTAGTGAACTCAAAGCAAAACCAGCAGCCGTTATAAATATCTCTCGTCTTTCCATTACTGCTCGTAACATTGTACATTTAATCAATAGACTGGATAAAACAATCCAAACAAAAGAATCTGCTTATATATTATCTTGGGCTAAATTCCTGATAGAAACCTGTGAAGCACATAACCATGATATTACCAATAACTATGATATTAAAGAATTATGCAAAGAATTAAATACTTTATCTGAAAAAGCTCGACAAATAGCTTTCGATATGAAATTTGATTTTTTAGAACAGACTGAACGCCAACTTTTATCTATTGGCTATCGCGTACAGGAAAATAAACTTGATGAAAGCTGCTATGATCTTCTAGCTTCAGAAGCACGTCTCTCAAGCTTCTTTGCTATCGCTAAGGGCGATATTAAATTCAAACATTGGTTTCGTCTTGGCCGATTACTTACCCCAATTGGTTGGAAAAGTGCTCTATTATCATGGTCAGGATCCATGTTTGAATATCTTATGCCTTCCCTCGTTATGCGTGAACCCTTAGGATCCATACTTGATCAAACAAATCGGCTCATTATTCGCCATCAAATACAATATGCGCGCAAACGAGGATTACCATGGGGTATTTCAGAAGCTGCATTTAATACTCGTGACCACTTAATGAATTATCAATATTCTAATTTTGGTGTTCCAAGTCTTGGGCTTCAACGTGGCTTATCACGCAATGCTGTCATTGCCCCTTATGCTAGTATTTTAGCTGCACAATATATGCCAACTCAATCTACCGCTAATCTAAAACGCCTGCGTAATCTTGGTGCTTTAGGAACATACGGTTATTACGATGCTATTGATTTTACTCCTTCACGTGTACAAAAAGGAGAAAAATATGCTATCGTGCGTAACTATTATGCACATCACCATGGCATGTCAATTCTTGCCATTAATAATATCATTTTTGAAGGGCGTATGCGCAATCGCTTTCATCGTGATCCAATTATAAAAGCTGTACAACTCTTATTACAGGAAAGAGCGCCACGACAAACTCCTGTCATTCATACTAAAATGAACAATCCTATACACAATAGCTCTAGAGGTTTTGATGATACTCCTGTACGCATTATTACAAATCCCCTTTTTAAACCTAGAGCAACTTTACTTCTATCGAATGGTTGTTATTCCATAATGACGACGGCAAATGGTTCTGGTTATAGCCGTTGGCATAATTATGCCATCACGCGTTTTATTCCTGATGTATCAGAAGATCAACAAGGAACTTTTTTCTTTGTCCAAGATACATATAATAAATCCTGGTGGTCTATCACTAGTGAACCAACACGTATAGCCGAAGAAGAAGTAGTTAGTATTTTTACAGATGAAAAAGCTGAATATACAAAAACAGTTGATGGCCTGAAATCAATACTTGAATGCCTTGTTGCTTCTGAAGGTGCTGGTGAAGGTCGACGTATACAATTAATGAATACAACTCACAAAGACCGAATAGTTGAAATAACTTCTTATGGTGAGTTAGCACTCGCAACAATGGACGATGATCATGCTCATCCTGTTTTTTCGCGGATGTTCATAGAAACAGAAATTCTTGATTCAGGTGGGACAATTTTAGCTAAAAGACGCAAACGTTCTCCTCACGATCCTAATATTCATGTCGCCCATTTTGTTACTGATCCATCAGGAATTATCCCAGAAGCAGAAGCAGAAACTGATCGTCGCATTTTTATTGGCCGTGGTCGATCTATTCATCACCCAATTGTCTTTGACCAAAATACTCGTTTCAAGGGTAATCAAGGGTGTGTTCTTGATCCGATTATTTCAATCCGTTGTCGTGTAAAAATTCCAGCATATGAAAAAGCAGAACTTATTTTTTGGACTTTTGCTGCCGATTCAAAAAAAACACTACAAAACTATATTGAGCATTATCGACAACCTCATATGTTCCAGCAAGAATTATCAAAGGCATGGATACATTCACAAGTTTCACTGTATCAAAACAATATCAGTCCTAAAGAAGCTATTACTTATCAAAAATATATAACACCACTTATCTATCCTGATCGAACATGGCGTCTTCCTCCTGAAATATTAGCAAAAACTCTTGGAAAACAATCTGATTTATGGCCAATGTCTATTTCAGGAAATTATCCTATTTTCCTCCTCAGAATTGATAATGAAACGGATATCACTGTACTGAGCGAACTTCTTAAAGCATATGAGTATTGGCGTATGCGAGGTCTCATCGCTGATATAGTTATTTTAAATGAACAGACATTTTCTTATCTACAAAATACACAACGTGCCATTAAATGGACATGTGAATCTTACCGTCACCGTACAAAAGAAATGAATGGACAACATCATATTTTCACCCTCCAACGCGATCAAATGAGTGAACAAAGTTTGAAAACACTTCTCGCATCAGCCCGTATTATCTTACATGCCCAAAATGGATCTTTATCTGAACAATTGAAACGTATAGAAAATATTGATTCCAATTTAGTGATACGCAGTCATAGTCAAGAATCTAATCATAAATTAAACCACAAAAAATATAATAAAAGAACACAAAAAAAACCACAAGCCAAACCAAACCTATTTGCTTCTATTGCTCTCATTGACCAACAGAAAACTTCTTCTTTTCCCATACCGAGCGAAGATCTGCGTTATTGGAATGGTTATGGTGGTTTTAATCAGGATAACCATTACGTAGTGCGTTTGAATGGATGCCAAACAACACCACATCCATGGATTAACATAATTGCAAACCATAGTTTTGGCTTTCATGTATCCGCTGAAGGAGCACTCTTTACCTGGGCTAATAACAGCCGTGACTACCAATTAACACCTTGGAGCAATGATCCCGTTACCAATCGTCCAGGAGAAGCACTCTATCTTGTTGATCGTCTATCTTTAAAATGTTTTTCTCCAGTTTCTGCCGTCGAATGTGATGACAATGTCATTTATGAAGCGTGCCATGGTTTTGGATTTTCAACTTTTAAGTCTACACATTCAGATATTGCATTAGAACTTACCCACACTCTTAATGGAGAAAAGCCAATTCGTTTTTCTCGTCTCATCATTAAAAATGAAGGAAAAAAACCACGTAGTTTACGCCTTTATAATTATGCTGAATGGGTTTTAGGAAACATCCGTACACAATATGCGCCCTTTATTATTCCCCATTACGATCCTAAACGTGGTGCACATTTTATCCAAAATCCTTATCACATTGAAAAATCTCAACAAGTTACTTTCTTATCAGCATCCGAAATGCCAACCAGTTTTACTACTGATCGTACTGAGTTTATCGGCATAACAGGAACCATTCAACATCCACAAGCTATCCGTGAAGCTGAAGCACTTTCAAATACAGTAGAACCAGGTCATGATCCTTGTTCAGCACTCGCCTATGATATCGATTTACAACCAGGAGAAACAAAAGAAATTATCTTCTATCTTGGCAACGCTGAAAATATTCAAAAAGCTGAAAAACTACTAGACCAAGTGCATAAAAATGATTTTAAGATTCTCCTCGCACAACAAAAACAAAAATGGAATGATTTTGTTTCTCCACTACAAGTAAAAACCCCTGATCCCTCTTTTGATATTATGGTTAATCATTGGTTACCCTATCAAGTTTATACATGTCGTTTGATGGCACGCTCAGCTTTTTATCAATCTAGTGGAGCATTTGGTTTCCGTGATCAATTGCAAGATAGTTTATCTTTATTACTGCTTGAACCACAATTAGCACGTGAGTATTTATTAAATGCAGCAGCACACCAATTTCCTGAAGGAGATGTACAGCATTGGTGGCTTCCTGATACAAATGCTGGTGTCCGCACACTTATTTCTGATGACATCGTTTGGCTTGCTTATGGAACAGCCTTATATGTTCAAACCACTGGCGAAACTGAATTTCTTGATACTTTAGTTCCTTTCATCGAAGGTCCCCTCTTAACCACAGAGCAACAAGATGCTTATTTCCAACCTACACAATCCTCTAACATTACAACACTTTATGAACATTGTGCTTTAGCTTTAGATCTCGCCATCAAGCGCTGTGGACCACATAATCTACCTCTGATTCTGGGTGGTGATTGGAATGACGGTATGAACTTGGTGGGCATTGAAGGAAAAGGTGAAAGTATCTGGCTGGGATGGTTTCTTGGAACTGCTTTACAAGCATTCATTCCTCTTGCTAAAAATCGTAATGATCATAGCCGTGCAAAAGCCTGGAGTGCATATTTAAAGCGTCTCATTAAAGCTCTAGAAGAAAAAGGGTGGGATGGTGCTTGGTATCGACGTGGTTATTTTGATGATGCAACTCCTTTTGGCTCTAAAATAAATGATGAATGTCAAATTGATGCTATTGCTCAATCTTGGGCTGTAATTTCCAAAATGGCAGCTTCTAACCGTCAAAAACAAGCAATGACATCACTGCTTGATCACCTCTATGATGAAAAAACTGGCCTCATACGCCTTTTCTGGCCACCTTTCAACGAAAGTGCTCTCGAACCAGGTTATATTAAAGGGTATCCTCCAGGAGTTCGAGAAAATGGTGGACAATATACTCATGGTGCCATTTGGAGTATTTTAGCACTTGCTGAAATAGGAGAGGAAGATAAAGCTTACATGCTGTTTTCAAGGATAAATCCTATCAATCATGGTCAAAATCCAGAAGTTTATCGTGTTGAACCTTATGTCACGGCTGCAGATATTTATACAGTTGAGCCATATCGTGGACAAGGTGGCTGGACATGGTACACAGGCTCAGCAGGATGGCTTTATCGTGCAGCAACACAAACTATTCTTGGAGTTCACCTGCAAGCCGGAAAGTTATTTTTACGCCCACATTTACCCTCCTTCTGGCCTGAATATGAAGCAAAAATGAAATTTCACAGTGCTGTTTATAAAATTAAAATTAGACGAGCAAATAAAAACATGATTAGTATTAACGGAAAAGAATACAATAAAATTGATAAAGGCATAAAATTAAAAAAAACAGGCAAGCATGAAATTATATATACCCTAGAATCATAAATAAATGAAAAGCTTTTTATATTGCTCAAAACTATAAAATTGTTATAGTTTATGCATTTCTTGTAATGGTGCAAAATGCATAACAGTTTTAAATTTTACTCCACGAATAAGAGCAAAGGTCATGAATTGTACAGATATTGCTAGACGTGTCTATAATCATACGTGGAAACATGATCCAATCATCCGTTCTCTTCTTGATACAGATTTTTATAAACTTCTTATGGTGCAGATGATCTGGGGATTGTATCCAGATGTTAAAGTCACTTTCTCTCTCATAAACCGCACAAAAACAATTCGCCTTGCCAATGATATTGATGAAAATGAGTTGCGCGCTCAACTTGATCATGCCCTTAGCTTGCGCTTTACCAAAAAAGAAATGATTTGGCTTGCTGGTAATACATTTTATGGACGTAAACGAATTTTTGAACCAGAGTTTCTACAGTGGCTTGAGAAATTTCAGCTTCCAGAATATGAATTAACTCGCAAAGATGGTCAATATATTCTCCGTTTTGATGGACCATGGGCTTATAGTTCTATGTGGGAAATTCCTGCTCTTGCTATCATTAGTGAATTACGTTCACGTGCTGCTATGAAAAATCTTGGTCTTTTTGCACTTGATGTGCTTTATGCTCGTGCCAAAGCAAAAATGTGGAGCAAAATTGAACGACTAAAAAAACTGCCCGATATTAAAATATCTGACTTTGGGACTAGACGTCGGCACTCATTTTTATGGCAACGCTGGTGTGTTGAAGCTTTAAAAGAAGGAATTGGTAATTCTTTTACAGGTACTTCTAACGTCCTTCTAGCCATGGATACAGATTTAGAAGCTCTTGGTACCAATGCCCATGAATTACCAATGGTTATTTCTGCTCTTACCAATAATGACGATGATTTACGTAAAGCGTCTTATAAAGTCTTACAAGATTGGAATCGTTATTATGGTGGTAACCTTTTAATTGTTTTGCCTGATGCTTTTGGCACAGAAGCTTTTTTACGAAACGCCCCAGAATGGGTAGCGGACTGGACAGGTTTCAGACCCGACAGTGCTCCACCTATCGAAGGAGGTGAGCGAATCATCAAATGGTGGCAAGAAAAAGGAAAAAACCCACGTGAAAAATTATTAATTTTTTCTGATGCTTTAGATATAGACACAATTGAAAAAACTTATCACCACTTTCACGGCAAAGTCCGTATGTACTTTGGATGGGGAACTAATCTTACTAATGATTTTGAAAATTGTGCACCTAAAAATATTCCAAACCTTGAAGCCATTTCTCTTGTTTGTAAAGTCACCCATGCTAATGACCGACCAGCTGTAAAACTTTCGGATAATCCCGAAAAAGCTATTGGCGATCCAAAAGAAATACAACGTTACTTAAATTTTTTTGGGAATGAACAACGCATTGCTAAGCCTGTAAAAGTTTAACCATTAACTCATTTGTATCAAATAACTTCTGAACAGTAAACTTAACCAATAAAATATTCCTTTTTAAATATAAAATAAGATCATAATCTTCATGATCCAGTCTTCCCTAATTGGAATCACACTTCCTGATACAGTAATTATTTTTAATGAACGTAGCAGTCTTATAATATTCTGAAAAATCTTATAAAGTGAAGTACCGCTTTGATATTCATAAATACTGAACTTTTTAAAATAAGTTAAAGAAAAATACTTTTTGTCAGTAAAATTTTTCATTTCGATCATATTTAAGAAGATGGACGCGTTATAATATAAAGAGCAATCAGCAATAAGATAACCGCAACTAATAAAATAAGCCATAAATCTGGATGGATGATCACTAAAAACGATAAAAAACCACCCAGCATACTTATCACTGCAAAAATCTTGATAGATAGTGGAATAGCTTTTTTTTCCTCCCATTGTTTAATAGGAGAACCAAAAATTCTGTGATTACACAACCAATGGTGAAAACGTGGTGATGAACGAGCAAAACACCATGAAGCAACTAATAAAAAGGGCACTGTAGGCATAATAGGTAGAATGATACCGATAAAACCTAATACAATCATTACCCATCCTAATATAGAATAGCAAATACGGAGAGGACGAGATATCTTAAAATCTTTCTTCATTATTTGTCACTGTTTTTTCTTGCTCAGATACTATTGTGCAAAATATTTTTACTATGAAAATTTAATACATCATCATCTCTCTGCACAATAAATCAGTCAATACATTCTCAGTAGTAATTGTTTTCCAAAAAAAAGAACAATCTATACAATATGATGACAATTTTAAAGTTTTCAAACAATAAAAATTAATTCGTTTAGAGAATTCCAAAATAAAAGGCTGCATGATAAATCAATGCAGCCTTATAATTACGAATGCAGTGTTGGGAGGAGGAATACTGCACTCATTCACTAGACATTAGGAGGAAAATGATCTAGCTTCTCCTTACTTAATGAAAACACACACTAGAAACAATATACAAAAATGCATAGCTGCTATGCGTGAGCTCCATTAAATTTCTTGAACTGTACTCTCACGAAAGGAAGTTGATATAAAAATAACAATAAAAATGAGTGTTAAAATTAATACAATTGTAGCCGCAGAATCAGAACCAATAAATAAGCTGAGATAAATTCCAAAAAAACTCGAACATACTGCAATAAATACAGCAATTAACAGCATAGAAAAAAAATGCTTAGTAATAAGATAAGCAATAGCGCCTGGTGCAATTAACAAAGAAATAACTAAGATAATTCCAACTGCCTGCAAAGCAGAAACAATTGTCAGAGAAATCATTGTTAAAAAAGTATAATGGAGCACCGATATTTGTAATCCTATTGCACGTCCTTGAATTGAATCAAAAATGTACAACATAAAATCACGCCATTTTATGCCCAAAATTGTTGTAACAATAACAGAAATTATTGTTGTTTGCGTAATATCAAGCCAATTAACACCTAAAAGATTACCAAATAAAATATGATTTAAATCCAAATCACTATATATTGCTGTTGCTAAAACAAGCCCTAAACCAAACATAGATGAAAAAACAATACCCATAACAGTATCCTGTTTAACGCGACTGTTGTTCCCTAAGAAACCCGTTACAATAGCACAAATCATACCTGCTAAAAAAGCACCACAAGTAATCAAAGTCATTGTGACATTAGCAGGACGTACATCATGAAACCAAAGAAACGGCATAGAAGACAAAAATGTCATCACCCATGGGGTCGCCATATATCCAACAACTACCCCAGGAAAAACTGCATGAGAAATTGCATCTCCTAAAAGGGCCCATCCCTTTAAAATAAGAAAACAAGAAAGCAAAGCCATTGGAACAGTCAAAATAATGGTAATGATCATACCTTTAATCATAAAAGAGAACTGAAAAGGAAGCAGCAATTGATCAATCATATATCATCACCCCACCTTTTTGCCGCTCTCACACGTAAGCGTGTAGCGATGTAACCGTATTTAGGGGCAAAAATAAAGGCGACTATAAATAAAAATGTTTGAAAAAGCACAACAACACCACCGGTTTGTGCATTCAAAAAATAACTCATATAAACACCCAAGATACTTGTAAGGGTTCCAATCATAACTGCAATAATTAAAAGATTTACAAAACGATCACTTAAAAGATAAGCTGTTGCTCCTGGTGTAATCACAAGACAAATCACTAAAAAAGCTCCTACTGTCTGCATAGCTGCAACAGTACAAGCAGCAAGAAGTGTAAAAAAGAGAATTTTTAATAGCGTAACATTTAATCCAATAGCGCGCGCATAACTCTCATCAAATAAAAAAACCAATAAATCTTTCCATTTCATACACAATATAAAAAGGGAAACAAAACCAATACAAGCTAACTGCATAATATCTGATGAATTAACTGCTAAAATATTTCCCAGAACAATCGTATCAATATTAACAGACATTGGCCTCAGCGATTTCAGAAATAAGCCAAAGGCAAAAAAGGAAGAAAAAATTAAACCAATGATTGTATCTTCTTTTAGCTTTGTTCTATAATTTAAAAACAACATTGCTGCAGCAGCAAGCCCGCCAGAAAAAAACGCTCCAAATGAGAAAGGTAATCCCAAAAGATAAGCACCAGCAACTCCAGGCACAATCGAATGGGAAAGCGCATCACCAATCAATGACCAACCTTTTAACATTAAAAAAGCAGAGAGAAAGGCACAAACACAGCCAATTAACCCTGAAACCCACATTGCATTAATCATATATTGGTAGGTAAAAGGCTCAAGCAACCAAGCAATCATAAAATATGCTCCAGTTTTTGGTTGCAATCATGAAATAAAGTCTCATCATCATCTATGCAAACATCATTTTGTTTTGCATATTGAGAACCAACATAATGATGACGTAGAGAACCACCAAAAATTTGTTCAAGATTTTTTTGTGTAAACACCACTTCTGTTAATCCAGAAGCAACAACCGTTCCCTTGATTAAAATCGTACGATCACAAAATTCAGCAACGGAATTTAAATTGTGAGTAGAGACTAATATGACAGCGCCTTCTTTACGCAGATCTTGCAACAAAGCGATAATTTTATCCTCTGTCTTGACATCAACTCCTGTAAAGGGCTCGTCTAGTAAAATAACTTTTGCTTTCTGTGCAAGAGCACGTGCCAAAAAAACGCGTTTTTTTTGTCCACCAGACAGTTCACCAATCTGACGTTTAGCAAACGGCAACATATCGACGCGCTCTAACGCAGCACGAACAGCTTCATGATCTTGTGCTCGGGCATAACGAAAAAAATTCATATGGCCATACCGTCCCATCAAAACAACATCCTCAACAAGAACAGGAAAATTCCAATCAATATCCTCATTTTGGGGAACATATGCAATAAGGTTTTGTTTTAAAGCCTTTTTAACTGATAAACCCAAAATGCAAATTTTACCCTTTGAAGTTTTTACAAATCCCATAATAGCTTTAAATAATGTAGACTTTCCTGATCCGTTAATCCCAATCAATGCGGAAATGGAACCTACAGGACTTTCAAAACTCGCTTCTCGCAAAGCCGTATGACCGTTACAATAAGTCACAGTTACATCTTGGGCAGAGATTCCACACCCAATCATTGGCCCCTTACCTCATCTGACAAAGCTTTAGTAATACGGGCACTTGTAATACGTAATAAATCAATATAAGTAGGAACCTCACCATCTTTATCACTTAGTGAATCTACATAAAGCACACCCCCATATTTAGCACCTGTTTCCTTTGCCACCTGCTTAGCAGGTGCAGCAGAAACAGTACTTTCAGAAAAAACAACTGGAATATTATATTTCCGAACCATATCGATGATATGCTTAATCTGCTGTGGTGTCCCTTGCTGGTCAGCATTAATAGGCCACAAATAAAGCTCTTTCAAACCGAAATCACGAGCTAAATAACTAAATGCACCTTCACTTGTTACAAGCCAGCGTTTATCTTCTGGTATTGCTTGCAACTCAGTTTTAATTGGATCAATGCTCAAACGAATCTTTTGTTTATAAACTTCAGCATTTTTATTATAAATAGCCGCATTTTCAGGATCATATTTTACAAAAGCATCACGAATATTATCAACATAAATCAAGGCCGAGATTGGCGACATCCACGCATGAGGATTCGGTTTACCACTAAAAGGCCCCTCTCCAATTTTAATAGTCACAATACCTTCTGAAACGATTGCACTTGGAACATCTTTGAGATTTTGAAAAAATTTTTCAAACCAAAGCTCTAACCCCAAACCATTCCATAAGATAAGATTAGCTCCTTGAGCACGCATAAGATCGCGTGGTGTAGGCTGATATTCATGAATTTCAGCACCTGGTTTGGTAATTGATTCAACATCGGCAACATCACCAGCGACATTACGAGCCATATCAGCAATGATAGTGAAAGTTGTGACAGCTTTAAATTTACCAGCACTCAAAACTGTACCGGGAATGAAAAGAATTATACCCAAAAAACACGTGATAAAAAACGCTCTCAGTTGCATTGACTTTCTCTCTATTGCTAATGATTTGCATTATCATATACAAATAACAGTTAATTCCTAACTTTGCAATAATTTTAAAATAACGACTTTTCTAGTTATCTTTAAGAAAGGAAATATTGAAATATTTTTCATATCCAAAAAAACAAAACTAGCTTTATATAATAATTAATAACGCAAATACGCACCGGTTTTTTTAGTGACATTCTCAATTATTTTTAAAGATAGTTTTTCAAGATCCTCATCAGTCAAAGTTCGTTCAATAGGCTGAATAGCAACTTCAATTGCAACAGATTTCTTATTTTGTCCAAGACTTGGATCTTCAAAAAGATCAAAAACCTGTACTGAATAAATAAATTTTTTATCCACTCCACTCGCAGCACGAACAATAAGAGAAGATGCGACTTCTTTATCAACAACAAATGCGAAATCACGTCGCACCATTTGAAAAGGTGACAAATTTAAAGGAGGGCGGATCTTAGTGGCTTTTTTTTTGGATTCTGGAATGCGATCAAGGAAAATTTCAAAACCGCATATAGGGCCACTTACACCTAACTTTTCCAGAGTACTAGGATGAAAAATACCAAAAAAGCCAAGAATAACCTTCGGTCCAAGTTTAATAACACCTGAACAACCAGGATGATACCAATTAGGTGCTCCAACTTCAATTTGCACTTTACTGCTATCCACACCACATGCTTCTAAAACAGCGAATGCATCCGCTTTAGCATCAAAAACATCCACTGCCTTTACATTTCCAGACCAAAAGCGTCCAGCTCCTTCAAATTTTTCCGTACCACAACGAATACCACTAGCAACATTCTGTTGCTTATCAGGTATGTCACCTTGATAAATATTGGAAACTTCAAACAAAGCAAAATCTAAAAAACCACGATCAATATTTCGCTGTGCAGCAACAAGCAAACCAGGCAAAAGAGAAGGACGCATTACCGACATATCAGAAGCAATAGGATTCACTAATTTAAGCTGTTCCTGACCACCCCCAAAAGCTAATGCTTGATTTTCAGAAATAAATGACCAAGTTACAGCTTCCATCATACCTCGATACGCTAAAATCCTACGAGCAGCGTATGAACAAATCTGCAAAAATGTAAACGTTTTCTGCTTAATCTCAGCAAAATTTTCCAACGGTATAGGCTGAATCTTATCTAATCCATAAATCCGCATAATTTCTTCTACTAAATCAGCCTTACCAACAATATCAGGACGCCAGGTTGGTACTTCAACTGTAACCACATTCCCTTTTCCTTCAATGACAAACCCAAGCTGTATCAAAAAACTAAAAGCTTTCTCTGGTTCTATCTCCAAATTGGTTAAACGTTTAATTTCCGAAAATGGAAAAACGATCTCTTTGATTTCTGGCTTTTTATATCCTATGACTTGTGTCGTTGATGCTTCCCCACCACAAAGACGCAAAACTAATTCTATGGCAATCTCAAGACCCGATTCCATAAAAGCCGGATCAACACCCCGCTCAAACCGATAACGTGCATCACTAATAAGTCCCAATGAACGCCCAGTTTGCGCAATATTCTTTGAATTCCAAAGCGCTGATTCAATAATAACACGACGTGTCTTTTCGTCACAGCTGGTTCTTTCTCCACCCATAATACCAGCAATAGCAATAACACCCTCTTCATCTGCAATAACACAATTTTCAGGACCTAAACTGTAAACTTTACCATTTAATGCTTGAAATTGTTCACCCTCACGACCACGACGTACGGCCAATGTCCCTTTCAGCTTATCCGCATCAAAAGCATGAAGGGGACGACCAAGATCAAAACTAATATAATTTGTTACATCAACCAGCACATTTATTGATCGCAAACCAATAGCATTCAAACGCTGTTGCATCCATTGTGGCGACGTACCATTTTGTACATTGCGAACTTCACACCAAGAAAAACCTAGGCATAATGATAAGTCCTGCGGATAATCTAAAGAAACTTGAACTAACGTTTCAAAAGAAGAAGATAATTGTGGTAAAGATAATTTTTTTAATTTTCCAATTCCAGTTGCAGCTAAATCACGCGCAATTCCTCTAACACCTGTACAATCAGAACGATTAGGCGTTAAACCAATATCAATCACTGGATCATCTAATCCTGCATAAGTTATAAATGACATTCCAATGGGTGCATCTTTTGAAAGTTCAATAATCCCAAAATCCTCATTGGATAAGCCAAGCTCTGCTTGTGAGCACATCATACCAAAACTTTCCACACCACGAATTTTTCCTACAGACAACGTCACATCAAGCCCAGGAACATAAGTACCTGGCAACGCAAGAACACTAACAAGTCCAGGACGTGCATTTGATGCACCACATACAACTTGAATATGCGGACCAGATCCTATATCTACTGACAAAACCTGTAATTTATCCGCATCAGGATGTTTAATAGCGGTTAAAATTTTTGCAATTACAAAACCAGTTAAACAAGAACGGTCTTCAACATGATCAACCTCAAGGCCAATAGCTGTCAGTTTATCACAAATTTCATCCAAAGACGCATTTGTTTCTAAGTGATCCTTTAACCAGGACAACGTAAATTTCATTTTCAAACCTCACATGACAACTGTTATAAGATCACACATTGTTCAAACCAGAAAATAAAAGAGAGATGTCAAAACAGCGAAAACCGTAATGATTTAACCAACGAACATCAGCATCAAAAAAAGCTCGCAAATCAGGCATACCATATTTTAACATAGCAATACGATCAATGCCCATTCCCCATGCAAAACCTTGATATTCATCAGGATCAAAACCAACATTCTTCAAAACATGAGGATGTACCATTCCACATCCTAAAATTTCTAACCAATCACGACCTTCACCAAATTTTACTTCCAAACCAGAACGATCACATTGAATATCCACTTCCATAGAAGGCTCAGTAAAAGGAAAGAAAGAAGGACGAAAACGCATCTTTACCGAAGGTACTTCAAAAAAAGATTTACAAAAAGTTTCATGAAGCCACATCATATGTGCAATATTAGAAACTTTATCAATCACTAATCCTTCCACCTGATGAAACATTGGTGAATGAGTTGCATCAGAATCCATACGATAAGTTTTTCCAGGAATAATGATACGTATCGGAGCTTGTTTCTTTTCCATCACACGAATTTGCACCGGTGATGTATGTGTGCGTAACAGTTTTCGATTTCCCATTTCATCAACATCAAAAAAGAAAGTATCATGCATTTCACGCGCTGGATGACCTTCAGGAAAATTTAACGCAGTAAAATTATAATAATCCGTTTCAATATCTGGCCCTTCTGCAATAGAAAAACCCATATCCATATAAATAGCTACGATTTCATCAATCACCTGCGAGATAGGATGAATACGTCCCCGCTCTATGGGTGATGAACGAACAGGTAAAGTTACATCAACGGTTTCGTTAGACAGGCGTATAGTCATTTCTTGATGCTTGAGAACATCACGCCTTTGCATCCATAACTCTAAAACGCGTTTTTTTAACGCGTTAAGTACTGGACCTACTTTACGCCGCTCATCAGCACTCATCTTGCCTAATGCTTTTAATTTTTCAGAAATACTTCCCTTCTTTCCTAATGCCCCAATACGCACTGCCTCAAGTGCTTGTTCATCATTCGCTGTTTTCAAAGCAAAACAAATTTCTTGTTCCAAATGCTTAATATCGTTATTGTTCATAATTTCTGCCTATTTTTTCAACAAAAAAACCGCACCAGTAATAACCAGCGCGGAACCCCGAATAATGAATGCCTAAAGAGAACGCAGCTGGCTACTTGACAGCGCTTTCAAAAGCATTGGGTGTTGTATCTTTCAAATATTCTAACGCTTTCTTTGCAGAATCCACTAAAGCAGTAAATACTACTGGATCATAAATAGCTATATCAGAGAGAATCTTACGATCTATCTCAATACCAGCCTTTGATAGGCCATCAATAAAACGCCCATAAGTCAAGCCCTCTATACGAACAGCAGCATTAATTCTTTGAATCCACAAAGCACGAAAAGTACGCTTTCTGTTTTTACGATCACGATAAGCATATTGCTTCGAACGATCAACCGCTGCTTTAGCTGCACGAATAGTATTTTTACGACGACCATAAAAACCTTCAGCCTGTTTGAGAACTTTCTTGTGCTTAGCATGAGCTATAACACCTCTTTTTACACGTGCCATGAATAATCTCCTACAAAATCAAAGCAAAGCTCAAAGGCCATTTGGTAAATAACACTGAATAACTTTTTTAGCATCTGGTTCAGCCAACACCATCATTCCACGTGCATCACGAATAAACTTATTAGAACGTTTAATCATACCATGCCGTTTACCTGCAGCAGCGGCTTTAACTTTACCTGTTGCAGTGACTTTAAATCGCTTTTTAGCAGATGATTTTGTCTTCATTTTGGGCATTTCGTTACTCCATACGTTATACGTTTAAATTCGATCAAGCTGACCAAAGCTCGAGTAAACATTTGAACAGCCACGGCATGCCCTGCCGGGCAGTTCTCATTACATTTTCATAAGCCAGTATACATAAAATAGCAAGTCCGTGTTAAAAAAAAACTGGAGCCCCATTGTCTTTAACTTCAACTAAGGGCGCTGGAATCGCATTCGTTTTAATTGTTGCTTTGCAAAGATCTGCAATGATACACTGTACGCATTCTACTTTACGCGCTTTACAAATATAACGTCCATGTAAAATGAGCCAATGATGTGCATACTGTAGATAACAATCTGGAATAATTTTTACTAATTTTTCTTCGACTTCTTCCGGTGTTTTTCCTGATGCGAAACCAAGACGATTTCCAAGACGAAAAATATGTGTATCCACCGCCATAGTAGGCTGTCCAAAAGCAATGTTCAAAATAACATTAGCAGTTTTACGTCCTACACCAGGGAGCGTCATAAGTTCTTCACGACTATCAGGAACTTGTCCACCATATTGATCAATCAAACGACAACAAAGTGCATAAACATTATGCGCTTTTGCACGCCAAAGACCAATCGCACGGATATGATGTGCAATTCCTTCTTTTCCTAATATAATCATTTTTTCTGGTTGATCAGCAAGGCGAAACAATTTTTTTGTAACTTTGTTAACGCTAGCATCCGTAGTTTGGGCAGAAAGAACAACCGCAACCAAAAGAGTGAAAACATTGGTATAATTAAGATCACTCTTAGGTATAGGACGCTGAATGGAAAAACGACGAAATATTTCTGCAATTTCATCCACTCCATAAATTATCTTGGTATCTTTGTACACCTTTAATGATTTAATAACTTTTTCAGTCATTATACTCTGTTAGATCTTCTTTTTCGAAGTTTTTGTTTAATTTCGCTAAATGGCTGCTTTGTAAAATTACCAAAATGATATATATTATATATCATATTTCTTTCTTTTTAAATTTGAGATAATCAAAAAAACATTACAATATATCCGTAAAGTTGGTTATTTTCATTAAAGTAGTTAAAAATTGTATACATCTCTTGTGTCTGTTATTAAATTTAAGATCAGTGATCTCAATTAAAGGCAATCAGCTGATCGTTCAGTGAAACACGAAAAGAATTAAAAATATCAGTATTTATGTTATAGTATGGTCTCTAGTCCAATTTCAATATATCTTCTTTTCGCTAAGAATAATCCATGTAACAAATGCTGAGTTGAAAAATTGTCTTTTATCTATTAATCTTTAACAATCGCAATTAAAACCAGCACCAATAGTAATCAAAGTAATAGAAGGTAACGCATAAAGGATCAATACCATGAAAGAGCGTAAACAAATCTTATCGTTACAAAATACGATCTTTCCTGATGCGCGACAAATTGCCTATTTAAAAGAAGTTTGTACAGATGATCTAGCCAAAAATTTTCCAGATCTTCCCCCCATGATCCCAGGTATTACAATATGGGCTCTCTTCGGAGAAACAGGTCACCCAATTATTTTATCTGATGAACGTTCTATAGCCCTTGCAGGTGCTAATGAGCATGAACTACAAATTGTGACACTTCAATAGGCCAGTCAAAAATCCTGAATAATTCCTAAAAAACAGGACGAAATTTGGTAAAATTGTGCTATATATTTTATATAAGCAAACACAGCAAAAAATATTATTTTAAAACTTAGAAATAGGGATTAAAAGCAATTTACATCCACACTCTCAGCAATCACTATAATAATTTTGATAAAAAGGACCTCATAGCGCTTTTAGCGCCGCCCGCATGCTTTTAATTGCTGATTATAAAGTCTAGACAATGCTTCCACGTATTGTGCTTTTTTTGCAATATCAGCAGACGAAGGACCTTGGTGACGTGAATAAGCACCATGTCCCATATGGTAATTTAAATAGAGATTATATGCATCATTTGGGCTAATACTATTACGTCGAACACTTTGGCGATGATACCAAGCAATAAAATCTGCTGTATCCGTAAAATTGGTACGCCGCGCAAAAATTTTTCCTGTAGAACGAACATAATGATCCCATGTACTATTAATTGCTTGAGAATAACCATACCCCGTAGAACGACGCTTCCATGGAATAAAACCGAAAAGTTTTGTACGTGGAGGACGTGCATTATGACGAAAACCTGATTCTACACGAATAGTTGCAAGAATAATAGGCATAGGAATTCCGTGAAGTAACTCCGCATTTTTAGCAGCCTTTCTCCAATTATTAAAAAAACTCTCTTTTTCAGCTAAAATAGCACAAGCGTTATTAATATGTGCAGGAGGTTTTGTAGAACAACTTCCTAATAGGAATACACACCCGCCTAACAAAAAAAAGCGCCATATCACTTGTTCTGCCTAACTATAAAAATTAAATGGGACATTATTAAAAGCTTTAATTAATTTATAAATAAAAAAAATCAATATGGTATTTTGATACTTTTCTTTTACTCCTTATCATCTAAGGGCGGGGTTTGTGGCTGAGTATGTATTGCTGTTGGCTCCGATATAGAATTGTTTTCTTTTAATTCAAAAGCTTCAATGCGATTAGCTCTCTTCATAATTTTAGAAGATGATGTCAAAATTGCTTCGATATCTTCACTCGCTTTATAAAAATGTTTCTGTAAAGCGCGAACACGTATATCCATTCGTCCAAAATCTTCCATTAATCTTAATACTTCTGATTGGATTAAATGCGCTTGTTCACGCATCCTTGCATCTTTCATAATAGTTTGCACAACTTGAACAGATAACATTAATAAAGAAGGTGATACAATAATCACATGCGCTCGATTAGCTTTTTGCACTAATGACTCAAATTCCTCATAGATTGTGGCAAAGATAGATTCTGATGGCACAAAAAGAAAAGCTGTATCATGTGTTTCTCCAGGAATTAAATATTTTTTCGTAATATCGCGAATATGAACATCCATATCATGATGAAATTGGCGTTCAGCTTCCTGACGTTCTCTAGATGATGATGCCTCACGCATTGCATGCCAAGCCTCTAAAGGAAATTTAGCATCAATAACAAGAGAGGGTGCCTTATTAGGCATATAAATAAGACAATCTGGTCGTTTTCCATTTGAAAGAACGGCTTGAAAAACGTAAGCATTAGATGGTAAAGCATCAGAAATAATTGCTTCCATCCGTCCCTGTCCAAAAATACCTCGTGTTTGCTTATTGTTTAAAATAGCTTGTAATTGAACAACCTGCCCAGTAAGCGATTGAATATTATTTTGTGCGGCATCTATCACTGCCAAACGTTCTTGTAAACGAGTCAAGTTTTCATAAGTAGACTTAGTCTGCACCTGAAGAGTTTGTCCTAAATTGGTTCTCATCCCATTAAGTTGTTCACAAATAGATTGATTCAATTCAAACTGCCTTTGACCAAAAATTTCTGCCATTGTTTGCATACGTCCTTGCATTTCAACTTGTGTTTGCAACAATGTAGCCATCTGCATTTGTGCCTCGCGAGCACGTTCAACTACTTCACGTTCCAAAATGGCTCTTTTCCGGTTATTATGTATAATGATTAAAAGCACTACACAAACTAGAACAAAGAAAACCACTAGTTGACTATAGTGCCTACCAAAGGGCATTATTAAAAAAAGCGAATCAAACATAAGAATAATATAATGTTTTTATCGCAAAAAAATACATGCACTTATTCAGTTTCAATACTTGCCTTTATAAATTAAGCATCGATTTACACAACTATTTATTATGTCAATAAAGCCTTTAGTTATTTTACCTGATCCTATTTTACGTGAAGTTTCAAAACCAATTGAGCATATTGATCCAATTATTCAAAAATTAGCTGATGATATGCTAGAAACTATGTATAATGCTCAAGGTATTGGACTTGCAGCTGTTCAAGTTGGTATACCATTGCGGATGTTAGTTGTAGATATCTCCCCCAAAGATGCTCCTAAAAATCCGCTTGTTGTTATTAATCCAGAAATTTTATGGATATCAGATGAACGTAGCGTTTATCAAGAAGGTTGCCTTTCTATTCCTGAATATTTTGCAGAAGTTGAACGTCCCAAATGCCTCCGTATTTGCTATAAAAATCGTGAAGGAAAACAAGAAGAAATTGAAGCAAATGATCTTTTAGCTACTTGCTTGCAACATGAAATTGATCACTTGAATGGTTATCTTTTTATTGACCACATTTCAAAAACCAAACGTGATATGGTAATACGAAAATTCAAAAAACGTGCAAAAAAGCAAAGTATATAGAAAGCAGCTTCATAATGGCATTACGATTAGGTTTTATGGGAACACCGAATTTTTCTGTACCCATCTTGCACGCTTTATTAGAAGCCGGTCATGATATTGTAGCAGTTTATACCCAACCTCCTCGTCCAGCAGGACGGCGTGGTCTCAAATTGTCGCCTTCTCCTGTTCAAATTGCAGCACAAGATAAATCGATTCCTGTTTTTACTCCTCAAACTCTCAAAACAGCTGAAGAGCAAATCCAATTTGCGGAACTTTCTGTTGATGTTGCTGTTGTTGTTGCTTATGGATTATTATTGCCTAAACCCATTCTTGAATCACCACGCTTTGGTTGTTTTAATGTTCATGCCTCATTGTTACCACGCTGGCGTGGAGCTGCACCTATTCAACGTGCAATTATGGCTGACGACCAAGAAACAGGAATAGTGATTATGAAAATGGATGAAGGGTTAGACACAGGACCTATTGTCTTATCACATTCAGTTGCTATCACTGATAACATGACAGCTTATGAACTTTCAGAAAAACTATCACATATAGGAGCAAAACTTATCGTAGAAACTTTATCAGCTCTCGAAAAAGATCAACTGACACTTATTCCACAATCGTCAAAAGGAGTGACCTATGCTGTTAAAATCAGAAAAGAAGAAACTCAAATTGATTGGACGAAGTCTGCCAAATCGATTCATAAACACATCTGCGCTCTTTCTCCTACTCCTGGTTGTTGGTGCAACATGAATATCAATGGCAAACAAGAACGAGTGAAAATTCTTGGAAGTCGCTTAATAGAAAAGAGTTCCCTTGAAATTGGGCGCATCGAACCAGAGCAATTAATTGTTCATTGTGGACAAGGATGTATAGAAATAACTCATCTCCAAAGATCCGGTGGAAAACTTCTTGATCGCGCAACATTTTTGCGAGGAGCTAATATTTCTGCAGTTTTCTAATATGGCACGTTTTAAACTTACTCTTGAATATGATGGCTCTAATTATGCTGGCTGGCAACGTCAGAAGAATCTTCGTACAATACAAAGTTCCATTGAAAAAGCTATTTTTCACTTTAGCGGACAAAAACTAACCATCACTACAGCTGGAAGAACGGATGCTGGAGTCCATGCTATGGGACAAGTTGCTCATATTGATTTCGAGAAACATTGGAGTACGCATATTGTACGTGATGCACTCAATGCTCATTTGCAGAAACAAGGCGAAGATATTGTTGTTCTAAATGTTCAGAGTGTTCCTGATAACTTTGATGCACGATTTTGTGCCACTAAACGCCACTATCTTTTTAAAATTCTCAATCGCCGTTCACCACCAGCTCTCAATGCTAAGCGTGTTTGGTGGTTGCCAAAACCACTAGATGCTGATGCTATGCATAAAGCGGCTCAAAGACTTGTAGGACAGCATGATTTTACAACTTTCCGATCAGCTCATTGCCAAGCCAAAAGTCCTGTTCGTACCCTTGATCGCTTGGATATCCAAAGAGAAGGAGAAGAAATTTTCCTTTATGCACAAGCTCGTTCTTTTCTTCATCATCAAATCCGTTCATTTGCAGGAAGCCTGATGGAAGTCGGTATTGGACGCTGGACAGCTGAAGATCTAGAAGCAGCTCTTCATGCGAAAAATCGGGCCCGTTGTGGTGTAGTAGCACCCCCCTCAGGCCTTTATCTGATAAAAGTTGACTATTAGTTGCTCTGTTCAAATTGTTTTCACAAAATATTATTAACAGTCAAAAACTTCATAAAAAAAATTTAGAGATTGTTATCAATGAAGATCAGGTAACGAATTGAGAAACCATCACATTATAATAAAAAGAATAATAAAAAGAAAATTCACAATTTTAAAAACTAACATTTTTCTCCAGTAATATTTTTATTTATCTTTTTAAAAGGTTTTTGAAAGTCTGTAATTCGTCTTTGCGTTTTGTATTATTCTTTGCTAAATCGCCTTGTATGACAATAGATCGCAATTATATTCGTAATTTCTCCATTGTAGCTCATATCGACCACGGAAAATCGACTTTGGCTGATCGTTTAATCCAAATGACAGGTGGCCTTGAAACAAGGGAAATGAAAGAACAAGTACTTGATTCTATGGATATTGAACGTGAACGTGGAATCACTATTAAAGCTCAAACGGTACGTCTATGCTATAAAGCAAAAAATGGTGAAACTTATATCTTAAATCTTATTGATACACCTGGCCATGTTGATTTTGCTTACGAAGTATCGCGTTCATTAGCCGCTTGTGAAGGATCGCTCTTAGTGGTAGATGCGAGTCAAGGAGTAGAAGCACAAACATTAGCAAATGTTTACCAAGCTATTGATAGTTCTCATGAATTGGTTGTAGTGCTTAATAAAGTAGATCTTCCAGCTGCAGAGCCTGAGCGTGTGAAAGAGCAAATTGAAGATGTGATTGGTATTGATACGTCTAGGGCAGTGGAAATATCAGCGAAAACAGGTTTAGGAATTTCTGACGTTTTGGAAGAAATTATTACGCAATTACCACCTCCACATATTGGTAATGTTATAGATCCTTTAAAAGTAATGCTGGTTGACAGTTGGTACGATGCTTATCTTGGTGTTATCGTTCTGGTGAGAGTGATTGATGGTGTTTTAAAAAAAGGTCAAACCATTCGTATGATGGGGACAGGAGCAAAATATCCCGTTGAACGAGTTGGAGTGTTTACTCCAAAAATGGTCTCAGTTGATGAATTAGGCCCAGGAGAAATTGGCTTTATAACAGCTTCTATAAAAGAGGTTGCTGATACACGGGTAGGGGATACTATTACTGAAGATCGCCGGCCTTGTGAAGAAGTACTGCCTGGTTTTAAGCCTGCTCAACCAGTTGTTTTTTGCGGTATTTTTCCAGTTGATGCAGCCGATTTTGAAAATTTACGCACAGCTATGGGTAAATTACGTTTAAATGACGCAAGCTTTTCTTTTGAGATGGAAACATCAGCTGCTTTAGGTTTTGGCTTTCGTTGTGGCTTCTTAGGCCTTCTGCATCTTGAAATTATTCAAGAAAGGCTAGAACGCGAATTTAATTTAGATTTAATTGCAACTGCACCTTCTGTTATTTATCGCATGAATATGACTGACGGTTCTATTAAGGAATTACATAATCCAGCGGATATGCCTGATATTATTAAAGTTATTTCTATTGAAGAACCATGGATTCGGGCAACGATTATGACGCCTGATAATTATCTCGGAGCTATTTTAGAACTTTGTCAAGAACGGCGTGGGGTGCAAACGGGTTTATCTTATGTTGGTACACGGTCTATGGTAACTTATGATTTACCTTTGAATGAGGTGATTTTTGATTTTTATGATCGTTTGAAATCCATCTCAAAAGGATATGCTTCTTTTGATTATCAAGTAACTGATTATTCTGAAGGCGATTTGGTTAAAATGTCTATTTTGGTCAATGGAGAATCTATTGACGCATTATCGATGCTTGTGCACCGTAGCATAGCTGAAAAACGTGGGCGTTCTATGTGTGAAAAACTTAAAGATCTGATTCCTCAACATATGTTTCAGATCCCAATTCAAGCAGCAATTGGTGGGAAAATTATTGCTCGTGAAACAATTCGCGCTTTACGAAAAGACGTCACAGCGAAGTGTTATGGTGGTGATATTACCCGTAAACGTAAACTGCTTGAAAAGCAAAAAGCAGGTAAAAAACGGATGCGTCAATTTGGAAAAGTAGAAATTCCCCAATCAGCCTTTATTCAAGCACTTAAGATGAGTAAATAACTCTGTTTCTTTCTTTTTATTGATTTCATTACCAATGAATAATTTTTGAGAAATGCTTTTAATCACGCAATAAATTATTAATTGATGTTTTTTCTCGTGTTTTTTTATCAACGCGTTTAATGATAACGGCACAATAAAGATTGGGACCCATTTCGCCATTTGGCAGTAGTTTCCCGCAGTATGAACCTGGAACAACAACTGAGTAAGCAGGTACTTCACCGATAAAAACTTCACCTGTTGTACGATCAATAATTTTAGTGGACTTTCCAATAAAAACTCCCATGCCTAAAACAGCACCTTCACGTATAATACAACCCTCAACAATTTCAGAGCGTGCACCAATAAAACAATGATCTTCAATAATTGTCGGACCTTCTTGTAGTGGTTCTAAAACGCCTCCAATACCTACACCACCAGACAGATGGACATATTGACCAATTTGTGCGCATGAACCAACAGATGCCCATGTATCAACCATCGTCCCTTCTCCCACATAGGCACCAATATTAACAAAAGAAGGCATTAATATCACATGAGGAGCAATATAAGCGGAATGACGTACAATTGCTCCTGGAACTGAGCGAAAATTTGCTTCTTTAAAATCAACTTCTCGCCAACCAGAAAATTTTGAAGGTATTTTATCCCACCAATGTGATTCATTTGCACCACCAGAAATGATACACATAGAATGAAGTCGAAAAGACAAAAGAACAGCCTTTTTTAACCATTGATGAACATACCATTGACCATTATCTTGACGTTGAGCTACACGAATCTCACCTTTATCGAGAAGATTCAATATGTACTCAACACTCTCGCGAATTTCACCCTTTGTAGTAGAATTGATGGAATCTCGATTATTAAAAGCTTTTTCAATAATTTCTTTAAGCTGTATGAGATTAGTCATTACCAAAGACCCGTTTAAAAAATCAAAAGCACCAAGATTTATCCTTGATGATTTACGTTACGTGAAGAAATATGTGCAGTCAATAAAATGACTAAAAAAGAGTACAAGATAGCTCTCTAAGAGAAAATTATAAAAAATAAAAAACACTAAAAATTTCTACGTTTATGCTTACATTATTTTTCTAAGTCTCAATATCTTGTTTTTGCTACTCTAATCTGGAACGATGAAAATAGATCACCTTAGTTTTTGATAGACTTATATTTTTACACTGTAATCAATAATACCAAACATCCAGCCAATACCCACAACAGCAACATATACAGTTGCAATGAACTGCACTGTCATATCCATCAAATGGTAACAATAGTATTTAAAACAATATCTAGTTCATTACATAAGCCAATGCTTATCATTAATTTAAATGATCTGTATGCTAATTATGTTTCAAATTCATACAATTATATCTTGGCTCTTTTACATTTTAAATATCTCGAAAATACCTAAAGCGATTTTATCTTCATTGTGGACCTATATCTCATAATATAGAACAGACAATGTAGACAATAATAATCGGTTTAAATCGCATTCGCTCAATCCTGATTGTTTTTATACCCCATAAATTTTTTATACATCTCTGCTTTTCTCCTAATTTTCAAGAGAGAGTTTCAATAGTACTTGTTGTAAATTAAACACATTTTGCAAAGAAAAATATTATTTTTGTATTTTTAATATTGTCATTTTGATAAAATGAAACAACTTAAAATTGTCTATATTAAATGATAGTAAAAATATTTTATTTTTTAGATAGAAAATTTTGAGAATGAATAAAGTTTAATATTAAAATTTTTAACAGAACGAAGACAATCCATAGGAGTTAAGCTATGAATCTAAGACGGCAAAAATTCCTAACCTTTAGAGGAAACTATGTAATCAATCTTCTTTTGAAGAGAGGCCAAATGATAAACAATGTATCTAAGAATATTTACTATATCGCCTTTACACTCCTTTTAACCATGTTCGTTGTATTAAGTCCTGCTTATGCTAATGCTACTGCTGGCGGCATGGGGAATCTTGATACGGTTTTGCGGAATATTGTTACTATGATGACAGGTACAACAGCGAAGCTCATTGCGACCATATGTGTTGCAGCTGTGGGTATTGGTTGGATGTATGGTGTTATTGATTTACGCAAAGCGGCATATTGTGTTCTTGGTATTGGTATTGTTTTTGGTGCTTCGGCTCTTGTTAATTTATTAATGGGTGGTACATCATAAATGAACGAAGACACTCTTTTTCTTGCCTGTACACGACCAGCCATGTTTGCGGGTGTTACTGTAGAAGCAATGGCATTAAATGTCATAGCAACGTCTACTCTTTTTATCATTACAAGTAGCTTTTCAATGATCGGTCTTGGTGTTGGTTTGCACTTTATCTTACGTGAAATCACGAAACGCGACCATAACCAATTTCGTGTTCTATTTGCTTGGCTCAATACTCGAGGCAAACAAAAGAACCTGACGAGATGGGGGGGAGGATCTACATCTCCTTTACGTCTCATCCGTACTTACAAGGAGCTACAATAAAGGAGATAAATGCAGTGATGAAGCGGGAATCGAAGCGGGAAACTTTACCCGAAGAATACATTCCCTATGTCCGTCATGTCAATCAACATGTGATTGCATTGGCTTCACGTTGCTTAATGACAGTAATTACTGTTGAAGGCATAAATTTTGATACTGCAGATATCAGCCAATTAAATTCTTTACATACCCAATTAAACACGCTTTTGAAAAATATAGCAGATGAACGTGTTGCTTTATATTCTCACGTTATCCGTCGACGTGAAACGATTTATCCAGAAAGCCAATTTTCTTCATCTTTTGCAACAATCTTAGATCAACAATACAAACAAAAAATGATTTCGCAAGATCTTTATCGAAATGATCTATTTCTTTCGGTTCTCTGGAATCCTGCAGCAGATAAAACTGAACAGCTAGCTTCTTTTTTTCATCGTTTAACACAAGCAAAAAAGATGCAATCGGAACCAGACTTTGAATCTGTTCGGAAAATCGAAGAGTTAAGTCAAGATCTTATACAAGGTCTGGAATGCTATGAAGCACGACTTTTATCTACTTACGAATACAATGACATTTTATTTTCTGAGCAAAGTGAATTTCTTCATCAATTGGTGGGAGGAAGGCGTGAACGCATACCCCTTACCTTTGGGACTATTGCCTCAACGATTTATTCAGATCGTATTATCTTCGGCAAAGAAATTATCGAAATTCGTCATGAAAGCAATGAACGCTTTGTCGGTATGTTTGGCTGGAAAGAATATCCTTCTAGAACACGTCCTGGCATGACCGATGGCTTGTTGACAGCACCCTTTGAATTTATTTTAACGCAATCCTTTGTTTTTAAAAGTAAAGCAGTTGCAAGTGCTATTATGAGCCGTAAACAAAATCAAATGATTAATGTAGCGGATCGTGCCAGCTCGCAAATTGGAGCTCTTGATGAGGCACTTGATGATTTAGAGTCCAATCGTTTTGTTTTGGGAGAACATCATCTCTCTTTAGCCGTTTTTGCTGATCGTCCACAAGAATTGGCAGAACATCTCTCCAAAGCGCGTTCATATCTTACTAATGGTGGTGCAGTTATAGCGAGAGAAGATCTAGGATTAGAAGCAGCATGGTGGGCACAACTTCCTGGCAACTTTAGCTATCGAGCACGCTCTGGAGCTATTAGCAGCAGAAATTTTGCAGCATTATCCCCCTTTCATTCATTCCCCATTGGCAAACTAAAGGGTAATGTTTGGGGCTCTGCTGTCGCTTTATTACAAACGCAAGCTGGCTCTCCTTATTATTTTAATTTTCATTTTGGTGATGTTGGGAATACCTTTATTTGCGGTCCGTCAGGATCTGGAAAAACAGTCATTGTTAATTTTCTTCTTGCACAATCGCAAAAACACAACCCAACAATAGTCTTTTTTGATAAAGACCAAGGAGCAGAGATTTTTGTTCGTGCTGGAGGTGGCAAATATAAGCCTTTGAAAAATGGTAAACCTACCGGTATTGCACCATTAAAAGGCATAGAATACACAGAAAAAAACAAACTCTTTCTTCAGCATTGGGTTTTAAAGTTGGTTACTACGGACGGCCAAACAGTGACAGAACAAGAGCGACAAGATGTCGCTAGAGCGATCGATTCCTTAGAAAGTCTTCCTCTAGAACAACGCTCACTCGGTGCACTTCAACTGTTTTTTGATAATACCTCCACAGAAGGTATTGCGATACGTTTAAAACGTTGGATCAAAGGCAATCCTTTAGGGTGGGTCTTTGATAATGATCACGATGACCTCAATTTAGATGCTCAATTCATAGGTTATGATATGACCGATTTCTTAGATAATGAAGAAATTCGTCGCCCTTTGATGATGTATCTGTTTAACCGCATTCTCGATCTTATTGATGGTCGGCGTATCATTATTGTTATTGATGAATTCTGGAAAGCCCTTGAAGATGATTCATTTAAAGCTTTTACTCAAGATCGTCTTAAAACAATTCGTAAACAAAATGGCATGATGCTCTTTGCAACACAAAGCCCCAGAGATGCTTTGAATTCAACAATCGCTCATACAATCATTGAACAATGCCCCACTCAAATGTTTTTTCCAAATCAAAAAGCCAATTACAACGATTATGTTGAAAACTTTAAATTAACTGAACGTGAATTTGAACTAATCCAATCAGAATTAAGCAGAGAATCTCGTCGCTTTCTCATTAAACAAGGTCACAATTCTGTTGTTGCAGAACTCAACTTACGTGGAATGGATAATGAAATCGCTGTCTTAAGCGGAACAACCAGAAATATCGAACTCGTGAATCAAATTATAAGTGAACACGGAACAAATCCCAATGTATGGCTACCTATATTTTATCAAAGGAGACAAGCTCAATGAAACCATTGTATCTGATTACGCTTTTATCATTATGCTCTACCTCTCTTTTATCATTATGTTCTATCTCTTATGCAGTATCGCAAACAGATACTGAGACATATTATCAAAATGCCATACAAGCTTCATCAGGATCAGAAATCTCAGATTTAGAAACAGCTAAATCTGTTTATGCTTCGGCAGTTGCAAATCAAGAAAAGATTAAAGAAATCAATAATAAATTATCACAGAATCTTACGCCAGAACAAAAAGCAGCTCTTCAAACGGAGTTGGCTATTCTTCAAGCTAATCTTCAAGCGGATATTCTAAAACTTCAGGCTTCTGCTATTATAAAATCGGAAAGTGCTCAATCAAAAGAACAAGAACGTGAACAAGAGCAACAGAAAAACCAGGAAGCTGTTCAACAAACACTTCAAGAACAGTTGGAGCAAGCTAAAACTAAGCTCAAGTTATAAACTTACTCCAGTTAGTAAAAAAGAAGAAAGGGAAAGCTCTTCAAATACAGTTGGCTAGTTTTCAAATAAATTCTCTCATTCAGGCTCCTTCTATAATTCAATGGAAATACTCAATCATAAGAAGGGCGTGAAGAGGTGCAAGAAAAATCATAAATTCATATTTATCGAACATTACAGGCAAAATTAGAATAAGATAAAACTGATGTCAGATTTTAAATTTACTCCGTTTGAAACTGTTTCTTCGTATATTTTAGCACCACTCAACGATGTAGTGGATACAACAGTCAGTAGCTTGTCTTCTGCTATTGCAGCACCCTTAAATCTTGCTGCAATCATTTTTATCTTTTTATATGGCTATAATGTTATGACTGGCCACGTCGCCCTTTCAATGCATAGTCTCCTTAATAATGTCATTAAAATCGTTGTTGTGACAACAATGGCAACAAATGCAGATGTATTTAATACTTACATCAAAGATATATTTTTCGGTAATTTAGCCAATGCTATTGGGAATGCGTTCAATAGCAGTCCCGTCGACTCTAATGTTTTCGATTATCTCTTGTTAATTACGAATACGCGCTATCAAGATTTTGTAGGTAGGGCTGGTTTTTTTGAAAAGATTATGGTGGGATTGATTGGTGGTATAATGTTTTTGGCGGTTATCTTTTTTTGTACAGTTGGTTTTATTATCCAAATGTTTGCAAAAATTACATTAATCATGGTGATAGGTCTTGGTCCTCTTTTCATTAGTTTATATTTATTCAATGTAACTCGCAGATACGCCGATGCATGGATTTCAACATTAGTTAATTTTACAGTTTTGCAAGTTCTTGTGATGATGCTTGGAACAATGATGTGTAAAATTATGCTGTATGTTTTCGATAGCTCATATACTTCAATCTATTTCTTGCTGCCTCCTGTCCTTGTAGTCTCAATAGTGGGAATTGTTCTCTTCCAATCACTTCCTACCATTGCTTCTGCACTCTCTAGTGGAGGACCATATCATCATGCTGGTGTCTCATCAGGATCACAAATAATCTCAATGGCTTCTGGCGCCTTTAACCTCGCTGGAAGAGGCTTTACAGTCGGTAGCAGTGCAGCAAGAGGTGCATCTGTAGGAGGTTCTCGTGCTGCGCAGCAAGCTGCACAAGCTGCGGAAATGATGCGTGGAGGTGGTCGTGGCGCATTCTAATATCAACTGTCTCTCCAATACGGCTATAGTCAGACCCTTAACCCAAAAGGTATTAACCGTACGCACAGCCGATGAAAAGCTCTCTTCGCTTTTTCAAAAAATCAGTTCTCATGTTTTGGAAAAATTACGCACTGCAAAATCCCAATATTTTATTTTTCAAAATATTTGCGAGTTCAGATAATGAAACTAAAAATAACTATCATTTTAATTCTTTTGATAGCACTTACGGGTTGCGCTTCTTTTAAAAGTGGCCCCAAAAAACTTCCACGCTGTAGCGGACAGAATATCCGTATGCTCAATCAAGGAAAATGGAACTGGAACAATAATAGCACCTTCCTTCACAATACGGCAATCAAGCCAATCACAACTCCTATTATCCTCAACACACAAGAAAATGAAGCACCAAAAGCTCATGTCGAACTCCCTGCACCTCCTGTGAATACAATAAACCATCAAACTCCCTCTTATACGAATGCGGAGATCACACATGAAAAGTGATGAATTTAAAGAATATATAAGAGAAGCGCGGTCATTCGATATTGATCGTATGTGTAGTACGCGACTGCAAATGAAAATGGCTATAGCTTTGACCGTGCTTTTTGGGTTGATAACAATCGCTTTGGCTTTAGCCGTGGTAACCTTAACACCCTTAAAAACCGTAGAGCCTTTTGTTATCCGCGTAGATAATTCTACAGGTATTGTCGATGTCGTGAGTGTTCTAAAAGATGAACCTCAAAATTATGATGAAGCAATAACACGCTACTTCGCGAGCAAATATATTCGTGCACGCGAAAGTTTCCAATTATCAGAAACAGAAAATAACTTTCGTATCACTTCTCTTTTATCTTCCGTAGAAGAACAAAATCGCTTTGCCAAATGGTATTCGGGAAATAATCCAAATAGTCCGCAAAATATCTATAAAAATATGTCCGTGACAGTCACAATAAAATCCATTTCTTTTTTAAGTAAAGATCTCATTCAAGTGCGTTACTATAAAACGATTAGAGACACTAATGGAAAAGAAGATATTTTCCATTGGGTTTCGGTCTTAAATTTTTCCTACGTTAATACACGCATTTCAGTAGAAAATCGCTTAATTAATCCGCTTGGTTTCCAAGTGTCAGAATATAGATCTGATCCAGAGGTAGTTCAATGATTAGAGTAGTAAAAATATTCTTTTTAACTCTCATCGTTGCAATAAGCTGTGATGCATCTTTATCATGGGCAGAAATTTCTCCCGTGGGTGCCCAAAAAGATAATCGGATCAGATTTATTAATTATGACCCATATAATGTCACAAAAATCATTGGATCTATTCGCTCTTCAGTGCAGATTGAATTCGCTAGCGATGAAAATATTTCCTATATTGGAATTGGCAATTCCGTTGCTTGGCAAGTCGCACCAGCCGGTCACTTTGTCTTCCTCAAACCCCGTGAAGTTCAGCCTATCACCAATCTACAAATTGTCACAACTCGCCAAGATGGGACAAAACGATCTTATCAATTTGAACTTCAAGTGCGTGAAGGCGATGTTTCTATCGGTAATGACACATATTTCCTTGTAAAGTTTCGTTATCCAGAAGATGAAGCTTTGCGTAAACAATTAGCTCAAGAAGCTAAAGCACAAAAGGATGAAGAAGAATATGCCGATAATATCCTCAATATGCATGAACATTTTGGACCGCGCAATTGGGCTTATATTGCTCAAGGTTCCCCCCTCATTGAACCAAGCTCAGTCTATGATAACGGTAGAACAACAACATTTACCTTTTTAGGAAATAATGAAATCCCTGCCATTTATCTTGTCTCGCTTGATGGACAGGAAACTATCGTTCCAAAATCAATTAAAGGAAACCAGGTCATTGTTCATGCCATAGCCATGCAATTCACTTTGCGACGTGGTAACGAAGTTCTGTGTATCTTTAACAAAGGTTTTATCCCAAGAGGAATTAATCCCGGAACCGGGACAACATCACCTTCTGTCCAACGTGAAATAAACGTAGAGAAACAGCCATGAATAATGATGAAGTGGATGAAATAAATCTTAATAAGTATGACGCGATAAAGGATCGTGATACAATAGAGGATGGTCAAGAAAAAAAAGAGGGCTTTAATTTAGGAAAAGGCCTTGCTCTTCTTATTCTCTTTAGTGTCTGTATTTATTTAATATATATAATCCTTTCATCTTCAAAAGATACAAAAAAACAGCCCATAGAATTACCTAAAGAAGCAAGCAGCAGACAAACAGAACTGTTCCAATCGATAAAACCCACGATGGCTCCTCTAGAGCTAGCTGATAAAAATAATCCCCTGTTGCCTAAGGTCGAATTACCAACACCAACAATCAATCAGCCAAAATTTGATCATAAATTATTAGAAGCAGCACAACGTGCTCCCGTTTTAGCCTATGTTAATCCAAATCAGCAACAAGTTACTTCAGAAAATAATAATAATACCGTTTCTCTTGACCAAAATAACAATCGCTCAAATAAAACAGCACAATCCTTTAATCACCTCCTCGAAGCAACAAAGTTAGACGGTGTTCATGCATCAACACTCGGTAACCGAAATTACATCATTGCAATGGGAGCCTCTATTCCATGTATCTTAGAAACAGCAATCAGCAGTGAACAACAAGGTTTTGTTAGCTGTATCGTTTCCAGAGATATCTTGTCAGACAATGGTCGTATCGTTTTGCTCGATAAAGGAACACAAATCATCGGTGAATATCGTAGCGGTTTAAAAAAAGGCCAATCGCGTCTCTTCATATTATGGAATAGAGCTAAAACACCAGAGGGTATCATTATAACATTGTCCTCACCAGCAACAGATTCCTTAGGCCGATCAGGTGTTGATGGTGATATTGATAATCATTGGTTTGAACGACTTGGTTCTGCACTTCTTGTTTCAATCGTCAGAGATGCAACAAATTACGCAAATAACCGGCTAAATTTACTCAAAACACCAACACAACAAGAACAAACAATAGACACCTTGTCTTCAGGAACACATAGCCTTTATGCAGGAACAGATATGGCAAAAATTATCGCAGAAAATTACGTCCATATCCCTCCAACCTTGACCAAAAATCAAGGTGAAATGGTTAATGTTTTTGTTGCCCGCGACCTAGATTTCTCAACTGTATATAAATTGAAAATTATCGAAAATAACAAAAAGGTTATTCATCGCGCCTTTTCGGGAGACTTTCATAAAAACTCTACGGGGACATTGAAATGAAACAAAACTTCCAAAATATAAATGATGAAACCATTGCTATCGTTTTAACAAAACTCAAACCAATTCATAATTTTCTTAAAGATGAAAGTCTTTTTGAAATCGTTATTAACCGTCCTTATCAGGTCATGATCGAAGGAACTACAGGATGGAAAACAATAGAAGTACCAGAGCTCTCTTTTAATGAACTTATGGGTATGGCTAAAGTGATCGCTGCTTATTCTAAGCAAAGTATTTCCGATAAAAATCCAATACTATCGGCTACCTTGCCAAATAATGAGCGTATTCAAATCGTCATTCCTCCAGCTGTAGAAAAACATTGATTAAACATTCTATAGAAAAAAATTACCTTATGAAAGGATAATCATGACAGAAACAGTCTCAAATGAAGCAATAGTAACAGAACCATCATCCAGCTTGCCTTTACCTAAGAATTATAACTATCCCAATAGTCTTACACTAAAGAATAAATATGGAATAATAGACCATAAAGAGTTTACGGATAAATGTGCGCATGATTCAGCAAAAGCAGCTATTAATTTGCGTCAAGAAGCATTGCCAGAGAAGTTTGATTCTTCTTATTTAAAATATATTCATAAACGCTTGTTCGAGAATACATTTGAATGGGCTGGCTGTACTCGCGATATCCCTTTCTCATTTAAAGATGGTACAGTTGCTGTTATGCCAGAAATGATAAGATCAAATTGGAAAACAGACCAACCAATCATTTTTGCAACCGGTAATAAAGTGCAAGATGGTTTAAAAAGTATAGATAAAATGCTCATTGAAAAAAATAATTTACAAGACTTACCGCGCCAAGAATTTATTCATCATATAGCACAAATATTTGCTTCCCTCAACTATACGCATCCTTTCAGAGAAGGCAATGGACGTACACAACGGATATTTTGCGAAAAGCTTGCTCAAGCTGCAAATTATAATCTTGACTTTTCAATTGTGACCTCAGAACGTATGTCTGAGGTCAGTATTGCAGCAGCACAAGACAACAATCTAGAACCTATGAAAAAGCTTTTTGATGATATCTCCGACCCCCAAAAAACCGCTATTTTAAAGGAATTCATAAGCAATACACAAAATATTGATCAAGAGAATATTAATAATTGTATTATTGTAGCAGCAGATGAAGGTGTAACCTATACAGGAACTTATAAAGGTGAAAGCCCAGATAGTATTGTAATCAAAACGAATAATATCTATACAATCTGTAGCAAAGATAGTTTTACACCAGAGCAAATTAAGGCATTAAAATTTGATGATACCATCACTTTTACAATTCCAACCACTCAAAATAAAGAAAATGTTTTAATTCCAAAAGAAATATTAGCTCCTTTGACATCAAAACAAATATTAAAAAAAATTCAAAACAATACTGACATTCAAAACAAACAAAAAGAAATCAAACGTTTATCAAAACTTGTATATGGTAGCGCTAAAATATTAGATGAACAGATAAAGATGATTAATAAGAATCCAAAGCTAAGCAAACAGCTTTCCTCACAAATTCTGTCTTCTCCCAACTCTGTTGCTAATCTTTCAGGCTTTGAAATATTGGGTATGAAAAACTCGGTGCGTAAAAAAGCTGAAGATCATGCTATCAAACTCGCTAACTCGATTGACACTTATGCATCTATTGTAAACAATGTTAAGGCAACAATAGTTCAACAGCACAAATCAGAACAAAAACGCTGTCAAACAACAGTAAAACTACCCAGCTCAATATTGCAAAACATTCTTAACTTACCAGAAGAAAAGCGAAAGGAATTGTTATCAGAGGAAAAGTTATCTTCTTCGATTGCCAGAGAACTGGATGAATTTATGCATGCACTCAATACTCGTCTTTCACCAAAAGAGCGCAGAAATATCTGTGAAAGTGATCATCAACAATTCGCTAAAAGTCTTGGCATATCAGAAAATAAAGCAACAACAATCATCAAAGTTGCTCAAGAAGCTAAAGAAGTATTCCAACAAATACAAAAAGTAGCATTTAACCTTGAAAAACAGTTTATTGTCGCAAACTAAAATATCAAAATTTTTCTTTCATGTGAGCATATATGGATAAAAATATTTTGATATTATCTTAACCCATAGAGAGGGTTGTTTAACACTACACTCAGGTGTGTGAACTGCACAGAATCTAAGCGTGATGTTTTCTATTAAAAATAATCACGGCAAGATTAAATATCACAAAAAAACAGACTAATTACTTTTTTCAGTCGTTTTATTTTTTTTACGCCATTGTGAAGGTCGTAATTCAGCCACTACAATCCCTATTATAATAAACACACCACCCAACAAAGCTGAGGGAGATAAATACTCCCCAGCTAAACGCCCAACAATACCAGCCCATACAGGCTCACCAGCATAAATAACTGTTGCCCGAGTAGGTGAAACGGATTTTTGCGCCCAATTCATAGTCAATTGGATCACCGCACTCATTAGTGCCAACCCCAAACCTACATTAAACCAAACCCACGAAAACTCAGGAATGCTTTCACCCATTAAAGGCATAAAGCAAAATGCAAAGAGGCTACAAAAAAATAACTGTATAATTGTTATACGTCGGCTATCAACCTTATTTGCAAAAAAACCGATTAGTATAATTTCTCCAGCAATCGCCAAAGCTCCCAGTAAAGTCAAAATTTCACCTTTTGAAAAATGAATACCTTTAAAATCTTGTCCAGAAATTAGTATAAGCCCAATAAAAGCAAACACAATACCAATCCAACTCCCTAGATGAGGTAACTTTCTTAAAAAAATCCATTGTAAAATCGGAACTATCGGAATATATATTGCTGTAATAAAAGCTGATTGACTACTAATAATAGTTTGAAGTCCTGCTGTTTGAAAAGCATAGCCAAGAAATATTCCAAAACCTATAGCCATTCCAGCAAAAATTTCATAAACAGTTATATCTTTCATAGATCGCCAAAAAATCACCATAGTTATAAGTGTTGCAACAATAAAACGGAATCCTACAAAAAAAAGAGGCCCACTATAACGTACCGCAATATGAATAATAAGAAACGTAATACCCCACAGCGCTGTCGCAAAAAACAATGCCAATTCCTGCTTACTGAATAAGAGATGTCTTGATTGTTTCATTCTAGTTATAAAAGGCTCCATCCTTCAAATTCATCCCATATTACTTATGAAGCAATGAGCGTTCCCGCTCCATGTTCAGTAAAAAGTTCAAGCAAAATAGAATGAGGCGTTTTGCCATTCAAAATAACTACACCCTCAACACCCTTTTGAATAGCTTTAATACAAGTTTCCACTTTTGGAATCATACCACCTGAAATTGTTCCATCTTTGATAAGTTTTTTAGCTTTAGGAATGGTCAATTCTTTTAAGAGCTTTTTTTCTTTATCCAAAACACCCGAAACATCAGTTAAAAATAAAAGACGTTTTGCTTTTACAGCGCCAGCAATTGCTCCAGCAAAAATATCAGCATTGATATTATAAGTTTTACCATCTCGTCCTGGAGCAACAGGAGCAATAACCGGAATCATTTCAGAACACGCTAAAAGATCAAGCAATGTTCGATCAACTTCAACAGGTTCACCAACAAATCCCAAATCTACAATACGTTCAATATGTGAATCAGGATCAATTATAGTCTTATAAGACTTTTCAGCAAAAACCATATTACCATCTTTGCCACAAAGTCCAATCGCCCATTCACCCTCAGCATTGATAAGAGCTACAATCTTCTTATTTATTGAGCCTGCCAAAACCATTTCAACGACTTCAATAATTTTTTCATCGGTTACACGTAAACCATCTTCAAATCGTGATTCAACCCCCATTTTAGTTAACATTTCAGCAATTTGAGGACCTCCACCATGAATAACAATAGGATTAATGCCGGACTGTTTTAACAAAGCAATATCACAAGCAAAAGCTTGTCCTAAAGCAGGATCACCCATAGCATGTCCACCATACTTCACAACAATTGTTTCATTTTCATACTTTTGCATATAAGGTAAAGCAGATGATAAAAATGCTGCCTGTTTTTCAAAAATTTTTTCATTATCGTTTTCGATATTATCCATTCAAGAGTCTCCACATCATTTTTAACTTTTCTTAATGGAATTTAGGAAAAGTAAAAACAATTTTTAGCTATTCAATCCATTGAAAATCAACAATTTTTATCAGCCCCCCCAAAATAATAATTAAAAATAAACAAGCATAACTTGTTTCAATAATTTAAATATACAATTAATAATTTTGAATTGTTATTATAGATTAGCTTTTTAAGTTTCTCTTACACTCAATTTATTAATTTTGATTAGCAATATTATCAAAAAACTCCTTCATACGTGCAAAAAAACCATGTGATTGCGGTGAATTTTCATGATTTGAAAGCTTATCAAATTCTTGTAATAATGTGCGTTGTTCTTGAGTCAATTTTTGTGGTGTTTCAATAGTGATGTGAATATAAAGATCACCTTTCGCTTGTTGACGCAACATGGGCATTCCCTTACCTTTTAAGCGGAATTGACGCCCGTTTTGTGTACCCTCAGGAACTTTAACCCGTGCTTTAATACCATCGAGGCCGGAAACCTCAAATTCACCTCCTAAAGCAGCTGTAACCATTGAAATAGGCACACGACAATGAAGATCGGCACCGTCTCTCTGAAAAAATTCATGCGCTTTAATGGAAAGAAAAATATAAAGATCACCTGCAGAACCACCACCAATACCTGCATCTCCTTCACCAGAAAGACGAATACGCGTACCATCTTCAATACCTGCTGGAATATTAACACGCAATGAACGATTTTCTTCAACTTTCCTTGTCCCATGACACTTTAAACACGGATCCGTAATAATTTCGCCACGACCATGACAAACTGGACACGTCCGTTCAATAGAAAAAAATCCTTGTGCAGCACGTACACGCCCAGCTCCATGACAAGTCCCACAAGTTGTTGGTTTAGAACCTTTTTTTGTACCTAATCCTTCACAAGCATCACAAACAACGGAACTCGGAATATTAATTTGCGTAGTTTTTCCCGTGAAAGCCTCTTCCAATGTCACTTCCATATTATAACTTAAATCAGCTCCACGCTCGCGGCCATCACTACGTTTACGATGCCCACCTCCCATAATTTCGCCAAAAAAATCTTCAAAAATATCAGCAAAACCGCCACTAAATGGATTAGACCCTTCGCGACTATTATTTTCAAAAGCTGCATGACCAAATCGATCATAAGCAGCTCGTTTTTGAGGATCTTTAAGAACCTCGTATGCTTCGCCAATTTCTTTAAATTTCCGTTCCGCCTCTTTATCCCCTGCATTACGATCCGGATGATATTGCATCGCTAATTTACGAAAAGCAGATTTCAACTTTTTATCATCACATCCACGGGTTACGCCAAGAATTTCATAATAATCAACCTTCATCATGTATTCCCGATAAATTTTTTGTCATCCATTCCAGATAACACTTGTTTTAATTTAGTTTTTTGAAAAACATAGAAAGAACTGCAACTAAACAATAAAGCCCAGCCTTATATCTCACAGGCCGGGTTATTAATTCACGAATGCACTTGCTTTAACTATTTCTTCTTATCATTAATTTCTTCAAAATCAGCATCAACAACATCATCATTTTTCGTACCTGTTTCAGTATTAGCCTTAGCTGACGAATCTTCATACATAGCCTGCCCAAGTTTCATACTAGCTTCTGCTAATTTTTGCATTTTTGTCTTGACTTCTTCAGCATCATTGCCCTCAAGAGCTGTCTTCAAATCAGCTATCGCTGTTTCAATCTGACCTTTATCTTCAGCTGATAACTTATCACCATACTCACTTAATGATTTCTCAGTTGAATGGATAAGAGACTCCGCTTGATTTTTAGCTTCAACATTTTCACGACGTTTTTTATCTTCAGCAGCATGTGCTTCTGCATCCTGAACCATCTTTTCTATATCAGCATCACTTAAACCACCCGATGCTTGAATACGAATCTGATGCTCCTTACCAGTTCCCTTATCTTTAGCAGAAACATTTACAATACCATTCGCATCAATATCAAAAGTAACCTCAATCTGAGGAACGCCACGTGGTGCTGGTGGAATACCAACGAGATCAAATTGAGCTAATAACTTATTATCATTAGCCATTTCACGTTCACCTTGAAAAACACGAATAGTCACAGCATTCTGATTATCATCAGCCGTCGAGAAAGTTTGCGACTTTTTAGTAGGAATAGTGGTATTACGTTCAATTAAACGTGTAAATACTCCACCCAACGTTTCAATACCTAAAGACAAAGGTGTTACATCCAGAAGCAATACATCTTTTACGTCACCTTGTAATACTCCCCCTTGAATGGCGGCACCCATAGCGACAACTTCATCAGGATTAACACCTTTATGTGGATCTTTGCCAAAGAAGTTTTGTACAACTTCCTGTATTTTAGGCATACGAGTCATACCACCCACTAAAACAACTTCATCAATCTCGTTGGCACTCAATCCTGCATCTTTTAACGCTGCTTTACATGGTTCAATAGTTCGCTGTACTAAATCTTCAACTAAAGATTCAAACTTCGCTCGTGTCAATTTCATTGTCAAATGCTTAGGGCCAGACTGATCAGCTGTAATAAATGGTAAATTGACCTCAGTTTGCTGTGAAGAAGAAAGCTCAATCTTTGCTTTTTCTGCAGCTTCCTTCAAACGCTGCAACGCTAGTTTATCATTTTTTAGATCAATCCCTTGGTCTTTCTTGAATTCCTCTGCAAAGTAGCTAACTAGACGCATATCAAAGTCTTCACCACCTAAGAATGTATCTCCGTTGGTTGATTTAACTTCAAAAACACCATCTCCAATTTCAAGAACAGAAATATCAAATGTACCACCACCAAGATCATAAACAGCTATCGTTTTTCCATCTTTCTTATCTAAACCATAAGCCAAAGCTGCTGCTGTAGGCTCATTGATAATCCGTAAAACCTCAAGCCCAGCAATTTTACCAGCATCTTTAGTAGCTTGTCGCTGTGCATCATTAAAGTAAGCCGGAACAGTAATAACAGCTTGCTCGACCTTTTCACCCAAATAAGACTCTGCCGTTTCTTTCATTTTTTGCAAAATCATTGCTGAAATTTGTGATGGAGAATATTTTTTACCTGCTTCCTCAACCCACGCGTCACCATTGTCACCTTTAACAATTTTATAAGGTACAAGCGCTTTATCTTTTTCAACCATAGGATCATCAAAGCGACGCCCAATCAAACGCTTAACTGCAAAAACTGTCCCTTCAGGATTTGTAACCGCTTGCCGTTTAGCAGGTTGCCCAACAAGCCGTTCTCCACTATCAGTGAAAGCAACAACTGAAGGTGTTGTCCGTGCTCCTTCTGAGTTTTCAATGACCTTTGCATTTGTGCCATCCATAACAGAAACACAGGAGTTAGTCGTCCCCAAATCAATACCAATTACTTTTGCCATATTTTAATCTCCACTCAGCAAGCTGTCTAAATCTTTATCAAGCAATCTTTATCAAGCATTTTTCTTTGACAGCTCCTCATTACATTCTATACCTTACATTAATTTTAAATTAAACAAATAATAAATTGAGAATCATAACAAGCTTGTTTCTTGGTATATAAGAACATCTTTTTATCCCTACAAGAGAATAACGAGAGAAACATCACTAAAATAAAAATTTACCCTTAATATCTTCATCTCAAAACCATCATTTACAGCATAAAGTAAGTAGAATAATATACTCTTCTTCCAATTCTTATAAAAATCATGAATTGCATAATAAAATTATAAAGAATAGAATCAGTTTTTAGCTTTCGTTGTTCTGTTTTACATCTCATAGCCATACATAAAATATCAAGTAAATATTTTTTATGAAAATAGCTCATCACAAAATATTATATATAAGCATATTTTATTACAATATAATCTATATTGAGATAAAGTGTTTTTTACTTTGATTATATTGTTAAAGGCATTTTGAAAAATACCTAATCACGACATTATTTGTGAATTTATCCTCAATAACTTTTCCTTTATTATATAATTACTAAAAAATTTAAAATTCCTATGAGCATTGTATCCTAAAAATATAATGATCCCTTAATTTGTGTATTTTTAAAATTTGCAAAAACATAAAAGTAAATCGTTTATTTCCATGATTTCTTGTGATTATTTTAAGTTTTTTACTTGTCCAACCAATACGCATATACTTTTCGTTCTCTCATAAATCAAATCAATATAATGTAAACAACACTCCCCTGTATTTTGAACAAAGTTCTTGCTTGAAATAAAGTAAAGCATTTATATAAAATGAAGCTAAAAAAGAGGATCAACTATCATGACGCTTATTACCAAAAAAATAAAAGATTTCTTTGTATACTTTGTATATAAGACCGCTGTAAAATACTCAATAAAAAATAATATTATCAATCTTTTATGTGTTTTTATTTTTATAGCTTTGCCCTCAACTATAAATGCCCACCAATACAAACTCGGTGATTTAGAAATCATTGATCCTTGGGCACGTACAACACCTAAAAATACAAAAGTGGGTAGTGGTTATCTTTACATTATCAATCATAGCGATACTCCTGACCGACTGATTGCTATTTCAACAAATGGAGCAAAAGAAACAGAAATTCATTCTATGTCAGTAACTAATAATATCATGGAAATGAAAAAGACACCAAATGGCATTGAAATTCCAGGAAATGGTGAAATCACCCTTAAACCTGGCGGTAATCACATTATGTTTATAGGACTTTCACAACCATTTCAACAAAATGAAAAAATTAATGCAAAATTAATTTTTGAAAAAGCAGGAATAATCGAAGTTGACTTTTTGGTCAAAACAATAGGAGCAACATTTCCTTCTAAATAAGTTTTTTCGTCATTTTAATTCTATCAATAAAAAGCATTAAAATTTCCAATATTTTACTTTTTTCATAAGGCATACACTTTCATAAAAGAATTCTTATTATCTTTCATTTATCACCGTAAATAAAAATAACACTCTGCAAATAATCAATGATCATCTATCTTTTAATCTGAATATTACTTTTTCTATCTCAAGCTGAAACTTATCAAATGTGCTTTCAAAAACGTTTCTTTTTTTAATATTATTATAAACTATTATTTTTAAAAAATTGAATAAACTTTATCTGCTTTTTTTAGACACAAACAGAGTAAATTTTGATAAAAAACATCCTAATAAAAATTTTATATCGAGAAAAGGGATCTTAATACGCAAACAAGCATTACAAAATTGTAAAGAAAATAATCTTTACTACAAAAACAAAAGGTTCTTGTCTTTGCTACAATTTGTTCCATATTTGTTTTGCAAATAAAACATGAACTCCTATATATATATTATGAAGGGTTTGCTTCTACAGCGAGAGAGGTTTAAGAAACCATGAAGGATACTCCAACCGTCACCCAAACGATTGTACTGGTTGACGATGATTGTAATATTTTAACATCTTTATCTTTTGCCCTTGAAACAGAAGGGTATCGGGTTGAAAGTTATACAGATGGATCAGCTGCACTTAAAAATTTAACAATTCACCCTCCACACTTAGCTATTTTTGATATTAAAATGCCACGAATGGATGGTATGGAGCTTTTGCGTCGTTTACGTCAAAAATCTGACATTCCAGTTATTTTTCTAACCTCTAAAGACGATGAAATTGATGAACTGTTTGGTCTCAAAATGGGAGCTGATGATTTTATTACAAAACCTTTTTCTCAACGTCTTCTTATTGAGCGAGTAAAAGCTGTTTTACGTCGTTCCCATGCCCGCAACCAGCCACTTCCAATAGGAACAACATCAACTTCTTCTCTCAAACGTGGTGATCTTGTTATGGATCAAGAGCGCCATATCTGTACATGGAAAAACAAACCTGTTATATTAACAGTGACAGAGTTTTTGATTCTGCAAACTTTAGCACAGCGACCAGGAGTTGTTAAAAGTCGTGATGCTTTAATGGATGCTGTCTATAACGATCAAATTTATGTAGATGATCGTACTATTGACAGTCATATAAAGCGTTTGCGTAAAAAATTTAAACAAGTAGATAATGATTTTGCAATGATTGAAACGCTTTATGGTGTAGGTTACCGTTTTCATGAAGTATGAAATCACTTTGCCGCAACAGGTTAAACAACCAAGAGCTCGATGAGAAAAAACACTCTACTAAATAAATCATCAAACAATACTTCTCCGATACAGCGTTCTATGTTTTTTCATTTGTATTTTCAGATACAGCGGCTTTTGAGACAATTATTCTTTTCTAGTCTCACACGCCGTATTGTGATCTTAAATCTTGCTGCTCTTGGTATTTTAATTACAAGTATTTTATATCTTAATCAATTCCGCAATGGTTTGATTGAAATAAAAATTGAAAGTTTGCGCACCCAAGGACAAATTATTGCTGGTGCCATTGCTGCCTCTGCCACAATAGAAACAAATTCTATTTTAATTAACCCTCAAAAACTTTTGGAATTACAAGCTGGGGAAAGTACTACACCAATGCTTCAATCAACTGATACTTGGGATTTTCCCATTAATTCCGAACAAATTGCTCCACTTTTAAGACGTCTTATTGCACCAAAAACAACAAGAGCACGGATATATGATCGTGACGCAACTTTGCTTCTTGATTCACGTGTTATTTATTCGAGTGGTGAAGTTTTTACCTATGATTTACCTCCTATTCAAACAAAACAAAATTTGTGGGAACACTTAAAATCATTTTTTTTCAATACACTATACGGCAACGGTATTGCTGTCGATAAAAGACAAGCAAAAGATAATGAAGCCCTTCACCCTGAAGTTTACCTAGCATTAAATGGCTCTTCTGCCACTGCTAAACGACGTAACAGGCAAGGTCAATTAATTGTTTCGGTTGCTGTACCTGTTCAACGTTATCGTGCAGTAGTTGGTGCTCTTTTGCTTTCAACTACTGGTTCAGACATTGATGATATTGTAGAAAGTGAAAGATTAGGAATTTTAAAAATCTTTGCCGTTGTTGGAAGCGTTTTTTTGGTCCTTTCTCTATTTTTAGCTCATACTATTGCGCATCCTCTAAGTAAATTATCTTCCTCCGCTAATCGTGTGCGTCATGGTCGCAGTAAACGAATAAAAATTCCTGATTTTTCAAAACGCGAAGATGAAATTGGTCATCTTTCTACCTCTATTCGTGATATGACCAACGCTCTTTATACACGGATTGAAGCTATTGAACGTTTTGCAGCCGACGTAAGTCATGAATTAAAGAACCCTCTCACTTCGCTGCGAAGTGCTGTTGAGACATTACCACTAGCTAAAAATCAAGCACAACAGACACAATTACTTGAAATTATCCAACATGATGTGCATCGTCTTGATCGTTTAATTACCGATATTTCTGATGCATCGCGGTTAGATGCAGAACTTGTTCGCGAAACTGCTAAAATAGTTGATATGAGTTCATTGTTAAAAAGCCTTATTCAAGCTATTCGTGAAGTCCATTGCAATAAACAAGATATTGATATTAATTTTAATATTATCCCACGAACTAATGGTAAACCTTACTTAATTGTAGGACATGAATTACGTTTAGGTCAGGTAGTTTCCAATCTCATTGAAAATGCACGTTCTTTTGTTCCTCGTAAAAATGGTAAAATTTGTATTACGATGAAAAATAACGCTTCAACTCTCATTTTAACTGTCGAAGACAATGGCCCCGGTATTCGTTCAGAGAATATTGAACGTATTTTTGAACGTTTCTATACTGATCGGTCAAGCAAAGATGCTTTTGGACAACATTCAGGACTTGGCCTTGCAATTAGTCGGCAAATCATTGAAGCTCATAATGGGACTCTCATGGCTGAAAATATTGTTGATCCCACATCTAAAAAAGAAAAAATTGGTGCTCGATTTATTATCACTCTTCCACTTGCCAAATAACTCCCCTTCTAAATGAAAAAGAAAGTAATAACTTTCTATAATCATTCAGGTACAAAATGAGAACAATTAATTATAATCCTTACAAAATCAAATAAAATGCAAAGTCACTTCTAAACCGGAAATCAAAAAACAATTGAGTTATTTTATATCTTAAAAAGCAAAATAGTTTTAAAACTATTCAATGCAATACTTTATACGAATGTAGATTAAAAATTAGCGCTTCATGATAAAAAATTTTTTCAATACATTTACACCGTTTCAGATTCAACAGAAACTTCTTTTACTTTTCCCTTAGTTACACCAACTATTGCCGGACGTAAAACACGTTCACCAATAATATAACCTGCTTGAACAACTTGCTGAACAGTATTTTCTGGCACATCAGCATTGGGAATTTCAAACATTGCTTGATGAAAATGAGGATCAAATTTTTGTCCTTCTGGATCAATTTTTTTTACCCCATGACGCTCTAAAGCTGTCATCATTGCACGCTCGGTCATTTCAACACCTTCTATTAATGTTTTCAAACCGGAATCATTCTCACCTGCATCTTTCGGAATTGCTTCCAATGCACGGTGCAAATCGTCAGAAACAGATAACATATCACGAGCAAAATTGGCAATTGAATATGCTTTGGCATCAGCTATATCACGTGCTGTTCGACGTCGAAGATTTTCCATATCCGCTGCGAGACGTAAAATTTGATCTCTTAGTTCCTTATTTTCACCCTGCAAAATAACTAAAGGATCAGCAGGCTTAATTTCCTCTGCCTCAGCGTTTGAGCAATCTTCTTCGTGCATGTTTAAAAACTCATCCGAAGCTTGTTTAAGTACGTCACGATCAACTGAATTCTTCAAATCGCAATTTTCAAATGAAGCATCAACAAATTTGTTTTTTTCATCAGACATAAAAACTCTATTCCTTCATAAAATTTATACTCTTGATATCGAAATTTTTCAAACAAAAATCAAGAGCTCTTTACTTATTCGTTAGCACAATGATCACTCCTAATACAACATTCAACCATGCTAACGTAACAATTGTGATACAAGCTGAGCTGTATAATCAACCATAGGTACAATCCTTGCATAATTAAGACGTGTTGGCCCAATAACACCTACAGCACCAATGACTCTTTTTTGTGTATCACAATAAGGAGCTACTACTAAAGAAGAACCAGAAAGTGAAAATAATTTATTCTCTGAACCAATAAAAATACGCACCCCTGATCCTTCATCTGCTAAGTCAAGCAACTGTGCCATGCTTTCGCGTGTTTCAAGGTCATCAAACAAATATCTCAACCGCTCTAAATCTTCTCCTACTTTCACATCTTCAAGTAAGTTGCCCCGCCCCCGAACAATAAGATGTATTTTATGATCTGAATCTTCTCCTCCCCAGAGAGCTAAACCAGTTTCAACAAGATGTTGAGACAATTGATGAAGAGCAGCTCGTGTTTCTGAGCATAAACGTGCAACTTCTATTTTTGCTTCATTAAGTGTACGTCCCTGTATATGAGCATTGAGAAAATTTGTTGCTTCTGTCAATTGTGCATGAGTCACACCTTCTGGTAACTTAATAATACGATTCTCAACATCACCTTTTTGTGTGACTAAAACTGCAAGAGCATGCTCTCCATCAAGACGTACGAATTCAATATGCTTCAGTGTACCTTCCTGTTTCGTTGCGAGAACTAATCCTGCTCCTCGTGAAAGACCTGAAAGAATTTGACTCGCTTGAATTAAAAAATGCTCAACCGATTGTGCATTACCAGCTTCTTTAACTTGATTTTCAATATTTTCACGTTCCTCGGTTGGTAAATCGCCTACTTCCATAAATGCATCAACAAAAAATCGCAAACCTGATTGCGTTGGCATTCTCCCTGCGGACACATGGGGCGCATAAATTAAACCAAGATGCTCAAGATCACTCATTACATTGCGAATTGTTGCAGGTGATAACGTTTGTTGTAAAAGACGCGAAAGATTACGCGAACCGACCGGTTCACCATCATTAAGATAAGCTTCAACAATATGACAAAAAATATCACGTGAACGCTTATCAAGAGTTTTTAAGGAGTCATCAAGGGGTATTTGCTTCATAACGATTGTTTCACTATTTTAAAAATACTTCTTTATTATATAAGTTCTTCAAAAAGATGGTCAAATAATCTAAATACAGCGCAAAAGATATATCGCATATCTATTACAATAATACCATTATCAAATACGAATAATTACCTTAGGATAAATATAAAAATATGTAGAATTATGTCTCATAAACCTAAAAATAATTATTTTACAATTGTCTAAATTGATTACAAATACAATCAATTGTATTCTGCAATAAATTTTTAAAAATCATTTGAATTCTATTCCTTACGATATATAAAATATTAATTCATGCTATAAAAATTGACAAATTAAAATTGATACCAAATCTTGTTACTTAATGAATCAATACATTGTATATAAAAAATTTAAGCAACTACCAAAAAAATTTTAATGATGTCACATTTTTTGTTGTATTGAAATTGCCAAAACATTGTTACCAATTTTTATTCTATACAAATAAACCCTTAATCAAACCGAGATTATTGCTTCATTTTAGGAAACATATACATGAGAAGTATAGCAATCAAAAAACTTATTATTGCTACGCATAATACCGGTAAATTGAATGAAATTACCACATTGATTGCTCCTTTTGGTATAACAACACAATCAGTAAAAGAACTTGGCTTGCCCGAACCAAAAGAAACAGGAAAAACATTCGAAGAAAATGCTTATATCAAAGCTTTTGCAGCTGCAAAAGCCACAAACTTCCCTGCTTTATCTGATGATTCTGGTATAGAAATAGACGCCTTAAATGGTGCACCAGGTGTTTATACAGCTGATTGGGCTCTCCAACCCGATGGTACACGTGATTTTCTAAAAGCTATGCAAACAGTAGAAAATGAATTACAAAAAGTTGGCTCTTTTAAAAAAAATCAACGTAAAGGCCGATTTATATCCGTTATTTGCCTTGCATATCCCGATGGACGTGCAGATTATTTTTGCGGCAGTGTTGAAGGTACATTCATTTGGCCACCACGGGGAAACAAAGGTTTTGGCTTTGATCCTATTTTTTTACCTGATGGATACGAAAATACCTTTGGTGAAATGTCAACAGCACAAAAACATAACTGGAAACTTAATGGTCAAACACCTCTTTCCCACCGCGCACGCGCCTTTAAACTCTTTGCGGAAAATTTTTTAGTTCTCTCATGACGAAGCCCTTTGGTATTTACATTCATTGGCCGTTTTGTACGAGCAAATGTCCTTATTGTGATTTTAATTCGTATGTTCGTATAAATGGAGTAGATCAATTGCGTTTTGCAAACGCTTTTGAACGTGAAATAACAACACAAGCTCATGAAATAGGCCCTCGTCGTATTACAAGCATTTTTATCGGCGGGGGAACACCTTCCCTTATGACACCTCAAACTGTTGATCGTTTATTACAAGCTGTCGCGAAAAACTGGACAATCGATGACAAAGTTGAAATTACACTTGAAGCTAATCCTTCTAGTGTAGAAGCAGATCGCTTCCGTGGTTATCACTTAGCAGGTGTTAACCGTTTATCTCTAGGTGTACAAGCACTCAATGATAAAGCATTACAACAACTTGGTCGTCTCCATAACGCTAAGCAAGCTCTTCATGCTATTAATTTAGCACGTAAAATTTTCCCACGTTTATCTTTTGACTTAATTTATGCGCGCCCCAAACAAACACTTAAACAATGGAAATCTGAACTTTTGCAAGCCATTAATTTGGCTGCAGACCATCTCTCTTTATACCAACTCACCATAGAAGACGGAACAACGTTTAAAAAGCTTCATGCAGCAGGAAAACTAATCCTACCAGCATCAGAGCAAGCAGCAAATCTTTATACCCTTACCCAAGAAATAACCACTATGCATGGTCTGCCAGCCTATGAAATATCAAATCATGCGATTCCTGGTGCTGAGTCATGCCATAATCTCCTTTATTGGCGTTATCATGAATATGCAGGTTTTGGTCCAGGTGCGCATGGACGTTTTATCAAGCAGTCACTGAAAAATTCCTCTCTTTTCTCAGAAAAATTACCATCCAGAACTGAAAATCATAACCGTTATGTCACCATAAACGAAAAACATCCCGAAAATTGGCTTGAATTAGTAGAAACTACAGGGCATGGTTGTATTGATACAGAACACTTGTCTCAAGAACAACAAGCTAACGAAATGCTACTCATGGGCTTGCGTCTTGCAGAAGGACTTGATCTAATACGCTATGAAACTTTAAATCGCCAAAGTTTATCATCAAAAAAACTGATCTATTTACAACAACAAGGATTAGTCGAAATAACGGACAATCAACATTTAAAAGCCACAATAAAAGGACGCATTTTTCTTGATCACATTATTTATCAATTAGCAAACTAAAATCTCTAAAGCCTCATCCTATCTATGTCACTAGAATAATCACCACTTCATTTACATTTACGCAAAAAAATCGGTGATAAAACGTTCATAAATAGAAGTTAGATTTTCTATAGCATCAAGAGTCACACATTCATCAACCATATGCATAGTGAGACCTGGCAAACCAAATTCAACCACCGGACAATAGTCTTTAATAAAACGCGCATCCGAGGTGCCACCAGAAGTTGAACATTCCGGAATATTCCCTGTTACACTTTTAATAGCATTTGACAAAATTCCAACCAATTTATCATTCTTGGTCAAGAAAACACCCCCTAAACCATATATCCATTCAATCTGATAATATGGTACTTGATCATCTTTAGGATGTACAGAAGCAAGGCGCTTCTCAATTTCAGCAACGAGTGTTTCTTTTGTCCAAAGATCATTATAACGTATATTAAAGCGAATGACTGTTTGTGCTGGAATAATATTGACAGAAAAATTTCCTGTATCAATGCTTGTTAATTCTAAATGACTTGCTTGAAAATCCTTTGTTCCTTGATCCAAAGCATTTTGTGTCAACGCTTGAATAAGCTTATTTGCCAAAGGCAATGGATTCGCTGCTCGCTCAGGAAAAGCAACATGACCTTGGCAACCCTTAATCGTAATAATACCAGAAATCGATCCTCGCCGTCCAATTTTAATCACATCACCAACAATATTGACGCTTGTTGGCTCACCCACAATGGCTGCATTCCATTTTTCACCTTTTTGTACTGCCCATTCTAAAAGCTTGACTGTACCGTTTATCGCAGGACCTTCTTCATCACCGGTTATTAAAAAGCTTACCTTTCCCTTGAGTGTGTTTTTCTCCAGAAACCGAGCCAGCGCCGCTACAAAACAAGCGATCCCACCCTTCATATCAACAGCACCTCGCCCATATAATTTTCCCTCACTTATTACTCCCTCAAAAGGAGGATAAGTCCAATTTTCTAATTCACCGGGTGGTACTACATCACTATGGCCAGCAAACATAAGATGCGGACCTTCACTGCCTATCTTTGCATAAAGATTTTCAACATCTTCTGTATTTTTATCAACAAAAACAGGACGCTCAACACAAAACCCCATTTTTCTTAAAAAGTGCTCCAAAGTGGATAAAGCTCCTGCTTCATGGGGCGTAACAGAAGGGCAACGAATAAGCATCTGTAAAAGCTGAACAGGATCTGTAAGAACAAGCATAAATGCTATTCCAATCTAAAAAGAGCAATTTTAAAAATGTTAAACTTAATCACGCAAAAGATAAAGTGAAAATATTGAATCTATCCCCAAAATAAAGCAAAGCTTCGTTATTTCATCCCCCTATAGCCCAGATTATATAACATAACACTATCCAGCATATAAAAACAACACAGACATAAAAAAGAATCATATTTTTACATTAGTGAAAATTAATCCTTTGAAGTGTATAGCCATTTTTCTTTAACCAAGCTTGATAGGTTTTTCTTTCAGGACACAGTTTTTCACAAAGAGACCAAAATCGTTCTCCATGATTCATCTCAACAAGGTGAGCTACTTCATGTGCAACAACATACTCAACAACTTCTTTTGGCGCCATAATAAGACGCCATGAAAAAGAAAGGCGACCATCTGTTGAGCATGATCCCCAACGAGTTCTAGTATCTTTATAACTAATTGATTTAACCTTTCTCCCCACCTTGCTTGCATAATGAACCACTAACGGTGCTATAATAATTTTAGCTTGTTTTTTCAAAACATCAGCAACGCGTCTTGGAAGATGTTCTAATCGACTGTAAATAATAATCTGTGATTCTTGTCCAGCATCACCTGTAATAATTTCAGCTACTCCACGTTTCTCTTTACGCAATATAACATGTGAAGCCCCCAATACAGGAATTCGTGACCCCTCTTTGAGATGAAAATCTTCGTTGATAATTCCTCCACGAGCAAGACGCTTTTCAATCCAAGATCGATGCTTTGCAATGAACCACTGAATCACACTTCGCTCTACTGCAGGCGGAGTTATCAAATAAATCTCTTGTCTGGCTAAATCAACACGCAAGGTAAGACGGCGTGCATTTTTGTGTTCTTTTACCCGCAAAGGTACACGACAATTAGAGAGAATAAAGTCCTGTTCATACACAACCATATATCATATCTCTCATAATAAATGAACATAACCTTTATTCAGCATTGATTCGATCAATCAAAGACATCAACACCTTTTCAAGACAATCCAAATCTTGGGGACGTGAAAATCGGTGATCTGCATCACGCACAAGCGTTAATGTTACATCATGCAAAGGCAAATAATCAAGTAAAGTCAATGTATGCTGATAAGGTATCTTATCATCTTCCATCCCCTGCAGAATATGAATTGGACACCCAACATCTATGCATTCTTTCATAACGCTGTTGTTTCGCCCATCTTCAATGAATGCTTTTGTAAAAAGTAATGGTTCTAAACCATCTGCCGAAGGTCGTTCACAATAGCCTTTTTCCTCGAGCATCCTCCATTCCTCTGCGCTTAAAGCAGGTTCCACCAAAGTCTGCGTAAAATCAGGAGCAGGTGCAATTAAGATCATCCCAACAGGCGCCTTGTTTTTTTGCGCGAGCATCATAGCAAGCCTTATAGCAATCCATCCCCCCATAGAAGAACCAATCAAAATTTGCGGACCTTCACAATAAGCCTCAATAACAGCTAAACTCTCTTTAACCCAGCGCGAAATTGTTCCTTGAAAAAAATCTCCTTTCGACTCTCCATGACCAGAATAATCAAAACGCAAACAAGAAAAATCATTTTTTTGAGCAAAACTATTAACTACCGTCGCTTTACTCCCTAACATATCAGATCTATAACCAGATAACCAAATTAAACTAGGAGAGCGATTGCCTTTGTGGTGACGAACAGCAAGAATCGTATTTTCAAATGAAAAAAATTGGCAAGGAATATTTTGATCCATCATCACCCTTTCTTCAGAGAAAATCCTTTTTACAAAAAGGAAATCACTGTATTTCAAAATAATATAACAAATAATCTTTATAATGATAATGAAAAAAGCGCGAATTTCTGTTGTTTTTCTCTCTGTATATTGTATACTGCTACGTTAGGAATTAATTGATATTAAGGAGCATAAACCATTCGTCGACCATTTAAAATAACCCCTACTCCCAAAGATGGGTTGCGTTCAAATCGCGATATTCGAGTGCCTCATGTCCAATTAATTAATGATGAAGGACAACATCAGGGGATTGTCACAACACAAGAAGCGCTCGCTATGGCAGCAGATGCTGGGCTTGATTTAGTTGAGATTGTGCCAAATGCAGAGCCGCCTGTATGTAAAATTATTGATTTAGGCAAACTAAAATATCAAAATCAAAAAAAAGCAGCTGAAACGCGTAAAAAACAAAAAACTATCGAAATTAAAGAAATTAAAATGCGGCCTAATGTTGATATTCATGATTATGAGGTCAAGCTAAAAGCGATCCGTCGTTTTATTGACAATGGCGACAAAGTGAAGATTACTTTGCGTTTTCGTGGTCGTGAAATGGCGCACCAAGATCTTGGAATAAAGCTTCTTCAGCGGGTTAAAGAAAATACAAGCGAAATTGCCAAAATCGAATCTGAACCAAAGTTTGAAGGTCGTCAAATTATGATGGTAATAGCGCCTAAATAATTTTAATGACAATTTCAACCTTATAAAGCTTATTGAAAATGTATAAATGCGGTTTTGTACATTGCAGAGGTGTTGTGTTATACTTTTTAATAAGAAATTAATGATTAATCCGTAGAAAAAAGGTTATTTATCAGAAGCCCTCCAACTCTCCTATAAAGGATGATTTGATATTGCATAAAAAAGTGATAGAAGTGCTGCATGGCCAAAACACAAATATCCTCTTCTGATAAACATCTCATCATTCGGCTTTTAAAAGAAAATTTTCATAAACATATATGCTGGTATAGTGTAGCCATTGTTTCAATGATCATTATTTCCTTTACCACTGTCATCAGCGCGTGGATTATGCGCGATGTGGTCAATCATATTATTGATGGACAAAATTTTAATATGATTGTTTTTATTTCCAGTGTTATTGCTTTTATTTTCATTCTTAAGGGGATTGCAACTTTTACTCAAACTTATTTTCTAAGCAAAGCAGGCAATAGTATTGTTGCTGAACAACAACGTAAAATTTATACACGCCTCATCAAACAAGGCGTCTCTTTTTATCAAAATAATACTTCATCGGATCTTCTTGTTCGTGTAACCCACAGTGCAACAGCAGCGCGCAATATTATTGATATTATTATCACAACATTTGTGCGTGATTTACTTTCTGTTACTGGTCTTTTGTTTGTTATGTTTATTCAAAATTTCACATTAATTGCCATTACCTTAATAGTAGGTCCATTAGCATTTTTAGGAATTCGAATAGCCTTAAAGCATGTTCGTAACCTTATGGAAAAAGAACTTCTTTCACTCGGAGAAATTATCAAAATCGTACAAGAAACAACGACTGGTATTCATGTCATAAAAGCTTTTTCACTCGAAAAATTGATGCAAAAACGCATGAATAAAGCTATTTATGATGTTGAACAACAAGCAAATAGTATTGCAATGCTTGAAGCTGCTACAAATCCAATTATGGAAACACTTGCTGGCATTGTGATTGCAGGTATTATTTGTTTTTCCGGCTATCTTGCAAGCCAGCGTACAGGCGTTCAAGGTGAATTAATGTCCTTTATTGTTGCTTTACTTTTAGCCTATGAACCAGCCAAAAGACTGGCAAATGTGCGTGTTAAAATTGAATCTGGTCTGGTTAGCATCCGTACAATGTTCGAAATACTCGATCATCCTCTTACAGTTATAGAACATAAAGAAGCTAAAGATCTTAATAAAATAAAAAATTCTATACGCTTTGAGCATGTTTCCTTTGCTTATACTGATAATCATATGGTGCTAAACGATATTAATCTAGAAATTGAAGCAGGGAAAATGACAGCATTAGTGGGGCCATCGGGTTCAGGAAAATCAACCTTTATTAATCTTCTTATGCGCCTTTATGATCCCACTCAAGGGCGTATATTGATTAATGAACAAGATATTCGCTACATCACATTTCGTTCCCTTAGAAACCTTATGGCCTATGTAGGACAAGATACTTTTCTATTTCAAGGAAGCGTTAAATACAATATCAGACTTGGAAAAGAAGGAGCAAGTGATAACGATATTATTAAAGCAGCAAAAGCAGCCAATGCTCATGACTTTATTATGGCTTTACCCGATGGTTATGATACACAAGTTGGAGACAATGGTAATAATCTGTCAGGTGGACAAAAACAACGTATTGCCATCGCCCGCGCCATGCTTCATGATAGTGAAATCTTGCTTCTTGATGAAGCAACAAGTGCGTTAGATTCACAAACTGAGATACAAATCAATGAAGCTCTTGATCACCTTACACAAGGACGTACAACTATTGTTATTGCTCATCGTCTTTCAACGATTGCACGTGCTCATAAAATTATTGTGATACAAAATGGGCGTCTCATTGAACAAGGAACCCAACAAGAATTACTCGCAAAGAAAGAAGGCGTCTATAAAAAACTTCATCACATCCAATTTAAAGAACAGAACTTTTAAATAATAAACTTTATCCCTATCACTAATTTTTAAGTTAATAATCTTTTTCATAAAACAAGCCAAAACTCGTATTTTCTTCACTGCCTATAGCGCCTTTAGCTTTAAGATGGCGTGAAATATCCAAATTAATTGTTCCTTTCGTTGTTCCATTGGATCCTGCTTCAAAACCCAAGTAAATATTATCATGGATATAGCGTCCAACACGTAAACCTGTGTTGCCTTTTTTATCGACAACAACATCAAGATCATCGAGACCAATATGGGTGCGTAAAGTATTCAATAAAGATGTATTAGAAGCACCAGCAAACTCAGCTGCCGCTGCTGTAAGCTGAACAATTTGAAATGGCGATAATTCGTTAAGGGAGCGATTGAAAATCAAACGCGCTAATACCTCATCCTGTGGCAAAACAGGTTGTGAAGAAAACTGAATATCAAGATTATCAATTGTCCCTCTTACTATCACATTAACACGAATATCGCCATTATTATTATTGGTAATAAAATAAACAGTAGGATTAAGATTACCGTTAAAGCTTGCCTGTCCTTTTTCGAAATTGAGACGTTGTGAAAGAATATCAAACCTTCCGCGAATCATTTGTAATTCACCAACCGGACGCATACCTTGCAAAGGACCTTTTAAATTAATACTTCCTTCTAATTCAGCATCTACCCCTCGACCACGTACAAAAAATTTGTTGTGTGCATTAATTTTTATATCCAACCGCACAACAGAAGAGGACTCTTCAGAAACATTTTGATTATGACCGTAAGTTTTAACATTAGCTCGTTCAAGTGTTTTTTGAATCGGTGTGATTAAATTCTTATGTTTAAGATCTAAAAATGCTGAATTTTTAAAATTATCAGGGATAATAAACTCTGCTTTTTCAACTGTGATATCCCCACCAATAACAAGATCACGCAAAAAATAACCAGTTACTGTCATTTCGCCTGTCAATGTTGCAAAAACCATAGATCCATCATTATAATGGGCATGATCAAGATAAATCACTAAATTAGTCTGTAGATCATTAGAAATGCGACCTGAAGCAGAAAGAGACCCTCCATAAGATGAAGAAGCATAAGCATTCTCTAAAATTATATGATCACCATTCAGTTTGCCTTCAAACCTTATATTATTCAATTCTAAATTTGTTTGTGTATCTAAAAAATGACCATTAGATACAGAAAAGTGTCCTTCTAATTGTGGCTGAGACAATGCACCACTGATGGTGCTATCTACCTTTACTATTCCCCCTACATGTGCACCACGTTCAGCTACAAATTGATTCATAAAGCCAAGAGGCATCATGCCTTTAACACGCAATGCAACTTTCGAATTATTCAAAGAAATTTGTCCATTAACAGAAAGATCCAAATCCTTAGCGCCTGATGCTATTATATGCTCAATATGAAATGTCGATTTTTTATAAAAACCACGGATATTCATATTAATTGGCTCTTGTCCTTTATGAGTCATAACTGTCAAATTTTGACTAGAGAGATCAAAATGGGCAGACAAACTCTTCCAATCTCCACCAATATCAATCTTACCAACCACTTCTCCTCCGAGAAGCTGCCCCTTGATAAAACCATTGATCAAATGTGCAGGAAAATTTTTTAAATTAACATGTAAATCAAAATTGCTCTTATCGAGAGGGACTTTTCCTTGTGCTTGCGCTTGCAATCCATCTCCACTCATCTCAGCATATAAAAGAAGATCCTGATTGACCGTTTTACCCTTAGCAGAAAAAGCAAAAGGTTTTACTTTCTTTTCTTGAAAAGAAGCAATCGTCAACTCTTGACCTCTTATATCATAGATTATCTCAGGCTTTGTAAAGCTCCCATGAACCATAATATCTCCTGTTAAAGTCCCGGCAGCATCAAGATCTGGTTTCCAAAGATTCGCTAATGTAGCAGGAACAGCACTCATTGTAAGATGCAAATTAAGAGTATCTTGAATATTGCCTGAAAGCGCGATCTCACCTTCATTGATAGAAATTCCTAACTTACTCATCGTTATTCCATTTTTATCAAAGAGGATGGTCACTGGTTTAAGTAACGCTGCGTGCAAACTGGCTTGTTTCAAATCTATAGTTTCAAGCTGCACTTTTTGTTTCACATCTGCAGATAGCCCTTCTGTTATAACGCGTCCAGAAAGCTTTGCATCCGTATCATTATGCAATACTGCCTGAACATTAAAAACCGTTTGTCCATTGTTATTCACAGCTTGAGCATTCAAATGATTTACCATCATGAATGGTGTCCGAATATGTTCTGCATTAACGGAACCTTTAAATTGTATCGCGCCAAAAGGATTGAATATATCAGCTTGTATAGCCAATTTTTTTATTTCATTTTTTGCAAGTATAAAACGGTTAACATCAGCTTTTAAATTTGCTATTTGTTGGTTATTTACTTCATCAAAGACAAAATCTCCTTTCACTTTCCCGCTCCCTTTTTGCAAAAATAATGCAGAAAGAGTTGAAATATCGTCCGCATCAATATGCAAATTTCCTTTCAAAAAACGTTCAAACGTTTGAGCAATATCACCGGTTATACGCGCATTACCTCCTTGAATATTTATATCCTGAAGTTTCCAGATATGGTCAGTATTATTAAAAGCAGCGGATAGCTGTAATGGTTTCTCAGCAAAAGTCCCCTTTCCCTCTATAAAGCCCGTTAAATAGGAGTTAACTGGTGATGTATTATCCATAAGCACATTAACATTGAATATTGTATTTTGAAGCTTTTTCCCAACCAAAAAAGCTTCAACAATTTGAGCCTTTGTACTGATTGTTATAAGACTATTATGTCCTCTAGCTGCACCTTTAATTGTAGCAGAGCCTTCCATTTTTGAATCTAACAGACTAAGATTAGATATTTGAGCAGAAAAATCCATTTCAGCACTTTCTCTGCCAAAATAGCCATCAGCTTTTATATTGGCAAACTGATTTTTTAAATGGAAATCGTTTACAATTAAACCTATTGCATTCCGCGCAATATCACCTGAAAGAAAAAGTTCTCCCTTTAATAAATTATCAATTGCTCCCCTTCCTACTGTAGCATTGTCAGTTATGCCTAAAAATTTAAGATCAAAAGTACCTTTAATTAAATTAAAATTTCCTTTTGCTTTAATATCCGCACCACCAGAAAATGACTGCCCATTCAACAAACCTAAAGGTGCTAATGTCCGCGCTTTTACGCCAAGATCGCCTTTAAAAATGAAACGATCCATTTGTCCTTTTAACCAAATAGAAAAATCCTGAGCTGTAATACTAAAATCACGGATTGATATTGGTTTCCCAGAAAAAATATCCGTATCAAAATGTATATAAACCGGTTGATTTAGATCTTCTGCAAAACCATCTTTAATCTTTGTAATTCCCTGAAGAGTACCATTAATCTGAATACCTACATGACGAGAAATTAAATCATCAAGATTTTCACTCACACCCCCCATATCAAAAACGGCATCACGAATATGAACATTGTCATTGCTCAAATGATGTATGGCAAGCCGCCCTTTCCAAGTTTGTTGTCCTTTACGGCCATAATCAACTGTTAAAGCAAGATTATCTAGGCGTGTTCGTGTCTCTAATTGTGGTAAGGGAGTTGATGATTTTTCTTTATCAAAAGCTATTTTTCCATCAATAAAAAGACGTCGTAAAAATCCATCATTCGCTATTTCAGCATTAGCTACAACATCAATTGCATCTCCTTGAATAGTCATATGATTAAGCTGCATTGCACCTTCGTTTGTCACCGTTGCTTTTGCTTTTAAAGCAACATTAGATTCAAAGAAACTACGATATTGAGATTGAGCAGGCATTAAAAAACCGATTATTCCTCCTAAATTCGTTACAAGACTATAACCTTCTGGAGCTCCTGCAAGAATAAAATTGCCCTCTACAATAGGTTGCTGATTAACTTTTAAGTGAATCATAATAACCAAATCATCAAAAGTTCCATTACCTTTAATTGAGAGGTTTAATGCAGGACGCTTTTCAAGATCAAGAATATTAGCCATAATACCATTTTGCGGTTCATCAGCAATAATATCAATTGTAGCTGTACGATTGTCCTTGGATATTTTTGTCAAGATAGAAAAATAACCTAATTCATCTAAACGTTGAAACTTTATATTGGTATCCAGCTCATCATTATCTAAGGTTAAATGCCCTTTTAATGATACATCAGAAGCAAAGCCAAAAATGTCCTTTTCAAAGGTCAGACGCTCAACCATCAATGTATTAACAAAAATTGCCATAGGCAATTTGGGTATAGAAAACTGATCGGCTTCAAAAAAAGAAATTGAGGACGAGTTCTGTGGTTTACGTAAAAATATAATTTTTTCTGCTGAAAGTTGATTAATTTCAACACGTCCTCGCAACAAAGGTAAACGATTCCAATCGACCTTAGCGTTGTTAATTTTAAGCCAAATACCTTTATTATCACTTATAGTAATTGTATCAATAGAGGCCTGTGAAGATAATACTCCCCGGATATTATGCAAACGAATTTGTCGATTAGGTGCTGAAATTTTACGTTCAATAAAAGAAACAAGCCATGAACGATCATTTCTTATTTCTTCTCCAGTGAATGAATTTCCTCTCTGAACAAGTAAAAAAAAGCTTATCATCAAAAGAGAAAATCCAAATAAAAAAAACCTCAAATACCACATTTTTTTCATTAGAACGCTTGTCCTATACCCACATAAAAACCAATACGAGGATCACCTTTCTCTCGCTTAAAAGGAAAAGCTACATCAAACCGAAAAGGGCCAAAACCAGTCATATAACGACCTCCAATACCCACTCCCCATTTCATTTGTTGTGAAAAATTAAAATGCGTTTTTTCCCCTACAAAACCGCCATCAATAAAACTCACAAATCCTATTTTATTATTAAAGAAAAAGCGTAATTCAGCTGACCCTTCAACAATAGAACGCCCACCAATAATAGTATCATTTTCTGTTTTTATGCCAATATTGCGATAAGCATAACCTCTAACAGATCCACCGCCACCGGCAAAAAAAAGCGTATCTGAAGGTAATTCAGCTATATTACCTCCAATAATTGTACCAAGCTTTACTCGTGTTGAAAAAATAAAATGATCTTTTACATCAAACGCCCAATAAGACCGACCTTCTATTGTCATTTTTGTCACAAAATTATCAAAACGCATTTCATAAAGCGGTTCAAGAACTGCTTCACCATATAGGCCTTTTGTTGCATTAACTGTACTATTACGGCCATCATAAATCATACCACTCAATAATCCAATTGTGGTGAAATGACGGTTCCCAAAATAATCATCACGTGAATAACCATTAAAAGTAGCTAAAGCAACTCGCCCTGATAACTTATCATTAAAGATATGCGTAATCCCTAACTGCGCTTTGAGAGCTGTCGTAGTATAATTATCTAAAACATCTTGTTCTCCTTTCAATTCTACTGCAAAATCCGTATCAGGAGTAATGATGCCAGGCTTAATGAATGTTGCTCCCAAAAGATAATCAAAATTTTTCGGATGATAAGATTCTTCTTTTCTACTACCAATATCACTTATTTTAGTCTCAATTTTAAGGTGTTCTGCCTGCCCAAAAAGGTTATTGTGCATCCAATAGGCTTCAAGCCCTGCACCATCTAATGTTGAATAGCTACCACCAATGCCAAAACGTCGTGGTTTACGTTCTTCTAAAGTAAGTGTCAGTGGTAAATGACCATCGGAACTAATTGTTTCAGCCTCACGCAAAGTCACTGCACGAAAAACATCAAGTCGTGCAAGCCGTTTATTTGCTTTGATCAACTCATCAGGATTATATTGTTGATCTAATTTTAATCCTGTCATCCATGCAATATAGGCTGAATCCATACGTGGTTGTTCACTCACATTACGCACATTTAAAGAGCCGTAATAAGCCTTTTTTCCAGGATTAACTGTAATCTGCGCATCAACAAAGCGCGCTGCATGATCAGCAACCATATCACGATTCACAATATTTGCCTTAGCATAACCGTGTTGGCGCCATCTTTCTATTAACCACCGTTCTGCTTTAAGAACAGTCTCAGATTTTGCAACAGCACCAACCTTATAACCTAAATTTTCCACTAAAAGAATTTCACCTATTTTATACTTTTCAAGAGAAAAATCTTTATTGAAATTCGCAACATTAAAAACATATTGTGGACCAGCATCAATTGTAATGACAATACTCGACTGCGCAGGTAATTGAGCCAAAGGGCTTAAGTCAGAAACTTCTAAACCATTAATCTTAATACTAATGATACCACCATAACGTCCATCAGCATAAAGAGCTGCAAGTATTGTCCGATAATTTGAACGGGCTTTAGCTAACAAACCAGATGAATTTGCTACTGCTTTACCTTGATCAGAAACAAGAGAAGACGCAGCTTTAGCTATTTTAATCCCTTCTAATGAAGCCCCCGGTGGAGCAACTACCTCAATTGTATAAGATTTTTCTGCACTATTTATTCCATATGGAAAAGAAGCTGATTTTTTTTTTCCAAATAAATGAAAACCAAAAAGCTCAAATGCCACAACTGACCGTGTAAAAGTAAAAATTAGCCATAAGGCTACCATTACGCTGTATGCGGTTATTAATTTCAGCGAAATTCTTGTCCGACATATTCCCAAATCAGGTACTCTTAACAAACATTTTGATGTTTTTTTCTTATAAATAAAATCAACTAAATAACCATAAACATTGTTTTTTATTTAAGTTCTTCACCTCTTTAATTACATTAAATAATATCTTTTTCTTAAATATGTTATTTCATATTTCTTTTCCGTTTTTCCTTTGTATTCACAAAATTTTGAAGAACTGTGAAACAAGGCTTTGTGTAGTGTTATATTTTTATGTTTTTAATACATTCATCTAATTGATGTTAAATACTTTATTGAAGCATATATTATTATAGTTAAATTTATACAAACGGTCCTTCATTACAGTGCTATCAAATCTTTCTATATAACTTCATTAAAAAGCGTGTAGAAGCACTTCTTGATTTTTATACATAGATATGATTGTGTCTTTCAAATAAAAGAAGGGGGGAAATAAAATAATGGTTGCACATATTACAACGGTTGCTTTTCGTGGTTTAGAAGCAATTCCTGTTGATGTACAGGTTATGATTTCCTCTGGTAAAATAGGAATGGCTATTGTTGGATTAGCCGACAAAGCAGTCGCAGAAAGCCGTGAACGGATACAAGCAGCTCTTCATGCTTGCGGGCTTTCTATGCCAAACAAACGAGTTACTGTTAATCTTGCACCAGCTGATTTGCCCAAAGAAGGTTCACATTATGATCTTCCCATTGCCATAGGCTTAATGCTTGCTATGAATCTTCTCCCTTCCGAGATAGGCCAAAAATACATCATTTTAGGTGAATTATCACTTGATGGATCTATTAACTCCGTTAATGGTGTTTTACCTACTGCAATGACGGCATTATCGCTTGATAAAGGATTAATTTGCCCTCACAAATGTGGTCCCGAAGCAGCATGGGCAAATGCAGAAATGGATATTCTTGCTCCTGAAAATCTTCTTACTATAATCAACCATTTTAAAGGAACACAGATTCAAAAAAGGCCACAACCACGTCAATATACCACATTAACCGAATTACCAGATCTCTGTGAGATTAAAGGACAACAATCTGCAAAACGGGCATTGGAAGTTTGTGCAGCTGGACGGCATAATCTTCTATTCGTAGGTCCTCCTGGTGCAGGTAAATCCATGTTAGCCCAATGCTTACCTTCCATTTTACCACCTCTTGATAGCCGTGAGCTTTTAGATGTCGCTCTCATTGCTTCTATTACAGGAGAAACAACACATAATGCTATATCACGCCATTGCCCCTTTCGTTCCCCACATCATTCTGCCTCTATGGCGGCAATGATCGGTGGTGGGCTCAAAGGACGACCAGGAGAAGTATCACTTGCTCATAATGGTGTTTTATTTCTAGATGAATTTCCTGAATTTTCTCCTCAAGTTCTTGATTCTCTTCGTCAACCTTTAGAGAGCGGAGAATGTGTTATTGCCCGTGCCAATCATCATATAAGCTATCCTGCTCGTATCCAACTCATCGCTGCAATGAATCCTTGTCGATGTGGTATGGCTGGTGAAAAAGGCCATGTTTGTTCCAAAGGTATACGGTGCCAAATTGATTATCAATCCCGTATTTCTGGTCCTCTACTTGATCGCATTGATTTACGTATTGAAGTCCCTGCTTTAACAGCTATGGATCTCATGCAACAAAAACAGTCAGAAGAAAGTTATAAAGTCGCAAAACGAGTCGCACAAGCGCGTTCTATTCAAGCTAAACGTTTTGCAACACTTGATCTTCCCCACATCCGCACTAATAGTGACTGTCCTGCAAAAATCATTGAACAAATTGCTATTCCCGATCAAAATGCAGCTACATTACTACGCGATGTTAGCGAAAAGATGCACCTTTCCGCACGTGCTTATCATCGTATTCTCAAAGTCGCACGCACTATTGCTGATCTTGATGAAGCACAACACCTTGCACGCCATCACCTTGCAGAAGCCATTTCCTATCGGTTAAACAACGAAAGACTTGTAACTATCACTTAATGAGTTTTTGAATTAATAAAAACTAACTGGAAAATAACGTAAATAAAGCTCTGTAAGCTTTCCATCACGCTCTAAAGATTTTAGGGCATAATTAAGAACATCAACTAATTCTGCATTCTTTTTTGCAACAGCGATTCGCATTCCTGCTCCTAAAAATTGTGGAGCTATGTAAGCTTCACCAACAAAATGACAACAATCTATTGATTGCGGATCATTTATCCATAAAGACAAAGCCAGCCCATCATCAAAAATAAGATCAATTTCATGATCCTGTAATGCTTTATAGAGCATTTTTCTATCATTAAACCCCTGCCATTTAGCTTTAGGAAAATAACTATGAAACAGTTTTTCATATACACTATTAATCAAAAATCCACTCTTTAAATACTCAAGTTTATCACTTATTAGGTCATTAAGATTCAAAGACTTATATGATACAAAACGTGCAGGAAAACGCAAATAAGTTTGGGTAAAAGCAAAATATTGATGCATTTCCGTTGTTTCTTCTAAACCAGCAATCATTGCCTCTGCTTCATCGCTGTTGAGATGATTTACCAATTCCTCCCGAGGAACAACTTCTACTTCACACAGTTTTTCAAGTGTCAGCTTTACGCAAATAGCACGTAATAAATCAGCATTATAACCTGCAAGATGGCCTGTTTTATCAAGAAAGTTAAAAGGAGGAAAATCAAAAGTTGTAACAAAACGTAAACGCGCTATATTGGCTATATCAGGCTGTATCAAATGTTCGTGCGCATTAAAAAAAGAAGGAAGCCTTCCTCCCATCCCAGCCTGTATAAAAGGTGAAAAAAAAAGGACTGACGCTATAAACAAAATTCTAATAAAAGAATTTAACATATTGATAAATATATTCATTTTTAAAATCTTGCCCCATAAATTATTCATAGCTAAACTGCTCTTTTCTCTTTGTCATAATGTTAAAAACTCAACTAAAAAGAGTTGGTATTTTAAATAGGTTAAAGTATTTGATACTCCTCATAATTATTAAAAAATTTAATAGTTTCCATGTATTTTTAAAATATCTATAATATGGATTTTATAGCGTGCTTTTTGTAGATAGAAATATGGAAAACAAGAGTTCTTTTAGTGCAGAATAAATTTCTATAGTAGTATCGGCTTTATTCCAGTTTTCCTTGTAATTATTGTGACTTTTCTTTATTATGCAAGAATGATACCTTATTTTATAAATACCATTTCTAGACACGATCAATGCAAAACAGTAAGGTCATAACTTCCTTTCAAGGAACGTAAATCTTATTTTAAAGCTATGAAATATAACCAAGGTAACCCTTCACTTTTTATAACAAGGTCTTCTTTCCTCATCATTTTATGATATCGTGCAATAGGTATCGACAAAACATCACCATTTCAATACGAAAAAACCTTTATATCTATTCTAGACATGACATATGTTGAATATAGATTTGATATACGGTAAACATCTAATGTTGTTATTCTATAAATAACGAGCTAAAATATCCAAGCGCACAAAAAATTGATGAAATATTGAAATTAAATACAGAAATGGATTGACCTATGAGTGATGAAACAACTTCGCCAATGTGTGGTGACTATGGTGCATCTTCCATTAAAGTGCTTAAAGGTCTTGATGCTGTGCGCAAACGTCCTGGCATGTATATTGGCGATACCGATGATGGTTCAGGCCTGCACCACATGGTTTATGAAGTTGTAGATAACGCTATTGATGAAGCTTTAGCCGGCTATGCTACTCTTGTAAATGTCACGCTTCATGCTGATGGATCCTGTTCTGTTCGTGATAATGGACGTGGAATTCCAACAGATATTCATCCAACTGAGGGTGTTTCAGCCGCTGAAGTCATTATGACGCAACTTCATGCTGGTGGAAAATTTGATCAAAATTCTTACAAAGTTTCTGGGGGATTGCATGGTGTTGGTGTCTCTGTGGTTAATGCACTTTCTGTTTGGTTGCGGTTACGCATTAAGCGTGATGGCAAAATTCATGAAATGTCGTTTACCCATGGAGTCGCCGATTCCCCATTAAAAATTGTTGGTGATTGCGATTCAGAAAGCGGAACAGAAATAACTTTTTTACCAAGTTCTGAAACCTTTACAATGGTTGAATTTAATTTCGAAACTTTAGAACGTCGTCTACGGGAATTAGCTTTTTTAAATTCGGGCATACATATTCTTCTTACTGATCAACGTCGTGCAGATGTTCAATCAGTAGAACTGCATTATGAAGGTGGATTAATTGAATTTGTCAAACACATTGATCAATCAAAAAAAGCTCTCATTGATAATCCTATTTATATCACAAACGAAAAAGATGGCATGAGTGTAGACGTTGCTTTATGGTGGAATGATTCCTACCACGAAAAAGTATTGTGTTTTACTAATAACATTCCACAACGAGATGGAGGAACTCATTTAGCAGGTTTTCGTAGCGCTTTAACACGTCAAATTAATGGTTATGCGGAATCCTCAGGGATTGCTAAAAAAGAAAAAGTTAGTTTAACTGGTGATGATTGTCGTGAAGGCTTAACAGCTATTCTTTCTGTCAAAGTACCTGATCCAAAATTTTCCTCTCAGACAAAAGATAAATTGGTTTCTTCAGAGGTACGCCCTATTGTTGAAAATTTGGTAAATGAAGGTCTTTCAGCATGGCTAGAAGAACATCCTAATGAAGCAAAAATTCTTATTAGTAAAGTAGTAGAAGCTGCAGCGGCTCGTGAAGCGGCTCGTAAAGCACGCGAACTCACACGACGTAAAGGAGCTCTCGATATCACTTCTTTACCAGGAAAACTTGCTGATTGTCAGGAACGTGACCCTACAAAATCAGAAATCTTTATTGTTGAGGGAGATTCAGCCGGTGGATCCGCTAAAAGTGGGCGTTCACGTCAAAATCAAGCGATTTTGCCCCTGCGTGGTAAAATTCTTAACGTCGAACGAGCACGTTTCGACCGAATGCTCTCATCTGAAATGATCGGAACACTAATCACCGCTCTTGGTACTTCGATTGGGAAAGACGAATTTTCACCAGATAAGGTACGTTATCATAAAATTATTATTATGACAGATGCAGACGTTGACGGAGCACATATCCGTACCCTACTTCTCACCTTCTTTTTTAGGCAAATGCCTGAATTGATTGAACGCGGATATTTGTATATTGCCCAACCACCTCTTTATAAAGTATCACGTGGTAAATCTTTTCAATATATAAAAAATGAAGCAGCATTCGAAGAATTTTTAATTGATAGTGGATTAGAAGAAACAACATTAGAACTTTCAACAGGTGAAATTTTTGCCGGCGCTGATTTGCGTAAGCTTGCTGAAGATGCTCGTATGTTACGCCAACTTCTGAATGGTCTTCACACACGCTATGATCGTAATATTGTTGAGCAGGCAGCAATTGCTGGTATTTTTAGCTTTAAAGCCTTTACAACACCAGAAAAAGCTCAACAAACAGCAGACAAGGTAGCAAATCGCCTGGATTTAATTGCTGATGATATGGAGCGTGGTTGGAAGGGTATCTGCGCACCAGAAGGAGGACTGTATTTTGAGCGTATTTTGCGTGGTGTTAAAGAAATTATTACGCTCGATGCAGGGCTTATAAATTCATCGGATGCGCGCCAAATTGATCGTATTGCTCAAAATCTCACAGATATCTATAGTTCCCCTCCTCTTTTGCATCGCAAGGATAAATCAGAGCGCATTTTTGGACCTATTGGTTTATTAGAAAGTATTTTTAAAAATGGCAAAAAAGGTTTGACTTTACAGCGTTATAAAGGTCTTGGAGAAATGAATGCCGACCAATTGTGGGAAACGACCCTTGATCCTGATGCACGGACTCTTTTACAAGTTAAAATTAATGATGCAACTGATGCAGATTCACTCTTTTCTCGCTTAATGGGTGATGAAGTTGAACCACGGCGATCTTTTATCCAAGATAATGCTTTAAGTGTTGCTAATCTGGATATCTAAAAGCACTTTTTTATCTTAAACTGTATATAAACATTATGATTTTATCTGTTATTTTTTCGTATTTGAGCATTTTTTCCACGTGTCGTTTACAATAAAAGAAAAATAAGAAAGGTCATGTATTATGGCAACGGAAATAGAACGCGTAGGAATCGAAGGAGGCATGGAACATTCTTTTGGCTTCACAAAAGTTGACGAAATGCAAAAACAATCTATGGTTGATAATGTATTTCATTCTGTTGCTGAAAGCTATGACAAAATGAATGATATCTTATCTCTTGGACTCCATCGTATATGGAAAAATTCCATGGTAGCGTGGCTGTCTCCCCCAGCCATTTCTAACTGGAAAGCTCTTGATGTAGCTGGTGGTACCGGTGATATTGCTTTTCGTATTCTCAATGCCTCACGTAAAAAAGCTCATGTTACAATTCTTGATATTAATGGCTCAATGCTAAGCATTGGTAAAAAACGTGCACAAAAAAATAATCTTGCTTCCTTTATTGACTTCATTGAAGCCAATGCAGAACTTTTACCTTTCGAGGATCAAAGTTTTGATGCTTATACTATCGCCTTTGGAATTCGCAATATACCACATATTGATAAAGCTCTCAGAGAAGCTTTTCGTGTTTTAAAACCAGGTGGACGTTTTTTATGTTTAGAATTTTCAAATGTTGAAATGCCTCTACTTGATAAAATTTATGACCTTTGGTCTTTCCATGCTATTCCAAAACTGGGTCAATTCATTACAGGTGACCGTGATGCATATCGTTATTTGGTTGAATCAATTCGTAAATTTCCTAAACAAAATGACTTTGCCCATATGATTAAAAAAGCAGGTTTTTCCTCGGTATCATATCGCAATCTTACAGGTGCTATTGCAACACTGCATTCAGGTTGGAAGACTTAAAAAATGGTGCAAATTTCTACCTATTTTCAACTACTACGTGCATTGTTTATCTTTACGCGAGAAGGAGTTATTAGCGCTCTCCCTTGCGATGGCCTTCAAGGATTTCCAGCAGTATATCACCGTATAGCGAGCGCCTTAGCGCGCCGCAAAACGAAAAAAAAGCACCGATCTGAAAATATATCATATGCTATCAATAAACTTGGCCCGTCTTACGTCAAACTTGGTCAATTTCTTGCTACTCGACCAGATATTGTCGGACGCGATATTGCAGAGGACCTAGCTCAACTCCAAGATCGTGTTCAAACTTTTCCCTGTACCGATGCAATTATTCAAATCGAAAATTCTCTTGGCCAATCTATTAATGATTTATTCACAGATTTTTACCCACCTATTGCAGCCGCTTCTATTGCCCAAGTTCATCCAGCTGAATACTATGATAAAACAGGTCACAAAAAAAAATGCGCTGTTAAAGTTATCCGTCCTAATATTAGAAATCGTTTTGCAAAAGACCTTAAAGGCTTTTATCTCATTGCCCATTTACAAGAACGTTATATACCTGCCTCCCGACGTTTATGTCCTGTTCGTGTTGTTGATACTTTGGCACAAACAACACAAATTGAAATGGATTTGCGCTTAGAAGCTGCTGCTATATCAGAAATGGCTGAAAACACCCAACATGATGCAGGTTTTCGGGTACCTAAAATTGATTGGGAACGAACAGGAAGAAATGTTTTAACAATGGAATGGATCGATGGCATAAAAATGTCTGATATTCCAGCACTTAAAAAAGCTGGTTTTGATTTAAAAGCTTTAGCCATTACGCTCATTCAATCCTTTCTCCGTCATACTTTACGGGATGGCTTTTTTCATGCTGATATGCATCCTGGTAATTTATTTGTTGATCCACAAGGATGTATTGTTGCGGTTGACTTAGGAATTACAGGACGGCTTGGAAAAAAAGAAAAGCATTTTCTTGCTGAAATTCTTTATGGTTTTATTACTCGCGATTATCATCGTGTAGCATACGCCCATTTTGAAGCAGGCTATGTCCCATCACATCATAATATGGAGAGTTTTGCTCAAGCCAACCGAGCTATTGGTGAGCCTATTCACGGACAATCTGCACAAAGTATTTCTATGGCCAAATTGCTTACACTCTTATTTGAAGTTACTGAACTATTTGACATGAAAACGCGACCTGAACTCTTATTACTGCAAAAAACCATGGTTGTTGTTGAAGGAGTAGCACGCTCATTAGATCAAGATTTTAACATGTGGAAAGCCTCTGAACCAATTGTCAAAGAATGGATTAGCAAAAACTTGGGACCGGTTGGACTTGTAAAAGATTTGAGTGAAGGAACACAAGCGTTGCTTTCACTCGTACGTCAAACTCCGCAATTGATACAAAATTTCCAACAGATAGAAGAAGGATTAAGTAAAATGACAAAGACAGGACTTTATCTTTCTCCTGCTACGCTTAAACAACTTGCTTTTGAACAAAGCCGCACTAACCGTTATGGCCGCTATAGCTTATTCATTATTGCTTCTTGTTTGCTTCTTGTTACTTTTTTTCTTTTTCCTTCTTTCTAACTTACGCAATATATTAAAGAAAACACAATTAATGAAATTACTGCTATCATTTTAATATCTCGGAGATATATTATGGCCAATATTACCCTTCGAAATGTATCACTTGAGATTCAAGAATTTTTACGTATACGCGCTGCACAAAAGGGTATTTCTATAGAAGAAGAAACTCTTCACCTATTAAATAATCTCGCAGAAACATCTATTATATCACCACGACAAACAAGCACTACTGAACAACAATCATTAAAATCAAAATCGATTCTTCTTATTATTGGTGGAAGTATTGCCGCATATAAAGCGCTTGATCTGATTCGCCGTTTGCGAGAACGTGGAGCTCATTTAAACATTGTTATGACAAGAGCAGCTCAAAAATTTATTACCCCTCTAGCCGCTGAAGTTCTCAATGGTGGTAATGTATATAACGATTTATTTTCACGTGAAGAAGAACAAGACGTTGCTCATATCCGGTTAGCGCGTCAGGCAGATTTAATTATTGTAGCTCCAGCCACTGCGAATCGTATTGCAAAAATAGCTACTGGAATAGCAGATGATTTAGCCAATTGCACCATTTTAGCAGCACGTTGTCCACTTTTGATTGCCCCTGCAATGAATCCAACTATGTGGACACACCCAGCAACTATTCGTAACATTGCAAAATTGCGTGAGGATGGAGTTCACATAGTAGGACCAGAAGTGGGCGAAATGGCTGAACAAAACGAAAGAGGTTGTGGACGTATGAGTGAGCCTCTAACCATTGTAGCTTCAACAGAAGCGCTTTTGAGTGCACAAAAAAAACCACTTTCTGGTCGTTACTTCACTGTAACTTCCGGTCCTACTCATGAACCAATAGATCCAGTACGTTATCTAGCTAATCGCTCATCAGGTAAACAAGGACATGCCATTGCAATAGCCTTAGCTAACTTAGGTGCAACCGTGACACTTATTTGTGGACCTGTCGATCTTATGGATCCAGAAGGAGTAAAAACTATTCATGTGAAAACAGCTTGCCAAATGTTACAAGCCGTACAAGAAACACTCCCTACTGATGGTGCTATTTTTGTTGCTGCTGTTTGTGACTGGCGCAGCCAAACACAATCTTTACAAAAAATAAAAAAGGAATCCAACAAAACACCATTTTCTCTGCACATGGTTGAAAATCCTGATATTCTAGCTACAATCGGTCATGCTACAAATCGTCCTCCACTTGTGATTGGCTTTGCTGCTGAGACATGCAATATCATTGCTAATGCACAAAAAAAATGTATTCAAAAAGGGGCAAACTTCATTCTTGCAAATGATGTTTCTCTTCATGCGGATGGTACAAACGTCATGGGTTCTGATACAAATGAAATTTTTTTCGTAAGCAAAGACAATGTCGAACATTGGCCACATATGAGCAAACAAAAAGTAGCTGAGAAATTAGCAAGTGTTATTGTATCATTTTTTTCTTCTCTTACTCTCATTTCATGAATAACGAATAAAATCTTATTCTAAATGAATAATAATTGATCCTAAAGATATAATTTACGAAATAAATATTATATATAAAATACTTTTCAGTCTATCTCTTGTTTTTTACTCTTCATCTCTTACTTATCGCTCATGATTTTTACAGCTGCTTATTATGCTCTACAACGTCTTTTCACTCAGCAATATCGCTCAATGATATGGAAAGTATTAGGACTCACTTTTATTATCCTTGTTATTATATGGGTATGTACATACCAGTTGTTTATGTCCTACTTTTTGGCTTTGGATTGCTCATTTTGCTTCTGGATTAACTAATTGGGAAAACTGGATAGAGTTAAGCATACTTATCATTTTTAACCTTGGTTTGTCTTTATTGATAGCCTTTTTTATTGCTCCACTTGCAGCAATGATTGGCAGTTTTTTCATTGATAACGCTGCTGCAATTATTGAAAAAGAAGATTATCCAAATGAGCCTACTGGACAAGCTATGTCATGTGGATATTCTTTTATTTTTGCTTTTAAATTTCTTATTTTAAGCCTTTTCGGAAATGGAATTGCTTTTTTCTTGTTTTTTATACCGAATATTAATTTAATTGCCTTTTATATAATTAATGGCTATCTCTTTGTCCATGAATATTTCCTATTTGCTGCTTACCGTTTTCGATCTAAACAAGAAGCTCATGTTTTTTTACATACCCACCATACCACTGTTTTTTGTGCAGGTTTATTGATAGCGTTTTTTGTTTCTATTCCTATCCTTAATTTAGTCACGCCGCTTTTTGCAGCTGCCTTTATGACGCATTTACATAAAATGCTTTCTTCCACACCAGACTCTATAACCGTCACACTAAAATAATAGCATCTGATCAATTAAAATAAGAATATACTTTTACAAAACTAACACAACTTAATACATTTTTATATTTATAATATAAAAAACATGCACTCAAATTTAGAATATGCCATCTTAAAATTATTGAAATAATTAATGTTAGAATAAAAGATCATACCTATTTTCTAACGATATTTTCTCAAAAATCCCTTACAATAAAGTTATTATTGACAATTACTCACATAATAGCGCCGCAATGTAATTTGACATTAAAATAAAAAACTAACAAAATAAATTATCTTAATTATAGAAAACATTTTTATTTGAGCTATTATCATCGCATTAAATGAAGCAGTTTATTGTCTGTTTGGAGCAAAGATAAGTTTCATTATTCGGTCCTACATTCCCTCAACCCACACATAAAGCATATAATATTTCATAGAGAGGTGACAAAGATGAACTGGATTACAAATTATGTTCGTCCTAAAATCAATTCCATATTAGGGCATCGTGAAATTCCAGATAATCTATGGATCAAAGATCCCACTAATGGTCAAATGGTCTTCCATAAAGATCTGGAAGCTAATCAATATGTGATTCCTAATTCTGGCTATCATATGCGTATTAGTGCCAAAAATCGTCTTATGCATTTCTTTGATGATGGAATTTACACACTCATTGAAAATCCGAAAGTTGTCATAGATCCATTAAAATTTCGCGATGAAAAACGTTATATTGACCGATTAAAAGACTATCGTTCTAAGCTTGGTGTTGAAGATAATATTTTAAATGCACGAGGAACTATTGAAGGTTTACCAATTATTGCTACTGTTCAAGATTTCGCTTTTATGGGCGGATCACTTGGCATGGCTGCAGGAGAAGCTATTATAAAAGCTTTTCATACTGCCATTAAAGAAAAATGCCCTTTAGTTCTTTTTGCAGCTTCAGGTGGAGCAAGAATGCAAGAAGGAACATTATCATTGATGCAAATGCCACGTACAACGGTAGCAATTGAAATGATAAAAGAAGAAAAACTACCTTATATTGTGGTTCTTACCAATCCGACCACTGGTGGTGTTACTGCTTCTTATGCTATGCTAGGCGATATCCATATTGCTGAACCTGGTGCTATGATTGGCTTTGCAGGACCACGTGTTATTCAACAAACAATTCGTGAAACTTTGCCCGAAGGTTTCCAAAGTAGTGAATATCTCTTTGAACACGGTATGATTGATATGGTTGTCTCTCGTTTGCAAATGAAAACTACTATTGCACGACTTTTACGCTTAATGACAAAAAGTCCTGCAATTCCTAAATCTTCTAATCCATCACCAATTAAATCTGCAAAAACTGCCTTCTAAAAACAAATCCATCAAATTATGAAAAAAAGCTGCATGCAACAAGTGATAGATGATCTACTAAAAATCTATCCGCAAAAGTGTGATCTTTCTTTAAACCGTATTTTACGTCTTTTAAAATGTCTTGATAACCCACATTTAAATCTTGCTCCTGTTATTCATATTGCTGGAACAAACGGTAAAGGATCTGCTTCAGCTATTTGTCGTGCTCTCTTAGAAAGTGCAGGCTATCGTGTTCATGTATACAGTTCTCCTCACTTAGTTAATTGGAATGAGCGTTTTCGACTAAATCACAAAGGAGAGAGTCAATTTGTCACAGATAGTCTATTAATCAAAACAATTCATCAAATTATAGAAGTAAATTGCAACCAACCTATCACTATTTTTGAAGTTTTTACGGCTGCCGCCTTTATGCTGTTTAGCACATACCCAGCTGATGTCATTATTTTAGAAGTTGGATTAGGAGGACGTTTTGATGCCACAAATGTCATTAACAAGCCAGCTGTGTCACTTATCATGCCTATTGATTATGATCATGAATCTTTTCTTGGTAACACAATTGAACAAATTTCTTTTCAAAAAGGAGGAATCATTAAACCAGAAGTTCCTGTAGTTATTGGTAAGCAAGATCATGATATAACTTATTCTTTTCTTAGTTCTCTTGCTATCAAAAATAAAGCACCCTATCATCTTTTTAACCAAGATTATCAAAGCTATGAAGAATACGGGCGTATGGTATTTCAAAATAATCAAGGTCTAATGAATCTTCCGCTCCCTAAGCTTATTGGTGCTCATCAAATTGCCAATGCCGGTGCTGCTATCGAGGCAATTTACCAAGCAGGTTTTCAACTTTCAGAACAAGCCATAAGCAACGCTTTGCAAAATCTTTATTGGCCAGCACGAATGCAGCATCTTACTTACGGAAAATTAGTCGATCAACTTCCTCCTGATTTTGATTTATGGTTAGATGGAGGTCATAACCCTGCCGCTGGAAAAGCCATCGCAAAAATATTAACCCAATGGAAAAAAAAATCAAATTGTCCTATTGTGATGATTGCTGGTATGCTTAATACTAAAGACAACATTGGTTATTTTCGCCCTTTAGTCAATCTCGTTAAGAAAGTATATACAGTTCCTTTGACTTCCAGTAATGCAGGTATTTGTCCTAAAATTTTAGCAGAATTAGCTCAAAAAGCAGGGCTTATCGCCAATCCACAGGCTAATCTACAAGCTGCATTTCACAAAATTAGTTCAGAATACAAAGAAGCAATTGTCCTAATTGGTGGTTCTCTGTACCTTGCAGGCGAGATTTTGCGTGACAATCAAACGCCGCCATGTTAGCAATCAGATGTTTTTAGCACTTTAATGATAGAATTTTTGATCATGAAACTTGATTACGCCCTTTATCAAAATCCTAAACTTATTACTGTTTTTGGTGGATCCGGTTTTGTAGGACGACATGTTGTGGAAACCTTAACTAAGAGAGGTTATCGGGTGCGTATTGCTGTGCGTTGTCCACAAAAAGCTTATTATATGTTACAAATAGGCGAAGTAGGACAAACACAAATGCTTAAAACTGATGTCAGGAATTATGCTTCAGTAAAACATGCATTATTCGGAGCAGATGGTGCAGTTTTTCTTCCTGGAAGCTTAGCCCAAGCAAACAAACCAAATTTTCAAAATATACAGGTTGATGGTACGAAAAATGTTTCTGAGTTAACAGCTAAAGCTGGAATTCCTCTCATCTATATGTCAACACTTATTACTGATAAAAATACCTCATTTTCTTATGCACGTACTAAAGCTATAAGCGAACAAATCGTTCGCAATACGCATTCTCAAGCAGTTATTATGCGTTCATCTGTTATTTTCGGACCAGAAGATTATTTTTTTAATTTTTTAGCAAATTTATCTCGTTTTATGCCAATCATGCCACTTTTTGGTGGTGGACAAAGTAAATTGCAACCTGTTTATGTTGGTGATATTGCTAAATTCGTTGTATATGCTTTAGAAAAACGCGTTATCTTAGGAAAAAATTATGACCTTGGTGGACCCAAAGTTCTTACATTCGAAAATACTCTTGAAGAGATATTAAAAGTTATTCACCGCAAAAAAAGAACACTTCCTATACCCCTTTCTATTGGATTTTTTATCGGAGGTTTCTTCGGAGCTCTTAGCAAATTACCCTTTTTTCCAACACTCATAACAGCTAATCAAATACGTTTTTTACAAAAGGACCATATTGTTTCCCAAGAAGCTAAAGATAATGGATATACTTTAGAAGGAGTAGGAATTACTCCTAAATCAATAACTGCTATTTTGCCAAGTTATCTGTGGCGATTCCGTCCGCAAGGACAGTTTTCTCATAATTTATCAATTTAATGTATTTCGCTTTTATAACCTGATTCACTTTCCTATAAAAAAGAAAAAGTTTAGAAATATCTGTAAGTTTTACATTTTACTCAAAATAAAATTTTATAAGAGTTTTGCTTGTATCTAAAAAACTTTAAAATTTTCTACTCAGCTTCTCACATCACTATTTAAAACGTTAATACATATTTGTTGCACAAACTTATGCACGTTTAAAAAGGTTTTTTCATATAGACAAATATTTGTATTCGCTTGCATTTCTTTTTAATTTCTCCTACCGTTTCGGAAAAATAATTTTGAAAGAAAAAAATGACTGCTCAAGATTATGTTATCAAAGATATCGCACTTGCTGCTTATGGTCGTAAAGAACTTGATATTGCAGAAACGGAAATGCCTGGTTTAATGGCTTGCCGTAAAGAATTTTCTTCCAGCCAACCTTTACGTGGAGCGCGTATTTCTGGTTCATTACATATGACCATTCAAACAGGCGTTTTAATTGAAACATTAAAAGCAATTGGTGCCGATATACGGTGGAGCTCTAGTAATATTTTTTCTACACAAGATCATGCAGCAGCAGCTATTGCAGCGATGGGGACCGCCGTCTTCGCAGTCAAGGGAGAAACACTTGAAGAATATTGGACCTATATTGATGCAATCTTTCAATGGCCTGATGGTAAACTTTCTAATCTTATATTAGATGATGGAGGCGATGCCACCAACTATATTTTAATAGGTAGCTGTGCAGAGGAAAATAAAAACATCCTATCGCATCCTAAAACAGAAGAGGAAGAATTATTTTTCAAACAAATTCAAAAACGTATAGCTACCACACCAGGATTTTTTACGCGTCAGCGTGCAGCAATCAAAGGTGTAAGCGAAGAAACTACAACGGGAGTAAACCGTCTTTATCAATTACAGAAAAAAGGGCTTTTGTTTTTCCCTGCTATTAATGTCAATGACAGCGTTACAAAATCAAAATTTGATAATAAATACGGATGTAAAGAATCATTAGTCGATGGTATCAGACGTGGAACAGATGTGATGATAGCAGGTAAAATAGCCATTATCTGTGGTTACGGTGACGTCGGCAAAGGGTCAGCAGCTTCTCTTTCAGGCGCTGGAGCACGTGTAAAAATAACAGAAATTGATCCAATTTGCGCTCTTCAAGCCGCTATGGATGGTTATGAAGTTGTTACTCTGGAAGATGCAGCTTCTAGCGCCGATATTATTATAACAACTACTGGAAACAAAGATGTTGTCCGCTTAGAACATATGCAACAAGTTAAAGATATGTGTATTCTAGGAAATATTGGTCACTTTGACAATGAAATACAAGTATCAGCTCTTAGAAATCTACCATGGACAAATATTAAACCACAAGTTGATATGATTACATTTCCTGATGGTAAACGCGTAATTCTATTATCTGAAGGGCGTTTATTAAATCTTGGTAATGCCACAGGCCATCCTTCTTTTATTATGTCCGCTTCATTTACTAACCAAGTATTAGCGCAAATTGAACTATTTACCAATGCAAAAAACTATAAAAATGAAGTAACATGTTTGCCTAAACATCTTGATGAAAAAGTTGCACGTCTTCATCTTGATCGGCTAAAAATAAAATTAAGCGTTTTATCAGAAGAACAAGCGGCCTATATTGGGGTTCCCCTACAGGGACCGTATAAGCCAGAACATTATCGTTATTAGGATATTGTCTTAGTGCAAAAGAAAAAAAGACGCATTATGCATAGCTTTGATGACTATACATTCAAAAAAAAACTACAAAAAATTACTCAAATTTGTGTTGGCGCTTTTTGTCTCTTATTTCTTTTATTTCTAGCACATGCTGCCACTCAAACCTCAGTATTTCATTTATTTTCTTTTTTCGCTCGGCCAAATGAACCGTGGCTTATCATAGTGATCTTTGGAAGTATTGCTTGCTCGTCACTTCTTATATGTGTAACAATTATTATAAATACAAAAAGAGCTTTATGGAAATCTTGGACAATGATTCAGGCTCATCTTTCTGAAAAGCTTAAACAGTATGAATGGCTTCTTGAAGAAACAGGCCAATGCCTCTTTATTTGGGACAATCCAACAGCCTTACCTTATACAGTTGGTAATATTCCTACATTACAAAAAGCAGGTATTTATAAAAAAGATTTTCAGCATTTTGATAAATGGCTTGAAAAAAGCTCTTTGCAGCAACTTGATCAAGCACTCATTGAACTACGTTGTAACGGTTGCTCTTTTGAATTTTCTGTCACTACTACAACTAAAATACTCTTGCAAGTTACAGGAATTATTGCTGGAACAGCAGCCATTGTGCGATTTCAAGATATTTCAGTACAGCAGAGTGAAAATATCCGATTACAGAAAGAAGTAACCCAAATTCTCACGGAACTGAAAATACAGCGTAATCTTCTTGAGCATATTCAAGAACCAGTATGGATTCGAGATTGTGAGGGAAAAATTTGTTTCACCAACCGCGCTTTTCGGGAAATGACAAATTTTCAAGAAAAGAATAACATTGTTGATCTTTTTGATGAAACAACACAATGCACAACAGATGAAACAGAAACAATTTTTCAAAAGCATGTTTATACAGTGGTTAAAGGAGAACGACATCATTTTCATCTCACACGTATTACAACAAAAGAAGGAATGGCAGCCTTTGCGCGTGATGATAGTGCGTATGAAAATCTTGTCAAAGAAATGGAACGAATTCTTCAAAGTCATTGTGAAACACTTGATCAAATTTCAACGGCTGTAGCAATTTTTGATGCTAACCAAAAATTAAAATTCTGCAATCATGCTTTTAAAATTTTATGGCCATTGGAAATTTCTTTTCTAGAAAGTGAACCAAGTCATTCATTGCTTCTCGAGCATTTGCGTGAGAAAGGTTTTATTGGTGAATATCCTGATTGGCGTGCATGGAAAGAAGAACTTTTTAAAGCTTATCGACAAACAGAATCGAATCAACAAATTTGGAATCTTCCTGATGGACGTACAGTACGTGTCATTTCTAGTCCTCATCCTCAAGGGGGTATTACCTGGCTTTATGAAAATCTTACAGAAAAAATTGATCTTGAGCGACGTTATAATACACTCATTAAAATACAAGGTGAAACACTTGACAAACTATCTGAAGGAGTTGTGGTTTTCGGTACTGATGGACGTCTGCGTTTATCAAACCCATCTTTATCGAAATTGTGGTCACTCCCTCATAATTTACCTGTAGAAGGAACACATATTACCGAATTAGAAAACCACTGTTCTGCTTTAACAATAGGAGAAGAATGGAAACAATTTACACAATTCATTACTGGTTTTGCTGAAAAACGTGATACCTATTCAGGCCGCATAGATTTAAAAAGTGGAATAATAATTGATTATACACTTACACCTTTATCTAATGGGCAAACAATGCTCACATTTGTTAATGTCACTGACACTATTCATATCGCACGAGCCCTACAAGAAAAGAATGAAGCCTTAGAAAAAGCTGATCGTCTACGCAACGAATTTGTTCAGCATGTTTCTTATGAATTACGCACGCCTCTTACTAATATTATCGGATTTTCTGATATTTTACGCGATCAAATTTTTGGCTCTACCAATGAGCGTCAAAAAGAATATCTTGGTTATATTCATTCAGAATCAGGCGTTCTTTTGAATATTGTTAATGATATTCTTGACTTAGCAACTCTTGATGCAGGTATTATGATATTGGATATAAAACCGGTTCACATTGCTGAAGCGATGGCACAAGCAGTCGCACGAGTAGAGGAACGTCTCCATGGACGTCACATCACACTTTTACAAAACATTTCTCTTTCCTTGAAATTTATGTCTGCAGATGCAACACGTTTACATCAGATTTTTGTGAATGTTCTGAGTAATGCTATCAATTTTGCAACGGAAAAAAGCACAATTGAATTTTGTGCAGATACACAAGATAATTATATAGTCTTTAGTGTTCATAATGAGGGATCTGATATTCCAACCGATATTCTTGATCGGATTTTCAAACGTTTTACTTCTCATTCCCATCATGGTGGACGTGCAGGAGCAGGTCTCGGTCTTTCTCTTGTTAAAAGCTTTGTTGAACTGCATAATGGACGCGTTGAAATTTTTACTGGTATGGGTAAAGGGACAACAGTTAGGTGCTTTTTCCCTAATCAAAAAGATACAGAAGTTTTGTAATCTTGTTTTTTGTATTGTTTTTATGGAAATTTGAATGAATTTTAGTTTTTTTCTTGACAATGAAGAAGCAACTATACTTTTCGCACAAGATTTAGCTCTTGCCCTAAAATCTGGTGATCTTGTTACATTTCAAGGTGACCTTGGAGCAGGAAAATCAACTCTTATACGCGAACTTATTCGTACACTTGCTAATAATTGTACTATGGATATCCCAAGTCCTACTTTCACTCTTGTTCAAAGCTACCAACTTCCACAATTTGAAGTTCTTCACGTTGATTTTTATCGAATTTCAAACATTGAAGAAATTTATGAATTAGGGCTTCATGAATCACGTAAAGAAAATGTTTTGCTCATTGAATGGCCAGAAAAAGGAGTAGAGGTTTTAGGACCGGTTACTTTTGCTATCACTTTACAACACAAAGGATGTGGACGTCATATCACCCTTGTCTCTGCAGAAAATGCTACTGAACGTCTGCAACGATCTTTTGCAATTCGTACCTTTTTAAGAATACATGGACGCGACAATATTCAACGTCGTTTTTTAGCTAGTGATGCCTCAGCACGTTCTTATGAACTGTTAGATAATGGAAATAATCAAGAAGTCCTTATGAATGCACCAACCATGCAAATGGCGCAAAACATAGATTCTTCCTATGCAGACACAACACATCTTGCAAAAGATATCAGCCAATTTGTAGGTATTAGTCAGATCATTTTAGATAATGGGTTCTCTGCTCCCCGTATTTTTGCTCAAGATCTTGAAAATGGTATTTTGATTTTAGAAGATTTAGGATGCGAAGGAATTGTAGATCAATCAGGTAATCCTATAGAAGAGCGTTATATTGCTTGCAGTGAATTGCTCGCTACTTTTCATCAAAAGTCATGGCCTTTTAAAAAAAAATTTGCAACATTTCAGCTTCAGATCCCCTTTTATGATTGCCAAACTATGCAAGCAGAACTTTCTTTATTACTGGACTGGTATCTTCCTTTTCAGCAGAAAAAAACTTTAAACATAGAACAGCGTAAAGCTTTTTTTACCTGTTGGCAACCTTATCTCGATCTTTTAACTCAAGGAGAAAATACCTTTGTTATGCGTGATTATCATTCACCTAATATTCTTTGGCGTAAACATAAAAAGGGTATTGACCGCATTGGTCTTATTGATTTTCAAGATGGTGTAAGTGGACCAACAGTTTATGATCTTGTTTCTTTAGCACAAGATGCACGTCTCTTTATTCCACCAGAACTTGAAGATAAAATTTTTAACACCTATTGCAGTGCACGCAATCAAGCACTCCGTCCCTTTGATAAAGATGAGTTCCACAAACTTTACGTACTTGCAGGGACTCAGCGAGTTTCGAAAATTTTAGGAATTTTTGTACGCCTTCACCAACGAGATGGGAAATCATTTTATCTTAAACACCTATCCCATCTTCAAAGTTATCTCATTCGTAATCTTTCACATCCAATCCTTGCTCCTTTAAAAAGCCTTTATCAAGAAATGGGACTTTTATCAGAAAATGAAGCTCTTAACAGAGATATTTTAAACACCTAACTATTTTATTCCCGAAACAACATCCTCTAGGTAATTATACATGCATTTTTTTACATTCACGTCCGCTCAACTTTTGACGAAAATAAATAAACAGGGCTTTTCGGTTTCCTCTTGAATAAAAATTGATATACAGTGGAAAATAATCAATACCGTAAATTATACATCAAAATGAAGCCAAATGACTCATAAACCCCGTGTATTTTCTATTTCTCCCGGAACTCCTTTTCTGCCTCATTTTGTTGATGCACTCCTTTCTGGAACTCTTATTGATAACTTTGCATCAAACGGGAATATCCAAATAGCTCTTACTGACACTCTTATTTATGTACCAACACGTCGCGCCGCTCGTGCTTTACGTACAGCTTTTTTTGAAAAAAGCCATACGCAATCTAGTTTTTTGCCTACTATATGCCCTTTAGGGGATATAAATGAAGAAAGTTATTTTTTTACTGAAAATAATACAAATACTCTGGTCAATACTTCCCCCATTGGAGAGAGTGAACGTCTCCTTCTTTTAGCGCGTCTCATCCGCCTTTGGCGTGAAAACTTGCCAACTCATCTACGGTCTATGTTTGGCACAGAAGATATTTTTATCCCTGCCACTACTGCTGATGCAGTCTGGCTTGCCCAAGATTTAGCACGCTTGATGGATGAAGTAGAAACAGAAGACGTAGATTGGTCAAGACTTAAAGAAATTGTACCCGATATGGTTGCCGAATGGTGGCAAATAACCCTAGATTTTCTCACTATTGTGACACAAAGTTGGCCACAAATTTTAAAAGAAAGACAACAATGCAACCCTGTTGAATGGCGTAATCAAGCATTTAAAATACATGCAGATATTTTATACCGCACACAACCTCATAAAACTATTATTGCTGCTGGTGTAACAAGCTCCATTCCTACAATTGCAAATCTTTTAAAGGTGATTGCCTGCTTACCAAAAGGAGCTGTGATTCTTCCAGGCCTTGATCTTCAAATGGATGAAACACAATGGGACGCCTTAGGTGCGCTTAATAAAGAAAAAACAACCTTTGATCCTTCTCACCATATTGCTGCTTTTAGCCATCCTCAATATCATTTAAAAAAACTTTTATCTCTCATGAAGTGCCAACGCATTCATGTCCGCGAAATTGGTCAGCAAAGCATTATAAAAACTCAACGTGCTGCTCTTTTATCGGAAGCATTACGACCAGCCTCTACAACAGATTTATGGGCCAAAATCATACGTGATGATTATGAAAATATTTGCGCAGATTGGTCATTGATTGAAGCTCCCAATGAGCGCGAAGAAGCTTTAGCTATTTCTATTGCCTTACGCAATGCCATTGAAGACCCTAAAAAAACTGCAGCACTTATTACAAATGACCGCAATTTAGCACGTCGTGTAGCAGCTGAATTACAAAGATTCGGAATTGAAGCCAACGATTCAGGTGAAATACCACTTGCACAAACTTTACCTTCAACTCTATTACGACTTCTTTTAGAAAACATTTTTAAACCTGGTGATCCCATTGCTTTTCTTTCTCTTCTTAAACATCCACTCACAACATTAGAATATAATCGTAATTATTTGCGTGAGATGGCTGAGAATTTTGAATTACTTGTCCTTCGAGGGAATGCTTGTCGTATTAATCTTTGTGAATGTGATCAATTTTTTAGAACATGGAAGCAAACACATTCTCATAATATTTCTAATAATTGTATCCCTGATTTACAAAAGATTGAAGAAGCAGATTTTCTTTGTCATCTTTTAGTCAAAGCAGTTGAACCTTTAGTATCCTTAATAAAACAAGATAGAGAATGCACCATCAATGAAGCTGCTATAGCAACTGTTGAAGTTTTTGAAAATTTTGGTCGTGATGCTGATAATTCTCTTGCACATCTTTATCAAAATGAAGCAGGAAAAGCCTTAATAACTTTTTTTCGTGAATTGGTTAGTGATCAATCAGGATTAAAATTTTGTCTTCACGAATGGCCCGCTCTGTTTTCAGCTCTTATGGCCACCCGCTCTGTGAGTCCTTCTCCTGGAGGACATCCGCGTTTGTTCATCTGGGGAACTTTAGAATCACGATTACAAACCGTTAATACAGTAGTTATCGGTAGTTTGAATGAGGGATCATGGCCGATAAAAACCCACAACGATGCTTTCTTATCACGGCCAATGAAAATAACTTTAACTCTTGAACCACCAGAACAACGTATTGGCCTTTCTGCCCACGATTTCCAATGGGCTATGGGAATGGATCAAGTGATTATGAGCCGAGCCACACGTGTTAATCATACTCCCTCTGTTCCCTCACGTTGGTTACAACGTTTAGAAACAGTTGTAGGGAAACAAGTTTGGAAGCAAATCTGTACACGAGGAGAACTATTACTGCATTGGGCAAAAATGCTGGATAATACAAACAGCATCACCCCTGCGGAACGACCTTGCCCTGTACCACCACTCGATATACGTCCGCGCCATTTTTCAATCACTGAAATAGAAACATTACGGCATGATCCTTATGCTATTTATGCAAAAAAAATCTTGCGACTCAAACCACTTAAAGCACTCATTCATGATCCTTGCTCTGCTGAGCGCGGAACACTTTATCATACCATTCTAGCTGCTTTTTGCACACAAATAAAAAATCACAACGCTACCGATATGCTCGATATATTGCTCACTATTGGACGTAAAGAATTTGATAAATTAAATTTACCTCCTGATATTGAAGCAGTTTGGTGGCCAAATTTTGAAAATCTTGCTCCTTTTCTGATTCAATGGGAACAAAGCCTTGGACCACGAGAGCGATATGCTGAAGTCATTGCTCAAAACACGCTTATAGGAGAAACAGGAGTAACTCTTTCAGGACGCGCTGATCGTCTTGATATTTTGCCAGATAAAACAGTTGAAATTATTGATTTTAAAACCAGTATTCCCCCTTCAGCAACACAGGTTATTAACTTATTTTCTCCACAATTAGCATTAGAAACAGCTTTATTAATGCAAGGAGCTTTTATAGACTTTAAAGGTCTCATCCCCTCAAATTTACTTTATATTCCCTTAAAAAGAAAAGGGGAAATTAAACCCATAGCCGTTATAAATAAAAAGACAAAAGATCAAGAAAATGCAATCTCTCTTGGTAAAAAAGCATGGAAGTATCTTATCTCACTGATTAATTATTATCAGAATCCACAACAAGGCTATCTTTCACATGCAGTTCCTTTAAAAAAATCTTATGAAGGCGACTATGACCATTTAGCGCGATTGTTGGAATGGTCTATCGGTTTCGATAAAGCAGATCAATCATGACTATTTTTTCTATTCCTCAAACAGCTCTTGATACACAAGCAAAAGCTACCCATCCAACAACAAGTGTATGGGTTTCTGCTAATGCAGGATCTGGAAAAACACATGTTTTAACCGAACGTGTCATCCGCTTACTTTTAAATGGAACACCTCCAGCGCGTATTTTATGTCTTACCTATACCAACGCAGCCGCTTCTGTTATGCAATCGCGTATTTTTCGTACACTTTCCAGTTGGAGTGAGTTTGATGATAAACAGCTTCAAATAATCTTATCGAATCTCGAAGATAAACCTGCTAATGCACAAAAACTTGCCAATGCGCGTCAATTATTTGCCCGTGCTCTTGAAACACCAGGTGGCTTAAAAATTCAAACTTTTCATGCATTTTGTGAATCTTTATTACATCAATTTCCACTAGAAGCTAACATTGCTGGCCATTTTGAACTGTTAGATGATATAAACCGAAAAAAATTATTACAACAAGCTCGTCGCAAACTTTTAACCCATCGTGATGCGCAATTAGCATTAAAAGAATTGTTTAAAATCATCAGTGAAAATACCCTCTATCAATTGCTCTATGAGGCTGCCCAAAAACAGCATGAATTATCTGATTTTTTTCCTTTTATCTTTTCTGAAAGTGGAAAAGAGCAATTTCGTGCATTTTTTAATTTAGCACCCGATGAAACAAACCAAAAACTGCTAGACAAAATCCAACAAACTGCTGCACTCCCTTCTTATGCAATCAAACATTATCAAACCTATAATACCTCAAAAAACAAACATATAATTGAGAAATTTGTACAGTTAGCAACAGCATCTGATGAATCAAATATCATCAATCTTGTTTCAAATATTTATTTTGAAAAAACAGGAAAACCACGTAATTTTTCACGCTTATTCTCTAAAAAATCAGACGAAATCTGGCCTTTTGTTGAAAAGGAAATTGAAGACAAACAAAACCAACTTCCTAGCCTTTTAGAGAAATATCGATGTGTAAAACTTATTACACTTAATATAGCTGTTTTTCAGCTTTGCGATATTTATCTCAAAATCTATGCTGATTTAAAAAAAGCCAATAGCTTTTTAGACTTTGACGACCTTATTGAACGTACACTCAATTTATTACAGCACAAAGATGCAAGCCAATGGGTACAGTATAAACTCGACCGTGGAATTGATCATATTTTGCTTGATGAAGCACAAGATACCAATCCTAAGCAATGGCAAATTATTCAACTTTTAGCGCAAGAATTTTTTACAGGTCACAGTCAACGCACAAATACACGAACTGTTTTTGCTGTTGGTGATGAAAAACAATCCATCTATTCTTTTCAAGGAGCCGTACCAGAAAATTTTGCTGAAAATGGCCGAATGATTCAAAAGAAAGTTAAACAAATTGAACAAAAATTTGAAAAGATACAACTCAATTATTCTTTTCGTTCTACAGCTGATGTCCTTAAAAGTGTTGATCTTGTATTTGAAACACCCGAAAATTATAAAGGGCTTTCAGCAGAACATGTAAAGACAGTGCATGAACCTATCCGTATTCATAGTCCAGGTGATGTCATTATATGGGACGCCATTTCTCAAAAAACAAATGAACTTCCTGATGACTGGCTCTCAACTGTTGATCATCTGAATACACCTCAAATACGTTTAGCAGAAAAAATTGCTGAAACAATTGCCAATTGGTTAAAAAATGGTGAAATTCTCTCAGCAAAAAAACGTTTACTGCGTGCCGGTGATATTATGGTTTTAGTGCGTAAACGTGACCAATTTGTTCCTGCCCTTTCTCGTGCACTCAAATTACGTCATGTTCCTGTAGCTGGTGCTGATCGTTTACAACTAACTGCCCATATTAGTGTACGTGATTTAATGGCACTTGCGCGTTTTGTTTTGCAACCGCAAGATGATCTTTCTCTTGCCTGTGTTTTAAAAAGTCCACTTTTTGCTCTTAGTGAAAACGAACTTTATCAGCTTGCCGCTCAACGAACGGGATCTCTTTGGGAAAGCCTTTCGACTCATGCTTCATCACATGCCTCTTTTAAAACTATTTTTGATCGTCTCAACACATATCGGTCTTTAGTTGATAAAATGCCTGTTTTTGAATTTTATAGCTATATTCTCAACAACGATAAAGGACGGCAGAAAATCCTTGCCCGTTTAGGAACTGAAGCAAATGAAGTGCTTGATGCTTTTATGGATCACACGCTCGCTATTCAAAAAACTGGACTACCAGGATTACAAGCTTTTTTAGAAATATTGAGTATAAATGAACCAGAAATCAAACGTGAACTTGATCAAAACTGTGAAGAAGTAAGAATTATGACAGTTCACGCTGCCAAAGGACTTGAAGGAGCTGTTGTTTTTCTTGTTGATCCAGGAAGTGCAATATGGCATCCACAATACGCACCATACTTTCTTAAATTTTCTTTAGGAGATAAACAAGCTTTCATCTGGCGTCCAAATACACAATACCACACAAAGCATTTTGACAAGTTGCTCTCACGTTTAAAAGAACGCGCCGAAGAAGAATATAAACGTCTTCTCTATGTCGGGATGACACGCGCTGAAGATCGACTCATTATTTGTGGTTATTCTAATCAGAAAGAAACCCCAAACACATGGCTACAATTAGTGAAGAAAGCCCTTAAACCTCATGCAGTTCCTATAAAAGGTCCTGCAGAAGATATTGCAGCTTGGCGTTATTGCATCACCTCTTCCTGTTCAACACCAACGTATAAAGAAATGTCTCGTGAAACTCACCAAGCTTTTCCATCTTTACCTGCTTTTTTTCATGATAAAATGCCTACAGAATCGACATTATCAAAACCTTTAAGACCTTCTGTTGCGAGTATCATCGATACCAAGACTGAATTTTTTTCTAATAATAAACACTTTAGCCTCTCACCTGTTTTAGGAGAAAAAAATACCAAAAGAACTTTTTCTATTGAATATGGTAATTTTATTCACCAATTACTGCAACATCTGCCTGATCATCCCCCTATAAAGCGCCAAGATTATGCGCAATTTTATTTAAATACCAAAGCTTCTCATTGGCATAAAACCCAAAGAGAAAATGCTCTTCATCATATTTGGACAATCTTAGATAATCCGCAACTTAAACCACTTTTTTCTAGCCTTTCACACGCTGAAGTTGCTCTCATGGGTATCGTAAAAATTAATGGTAAAGAACAAATGGTTTCTGGTCAAATTGACCGTTTATGTATCACCCATAATAGCGTTTTTTTTGCTGATTTCAAAACTGGTCTTGCACCCAAAAATGATACGGATATTGCGCAACGCCATTTATTACAAATGGCTCTTTATCAAAAATTGTTGCAAGCTATTTATCCTAATAAAAATATGCACGCTCTTCTCATTTATATTAAAAAAGCCAAGATCTTTAAACTGCTTCCTGAGAAACTTGACATACTCCTTGATGAAATCATTTTATAAAAATAAAAGGGAAAATTTTTTCTAAAAAATCTATTATAATTTATTTTTGCAATAATTTAACATAAATAAATCATACTCATGTATAAAAATAGTAAAGGATAAATCAATGACATGTATAAAAATTGATAGTAGCAACTTTGAAAGTGAAATTCTCACTTCTCCTTTTCCTATCGTTGTTGATTTTTGGGCAGAATGGTGTGGTCCTTGCAAAAGCATTGCACCAATCCTTGATGAAATTGCAACAGAAATGCAAAGCCAAATTAAAGTTGCTAAAATTAACATTGATGAAAATCCAGAATTGGCTACCCAATATGGAATACGATCGATTCCTACTTTATTGATGTTTAAAAATGGAAAGGTATCATCCAATAAAGTTGGCGCTGCTTCTAAAGGACATATTGTTGAATGGATTAAAAATAACCTTGATTAAATTCCTTCGTGACTCTTTTTCTACAATAAAGGAGCTCAAATCGCTCCTTTTCATTAAAAAATAGTTTTTTCGAATTGTAATACTATGTATCAACTTTATCAATACAATTTAAGAAAAAGAAAATCATTTAAAAGATGATGAATTATTATTAAAGTTGAAAAAACTGATAAATGCATCAGATAATAACTGTTATCATTGATGTAATTATAACGGTTAATATTTGTTTGGTTTTTCAATTTCTACTTAGATTAAATTTTGAACTGATTATTGCAGTGATTATTTTTTTATCTCTTATAAATTAAAAAATAAATATGTATGTAAATATTAAAAATTTTTAAAATTATTATAGCTTAAGTAAATATGTAGATGTTTAGAAAGAAAATACACCATAAATCTAAATAAATTAATTGCGAAGAACATAACTATTTCGATACTTAAGGAAAATTCGAAAAAAATTTACAAATTTTAGCTAAAAAGTTATATTGTCATGAATTATCCTTCAATCAAAGTAGCTTTATGGAGAAAAAAGTTATTTTTGTGAATATTATTCTTCCCTATTTTATTTTGTATCATTGTGGTTGATGATTTTATAATAGATACAGAAGTCTTAATGTTTAAAAAAAATCTAGATATTGAATAAAAAATTCATGTTTTAGTAATAACTAAAAGGTCACAATTGAACGAAAGACTTATTTTAACTAGAATAATATTTTCTTTTGTGAACAATTGAAAAAATTACCTTATATATTACACCGGCCTTTATTAAACTTTGCGAATGTAAAGAAATTTAAAAAAAATAAAAAAGGGAGCGAGATGAAGATGTTGAAAAAGATTTTTATTGTTGTATGTACTATAATTATGACTCTTGTTGGTCCAACTTGGGCACAAACACCAAACCGTTTACAGCAGTTTGAAGCTTGGGGAACTTATTCTTATAAATCACCAGAAAATATGATTTGTTATATATTATCAGTTCCTTTAAAAGCACTCCCAACAACCGTTAAGCATGGCGATAATTTCTTTTTGGTAACCAAACGTTCTAATTCCCCTATTTCGTTTGAACCACAGTTTATGGCTGGTTATACCCTTAAAGAGGGATCAAAAGTTACTGTCACCATTGGAGATAAGAATTTTGACTTTTTTACAAAGGATTCATCCGCTTGGTTAACGTCATCAGGAATGGAAAAACAACTCGTTGCAGCTATGCGTTCAGGAACAAACATGACAGTGAGAGCTATCTCAAAACGAGGGACTCATACTACCTATACTTATTCTTTAAAGGGAGTAACTGCTGCGTTAAATATGGCACAAAAATGTCACTAAATATTTGTAATTCTAAAATAGCTGATAAAATGGAAAATCATGGCCATTTCATATGACCTTAGATCTGTTGAAACATATCAAATACTAAAAGCAAAGAGTACTATAGTAACGAAACAACCTAAATTACCTTTAATTGGTTTATCGCAGGATGAAATGGCACAGGCTTTACGGGTGATCGGTGTTCCAGAACATCAAACGCGAATGCGTGTACGTCAACTTTGGCATTGGCTTTATGTACGTGGGGTTTCTCATTTTGATGAGATGTTAAATATTTCTAAGCCAATGCGGGAGATACTCAAAGATCATTTTTCTATTGCGCGTCCCGAAATTGTTGCGGAACAAATATCACAAGATGGTACTCGTAAATGGCTTTTACAATTTCCAGCTTCTGGAGCTGGGAAACCTGTTGAAATTGAAATGGTTTATATCCCTGAAGAAGGACGTGGTACTTTGTGTGTTTCATCTCAGGTAGGATGCACATTAACGTGTTCTTTTTGTCATACAGGAACACAAAAACTTGTTCGCAATTTAACAGTTGAAGAGATTTTAGTGCAATTATTGGTTGCTCGTGATTGTTTAGGTGATTTTCCTGATAAGAATACACCTGATGGTGCGATTACTCCAATTGAAGGACGTAAAATTACTAATATTGTTATGATGGGCATGGGAGAACCGTTTTATAATTTTGAAGCAGTTAAAAAAGCTTTATTGATTGCTTCTGATGGCAATGGACTTTCTTTGTCGAAACGCCGAATTACCCTTTCAACCAGTGGAGTGATTCCTGGGATTATACGAACAGGAAAAGAAATTGGTGTTATGTTAGCGATTTCGCTCCATGCAGTGCATGATACATTGCGAGATATACTTGTTCCAATTAATAAAAAATATCCTCTTGCTTTGTTAATGGAAGCTTGCCGTAATTATCCTGGCCTTTCGAATGCTAAGAGAATTACATTTGAATATGTTATGCTGAAAAATGTGAATGATAGTTTAGATGATGCGAAAAAATTAATTCAATTGCTTAAAGGTATTCCTGCTAAAATCAATCTGATTCCTTTTAATCCATGGCCTGGAAGTAATTATCAATGTTCTGATTGGGAACAAATTGAACGTTTTGCTGATATCATTAATAAAGCAGGTTATGCTTCACCTATTCGTATGCCACGTGGACGTGATATTTTGGCTGCATGTGGGCAGCTTAAATCAGCTTCAAGGCGTTTATGTAAATCTGAACGTATGCGACTTGAAAATATAACTGATAATGAATAGATTCAATTTTTTCAGATAAGTAAGAGTAGAGCAAAACTGGTAAAAATTCCTACAATAAATCAATCAAGAAAACGAACGCCAAAAGGATTGTGCAAAAAATTTTTAAAAAGTTTATTTGTAATAAAAACTATAAAAATTATAATGGGAAAAGAAATAGGAATATTAAGAAATTCCCTAAATAAGCAATTTTGTGTAACCGTCGCATCATTAATATTGATAAATTTTGGCAAGAAGGTTCCTGTAAAAAAATAACTTTAGGATTTAAGATATTTATTGCAATACCGGTTAAGTAGTCGCCTTCAAGATTATGGCGTTCTGAAAATGTTTCTTTTAAAGAAAATATTGAGTGTTAACGCAAGATTTGAAAAGTAAGCCATAAAAGCGCGTAGTGATGTGAAAAGAAGTGCTGATAAGCCGTAGCTGCAGCGATAACTTGGATAGTAAATCTATTGCACTTGCGAAAGCGCATATCATTGCAGCTTATTTACCTTATGCAATAATAAGCTCGACTGAGAAAATAATATCAAGTTCTGGAATAAGAGCTAAAATTAACATTGCTAGGGTCCAATTGTGCAACAATAGACTATTCTCGAGTAAAAATGACATACTAATTTCTTTTATGCTTAAAAATAAGTGGTCGTGACTTATATCTTTTATAGACTTTTTCTTTACACTTTTTCATTTTTTTGCATCTTTTTTTATGTTGCTTTAAAAAAGTTGTTTTAACTTATTCAGGGGGATTAGACACATCTATCATTCTCAAATGGTTCAAAGTAAACTAGAGGCTAAAATTGTAACTTTTACGGCAGATTTAGGTCAAGGAGAAGAACTGGAACTTGCAAGTCGTAAAGCCGAAATGCTTGATGTTAAAGAAATTTATAAATTTATATTGAAAATTTACGGGAAGAATTTGTGCGTAATTTTGTGTTCCCGATATTTCCAGTAAATCCAGTTTATGAAGGAGTTTATCTTTTAGGAACGTCGATTGCTCGTTTACCTATTTCAAAACATCCTGTTGAAATTGCCAAAAAAACCAACGCAAACGCTATCCCTCATAGAGCAACGGGGAAAGGCAATGATCAAGTACGTTTCGAATTTTCTGCTTATGCTCTTAATCCTGATATTAAAATTATTGCTCCTTGGCGTGATTGGAATTTTAAAAGTCAAACAGATTTAATTGAATTTGCACATGCGCATCAAATTCTGTTAGAGAAAGATAAACAAGGTGAAGCGTCTTTTTCAGTGTATGCAAATTTATTGCACTCATCATCGGAAGAAAAAATTTTAGAAGATCCAGCAGTTTCTGCTTCTGAATATGTCCATATATGCGTACTCTTTCACCAGAAGTTCACCAGATCAAGCAACCATAATCACGATTGTTTAAAAAAGGAGATGCTATTTCAATTAATGGAGAAGTTTTATCTCCTGTGGATTTGTTAGATCAATTAAATAGTTATAGGCGTGAAAATGGTATTGGCCAGTTAAATTTAGTAGAAAATCGCTTTGTAGGTATGAAATCACGTGGTATCTATGAAACACTAGGAGGAACTATTCTTTTAATAGCTCACCGAGCAATAGAATCCTTAACATTGGATCGTGGTGCAACTCACTTAAAAGATGAATTAATGCCACGTTATGCGGAACTTATTTATTACGGTCTTTGGTTTTCACCTGAGCGTAAAATGTTACAAGCAGCTATTGATTTATCTCAAGAAAATGTTGAAGGAGAAGTAACACTAAAACTTTATAAAGGAAATGTGATTGTTGAAGGTCGCCAAAGCAAAAAATAACTTTATTCTGATCAGTTGGTGATTTTTGCTGCTTTTAAATGACTATTATTGACGAAAAAGTTTAACAATCATACACCTTGTCATTAAGTAATTTATTTTTAGGACAAAGATGATGGACAATCCGTATGGTACCTATAACCTTCCACTTGAATTAATAGATTCAGCAGCTCAAGCAAAAGCTTGGCCGTTTGAAGAAGCGCGTAAGCTTATTAAGCGCTATGAAAAAACCGGCTATCCAGAGCATATTTTATTTGAAACAGGTTATGGGCCTTCTGGTTTACCACATATTGGAACTTTTGGAGAAGTTGCACGTACAACTATGGTGCGTCATGCGTTTCATATTCTGACCGAAAATAAAATTAAAACAAAACTTCTTTGTTTTTCTGATGATATGGATGGTTTGCGCAAAGTTCCTGATAACGTGCCTAATCGAAAAAAAATGGAAGACTATCTTGGTCAACCGCTTAGCCGCGTTCCTGATCCTTTCGGAGATGTGTATCCTTCTTTTGGAGCTGCTAATAATGTACGTTTACGTACTTTCCTTGATCGTTTCGGTTTCGATTATGAATTTGCTAGTGCTACTGATTATTATAATTCAGGCCGTTTTGATGAAACACTTTTAAGAATACTTTCCTATTATGATAAGGTTATGGAAATTATTCTACCAACATTGGGTGAGGAACGGCGAGCAACTTATTCACTTTTTTTACCTATTTCTCCACTTTCTGGAAAAGTATTACAAGTCCCAATGATTGCTCGAAATGTTGAGAAAGGGACTGTGACCTATATCGAACCTGAAACAGGTGATGCCATTGAAACAGAAATTACAGGTGGAAAAGTTAAGTGTCAGTGGAAAGTGGATTGGGCAATGCGCTGGACTGCACTTGGAATTGATTATGAAATGGCGGGAAAAGATCTTATTGATTCAACAAATCTTTCTTCTAAAATTTGCAAAATTCTTGGTGGAAAACCTCCTGAGGGATTTAATTATGAGCTTTTCTTGGATGATAAGGGACAGAAAATTTCCAAATCTAAAGGAAATGGTTTGACTATCGATGAGTGGTTAACTTATGCACCAACAGAAAGTTTAGGACTCTATATGTTTTTAAAACCAAAAACAGCAAAACGGCTTTATTTTGATGTTATTCCAAAAGCTGTTGATGAATATTATGCACATCTTTCAGCTTATGAGCATCAACAATGGAAAGAGCGTCTTAATAATCCCGTATGGCATATTCATCATGGGCGTCCTCCTAAAGTCAATTTACCTGTTTCTTTTGCTATGCTGTTAAATTTGGTCAGTGCTTCTAATGCTGAAAATAAAGAAGTTCTTTGGGGATTTATTTCTCGTTATGCTAAAGAAGCTAACGTGCAAATATATCCAATGCTTGACCAGTTAGTAGAGTTTGCTCTTAAATATTTTGATATTTTCGTAAAACCAAACAAAAAATTTCGTATACCCGATGAAAATGAACGCTCAGTATTGATTCAAATTGATGAAAAATTGGCTAGTTTGTCAAAAACTGTTGATGGAAATACCATTCAAAATGCACTTCTTGATATCGCACGCTTGACGGAACGTTATCAAGATCATAGCAAAAAAGGTCCAGAAGGGGGACCTGGTGTTTCAAGTGTATTTTTTCAAATGCTTTATGAAGTACTTTTAGGACAGGAACGAGGACCACGGCTTGGGTCATTTATAGCGCTGTATGGAATTGATGAGACACGCGCACTCATTGCTGCAGCACTCGCACGATCGGTGGAGGAATAATGGAACGTAGAGTGCAAGAAGTAAAACGACGGCGTACATTTGCGATCATTGCGCATCCTGATGCGGGAAAGACAACCCTAACAGAAAAGCTGTTATTATTTGGCGGTGCTATTCAGCTGGCTGGTGAGGTGAAAGCAAAAAAAGACCGTATTCAAACCCGTTCTGATTGGATGAACATTGAACGTGATCGTGGTATTTCTGTTGTCACATCAGTAATGACATTTGAATATCAAAATCATATTTTTAATTTGTTAGATACCCCAGGTCATGAAGATTTTTCGGATGATACATATCGTACTTTAACAGCTGTTGATAGTGCAATTATGGTACTCGATGGGGCACGCGGAATCGAACCGAGAACTCTCAAACTGTTTGAAGTATGCCGACTGCGCGATATTCCTATTGTTACTTTTGTTAACAAAATGGACCGTGAAGCGCGCGATCCCTTAGAAATTTTAGACGAAATTGAAGAAAAACTTGCGCTTGATACTGCTCCAATTACTTGGCCTATTGGTATAGGAAAGAATTTTGTTGGCACTTTTGACCTTCATCATAATTGTTTTCGCCAACAAGACCATGAGGTTATTTCACAAACGATTTCTGATCTTCGTGAAGTCGCAAATTTGCTTCCTGAAAATCAACAGACACTTTTTGTTGAAGAAGTAGAGCTTGCCCGCAGTGCTTGTAAAAAATTTAATCTTCAAGCTTTCTGTGAAGGGCATATGACACCCGTTTATTTCGGCTCAGCTTTACGAAATTTTGGTGTTCGTGATTTGATTAATGCATTGGTTGATTTTGGTCTAAGCCCTCGTGATCAGGTAGCCGATCAACGCAACATAATAGCTACTGAACCCAAAATGACCGGTTTTGTCTTTAAAATTCAAGCTAATATGGATCCCAATCATCGTGATCGTATTGCATTTTTGCGGGTGTGTTCAGGAATACTTGAACGCGGTATGAAGACGAAATTAGTAAGGACAGGAAAATCAATGACACTCTCAGCACCGCAGTTTTTCTTTGCTCGTTCACGCCAAATTGCTGATCAAGTGTATGCTGGTGATATAGTAGGTATCCCTAACCACGGAACTTTGCGTATTGGAGATACCTTGACTGAAGGAGAAGATATTCTCTTTAAAGGTGTACCAAATTTTGCACCAGAAATTTTACGTCGCGTTCATTTAAGCGATCCCATGAAAGCAAAAAAACTAAAAGAAGCTTTGCAACAAATGGCTGAAGAGGGAGTAGTACAATTATTTATCCCTTATGATGGTTCGCCTGCTCTTATTGGTGTAATTGGTGCTTTGCAAATTGATGTTTTGACAGAACGGCTTAAAGCAGAATATTCTCTACCTGTGAGCTTTGAATCATCGCGCTTTAACGTATGTCGTTGGATTTCTGCAGAAAATAAAGAAGAACTTAAAAATTTTCTTGCTTGTCATCAATCCGCTGTTGCGCATGATTTGGACAGTGATCCAGTTTTTTTAGCAGAAAATCATTTTTCGTTAAATTATGAAGCAGAAAGAGCGCCAAAAATTAAATTTGTAGCTTTTAAAGATTATCAGGTACGCTCTAAATAAAAAAATAAATTATTATAACTAAAAAACGTCAAAAATGAGCTATGATTCTTTAGTTAAGTTTAAAAAGTTTATAATGAGCTAGACTATTGTTTTTCTAATCCTCATAAAACACTTATACTTTATACGACAATACTTTTATTAATTTGAATATTTTAACGATAGTATCATGATTTCTTACAAAAATATACATTTATATTGTTTCTATTAAAACAGAATCAAGTCCCTATTGAAATCAATAAACGCTATTGGCTATGATAAACAATTGTATTTATTGTAAGGTTTTTAAACTTGAATATTCTTTAAAAACGGAGAAACTAAAGAGAAAACTGATTTCCCAAATAAATTTCACGAACATCAGCATTATTGATAATGTCGTTCGGGCAACCATGAACTAACACTTCTCCTGCATGAATAACATAAGCACGATCAACAAGCTCCAATGTTTCGCGCACATTATGATCCGTTACTAAAACGCCGATACCACGTTGAGTTAAATGACGAACAAGCTGTTTAATATCAGAAATAGCGATGGGGTCAATTCCTGCAAATGGTTCATCAAGTAACATAAAATTAGGGCGAGAAGCTAAAGCGCGCGCAATTTCAAGACGCCTGCGTTCACCTCCCGATAAAGAAAGAGCTGGCATTTTGCGTAAATGATCAATTTTAAATTCATGCAAAAGCGCATCTAACTCTTCACAGCGTTTCAAGCGATCTTTTTGAATTAATTCCAGAACAGCTTTAATATTATTTTCTACTGAAAGACCACGAAAAATTGAAGCTTCTTGCGGTAAATATCCAATCCCTAAACGAGCACGCCGATACATTGGCAAATGGGTAATGTCAAACCCATCAATCTCGATTGAACCACCATCCGATTTAACTAAACCTGTAACCATATAAAAACAGGTCGTTTTGCCAGCACCATTAGGACCTAAAATACCGACAATCTCTCCAGCACAAATATTAAACGAAACACGATTAACAACCTGTCTTCCTCGATAAACTTTAATTAAATTATGAGCAACTAAAGTCCTACTTGAGGTTTTTTTTAAAGCCTTACTCATAAGATTGTGTTCAATTGTCTGCTTTTCTCTTTTGATTCCAAACATGAAATCTTAACGACCATTCTTTGAGCTTGATTCTAAAATAATCGAAACACGATTCTTCTTTCCGGGCTCCTTACATCCTTCAAGAGAAGCTTTTCCTGTTTTCATATTAGCTGTTAATATGCACCCTTCAGCCACATTATCGCCATCGGTTAATACAACATTATTACCTGTTAAGATTATCATATTCGATTGTCCATCAAAAATAGCTTTATCACCCTTAGCAGTTTGTGTTGCCATTTTGATATAAACCTCACCTGAAGCTTCTACTTGTTTAATATCTGTCGAACCAATCTTTTCAGGAAAAATTGATTGTGTTTTCAACTGATTTATACCACCTGTTATATGTGCTTTATTATAATAAATAGCTAATTTTGATGTTCGTAAAAGTCGCTCACCCTGCATCACTGAAACATTGCCATTAAAAATAGCAATGCCTTCTTTATCACGTATTTCTAAAGAATCTGCGTAAAGTTCCATTGGCTCTTTTCCATTTAATCCATCGATTCCGAAATGAGTTACTGCAGCATATCCATTAATTGATCCCAATATCGCCAAATTTAAAGCTAAAATACTCACCCACTCTTTACACGATTTTTTTGTCTTCATTCTTGATTTTTTTTCTCGTATAAACCTACATATGCCTTCTATAAACACTACTCCAAATTCCTTCTGTTATTTTTCCTTCTGATCAAGAACAATACGTACTCCTTTTTGAAAATACATAACTTGCTCTTTCTCATAAATTTGCAGAGCATTCGCCATAAGATGAAAACCTGCACTTTGAATATTTAAAGGTTGATCTGTATTAAATTGACTTTTAGATAAATCAATCTTTGCAGTTGTAAATTTTGCAATTATTCCATCTTGCGTTGTAACCGTAAAAGGTTCATCCAATTTTAAATGACTCTTAATATTATCATAAACTCCTCCTTGTGCATCAATAAAAATTTGCCCCCGTCCCTCTGTAGGCACTTCAGCTGTAATATTCTTTAATCCAATAATTCCAGAAAACTTACGATCTTGAAACGCTTTTTCTGCTTTAATTCTGTAAGGCTTATGAAAATTCGTATAGCCTTCTAATCTTGGATTAAGCATTGTTAATTGTGCTATTTCCTCTTCTTCATGATTCAAAAGCACCTTATCAAAAGAAACAAAAATAGAAAAAAATGTAAACCAGCAAAAAATTAATGCTATAATCAATGCAAGAAGTGGTAAACAAATTTTTAGCAAGCGAACTTGATGGGAATGAAAATATGTTTTTTTTAAAATATTGCTAAAAGGTGATTCTATCGAAAAAAATTCATATTGGTTATGCACAGTCATGTTTTTAATTTCTCAGATATTTCGTTTTTTTATTTATAGAGTTTTTATAAGACATATTTTAAATTTTATTTATTGCAATCTTCCTTTTACTAGCTTTATTTTACTTTTAATGATTTATATATTGGAATATGCATATTCTATATATGTAACGTGCATATATGAAACACACAATTGCAACAAAAAATCTTTTTTCGTATGAATATGAAAGAGAGGCTATTTTGGTTAAATCGGAACTTGTACAAATCATTGCTCGTCATAATCCGCATCTTATGCAACGCGATGCAGAAAATGTTGTAAGTGCTATTTTTGAAGAAATTTCAGCAGCTCTTGCCAATGGTCAACGTGTTGAACTACGTGGTTTCGGTGCTTTTTCTATAAAAGCACGTTCAGCCCGCAATGGCCGCAATCCACGAACAGGTGAAACTGTTATGGTTGAAGAGAAATGGGTTCCTTTTTTCAAAACAGGTAAAGATTTACGCGACCGGCTTAATAAATGAGTAAATCCATGATCATTAAACGCTTTCTCTTAGCGGTTATTTTGGTGCCTATTACAGCTTTCTTGATTGGCTTCACCGTTGCTAATCGCCAAATCGTTATACTAACTGTTTATCCTTTTCAAAACAACTCTGAATATTTTACTTATCAAGCCCCTCTTTTTGTTTGGCTTTTTATTTTTTTTTGTTTTGGTATTGTGTTGAGTAGTATAATCAATTGGTTTGCACAACATAAAAACCGCAAAGCCTTAAAAGAAAGCAAAACTGAGATAGAGAAATTAAAAATATCAATTGCTAATAAATCTAATATAACGACACTATAGGAAAATTTCCTCTATAGTGCCCGAAAGATAATAAATCTAGAGATATTTTCTCTTGTTTCCTATACATAGTTTAATTAACTTACAGCTCTTAACCTCATAAGGACTTTAGCGAATATTTAAAATAATCCCTTTTTAGAATAATGTATTACGACACTCAATATGCCTGCACAATCTTTCCAACCACGCTCTAGTAAAGTATACCCACGAGAGAAATTACCTTTTATTTTAGAAACAAAAACGAGCACAGATTATGCTTTAATTGATTCTGGTAATGGAAAAAAACTAGAGCGTTATGGTTCCTACCGTATTATTCGACCAGAAAGTCAAGCGCTATGGCAACCAGCTTTATCACAAAAAAATTGGGCTAATGTCGATGCAATTTTTACAGGTAACCGAGATGAAGAAGGGATTGGTCGTTGGTATTTTCCTAAAAAGCCTCTTGGTGAAACATGGCCACTTTCTTGGAATGGTTTATCTTTTCTGGGACGTTTTACTTCCTTTCGCCATGTAGGTGTTTTTCCTGAACAAGATGCTCATTGGCGTTCACTAGAAGAACAAATTATTAAAACCAACCGTCCTGTCAAATTGTTAAATCTCTTTGGCTATACAGGCATTGCTTCTCTAATTGGGGCACGTTCAGGTGCAATTGTTACCCATGTTGATGCTTCTAAAAAGGCTATCATCTGGGCGAAAGCTAATCAGGAAAAAGCAGGATTATTAGATCGTCCCATTCGTTGGATATGCGACGATGCAATAAAATTTGTTGAACGTGAATTACGCCGTCAAAAAAGCTATGATTTGATTCTCCTCGATCCTCCTGCTTATGGACGCGGACCTCATAACGAAATTTGGCAATTGTTTGATCACTTACCAACCATGATTAAAAACTGCCGCAAACTCTTATCGAACAAACCACTTGCTGTCATTCTCACAGTTTATTCTATTCGTGCTTCCTTTTATACATTTCATACTTTAATGCGTGATGCATTTACAAATCTTGGTGGTACAATAGAATCGGGAGAATTGATTTTGCGTGAAGAATCGGCTGGACGTGCTCTTTCTACTTCTCTTTTTAGCCGTTGGATTGCTTGAACATGTGTAAACAAAAAATCGGCAAAGTTAAAGAAATTACATCCCTTAGCAATCCTATCATTAAAGATTTTAAAGCGCTAAACAAAAAGAAAAATCGCAATCGAGAAGGTATCTTCATGGCAGAAGGACTAAAACTGGTCATTGATGCTTTAAATCTTGGTTGGACAATTCACACACTTATCGTTTCTAAAAATTCACTGCATAATTCCATCATTGAAAACACCGCTGCAAAAACTATAGCCAATGGTGGTTCTGTAATTAAAGCCTCACAACAGGTTTTAGAATCCATTACCCACCGTGACAATCCGCAAACAGTTGTTGGTATTTTTAAGCAACAATGGCACTCTATTGAAAAAATAATAAGACGAGTCGATGATGTCTATATCGCACTTGATCGTGTGCGTGATCCTGGAAATCTTGGAACTATCATCCGTACTGCTGACGCAGCAGGAGCAAAAGGAATTGTTTTGATTGGAGAAACAACAGATCCTTTTTCACCAGAAACAGTACGTGCAACAATGGGATCTATATTTTCCATACCACTTTATCGTTGTAATGAAAGTACTTTTCTAAATTGGTCTACCCATTTTAGAGGTATGATCGTTGGTACGCACCTTAAAGGACCTGTCGATTACCGCACAATTGATTTTAAAAATGGTCCGATTATACTTTTAATGGGAAATGAACAACAAGGTTTATCGGATGTTCTCGTAAATCACTGTAATAATCTGGCGCGTATCCCACAATGTGGACATGCAGATTCACTTAATTTAGCAGTAGCAACAGCTATTATGCTCTATGAAATTCGCCGCTCTTACTTAACTTTTGAATCATGCAAGGATAAAAAATGACACGCAAGTCATTGCTCTTTCTTTTTTTCATCTTAATCTTTACAGTAGGGCTTGATCAGGCAATCAAATATTGGATTATACATACCCTACAATTAGGAGAAGAAATACCGATTTTTTCTTTTATTTCTCTCTATCATGTCCGCAATTCTGGCATTGCATTTTCATTTCTTTCTTCGTATCCTCATTGGGGGATTGTTGCTCTTACGCTCATTATTATTGTTTTTCTTTTATGGTTGTGGAAAAATACTGAAAATGACAAATTTTTATCGCATATTGGTATTGCCTTTATTATTGGTGGGGCGATTGGTAATCTTATAGATCGCATTCGTTTTCATTATGTCATAGATTACCTACTCTTTCATATTAGTGATATCTTTTCTTTTGCTGTTTTCAACCTTGCTGATACTTTTATCACACTCGGTGCTGTTGCTGTTTTAATTGACGAATTTTGTATATGGACTAAAAAAAAATGTTATTCTAACAACATATCTCTTGAATAAAGAAAACCAGATTTTTTCAAATTCTACATTACCAGTTCCTGGCGTTTTTTCTATGGGACTATCACAACGTGAGAAAAAATTGTTTCAATGTTAGTGCATAAACAGAAGTAAATAGAAAGGGCATACTTTCTCGTAGATCTGTTAAGTTTTTTATGATTATAGGATATAGATAAAAGCTATTTAAAACCTTCTTACAAATTCTAAAACTAAAGATTAATGCTCACAGAAATCATCTGTTATAACTAATTATAAAAAATTAATAGAGCTTACTCAAAAAGAAAAAGAATTCAAAAACGTTCTTGCCCCTTATGAATCGTATTGTATTCACTTTTTTCATTTTACAAGTGCATAGAAAACATCAACCATATTATATTTCTTTTTTATTTTTCTTTAGCCATTAAAACTGACAAAATCTGTATTATTGTCATGATACCGTTTTTTACATCAAGCACATTACACTTCTCTTAATAATTTAGAAAAAAATAACCTTTCACTACTAATTTTTAAACTTTATTTCCAACAAAAAACTCTTGTAATTTTCAAATAAATCTCCATAATAGGGAGAAGTGTGCTAGAATTCTGTTAGGGTCTTAAGAGTATTTATATTCGCCTTATAAATAAAGGCTTATATTAAGAACATAAAGGAGTGGTAAGCTTCTTTTGACTTGAGTGCCTTACGGAAAATATGCTAAAGGACTTATATTATGGCTGATTTTAAAAATTTACGTTCGGCATCTGTTTCTCATGCCGATGCATCAATTGATCAAGGCTTGCGCAGTTACATGCTAGGCGTCTATAACACGATGGCCATTGGTTTGCTTATTACAGCTGTTGCCGCTTACGCAATTGCCTCATTAGCTACAACAACAAATATGAGTCAAGCTGCAGCTCAAATTAATGGAAGTGTTTATTTAACATCATTTGGTGTGACGTTTTATATGTCACCGTTTTCTTATGTTATTATGTTTGCACCGCTTGTAGCTGTATTATTTCTCAGTTTTAAAATTAATGCGCTTAGTACTGGTGTGGCGCGGAGCCTCTTTTTTGGTTATGCTACTCTTGTAGGACTCTCGCTATCGTCGATTATTCTGCGTTATACGCCAGAAAGTATTGTACAAACATTTGTTATTACTTCTGCTGCTTTTGGTTCTTTATCACTATACGGTTATACTACAAAACGTGATCTCACAGCTGTAGGGTCGTTTTTGTTTATGGGTTTAGTTGGTTTAATGCTTGCTGTAATTGTGAACATTTTTCTCGATTCAAGTGCCTTGCAATTTGCGATCTCTGTGATTGGTGTTCTCGTTTTTGCTGGTTTAACGGCTTACAATACACAAAACATAAAGTTGATGTATTATGAAGGAGATGGATATGATACTCGCGGCCGTAAAATTATTATGGGTGCGTTGAATCTGTATCTTGATTTCATTAATATGTTTGTTTTTTTGTTGCAATTTCTTGGTTCAAACCGCGATTAATAAAACTATTTAATTTAAAAGCCTTGCTTTCTTTAGAAAGCAAGGCTTTTTATCTTTAATAGTAAATGCTGTCTTTAAACACATTAACATGATTAAATATTAGAAAATAACAAAAAACTAAAATTTTATTGGCTTTTTATATTGATCCAGAGAAAATTTCATAATCCTTCACTAAGAACAACTTATAATCACTCTGGTTATCATAAAAATGTAACCAATCGTAATGATAACTATGACCTTACTGTAGCCTCTTATAATATCCATAAATGTGTTGGTGTTGATAAAATTTTTAATCCTGCTCGTATTGTGCGTGTTATCACTGAATTACAAACAGACATTCTTGCTCTTCAAGAAGCGGATAGGCGTTTTGGAGAACGTACAGGTTTGATTGATCTTCAACTCTTAAAAGCTGAAACGGGGTTAATTCCAGTACCTCTAAAGACTATGTCACCGAATGGCCATGGCTGGCACGGCAATGCTCTTTTTTTGCGCCAAGGACGTATACATAATATCTCACAAATCACTTTACCTGGTTTTGAACCCCGTGGTGCTATAATTGTAGAATTAAAAATGAAATCAGGTTTTATTCGTGTTATAGCAGCTCATTTTGGTTTGTTCCGCCATTCTCGTAATAAGCAAGTAAAAATGCTTCTTGCACTTCTTAAAAAATATTCTGTTATGCCTACACTTCTCATTGGTGACTTAAATGAATGGCGTAAAGGTAAAGGTTCATCATTAAATTTTTTTTTCCCTTACTTTGATATCACATTTGGTAGCGTACCAAGCTTTCCTTCTCCCTTTCCTTTTTTAGCTCTTGATAGAATTTTTGCTTTTCCTCATCAATTAATAATAAATGTTGAAAGCCATTATTCACCACTCGCGCGTATTGCCTCTGATCACTTGCCTATCAAAGCATATCTTAACCTTTCAAAAGCAATGGCTACTCTTAAACATAAAATAAATGAAAAAAATTAATGTGCTTCGTCCCAATTTTGAGCTGCTACAACTTTTACTTCAAGCGGTACAGATAAAGATAATGCCGGCATTGTAGCATTTTCCATAACTTTTCTAATGAGAATCGCAGTTTTTGTACTTTCGGATTTAGGTACTTCGAAAATGAGTTCATCATGTACTTGCAATAACATTTTAGCCGATAATTTTTCTTTTTCTAAAGCATTTTCCATTTGAATCATAGCACGACGAATAATGTCTGCTGCTGATCCCTGGATTGGTGCATTGATAGCAGCTCGCTCATTAAAGGCACGAATTTGTGGATTAACTGCTTTTATTTCAGGATAGTGGATACGACGTCCAAAAATGGTCTCTACATAACCATGATGACGTGCAAACATTTTTGTTTTTTCCATATAATCCTCTATTCCCGGAAATCTTTCAAAATATAGCTGAATATAATGGCTAGCTTCCTTGCGCGAAATTCCTAATTGATTTGCTAATCCAAAGGGCGAAATGCCATAAATAATACCAAAATTAATAGCTTTTGCACGCCGACGTATCTCTGATGACATTCCTTCAACCGCAACTCCAAACATTTGGGATGCAGTCATAGCATGAATATCCTGACCTTGTGCAAATGCTTCTTTTAATGCCGTTATATCAGCAAAATGTGCAAGGATACGTAATTCAATCTGACTATAATCAGCTGATAACAGTAAATGTCCTTCTGAAGCAATAAAAGCTGTTCGGATTTTTCGTCCCTCAGCAGTTCGTACTGGAATATTCTGCAGATTAGGTTCTGATGATGACAATCGTCCTGTCGATGTTGTTGCTAGAGAATAATTCGTATGAACACGACCAGTTTTAGGCAAAATATAAGAAGGTAAAGCATCTGTATAGGTAGATTTTAGTTTTGTAAGTTGACGCCAATCAACAATTTTTCTTGGTAAAATATGGCCTTCAGCAGCTAACTCTTCTAAAGTCTGCGCCGATGTTGACCATTGGCCACTTTTCGTCTTAGCGCCGCCAGGTAAGCCTACTTTACCAAAAAGGATATCTCCTAGTTGCTTTGGTGAAGCAATATTAAACTTTTCACCAACGAGCTGATAAATTTCCTCTTCTAAAATTAAAGCAGCCTGTGCCAACTCTCCTGAAAGGCGTGATAAAATCTGTCGATCAACAAGAATTCCACGTTCTTCCATTCTTGCGAGAATTTCTATTAATGGACGATCAAGACGTTCATAAATTTTTGTCATCCTTTGTGCAACAAGCTGTGGTTTTAATACTTGCCATAAACGAAGTGTTATATCAGCATCTTCTGCTGCATATAGAGTTGCCTGTTTCAAATCTATTTGTGCAAAAGAGTTTATTTTTCTTCCATTATAAGTCAAATCTTTATAGGTGATTGGTTTGTGCCCAAGCCAACGTTCAGATAAAATATCCATACCATGTGTTGAAATTCCAGCCTCTAAAGCATAAGATAAAAGCATTGTATCATCAAAAGAACGTATTAAAATATTGTATTGTTTCATCACTAACCAGTCATATTTTATATTTTGGCCAATTTTTAATACGGCTTGGTTTTCCAATATAGGTTTTAAAAGTGTTAAAGCTTTTTGTGTCTCAATTTGAGGAACAATACGCCCACCTCCCAAAAGATCATTCTCTCCTGCAACATGTTCAAGTGGAATATAGGCTGCTTTCCCAGGCTGTAAGGCCAATGAAAAACCAACAAGTTTTGCTTGCATAGGATCGAGAGAAGTTGTTTCAGTATCAAAAGCAAAATAACCTTGTTCTTTTGCTTCTAATAGCCATTCTTTTAGAGTTTCCTCATCAACAATAGTCTTATAGGCATCTCTTACAATTTTTTGAATGAGAACTTGATCTTTGCGTTTTTGTGCTAAAATCTGTGGGGAATTCTCAGAAAAATCGTGAAATAAGGCTGTATCATCTTCCTTGGCGCTCAGATCAGCCTCGCATGTAATTTTTTTCCACTCAATATCTATCTCTAACGCATCAATAACCGCAGCATCACATGATGTCTCTTTTGCTACACGACGTGTTAGTGCCGTAAACTCCATAGCTTTCAAAAAAGCGATCAAACGCGGACCATTTTGTGGTTCCAAAACAAAATGATCTAAGTTTTTATCTATAGGAACATCTGTTTTAAGTTTAACTAGTTCACGAGAAATTTTTGCTTGCTCACTATAAGCTTGGATATTTTCACGTCGCTTTATTTGCTTAATTTCTGTCACACGTTGCAGTAAAAGATCAAGAGAACCAAATTGATCTAATAATTGTGCTGCAATTTTGGGGCCAATACCTGGTATGCCTGGTATATTATCTGTTGGATCTCCAGTTAAAGCCTGCAAATCAATCATTTTTTCAGGCATTACACCCCATTTCTCTATGACTTCAGAGATACCTATATGCTTATCTTTCATGCTGTCATATAGAGACACATGCATGTTTACTAATTGCATCAAATCTTTATCAGAAGAAATAATAGTTGTTTTTGCTCCGACCTGTGTCGCTAATTGCGCATAGGTAGCAATTAAATCATCTGCTTCAAATCCTTCTTTTTCGATACAAGGTAAATTAAAAGCTTCTGTTGCTTGTCGGATTAGTGCAAACTGAGGAATAAGATCCTCTGGAGGTGCTGCTCGATTGGCTTTATATTGAGGATAAATTTGCTTACGAAAAGTGTTAGATGAATAATCAAAAATGATAGCAATATGGGTTGGGATAACACCAATAGCGGTATTACGAGCATCACAGAGTAATTTCCATAGCATATTACAAAAACCAGCCACGGCTCCTACAGGAAGCCCATCCTTTTTGCGTTTTAAAGGTGGTAGAGCATGATAAGCACGAAAAATATAGCCTGATCCATCAACTAAAAAAAGGTGGTCATTTTCTTTCATAACGATTTTATCTCTCCCTTTTCATACAAAAAAATATACTTTTATGTTTTTATTGATCCTATTTTAAAATTTGCTGGTTTTGCCTCTAAAAAGCCATTTTTTATTGTCATAGGTTTAGGATATCGCTGCGTTTTATGTTCAGTACCTAGAGCTTTTCTTTGCTGTTACAGGATATAATAGCTTTATTTTGTTCCTCCTATGATAGCTGGGGTACAATGTAGTGATGAGGTCGTTGTGGTGTTCCCCTCCCCACAACGGCCGTATTTTTTGAGAAATTTTCTAACAAAAACGCAGAACAGTTTTTATTTAAGTGATTTCGAAGCGATTCCACAAAGCCTTATCACCTATCTTTTTGATTAAATTAGCATGCATATTTTTTTCCTGTTTACTTAATCTTTGAGGCAAAGCTTGAGAGCGAATTTTGTCTGTATGAAAAACATTCTTGCTATCTTGAACATTCATAACATCAAAATTTTCATAATTATCAAAACTAAATATTCCTTGTTTTCCACCAATTAACTCGATATATACATCGGCAAGAATTTCTGCATCAAGTAGAGCCCCATGAAGTACACGATGACTATTATCAATTCCAAAACGTTTACATAAAACATCAAGGGAGTTAGGTCCCATAGGGAATCTGCGCCGTGCTATAGATAATGTATCAATGACATTATCACTATTGACAAGGGGTTTATTAACTCGTTCTAATTCTGCGTTAAGAAAACCGATATCAAAATTTGCATTATGAGCAACGATCGTTGCACTATCAATAAAATCCAAAAGCGCATCGACAATGTCTTCAAAATTTTTTTCATCTTTTAAGCGTTCATTGGTTAATCCATGAATAGCGATAACTTCATCAGGAATAATAACTCCTTGTGGATTTAAATAAACATGAAATCTGCGTCCTGTAAGATAACGGTTGATCATTTCTATACAACCTATTTCAATTATGCGATCACTTTCTTTATTTAATCCTGTTGTTTCAGTATCAAAAATAATCTCACGCATTCTTTAACTCTCTTTAGAAGCATCTTTTAATAAGCTTTTTATCACCTGTAAAACTTGTTGACGAGTATCTTCCAAATCTTTCCCCGTATTAATAACAAAATCAGCATATTTTCGTTTTTGTTTATCAGATACTTGTCTAGTATTAATAATTGAAAATTTTTCTTCGTTCATATTCGGTCGGTTCATTGCACGTGCCTTTTGTATTTCTGGTGGAGAAGATACAACGACTATGCTATCAACACGATTTTCACTCTTTGTTTCAAAAAGAAGAGGAATATCAAGAACAACTAATTTTTTTTTCTGCTGACGTGCTATGTTAATAAATTCCTCTTCTTTTTTTTGTACTAAAGGATGAATTATTTTTTCTAAAATCTTTAATTTTTTACTGTTATTGACTACAATCTCAGAAAGTTTCATACGATTAACCAGGTTGTTTTCAATAACACCAGGAAAAGCGCGTTCTATAAGAGACACCGTTAGTTCATCGCTATAAAGTTGGTGTACAGCTTCATCTGCACTGAAAACAGGAACACCTGCTTGTTTAAAAAAATCAGCCGCTGTTGATTTTCCCATTGCTATTGATCCAGTTAGTCCTATAATTTTCATAATTTATCTTCACACATGTTTTCTAAAATCGCTTTCCGCAATTTCTTTGTTATCAAAGATTTCATTCCAAACTACTGTTCAAAATCAGGAACAACTTAGTGTAAAAGCATTCTAAATCCATCAACCATTTTTATTTACCTGTTATAAAAAATATTATTAATGGAATATAAATAATACCTGTTGCCAATATTATTGGCTCAGTTTTATAAAAATCACAAATTTTTTTCATTTTCAAAAATGCTTGGTATAAGCTATCGACTTCCCAAAACACTCAACCAAACCCTCTGCATGTTGTTTTATACTACTAAGTAAAGAATTTTTTCAATTTTATGTGCTTTAAGAGTATACAGAATAACACTTACAATCACCACTCATACCAAAAACGAGAGCTGTTTCCCCAACCCATTTAGGAAAAAAATCGTCAAGATTAGCAAAAAAACATAAGTATCGTGATTTGTGGTGTAAAGCTTTTTCCTTAAAATCATATTGTATTAACAACACCAACAACTGTAGCTATCTGATCTTTATAAGTTACTAAATGGAAAGCATCCTGCTTAATATAGTAAAGTAACATCACTTTCATAAAAATTTCTTCTTTTTATAGATATAAGGGGAATCTTTGAATTTTCTAAAGATTACTTTTGTGCAATATATTCATTTATCAAATTGTATTGCTTGAGCCAAAAACTATGAATTTTTAGTGATTTTAAATGATAAATTAAATAATCAACAATAAAAGCACGTAGATACATTCCCTTTTTATAATTCATTACCAAGTCAGTCATCAATAATTCCTAAGTGACGTAATTTTATTAATAAAGGTAGTAAAGGTAAACCAACAATAGTAAAAAAATCTCCTTCAATTTTTTCAAAAAGGCGGATTCCTTCTCCTTCAATCTGATAGATTCCTGCACTTCTTAAAACATTTATTCCTACACGCGCTAAATAACTTTCAATAAATTTTGGTGAAAGAGAACGTACCGTCATGTGAGCACTAAAAACCTCAGACCAAATTTCTTCACCATTTTGAACTAAAGCAATGGCACTATGAAGAATATGTTTTTTTCCTGACAAAATAAGTAAACGTTGATGTGCTTCCTGATCGTTTTTTACTTTATGAAGAATTTTACCTTCAAAATCAAAGACTTGATCACAACCAATTACTAATGCGTTAGGAAAACGATCAGAAACATTTTTTGCTTTCATATTTGCAAGAAAGCAACTGAGTTTTTCAGGATTCTCTATTTTTACTGTTTTTTCTATTTCTCTTTCGTCAAAAGAAGCTCCTTCAACAGAAAATTTTAAACCGGCTTTTCTTAATAGCTGGGCGCGATAAGGACTAAGAGATGCTAATATTAATGATTTTTTTATCATTTTTTTTCTTTTTTTCCTTCGCGAAATTGTGATAAAAGTTCAAGAACAGCTGCGGCTGTCTCTTCAATGGAACGCCTTGTAACATCAATAACAGGCCAAGAAAAACGTTCACAAATACGTTTTGTATAAATAAGCTCTTCTGCTATACTAATACGATCAGTATAACTCTCTATAAAAAAATCATCTCCTAAATCTCTATTTTCACGAATATGTGAAATTCTTTCAGCTGAAGCAATAAAACCAACAATTAAAGCATTACTTGCTTCAAAAATGGTTTTGGGTAAATCAATTCCTTGAATAAGAGGAATATTAGCGGTTTTAATTCCACGGTTTGCTAAGTAAATACTTGTTGGTGTTTTAGAAGTCCTTGAAATACCTATAAGAATTACATCCGCATCTAATAAACTATTAGGACATTGTCCATCATCATGCTCTATTGTAAAATCTAAAGCCTTAATGCGACGGAAATAATCTGCATTAAGTTCATGTTGTGCACTTACACGTAAATTTTTAGGTGTTCCAATATAAGATTGAAAGACATTAAAAATAGGATCTAATATATCAACACAAGGGATAGATATTTTTGCGCAAGTTTCATCAATCAACTGTTTAATTTCTTTATCTATAATCGTGTAAAGAACAATCCCTGGTTTTTTTCTTATCTCATTAATAACTCGCTGCAACTGCATTTTACTGCGAATCATTGGATAAACATGTTCTATAGCCTGCCTTACCTTATATTGTGATGCTACAGCTCTTCCAGCAGAAATTAATGTCTCTCCCGTTGCATCAGAAATCATATACAAATGAAAAAAATTTTTTTCACCCACAGAAAAATTAATCCCTTGTTAATCAATGTGTATAAAATTTTATAAATTTTAGAAAACTAAAATTTTTAAAAATATCATTATCATTATGCACAAATTCAAAAAAAATAATAAATAAATTTACCCTGTGGAAAAAAACAAGGATAATACTCTTAAAAGTTTATTTATTATTGTTCTTTTTTTTTTTCCTTGTTGATAAAATTGAGGATAAATAAAGTGTAAATAATAATTCACACTAAACACAGGTCTTAATAAGAAGAATCCTCTTAAATCTCAAATTTATTTATTATATATTCCGGAATTAAATTAATATGCTTTTATTAAAATATGAATGATATATATTAGCTATTAAGTTCATTTGAGCTTAAATAAAATCTTATTATAAAGGGCTAAAGTGATATAATTACCTAAAATAACTTATGAAAAAAACTCTTTTAGAGAACAAATCTATTTTTTCTTCAATATTTATGATTGAGTAATGCTTGCAGTTTAAAAGAGTTGAGTATATGATGTTTTTATCTATAGGAATATTCTTTTCCTTTTAAAATTCTAGAAACAGTTCCCCATTAATCAAAGAGCATATTTTATGCAAGAAATGAAATTACAAGAACTCAAAAGTAAAAATCCAGTTGAACTTGTTTCTTTTGCTGAAACATTAGAAGTTGAAAATGCTTCATTAATGCGCAAACAAGAATTAATGTTTGCTATTTTGAAAAAACTTACCTTACAAAATGTAGAAATTATAGGCGAAGGTGTTGTTGAAGTTTTACAAGATGGATTTGGATTTCTTCGATCTGCTGATGCTAATTATCTTCCAGGACCAGATGATATTTATCTTTCACCAACACAGATACAAAATTTTTCATTAAAGACAGGAGACACTGTTGAAGGTCCAATAAGAGGGCCAAAAGAAGGAGAACGTTATTTTGCTCTTCTTAAAGTTAATACAATTAATTTTGAAGATCCTGAAAAAATTCGTTATAAAATTCATTTTGATAATCTTACTCCTCTTTATTCAAATGAACGTTTCCAGATGGAAGTGCAAAATCCTACAGATAAAGATATGTCATCGCGAGTAATTGATTTGATATCTCCTTTAGGAAAAGGGCAAAGAGGTTTGATTGTTGCACCACCGCGAACAGGAAAAACAGTTTTATTGCAGAATATTGCTCATTCTATTACAACAAATCATCCTGAATGTTATCTTATTGTTTTATTAATAGACGAGCGTCCAGAAGAAGTTACTGATATGCAACGTTCTGTAAAAGGAGAAGTTGTTTCTTCTACTTTTGATGAACCAGCAATACGTCACGTACAAGTAGCCGAAATGGTTATTGAAAAAGCTAAGAGATTAGTTGAATATGGGCGTGATGTCGTTATTCTTCTTGATTCAATTACACGTCTTGGACGTGCATATAATACTGTTGTTCCTTCATCAGGAAAGGTTTTAACAGGTGGTGTGGATGCGAATGCTTTACAACGTCCTAAGCGTTTTTTTGGTGCAGCTCGTAATATTGAAGAAGGGGGATCTCTAACTATTATAGCAACAGCTTTAATAGATACGGGAAGCCGTATGGATGAAGTTATTTTTGAAGAGTTTAAGGGAACTGGTAATTCAGAAATTGTTCTTGATCGTAAAGTTGCTGATAAGCGTACTTTTCCAGCTATGGATATTCTTAAATCAGGGACACGTAAAGAAGAACTTTTGGTAGCTCGTCAAGATCTACATAAGATTTTTGTTCTTCGTCGTATATTAGCACCTATGAGTGTAACAGATGCTATTGAATTTTTAATTGATAAATTAAAACAAACAAAAAATAATAGTGAATTTTTTGATTCAATGAATACGTAATTTTTTTGTTTTGAATTAGGATTAAATCTGTGGATACAATCTTTGCTGTCTCAAGTGGGTTGTTGCCTTCAGGAGTTGCAATTGTTCGACTTTCTGGTCCTCATGTTAGGAATATTGTTAAGACACTTTGTGGTTGTTTGCCTAAAGCGCGATTGATGCATTATGGAGATCTTATTGCTCGCGATGGAAGCTTTTTAGATTCTGCTCTAACAGTTTTTTTTCCTGCACCTCATAGTTTTACAGGAGAAGATTGTGCAGAATTTCATTTACATGGAAGCAAAGCTGTTGTTAATCGTTTTCTTGATGAATTAATTACTTTTGAAAACTGTCGTTTTGCAGAAGCTGGAGAATTTTCACGTCGAGCATTTGTTGAAGGTAAATTGGATTTAATTCAAGCAGAAAGTCTTGCTGATTTAATTCAAGCAGAAACGGAAAGTCAAAGACGTTTAGCTATTATAGGCACAAATGGTACTTTAACAAAACTTTATAGTGATTGGCGCCAAAGACTCATAACAGCGCGTGCTTTAATAGAAGCGGAGCTCGACTTTTCTGATGAAAGTGATATTCCTAATTCCGTATCTGATAAGGTTTGGCAAGATATAGAGAAACTTCGTGATTCACTATATGAACATATTTCTGCAGGAGAGCGTGCAAGTATTTTAAATGATGGAATTAGAATTGCTATAGTAGGTGCTCCAAATTGTGGAAAATCAAGTATTATTAATCGTCTTTCTGGAAGATCTATTGCTATTGTATCAGAAGAAGAAGGAACAACACGTGATGCTTTAGAAGTTAGATTAATACTTGGTGGTTTACCTGTTTTTTTTACCGACACTGCTGGTTTAAGAGAGACAGAAAATAAAATAGAATTATTGGGAATAGAAACTGCGAAAAAACACATTATAGAAGCTGACTTAGTTATTTTTGTTTATGATATGAATAATCCTCAAGAAGTTCTTTTACCAAAGACTTCAGCTGAAATATGGCATGTAGGTAATAAACTCGATCTTTGTGAAGGAGATAAAACACGCTGGCCAATACAATTTTCGACATTAAATGGTTTAAACTTTGATTATTTTATAAAAGAAATTGAATTATTTTGCTTGCGGTGTAATACTGAAATTGGAAATGTTATTCCAGCAAGAAAAAGGCAACTTCAATTATTGAAGGAGGTTGTTGAGGAAATTAATGCATCATTGAATTCTTTTTCTCTTGATTTAAGTTTACGTGCAGAACACCTCCGTCGAGCGAGTCATGCGCTTGGACGAATTACAGGTGATATTGATATTGAAGATTTACTTGATACTATTTTTTCACGATTTTGTGTCGGTAAATAGTGATTCACGTGAAACATTTAAATTTGTTTTAATTATTTGATAGACAGATTTATAATATAATATTATGTATTTTATACATTCTTTTTTATATAAAATTAAAAATCAATTCTTTATGGAATGAATTAAATGCAATCATATGATGTCATTGTTATAGGAGGTGGACACGCTGGTTGTGAAGCAGCTTCAGCTTCAGCACGTGTTGGAGCAAGGACAGCACTTGTTACATATCAAATATCAACAATTGGAACGATGTCATGTAACCCAGCTATTGGTGGACTTGGAAAAGGACATTTGGTTCGTGAAATAGATGCTTTAGATGGTTTGATGGGGCAAGCTGCAGACGCTGCTGGAATTCAGTTTAGACTTCTTAATAGACGAAAAGGACCAGCAGTGAGAGGTCCACGTACACAAGCTGATAGAGAATTGTATAAAAATAAAATTCAACAACTTTTACAGAAACAAGATAATTTAATTCTTATTGAAGATGAAGTTATTGATTTAATTGTTAAAGATGGTCATATATCAGGTGTTTTTTTAAAAAAACAAGGAAAGATTCTTTCGAATGCAGTTGTTTTAACAACGGGCACGTTTTTACGTGGACTTATCCATATTGGTAATAAAACATGGCCCGCTGGTCGCATGGGTGAAAAATCAAGCATACAACTCGCTGAACATCTGGAAAATTATGGTGTGAATCTTAGACGATTAAAAACAGGAACACCTGCTCGTCTTAGCAAAAAAACAATTTCTTGGAATAAACTTCCTAAACAACAAGCTGATGAAGAACCTATTCCGTTTTCTTTACTAACAGAAAAAATTGAGCAACCTCAAATTGAATGTGCAATAACACGAACAAATGAAAAAACGCATCAAATTATTCGTGAAAATATTCATAAATCAGCGTTATATTCTGGAGCTATTGAAGGATTAGGACCACGATATTGTCCTTCAATTGAAGATAAAATTATCAAATTTGGTGATCGTGATGGACATCAAATTTTTCTAGAGCCAGAAGGATTAAATAATGATACGATTTATCCAAACGGTATTTCCACATCTCTTCCTGAAGAAATACAATTCTCTTTTTTGAGAACAATTGAAGGACTAGAAAATGTCGAAATTTTACAACCTGGCTATGCAATTGAATATGATTTTGTTGATCCTATACAACTTTCCAAAACGTTAGAATTAAAATCTTTACCAGGTTTATTTTTAGCAGGACAAATTAATGGTACAACAGGCTATGAAGAAGCAGCTGCTCAAGGTCTTTTAGCTGGGTTAAATGCTGCTCGTCAGGTTGGTGGTTTGGAAGAAATTATTTTAAGTCGTTCTACAGCTTATATAGGTGTCATGATAGATGATTTAGTTTCACGCGGGATTTGTGAACCTTATCGAATGTTTACATCACGGGCTGAATTTCGCTTATCACTTCGAGCTGATAATGCGGATACTCGTTTAACACCTTTAGCCCAAAAATGGGGAATTGTTAGCCAGACTCGTTGGATTTGTTATCAACAAAAACAACAGCTTCTTGATCAAGCACGTTTAATGTGTCAAAAACTTTTTTTAACACCTAACGAAGCATCTATTCATGGTTTGCAAATAAATCATGATGGAATTAGACGTTCTGCTTATGATCTTTTAGCACGTCCTCATATGAGTGTAGCACGTCTTGCACATTTTTGGCCACAATTACGTTCAATTGATGCTAAAACAGTTGAAGCTTTGGAAATTGAAGCTCAGTATGCGGTCTATTTAGAAAGACAAACACAAGATATTATAGCTCTTCAACGAGATGAGCGTTTAGAAATACCTTCTTCTCTTAATTTTCAAAAAATTTCTGGTCTTTCGAATGAGTTAAAAACAAAAATTCAACAAATATCGCCGCGGTCAATTGCTGATGCACAGAAAATTGATGGTATGACACCAGCAGCATTATCACTAATCCTTACATATATTCAACGCCAACGACGTGAAAAAGCGAAATTAGCTTAATGGTTATTTCTTCAGAACAAAAATATCAAGATACTTTAAAAATAATACCCTCCGTTTCACGTGAAACGATAAAACATTTAATAGAATTTGAATCTCTAGTAATTCAATGGAATGTACATATTAATTTGATCTCTACTACAACAATACCAGTTTTATGGACACGTCATATTTTAGATTCTGCACAAATTTATCCTTTAAAAAGTCAATTTTTACATTGGTGTGATCTTGGATCAGGAGGAGGTTTTCCTGCTATTGTTATTGCTATTTTTCTCAAAGAGAAAAAAGGTGGACATATTGATTTAGTTGAAAGTAATGGAAAAAAAGCAGCTTTTTTACGAAATGTTATTGCACAACTTAACCTTCCAGCAACAGTTCATAATTGTAGAATCGAAGATGTATACAAAAAAATAAAAACACCGGATATCTTAACAGCAAGAGGTTTAGCTTCATTAGACACTCTTTTACACTTTATGTCACCTTGGTTAACACAAAAAACAATTGCTCTTTTGCAAAAAGGTAGGGATTACGTTAAAGAAATAAAAAATGCTACTGCCAATTGGCGCTTTGATCTGCTAAAACATGAAAGTAAAATTGATGAAAATTCTGTTATCTTAGAAATTTCTCATGTTCGATCATGTAAAAAGGGTAAAGCAAAATGAGCGAAACACGAATTATCGCTATTGCAAACCAAAAAGGTGGGGTAGGTAAAACAACAACAACAATTAATCTTGCAACAGCTTTGGCTGCTGTTGGTAAAAACATTCTTATTATGGATATTGATCCACAAGGAAATGCAAGCACAGGATTGGGAATCGATCGTAATAGTCGTCCTTTATCATCTTATGATGTTTTAGTTTCTGGAGTTTCAGTTGCAGATGCTGCTTTGAAAACAGCTGTGCCTAATCTGCATATTGTTCCGTCTACACTTGATTTATTAGGCATTGAAATGGAAATTGCTTCTTCACAAGATCGTATTCAACGATTGCGTAAGGCTCTTTGTCATGATTCCAAAATAACCACAAAATTTAACTATATTTTAATTGATTGTCCTCCTTCTCTTAATCTTTTGACATTAAATGCTATGGGAGCTGCAAATTCTGTTCTAGTGCCAATGCAATGTGAATTTTTAGCTCTTGAAGGTTTAAGCCAATTACTTGAAACTGTAAAACAAGTACGGTCTGTTTTAAATACATCTTTAGAAATTCAGGGTATTGTTTTAACAATGTATGATGGGCGGAATAATCTTTCAAATCAAGTTGTTGAAGATGTTCGCTCTTTTATGGGAGAAAAAGTTTATCGTACTGTTATTCCACGTAATGTACGTGTATCTGAAGCTCCTTCTTTTGGCAAACCAGTATTACTTTATGATCTCAAATGTGCTGGTAGCCAAGCCTATTTGCGGTTAGCATCGGAAGTTATTCAACGTGAAAAACAAGGGCAAGCTGCAGCTTAGAAAGTGTAAAAAATAATTGTAAAAAGTTAAAGAGAAAAATTATGAGTGATGATCAATCAAAAAAAAGACTAGGGCGTGGGTTAGCGGCATTGATTGGGGATATCAACTTAAACGGCAATCCTGCATATTCAGCAAGTTTTGATAAATTCACGTCGAAACCAAGTGTTGCTCCTATCGCTTCTGAAAGGTTTGTTCCTATTGAATTTATTTCTCGTAATCCAAATAATCCAAGACGCCAGTTTACTGATTCGGAACTTGATGATTTAGTGCAATCAATTCGCCAGCATGGTATTGTTCAACCCATTATCGTTAGACCTTCACGTACTCACCCTAATCAATTTCAATTAATTGCTGGTGAACGAAGATGGCGGGCTGCACAAAAAGCTAATTTGAATCAATTACCGGTTATTATTCGCGATGTAGATGATAAAACTGCTTTGGAATTAGCAATTATCGAAAATGTTCAACGGACTGACCTTAATCCTATTGAAGAAGGAATGGGATATGAGCTTTTATTAAATGAACATGGATATACTCAAGCAGATTTAGCAGAAATTATTGGAAAAAGTCGTAGTCACGTTACAAATACCCTTCGCTTGTTAAAGCTGCCACAAAAAGTGCAACAATTTTTAATAAGCGGTCAAATTTCGGCTGGTCACGCACGCTGCCTTATTACAGTTGAAAATCCACAAGAATTAGCTGAAAAGGTTATTCGTGAAGGACTCTCTGTGCGTCAAATAGAAATACTTGCACAAGAGTATGGAAATTCTAAGATAAAAAAACAAATTCCATTAAGAAAAGATATAGAAACACAATCCTTAGAAAAATTACTTACCGATGTGATCGGAATGAAAGTCATCATTCGTCATGGTAAAAAAGGTGGTGATTTAAAGATTCATTATTCTTCATTAGAGCAATTAGATGATATTTGTCGACGTTTGCAAAGCTAATCTAAAGATGTAAATCCAATTAGATGTATTTAAAACTGAATTTCAGATTGATCTGTTTTAAATAAGAGAGGATAATTATCATAAATATAGCTAAAAATGATCTTTTCTTTTACGGATTTCAGCAAAAACTTCTTCATCTGTTGCGTTTTCCATTGCAAGATTTTTTCGTAAAATAGAAGCATCCCAACGAAGAAATGGATTTGTTTCTTTTTCTTGTCCTAAAGTTGTTGGTAAGGTCATAGCATTTTGTGCACGTAAAGAAAAAACCTCTTCTACTCTTTGATGAAGCTTTCTATTTTGAGGCTCAATAGTCAATGCGAAAAGAGCATTTATTTGAGTGTATTCATGTCCGCAATAAAGGATTGTTTCATCAGGAAGTTGACGGAGTTTTTTTAAGGATGTTAACATCTGTGAAGGTGTTCCTTCAAAAAGACGCCCACAACCGAGCGAAAAAAGTGTATCTCCAGTAAAGAGTAAATTGGCTTGAGGAAAATAATAGGATAATGCTCCTAATGTATGGCCAGGTGTTGAAAGAGCCGTAAGAGTGTATGTTCCAAAACAAAAATTTTCGTCAGGTTGTAATGCATAATCAAGAGGGGTAATTTTTTTGCTTTCTGCTTCTGGTCCAATAATCATAGCATTATAGACTTGTTTTAATTCTGCCAGTGCTTCTATATGATCATGATGATGATGAGTGACAAAAATAAATTGAAGTGTCCAGTTACGCTGCTTTAGCATGTTGTGAATTGCATTGCCTTCAGGTGCATCAATAGCAGCTGTATAACCGCTTTTTTCATCATGAATGAGAATACCGAAATTATCTTCTCGACAGATAAATTGTTCAATTAACATCTATCTTCTCTACAGTATATGTTAAACTTATGAAGCAATTCATTGTGATGAATTCGCGATGTAAAAATAAGATTGTTAATCTTCTTTTGTTAAATTTTTTGAATGTTTTATGATAAGAGGCATTTGTGTAAGCATAAATAGAAGTGTTATAGGCATAACACCAAATACTTTAAAATTGGTCCAAAAATTATCACTAAAATTACGCCAAATGAGTTCATTCAAAACAGCAAGAAAAATAAAAAAATATGCCCAACGATAGGTAAGTTTATTCCATCCACAATCATCAATTTTCAGACCGGAATCAAAAACATAACGCAAAAGCGGTTTTTTAAAAAATAAGCCACCAAATAAAATAAAAGAAAATAGGCCATTAATGATCGTAGGCTTCATCTTAATAAAAGTATCATCGTGAAGCCAAAGAGTTAGAAAACCAAAAACAAGGATGAATATTCCTGAAATAAGTGGAATTATAGGAATTACACGCGCAAGAAACCACGATAAACTTAAGGCAAAAGTGATTGCAATCATAAAAAGAGCTGTTGCTGGAAAAATTGGTTTATCAAAGTTTTTAAAAAGCTCGATATTATTTATCAACCACTCACCTTTATAGTTAGCAAGGAAAAAAACAACCAGTGGTCCCATTTCCAAAAGAAATTTAAGAATTGGCATAGAGGTTTTTTTGTGAGTGTTATCATTTTTTTTTAAATTAGAGTCATTAGGTGAATTCGGTTTAAAAAGAGAAGTTTTCATGCATATTTTCCTATAATAGCCTCGGCAAAATCAGAGGCAGAAAAAGGCTCAAGATCCTCTACATTTTCGCCTATACCAATAAAATGAACAGGTAGTTTATGTTTGGATGCAATGGCAACAAGAATTCCCCCACGGGCAGTACCATCAAGTTTTGTCATAACTAAACCATTCACACCAGCAATATCACGGAAAACATTCACTTGGTTAAGTGCATTTTGCCCAGTGGTTGCGTCAAGTGTTTGAAGAACTGTATGAGGTGCTTGAGGATTATGTTTACCTAAAACACGAATAATTTTTGCCAATTCATCCATTAATTCAATTTTATTCTGCAAACGTCCTGCTGTGTCAATAATTAAAACATCACTATTTTCTTTTTTAGCTTTTTCATAAGCATCGAAGGCTAAGCTTGCAGCATCTGCACCAAGTTTGGCTGAAATAACAGGAGCTTTTGTGCGTTCACCCCAAATATGTAATTGTTCAATAGCTGCAGCGCGAAATGTGTCTCCAGCAACAAGCATAACTTTTAGACCTCCTGCAGTTAGTTTAGCAGCTAATTTTCCTATGGTTGTAGTTTTTCCAGTTCCATTTACGCCGACTAATAAAATCACATGGGGTTTATGATTAAGATCGATTTCTAATGGAAATGCAACTGGTTCGAGTACTTTTTTGATTTCGTCAGTTACAATAGTATAAATATCTTTTGGAGAAAAATTTTTTTCATAACGATTAGTAGCTAAGATATCAATAATACGTGTGGTTGTTTCTATACCAAGGTCTGCTTGAATGAGGATATCTTCTAATTCTTGTAGTGTGTTTTCATCGAGTTTTTTCTTGACAAAAAGTGTACCAATTGAATCACTTAATTGCTGTGAAGAGAGAGATAATCCTTTTTTAAGGCGTTCAAACCACGCTACTTTTTTTTGTTCAACAGTTGGGATGGATAAAGACGTTTCAATTTTTTTTTCTATAATCGTATCAGAAACGATCACTTTACGAGAAGATTCCTTAGAAGGAAAATTTTTAGTAGGTGCGATCTCTTCTATTTTCTTTTGCTTTTGTTTTTCTTTTTTTACATCTATGGAAGAATCTTTGCTTTTTGTATTTTCATTTTTATATTCATTTTGTTTTTCTTCATCGATTTCATGAGGGGTAAGAATCTGCCTTTTTTTAATTTCTTTTTCTTTAGATGTATTAAAGGAGAATATTTTTTTGATAAAAGACTTTGTCATGAAGACTTTCCCGCTTAGGCTGCATTCGATTCAGGAAGTGCGGCAATTAATTTATTTCCATCGTGATCAATAATGAGAGCTTTAACAATTGTTCCAGCTTTAGCACCTTTTATTTGTGTAAGTGTATAATCCTCTGTTCGTCCAATTTCATCTTTTTCAACAAGAATTGTTTGTTGACTATTTTTTAGATGAATGAGATGTTTTTTGTATGCTTTTTCTCCCTCTTTACGTAATTTTTCTGCGCGAATTTTGATTGTTTCATGGTTAATTTGTGGCATACGCGCAGCTGGTGTTCCCTCTCTTGGGCTGAAAGGGAATACATGGAGATGCGTCAAACCACATTCGTTAATTAAATTCAGACTATTTTGAAACATTTCTTCTGTTTCAGTAGGGAAACCAGCAATTAGATCAGCACCATATACTATTGTAGGACGTTTAGCACGTAAGTTTTGGCAAAACTCGATAGCGTTTTCACGCAAATGTCGTCGTTTCATTCTCTTTAAAATCATATTATCGCCTGCTTGTAAGGATAAATGCAAATGTGGCATTATTCTTTTTTCATAAGCTAAAAGATTAATCAACTCTTGATCCACTTCAATGGAATCAATGGATGAAAGACGCAATCTTGGTAAATCGGGAACATGGTGCAAAATACTTAAAACCAGTTTTCCTAAAGTAGTTTTTCCAGGTAAATCGGGGCCATAACTTGTTAGATCAACTCCTGTTAAAATAATTTCTTGAATACCATTGTCTACGAGCTGTTTAATTTGTTCAATAATGATCCCCATGGGGACAGACCGTGATGGTCCGCGGCCATAAGGGATTACGCAAAATGTACAACGATGATCACATCCATTTTGCACTTGGACAAAGGCACGTGTACGTCCTTCTAATGCGTTAATCATATGTGGAGCAATTTTATGGACTTCCATAATATTATTGACGCGGAGTTTCTCATCATGATTAATACCGAAATCAGGAAGCTGGCGGTAGGAATCGGCGTGGAGTTTTTCTTCATTGCCTAGAATCAGATCAACTTCTTTCATAAGAGCAAAATTTTTTGCTTCTGTTTGTGCTGCACATCCCGTAACAATAATGCGGGCATGAGGATTTTTACGTCTCGCTTTTCGAATTGCTTGTTTCGCTTGTCGTACAGCTTCAGCGGTGACTGCGCAAGTATTGAAAATAATGGTGTCATCTTTCAGTTTATCAAGACCAGCGGAAGTACTTTCTTTGCGTATGATCTCCGATTCATAACTATTGAGTCGACAACCAAAAGTCATAATTTCTATTGTCATTAAAAAGCATCCTTTTTGTAGTCTCCCGTTAAAGGGTTTAAAAGACCGCTAAATTCATGTTCTACTGGTCCTGTCATAATGATATGATTATTTTCTTGATAAAAAATAGAAAGATTTCCTCCCGGTGAATTAATATCAATACGGCGTTCTGTTAATCCGCGGCGATAGGCCGCTACTGCACTAGCGCAGGCTGCACTGCCACACGCTTTTGTTAAACCTACTCCACGTTCCCATGTTCGTAAAATTAAACTGTTTCGTGATGTTACAAAGGCAATAGAAATATTACACCGTTCTGGAAAAAGTGGATCATGTTCGAGTTTAGGTCCGTATTTTTCTAAAGGAATATGCTGAATGTTGTTCTCAACAAAAAAAATAGCATGAAGATTTCCAATAGAAATAAGAGAAGCATCTTTTAAAGGTCCAGCTGTTATTTCTACGTGATTGGTATCAGCTATTTCATGAGCAATAGGCATGTTTTTTGCATCGAAATTTGGGCACCCCATGTTAACAGAGATCAGACCATTGGTTTGACGTTTTCCTTCAACAATACCAGCAGGTGTTTCTAGTTGAAAACTTTCACCAAGATTATGATTTGTAAGCCATTCGATAACGCAACGCGTACCATTACCACAAGCTTTTGCTTTTGAACCATCAGCATTCCAGATTTCAATGCGAAAATCAATTTCACTTTTGGTTGACGGATGAATCGTCATGATTTGATCAAAGTGAGTTTGTGGATTTTTAGCTAAAGTAAGAATTGCTTGCAGTGTAATGTTATGTGTGCTTTCACGCATATCAGCAACAATAATTTTGTTTCCAAGACCGTTCATTTTGCTGAATGGTGTTTCCATAAGATTTCTCTATTTTTTGTGCAATAGTAAGTCTAGTAGAAAATATAATGACTGAAAATTTTCAAAATTACCAGTATTGACAGAAATAAAATGAGTGGGAGTGAATATGTTATTAAAGATGAACAATTGTCGTTGTGATCACATATTTTTTATTAGGTTTTTCTTATTTATTAATTTATCCTTGTAAAATGGCATATTTATATAAAATATGCTCACTTATTTTTTTTGAGTGAGTTTGTTATTGTCATGAGAAAGAGTAAAAATATGACATTTTCAAAAATTTCATTTTTCGTTGCATTGTCCATTATAGCGATCTTAAGTGGTTGTTCAACGTCAAGGTTTGGTAAAAGTGATGGAAATAACATAGCGGAAGTTTTTTATCCTGTTCAGCAATTATTAGAACCTGAAGCATCTGATATATTAAAGTCTGAAGTGTTAACTTCCTCAAGTGATGAAAAAGAATATACTCAAAATGATGCACAGTTAACTCGCTTTGAAGTACCGGATAATGCGATTGATTTGTTCCCTGCAAATATTGCTGGTGTATGGAATCTCTCTATTGGTGGTAAGTCTTGCCGAATAGCAACCCCACAAACAAAGTTTGGTTTAGGGTATCGTGCTGGTCCTTTAAATTGTCCAAGAATATTTGCTAAAGTCAACTCATGGGCTGTTAAGGGAAAAAAATTATATTTTTATGATCGATCTGGAAGTGTTGCTGCAGTTCTTTATTCCTTTGGGAGAGATTATTTCGAAGGACATACGTTCGATAACCAACCCGTTGTTTTAGATCGTTAATTTCTTTATAAAAAGGGAAGTATATGTGCACAAATTTGCATCATTTAATCACAGAATGATGCAAAAGGAAGTATTTATGTCTATGAAATTTGTATTTGTTGAGAATGATTTGAAAAAAGGATGTTTGGATGGTTTTAGTTTCAGAGCGTTATGAAGAGCTTGTTTCCAAAGGAGAAATTAGTTTTGATACAGCTCAACGGAATTTAACAAAACATTTTGATTGTTTATTACAAGAAATTTCAACACAAAAGATTTCTCGACCTTGGATGTTCTGGCGTTTTTTCAAAAAACAAACGCATTCTCATGCCTCAAAACAATGTGGTACTGATGATTTTGTCCAGGGATTGTACATTTATGGTGAGGTCGGGCGAGGCAAAAGCATGCTTATGGATTTGTTTTTCTCTTGTTTGCCAGAAGAGAATAAAAAACGCGCTCATTTTAATAATTTTATGGCTGATGTGCATGAACGTATTAATGCACATCGGCAAGCGTTTAAACATGCAAAATCCGGGCAAAGTGATCCTATTTTAGTGGTTGCAGAAAATCTTGCACGAGAAGCACGTGTGTTTTGTTTTGATGAATTCACGGTAACAGATATTGCGGATGCAATGGTTCTAGGTCGTCTTGTTACTGCTTTATTCAAGCAAAGAGTTATTTTTGTTGCTACGTCAAATGTCGCTCCTGATAATCTTTATTACAATGGTTTGAATCGAGAGCTTTTTATACCTTTCATTCAAATTTTGAAAAAACATGTTCGTGTTATTAATCTTGACGCAAGGACGGATTATCGTCTTGAAAAATTAAATCCACAACATGTGTATACAACCCCATTGGGGAAAGCAGCAGATGAAAATATGGATCAAGCATGGATATTAGTTTTACAAGGTCAAAAAGAAATGTCTGGTGATCTATCTGTAAAGGGACGTTCTATTCATATTCCACGTTTTGGTGCAGGATGTGCACGCTTTGATTATCAAGATCTTTGCGCAAAGCCTTTAGCAGCAGTAGATTATTTAGCGTTAGGAGAGCATTACCATACGATTTTTATTGATCATGTTCCTGTTATGGATGATGCACATCGCAATGAAACTAAACGATTTATTTTACTTATTGATGTTCTTTATGAACGCCACATAAGACTCTTTATGTCGGCAGAAGCAGAACTTGAGCAGTTATACAAAGGGCAAGCACAAACAACAGAAACATTTGAGTTTCAAAGAACGCAATCGCGCCTTTTTGAAATGCAAAGCCAGAGTTATCTCAATAGTTGGGCAGAACAATTTTTAAAGGAATAAATGAATCTTTACTTTACCTTTACGTAAACTGCTAAAATAATAACCCATTGAATTTAAAAATGTTGTAATAATTCTGTTGTATTTTTTTTTGATTCATTTTATCGATATTATTGTAATCAGTCACTAACTTTAATATTTAGGAATGAATTTCTAGCAGTTAAAAGGGAGTTTGATTAATTTTGATTATCTTATTTCTAAGTTTATTCTTAAGTGGTCTTATAAAAAAGGATTAGATTTAGGGGAAAATATTTAATCTGTTAGCGCAGGGGATCTTACGTTTAATAAAAGGAAATAAAATGGCACGAAAGAAAATAGCTTTAGTCGGCTCAGGTATGATTGGTGGTACTTTAGCGCATTTAATAGGACTCAAGGAGCTTGGAGACGTTGTTTTATTTGATGTCGCAGAGGGAATGCCGCAGGGTAAAGCTTTGGATATTGCGGAATCATCACCAATTGAAAATTTTGATGTAAATTTAACCGGGACCAGTACTTATGAAGCTATTGCAGATGCTGATGTTGTTATTGTAACAGCAGGTGTTGCACGTAAACCTGGTATGAGTCGTGATGATCTTTTGGCTATTAATTTAAAGGTTATGGAACAAGTTGGTACGGGAATTAAGAAATATGCGCCTTCAGCATTTGTGATCTGTGTTACCAATCCTCTTGATGTAATGGTGTGGGCATTACAGAAGTTTTCTGGTCTTCCAACACAAAAAGTTATTGGTATGGCTGGTATTCTTGATTCAGCACGTTTTCGTTATTTCTTATCTGAAGAATTTAAAGTTTCTGTTAAAGATGTGACAGCATTTGTTTTGGGGGGTCATGGTGATTCGATGGTACCTCTGATTCGTTATTCTACTGTTGCTGGTATTTCTTTACCCGATCTTGTGAAAATGGGCTGGACGACACAGGAAAAGCTTGATCAAATTATTCAACGTACAAGGGATGGAGGGGCAGAAGTTGTGAATTTGCTAAAAACAGGTTCTGCTTTTTATGCGCCGGCTTCTTCCGCTGTTGTGATGGCTGAGGCTTATTTAAAAGATACTAAGCGTGTTGTTCCTGTTGCTGCTTACCTTTCAGGTGAATATGGAGTTAGGGATACGTATGTTGGTGTTCCTGTTGTTATTGGTGCTGGTGGTGTTGAACGAGTTATTGAAATTGATTTTAATGACGATGAAAAAGCTGCTTTTGAAAAATCAGTAAATGCAGTGCACGCGCTTTGTAAAACATGTGTTGCTATCGCACCTAATCTCGGATGACTCAAAAGAGTTTTGTTAGGTAAGGTGTCTTAAGTGCTTTTAGGATCAATTTAGTATTTCATAGAAGAAAAGGACAAATAAATGAATATCCATGAATATCAGGCCAAACGTCTGCTTCATGAATACGGTGCACCAATAGCGAATGGTGTTGCTATTTATTCTGTAGAACAGGCTGAAAAATGGGTGAAAAAATTACCAGGACCACTTTATGTGGTTAAAAGTCAAATTCATGCTGGAGGTCGTGGGAAGGGGAAGTTTAAAGAACTTGGTCCTGATTCAAAAGGTGGTGTTCGGCTTGCAAAATCAGTTGAGGAAGTTATTACTAATGTAAAGGAAATGCTTGGTAAAACTTTGATAACTAAGCAAACAGGTCCAGAAGGTAAGCAGGTTAATCGTCTTTATATTGAAGATGGAGCTAATATTGAACGGGAACTGTATCTTTCACTTTTAGTTGATCGTACAGTTGGTCAAGTTTCTTTCGTTGTGTCGACAGAGGGGGGCATGGATATTGAAACGGTTGCTGAAGAGACACCGGAAAAAATATTTACTCTTCCTATTGATCCTACAAAAGGTGTTACTCCTACTGATTGCACGAAGCTTTGTGACTCATTAAAATTACGCGATAGTGCACGTGAAGATGGCGAAAAGCTGTTTCCAATACTCTATAAGGCTTTTTGTGAAAAAGATATGAGCCTTCTTGAAGTCAATCCCCTTATTGTAATGGATAATGGCCGTTTACGTGTTCTTGATGCGAAAGTTTCTTTCGACAATAATGCTTTATTTCGTCATCCAGATATTTTGGAGTTACGCGATATTTCAGAAGAAGATCCAAAGGAAATTGAAGCATCAAAGCATGATCTTGCTTATGTTGCTCTTGATGGGACGATTGGTTGTATGGTGAATGGTGCTGGTCTTGCTATGGCAACAATGGATATCATCAAACTCTATGGTGCTGAACCAGCAAATTTTCTTGATGTTGGTGGTGGTGCTTCAAAAGAAAAAGTAACTGCTGCTTTTAAAATTATTACGGCTGATCCGAATGTCAAAGGCATTTTGGTCAATATTTTTGGTGGGATTATGCGTTGCGATGTTATCGCTGAAGGTGTGATTGCCGCTGTTAAGGAAGTTGGTTTAAAAGTTCCTTTAGTTGTTCGCCTTGAAGGAACTAATGTTGAACAAGGTAAAGCAATTATCAGTGAAAGTGGTTTGAATGTTATTTCTGCTGATGACTTAGATGATGCTGCACAAAAAATTGTTACAGCAGTGAAGGGAGCTTAAACCATGTCAATTCTTATTAATAAGGATACAAAAGTTCTTGTTCAAGGACTTACGGGGAAAACGGGGACATTTCATACAGAACAAGCGCTTGCTTACCATGGCACACAAATGGTTGGTGGCATTAATCCCAAAAAAGGGGGAGAGACATGGAAGGGGTTAAAAGGTGAAACTCTTCCTATTTTTGCTAGTGTTGTGGAAGGTAAGGAAAAGACTGGAGCTGATGCTTCTGTTATTTATGTTCCTCCTGCGGGGGCTGCTGATGCTATTATAGAAGCTATTGAAGCTGAAATCGGTTTAATTGTCTGTATTACAGAAGGTATACCGGTTATGGATATGGTTAAGGTTAAAGCTAAATTAGAGCAATCAAAATCACGTCTAATTGGTCCTAATTGTCCAGGTATTCTCACTCCTGATGAATGTAAAATTGGTATTATGCCAGGTTCTATTTTCAGAAAAGGTTCTGTTGGAGTTGTGTCGAGGTCAGGGACTCTAACGTATGAGGCGGTTTTTCAAACGAGTCATGAAGGACTTGGACAGACGACAGCTATTGGTATTGGGGGGGATCCTGTTAAGGGGACTGAATTTATTGATGTGTTGGAAATGTTTTTAGCTGATGATGAAACCCAATCTATTGTTATGATTGGTGAAATTGGTGGTTCTGCTGAAGAAGAAGCGGCACAGTTTTTAAAGGATGAGGCAAAAAAAGGCCGCAAAAAACCAATGGTTGGCTTTATTGCTGGTCGTACAGCTCCTCCAGGACGAACAATGGGACATGCTGGTGCAGTGATTTCTGGTGGTAAAGGTGGTGCAGAAGATAAAATTGCGGCAATGGAAGCAGCAGAAATTCGGGTTTCTCCTTCACCGTCACAAATAGGCAAGACTTTAGTTGCAGTGTTGAAGGGTTAAAGGAAAATTTTATCTGAATGGGTGATATCCATTCAGATAATATAGAATAAAAAATAAAAACTTTTTTACAATTTTCCGATTCTTATTTTAAAAAGAAAAGCGGGTATATTAAGGAGACGGAACAGTTGTTCCGGAAATATATATGGCAAGGCAGGATGAGAAGAATGATCTTTTTACACAAACATCATTTTTATATGGTGGAAATGCGGATTATATAGATCAACTTTATGCTGAATATAAAAAAAATCCTACCAATGTTGATCGACAATGGCGTGATTTTTTTGAAACTTTTCAAGATAGTAAAGAAGATGTGTTCAAAAATGCTGAAGGAGCAACATGGCAACGGGATCATTGGCCATTAAAAGAAAGTGGGGAGCTGGTTTCTGCTTTAGACAACGATTGGTCTGCACTTGAAAAGCATTTTGGGGATAAATTAAAAGAGAAAGCAGCTGTTAATGCTGTACAAAATGGAAAGACATTTTGCAAAGAAGATATTATTCAAGCAACGCGGGACTCTGTTCATGCACTCATGATGGTTCGTGCTTTCCGAGCTCGAGGACATCTTCATGCGCAGCTTGATCCGCTTCAACTGGCTCAAAATTCAGAAGACTATAAAGAATTATCTCCAGAAGCTTATGGTTTTAGTCCTGCTGATTACGAACGTCCGATCTTTATTGATAATGTTTTGGGATTAGAGTACGCAACCATCCCGCAGATGCTTGAAATTCTTAATCGTACGTATTGTTCGACAATTGGTGTAGAATATATGCATATTTCAAATCCTGCTCAAAAAGCCTGGATTCAGGAGCGTATTGAGGGACCAGATAAACAAATTTCTTTCACACAAAGGGGTAAAAAAGCTATTCTCAACAAGCTTATAGAAGCGGAGGGTTTTGAACAATTTTTGGATACAAAATATAAAGGGACGAAACGTTTTGGCCTTGATGGGAGTGAAGCACTTATCCCAGCTCTTGAACAAATTATTAAACATAGTGGTGCTTTAGGAGTACAAGAAATAGTTTTTGGGATGGCTCACCGTGGTCGTTTAAATGTTCTTGCTCAAGTTCTTGAAAAACCGCATCGAGCTATTTTTCATGAGTTTAAGGGTGGCTCTTATAAACCTGATGATGTAGAAGGATCAGGTGATGTAAAATATCATTTGGGGACTTCTGCTGATCGTGAATTTGATGGTAAAAAAGTTCATTTGTCGCTTTTGCCTAATCCATCTCATCTTGAGATTGTTGATCCAGTTGTGATTGGAAAAACACGTGCTAAGCAAGATCAACTTGTTGGTTCTGAGCGTACGGAAGTTACACCGTTAAGTGAACGGTCAAAAGTTTTGCCCCTTCTTATTCACGGTGATGCGGCTTTTTCAGGACAAGGCGTTATTCAAGAAATGTTTGGTCTTTCAGATCTGAGAGGTTACCGTGTTGCTGGCTCAATTCATGTGATTATCAATAATCAAATCGGATTTACAACTGATCCAGGCTTTTCACGTTCGTCGCCTTATCCATCAGATGTTGCGAAAATGATCGATGCACCAATTTTTCATGTAAATGGAGACGATCCTGAAGCTGTTGTGTTTGTAGCAAAAGTAGCAGCAGAATTTCGTCAAATTTTCCATAAACCGGTGGTTATTGATATGTTTTGTTATCGCCGTTACGGGCACAATGAAGGCGATGAACCTTCTTTTACACAGCCGCTTATGTATAAAGCGATCCGTAATCATAAAACAACAGTTCAACTTTATAGTAGTCAGCTAATAGCTGAAGGAGTTATTGATTCTCAAGAAGTTGAACAAAAGAAAAAAATGTGGCGTGATAAGCTTGAAAGTGAATTTGAAGCCAGTGCTTCTTATAAACCTAATAAGGCGGATTGGCTTGATGGGAGCTGGACGGGTTTTAAAGCTGCCAGTAATAGTGATGAACAACGCTGTGGAACGACAGGTGTTGAATTAAAAACTTTAAAAGAGATTGGACGAAAACTTGTCGAGGTTCCATCAGGTTTTCATATACATAAAACGATTCAGCGTTTTTTAAATAATCGTATTCAAATGTTTGAAACTGGTGAGGGCTTTGATTGGGCAACAGCTGAAGCTTTAGCTTTTGGTTCTTTGTGTTTAGAAGGGTCACCTGTTCGCCTTTCTGGTGAAGATGTTGAACGTGGAACTTTTTCACAACGTCATGCGGTTCTTTATGATCAAGAAAATGAAGACCGTTATATTCCTTTAAATAATTTACAACAAGGGCAAGCTATTTGTGAAATCGTAAATTCCATGCTTTCCGAAGAAGCTGTTCTTGGTTTCGAATATGGATATTCACTTGCTGAGCCACGTGGTTTAACACTTTGGGAAGCACAATTTGGTGATTTTTCTAATGGTGCACAGGTCATTTTCGATCAATTTATTTCATCTGCTGAGCGTAAATGGCTTCGTATGTCTGGTCTTGTGTGTTTATTACCTCATGGTTTTGAAGGACAAGGGCCAGAGCACTCTTCAGCGCGTTTAGAGCGTTTTCTGCAACTCTGTGCAGAGGATAATATGCAGGTTGCAAATTGTACAACTCCTGCAAATTATTTTCATATTTTGCGTCGCCAAATTAGACGTGATTTTCGTAAACCATTGATTTTAATGACACCAAAATCACTTTTGCGTCATAAACGAGCGGTTTCTTTTTTAAGTGAAATGGGGCCCGAAACAAATTTTCATCGTTTATTATTTGATGATGCAGAATTCCTTAAGAACTCTGTGATTAAATTACAAAAAGACAATAAGATTCGCCGTGTTGTTCTTTGTACAGGTAAAGTTTATTATGATCTTTATGAAGAGCGTGAGAAGAGAGGAATTGATAATGTTTATTTGTTACGTGTTGAACAGCTTTATCCTTTTCCAGCAAAAGCTCTGGTGAATGTGTTGTCGCGCTTTTTAAAGGCAGAAATTGTTTGGTGCCAAGAAGAACCCAAAAATATGGGTGCGTGGTCATTTATTGAGCCTTATTTAGAATGGGTTCTAACTCATATTCGTGCACGTTATTCGCGTGCACGTTATGCTGGGCGTCCTGCAAGTGCATCGCCTGCGACTGGTTTAATGTCGAAACATCTTGAACAGCTTGCCGCGTTTCTTGAGGACGCGTTAGGTTCTTAATTTATTATTATATTTATTATTACTCTGATGTATGGAAAAATATTATGGCTACTGAAATCCGTGTTCCTATTTTGGGCGAATCAGTTACTGAAGCAACAATTGGCAAATGGTTTAAGAAAATTGGTGAAGCGGTGGCTATGGATGAGCCTTTGGTCGAATTAGAAACTGATAAGGTAACTGTTGAGGTTCCTTCTCCTGTTGCTGGAAAGTTATCTGAAATCATTGCAAAAGAAGGTGATACGGTTGAAGTGAATGCTCTCTTAGGGATGGTTGAAGCGGGAGCTGATGGTGTTTCTGCATCACCTGCATTGTCATCTTCTGTAACATCTACACCAACATTTGCTCCTATGGAAGCGTCTGTATCAGCCTTCTCTTTAGGAGGAACAATGCCTCCTACACCTTCAGCAGCAAAATTAATGGCTGAAAATAACATAGAGAAAAGTGATCTTTCAGGTTCTGGAAAGCGTGGACAGATTCTCAAGGGAGATGTTCTTGATGTTTTAGCACAAGGGACAAAAACATCAGCTTCTGTTTCTTCTGTTGCATCTGTGGATGCAGTGAATGAAGAGCGTGTTCGTATGACAAAATTGCGTCAGACAATTGCACGTCGTCTTAAAGATGCGCAAAATACAGCAGCAATGTTAACCACATTTAATGAAGTTGACATGTCTACTGTGACGGATTTGCGTAAACGTTACAAAGATCTTTTTGAAAAGAAACATGGTGTTAAACTTGGCTTTATGGGCTTTTTTACCAAAGCTGTTTGCCATGCATTAAAAGAACTTCCTGCTGTTAATGCGGAAATTGATGGAACAGATATTGTTTATAAAAACTATGTTAATGCTGGGATTGCTGTTGGAACAGACAAAGGGCTTGTGGTTCCGGTTGTTCGCAGTGCAGATCAAATGTCAATTGCAGAAATTGAAAAAGAAATTGGTCGTTTAGGGCGTCTTGCTCGCGATGGAAAATTGGCGGTCGCGGATATGTTGGGTGGAACATTCACTATTACTAATGGTGGTGTTTATGGGTCGTTAATGTCGACACCGATTTTGAATGCACCACAATCTGGTATTTTGGGAATGCATGCGATTAAGGAACGTGCGATGGTGGTTGGAGGACAAATTGTAATTCGTCCAATGATGTATTTAGCGCTTTCTTATGATCACCGTATTGTAGATGGGCAAGAAGCTGTTACTTTCCTTGTGCGTGTTAAAGAAAGTTTGGAAGATCCGGAACGTCTTGTTCTTGATTTATAAAAAACCAGTTTTTGAGGATGAAAGGGGAGACAGATGTCTTATGATATTGTTGTGATTGGAGCTGGTCCAGGTGGTTATGTAGCAGCAATAAAAGCTACTCAATTGGGTCTCAAAACTGCGATCATCGAAAAACGTGCAACATTGGGTGGTACGTGTCTTAATATTGGCTGTATTCCTTCTAAAGCATTGTTACATGCCTCAGAATTATTTGCTGAAACACAACATGGCTTTGATAAGCTAGGTATTTCTGTTTCTCAAGTTAAGCTTGATCTTGATAAGATGATGGCACATAAAAAGGCTGTTGTGACAGCCAATACAAGTGGCGTTTCTTTTTTGATGAAAAAAAATAAAATTGATACTTTTCATGGCCACGCAAAAATTTTAGATGCAGGTCAGATTGAAGTTCTTACCAAAGATGGGAATCAACACAAGGTTGCAACAAAAAATATTATTATCGCTACGGGTTCAGATGTATCAGGTATTCCAGGTGTGAATGTTGAAATTGATGAAAAGGTGATTCTGTCTTCGACAGGAGCGCTTGCACTTGAAAAAGTTCCTACACGCATGGTCGTTATTGGTGCGGGTGTTATCGGTTCAGAGCTTGGTTCAGTGTGGAGTCGTTTGGGCGCTAAAGTTACTATTGTAGAGTTTCTTGATAAAGTTTTAGGATCAATGGACGGTGAAGTTTCACGGCAATTTCAGAAGTTAATGGAAAAACAAGGGATTGAATATAGGCTTGGTGCGAAGGTAACAGCCGTTACTCAATCTAATTCAGTTGCTAAGGTAACTTTTGAAGCTGTTCGAGGCGGTGCTGCAGAAACTTTAGAAGCTGATGTTGTTTTGATTGCCACAGGACGCTCTCCCTATACAGAGGGGCTTGGTTTAGCTGAAGCAGGTGTTCAGATGGATGAACGCGGTTTTATTAAGATAGATGCACAGTGGCAAACCAATATTCCAGGAATTTATGCGATTGGTGATGTCGTCAAAGGTCCAATGTTGGCCCATAAAGCTGAGGAAGAAGGTGTTGCTGTGGCTGAAATTTTAGCTGGTCAAAGAGGTCATGTTAATTTTGATGTTATTCCCAGTGTTGTTTATACACAACCAGAAATCGCTAGTGTAGGTAAAACAGAAGAAGAGCTTAAAGCGTTAGGTGTTAATTATAACATTGGAAAGTTTCCCTTTATGGCAAATGGGCGTGCTCGCGCAATGCAAAAAAATGATGGATTTGTTAAAATTCTTGCTGATAAAAAGACAGATCAGGTTTTGGGTGGGCATATTCTTGGGTTTGGTGCGGGTGAAATGATTCATGAAATTGCAGTTCTGATGGAATTTGGTGGTTCATCGGAGGATTTAGGGCGTTGTTGTCATGCGCATCCTACCTTATCGGAAGCAGTGCGGGAAGCAGCTTTAGCGACATTTTCTAAACCTATTCATACCTAAAATTACTTTTTAACAGGGTTTCGTAGTCCTTTTTGAAAGCAGGATGGGAGAGTTTGTCCCCCTAATATCTTTATGTTTTGATAAAACCGCCTTTAAAAAAAGCGGTTTTATTGTATTTTCGTTGTACGAATAAACTAAAATTGTAATTTCTTATCGTTCTGTTGTTCTCTTACATAAGTTGGAAGTCCCATATGATCGAGATATTTTAGAAAAGGATGTGGTGGCAGTTCTTCCACATTCACCATAGTTTTTACATCCCATTCGCCTGTAGCAATAAGGATGGCAGCAGCCGCTGCAGGGACTCCAGCTGTATAAGAAATTCCCTGTGCACCAGTTTCATTAAAAGCTTGTTTATGGTCAGCTATATTATAAATAAAAACTTCTCTTGAATTTCCATTTTTTGTGCCTTTCACAAGATCTCCAATACAAGTTTTTCCTGTATAATTTGGTGCTAAAGAGGCTGGATCAGGTAAAACAGCTTTCACAACTTTTAAAGGAACAACTTCTTGACCTTCTGCTGTTTTGATAGGCTGTTCGGATAAGAGACCAAGATTTTTAAGAACGGTAAAGACAGTAATATAACGTTCACCAAAACCCATCCAAAAACGAATATTGGGAACATCAAGATTTTTGGACAATGAATGGATTTCATCGTGTCCTGTCATATAAGCTTTTTGTTTTCCAACGATGGGTAAATCCCATTCACGACTGATTTCAAACATTTGGTTAGAAGTCCATCGTCTATTTTGCCATGACCATACTTGTCCTGTAAATTCCCGAAAGTTAATTTCTGGATCAAAATTTGTAGCAAACCAACATCCATGATTTCCAGCATTGATATCAATAATATCAATATCGGTAATCGTATCAAAATAATTATCACGTGCTAATGCTGCATAAGCGTTAACAACACCAGGATCAAAACCTGCTCCTAAAATAGCAGTGATGCCAGCTTTTTTGCATTCTTGACGTCTGGGCCATTCATAATTGCCATACCAAGGGGGTGTTTCACAAATTTTCAAAGGGTCTTCGTGAATTGCTGTATCGATATAAGCGCATTTGGTTTCAGTACAGGCTGAAAGAACTGACATATTAAGAAAAGAGGAACCAACATTGATAACGATTTCGCATTTTGTTTTTTGAATAAGTTTGACAGTTTCTCCGACATTCATTGCATTGAGTGCATGACTTTTAATTGTGCCTTCTATTTTCATGGCTTTTTTTTCTTGAATGGAAGAAATGATTGCATCACATTTTTTTTGTGTTCGTGAAGCAATATGAATTTCACCAAGAATATCATTGTTTTGGGCACATTTATGTGCAACAACTTGTGCAACACCGCCAGCACCAATAATGAGAACGTTTTTTTTCATTGTAAGTTCATCTCCTTTTATACTGCTGCATGATGATTTTTATCTGTTATATTCATTATGAAAGGCTATTTTTATAGTCATTATAGCTAAATTTACGTTGAAGTGTTAAGACTCCATTACATTCTTTAGTAACAATGGCAGGCATTGCAACGCCATTAAACCAATTTTTTTTAACCATTGTATATCCTGCAGCGTCTTGAAAGGATAGTTTATCACCTATTTTCAGAGGTTTAGGAAATTGAAATGTTCCAAAAATATCTCCAGCAAGACAGGATTTACCGCAAACCATAATCTCATAGGGACCGTGATTTGGTTCTAATTTGGCATTTTCACGATAGATTAAAAGATCGAGCATATGCGCCTCAATTGAGCTGTCAACAATAGCGAGATTTTTTTTATTATATAATGTGTCAAGAACGCTAACTTCTAATGTGGTGCTCTTGGTAATAGCGGCTTCTCCTGGTTCCAAAAAGACAGTTATGCCATAAGTTTGAGAAAAACACTTTAAACGTTCTGCTAAATCTTCTAAAGGATAATTTTCAGCGGTAAAATGAATTCCCCCGCCGAGGCTAATCCAGTCAACTGCAATAAAGAGGTCTTTAAATTTTTCCTCAATTTGGTTAAGCATTTGATTAAAAAGATTAAAATTACTGTTTTCGCAATTGTTATGGATCATTAAACCGTTAATGAGAGGTAAGACTTCTTTAATAGCATCCTGATTGGTTTCTCCTAAGCGACTAAAAGGGCGAGAGGGATTTGCAAGATCAAAATTTGATGCACTTATCCCTGGATTCAATCTTAAACCCCGTTGCATAGTTTTTGTTGCGTTAGCAAAGCGTTGCAATTGTTGAATTGAATTAAAAATGATTTTATCTGCGTAACTACAGGCTTCGTCAATTTCATCATCGGCCCATGCAACTGAATAAGCATGAGTTTCTTTGCCAAATTTTTCTTTTCCTAAACGGAGTTCATAAAGGGATGATGATGTGGTGCCATCCATATACTGGGACATAATATCAAAGAGACTCCATGTTGCAAAACATTTTAAAGCAAGTAAAACTTTCACTCCTGATATTGCTCGTAAATGGGCAATAGTCTTCATATTTTTTATGAGTTTAGATTTATCGATAAGATAATAGGGAGTCTCAATCATTTGTTATTTGTTCTCATTTGAAGGATCTTATTGTTCATATTAACGTTTAGTACATATAGCAACAGAATGTCTCAAGGAAAAAATAGCAGTGAGAAAATCTATTTTTATTTGGCAGTAAGAAGACTTTCTGTAATTTGTTTTTATTCAGTTGTTTTGAGATGTATATTATGTTTACTATTAAAAACTTAAATTCCATTTTGTCTATTGCAACGATTGTCAGTATTTTCATTATAACGACCAATATTTCTAATATTGTATACAAGAGTGGTGCTAAGGCAAAAGCGGTTGATCAGCTTTCTGTTCAAAATGATTCACCTCTTTTGACAATTACTGGGCGTAAGGAACTGAATGGTTTTAAAGGTTATCGTCATTATCGGCATGGTTATCGCAAATATAGCGATGGCTGGTGGTATCCTGAAAAAGCATTTGTTGCATATACATCTTCAGATGTGAAAGATATGCCCCTAGAGATTATATCAACTCAAAAAGATAAATTCATTACTTCTTTAGAAAAAAAAGAGCTGTGGAATGTGAAGCAACATATTGATTATTGTAAAGCTCATTATCGTTCTTATACTCAAAATGATAATAGTTATCAACCTTTTCATGGGCCCCGCAAACAATGCTTGTCGAGCTTTTTCAAAGGGTAAAGAATATAAAAGGTAAAAACTTTGAAATATTTTATATGGGTTTTGTGCATGAAGTGATCATTTTGTAAAAAATTTTTACATTTTTAAGTTTTATTTAAATCTATTATTGTAAGTGTGAAAGGAAGAATGATTTTACATTTTTTATTTTACCAATGATAGAATATTAAAAATAAAATGGAGTTCAGCTAATGACAACACGGGAAGCAATATTAATATTGCTTGTTTTGCTTCCTTTTAGTGGTAGTGTTATCATTGGTTTTTTTCGTTCAACTGCTAGAAATAATGAAGCCTGGTTTGCTGGAGCTGTTGCACTTTTTAGCCTTCTTTTGACAATTATGCTGTATCCAGCGGTTTGTAGAAGCGGTGTGGTACGTTTAGATCTTGCTTGGATTCCAGAATGGGGAGTTAATCTAACCCTCCGCATAGACGGTTTATCATGGCTTTTTTGCCTTTTAATTACAGGGATAGGATTTCTTGTTGTTGTTTATGCGCGCTATTATATGAATCCAGCAGATCCAGTTCCACGATTTTTTTCCTTTTTTCTAGCCTTTATGGGATCAATGACAGGAATAATTTTATCAGGAAATCTCGTATTTTTGGTGATTTTTTGGGAACTTACCAGTATTTTTTCTTTTTTATTGATTGGTTACTGGTATCATAATGCCAGTGCACGTGATGGTGCGCGTATAGCTTTAACAATTACCGGTTTAGGGGGTTTTGCACTGCTGATCGGAGTTTTATTGATTGGCCATATTGTTGGCAGTTTCGATCTGGATAAGGTGTTAGAATCTGGAAATCTCATTCGGTCGAGTTCTCTTTATATTCCGGTTCTTATTTGTGTTTTATTAGGGGCATTAACAAAAAGTGCACAATTTCCATTTCATTTTTGGTTACCCAACGCAATGGCTGCTCCAACGCCCGCATCGTCTTATTTACATTCGGCGACAATGGTAAAAGCGGGTTTATTTTTACTTGTTCGATTATGGCCTGTTTTATCTGGAACAGAAGTTTGGTTTTGGCTTATTGGGATTTCGGGATTGATAACATTGCTTCTTGGTGCTTATTGTTCAATGTTTCAGCAAGATTTGAAAGGTCTGCTTGCTTACTCAACGCTTAGCCATCTTGGTTTAATTACCACGCTTTTGAGTCTTGACAGTCCCCTTGCTTGTGTTGCAGCAATTTTTCATATGGCTAATCATGCTACTTTTAAAGCATCATTATTTATGGCAGCTGGTATTATTGATCATGAAACAGGTACGCGTGATATGCGTAAACTGACAGGCCTTTTTCGTTATATGCCTATTACAGGAACTCTTGCTTTAGTTGCGAGTGCTGCAATGGCTGGTGTTCCTTTACTTAACGGTTTTTTATCAAAAGAAATGTTTTTTGCTGAAACAGTTGAAATTCATATGGAATCTTGGTTGAATAGGATCACACCTTATATAGCAACGTTAGCTAGTTTGTTTAGTGTAACTTATTCTATACGTTTTATTTATAGTGTTTTTTTTGGACCTGATCCTGTTCATTTACCCAAACAACCGCATGAACCACCACACTTTATGCGTTTTCCAATAGAATTATTAGTTTTTATTTGTTTGGCAGTGGGTATTTTTCCTAATTTAACAATGGGATCTATTTTAGATAATGCCATAGTAGCTGTTTTAGGACCAACAACATTTTCTTATAATTTGGCTGTTTGGCATGGTTTTAATGCTCCATTAATTATGAGTTTTGTTGCCTTATCAGGGGGGACATTGCTTTATATTTTAGGGCATCGCTATTTTCTATCATGTGATGAGGGAGTTCCTCTTTTTCGTTCTTTAAAAAGATTGCGTATTTTTGAGCGAATTTTTATGATTATTTCTTGGAAATGGCCATGTGCAGCAGAAGCTTTTTTATCAACACGTCGTTTACAAGTTCAATTATGTTGGGTACTTTGTGTGTGCTTTGTGTTTGTTGGTCTTTTATTGTGGCGTGACGGGTTAGTTTCAGCAGGACCAGAGCCGCTTTTTCCTCTTGATTTTCCTTTTATTGTTATTTGGTTGATTGGTGGATTTTGTGCATTTTTAGTTGCCTGGCAGGCAAAGTTTCACCGTTTTGTGTCATTAATGCTGTTGGGAGGCGCTGGTTTAATGACTTGTGCAACATTTTTGTGGCTTTCTGCTCCTGATTTAGCGGTAACACAATTGGTTGTTGAAGTGGTGACAACAGTATTGTTACTTCTTGGTTTGCGCTGGTTACCTAAGCGTTTGCATTATCCTACCTCTTCTGTATCTGTTGGATCTTTAGTGTATTTACGTCGTGTTCGTGATTTTATCATAGCATTTGTCAGTGGTGCAGGTATAGCATGGCTGTCATTTGCGGTAATGACGCGTCCACAAAGAATGACAATTTCTGATTTTTTTCTAACACGAGCTTATTCTGATGCTGGTGGGCGCAATGTTGTGAATGTTTTGTTAGTTGACTTCCGTGGCTTTGATACAATGGGAGAAATAGTAGTTTTAGGCGTTGTTGCACTTACTGTTTTTGCGCTTTTACGGCGTTTTCGTCCTGCACCTGAAAGTATAACCCCTTTTCAACAACATATGCATATGGCTTTTAATAAAGAACAGCTTAATCGTCAAGACGAGGATACTTTGTTCGATTATTTAGCTGTTCCTTCTGTTATTATGCATTGGCTTTTTCCTATTATTATTACTTTTGCAATTTATTTATTTATGCGTGGCCATGATCTTCCAGGAGGTGGATTTGCTGGAGGTATTACTTTGGCAATAGGATTTATTTTACAATATCTCGCTACTAATATTCGTTGGGTGGAAAGTCATTTAAGGGTTTTGCCTTTGCGTTGGATGGGTTTCGGTTTGTTATTATCGGTAGCAACAGGGGTAGGTTCTTGGTTTTTTAAATATCCTTTTTTAACGTCTTTTTTTCAATATACGAATCTTCCTTGGATTGGAAAAGTTCCTACTGCATCTGCCTTTTTATTTGATTTAGGTGTGTTTTCTTTAGTGATGGGCGCAACTGTTCTTATTTTAATTGCAATTGCGCATCAATCAATTCGAGTTTATCGAATTAGTAAAAAACCTAATTTGAAAAAAGGGGAAAATTAATGGAAGTTGTTCTTTCTTTAGCTATTGGTGTTCTCGTTGGATCAGGTATTTGGCTTCTTTTACGTCCACGAACTTTTCAGGTTATTCTTGGTTTGTCATTAATTTCTTATGGCATAAATCTTTTTATTTTTTCAGTAAGTAGACCTCGTAGTAATGCAGCCCCTATTGTTGATCCATCTCATACGATCAATCCAGCAAATTATGCTGATCCTCTTCCGCAGTCTTTGGTTTTAACAGCAATTGTGATTAGTTTTGCGACGACAGCTTTATTTTTGGTTATTCTCTTGGTATCACGTGGCTTAACGGGTTCCGATCACGTTGATGGACATGAGGCAAAGTGATGGAAGCTTGGTTACATCATTTACTTATTTTGCCTATTCTTTTGCCATTAAGTACTGGAGCATTTCTTCTTTTTTATGATGAACGTAATTCACAGCTTAAATCGCTTATTAGTCTTTCTTCTGTGGGTTTATTGATTATTATTTCTATTTTGCTGTGTATACGTACTCTTGAGGTAGCGCCGGCTTCAGATGTTTATCGGCTTGGTAATTGGCCTTCTCCTTTCGGTATCATTTTGGTTCTTGACCGTTTAAGTGCTTTGATGCTTTTACTTTCAAGTTTATTGATTGCCGCCACGTTTGTTTTTTCACAAACTTATTGGTGTAAGGTAGGGCCTCATTTTCAGTCATTGATGCAGTTTTTAATAGTAGGGATTAATGGTGCTTTTTTGACAGGTGATTTATTCAATTTATTTGTATTTTTTGAAGTTATGTTAACCGCTTCTTATGGGCTTGCTTTACATGGATCGGGGCAGTCACGAGTTCGTGCTGGTATGCATTATATAGTGATTAATCTTTTTGCTTCATTTTTGTTTTTAACTGGTACGGCTTTGATTTATGGAGTAGTAGGCACGCTTAATATGGCTGATTTGGCAATTAAAATAAAACATATAGCTTCTACGGATATTATTTTATTTGAAATAGGTGCAGCACTTTTGGGTGTTGCTTTATTGCTTAAAGTCGGTATGTGGCCACTTAATTTTTGGTTGGTACCAACTTATGATGCAGCAGCAGCTCCTGTGAGTGCTGCTTTCGTGATTTTGAGCAAGGTGGGCATTTATGTTATTTTACGTTTAACATTGTTATGGTTTGGTCCTGAAAGTGGATATTTTACTCATTTTGGTTATACGATTTTATTTTATGGTGGACTTGCGACTTTAACTTTTGGTTTTATTGGAGTATTGGCGAGTCAAGCTTTGGGACGTTTAGCGGCTTATAGTGTTCTTGTATCTTCTGGAACATTGTTAACAGCAATTGGAACAGGGAATATAGTGTTAACAGCGGGGGCACTTTTTTATATTGTTTCTTCAACTTTAGCGCTGGGAGCTTTTTTTCTTTTGATAGAATTAGTTGAGCGGAATCAGGATGTCGCTGCTGATGTTTTAGCTGTTACAACAGAAGTGTATAATGATGAAGAAGAGGAAGAGGAGGATGAAGTAGGTACTTATTTACCAGTAACTTTAGCAATTCTTGGTGCTTGTTTTGGTATTTGTGCTATTTTAATTATCGGATTACCACCTTTGTCTGGTTTTATTGCGAAATTTATGATGATTATGGCAATTTTTAATCCAAAAGAAGGGGATTCTGCTGCATATATACCAGTTGTACAAGATTGGCTTTTTATAATTTTTGTTATTATTTCTGGTTTTTCAACTTTAATTTCAATGACAAGAGCCGGTATTCGGATTTTTTGGGTTTCTCTTGAAGGTAAAATTCCACATGCGCAAGTAATCGAATTTACACCTATTGCTGTTCTTTTAGCTTTGTGTTTTGTTACAACAATTATGGCTGGATCTGTTAGCCATTATATGTATGAAACGGCTAAAGTTTTACATTATCCTAAAAATTATATCAGTAGTGTTTTAACTGATTTTTCTCTACAAAAGATGGAGAAAAATTGATGAATCGTTTTTTTTCTTATCCTTTTTTTAGCTGTGCGATTGTTTTAATGTGGATGATTTTAAACGGTTTTAATTTAGGTCAATTTCTTTTAGGCATTATTATTGCTTTGTTAAGTAGTTTTATGATGCAGCTTATTGAGATGAAAACAGCCACCATTAAAAATTGGAAAGCGGTTTTTCTATTATTATTTCGGGTATTTATAGATTCTATTTCTTCAAATATTTCAGTCGCTTGGTTAATTTTAACAAAAAGGCGTGAAAAACAAAAATCTGGTTTTGTTGTTATCCCTCTAGTGCTTGAGAGCCAGATAGCTTTAGCTATTTTAGCATGCATCTTGGCAGTAACTCCAGGTACCGTTTGGATTGCTTATAATAGCAAAAATAGTGAACTTTTAATTCATGTCTTAAATTTAATAGATGGAAATGATTATGAACAGTTGATCAAACAGCGATATGAGCAGTTGCTTTTGGAGATTTTTTCATGAGTATGGTTATTCTTTATTGGGGACTTTATCTTTCACAGCTTTTTTTAAGTTTGGCAATGATTCTAGCATTTTTTCGATTGATTCGTGGTCCAAGAGCACAAGATCGAATTGTTGGTTTGGATGCTCTTTATATGACAGCTATCCTTTTATTTCTGACGTTTGATATTCGTTCAGGGACAACTATTTATTTTGAAGCTGCTCTCATTATTAGCCTTTTAGGTCCTATATCAAGTATCGCTTTGGCAAAATTTTTAATGCGTGGAGAAATTATTGAATGAAGGATGATATTTCACTTTGGAGTGCTATTATAATTAGCATTTTTTTAATACTGGGATCTAGTCTTACTCTCATTGGAACGATAGGACTTGTACGTTTTTCCAACTTTTATGAACGTTTGCATACATCTTCATTGAGTACAAGTTGGGGAGGGAGTAGTATTATTATTGCTTCCTTTTTTTATTCAATGCTTGTGGATCATAAATTTGTTGTTCACGAGATATTGTTGATAATTTTTTTGTTTATGACAACACCAATAACTTCTATGTTGTTGTCACAAACAGCATCTTACCGAAATCAATCAGAGGATTCTTTAAAAAAACCACTTTCTCTTTTATTTCATAAAAAGAAAAAATCATAAAATTTAAAAGAATGTAAAACTAATTGATAAAAGCTTATTTTATTGCTTATCTTCTATTGTACAAAAAATAGGTTTCTTTTCTTCTGGATCATTGATAAGATCAAAAAGTGTAACTTCATTTTTAGCTTCCCACCAAATATACTGAGCTCCTGCATATTTTGATCCTGAAGCAGCGATAACATTTGCTCCGATAATGCGCTCGCCTTTCCATTTAAAATCGACTAACGAAATATTATCAGCATTAAGATAAGTTGCTTCGACTTTTTCTTTATTTGTTCCAGTATCACATTGATAAACAACATTTTTTATCATAGGTTCTGGAACATCTGGTACATTGATTACCAAAGAGCCAGCGAAGGCAGTAATTGGATTGAACAATAATAAACTTAAGTAGAGTTTTTTCATAATGTTTCCTTAATTATTCAAAGTAATAATTGTAATTTAAGGAGTGGTGTCTACGGCAGGATTCGAACCTACGACCCCAGGATTCATACCACTTCGATTTTCATCGCCAGCTTTATCAGAAAAACTGTTTGTGGTCTGGACTGTCTCTTCACCTTAAAGTTTATGCTTTTTAGGTGCTGCCCGTTCAGTCTCTACACTTTTCTCTTTGATTTAAAAAGAGACTTAGCTCGGGATTGACATACAAATTCTTGTGAAGTTTTCCCCGAATTTGAGCAGATTCACTTTTAGAATTTCTTCTGAAAGTGCCCAATTTTTAGGAATCCTGTGCTCTATCCTACTGAGCTACGCAGACCCAATCACATTAATTTTATAGCGAAAGCGTTAAGGTTAATCAATCATTATAAGTATTTATTAACGCGTTTTCATTAATTTTTGTTTTAAAAAATTTAGAATGACATTCGGTGTAATATGTTTTGCAATAAATAATTGATTGAGTTTGCATGTTAGGATGATAGTTAGACTATTTTTTGAAATTTTCTTATCTTGTGCTATAAAAGTCATTAACATTTCAGTCTCTGGAATATCCTGTAATTTTGTAGGTAAACCAAATGTGTTGCCAAGATTTAGTAAAGTGTATGCTCCAGTTTCATATATTTTTTTGTGCAAGGAGCATTGTGCGGATCGTATAATATTTTGTGCTACTCTACGTTTTCTGTGATTGTTAATCATTAAGTTTACTTTTAAATGGATAGGGTAGCGTTGTTCTATGAGTTCTTGATGATTTTTTTAAGTCTTTTTTTGAAGCAATAGTCGAGTGGGATACTTTAAAACACATTTAATGAGAATATTAAGATCTGTTTTTGAGCCATATAGATATCTCATTTTGATATATGATTTTCGGTATATAAGCTCTTACGCTTGTTGCTAAAATGAGAGAGATTTTTAAAGGATATTTAAATGATGCTTTGCTCAAGAGTGTGAAACTCTATTTTATTAGCATCATAAAAAAGTAAATTAGGCATGATGACAACATGTTTTTCAATGACTGATTTTTCTGTACCCATGAGACCAACGAATATGAGTGTTCATCGGTTAATATAAAGTAACAGTTGATTTTTTATTTGTGTTGTGAGGATATTTTTAGAATAATTATTATTTATGATTTTATTTCGATATCTATCTATCTTAAAGTCAATACCTGTTAATCTTTATCAGATACGATAGAAAATTAAGATTTTTTTAGAATAGTTTGTTTCATGCCAACATTAACCCGATTTTTAATAATATTTTTCATTTTAATTATTATTCTTTTTAGCATTATGATCGCACTTGTAGTTTATGTTCAACCAGTGATGGTTGATATAAATCTTGATGTGCCTTTAGATTTATTAAAGGAATCTTTGAAAGAAAATACATGAAAAATAATGCTGCCATAGATCGTTTTCTTGAAATGATGAGTGCGGAACGAGGAGCTTCTGTTCGTACACTTTTAGCTTATCAACATGATTTACAATGGGCACAAAATAAATTGTCTTCGTGTTCTATTTCATTTTTTTCGGCGCAAAGAGAAGATTTGGTCAATCTTTTATCGCTCATGCAGATTGCTGGTTGCGCTGCAACTTCACAAGCACGTCGGTTATCAACTTTACGTCAATTTTTTCAATTTCTGTATGCTGAAGGATTAAGAGAAGATGATCCTTCTAGTGATATTGATTCACCGCGCCAAGGCCGCTCTTTGCCGAAAATTATCAGTGAAGATGCGGTGACAAAATTACTTGATTTTGCACAGTTGGAGACAGATCAAGCGGAGTATGGATCGCAGGATTATTACCGTGCTTTGCGTCTTCAGGTATTGCTTGAAATGCTTTATGCAACAGGATTACGTATCAGTGAGCTAGTCAGTCTTCCGGTTCAAGCTGTACGAAGAAAAGAGCAATTTATTTTAGTTCGCGGTAAAGGTGAAAAAGAGCGAGTGGTACTTGTATCAGAGAAGGCACGTCAAATTCTGTCGCAATGGTTAATTTTGCGTGATCAGGGAAAAGATGCAAAAAGTTTTTACCTTTTTCCTGCTCGTTCATCGACCGGATATATTGCACGCCAATTTGTTGCTCGCGGATTAAAAGATCTCGCTAAAAGAGCAGGAATACGAAGTGAAAACTTTTCTCCTCATGTGTTGCGCCATGCTTTTGCAAGCCACCTGTTGCAAAATGGGGCTGATTTGCGTGCGGTTCAACATTTATTAGGTCACTGTGATATCTCTACAACTCAAATTTATACACATGTATTGGAAGCTAGGCTGCATCGTTTGGTTAATGAACATCATCCGCTTATTGATCAGTGTAAGAGTGGGTAAAAAAGATTATCTTTTGAAAAATACTTTAAAAATAAATTATAAGTGTATAAATTATACAAAATAAGTTGGATGCAATGTATAATTATCTTGATTTTGAAAAACCAGTTGCTGATCTTGATCTGCAAATTCTTGAATTAAAGAAAATCGCTCAGGAAAAGGATAGCCTTAATATGAGTGATGAGATTGCGCGTCTTGAAATGCGTTCTCAAACAGCTTTGAGAGATCTCTATAAAAAATTATCACCGTGGCAAAAAACACAGGTGGCTCGTCATCCTGATCGACCTCATTTTATGGATTATTCAGCGCAATTGTTGACTGATGTTACGCCTTTGGCAGGTGATCGTAAATTCGCTGAAGATGCAGCTATTCAAGCTGGTTTTGCACGCTTTAAAGGTGACGCAATTGCTTATATAGGTCAAGAAAAAGGTTATGATACGCAAACCCGTTTGCACTATAATTTTGGTTCTGCACGTCCAGAAGGATACCGCAAAGCTGCGCGTATTATGGAAATGGCTGATCGTTTTCAGTTACCATTACTGACTTTTGTTGATACCGCGGGTGCTTATCCTGGAGTGAGTGCTGAAGAACGTGGACAGGCAGAGGCAATTGCTCAATCAACAGCTGCAACTTTACGCTTACAGGTTCCGGTTGTTTCTGTTATTATTGGAGAAGGAGGTTCTGGGGGAGCGATAGCAATTGCTGCAGCCAATAAAGTTTATATGTTGGAGCATTCGATTTATTCGGTTATTTCACCAGAAGGTGCGGCTTCTATTTTATGGCGTGATTCAGCTCGTGCAAAGGATGCTGCAACGAATATGCGCATTACTGCTCAAGATCTTTATAAGTTACAGATTATTGATGGTATTATTCCTGAGCCTTTGGGAGGAGCGCATCGGGGAAAAGAAATTGTAATTGAAGCAACAGGTAATATGATTTCAGATGCTTTAAAGTCTATGGCTGGGAAAGATGGAGAAACTATTAAAAAAGAGCGTTGGGAAAAATATCTTCAAATTGGTCGTTCTTTGAGTTGATATATTTACTGTCGGAGACTTTTTATTCAATGAAATTAAATAAATTGTTTTCAGCCGTACTTTTTATTGTAACTGGAATGTTGATGGCATGCCAGGAGAGATTACCTACTTCTTTTAAAGCTAAAATTGAACAGTCGTTGCCTCGAGAAATTCTCGATAAAATGGCGATGCATGATATTGATCAATATGCACCAATTATGATGCGATTTTTTAAGGAAGATAATATTGCTGAAATTTGGAAGCAAAATCGTTCAGGAGTATTCGTTCTTGTTGTAAGTTATGACATTTGCAAATGGTCAGGCCAGCTTGGGCCTAAATATCGAGAAGGCGATTTTCAAGCCCCAGAAGGTTTTTATACCGTTCAGGAAAATCAAATGAACCCTTATTCAAAATATTATCTTTCTTTTAATATAGGTTTTCCTAATCTTTATGATCAGATTCATGGCCGTACAGGGAGTTATCTTATGGTTCATGGAGCCTGTACTTCTGTAGGCTGTTATTCAATGAATGACAGGAATATGGCTCAAATCTATGCCTTTGCGCGAGATGCTTTTAGAGGTGGGCAAAAAGAGTTTCAGTTACATGCTTTTCCTTTTCGTATGACCGATGTTAATATGCAACGCCATCATATGAGTCCTCATTATGAATTCTGGATGATGCTCAAAGAAGGTTATGATTTTTTTGAAACAAATCGTAAACCTCCCAAAATTACTGTTTATGATAAACGTTATGTTTTTGATCATTTTATTGATGAAACTTCAGTTGCTGTAGCTTTATAAGGATGAGCTATATTGAGAATATACGATCCTTCAGTTATAAGAGTGATATAAAGTAAATTGTATGTGAGTAGTTGATTTTTTAATGTACAAAGGAGATTAAAATTTTACTCCTGGAATAGCTAAAGGATTATCTAAAATAGCAGTTTTATCTGGAGTATCTATTGCTGGTTTATTTAAACAAGCATCAAACAGTTTTTGTATTGCCTCTTTTTCAACACTATGGGTAATAATGACAAAGCGAGTCTTTGTGATGCCTTTTGGCCATGCCGGAAGCCTTATTGGTGGATGAAAAAATGTTTGTACCCCATGAAGAATAAGTGGACTATGCGGATTATCTTGCAATGCGATAATGGCTTTTACACGGAGTAATTTTTCACCATAAAGATCTTTTAAGAGATTTAGAAAAATTTTTAACGTAGCAGGATAAAGCGGTTCATTACAGTCTAATGAAAAAGCGCGAAAATTTTGATAATGAGAATGATCATGTGAAACAGTGGGGAGCCATTTTTTTAGCTCTATGTTACCTTCTCTTTTATTCCAAATTATTTTATTTATTAATTCATGTGGGCTGCATTGGTCAGAATGGGAAGTGATGATTTGCGCTGTGGGATTAAGAGCTTTGAGTTTATTGGTGAGAAAATCTAGGGGAATTGTATGGTCAGTAAGATCGGTTTTTGTAAGAATAATTTTGTCAGCAAAAGCCAGTTGTTTTTGTATTTCAGGATGAGATTCGAGAATAGGAGGAGCGTTTAATGCATCAAATGTTGTAATAACAGCATCAATATCTAATGCTTGAGTTAAGAGAGGATGGCTTAAAAGAATTTGTAAAATAGGGGCAGGATCAGCTAAACCTGTTGTTTCAATTATAATGCGATTCAATTGTTTGAGATGTTTTGTTTGAGTGTAATCAATTAAATCAACTAACGTATCGACTAAATCGCTGCGCAAATTGCAGCATAAACAGCCATTTGTTAATTCAATAATTCCTTCTGTTGTTTTTTCAACAAGAAGATGGTCAATGCTTACTTCACCGAATTCGTTAACAATAACAGCACTGTTAGCTAAGAGAGGATCTCGCAGCAAATAATTAAGCAAAGTTGTTTTACCAGAACCTAAAAAACCGGTAATAAGAGTGACAGGAATACGTGTTGTTTGCATTTGAAATATTAAATGTGATTAACTGCTTTTGTCATATAGTGATAGGGAGGCCGTTTATGTGGAATGGGAATTTCTCGTATTATTTTTCCATTGATTTTCAATGTTTTCGGTGCGCTAATGAGTTTTACTTGCAAAGGAAGAATAGAAGAAGGTAAAGCAGTGATTAAAGGCGAGGTGAGAATAATATTTCCTTTTTCATCATAAGAATCTAAACGCATTTTTATAGCTTCAGGTGTACATATTTGTTGTCTCATATCGGTTATTTGTGATATTTTTGTACCATAAGGTTCTAATGTTGCTAATGTTGATTGAGGAGACCCTTTATCTGAAAATCCTGCATTGAGCAATTGTGCTGCTTTTTCTTCTCTTTTATTGATACTGTCTGATCCCAAAATAACAACGATAATTGTTCGCTTATTTCTGGTTGCTGAAGCGACAAGATTGAAACCGGAAGAACAAATAAATCCTGTTTTCATGCCATCTATGCCATCAAAACGACCAATAAGATTATTTGAATTAGGTTGAATTTTTTGTCCATTGCCAAAATCAATAGCTGGAATAGAAAAATAATGAGTATATTGAGGAAATTCTCGACGGATTTGAACCGCTAAAAGAGCAATATCCCGTGCTGTGGAGTAATTATTTGGATTTGGCAATCCACTTGTATTTGTAAAATTGGTTCCAAACATACCTAGACGTTGAGCTTCTGCGTTCATTTGTTTCACAAAAGCTTCTTGTGAACCCGAAATAGCTTCACTTATAGCAATAGCTAAATCATTTGTAGATTTAACCAAAGTAATTTTTAAAGCCGTATCAAGTGTAAGAACAGAACCGGCTTTATAACCTGAATTGATGGCAGGCGCTTGCGCTGCATTTTTGCTTATGGTGATATGCTTGTGGGGTGAAATTTTTCCTGTGCTCATAGCTCGGAAAATAACATAAGTCATCATTAATTTTGTTAAAGAAGCAGGATACCAACGTTCAAAAGCTTGATTATGCTTTAATATTCGTCCAGTTGTAGCGTCAACAGAGATGAAAGGATGGGCTAGAGTTAGAGAGCTTATTATACTTAGAATGAAAGAGAAAAAAAGTGTGTGGAAGAGTTGGCGCATAAAGTAAATTCCCCCATTATTTTTAGATTTAAGTAATCCAGTACTGTTTTAATTTTATTATAAAGATTTTTGTATATACATAAAGAGGATGAATATTTAATCACGCACAGGTCCTTTCCAATTATGACCAAGTGTTTGAAGTCTTTTAACTGCAGAAGGTGGCATAGGGGGAGGATTGGGATCTTGAGCAGCTAATAGAAGTAACTCATCACAAGCTTTTTCTGTTTTTTGAATGAGTTGGTCCAAAAAATCACGTTTATTTAAGCCGGCTTTAATAGGCGGAAGAATACGGACACGAATTGTTCCTGGATAGCGACGAAAATTATTACGTGGCCAATATAAACCAGCATTGTGGGCAATGGGTACAACTTGAAGTTTAAGTTCATTGTAAAGAGCAGTAATTCCTGGTTTATAATCTGGATCTTGACCAGGTTGTTTACGCGTCCCTTCGGGAAAAATGAGGATTTCACGTCCTTGCTTCGCTTTTTGTTTTGCATTGTGTAAAATAATTTTAAGAGCTTTAATAGGACTTGTCCGGTTAATCGGAATGATTTGTGTTTTTGCCATGTACCAACCGAAGAAGGGAATCCACATTAATTCACGTTTGATAATGAGAGCGGGATCATTAAAGTAGGGAACAAGGCTGAAAGTTTCCCATGCGGATTGATGTTTTGGAGCAATGATGTAAGCCCCACTCGGGAGGTTTTCTATGCCTTCAATTTCATAGTTTGTTCCAGCAATGTGTTTTTGCAAAAACAATGTAATACGCGCCCATATTTTAGGCACAATCCATGCTTGCTTACGCGGCATCAAAAAATAAAAAGGTGCGTAAAGAATCATCTGTACAAAGGTTGTTATGTAAAAAACGAATGTAAAAAGAAGAGAGCGAAAGATAAGCACTACATTTTCCATTTCATGTCTACCAAGAAATTTTATTTATAATGCAATTTATATGAGAAAACATCTTTAATTAAAACTTTTTCAAGTACTTCTTTTAAAGTATTTAAAATTATAAGGAAAGAACCATATGACGTTACAGATTGGTAAAGATAAGTTTATTCCACGAATTTTGTCCATTGCTGGTACTGATCCTTCTGGTGGTGCTGGAATGCAAGCCGATTTAAAGGTTTTTTCAGCAATGAAAGCTTATGGTATGAGCGTAGTTACAGCTGTTGTTGCACAGAATACACAGGGTGTACGTGCTTTTCAAGCATTGGATTCGTCTTTTGTTGCTGATCAAATTGATTCGGTGTTTGAAGATATTTGTGTGGATGCTGTTAAAATTGGGATGGTTGTGAATGCTCAGATTGCACAAGTCATTGCAGAACGTTTGGCTTATTATAAAGCCCGTTTCATTGTTTTTGATCCAGTTATGGTGGCAAAGAGTGGTGATGTTCTTTTGAAACCTGATGCGATTGAAGTTATTCGTAATGTTCTTATTCCTATGTCAACATTGATTACACCAAACTTACATGAGGCAAAAATATTGTTGAATCGTGAAATACAATGGTCATTAGATGCTATGTATCAGCAAAGTCCGCAACTTTTGGCATTGGGTTGTGGTGCTGTTTTATTGAAAGGAGGGCATTTAGATGTTCTTGCTTGCAAGACTACAAATCATTACGATTTTTCTAGTCCTGATATTTATTGTGATTCCAAGGGGAGTGTGATGTTGGAAGCTTCTCGTCTCAGTACAACCAATAATCATGGTACAGGTTGTACCATTTCCGCTGCAATTGCAGCACTTTTACCTACAGAATCTTTATTTGATGCGGTCAAAAAAGCTAAAAATTATTTAAATAGCGCTTTATCTGCTTCAAATACTTTAAACGTAGGAAAAGGACGCGGCCCACTTCAGCATTTTTGTGAACTTTGGGATCATAGATAAGAAGGATTCTTAGAAAAAAATCTATAGCCTGAAAATAAGCTTACATTAACTAATGGAGCGGGCGATGGGATTCGAACCCACGACCCCAACCTTGGCAAGGTTGTGCTCTACCCCTGAGCTACACCCGCTTAAGAATTTGAACTACTGTTCATCTAAACGCTATCTGTATGGCGTAGGCTTTTCCGAATTGCAACAAAAAAATAACGTTTCACTAGATTTATTTTTTGTTGTTTTAAAAATAAGAATAAAAATTGATTTTAAAAGTGCTTAAGCTCTACAATTATTTTACACGCAATGGTAATATGATCGTGTTGAAAATAGTGAGATAGTGTGCTGTTGTAATTATTTTTTGGGACACCAGCGGTTTTTCTTTTGCATAATCTGCGGATTTTAATTTATTTTTTAAGATGCAAAAATAGAATTTTAAATGTGCTTCTACAACAATCATATTTACTAAATGCCTTTTTAAATCTGTGTTTTTTATCACAATATTTGAGCATAACCTTTCTTAAGGGGTTGATATTTATCCTTATTTCTTGTTTCTATTTCAGGATCAAAATCGATAAATGCTCATTAAAAATAGAGTCTTTTTCTTCTGGTACGATAATGTTCATCAAATAGGTGTCTTTTTATCTATTTTGTCTGAACTAACAAAAACTCTTAAAATTGGTCCTGTCAGAGATAAAATATTCATTTGTGGAAAAGGGAAGAAAAAAATTAACCCAAAAGGGCTTTGGTAATTTATTTAGAGAGTTTTGTAATGAAGCCGGCATAAAAAATCAGCTCATGGATTAAGGAAAATTAGCGACAGCAAAAGCTGTAAACTTAAATGCAACAGTGTTACAATTCAAAGCGATTTTTGATTGGATAAGTGATAACATGGCAGCTCTTTATATAAAAGGCATTGATTACAAAAGGCTAGCTATCGAAATGATAAAAAGCTCCAAAAAAGTAAGGAATAGGATAAAAAAACGCAATAAAATCAATAACTATAAAATCCTTTATCTTTATAATAAAATATTGATTTATTATTATTTTGCTTTTTGGCATGGAAATTTAATAAACGCAGAAAATCAAATTAGCATCGCTCTGATAGAGGATTGTAAATCAATAGCAACAGTAGTTTTGCGAAATAAGAACGTTTAATGGAATCTTAAAAATATCTTCAGAACTACTAAACAATAACTTTAATGGGCACTATCAAGGAAATTGTAGTTAGCTACTTCATGTAAGCTAATGCTTTGTTGCTTGATGTCATTTTCTTAGTATTAGTTCAGAAATAGCTGATTTTGTGATATTTTTGACTGAAGAATTATTAAGGAGAAACTGTTATTATAGTGGTGAATTCCATGTATTAGATTTTTGATTATAAGGGATCAGATTCTAATGTTGCATAGTGCAAAGTTTTTTTGGACAGTTGTTAAGAAGAATATAAAAGTTTAGATATAGGCAACGAAATTAAACTATTTCAGAAAGTTTGTAGTGAAGTTTTTGATGATAGATTTTTAATGGATTAATATTTTGGCTCAGAAAAAAGCACATGAAGTTGATCAGTTTTTAAAACATTTTTCACGTTCTTTTCCTATCGTTTTAATTTATGGACCAGATCGGGGTCTTGTTTGTGAGCGTGCACAACGTTTTGCTAAGCTCTCTCAGGTGGCGATAGAAAATCCTTTTACCACTGTTCGTTTAGATGCGGCTGAAATTGATAAAGATCCTGCACGATTAGGGGATGAAGCACGCACTTTATCGCTCTTTGGTGGTGATCGTTTAATATGGGTATCTAATGGTGCTAACCAAAAAGGTTTTCTTAAGGCGCTTAAACTTTTAATAACAGAACCACCAGAAGCAAGTTTTATTTTAATTGAAGCGGGAGATTTAAAAAAAGGAGTAGGACTACGTAATATTATTGAAATGGCATCAACAGCGATTGCTTTGCCCTGTTATGCGGATAATGCTCATTCTCTTGACATCTTGATTGACGAAATTTTAGGTGAATTCAATATAACTCTCTCTTTGGAGGCGCGTCAATGTTTGCACCAAAATATCGGAGAAGATCGTCTTGCATCACGTAGTGAATTGGAAAAGCTTTGTCTTTATACCTTAAAAAAGGCTCATGTTGCTTTTGAAGATGTAAAAGCTATTGTTAGCGATGTGAGTACCCTTTCTCAAGATGAAGTAATTGATGCTGTTTTACTAGGAGATTTAGTAGGTTTTGAAACTTATTTTAGCTGTTGTATAGCTGTAAACAAAACATCTCTCTTTGTTTTAAATACGGCTCAAAGACATTTTCAACAATTACAGCTTTTACGTTATCAAATAGAAATTGAAGGTAAAAATTCTTTTGTAGTAGTTTCTCAGGCACAACCACCAATTTTTTTTCAAAGGAAAAAAATAGTTGAACAAGCCTTAAGGTATTGGAACTTAGAGAAAATTTTGTATGCAATGAAAAAAATACAATCGGCTATTTTAGAAAGTCGTAAAAATCCACTTTTAAGTGAAGCAATCATTCATAAAGTTTTACTGAAACTGACGATTATTGCAAAGAACCAAAAGAATTCTTAGGATATCTGATTAAGGAAGAAGTAATGATAAATCACTTAACTCTACTAATACCAGAAAGACGATTGTACAAATTACTTTATAATTCATGTGAATTCTTGGTTGGTAATATCATGAAGAATATTTACATAATTATCTTCTCATATCTCTCAAGAACAGATATTTCTTATTACTAAATTTTCTTAGATTCATATTTTTGTCAGAATTTTTAGTAGAAGGACTTCTTATAAGTAAATTATAATTTGTTGTGATATATCTAAGACTTAAAAATACATAAACTAAGAATCTGATCTAGTTTGTACTATCCTTATAAGTAGCTATCACTGGTTTGATAGCTATTTCTGATGATTCCTTGATATAAAATTTTCTCTCATATTTACATAGCAACCTGTGCAGACTTAGCACGAGGAGGAACTTTGGAAACACTGGAATCAGTAAGGGCATTGTCATTATTATTATCAGTTACATAAACCTTCTCAGCCATATGAATCTCCTTCGCTACATGAATCTCCTTCGCTATATGAAGCTCTTTAACAGTATGAATCTCTTCATCTGTTTTAACCTTATAAGTTACAACCTTTTGATCATCATGATCTTCAATTTCAATTACACTTTCATTAAAAGTTCTAGTTATGCTTTTATTAAAAGATCGCATTTTTCTTGTATGAAAAGCGTTCTCTTCTTTTTTATGAAAAACTTCAATTTGTGTTTTGTCAAGAACTTCCATGTTGCGATCAAAAATAACATCTGTCATGTAAATTGTTTCAAAATCAGAAACCCGTACATCATTAACTTCAGCATCACCGAAGATTTTGACTTGACCAGCAATTATGGAGTTACCGAAAACTTTTGCATCACCGAAAACTCTGGCATGCCCATGAATTGCAGCATGACCACCAATCTTAGCATTTTCAGTAATTGCAGCAGCGTCATAAACTTTTGCCTCATTAGATAGCTCGCTATTACCGAAAACCTGAGCTTTTCCAAAAACACGAGCATTTCCATCAATTCTGGCAGACTCCCAAATTTCGGCAGCATCATAAATTTTGGCATGCCCAGAAACTTTGACTGTACCAGAAACTTTGGCATTATCGAAGATTTTAGCATATCCGAAACATTTAACCTGCTCATTAAGTATAGCATGTCCATAAACTTCAGCATGATCATATACTTGAGTGTTTCCTCCAATTATAGATTTCCCAAAAATTCGAGCATCACTATAAATTGCAGCGTGATTGCAAACTTTAGCATTATCATAAACCTTGGCATCATCAAAAATTATACTGTAACCATAAATTTTGGCATTTCCCCAAATTTTCGCATTGCCTTTAATATGAGCATTTTGAAAAATCTTGGCTTTTTCTTTAACTTTGGCGTTTCCATAAATTCGAGCATTACCATAAACGCTAGATTTACCAAAAATTCTTGCAGTTTCATAAATCTTGGCGTTGTCGTAAATCTTGGGGTTATCATGAATTTCTATATTCCCCATAATTTCTGCATTGCCGTAAATCTTACCACCAGTAATAATGGCATTTTGACAAATGTGAGAATTGCCGTAAATCCTGCAATTTCCAGAAACCTTGACATTATCATAAATATTAGCAGCACCATAAATCCGGCTTTTGCCATAAATTTCACTGTTCCCAGCAATCTTAACATTACCGTAAACTACAGCTTTCTCATGAATTTTGCTTTTTTGACTAATATAAGCATTTCCATAAATCTCAGCATTATCAAAAACTTGGGCGTGGTTAGTAATCTGAGCTTTGCCATAAACCTTTGCATTACCATAAATTTCTGCATGTCCGTAAACATCGGCGTGTCCATACACTTCTGCCTTACCACGAACTTTAACATTACCACTAATGTGACATTTGCCATGAACTTTAGCATGATTATAAATTTCAGCGCTCCCAGAAACCAGAGCTTTGCCATAAACTTGGGCATTTCCGTGAATTCTGGCAATATCCTGAATCTTAGCATTCCCATAAACTCTAGCGTTTCCAAGAACCTCAGCGGTACCATAAATCCAACAATCACCTTCTTGCGATAAATTTTCTTCATTGTCAACAAAACCACCCCAATCACCTTCTGTTACATCTGAAAAAGATCTAATTGCTTTAATACGATAAGGTGCGGGATTTTTCCCTGTTAATACACAGATATATTTCGGTTTTGGAGGCTCTTTTAGTAGGTTCAAATCCTTTAATTTTGGTACGATAACGTTCTGTTTGGAAGATTCCTCTTTTTGTTCCGATTCCTTTTTTTGTTTCTTTGAGAGAACTTTACTTTTTAATTGTTCTAAAACTTCATTTTTAAAAAAAAACTTTAAATCTTTAGGCATATGAAACCTCCATGTTCTACAATAAAGCTATTTGGAATAATGAATTTTCTCAAGAATAATGACGTTATGTGTTTTAAATTTTTACGTATTGTGTTATTCAAATCACATAATACTGGATGTTAATAGTGCATAATCAAGAAAATTTTAAAAATAAAAATAATTTGTAATCAAAGTTGAATATTTTTCATGAATTATTCATTTGTTTTTATTGTTGCTAAACTAATAGTAATTCATTGAAATGGTTGTAACCCTTAAGTTTTATTGCTAACTATTTCAACAGGATAATAAGTAAAATCATTAACGCTTCTATTTTATTTGCAAAGTGAAATTCTTTGCATCTTTATTTATTCATGATACGTGTATCTTTTAAAGATATTCTATAATGTAAGATTTGACCTAAGATGCGTTTGTTGGGAATAGAAACAAGTTGTGATGAAACTGCTGTCGCTGTTATTGAGCGCAATGATGAAGGAAAAAGCCGTATTCTTTCTAATATTATTTGGAGCCAAATTGATCACCATGCACCTTATGGTGGTGTTGTTCCTGAAATTGCTGCACGTGCTCACGTTGAAGTTCTTGATGGTTTGATTCTCCAAGCGCTTACAGAAGCCGATCTAAAACTTAAAGATATTGATGCCATTGCAGCAACAAGTGGTCCTGGTTTGATAGGAGGACTTTTAGTTGGACTCATGAGTGCAAAAGCGTTAGCTTTTGCTACCAAAAAGCCTTTTATTGGAGTTAATCATTTAGAAGGACATGCTTTGACAGCTATGTTAACGCATAATGTTAATTTTCCTTATTTATTACTCCTAGTTTCAGGTGGTCATACCCAAACAGTTCTTGTTCATGATGTGGGTCATTACCAGCGTTTAGGAAGCACTATTAACGATGCATTAGGAGAGTTTTTTTTCGTTCTGATTCGAGAACTTGCTTTTCTGGTCTTGGTTTAAGCTCTTGTAGTTCTAATTCGAGAACTTGCTTTTCTGGTCTTGGTTTAAGCTCTTGTAGTTCTAATTCGAGAACTTGCTTTTTTAATTCTGATGAGAAAATTGCATCTTGTGGTTCATCTTGTGGTAATTGTTTGTATCCATTTTTAAAAAAAGATTTTAAATTCTTAAGCATATCTAATTCTCCATGCCCCACGTAAATTTAATTTATTTGAAATAATGGATTTTTTCAAGAATGAGTATATTAGTTTTTTTTAATTTTTACTTATTGTGTTATTTAAAATACGTAATAATAAATGATTAATAGTCCATAATCAATAAAATAACACTTTAGATATAATTTGTAATCAAAGTTGAAGATAATTTTCATAAATTATTTATTTGTTTTTATTGTTGCTAAACTGATAGTGATTCATTGAAATGGTTTTAACCCATAAGTTGTATTGCTAATTATTTCAACAGGATAATAAGTAAAATTATTAACGATTCTACTTGCTTTATTAAGTTTTAATAATTTGTCGCTTCATTACTCATTTGAAGGGAGATCAATCATTTACAATATACTTATAGGACTTTTTAAAGATTGCTAGATAGTTTACACTTTCGCAATTTTTTGAAGTTTCTCATTTCCATTCAATTGTAATAAATGTCCAAAAATCTTCAAAACTTTGATTAATACAATTAAGACAGGAGATACCAGATAATTTTTAAAGAAAAATTGTTGGTATAGTTGGCATAATAAGTAAATATAGTTCTCTAAATGCAAAAGCTTATAGATCTATTAGAATGATTTTTTCCGTAATTGTCTCAGGGCAAGCAATCAAAATGTGTTAATTTGTCATTGGTGAGAATCATGCTGTCGTAAGCCATTGATTTGTTTTCTTTGTAGCATTTATAAGAAGATGAGGTTGTAACTCACTTGTCCCAACGAATACATCAGTGTCCTCATATTCATATAAATAAAGTAAGAAGTATTGATTATTATATTATGTAAGTATTTTTCACAAATTTGCACTCTCTAAAAAGTACGTAATTTATGCAATTATTTTTTTAATATTAGTATAGAGACAATTTATCATTACTTTTTAATATGAAAAAACAATTATAGCCAAATAATTGGTAATCTTAGGCCAGAATTTATTAAAATCAGTGAAATCTAACAAACAAATAATATTTATAACTCATCCAGTAAAATAAGACAATGCAATGTATATTTACTTTGCCAGAAAATCAGAGAAATAAGCTACTTTGTGATGAAATAAATCAAACTGCAGCATCATATTTTATGCGACTGAATCATTTCCATACAGCACTTTAATGATGGTATAAAAATTATACAAAACTTTATAAAACTATACAAAAAGCTATTGGTATGAAGCATTTTGTTTGATTAGTGTAAAAATTGCTATCATAACTATTATAGACTATATAGTGGAATTTATTCTCAGATCAACCAATTTAAAGTGAAATTCTTTGCATCTTTATTTATTCATGATACGTGTATCTTTTAAAGATATTCTATAATGTAAGATTTGACCTAAGATGCGTTTGTTGGGAATAGAAACAAGTTGTGATGAAACTGCTGTCGCTGTTATTGAGCGCAATGATGAAGGAAAAAGCCGTATTCTTTCTAATATTATTTGGAGCCAAATTGATCACCATGCACCTTATGGTGGTGTTGTTCCTGAAATTGCTGCACGTGCTCACGTTGAAGTTCTTGATGGTTTGATTCTCCAAGCGCTTACAGAAGCCGATCTAAAACTTAAAGATATTGATGCCATTGCAGCAACAAGTGGTCCTGGTTTGATAGGAGGACTTTTAGTTGGACTCATGAGTGCAAAAGCGTTAGCTTTTGCTACCAAAAAGCCTTTTATTGGAGTTAATCATTTAGAAGGACATGCTTTGACAGCTGTGTTAACGCATAATGTTAATTTTCCTTATTTATTACTCCTAGTTTCAGGTGGTCATACCCAAACAGTTCTTGTTCATGATGTGGGTCATTACCAGCGTTTAGGAAGCACTATTGATGATGCATTAGGAGAGGCCTTTGATAAAACCGCAAAACTTTTAGGTCTTTCCTATCCTGGTGGTCCAGCACTTGAAAAAGCTGCTTTATTGGGGGATAAAAATCGTATTTCTCTTCCACGACCATTGAAGGGTGATAAGCGATTGGATTTTTCCTTCTCTGGCCTTAAAACTGCTGTTCGACAAGTAGCAACAGCTATGGCACCCTTGACAGAGAGTGATGTTTCCGACATTGCTGCAAGTTTTCAAGCAGCTGTTATCGATATATTGCAGGATCGGGTTGGTTTATCGTTACAACAATTCATTTATCATTATCCTTTTTCTCATCATGAGGCCTCCACTCTTCCTGCTTTAGTAGTTGCTGGAGGAGTCGCTGCTAATCAAGCTATTCGTTCTAGTTTGCAAAAGCTTGCTCATCAACACGGTTTTGAATTTATTGCTCCACCTCTTTCTTTATGTACAGATAATGCTGCAATGATTGCTTTTGCTGGTGCTGAACGTCTAGCACGGGGACAAGTAAGTTCTCTTGATATCGGACCTCGTTCACGCTGGCCATTAGATGAAAAATCTCTTCCTTTAATCGGGACAGGGCGTCGTGGAATAAAAGTATAAACCTGAAAAATCATTAAAATTTATAAAAGGAGACTTCATGGCTTATTGGCTTTTCAAATCTGAACCGCATAAATGGTCATGGGACATGCAAAAACAAAAAGGAGGTGATGGTGAACAATGGGATGGTGTGCGCAATTATCAAGCACGCAATAATATGCGGGCTATGAAATGTGGTGATAAAGGTTTTTTTTATCATTCAAATCAAGGATTAGAAATAGTTGGTATTGTAGAAGTATGTGCTGAAGCACATCCTGATTCTACTAGTTTAGATCCACGCTGGGAATGTGTAGATATTCGTGCTATTTGTGATATACCAAATCCCGTTTCATTAAAACAAATCAAAGCTAATCCAAGATTAAAAAATATGATGCTGGTTAAAGCTATGCGCTTATCGGTACAATCAGTTACAGAAGATGAATGGAAAGAAATCTGTTCTATGGGAGGATTGAAACTAGCATATCTTTAACCTAAAATGATAATTTTTGTTTGCTGATTAATGTAAGGCAAAATACGTTGCATATCACGATATGAGAGTGCAATACATCCTTCTGTTGGCATATAATTGTTTCGTGCTAAATGTATAAAAATAGCACTTCCTTTTGCCATCTTTCGCTCTCTAATATTCCAATCCAGAATAAGTCCCATATCATAAATGCCATCTTCACGTTGCATCTTTTCAGCACTTTTGGGATAAGGAAGACGTACCAAACGATTATAATTGGCATCTCCACTTGCATCACACCAGCCATCGTGTGCTTGAATATGACGGATTGCTAACTTTGAACGTGGAAAATAACGGTAAAAATTATTGCGAAATCCCCCTAAACAACGCATATTTGCTAAAGGAGTAGCACCATCGCCTTCACGTTTAAAAGCAGAAATACCAGCTCGCCCTAAAGCACAAAAAAAACGATGCTGACCGATACAAAGAATACCCTGTGTTTGCATACCTGTTTGTCGTCGGATAACAATAGAAGAAACGAAAGTTTGTTTTATATATATTTTCTTTTTTAATGCCACTTGCATGCAATCCTATTTTCATGAAATTATTCTTCACCCAATTTTATTGTAAATATACCTTATAGGGAAAAAAATGAAGGACCATACCCTTTTAATCGTTGAGGATGATAACGATCTTCGTTCTATTCTTGTAGAACAATTGCAAATTCATAGAGAATTTGAAGTGCTTCAAGCAGAAACTGCTGAAATAGGGATTACAGTGGCTCAAAAAGAAAATGTTGATCTAGCTATTTTTGATGTGAGACTTCCTGACCTTGACGGTCGTGAAGCCGTAAAAAAATTACGTTCCCAAGGATTTCGCGCTCCTATTATTATGATTACTAATTGTGATACAGATTGCGATACTATTTTAGGTTTTAAAATGGGTGTTAATGATTACGTGACAAAACCTTTTCGTTTTTCAGTGTTGTTAGCTCGTATTCGCGCCCAATTACGGCAATATGAATACAATGAAAATGCAATTTTGTATATTGGCCCTTACATTTTTAAACCTAGGGAAAAATTCCTTATTGATAAACAGAACGATAAAATCTATCTCACAGAAAAAGAAACAGCAATTCTTCAATATCTTTATGATAACAGAAATAAAATTGTAAATCGTGAAACATTATTGGAACACATTTGGGGCTACAACACAGATATTATCACTCATACATTAGAAACTCATATTTATCGTTTGCGTAAAAAAATTGAAAAAGATCCTTCTAAAGCAAAAATTCTTGTTACAGATCATAATGGATATCGTTTGAATCTTTAATTGTTCTGCATGCGCACTATTTAAATACAGTTCGGAGAACATTTTCTCTAAAATAAAAATCAGATTAAGGTGATTTATCTCTTTCACATGCTTGTGGTGTTAACGTGGGAATAAAAACGCGTCGCGACTGACGACGCTGCACAAAAGAACCTTGATAGACATGCTTTTCTGCTGAGCACACTAAAAGTCCACCAAAATAAGGGAAAACATGACTTGCTAATGATTCATAAAAGAATGAAAATAACCGGGATACATAGTTTAAAGAAGGTGTATAATGTAGAATTTCTTGTACTGGTCCAGTAATAAAGTTCGTTTCTTTAAATAAACGAACAACTTGTTGTCGGCTATAAGATTCTCCATAGCCAAAAGGTGTGTGATTATTACGTGCCCATAATCCACAACGATTGGGAACAATAACAATAAGACGGCCATTAGGAATCAAAATACGCCATATTTCGTTTAGTGTTTCGTGTGAATTTTTTGTATATTCAAGCGCATGCACCAATAAAACGCAATCAATCGAAGCATCGGGAAGAGGCAAATCTTCTTCAAAAACAAGTGCTGTCGCGACCTTATCAGGATAAGGCCAAGGTGATGCTCCTTGACTAGCAGGCATAAAAGCATAACATTGTTTCGCACGTTTACGCAATACAGAAAGATAAGGAAGCGCATAACCAAGGCCCATAACTCGTTTATCTATAAGATCAGGCCAAAAGATATTTAATTGATTACAAACTGTCGTTTGTACACGTATACCAAGCGTAGAAGTATAAAAATCTTTTAGTGTAATTATGTCCAATTTAAAATACCGTTTAGAAGCAAATTTTAAGTACCGCAAGTTTTTACATACTTAAATTTATATGGAATTCTGCTTTTTTGTCTCAAGAAGAAAAATATTAATCTTTAATTTTCTTTATCTGAATGATCTTAAAAGCACAGGAAAAAGTTATTTTATAGTCTCCTTCATTATAAGTAATGAACTTTATTATTATCTGTAGTGCTTTTCTTCCCATAATTATTTGCAATATATTTTTCAAAAGAGTAGTAACAAATTATTCTTCAATTAAAATGAAGCAATCTTTCAAGATAATTCTTTTCTTCTTCTGAAATATGCTCATTGCTAAGGCGTTTGCGAATTTCATCCAAAATTTGCCGTGCGCGCATCTTATCATTTTCTTTTGGTTCAATTACACCTTCTTGTTTTTGGTCAATTTCTGGGGAGAGTGGACGCCCTAACGGATCTTTACGATTATGAATGGCATTCTGATTATTTTCTGCTTTGTTAAGCATTTCACGCATCTTTTTTAACACATTTTGTGCGCCTTGTCGTAAAGCTTCTAAAGCATCTGATTGATTTTGTATTGACAGCTCATGATCTTGTTTATCAAGAGCATCTCTTGCAGAATTCATTTTCTCTTCTGCTTCTTTCAAGGCATCACTTGGTTCAAATCCTTCTGCTGTCAATTCTTTTTTCAATATTGATAATTCAGACTGCAATTCATTTTGGCGTTTTTTCAAGGTTTCACTCTCTACTTTGGGGGTAATGTTTCCATGTCTCTGATCTGTTTCTAAATTGTGTGTATCATTAAGAATTTCTTGCTGACGGCGCATTAAATCACCAAGTTGATCTATTTTTTCTTTCATTTGTGTCGTTTGGTTCTTGTTTTGCTCATTTGTTTGATGATTTTTCCGTATTTGCAAATGATCAAGTGTTTGTTCAATTTCAGCTAAAAGCTGTTCAGCTGCAGAAGAAGAGCCCATTTTAGCCATTTCCTCAATTGAATTCAGTTTGTTTTGTAATGTATCTGTAGAAAGATTAGCCTCTCTCGAATCGTTATCTTCTGGTGTTTTTTCAGCTAAAGCATTGATATAATCACTTACAGCTTGTCGTAAATCTGCCATAAGTCGCTCGATTTCAGTAGTAGAAGCACCATGCCGCAACGCATCACGGAGAGCAGCTTGTGCTTGTTTTAATCTCTGTTGAGCAGACTCGAACTGATTATCTTCAATACCTAAAGCAATTTTCCATAAATGATCAACGACATCTCGCAATTGATCCTCTGTTTGTGCCATAGAAAGCCTTGTCCATGCGCTCTGTAAAAGAAGAAAATGAGTTGTATTTTGAAGACCATTTTCTGGACGTAAAAGCAGAGCAGAAAGCATATCAAGCACATACTCGGGTTTAGACGCGTTAAGAGCCAATAAACGACGTTGTTCATTGATTGCACGTGCAACAGGATTCGCAAAAATACGCTGTGGTAATGTCATGATAAAAGTTTTACTGCGCCCCTGTTGGCCAGCTCCATCTTTTACGACCAAAGTGATTTTTACTTCTGAACCAGCCCATGGATGGCTTGATAAATCTTGCACTGTCCGCATTTTACCTTTTCCACCACGTGCTAAAAGAAGCTTTATTTCAGGTGCTTTATAAAGGGGAGGGCTATTTTTTTTCTGATCAAATAAAGGTTCTATTTCAACAAAAGCATTTGTAACTCCATAATCATCATCCATTTCATACTTTAATTCTAATGATCCAGATAAAATTCTCTCTGGTTTTTCTAACCAATGAATCGTCGGTAATTGATCTTTAATCATGTGTAAATGCCATTGTTGTTGCTTATGGCGCGACGATAAAGATAAATATATTGAACGCTCTAAATGTGTTTCAAAACGAATAATTGAATTATTTAAAGCCGGTTGTTCATTCTTCTTAGTAAGTGGAATTTTCTGTCCATCTTCTTCAGAGATTGCTGTTACTGTAATACCAGCACCATTGACAATACGAACAACAACCTCACTGCCTTCAGGAACTGTAAATTGTGTTGTTTCATTTTGCGTTAAATAAATGGGTGCAACTCCTGTATAAGCAGGTGGTGTAACCCAAGCATCAATTCGCATTGATGTTTCATCAACGGGAGGACGGAAATCAAATGCATCTGCTAAACGTCCACCTGATGAACCAAAAGAAAAACTGAAAGCACAGACACAAAATAGAACAAATAAAGCTCTAAGAGCCATAGGATCGTAGGAAGCACTCTTAAGATGAATTAATCCGACTCGCAAATGATGCAATTGTTCTGCCATACGGCGCTGATGTTCGCGCCAAATATTTGTAGTTATATCTTTTTCATCTTCAAAGTGTAAACGATCCGTTTGAACATTTAGAGGTTGGTGTTTGAGATTATTTGTTCGTTCGATATGGTCATTAATATCTTTAATTTTAGGCAAACGGAAACCGAAAAGCAGAGAAAGACTCCCTGCTGCTATAAAAAGCACTAGCCACAAAAGAAATAAATGCGCCCAATAACCAAGAACATTGAAAATGCCAAACCAACTAAGCGAAAATAAAAGGCTTAGAGCAAGAAAAAAAGGTAATAATCGTGGCCATATTCGCTCACAAAACAGGATACACCAAACAAGAATGCGCACAAACAAAAGCTTTAGTTCTGAAAAACTTTTGATGTTTTTATGTTTCATAAATAAATATTTACCCTCTTTTATAGCAGCGCTTTAAAATTATAAGATTCATACAAAATAATTATCAGAAAATAAATTGTTTCATTAGAGTTGAGTGAAAATAAGACTAAGATATTTAAAAATTCTCAATCCAATTTGGAATTTGATCGAGACCTATTAATTGTCCATAATCAAGACGTGGACGAATAACTGCATAACGCATGTCTTGAACTAAAACCTCTGGTATTAAAAGCCGACTATTATAAGTATTTGACATTACCGCGCCATAAGCCCCTGCTCCTGTAATTACCAAAAGATCTCCTGTTGACAATATCGGCAAAGAACGATTCAAGCCTAAATAATCACCTGTTTCACAAACAGGACCAACAATATCTGCATTGATAAGTAAAGCATCACTTGGTTTCTCCTTTACCAGTAGCACATTTTGCCAAGCTTCATAAAGTGTTGGGCGAATAAAATCATTCATTGCTGCATCAACAATAACAAAATTTCGCTCTTTTCCCCTTTTTAAATGTATAACAGATGTGACTAATATACCAGCTTCACCAACAATACTGCGTCCAGGCTCTAGGATAATATTGATTCCTAAAGGAGCAATATGTTTTCTAACGAGTGCAGCATAATCAAAAGGAGAAGGAACGGAGTAATGTTCAGAACCATAAGAAATGCCAAGTCCTCCTCCAATATCAACATGCGTTATAGCATAACCATCGTCCCACAACTGACGTACAAAATCTGCTGTAATAAGAAAGGCATCTTCAAAGGGTGTTAAATCACAAATCTGACTGCCGATATGTATATCTACACCACAAACATATAAACCAGGCAATTGAGCGGCTTTTTTATACACTTCTCGTGCTGATGAGAGTGGAATACCGAATTTATTTTCAGATTTGCCTGTTGTGATTTTTTTATGAGTTTTTGCATCCACATCTGGATTAATTCGTAATGAAATGCGTGCTGTTGTGGAAAGTGCAACAGCACGTGCTGATAATTGTTCAAGTTCTGGTTCTGACTCAACATTAAAACAATGAATATTTTGTGTAAGAGCAAAATCGATCTCTTTAACTGTTTTACCAACACCAGAATAAACAATTCGGTGATTAGGGATACCGGCTGCAAGTGCACGTCGCAATTCACCTTCTGATACCACATCAGCCCCTGCTCCGCTCTTTGCTAAGAGCCGTAAAATCGCTTGATTAGAATTAGCTTTGACTGCATAAGCAATCAGATAAGGCATATCTTGAAATGCTTGCTGATAATTTTCAAAATTTGTAATAAGTGTACGAGCTGAATAACAATAAAAAGGTGTTCCTACCTCTTGCGCGAGCATAGAAAGTGAAAGATCTTCAGCATGAAGTTCGCCTTGATAATAAGAGAAGCAATGCATAAAAAAACCTATTGTATCAGCTGATCGAGAATAAAAGGCTTATCTGCTTTGCTTTCAGAAATAAATGCTTCTTGCGAAAGATTTATTATCGTTGAAGATGGTAAATCTAGTATTTCTCTACGTCCACACCCAACTATGACAACATTACAGAAAAGAATAATTATTAAATTTTTCACAATGGTTATCATATATCTTTTCCCATTATATGGATATTGTTTCTGTTTTATTTTTTGCATTAAAAAATAAAATCACTTGAGCGGCTATAAGGCGCTTTTTCCAATAAGCAATCTGACGCAGTATTTCTGAAGGTGCTGTTCCACCAAAACTTTTTCGGCTTTCAACAGGTTTCTCAACTGTCAAAATATCAAAAATAGCTGCATTGATATTTGGATGTATTGTTTGAAGTTCAACTGATGATAACTCATTAAGAGTGCACTGTTTTTTTTCTGCTAATGCCACAATACATCCAGTGATATGGTGTGCCTCACGGAAAGGAAGTCCTAATTCACGAACAAGCCAATCAGTTAAATCAGTCGCTGTTGCATATCTAAAATGAGCTGCTTGTTTCATGGCTTCTTTATTAATTTTAAAATCACCAATAATTCCTATCATTACTGTTAGCGATAATTCCAAACTCAAAGCTCCATCAAACGCATATTCTTTATCTTCTTGCATATCTTTTGAATAAGCAAGGGTAAAGCTTTCATTACCGTTATTAGCCCAATCAAAGCAGCTTTTAACCGGCTTGCTTTAGCACGTATAAGCTCAGCAGCATCGGGATTTCTCTTTTGTGGCATAATAGATGAACCCGTTGAAAAAGCATCTGATAAATGAATAAAATGAAATTGTACACTCGACCAAAGAACAATTTTTTCTGCTAAGTGCGAAAGATGCATGGCACAAAGAGTTCCAACGCTTAAGAATTCTAATGCAAAATCACGATCCGAAACACTATCAATTGAATTGCGTGTTGGCTCACGAAAACCCGATGCTTCTGCTGTCATAAAACGGTCAATCGAAAAACTTGTGCCTGCTAAAGCAGCAGCCCCTAAGGGGGATTCACTCATTTGTTTAATCGCATCACGCATACGCGATAGATCTCGACTAAACATTTCAACGTAGACCATCATATAGTGACCAAACATGACGGGCTGTGCAGTTTGTAAATGCGTAAACCCTGGCATAAAAGTATCGACATGTTATTTTGTTCGAATCAGTAATTATTTTATCAGCCCTTTTAAAGCTTGTACCATTTTTTGCATTTCTTCTCGTATCCACAAACAAAAATCAACAGCGACTTAATCATTTCGTGAACGTGCTATATGTAAACGTCCTGCAACAGGGCCAATTAATTCATTTAGTCGTGCTTCAATATTTATATGTATATCTTCAAGTTTTCGTGAAAATGTGAATGTACCCATTTCAATTTCTTGATGAATTTTCTTTAAGCCATGGGTAATTTTTTATAGTCAGATTGCGAAATGATCTTAGTTTGCGCTAGCATTGCTACATGACAAAGTGAACCCTCAATATCTTGTTTATAAATTTGGTCAAAGTCAATTGAAGCGTTAATTTCTTCCATCATTGCAGCAGGTCCTGCTTTAAATCGGCCGCCCCATATCTGGTTTTTTAATTCCTTATCTGTCATACTAATATTTCTTGAGAAGGACAAAAATTATGATCCATCAAATTTTTATTAGCCGAAGAAGTAAGAATAAAAAAATACAATGCTTCTTTGTGTTTTTTACCATTGTTTTAAGTTTATACATAACAATCAATCAAAATAACAATAGAAGAGCTCTCTTTCCAAATTTTATTTCAGAGGCAAGAGCTCAAGCAACAGATATCAATAAAAAACAGACGGAAAAAGTAGAAAAAATTAAAAAAGCAGCAAAGGGCTTTTTTACACATATACGATTTGCTGATACTTCCTATGATATGAATCAATTCTCTTTTAAAGATATTGAGGGAAAAGATCATAAATTGTCTGAATTTATGGGAAAACCAATACTCGTTAATTTATGGGCTTTTTGGTGTGCACCTTGCCGTGCAGAAATGCCAGAATTAGCACAATTAAAACGTGATATGGGGGGAAATAATTTCGATGTTATAGCTATTAACATTGATAAAAATACTTCTGCTGAAAAAATTAAAAAGTTTTTAAGTGATGCTCATGCTGATAATTTAGTTTATTATCGGGATAACACAATGAATATTTTCCAGGATATTAGAAAAAAAGGACTTGCTTTAGGTTTGCCTATCACATTTCTCATAGGTAAAAATGGTTATCTTATCGCTTCATTCAATGGAGCTGCTCCATGGGCTGATGATGATGCAAAAGCGCTTATAAAAGCCATTATTGAAGAAGATTTATAGCTTTAATAATTTTTTTAACGTAGTGCGATTAAATCTAATAATAATGAATAAAGAAGGTGTATTTTTGCAATAAAAAAGGTAAGCTTTACCTGTTAGATAGCTTTATTCCTAAAAATCTTTCATTATTAACAGCTTGACCAATCACAATCTCGCATAAGAAAATATCTCATTGGTAAAAGGTACATTCACTTAGATTGTGCAACTTGTATTTTACAATAAAAAAGAGATTCCATTTGTAAAAATGAAATTAGTTTCATGATTATAATTTAAATTTTGTTATCTATATCAATAGTAACAGTTGCTTCTACGATAAGAGATTTTTAGGAGAGAACAAACAATGAGTTACAATAAATATTTAGAACTGATAAAAGTTGTATACTATGATCAATTCCAGACTTTTAGAAAATTAGCGTCAATACTATTTCCAAAATTGCTATGAGTTTTTTGTATTTTTCTTTTATTTTTAATCAATAGGAGATTACTTTAATTTATCTACGCGTTTTGAATGATTACGGTAAAATATAATTGCTGCATTTATTTCTCCTCCTAAAATAAAAATTGCACTTAATATGTACAGAAAAATAATTGCAACCATAATAGAAGTTAATCCTGCGTAAGTAGAAGTATAATTAAACATTATCAAATATTGTGCGAAGGCAATAGAGGCTAAAAACCAAACAAATATTGTCACTAAAATACCTGGTAAAATATCTATTACTTTCCGCTTTCCTGCCGGCAACCATTTGTGAACAATTAAAAGACTCGTAAAAAGAACAATTATCGCAATTACATAACGCCATAAACGAATCATACTAATATATTCAGTGATGTGGGAAGGGTAGTTTTGCATAATTTTAATCAGCAAAGGTGCTAAAACCAATAAAAAACTAATAACAACAAGACCTACTGTCCCAATAATCACAAAAAACAAACTTTGAAAACGACAAAAAAACAAGCTGCGCTGATCAATAACACGGTAAGCTTTATTTAATGCTGTACGCAAAGCGCTCACACCATTTGAAGCAAAATAAGCTGCTCCAATAACTGAAAGCGTTAATAAATCTCCTCGTTGTGTGGTTAGGACAGTAATGATTTCTTTAGAAAGAGGTTCTGCAATTGCATCCGGCAACAATTGCACAAGTGCTTCAATTTTTTGCGGCGTATATGTAAATGCTCCGAGAAAACTAGCAAGAGATGTCCCAAAAATAAAAAAAGGAAAAAAAGCTAAAAGTCCAGAAAGTGCAACATGGCTCGCAAAGGCGCTCCCATTATCACGTAAATAATGGCTTACTGCATTAAAAAAAATACGGTAGCTATACCACAATGTCCTTTTTATCAAATTTAAATACCTTTTGATAATATCTTCACAATTAGCACAGTTTTTTCGTTAGGGGTATATAAAAATGAAAAACATTTGCACAATAGGAACTGTTTCCCAGAATGTTCGTATACGTTAGAAACAACTATTGTATACTTCTATTTTAGTGTTTTAGAACATTTTTTACTATGGAGAATATATCGAAAATAAAATGGAAAAATCGATTTTAAAGCGTTATAAGGTTCTACTAGATATTTATAGTAAGAAATATTCGTAAACGAATCTGAATTATTTAAAAGTAATGAAGTTATGAAGAAAGTTTTAAAGAGTTTATATTGCGCAACTATACTCATAAAAATATTAGATAGTATTCAACCTAAATATTTTCTCGTATGCACTATGGAGAGCATTTTTTAAATTAAAATTAGAGGAATAAGGCTATTTGGATGTTTATATTTTTGCGGCTTGTGACAGTTTCCATTCTAAATTATTTCCTGATTTTTTATAAAATATTATAGGATTGAATATATTCATCATTCTTATTTTTAAAAAGGATCTTCAGTAGGGGAAATTTTAAAAGATTTTTCTACATTTATCATATATTGTTCACAAAAAGCACTATGCGACAAAGGATATTATTCGAAAAACATTTAATTAAAGTTTTTTTCATTTTGTTATCGTATTGTAAAAAAGCATGTGATAAGAAAAGTGATCATTATGGTAAATTCTTCAAGATCAAAAGAAAAATTAAAAAATCATAAGGTATCTGTTGTTCAATCTGAAATTATAGATAATGACTCAGAGCAAGAAGCACAACATTCAGCAGAGCCAATAACAACAAAGCAAAGCAGTGTCGAGAGAAAAAACATATGCGGAGTTGGTATTGCTTTGACTTCTTTAGTGGTTTCAGGGATTATTGGTGGTCTTATCACTGTAAGTTTTTGGATAGGCATTCAAAAAGCAGGTTTTCTTCCTTCTTTTTTAGTAGTTGATCGTTTTGAGGAAGAAAAAAATCTTCAGATTACTATACGCGCAAAAGAAAAAGCAGAAGAAACAGAAAAGCAGTTGAATCATGTGCTTCAACAGTTTGATACATTGAAGAAAGATTTTTCTTCTTTTTCATCACAACGGGTTGAAGCTTTTCAGGAAGATGAATCTTTTCAAAAAGAGAGAAGCAAAGTTTTTACAATCTTAGAAAAAAAAGTAGATGCTTTCGAAAAGTATGTCCAAGCTTTGACTGGAATATCAGAAGATATAAAGACAGCTTTATTTGTTGGGCAAAGTAATAAAAACGATATTATCATCTTAAAACAACGATTAGATAATATACAAAAGGAAATAGTCACTCAAAATAACGAAAAAGATGGGATAAATACTGCGATGTTCGTTGCAGTAAGTGCATTAAAAAACGCTATAGATCGTGGTGGATCTTATGTGCGTGAATTAGAAACAGTGCAACATTTTTCACCTTCTATTGCGGGATTTGATTTGTTACAGAAAACAGCAAGTACCGGTCTTCCAAGTCCTGCAAAGCTTTCAGCTGATTTTGCTTATGTTGCAGATAAAATTGTTGGTACGCAAAATAGTGTTGTACCGAATGCTGATTTTTTAAAGAAGGTTGAGGTATGGATAAAAAGTCTTATTGTTTCACGCCCAATTGGATATGTTGAAGGGACAACAGTTCCTGCAGTTGTGGCTCGGATGGAAGTTGCGATTCAAGCTGGAGATTATGAAAAAGCTTTAGCTGAATGGCAAACTTTACCTCAAAATGCTAAAGATATTTCGGTAGATTTTATTGATCAGCTTAAACGACATCTTGCTGTCCATCACGTTCTTCAACAGATGTTGATTGTTAGGCCAAAAAGATCTTCCGAAGCTGCAAAGATGTAAATAGGATCAAAAATGATACGTATTTTTATTTATATTTTTGCCGTTTGTGCGATCGGTGCAGTTTTTAGCTGGGGTGCCAATAATAATAACTTTTTGGTCATAACATTTTTGCAGATGCGGTTTACTGTCTCATTGCTTACGATTATTAGTGGGCTTGTTATACTGTTGACGATATTAGTGTTTTTATGGAAGTTTTTTGGAATTATTTTTTCCATTCCTGGAACTTTATACAGCTTTTTTTCTGGATGTTACCAAGAATATGGACGCAAAGCTCTTATAAAGGGTTTGCTTGCAGTTTCCGCAGGTGATTATATAGCTGCACAAAAAATGGAAATACGCGCATTAAAATACCTTGTAAAAGATTATGAACCATTGATAAAGCTTTTAAGAGCTCAAATCTTATCTTTGCAAAAAGATTCTATGAAAGCTATTGCTCTTTATGAAGAAATGCAAAAAGAAGAACCGACAAAGCTTGCTGGGCTTTATGGTTTGTTTCGTGAAGCTATAAATACAAAAGCTTATGATGTAGCACAGCACTATGCAGAAGAGGCACTAGCTTTGTCGCCAGCGCTTTCATGGGCTCAACAGTTTGTTCTCGATCGATTGAGTGCTGAGGGGCAGTGGAATAAAGCACTTGATGTTTTTCATCGAGCGCAAAGAGCTTTGCCACATTCTGAGCATTATACTTCAGAACGTAAGTATACTCATGCTCTTTTATTAAGTGGGTTAGCACTTCATCTTATTGAGACTCAGCTCGTGGAAGCACGTAAAGCTATTTTAAAGGCCCATAAATTGATGCCTGATTTTGTACCAATAACGGTGATTATGGTAGATATCCTTTATCGATTAAAAGAAGTTCGCAAAGCTGATAAAATGATTATTAAAGCTTGGCAGAAAAATCCTCATCCTGATTTTGGCGCACTTTATCTTAGGAGAGAAGAAAGTGCAGTTGGGCGTTTGAAAAGAGCTAAAACACTTGCTTCTTATAATAAAGATATATTTGAGTCAGCTTTTATTGTTGCAAAAGCTGCTCTGGATGCAGGGGAATTGGAATTAGCAAGAGAGTACGCACAAAGAGCACTAACCTATTATCCACGTGAAAGCGTTTATTTATTGTTGGCAGATATTGAAGAAGCACAAGGGAATGGTCAAGGGAGTCGTCAATGGTTGTCTTTAGCATTATGCGCAGAACGTGATCCAGCATGGGAGTGTGATGGTTCTTTTTTTCCTTTTTGGTTGGCAGTTTCTCCAATCAGCGGTCGATTAGGTCGTTGTGAATGGAAAGTACCTCCCCGTTGTCCTCCTATAACATTAGAAATCGATAACATGGCGCGGACAAAAGAAGACAAAAAAGGTACCGTAAATGAAAAAAAAGTTATTAAAGATAAATCCTTTGAAGAAAAGTCATTGGTAGGGCCTGATTTTTTATTAAAATCGCACACAAAAAAACAGAATAGAAAAAAAATTGATCAGATACTTTTAAATGCTGAAGATTTAGAGAGTAAGGAAGAAGAAGAAAGGATTTCTTTACCAAGAGAGAAATTTCAATTATTTTAGAGGTGTTGTAGATATTTTTGATAAAAATAACGCTCTTATTCATTACAAAATTAAATTAAATCTGGTTGTAAAAATGATTGGTTGAAGAATGTTTTTCGCGAAAACATGTCTTGATAAAAAACAAAGAAACAGTAAACTAAAAATTGCGGTAGTTTTGCATCATCAATCTCCGCAGACTGGTTTTTTAGGGAAATTTTTACAAAGAAATGGTTTTGTTCTTGATTTTTATTATCCTATTTTAGGGCAAAAACTTCCTAAAACATTGAAATATCACGCTGGTGTTGTCATTCTAGGTGGTCCGATGAGTGTGAATGATAAGGATGCCTATATTCATGAGGAAATTGATTGGGTTTCATTATCTTTGAAAGACAATAAACCTTTTTTAGGAATTTGCCTTGGAGCACAGATGCTTGCAAAAAATTTAGGTGGGCGTGTTGCTGCAAAAAGCGATAAAAGTGTAGAAATCGGTTGGTATCCATTGGAAGCAACTTTACAGGGAAAGGCACTTATGAATTGGCCAGAAATGGTCTATCATTTACATAATGAAGGGATCTATGATTTGCCTAAAGAAGCTATTCTTTTGGCAAGAGGTCAGACATATCCCACACAAGCTTTTCGTTATGGCAATAATGCATGGGGTTTACAATTTCATCCTGAATTAACGCGTACAATGATACAAGATTGGTTAATACATTCAGCTCAAGAATTAACTAAAAAAGGTGCTCAGTCTGCTTTTACACATTTAAAAGGTTATTCACTTTATGGTCAAATTTTGAGTGAATGGTTTGACAATACATTACAAAAAATTTTCGGTGTTCCCACTGTTGGTAATATGGGAATAGAGAATTGTACCGATTCTGAAAATTATTATTAAAAAAGAATTTTAATTTAATAAAGTTATGCCAAACAATGTAATATCAAAAAATCCAAACAGGCATGATTATTATCATTTTCGTGGAAGAAAAGAGAGCAATTGTGAAAAAGAATAAGATTGGTGAATTGCTTATTGTGCTTATTCCACTCTTAGTATGATTTAATATTGATCATATTGTTTAGCATGGATAAGAATAATGCTCATAATTTTTTATTCTTAATTTTGAATTCTCTTTTCTTCAAAGTAGATAGTTTACTTTTTTTCTCGCAGATTACGTGCGAGAAGATAAATAAAATTTTCTAAAATTGGTTTTAATGCTTTACGTTTGGAACGCAATGTTTTTGAGTTGGGCAATCATACTTGCTGTAAAAGTAAAGCGTGAAACATTGAGATCACCTTCAATCAAGGCACTAACGCGGTTGATAATATTGCAAATTTGATCTTCACCAGATTTTAACCAAGCTGCTAGAGGATCACTTTTTTCATTATAATTTTTAAAAATTTTTATAACGATTTGTCGCAAGCTCTCAGCAATACTTTCTTTAGCTTCACTTAAGGCCATACCATCATAATAATCAAGGATAGGAATTGCTTGGCTTGCTTCATTAATACGATTTATACGAATAATCTGAGCAAGTGAGAAATAGATTTTTGCGGTTTTCATAAGGTCACTTTTGCTTTGTTTTGCAATCAGAGAAATATCACAGATCATTGGAGCAACGTCTAAAAGAGCTAATTGTGTTGCCAAAGCTTTTGGTGCTCCTTCTTCATTGTATTGCGCTGATTTTTCCTCAATTTTTTGATTGATATCTTGACTATTGGTGTGCATAAGCTCTTTTTCAATCAAGGTACGAGCTGTTTTTATTGTTTGCACAATTTCCTCTAATGGCACTGAGAGATCCATATTACGCAAGCCCCAATTGGTTGCTTCAAAAAGCATAGAAGTGATTGCTGCATAGAATTTATTTTGATTTAATCCCGGTATTTTATTATCAAGATTATCAACTTGTTTTGAAAGCTGAGGAATTTCAAAACTATCTCGGATAACAATGAAAACACGAATGATATTTTCAGTTTTTTGGCCTGTTATATCTTGTAAGTGATTAACAAAAGTGGGTCCACCACGATTCACAATATCATTAGCAATGAGGGTTGCAATAATATCACGACGTAATTGGTGCCCAATGATTTCGTTTTTAAAATTTTGATGAAGTTGGGTTGGAAAATAATTCAACAAGGTTGTGTCGAAATAATGATTATCAACAATAGGATTGTTCGCAATTTCTTCTTGCAGAGTTAATTTAGCATAAGCTAAAATAATTGCGAGTTCTTGGCGTATAAGTCCTTGATTTTGGCTAATTCTTTGGCGTAAAGTTTGTTCATTAGGGAGAACTTCAACTTTACGATCTAGAAGTTTTTTCTGTTCTAAATCGTGCATAAAACGTATTTGATAAGGTAAATCAATGACACTTCGGTTTTCAGCTAAGGAAAGCGAAAGGGTTTGCAAATAATTATTACGCAAGACTAATTGTTCAACTTGTGGGGTCATGTTTTTCAATAATTCATCACGGGCTTCACGAGTAAGTTTTTTGGCGCGTAGAGCTGAGGCAAGAACAATTTTAATATTAACTTCAAGATCAGAACAATTAACACCTGCGGAATTATCAATGGCATCGGTATTACAGCGTCCGCCGTTTAAAACATATTCAATCCGACCGCGTTGCGTAAGACCGAGATTGGCTCCTTCACCAATAACTTTTGCGCGCACTTGTTCACCAGTGATGCGAATGGAATCATTGGTGCGATCGCCTACTTGAGTATCAGTTTCCGTTGTTGCACGAATATAGGTTCCAATGCCGCCAAACCATAAAAGATCTACAGGGGCTTTTAAAATGGCTGAAATAATTTCAAAAGGTGTTCCTGTTTGTTTTTCAAAACCAATAGCTTGTGCTGCTTCAGGAGAAAGAGTGATTGTTTTAGCTGTTCGTGAGAAAATGCCACCACCTTTTGAGAGTTTTGTTTGGTCATAATCTTGCCAGCTTGAACGAGGAAGTTGAAAGAGGCGCATACGCTCTGCATAACTTGTTACTATGTTTGGTTCGGGATCGATGAAGATATCGCGATGATCAAAAGCAGCAACCAGCTTTGTTTGTTGAGAAAGTAACATTCCATTCCCAAAAACGTCTCCTGACATATCACCAACTCCAACACAGGTAAAAGGTGTTGTTTGAATATCGTGATTAAATGATTCTCGAAAATGTCTTTTTACAGCTTCCCATGCACCTTTAGCTGTAATACCAATCGCTTTATGGTCATATCCCGCTGATCCTCCGGAAGCAAAAGCATCGTCAAGCCAAAAATTATTTGCTTGGCTAATAGCATTGGCCGTATCAGAAAAGGTCGCAGTACCTTTATCGGCAGCAACAACAAAATAAGGATCATCGCCGTCATAACAGATTACGTTTTGAGGTGGGTATATTTTACCATCGATTAAGTTATCAGTAATCGAAAGGAGTGCTGCAATGTAGTCTGTATAAGCTTGTCGTGCGGCTTCTGTTACAACGGCACGATCATTTGTTTGAGGAAGGTTGTGGGGGAAAAATCCACCTTTCGCACCCACAGGAACAATAACAGCGTTTTTAACTTGTTGAGCTTTAACGAGATCTAAGATTTCAGTACGATAATCCAATGCACGGTCAGACCAACGAATACCACCACGAGCAATAGGACCAAAGCGTAAATGGACACCTTCAACTTCAGGTCCGTAAACAAAAATTTCTCGATAAGGACGTGGTTCAGGTAAACCTTCAATTTGGCGTGGATTTAATTTGGTTGCTATGATGCGCCGTGGGCTTCCATCTGGAAGAGGAGAATAGGCATTCGTTCGTAAGCTTGCAACAATGAGATTACGATAACGACGCAAAATAAGATCATCATCCAAACTTGGTACTTTCTGCAGTTTTTCTTCAATACGTTGTTGAATAATTGCTTCATTTTTGAGTCGTTCTTTTTCTTTATGGCTTTGATGAAATTTCAAATAAAACAAAGCGTAAAGATCTTGAGTAATATCAGGATAAGCATTTAAAGTTTGAGCAACCCGTTTTTGGGAATAAGGAATTCCAGTTTGTTGGAGATAACGCCCATAATGACGCAAGATAACAATTTCACGCCAATCGAGTTGAGCTGTTTGTGTTAAGGCATTAAAGGCATCATTGTTAGTATTTTGTTTCCAAACGGCTTCAAACGTTTCAGCATGCTTTTGTGCGTTTTTATCAAGATCAATATCGAGTTGGAAAGCACTTTCCAATTGCATATCATGAAGATATACAGAATGCTCATAGCTGTCTGAGAGCTCTAATGTCTGTTCAGCAATAACACGAAAGCCCATATTTTCAAGAAGAGGTACACGTTTGGAAAGGGCAAGCGCTTCATTGCGATGAAAGAGTCGCAGAGAAATATTTTGTTTTTCTTTATTGTGGGCGCGGTAAAAAGTAACGAAAAGAGCTTTTTCGTTATTAAGACTTAAAATACGGTCAGCATCTTTAATGGCATCTTCGGCTGAAAATAAGTCACGGTAGCTATTGGGAAAGTGACTGGCTAAAAATATTTGCTGATCTGTTGCTTTATGAATAAGAGCTACGGTTTGGATACTATCTTCCCAATTTCGCGTTATAGAGCGAACATGATGTTCCAGTGTGGTTCGCTCAATCACAGGAGCACTGTGATTTCCTGTACAATGGATAATGTAATGGACGCGGATAAGGGTACTTTCTAAGAAGAGTGGATAAGATTCAAAGAAGTCACCTTTATAGGTCTCAACAAGGTATATTCCAATTTTTTCGCGGATATTACTACTATATTGGTCACGCGGTACGTAGACAAGAATCGAAACAAAGCGTCCAAAAGGATCGGTGTGAGCGAGTACCCGTAAGCGCGGACGTTCATCTAATTGCATGATAAGCTCTGCATTTTCTGTCAATGTATCGATATCAGAGCGAAACATTTCATCTCTTGGATAGGTTTCTAAGACACTCATCAATGCTTTTCCAGAATAGTCGGCCTGATTATATCCAAGGCGTTGAATAATGGTCTCAGCTTTTTCTTTTAAAAACGGAATTTGCAGAATAGAGTGCGTATAGGCTGAGGATGTAAACAACCCAACAATACGTAATTCTCCACACAGAGATCCTTCTTTATCAAAAATCTTAATACCGATATAATCCAACCAAACAGGGCGGTGGATTTTTGAGCGGCTATTGGCTTTTGTAACAATAAGTAAATTGTCACTCTCCATAAAAGATAAGACTTCTTTGGGGCGTTCTTCTACGCTTGCATCACCAATAATGCGAATAGAAGCATCAGTAAGAATACCTAGTTCAATACTACCGTTTTTAAAGGCTTTTTTTGGTTCTTGACCTTCGGTAAAGTTATAGGTCCGCATTCCAAGGAAGATGAAATTATTGTCCATAAGCCATTCGAGAAATTCAATGGCTTTTACTCCTTCACTTTGGTAGTTCGGTGGAAGATTTGTTTGATAGGTATGAATATGCTTCTTGACTTCTTCAACCATGGGTTTCCAGTCTTGTACAGCCGCATTGACTTGTTCAAGAACCAGAGTGATTTCATCTTTAAGCTTTTTTGTCTTTTCTTGGTTTAATGATTCAATGTGGATTTGCATCAAGCTGATACGTTGTCCAGAGGCACATTCAAGAATAGGATGTGCGATCAGATAGATGTGATTTATTTGTTGCTTAAAAACATGTAAAATAGAATCGAGGAGAAAAGGTTTGTTGTCGTTAACCAGTGTAATAACGGTTATAGATTTATCATTGCGCGTTAAAGTGTGTTCAAAATAAATTGTACTTTTACCTGGTTGGTGGGATTTAAATGCTTCAAGGGCTGCGTTTATGGCTTTTTGAAGCTCATCTTTTTTATAGAAAGCAATATCTTCTTTATCGGTATGAGCAAAAAGAACTTGTTCTATTTTATTTTGAGTACTCTTTATATCTAGTGCTGTTTGTGTTGACACAATCATCCTCCCTTTATTTATTGTGGCAACCCTTCCTTTAATATTAAGAGCAGGTCCTTATGCCATTTCTACACTGTAACATCTTCCTTTTGAGGTGAATAGCTATTTATTGTAGCTGATAATAAAATTATTTTCTACTTTGTAAGAAGTGTTTGGTTGTTTTAAGGAAGTATATTATGTGTTTAACAAGAATATTTTCATTAATTTTATTTTTGTGAAATAAGAACATATTTTTAAAGTAGATGAAAGTAAATATATAATGACGTATTTACCAGAAAAGCTTTTAAGCGGTTATCAATCTTTTATAAAGAATCATTTTACGCATAAAGTGGAACGTTATTGGCAATTAGCGGTGGAAGGACAGAAACCTGAAACTTTAGTGATTGCCTGTTGTGATTCGCGTGCGATACCAGAAGTTATTTTTGATGCGAGTCCTGGTGAAATGTTTGTGCTGCGTAATGTCGCCAATTTAGTTCCTCCTTTCTTTCCTGACCACCAATATCATGCAACATCAGCGGCTATTGAATTTGCGGTGCAATTGCTGAACGTTAAGCATATTGTTATTTTGGGGCATGCGCATTGTGGGGGGATTAGGAATGTTCTTAATGGAAAATGTACATCTTTATCATCAGATGATTTTATTGGTCGATGGATGAGTCTTTTGTGTCCTGCTGCAGAAGCAGTAACCAAGAATAAATTGATTACTCCTTTAGAGCGACAGACTGCATTAGAACGATTTTCTATTTGTTATTCGCTGCAGAATTTGGAAACATTTCCATGGTTAAAGGCACGTAAAGATCAAGGACTTTTGACAATACACGGTGCTTGGTTTGACATTGCAAATGGTGAATTATGGAGTATGGAACAGGAAACAGGTGATTTTATACGTGTTGAGAGTGGAACTTTTGCGCAGGTATAAGTGATTTTTATTTTAGTTTTCATATAAAAAGATGCTGTGTGATATATCTTGACAAAGAAAGGTTTTTGTTGTTTGAAGAAAACAGCATTCAATGACAAGATTAATTTGGAGCCACCGCCTGGGACCCTGTCGTGGTATAAAAAGATCCCAGAGGTCAACATCCGACAACGCGTTGCGTCCTCGGGTGCCATGTTGATTTGTTTGTTATGAAGCAATGAGGTAAGTGATGTTTGAAACTTTGCAAGAACGCCTTGGTTCCATTTTATCTAGTTTGACGGGACGTGGCGTTTTATCAGATCAGGATATAACAACAGCGTTGCGCGAAATTCGCCGTGCTTTGTTGGAGGCTGATGTTGCTTTAGATGTTGTCCGTTCTTTTACCGATAGAGTTCGTGAGAAAGCTGTTGGAACTGCAATTGTTAAATCAATTAAACCTGGTCAAATGGTTGTGAAAATTGTTCATGATGAACTGGTTCATATGCTTGGGGGGGAGAGTGTTTTAAATGATTTCAATGCACCAGCACCCGTTGTTGTTATGCTGGTTGGTTTACAAGGATCAGGTAAAACAACAACAACAGCAAAACTTGCAAAGCGTTTAACAGACAAGCACAATAAAAAGGTTTTAATGGCATCGTTGGATACACGCCGTCCTGCAGCGCAAGAGCAACTCCGTCAATTAGGGGAGCAAGTGCAAATTGCGAGTTTACCGATTGTTCCTGATCAATCTGCTGTCGATATTTCTGCACGTGCAGTGCAGGCTGCTAAATTAGGCGGGTATGATGTTGTGCTTCTTGATACAGCAGGACGTAACCATATTGATGAAGCACTTATGCTTGAATTAAAAGAAATCAAAGCATCTTCACAACCTTACGAAATTATGTTGGTGGCTGATAGTCTTACTGGTCAAGACGCGGTTAATCTTGCACGTTCTTTTGATGAGCGTATAGGGATTACGGGAATTATTTTAACACGTATGGAGAGCGATGGTCGTGGTGGGGCTGCTCTTTCAATGCGTGCAGTGACGGGTAAGCCGATTAAAGCAATTGGAACCGGTGAAAAAATGGAGGCTCTAGAAGAGTTTCATCCCCGTCGTGTTGCAGATCGTATCCTCGGTATGGGTGATATTGTTTCTTTGGTCGAAAAGGCTGCTGAGACAATTGATCGTGAAAAAGTAGCAGCTTTTGCGAAAAAAATGCAGGCTGGAAAATTTGACCTTAATGATTTGGCTGAACAGTTGCATAAAATGAAAAAACTTGGTGGAATGGGAGGCATTATGGGCATGATGCCAGGGTTGAGCAAAGTGAAGGATCAAATTGCAGCTGCAGGTTTTGATGATCGTCTTTTTAATCGGCAATTAGCAATTATTTCATCTATGACGCATGCAGAGCGTGTTAATCCTGAAATTTTAAAACATAGCCGTAAACAAAGAATTGCTAAGGGGTCGGGGACAAGTGCAGCAGATATTAATAAGCTTTTAAAAATGCACCGCCAAATGGCCGATATGGTAAAAGCTATGCGAGGCAAAAATAAAGGCGGTTTTCTGGAGAAAATGTTAGGGGGGGTCGGTTCCAAAATGGGATTTAGTGGTATGAAGGCTCCTGGGGCTATGCCCGATTTATCAGAATTTGATTCAATTGAATTTTCAAAACTGCAAAAGCAGGTTGAAAAGGGTCATTTAGGGGGTGGATTACCCGGACTTCCAGAGCGTGGATTAACATTTCCTGGTCTTTTAAATGATCTTTCAAAGGGTAAGGAGAGAAAATCTCCTTTTTCTAAGAAGAAATAAAAAGACAAAAAGAGAGGGAAGTGTAATGCAGGGAAAAGCATCGAATAATTTAGGGCATTTGCGGGCATATATTGGTAATTTTGATGCAGCGCTTGTTAATTTTTTAGCAAAAAAGTTTTGTTGTACGCAAGAGGTAGGAGGGGATAAAGTGCGTTATGACTTGCCTACAGTTGATCGTACGCGTGAGCAATGTCAGGTAGCACATTTGCAGCAATTAACGCTAGACAGTCATCTTAATCGGAATCTTGCTGAGAAATTTATAGTTCATTCCTCAGGAAGTGATTGATAATCATAAAATGATTTCTAAAGAACACAAAGAAATAAATTAATTTAAACGACAAGTCAAAGATGACAACAGGAGAAAAATATGGCATTAAAAATTCGTTTGTCCCGTGGTGGTTCAAAAAAGCGTCCTTATTATCATATCGTTGTTGCGGATGTGCGTAGTCCGCGTGACGGGCGTTTTCTTGAACGTGTTGGTGCATGGGATCCAATGTTGCCTAAAGATGGAAAACGTGTGAAACTTAATGAAGAGCGTATCCAATATTGGCTTGGTCAAGGAGCTCAACCGACAGATCGTGTTCTACGGTTTTTAGATGCTGCTGGTTTAAAAAAGCGTCCAGCACGTAATAATCCCCATAAAGGTGAGCCTGGTAAAAAAGCGCAAGAACGTATAGCTGCAGCAAAACAAGCTACTGAAGAAGCGTCAGAAACAATTTCAAAAGAAGAAGCATAATTATATTAAGCAAATCAACAGTGTGGACCTTAAAAGCTTATACAGCGTAAAATTTCACTGTTGGTTTTGTTTTAAAAAGTGTATTTCTTTTAGAAAATGACTTGGTTTTTTTAAAGTCAATAAAGGCTTTAAAAGTCAACGGCTCGACCTTTCACTTCCCAGTCTCCATAACGCGCGGGATCTTTTCCGCCGCGTCCACCGTTTTCTAATGGTTGGTTTTCATTTGTTGCACATTTACGTCTTTCTTCAGCTTCTTGAAGAGCACGTTGTGCTTCAGGAGAAAACCATGTGTGTTGGGGAAGAGTGGTATTTTGTTTACTCATTTTTTTGTCTTTTTTGTTCATTTTGTACCTCAATTTCATTGAAGAAATAACAAGAGAGCCCCATCATATAACAACAATAATAATATTCTATCATGGAGTTTTAATTATGAATAGAGTGCGTACAGCAATGCTTTTAGCTTTTATGACTGCTCTTTTTATGGGGGTTGGGTATCTCATTGGAGGAAGCAATGGTACGCTTATTGCGTTTTTAATGGCAGGGGGCTTAAACTTTTTTTCTTATTGGAATTCAGATAAAATAGTTTTGCGTATGTATGGAGCCCGTGAGATTGATCAGTATTCTGCGCCAGTTTATTATAATATTGTGAGTGAATTAGCTCAAAAAGCCTCTCTTCCTCGACCGAAGATTTATATCATTGATAGTGCGCAGCCGAATGCTTTTGCTACGGGGCGCAATCCACAAAATGCTGCTGTTGCTGCTAGTACAGGATTGTTGGAAAAATTAAGTGCAGAGGAAATTTCTGGAGTTATGGCTCATGAACTAGCGCATATTGAACATCGTGATACATTAACGATGACTCTTACAGCAACAATTGCAGGAGCTATTTCAATGCTTGGTAACTTTGCTTTATTGATGGGAAGACCGCGTAATTCTTCAAATTCTTCTCAAGGTGCAGGGACATTTGTCAGTATTATTGCCATGTTGATAGCGCCTTTAGCCGCTATGATAGTGCAAATGGCTATTAGCCGTACCCGTGAATATGCTGCTGATCGGAGAGGTGCTGAAATATGTGGTAATCCTTTATGGTTAGCTTCAGCGTTGAGAAAGATTGCAGGGGGTGGACATACAGTCTATAATGAAAAGGCAGAACATCATCCAGCGACAGCTCATATGTTTATTATTAATCCTTTGAGTGGTGAAGGTGCGGATAGCCTTTTTTCTACACATCCAGCGACAGCAAATCGCATTGCGGCATTGCAACAGCAAGCCGTAGAAATGAATATATCAACAATTGATCAAGGCATTATCAAGCACTACGAGGGGGATAAATTGAAAGGGCTAAATAATATCTTGGACTCTGAAAATCTAAGTTTTAAGGATGAGAATAATAGGTTAAGCTCTCAAGAGAAAAATGTTTTGCCATGGGTGAAAAATCGTCCTGCTTGGCTTCGTCGTAAAAATCCCAAGAAATTTTAATCATAGAGATTAAAAAGAAAAAAGTAGAATAAAGGCATTGTTTTGAAAGATAAAAAAGCGGGGCATATGTTTGAGATAAATGTGCCTGGGTTGGTTGTTCGGCAAGTTTGCGTTCGTTTATTAGGTGCTGTACTTGATAAGCGTACATCTCTTGCTGGCTTGACAGATAATGAGTATGGTCATCCACAATATTTAAAGCTTTCATATCGTGATCGTTTATTATGTCGGGCTATTTTGGGAGCGGCATTACGTCATCGAAGTCAGATTACAGTAGCTTTGTCACACTTTTTGGTGCGACCTTTGCCAGCGCAAGCATTTTCATTGCATCATCTTTTACATATCAGTATAACTCAAATTCTTTATCTTGATATTCCCGACCATGCAGCAATTGATTTGGCGGTACGCGTGGCAAAGATTGATCCACGTCTGCGCCGTTTCTCGGGATTAGTGAATGCTATTTTACGTAATTGTGCACGTGAGGCGGCTATTTTGCGGGTGCAAACGCCTACAATTAAAGCTATTCCAATGTGGTTTGGGCAACTTTTAGTATCAACATATGGAGCAGAGAAAGCTGACCAAATTTTAGCCATTCAAAGTATAACACCTCCTCTTGATTTAACGGTGAAATCTGATAGCGCTGGTTGGGCAAAGCGGTTGGGAGGAATTGTTTTGCCTAATGGTTCAGTTAGGCTTGTTTCTTCGGCTTATTCTGTCGCTGATTTACCAGGTTATGCAGAGGGAGCTTGGTGGGTTCAAGATGTTGCAGCTGCTTTACCTGTACGTTTGTTGGGAAATATTCATGACAAAAAGGTAGCAGATCTTTGCGCAAGTCCTGGAGGTAAAACAGCGCAATTGGCTTTGCAGGGAGCAGATGTAACAGCTATCGATATTTCAGCCAATCGATTAAAGCGTTTAAGAGAAAATATGGACCGACTCAATTTTTCAGTGCACTATTGGCATGGTGATTTAAGACAATTTCATCCTGATCAGCTTTTTGATGCTGTTTTTCTTGATGCGCCTTGTTCTTCTACAGGGACAATACGCCGTCATCCAGATATTTTATGGACAAAAACAATGGAGGATGTCACCAAATTAGCAGAGATGCAATATGATTTGCTTTTAGCAGCGATTGCTTTAGTGAAAAAAAATGGACGCATTGTTTTTTCCAATTGTTCATTGGCAAAAGAAGAGGGCGAAGATCTTGTTAAGAAAATTTTATCAACACGTCATGATATTGTCTTAGAGCCTATTTTAGCAGAAGAAATGGGTGCTATGGCACATTTGGTGTCAATGGAAGGGTGCTTGCGCACAATACCTTCTGATTGTTGTGATGGAAATTTTAATACAGAGGAAAAATTATTCTTAGGAATGGATGGTTTTTTTGCAGCACGTTTCCGAAAGGTACATTAATTAACGTTTCATTTACTCAAATAGTTGAAGTTGTATTTGATAAATGTAGACGGAGATATGGTTGTGGTAATTACAGAGATTGCTCCTCAGATAAAGGCGTCAACCGTTTTATATGCGATACAACAATTTCTACGACGTTTATGGGCAGGACCACTCTTTCGTTGGCGATTTTCTGGTTTTCGTCCACAAAAGATTTTAGCGCATCCAATTGATTTGCATCTAGCTGATCCAATGATGGCGCATGAATTTTATCATGGCCGTTTTTCTTTTGCTGGTTGTACAGTACAATCGGGCGCTCTTTCGCCTTTTTCATTAGTGCCGCCAATGTTGCAATGGGAAATAGCACTGCATGATTTTCATTGGTTGCGCCATATGACAGCTGCACAGAGTGAGTTGGCAAAAGCTTATGCGCGTTCTTTGGTGGAAGATTGGCTGGAGCATCATAGTAAGAAGATAAAAGGACCTTCTTGGAGTGGAGCGGTTGTGGCAAGACGACTCATTTCATGGATTTGTCATTCACAGATGTTATTAGAGGGGGTGAGTGAGGGCTTTGAAAAGCGTTTTTTACGCTCACTTGGTTTTCAGTTTCGCTATTTGCGCATCTTGATTCGTTGTATGGAATCAAATGAACAGCGTTTACAAGCTGCAATTTCTTTAGCAGTTGCATCTTTAGCTTTGCCTGTTTCTGCAGCAGTGAAGAAAAAAGTACAAACTTATCTTATTTATGAACTTTCACATCAAGTTCTTATTGATGGTGGCCATATTTCCCGTAGTCCTGCTATTTTGCTCGATTTATTATCGGATTTATTATCTTTACGTCATCTATATATGTACAGTAATGAAACAGCGCCGCGTATTTTAATTGATTCTGTTGAGCGTATGTTGCCTGCTTTGCGATTTTTTATTCATGAAGATCAAACATTAGCCCGTTTCAATGGCGTTGGGCCTATTATACCAGAACGTTTATCGGCTATTTTAAATTGTGATGAAACAGCTGGACATCCTTTTAGTCATGCCCGTTATTCTGGTTTTCAGCGTTTACAGGCTAATCAAACGACAGTTCTTGCAGATACGGGAAAATTTCCGCCACCTTCTGTTGCAGGATATGCATGTTCAGGATGTTTATCATTTGAGATGTCTTCGCAGGGAAAACGCTTTATTATCAATACAGGGATTGATCCTTATGGTTCTGCAGAATATCAACATTTTGGGCGTTTGACAGCAGCGCATTCAACAGCAACAGTGAATGATTGTTCAGTGGGCACTTTTCGTAAAAAACAGAACAATGGGGTTTCTCTTTTACTTGAAGGACCAACGAATGTTCAAGTACAACGCATAGAAGATTTAGAAAAAATTGGCTTTATTGCATGTCATGATGGCTATGTAAAGCCTTTTAATCTTATGCATGAACGTGGCCTTATTTTAGCTAGAAATGGGGAAGTGATTGAAGGTTTTGATCACTTTTTTACACCACAGAAAAATCGATGGTATAAATATAAGGCAAATCATAATGAAGGCGATAGTGTTGCTGTTCGGTTTCATCTTAATCCGCAGGTTAAGGCTCATTATGATGGCAATCGCGTCTGCTTAACTGTAGAAAGTGGCCAGGAGTGGCATTTTACATCACCTGATGCTGAAATTTTTCTCGAAGATTCAATTGATTTTGCTGATTTAAAAGGTCCACAACGAACACGGCAAATTGTTTTATATTTCCGTCCTGCATTACAAAGAAAAATCCATTGGCGTTTTATGCGTCATAGATTAGCATAATGTTCGCTTCGGAATATCAACCAAGATGATTCTATTTTTTGTGAGTTGGAGCATTGGCTGGATGTCCCTTGGGTATGTTTTGGCAAAAGCTTATGCTATATTCCTAGTGGCCTTTTTTGAATTTTAGCCACTTTATTTTGGGATTTCTATTATGGTTGTTATTGCAAAACAATTTTCTACGGTCGATCTTCGTCACATTCGTCGTGCTCTTCTTTCTGTCTCTGATAAAACTGGTTTGATTGAGTTTGCGCAAACACTGCATGCTTATGGAATTGAGTTAGTTTCAACGGGAGGAACATCCAAAGAGTTAAGTGCTGCCGGATTACCTGTAATCGATGTTTCTGATATTACAGGGTTTCCAGAAATAATGGATGGACGCGTTAAAACACTCCATCCTTTGGTTCATGGTGCTTTATTAGGAATAAGAGACGATCCAAACCATAGGGCTGCTATGGAACAGCATGGTATCAATGAAATTGATCTTCTCGTTGTTAATCTTTATCCCTTTGAAGAAACTGCTCGGTTAGGGGTAGATTCGCAGACAATTCTTGAAAATATTGATATTGGTGGACCAGCAATGATCCGTGCAGCGGCTAAGAATCACGCTTATATTGGCGTTGTGACAGCGGTTTGTGATTATGCATTGGTCATGGATGAATTAAAGCAGCATGATGGGTGTTTAAGCTTTTTATTGCGGCGTCAATTAGCAACACGTGCTTATGAGCGTACAGCTGCTTATGACGCTGCGATAGCGGCTTGGTTTGCAAAAGATTTAAAAATTCAAGCACCGTCTTGGCAAAGTTTTTCTGGTCATCTTGAAAGTGTGATGCGCTATGGAGAAAATCCACATCAAAAAGCAGCATTTTATCTTTCTGGTGATAAACGTTTTGGTGTTGCTACTGCGACACTTTTGCAAGGAAAAAAACTTTCTTACAATAATATAAATGATACCGATACGGCATTTGAACTTGTATCAGAATTTAATTCTCAAAAAAGCGCTGCCGTTGCCATTATTAAACATGCTAATCCCTGTGGTGTTGCAGAAGGGCAGACTTTAAAAGAGGCTTATTTGAAAGCTTTGGCGTGTGATAATATTTCAGCATTTGGTGGTATTATTGCTTTAAATCGGCCTCTTGATGAAGCCTGTGCAGAAGAGATTATTAAAATTTTCACTGAAGTGATTATTGCTCCTGATGCGACAATGCCTGCACGTGAAATCATTGCTCAGAAAAAAAATCTTCGTTTATTGATAACAGGAGGAATGCCTGATCCACGTGATAACGGGTTCGTTGCTAAAACACTTTCAGGAGGACTATTAGTGCAAACGCGCGATAATATGGTTGTTGATGATCTTGAATTGCAAATAGTAACAAAACGAGCGCCAAGCCAAGATGAAATGCGTGATCTTAAATTTGCTTTTCGTGTTGTTAAACACGTCAAATCAAATGCTATTGTTTATGCAAAAAATAACGCAACAGTTGGGATTGGAGCTGGCCAAATGAGTCGTATCGATTCAGCAAGAATTGCAGCGCGTAAGGCTGAGGAAAGTGCGCAAAAAATGAACTTAACAGAATCTTTAACCAAGGGATCTGTGGTCGCATCAGATGCATTTTTCCCCTTTGCAGATGGATTGCTATCCGTGATTGAAGCTGGTGCAACAGCAGTTATTCAACCAGGTGGATCGATACGTGATGAAGAAGTTATCGCAGCAGCCAATGCACATGGTCTAGCAATGGTTTTTACAGGAGTGAGACATTTTCGCCACTAAATTTGTGCTCTTTCTTTATTTTTATTCTCAAAGATAAGAAAAATATGCTTCTGTGTTATAAATGCAGACCAGTTATGCAATTATAACACTCCTCATTTTTGTAATTTGTTTTATCTTATTTGTTTAGGAATTTAATATAATGGTTTGGTGAGAAATATGAATATTTTCCGTTCTTATAGTCAATGGCGTCGTTATCGTCGGACGGTTAATGCGTTAAGTAGTCTTTCGGTATATGAGCTTAGTGATCTTGGTATTAATCGTGCTGATATTAATTCGGTTGCATGGCGTTTTTCCCGTAAATCATTGTAATATTATTATTTGATAAAAATCTAGTTTATGAAATCGCCTAGCGTTCTAAAGAGCGGCACTTTTGTTTATGGTGTTGTCAGTAAATCTTAAAGAAAGACCTTGTTTTCTGCTGGTCTAGAGGGTGCAGTATGTTGTCCTCTAGGAAGGAAGAATAACGGAAAAACAGAAAAATAAACTGTAATTTGTTCTGCTCTCGAGAAGTGTTAGGTATGGTTTGAAGATAAGAATTAGGTCCCTGTGTTTAAGTATATAAGAGAGAAGAGCTTTTATGCTCTTTTCAATTTTTATATCGCAGCAGAAGAAGAGATGTTCCTAAAACACCAGCAGCTAAAATAAACCATGTTATAGCATATGTTAAGTGGTTGTTGTGAAATTGCACAACAGTAAGGCCAGGAATGGGAAGATTTTCTTGTGAAACGGTTTGTGATTGAGCATCAATAAAGTAGGGAGCAACAGGAGAAAGGTTTAGTTTTTTGGCCATAGCGGGGAGTTCGCGCGTATGCCATAAATTTTGGTCAGGTTTGTTTTTTCGTGGAAAAACCCCATTTTTTTCACTCATCCGTAAAAGGCCAGTAATTGTGATCTGATCCAGAATATGTGCTTGCTTGTTATCAAGCGAAGCGTTTTTTTCTTCTTGTTCAAATTGGTGACGTGCTTCCATAGGAATAAAACCACGATTGACAAAAGTTACTGTATCATCGGTTGTTTTTAAAGGAGTTAAAACCCAATAACCAGTGGTATTTTGTGTAACAGCGGTTACGAAAATATTTTTGTTTGTAAGAAGCTTCCCGGTGATTGTGATGGGACGATATTCATCTTTATTAAAAGTAATATCCGGCCATTGGTTGTAAGGTGGTGCTTTGATAGGTGTGAGATGGATACGTTGATTAGCACTCGTAATAAGATTTGTTTTCCATTTTAGTCGTTGTAGTTGCCATACGCCTAATGCACTAAAGACAACAAAAAGCAATACCCATAAAATGCTAAATAGAACAGAAACAAGACGGATTCTTTTGCGTTGGAGGTTTATTTTAGAATGATTCATTGTAACCATGATAAGAATGTCTTTTAACATGAAAGAAGCTAAAAGAAAGTATTTTATAGGCTTTTACTAAAAAAATGATAAAATAACCGGTAGAGGGGTGAAAATATCTCTAAAAGGCTTGACTTTTATAGCCAATAACTTATAAAATTCAGTCTTCCAATAATGCTCGTTCAAGGTGATGGGTGGATTTGTTGTTTGCATCCATTTTATTTTTCTGGTATTGAAGTTTGGAATTTTTTAAGTTTAAAGGTGAAATCTATGTCTCGTGCCTGCGAATTGACAGGAAAAGCGGTTCAGTATGGCAATAATGTCAGCCATGCGAATAATAAAACTCGTCGTCGTTTTTTACCAAATCTTTGCAATGTGACATTGATCTCGGAATTGCTTCAGCAGAGTTATCGTTTGCGTGTTTCTGCAAATGCTTTACGTTCGGTTGAGCATCGCGGTGGTCTTGATAATTTTTTGATTAAAGCTGATGATAAAGAACTATCGCAGCGTGGGCGTTTATTAAAACGTCAGATTATGAAAAAGAAAGCTGAAAAAGCTGCTTAATTCTTTATTTTTTGGTTTTGCTGCAGAATGTTTACTTTCGTTTAGGGAAAGAAAAGGTTTGACTATTTAGATCCAATATTTTGATTCTATTCCCTAGGTTAAAAGAATGTCTTCAACATATAAATCTTTAGCTGTGCAAAAAGAGAGAAATTATCTTTTTTTTGCAAGCTTTGCAATGTGTGTTGCGGTAGTTGCTTCCAATATTTTGGTTCAATATCCTGTTGGTCTATTTGATTTGGATGCGCTATTAACCTATGGAGCTTTTACATATCCCTTTTCTTTTTTAATTAATGATTTGACCAACCGTTTTTATGGTCCGGATGCAGCAAGGCGTGTTGTGTATGTTGGTTTTATTTCTGCTGCTTTTATTTCTTGGATATTAGCTACACCACGCCTCGCAATTGCTTCTAGTACAGCGTTTTTATTTGGGCAATTACTTGATATAATAGTCTTTACACCTTTGCGTCGTAAAACATGGTGGAAAGCACCTTTAATAGCGGCGTTAGTTGGTTCAGCTTTAGATACAATTTTGTTTTTTTCTCTTGCTTTTGCAAGCAGTTTTTCCTTTATCGATCAATTGGTTGATTATTCTGATAGTTCTATTATTGACAGTATTATTGTCATAGGCATTGAAATTCCTGTTTGGTTTTCACTTGCTTTTGGTGATTTTTCAATAAAAATTATTATGAGCCTATTTATGCTTGTGCCTTATGGGATAATTTTAAGGAGTTTTCGGACTCCTTTTTATCAAGGGCGTTGAGAAGAAAAGATATCTAAAGATATCTTTTGTTTATTCAAAATAACGATAATTTATTATATTATGCTACTAAAATAGAAATTTTTTATTCTATTCTTGGCAAAAGCTGACGTGTAACAGTATTTATGCAGGATGCAATGGTTGGTTGGAGTCTTTATCTTTTCAAATTCTGTTCTAAAAATTAAGGATTCTTATTAAAGAGTGCTATAAGCTGTTTTGTTATGGCATTCGCTAACTCTTCAGCATTGATGATTGTTACAGCGCGTTGATAATAACGTGTTACATCATGGCCTATACCGATAGCGATGAGTTCTATAGGGGAGTTTGCTTGAATTTCTTGAATTACAGCACGCAAATGTTTGTCCAGATAATTACTGGGATTAACAGAAAGAGTTGAATCGTCAACAGGAGCACCATCAGAAATAACTATCAATATCCGACGATGTTCATGGCGCGATATAAGGCGCTGATGCGCCCAAATGAGGGCTTCTCCATCGATATTTTCTTTCAGTAATCCTTCTTGCAGCATTAAGCCCAAATTGCGTCGAGCGCGGCGCCATGGTGTATCAGCACTTTTATAAATGATATGGCACAAGTCATTCAAGCGTCCTGGATGAGAGGGTTTATTTTGATTGATCCACTTTTCCCGCGATTGTCCTCCTTTCCACGCTTTTGTGGTGAAGCCTAAAATTTCTACTTTGACTCCACAACGTTCAAGAGTTTGTGCTAAAATATCAGCACAACTTGCTGCAACAGTAATGGGGCGTTCCCGCATGGATCCTGAATTATCAATAAGAAGCGAAACAACTGTATCACGAAATTGTGTTTCACATTCCATTTTAAAAGAAGGCGGGTGCATTGGATCAATAATGAGGCGCGGAAGACGTGTTGTATCAAGATAACCTTCTTCGAGATCGAAATTCCAAGCACGGTTTTGTTGTGCCATGAGGCGGCGTTGGAGTCGGTTTGCTAGGCGTCCAACAATGCTTTGGAGATGATTTAATTGTTGATCAAGATAATGACGTAAATGATCTAATTCTGTTATAGAACAAAAATGAGTTGCATCCAAAATAGTATCAAATTCATGGGTAAAAATTTTATAATCAGCTAAATTTTCCATTTTCTGAGAAGCATTAAGAAAGTATTTTGATTTTCCTGATTTGTTTTGTTGATAATTCTCTTGTTCGTCTTTAGATATGTAATTATTATTTGACTGAATGGCTTTTTCTTTGCTTTTATTTTGTGCATCGTTACTTTGTTCGGTTGTTTTTTGTTTGTCACTTTGAGATTTTTTTTCGTTTGTACTTTCTGCTTCTGTTTGATTTTGTGTATCGTGGTTATTTTTTTGTTTTTTAGAAATTTGATTATCAGAGTTTACTTTTAATGGATTAGTCATTTCGAGTACAGCGAGCATTTGACGCGCTATCTGTGCGAAAACATTTTGGTTATAAACATGAATTGTTAGCTCATGTAATTCTCTTGCGACTTTTTTTTCTATTGACTGACGCCATAACTCCAAGACAGACCCGGCTTCTCGTGGGGGAAGGCGTTTTGTTATTTTTTCACGCAATAAAAGCGCGATCGCTTCTTGAAAAGGAGCTTCATTTTGATTCCTTATCATTTGATAACGGGCTTTTTTATATTTATCAGCGAGCATTATCTCAAGATTTTGTGCGATTCCTTTCATTGTTAAAGTGCCAATTGCTTCAATACGTGTTTGTTCAAGTGTGTCAAAGATAGCTCGTGCTTCTGGTTCTGTCGGGGCAAACTGGGTATGAATATGGCTATCATGCCATGCTTTGCGTAGTGCCATAGAATCGCCTAATCCACGAGTAACAGCGATATCTTTATCTGTTATTTGTTGAGGTAATTCTGGTAAACGCGCGCAATTATTGCTTAATGATGGCCTGTTGTGACTAAACATAACGTTAAGTTCGCGTGTGTTAGCAATAGCACGAATACAAGTAGCAGTGGCTCTTTTAAAAGTTTCAATATCAAAGTTGCTATTAGAAGAATGTTTTGCTGAATTTTTGCTGTTATCGCCTACTTTTGCAGTCATGATTGACGCATTCCTTAAGGCAAGACCTGATGAATAAGTGATTCAGGAAGTTCATTTCCAAAGGCACGTTGATAAAATTCTGCAACAGTTGCTCGTTCAAGTTCATCACATTTATTGAGGAAAGTTAAACGGAAAGCAAAACCAATATTTTGAAAAATTGTGGTATTTTCTGCCCAAGTTATAACGGTACGCGGGCTCATAACTGTAGAAATATCTCCATTCATAAAAGCTTTGCGCACCATATCAGCAACATGTACCATTTGTGAGATAGTTTTTTTACCCTCAGTAGTTTGGAAATATTTTACCTTCGAGCAAATGATATCAACTTCTTTATCATGAGGTAAATAATTTAATATTGTGACAATCGACCAACGATCCATTTGAGCTTGATTGATTTGTTGGGTACCATGATACAGCCCCGTTGTATCGCCAAGACCAATAGTATTTGCTGTTGCAAAAAGTCGAAATGCTGGATGAGGAGTAATAACGCGGTTTTGATCAAGCAAACTAAGGCATCCAGAAGATTCAAGCACTCGCTGGATGACAAACATAACATCTGGTCGTCCTGCATCATATTCGTCGAAAATGAGAGCAATATTATTTTGATAAGCCCATGGCAAAATGCCATCTTTAAATTCGGTGATTTGTAAACCGTCTTTCAAGACGATAGCATCTTTTCCGATTAAATCAATGCGACTAATATGTCCATCAAGATTAATTCGAATACAAGGCCAATTAAGACGTGCAGCAACTTGTTCAATATGCGTTGATTTTCCTGTACCATGATAGCCGGATATCATAACACGTCGGTTAAAAGCGAAACCTGCCAAAAGTGCTAAAGTTGTTTGTTGATCAAAAAGATAATCAGGATCTAAATCAGGAACATGAAGGCTTTTTGTGCTAAAAGCAGGCACTTTCATTTCAGTATCGATATTAAATACATCCTGAGCCCAGACTGTTGTGTCAGGCATATTTGAGACTGTAAGATTTGTTGTTGTCATCATTTTTGGGAAGATATCCGCTGTTTATTATTTTGTTGTCAAACAATATAGAACATGGATCGCTTATGCAAATGCTCTAATGGTAAAAGAGATTAGCTATGAAGGAGATGCTGTGTTGCATGATATTTTTCAAAAATCTTAAGTGTTTAATAATTGAACAATAGAATGGAGTATTTGAATATAGATTTTAGCATCTGCCAGATTTTTTCAGTAAATTATAAGCATGGAGCACATTACGAAAGCGTTCTTCTGAAGAACGATTCCCACCATTAGCATCAGGGTGATGTTTTTTAACAAGCTCCTTATATTTTGTTTTGATATCTTCAGCTGAAGCATTTTCTTGTAATCCCAAAGTCTCAAAAGCTTTGGCTTCCAAAGGTTTTAGTTTTCGTGTATCCGTATTCTTTGAGTGTCGTTGGGTAAAAAGTTTAAATGGATCACGCATACGATTTTGGTAAGCAGCGGTTCCAGATCGGATTTTTGCGTAATCGGAAGCTGTTTTTTTTGCAGTGCTATTATTAAGGCTTGCAGACCATGTTGGCCGATGTCCTGTAAGAGAATCTTTTTGAAACTTCGCAATGTCTTTGTCGCTGAGACCTGAGAAATAATTAAAATTTTTATTATAAGCACGAATATGTTCAATACAAAAATATAAATATTGGCCTTCATGATTTCGTCCTGCTGGTGCTTTGTGTGATCCTGTTTTTTCACATCCTTCCCATTGACATTGTTGTATTTGTAATTGGCTCTGTTTTTTTTTGTTCGAGCTAATACGAATTGAGTCGAATAATTTAGATGTTGTTGTCATATTTTTGCCTTATGCAAGATCGATCTTTTTGATAAGAATTGACTTGTAAAAAATTTATTTCCACACTTAATTCTATTAAATTTTGTATTAAAAAAATTAGCTGCAATATCTGTTTTTGTGAAGGGGAAAAAATGTCTTGTACGGTTTATACAATAATTGAAACAAAACTGCGTGATGCTTTCTTGCCGCAAAAGCTCGAAATAATTAATGAAAGCCATCTTCATGCAGGTCATCCTCATGAGGAATATGCTTTTGATGGTAAGGGGGAAACACATTTCCGGGTGAAAATGCTTTCTTCTTCTTTTTCTGGTATGAAGCGTGTAGAAATGCATCGGGCAATTTATAAAGTTTTACAGCAAGAGTTGGCAACAAACATTCATGCTTTAGCGCTTGAGGTTGAAAGTACTTAACATGTTTTTTCTCAGTTCAAAAGTTTTTAAGCACGTGGATGTGCTTTTTGGTAAATTTCTAATAAATGATTTGTATCAATATGGGTGTAGATTTGCGTTGTGGATAGGCAGGCATGGCCGAGAAGTTCTTGAATAGTGCGCAAATCTCCTCCCCGTGATAAAAGATGGGTGGCAAAAGAATGACGTAATGCATGTGGTGTGGTTGTTTCTGGTAAGCCAAGATGAGATCGTAAGTTTTGAACAGTTCGCTGAATAATAGCGGGTTGTAGAGGTTTTCCCCGGACACCACGGAATATTGGTTGATTGTTTACTAAAGGATAAGGACAGCATTTAAGATAATTCTGTATTGCTTTATGAACAATTGGTATCAGTGGGATAAGGCGCGTTTTTCCTCCTTTCCCAGTGATAGATAAGCTTTTTATATTGGGATCAGAAAATTTTTCTGGAGTGAGTGCTAAAGCTTCTGATATCCGCATTCCACAACCATAAAGAAGGATCAAGATAGCGGTGTTACGAGCAATAATCCAGGGTTCAGTTTCTTGTTGATTTTCTTCTCTCACTATACTGAGTGCTGATTCTATGGTCAAAGGTTTTGGTAATGATTTTGGATGTTTGGGTGTTCGTACAAGTTTTGCAGCAGGGACATTAACAAGTTTTTCACGGGATAAATAGTTGAAAAAAGAACGTAAGCTCGCCATGTTCCGACTTAAAGAGCGAGCATTTATGTTTTGTGTTCGACGATAAGCTAAATAAGCGCGCAAATCAGCTACACGCAAATCAGCAAGATCGTTGAGAGTTGGTTGATGTCCTAAATGTTTACAAAGAAAAATCAAAAATTGCCTTGTATCACGTTCATAAGCAACGACTGTATGAACGGCCATTCTACGTGTTTGTGTAAGATGATCCAGCCAATTCTTCCTCGCAATGAGAAGAGTATGATCAGCTGGAATTAGAGGAATTATTTCATTTTTACTATCATATTCAAGGAGCATTTTTAGTTAAGAGTGCTTTTCTTTTTTTTAGGCTTTATTTCATTTTCTTGACTATTTTGCTTTTTCAGCTCTTCACTGAGGAGTTGATTCTCGCTTTTCACAGAAAGAATTTTTAAGAGGTTATTCATTGACATAAGATGTGCAAAAATCCATCCTAGAAAACCATTTTTATGCAATTTAGCAAGTTGGTGAGCAAATAGTTTGTTGAGTTTTTCTTCATCAACCATCCAAAAGTCTTCTAATTGCGCTGATACTCCTTTGTCATTCTTTACGTTAATTGATTTTTGACATAAAAGATTCATTTCTACAAGAGTATCGATAAATTCAGCGGTTTTTTCCATACTGATTTTAAAACTTTCAAGAAAATTAATACATTCTTCCATAAAGGGTGAAATAGATCCATCTGAATTGAAAAGATCTTTTCCTGAGACTTCATTAAACATACCTGATTGTTGATCAAAGCAAACAGAAAGTTCTTTTTCATTTTGCATTTTTGCAAGAACAAAAGGATAGCGACGCACAAAAGCAGGAATATAAGTATCTTTTTTCCACTGTTTATCGGTAGTAATATAATCATTGTCGTTATTAGAAAGGCCTACGAGTGCAACGGATGTATAATGGCGTTTTTGCTGTTCATCTTGTGCACTCATAAATAGAATAGGATAATCTATAGCGGCTTGAAAATATTCAGCACTGGCTAAAGGAACCCAATGGGTATTCTGTGCAAAAGACATATCACTTGATGGGGAAAATTTGAGGTTTTTATGAGTAACTTTGTTAAGTGGAATAACATTTTTATAAAAGAGCATGACATTTGCCATAACAATCCTCCTTATGATTAATTTCTATTTTGTCACCAAAATGAGCCTTTTTAGAAGATTTTATGTGGCAACAATATTGAATGCGAGTTACAGGATAAATGAGATCTTTAAGTTTATAATGATTCTTTCTTTTTAATAAGGAAAAAAATTTAATAATAAGAAGTGTAATGGAAAAATTATGAAAAAGAAAGTATATCTTGCCATTATTGGTGCAGCGCATGGAATTAAGGGAGATGTTTTTATTAAAGTATTAAGTACTAAACCTCATAGTTTAAAAGGTTATAGTGTTTTTTATGATGAAACAGGGCGTTCTTATGAAGTTGTTACATTTCGTGTACAAAAGAATAATGCAATTATACATTTTAAGGGAATAGAAGAGCGTAGTGCTGCAGAGGCTTTAAGGGGAATCAAACTTTATGTTGAAAGAAGTCAATTGGCTGATGATTTGGTTGAAGATGAATTTTATCAAATAGATTTGATCGGTCTCTGTGTTTATAATTGTGCAAAACAACTTCTAGGCAAAGTGAGTGGTTTCTTTAATTTTGGTGCTGGTGATTTAATTGAAATACAGTTGGTTTCTGGTAAAAAGGTTCTTATTTCTTTTAGTAAGGCGGCTGTACCAAAAATTTGTGTTGCTTCTGGTTTTCTTATTGTGGATCCAATAGCTGCTGGTTTGTCTCATGGTCAAGAGTAATGTGCATAGATAAAGAAGGATGAAGGTTTATCAATATGGGATTTCATGCACGTATTTTAACACTTTATCCTGAAATGTTTCCAGGAATTTTAGGATATTCTTTAGCAGGACGGGCTTTAAAGCAAGGAATATGGTCACTAAATACATTACAAATTCGAGATTTTACTTTAGATAAACACCATAGTGTTGATGATACACCAGCTGGTGGTGGTGCAGGGATGGTAATGCGTGCTGATGTATTAGCAGCAGCAATTGATAGTTGTCCATTGGATACACCAAGATTGTTACTCAGTCCACGTGGACGACCTTTTGATCAAGCTTATGCGCGTTCTTTAGCAGTTGGACCAGGGGTAACACTGATTTGTGGGCGTTTTGAGGGGGTAGATGAGCGTATCATTGAGGCACGGCAATTAGAAGAGATTTCTATAGGTGATTATATTCTTTCAGGGGGAGAAGTTGCTTCTCTTGTTTTGTTGGATGCAATTATACGGCTTTTACCCGGTGTGATAGGCAATAAAATTTCTGCAGAGTGTGAAAGTTTTGAAAATGGTTTACTTGAGTATCCACAATATACACGTCCTCTTGTTTTTGAAGGACGAAGCATTCCATCGGTTTTAACATCGGGGCATCATAAAGCTATTGCTGATTGGCGACGAGAACAAGCTGAATTGCTCACGCATCGACGTCGTCCTGATCTTTATGCTCTTTATAATAAAAAACATCAGAAAGCTTGATTTATCTCAAAAAATAATATACTAGTAGGATGATTTTCTTCAAAGAAATTTTCTGTATATTCTAAGTTTAAGTGTGTATCCCAAAATTAAGTAATGGTGTATTCGCTTTCTATATCCGACATAGCCTAAAGAATATTTTAAAATTTTTTGGTGAGGGTTGAGTGCTCTAATTGTTCGAAGAGAACACGAAGGATAAAAAGATGAATATTATAGCACAGCTTGAGGCTGAACAGTGCGCAAAAATTGAAGCAAAACGTCAACTTCCTGTATTTCAGGTCGGTGATACAGTCCGTGTGATGGTTCGTGTGACAGAGGGTACACGGACTCGTATTCAGGCTTATGAAGGAATTTGTATCGCTCGTTCAGGGGGTGGTTTAAATGAAACTTTTACAGTACGCAAAATTTCTTATGGCGAAGGAGTTGAACGTGTATTTCCAGTTTATTCTCCTTTAATTGAAGGTGTTGAGCTTGTTCGTCGGGGTAAAGTTCGTCGTGCGAAGCTCTACTATCTACGTGGTCTCAGAGGAAAAGCAGCACGTATCGCTGAAAAGAGAGAGTACCGTAAAAAAGATGAGAAAAGCGCCAAAAAAACAGAAGAGATAGTTGTTGCGGACAATGTTACAAATGTCTCAGAGTGAAGTGCTTAGTAATTTATATGAATCAGATTTATTAAACAATGCAGCTGTAAGGCTGCTTTTTTATTTTAATAATTAAGATAAAAAAGGAATAAAAATGCCTCTTTTGTTTTTTATTATTAATTTTTTCTCATGAAAAAGAACATTTACAGAAGAATGTATTTTGTGAAAATAGAAAACTTAAGAATTTTTAATGAGAGATTATACTAAGATAGAAAAAAATTTTAATATTTTCAGCGACGATAATATAAATTTAAGCTTAAATTTTAGAAGAGTGCATGATGCATATAGCAGGCGAAGGATCTTATCAGTTTTTATTCAATAAAGTTGGTAAGGGCATAAATGTTCGATATTGGATTATAAAGAATGGCTGATTTGTCATAGAACCTTAAAGAAATTAAAAATGCATTTTTTAAAAGTCACAATCATAATTATTATAAAATATACCTGCTGATCTTAAGTAAGAGTAGAGTGAAATATATGTAAAAAATATATTTATATTTAAGAAATGATGTTAAACCTTTGACGTGAAGATAAAATTGTACTAAACAAAGAGAGTTTTATGGTCTATGGCTGTATAACAAATCGGTTTTTTTATGCGTGACCTTTAATCCGTCATTTTAATAACCGACCTGTAATGTTAGTTCCTTAGGACTGAACAAGTTGAAATAATCGTGCACTGAATAATTTTGCGTGGATTTCCTCGTAGTAGTAAGGTTGCAGTGAAAGCCAGGTCAGGATGTTTTTATGATAGAGACAACCACAACAAAAGATCGCCCTCGTTCTCCTCATCTGAGTGTTTATCGTTGGTCAATTACTATGGCAATTTCGATAGCACATCGTATTACTGGTATAGTGCTGTATTTTGGAATGTGTTTTTTGGCTCTTTGGTTAGTTTCAATTGCTTGTGGTGCTGATGCGTTCAAAATGGTTAACCAGATTTATAGATCTTTTCCTGGACTTTGTCTTTTATTTTTCTATACGTTGGCTGGAGTTCATCATATGGTTGGATGTATTCGCCATATTGTTTGGAATATGAATCCTCGTTGTTTAGCCAAAGAAAAAGCAACCTCAACTGCTTGGGCTACAGTTTTTATTTCTCTTATTGTCACAATTGCAATTTGGATCATTGGGTATGGTGTTGTTTAGCTAGGTGTAGAAAAAATGAAAAAAGATTTGCGGACAGAACTTGGAAAAGTGCGTGGCTTCGGCAGTGCACATACGGGAACAGAGCATTTTTGGTTAGAGAATCTGGTAAGTTTTGCTAATGTGCTTCTTTGGACATTTTTTATTATTCTTGTTATGTCATGCGTGGGAAAGGATTACAGTGTTGTTTATTCGAGATTTTCACATCCCATAGTTGCAGTTTTGATGGGGTTGATTATTTTTTCAAGTCTTTATTACATGAAACTTGGTATGCAGGTCGTTATTGAAGATTATATTCCAAATGAAGGTATGCGAATATTCTTTTTAGTATTGAATATTTTATTTTGTTTTCTTCTGGGCAGTATAATGATGTTTGCCCTTTTAAAAATCGCATTAGGGGCTTAACAATATGGTGAGTGCAATATCATCTCTAGGTGCTAGAGTGGGGCGTGCTGCGTATAGCTATGTAGATCATAAATTTGATGTTGTAGTTATTGGCGCTGGGGGAGCTGGTTTACGTGCAACCCTTGGTATGGCTGAGCAAGGATTAAGAACAGCATGTATCACAAAAGTTTTTCCAACTCGATCACACACAGTTGCAGCGCAAGGCGGTATTGCAGCATCTTTGTCAAATATGGGACCTGATAATTGGCAATGGCATTTATATGATACGGTGAAAGGATCTGATTGGCTTGGCGATACCGATGCAATGGAATATTTAGTGCGAAATGCACCGGCAGCTGTTTATGAGTTAGAACATTATGGGGTTCCTTTTTCGCGTACGCAAGAAGGGAAAATTTATCAACGTCCTTTTGGTGGTCATACCACAGAGTTTGGTGAAGGCCCACCAGTCCAACGCACTTGTGCGGCAGCTGATCGTACTGGTCATGCGATTTTGCATACGCTTTATGGGCAAAGCCTTAAGCATAACGCACAGTTTTTTATCGAATATTTCGCACTTGATTTGATTATGACAGATGGTGTGTGTACAGGTGTTGTGGCTTGGAATCTTGATGATGGTACAATTCATCGTTTTTCTGCGAAGATGGTTGTTCTCGCAACTGGCGGTTATGGGCGGGCTTATTTTTCAGCAACATCAGCTCATACATGTACAGGTGATGGTGGCGGGATGATTGCACGGGCTGGGTTACCACTTCAGGATATGGAATTTGTTCAATTTCATCCTACAGGTATTTATGGTTCGGGTTGTTTAATCACAGAAGGTGCACGTGGTGAAGGTGGCTATTTAGTTAATTCTGAAGGTGAGCGCTTTATGGAACGTTATGCACCATCTTTTAAGGATTTAGCTTCACGCGATTTGGTTTCACGTTGTATAACACTTGAAATTCGAGAAGGGCGTGGTGTTGGTGCGAAAAAAGATCATATTCATTTGGTGCTCAATCATATTGATCCCGCTATATTGCATGAACGTTTACCAGGGATTTCTGAATCAGCCCGAATTTTCGCAGGGGTTGATTTGACCAAAGAGCCAATTCCTGTTTTGCCAACAGTTCATTATAATATGGGTGGTATTCCTACTAACTACTATGGGGAAGTTTTAAATCCAACAACTGATTCTCCTGATCGTGTTCAACCAGGTTTGATGGCCGTTGGCGAGGCAGGATGTGCATCTGTTCATGGTGCTAATCGTTTAGGATCAAATTCATTGATTGATTTAGTGGTTTTTGGACGTGCTGCTGCAATTCGTGCAGGAGAAGTCATAGATCGCAATACAGAGATTCCAGTTCTTAATGAAGCAGCAGTTGATGAAATTATAGCACGTTTTGACCGTTTACGCTTTGCTCAAGGACAGGTCCCAACAGCTATGCTGCGTGAAAAAATGCAGCGTGCGATGCAAGAGGATGCTGCGGTATTCCGTACGGCAGATTCTTTAGAACAAGGATGTCAACGGATAAGTAAAATTTGGGATGAACTTTCTGACCTTAAAGTAACAGATCGTTCACTTATTTGGAATTCTGATTTAGTGGAAACATTAGAGCTTGAAAATTTGATGGCAAATGCAATTACGACTGTTTATTCTGCAGCTGCTCGTTTGGAAAGTCGTGGTGCTCATGCACGAGAAGATTATCCAGAGCGTGATGATAACAATTGGCGTCGTCATACACTTTCGCATCTATCACAGGATGGAAAGGTGACATTATCATACCGTCCTGTTCATGTTGATCCATTAACGCCTGAAGAGGACGGTGGTATAGATTTAAAACGTATTATGCCTAAGAAGCGCGTTTATTAAGGGGAAAGTGAGTTATGGTACAAATTAGGCTTCCCAAAAATTCTCAAGTTAAAGCTGGAAAAGTTTGGCCTAAACCTGAAGGTGCTACGCACTTAACAGAATTTCATATTTATCGTTGGTCACCTGATGATGAGGAAAATCCTCATCTTGATACTTATTATGTGGATCGTTCAGCTTGTGGCCCGATGATTCTTGATGGACTTCTATTTATTAAGAATCATATTGATCCAACTTTAACACTTCGTCGATCATGCCGTGAGGGTATTTGCGGTTCATGTGCGATGAATATTGATGGAACCAATACATTAGCTTGTACTAAAGGAATGGATGATGTTAAACATCCAATTAAAGTGTATCCACTTCCTTCTATGCCTATTATAAAAGATTTGGTTCCTGATTTAAAGCATTTTTATGCACAGCATCGTACTATTGAGCCTTGGCTAAAAACTGTTTCTCCTAAACCTGCAAAAGAATGGCTACAAAGTTATACTGATCGTCAGAAAATTGATGGTCTTTATGAGTGTATCCTTTGTGCATGCTGTCAAACGTCGTGCCCAAGTTATTGGTGGAATGGCGATCGTTATTTAGGGCCTGCTGTTTTACTGCAGGCTTATCGCTGGATTGTTGATTCTCGTGATGAAATGAGCGGTGAGCGCCTTGATAATTTAGAAGATCCTTTTCGGCTTTATCGGTGTCACACGATTATGAACTGTGCACAAACTTGCCCGAAAGGCTTAAATCCAGCTAAGGCGATTGCTGAAATTAAAAAGCTTATGGTTGAACGACGTCTTTGAAGATTGATCAGCTAAAATAGAAAACAAGTGCGTGCTAGTCGCTAGCATATGTGTATTTTGAAAATAGATAAGGCAGACGAGGCGTGAGTGTAAAGTCTTTTCTGTAAGTTTATTCTTTGCAAATTGGTTATAGGGAGTTTGCAAAAGATTGTTATTATACCATTGCTTGCTAGTTAAGCTTTGCATTTGTTAAAAATGATATGCTGAAGACCTAGATTTTATAGGTTAATTTGTATTTGAAACTATGTTTATAGTGAAATCTGATTTAGGTTGTTGAGATTCTCTGAGATTGTTTTGATTTTTGAAGAAAGAAAGTATTGCTGATTGTGCTTGCTGTACTCTTTTGCTCTAAACAATGATGTTGTATCAATTACATTGAAATACGTTAATCGTATAATACACTAGCCCATTAATTTTCAGGTTTGAGGATTAACATTCTATATGCGAATGTTGTATATAATATTGGGGTTTATAGAATAACGTTCTTATTTTAGAATGTTTTTCTCTTTGGTTGAATGGTGAGATACAATCATCTCTGTGTTTTATACAGTAATCTTAAGGGATTGGAGTATTCGTATCGCTTTATACCCTCTCATTTTGTGAGGATCGCGTACTTTTTATGTTATTTTATTTTAATTTTTCAAGTGTTTAATTTTTCAAGCGCATGACCATTTCTAACTATTCTTTCATTTGCTTTAGCTTCTGTCTTCGCTCATTCTATAATTTTTACTCATTATCCCAGGTTTCTATAAATAGTGCTCTTTTAAAAAAAGATCGGTGATATTGATTTCATGCATATTGATAATTTTAAGGATTTTTCGCTGTGCATTTCACTTGTCTTTGTTTCAGCAGTTTTGTATCGATTCGAGCACGTATTTCGCCTGTTTATTAGGGATCATATTTTGAGGATTATACACTTTTATTCCCCTTATTAAAAAGAATTATGGTGAGTCATACTTAAATATAATCATAGCTCATTTTTTAATTGTCTTTTAATTTTTTATCAAAATTTCGAGAGTGATAGATATGGAGGTACATTTTGATTGGCGTTAATTTCATTTTTTAAAATTGTGTCTATTCACGCTTGTACAAAAACTTTTGAAGTTGTGACTATTACGGTATAAAATGATTTATATCATGGATTTCTTATTCTATTTCATTGTTGAGCTACAAAAGTATTTGGTTATTTTTGCATAAAAATTGCAACTTAATCCCAGGAATCGTTATTTTAAGGATGTTTAAAGAATATAGATTTTAAATTTTAGATAAAAGAGGAGTGTTTTCTGTTTACATATAGAGGATTTAAGGAGTCTATTTTAAGTTGTTAGAGTGGGAGCCCGCGGAGAAGACGTGGTGCATTGGAGGTGAGTCCAGAAGCTTCTTGAATAAAATATTTTTTTATTTTTGGCATTTGATTAATAAGTCCAAGGCCAACATCGCGAAATAGGCGCAGAAGTAAGATATCATTTGAAAAAAGTCTATTGATCCAGTCATTACTGAGGGCCATTCGTACAGTCTCAAAACGCCGCCAACTTTGATAGCGCTCGAGAGCTGTCATTGATCCGATATCAAGACCCAATCGTACTGTTTCGATGATGACTTCGGCTAAAGCAGCACTATCCCGTAGTCCTAGATTAAGCCCTTGTCCTGCAATGGGGTGGATTGTATGGGCGGCGTCTCCTATGAGAGCAAAACGAGGTTTGATGCAATGATTTGCTAAAGAAAGGACTAGGGGAAATGCTTGGCGTTCGCCATTCCAAGAAAGTTTTCCAAATTGGTGACCAATACGTTTTTCAATTTCTGCTTCAAAGATTAAAGCGTCGGCTTTAAGATAATATTGTGCAGTGTGGTGTTTTTCATTCCATACGATAGCTAATCGGTTACCTTTGAGAGGTAGGAGAGCAAAAGGTCCAGCAGGGAAAAAATGTTGGACTGCTTGACCATGGTGCGATTTTTCATGTTCGATAATGCATGTAATTGCTGTTTGTATATAAGGATGAGAAAAGCTTTTAAGACCCGCTTTTTCGCGTAGTGTAGTGTGTGCTCCACTAGCTGCAACCAGCAATTTTGTTTGCCAAATTTCTTTATTACTTAAGGTGACGGTTGTATGGTGGTTTCCTTGATGGAAATGAACGACAGTGGTTTTTTCGATAAAGGAGATATGCAAATCTTTTGCACGTTGTTTTAATGCACTGATGAGCCTTTTATTTTCAACCATATTCGCAAAAGGCTCGTTGGGTGTTATATCTCCTTCAAAGGTTAAAAGAGTTTGTTTGATTGGATCATTGAGGCGTGCGTCGGTGATGATTATTGAATGGATAGGCTGAGCGTGAGGTTTGATATGTTTCCAGCACTGTAGTTGTTCAAGCATACGAATAGAAGCGGCAGAAAGAGCAAATGCTTGTGTATTTTTTTTAGATGTGCTGCTTTGGGAAGTGGCATCAACAACATTTATTCTTAGTTCAGGGGCTGCATGTTTGAGAGCCACGGCAAGAGCCAAGCCAACAGCTGCGCCGCCTGCAATAATAAGATCACATTGTTTTATTGTTTGATCGGTGTAGGAAGTCACTCTGTTTCTTTCCCTTTTGGTCAGTTTATTTAATCTTAAATGATATAGCCATTGACCTTATTATCACTTTTTGTGCAGTCTTAAAGAGAAATTGTTGTATTTATATAGGTTAAAACTGTATTAATATTTTTTATGTTACAAATTTTAGATATAACTCTTGCGTTAAGAGTTTTACGTTCGGGATTGATGAATGCATCAGGGTTCTTCTCTTTATGATTTGCCAAAAAAGCCAGAATATCGAAATTCGCATTTTATTGAAATATTTTTACAACAAATAGGGGTTTTGATTGGGCTTAGCCTTCTAGGGCTTTTGATTTTTTGTATCTTAGCTTTAGCAACATGGAATTTTGCAGATCCATCATTGACTTACGCTAATAATAATGAGATCACAAATCTTATGGGGTGGCCTGGTGCGGTTTTTTCAGATCTTGCTATGCAACTTTTTGGTTTGGCAAGTGTTGGTATTTTGTTGCCTCCATTATTTTGGTCACTTTTGTTACTTGCACAAAAAAGCATCCATAATTTTATTTTTCGTCTTTTTTTATGGTTGGTTTCAATAATTTGGTTTACAATTGCATTTGCTTTAATGACCCCTTTTGCATCTTTTACAAATTGGCCATTGCCGATTGGTCTTGGGGGTGTTTGGGGAGATAAGATTTTAAACGTTATTTCTTTATTTTTATTTTCTTTTTCTTCGTCGGTAGAGAGCGTATTGTGGGGTGTTGCTTTAGCGTTTGTTAGTTTTGTAATGGCTATTTTTGCTGGCAATGTAGTATGGCGACGTCAGACCGATACACTTGAACATGATTCAGTGCGTGTGGATCCAATTTTTAAGACATTAGAAAATGAAGAGTATTCTAATAATGAAATCCATAGCGGTTTTTTCTCTACAGCTTTTGGAGCAGTTTTGCATTTTCTTTATTTTTTACAAGCCCGTTTTGAGCGTTTTTTTTCGTTCATGAGTTGGTTTAGAAAAACGGAAAGTTCATTTGATCGAATTGAACCGGTTTTTTTAAATGAAAAAACAAATTTTCAAGAGTTCCAAAATAAAGCTGTTTCTGCTTCTGATAACTACATGTTAAAAACTTCAAAAGCGCGTTCAAAATATCGTTTTACTCTTCCACTGTTAGATTATCTTGCTATTCCTTCATCAGCAGTAAAAAATATGCGACTTTCTCCTGCTACTTTAAAAGCCAATTCTCAGGAACTTAAAAATATTTTATTAGATTTTGGGGTTAAGGGAGAGATTATTGATGCACGTCCTGGTCCAGTTGTAACCTTATATGAATTTGAGCCGGCTGCTGGTATTAAATCTTCTCGTATTATTGGGTTAGCAGATGATATCGCTCGCTCTATGCGTTCTATTTCAGCACGTGTTGCTGTAGTTCCAGGACGTAATGTTATTGGAATAGAATTGCCTAACGCATCTCGTGAAATAGTTTATTTGCGGGAAATTTTACAGGCGCGGGAATTTTTTGATACCGAAGCAAAATTAGGTCTTGCATTGGGTAAAACAATAGGGGGTGAAGCAGTTGTTGCAGATTTAACGAAAATGCCTCATCTTTTAGTGGCAGGTACGACAGGATCAGGTAAATCTGTTGCTATTAATACAATGATTTTGTCTCTTCTTTATCGTTTAACACCTGAGCAATGTCGATTAATCATGGTCGATCCTAAAATGCTCGAGCTTTCGATTTATGATGGTATTCCTCATTTATTGACGCCTGTGGTGACAGATCCTAAAAAAGCAGTCATTGCTCTTAAATGGGCTGTACGTGAAATGGAAGAGCGCTACAGCAAAATGTCAAAAGTTAATGTTCGCAATATTGATGGATTTAATGCTCGCTTAAAAGAAGCACAAAAACAGGGTGAAGTATTAACACGGACGGTTCAAATCGGATTTGATCACAAGACTGGCGAACCGTTGTATGAAACAGAAACCCTCGATTTAAATCCTTTACCTTATATTGTTGTTATTATTGATGAAATGGCAGATCTCATGATGGTTGCTGGTAAGGAGATTGAAGGAGCTGTTCAACGTTTAGCACAAATGGCACGTGCTGCTGGTATTCATGTCATTATGGCAACACAACGTCCTTCGGTTGATGTTATTACAGGAACAATTAAAGCTAATTTCCCTACACGCATTTCTTTTGCTGTAAGTTCAAAAATTGATAGTCGGACAATTTTGGGAGAACAAGGAGCTGAACAATTATTAGGGCAAGGGGATATGCTTTTCATGATGGGAGGGGGACGTATTCAACGTATTCATGGGCCTTTTGTAGCAGATGATGAAGTTGAACAGGTTGTTGCACACCTGAAAGAACAAGCAAGGCCTGATTATTTAGAGGCTATTACACAAGAAGTTTCAGATCATGAAAGTGATGTTTCGTCTGTTTCTTTCTTAGAAGATGAGCCTTATAGAAAGGCTGTGATGGTGGTTCTGCGTGATCGTAAAGCCTCAACTTCTTATATTCAGCGTCGTTTGAGTATTGGCTATAATCGTGCTGCTTCATTAATTGAGCGGATGGAAGAAGAAGGAATTATTAGTCCAGCTAATCATGCAGGAAAACGAGAAATTTTGGTGCCTGCTACAGAAGAACCATTTAAATAAAGTTTTTAAAGCATATTTTTAGAAAGTTCTTATCATCTATTGCCTATATAAAAATCAATGGAGTATGGTGAGCACATGAGGAGCATTGTGTATGAGGGGTTATTTTTTTTCGGTGAGAAGAATAATTAGTATTATTTTGTTATTTTTTCTGTTGAGTAGTCCTGCTTTTTCGCAGTCAGCGAAGCAGTTAGTTCGGGCTCAGAATATTATTAATCGTTTTGCCGCTATCAAAACGATGACAGGTGATTTTATTCAATTTAGTCCAAAGGGAAAAATGACTAAAGGAACATTTTATTTGGAGCGTCCAGGGAAAATTCGTTTTAGTTACAAAGGAGTGCCATTACAGATTATCGCAGATGGTAAATCTGTAGGAATTAATAATCGTGCTTTAAATACATGGAGTTTTTATCATCTGTCTCAAACACCAATGAAATTTTTATTAGGTAATACGATTAATTTATCGTCAGAAAATTTGTTAGCATTTCGAGAAGATCCGAAAACAGTTGTGATTATTTTACGGGATAAAACGATTGGAAAAGGACAGATAAAGATAATCTTTGATTCTCAAAGTTATGCGTTGCGGCAATGGGCAATTCTTGATCAACAAAATTTAGAAACAACTGTTCAAATCATGAATGTGCGCACAAACGTTAGATTTTCTAATGAAATGTTCGTAATTCCTTATAAAAATACTGTTACGAAGTCGGAATAACAATTAATGCTTTTTCGTATCGCTACTTGGAATATTAATTCTATTCGTCTCCGCCTTTCTCAGGTTCTTCAGTATTTGGATATTTTTTCTGTGGATATGTTATGCTTACAAGAAATAAAATGTCCAGATGATTTATTTCCACGTCAATTTTTTGAAGCGGCAGGTTATCAGCATATCGCATTGAGTGGTCAAAAATCTTATCATGGCGTAGCGATTATTTCTCGTTTGCCTTTTGTCAGTATTGAAAGGCGTTTCTTTTGTCAAAAGGAGGATTGTCGTCACCTTTCAGTTGTTATTGAACTTCATGGGAGAAGAATTCGAATTCATAATTTTTATGTTCCTGCTGGTGGTGATGAACCTGATGTAAACAAGAATGAAAAATTTCGTTATAAACTCGATTTTTTAGAAGAAATGTCTTCTATTCGTTCGGATCAGGGAGATGGTTTAGCGTCTCTTTTGTTGGGTGATCTTAATATTGCTCCTTTGCCAGAGGATGTTTGGTCTCATAAGCAATTATTGAAGGTTGTTAGCCATACGCCGATTGAGACAGAGCGTTTACAAGCTTTATGTTGTGAAGGTGGATGGGTTGATTTGATGCGGATGAAATTTCCAATTCCTACCAAGCTTTATACGTGGTGGAGTTATCGTGCACGCGATTGGGCACTTGCTGATCGCGGTCGGCGACTTGATCATATCTGGTCTTCACCAAATTTAGTGCCTTTCGTTAAAGAACTTGCAATTTTTCGTGAATCACGGGGATGGCCTCAACCTTCAGATCATGTTCCAGTACAAACTTTATTTGATTTTTCAGGCAATTTAAAATAAGCATCGAATGAAGAAATCTAATGACTTGATTTTCGGAAAATGCAGAGGAATGAATGGAGACCAGTGGTGTAAAACAGGTTTTATTAAAAGGACTTTTGTGTCCTTTTTGTCTGTTTTTTTTTGTTTTGCCAGGGTGTGTTGTCGGTCCTGATTATCGTAAAACATCTTTTTCTGTTCCAACAATTTGGGGGCAACATTCGTCTGCGCAAATTTCTGAACATCCGGCTGCACTCGCGGGCTGGTGGCGAAATTTTAATGACCCGATTTTAAATGAGTTAATTAATGATGCAATCGTTGCAAATAACAGTATTGCTGTTGCTAAAGCACGGGTTCGTGAAGCACGGGCTAGTTTAGGGCAGGTGATTGGACATCTTTTACCAAGTGTTTCAAGTTCAATTGTGGGCAATCATAGTTCTAGCCAGTCGGATACTTCTTTGAGACAATATCGTGGTGGTTTTGATGCAAGCTGGGAGCTTGATCTTTTTGGGGGACATAAAAGGGCAGTTGAAGCAGCGCGTTATGGCCTTGATGCCTCTGTGGAGGATCTGCGAGCCACAATGGTTACTCTTTTAGGGGATATCGCAACGAATTATGTTGAAATGCGTGGTTGGCAAAAAAAACTGTCGATTGCACACTCTATTGCTGCGTTGCAGCGAAAAACAGCTCAATTAATAAAGGTTAAATTGGAAGCCGGTGATATCTCAGAGCTGGATAATTCAAATGCACAAGCGCAAATGATCAATACAGAGGCAGATATCATACAGATGGAAGTGAATTTATCGATGAGTATTCATCGTCTTTCCGTTTTAACTGGTCGTGTGCCTGTAGCATTGCAGGATTTTTTGCAAAAAAACGCTGCAAAGAAGCAGATTCCAAAGCCAAAATGGCCAATCTCTGTGGGAATTCCTGCTGATATTTTGTTAACACGTCCAGATTTACGACGCGCCGAGCGTCAATATGCTCAAGCGACAGCGCGCGTTGGTCAACGTGAAGCAGAGCGTTATCCTTCATTAAGCTTGACGGGTAATATTTCTACAACAGTAGAATCCATTGGTCAATTAGCAAAAGGTTCAACGATTGGTTGGTCCTTTGGACCAAATTTTCGCTTTCCTTTTTTTAATGGAGGACAGGTGGTTGCCTCTATTGCTGTAGGACGTGCTCAGCGTGATCAGGCTTTTATTGCTTATCGAGCGGCAGTGTTAGGAGCTTTAGAAGAAGTAGAGAATGCATTGGTGCGGTTGTATAAAGAACAACAGCGTTTAAAAAAATTGTTGGCTGCAAATGCAGCTTATTCACATTCATTGCAACTTTCGCAAGGCCTTTTTGAAAGTGGTAATACCAGCTTTCTTGAATTACTCAATGCTTATCGTTCTTATTATTCTTCACAAATGTCATTGAGTGATAGTCATATCATTCTGGCTAAGCATTATATTGCTTTGATGAAGGCATTAGGGGGAGGATGGGATGGTGTAGTTGATGTTTCTTTTCCAGAAGTCGTTGATAAGATTACCAGTTCACATGTAAGGGTGAAACGATGATGAAATATTTTATGGAGAAATATTCAACGATAAAACGCAAAAAGCTTTTTTTATTTTGCAGTGTGCTTTTTATCATCTTTGTCTTTAAGATGCTCTTTGTTTTATTTGGGAGCAAAAATACACCAAATTATATGACAGCAGTGGTTACGCGTGGTGATATTGAAGAAACGGTTTTAGCTTCTGGAATTGTACGTCCTTATCGATTGGTGGCTGTTGGTGCGCGTGCAACAGGGCGTGTAGTTTCTGTTCGTGTTTCAGCTGGAGATGTTGTAGAAGAAGGAGATCTTATAGCAGAGATTGATCCTACGGATCAGGAAAATGATCTGAAAAGAAAAAAAGCAGTTTTGTCCTATTATTATGCAAGTTTAAAAGAGCATGAAGCTTATCTTGTTTTGGCTAAACAAAATTTAGCACGTCAAAGTAAAATGATTGAAGCACGCGCAGTTTCACGTGCTAATTTTGATGATGCAGTGACGCAAGTCAAAATACGTGAAGCTCAAATTGCTCAGCTTCAGCAACAAATTGTGCAAGCACAAATTGATGTGAAAAGTGCAGAAGTGAATTTAAGCTATACACAGATAACAGCGCCTTCTTCAGGAACAGTTTTAGCAACCGTCGTTGAAGAAGGGCAAAATATTAATGCAACTCAGTCAGCACCAACAATTGTTATTTTAGGAGATTTGTCAAAAATGACAATTAAAGCGCAAATTTCAGAAGCAGATATTTTAAAAGTTCATGCTGGACAAGACCTTTATTTCACAATTTTAGGAGATATACAGCGCCGTTATGAGGGATCATTAGAGACAATAGAACCCGCTCCTGAAGATATTCGTAGTGATATTAGTATTAATCCTAACATGTCAGGATCGAGTTCTTTAGCGTCATCGGCTATCTATTATAATGGGCTTATCCATGTTAACAATAAAGATCGTTTTTTGCGTACTTATATGACAGCTCAAGTGCATATTATATTAGGACGTGCTCGGAATGTATTGTTGGTTCCAAGTGATGCTTTACGCAATGAGACGAAAGAGCATAAAGCATGGGTGCAGCTTTTGGTTGGTCGAGACAAAGTGATTGCAAAACAAGTAACAGTCGGACTTAATAATAAAGTAATGGCTGAGATTGTTTCTGGGCTCAATGAGGGTGATGTGGTGGTGGTTGGTGCATAAGATGGATTACTCGTATCTTCTAATTTACAAAGTGAAAACAGGGTTTAAAACATGATAACAGAATCGAAGGATGCTGTTCTTGTATTGGAAGATGTAGTACGTGAATTTCGTGCAGGTGAGACATTGGTTCCTGTTTTAAAAAACATCAATTTAACCATTAAGCGTGGCGAGATGGTCGCAATTGTAGGAGCGTCAGGTTCAGGAAAATCTACGTTAATGAATATTTTAGGGTGTCTTGATCGACAAAGTTCAGGGCGTTATTGGATTTCTGGTAAAGAAACGGCTTTGCTTTCAGCAGATGATTTATCAGCTTTGCGACGCAATCATTTTGGTTTTATTTTCCAGCGTTATCATTTGCTCAAAGAATTAACAGCTCTCGGGAATGTTGAAATTCCAGCTATTTATGCAGGCTGTTCAGCAGAAATAAGAAAACAACGTGCACAGAGTCTTTTAACACGTTTAGGGATGTATGATCGGATGAGTCATTATCCCAATCAGCTTTCGGGGGGGCAGCAGCAACGTGTTTCAATTGCTCGTGCTTTAATGAATGATGCTGATATTATTCTTGCAGATGAACCAACCGGTGCTTTAGACAAAAAAAGTGGTCAAGAAGTTTTGCATATTTTAGATGAGCTTCATCAAGAGGGAAGGACTATTATCATTGTAACTCATGATATGCAGGTGGCCGAAAGGGCAGATCGTATTATTGAAATCAGTGATGGAGAGATTATTTCTGATAATGTTTCAAAAATTAAAAAAATAAACAGTAAGGAAAAATTTCTTCAAAAAGAAGATAATCTAAAAAGCACTCAACAGTTGGGAATTTTCCGCGCTTTTATGGGACGCTTTTGTGAAGCGTTTATTATGGCTTTACTGGCTATGAATGCCCATCGAATGCGGACTTTTTTAACAATGCTTGGGGTAATTATCGGTATTGCTTCAGTTGTTGCAATGATTGCTTTGGGAAATGGTACCCAGAAAAAGATTCTTGAAAATTTAAATAGTTTAGGGGTCAATACATTGACAATTATGCCAGGTAAAAGCTTTTCTGATCCACAGTCAGGAAAAATAACCAGTTTAGTGGAGGCGGATGCGGAAGCACTCTCTGAATTACCTTATGTTGCTGGTGTCACTTCTCAGATTTCAGTAAGTTCGATGGTGTATTATAATGCAATTGAAACAAAGGCTGTTGTTATTGGTGTAGGAGAACAATTTTTTCAAATACAAGGGCTAAAAGTAATTAAAGGAAGGTTATTTGATCAATCAAGCGTGCGTGATCGAGCCGTTGATTTGATAATAGAAAAAGAGGCACTTTCTGTTCTTTTTCCTCATAGTCAAGACGATCCCATTGGAAAAATTGTGCGTGTGGGTAATGTGCCAGCTCGTATTATTGGTGTTGTGGATTCACAAAACAACGGAGGCGTATCAGATACAATACAGATTTATTTGCCTTATACGGCGGTGCAAATGCGCTTTCTTGGGAGGACAGATGTTCGTTCTATTATTCTTAAAGTTGCTGATAATGTCGATTCGCAATTAGCCGAAACTATGATTCGGCGTTTGTTAATTATGCGGCATGGACAAGAAGATTTTTTTATTAGAAATTCGGAATTGTTTCGTGCAAAAATTATGAATAGTACAGAGATTTTATCGCTTTTAGTGACTTCGATTGCAGCGATTTCGCTCATTGTAGGCGGAATTGGCGTGATGAATATTATGTTAGTCACTGTTTCTGAGCGGATTAATGAAATTGGAGTACGTATGGCGATTGGTGCACGCCAGAGTGATATTTTGCAACAATTTTTAATTGAATCGATTTTGGTTTGTCTGATTGGTGGAAGTTTAGGGGTTCTCTTTGGATTTGCTATTGGAGGTTTATTTATATTGGGGAATTCTCCTATACAATTGATTTATACTGTTCGTTCCATCATAATGACTGTTCTCTTTGCAGCTTTTATTGGGGTGTGTTTTGGTTTTTTTCCAGCACGAAAAGCTTCACGCCTTGATCCTGTTGTTGCTCTTGCACGTGATTAAGAATCCTTCCTCAAAAGGATGATGACTCTTTTCGTGATTGTAAGACTAAAGGGCGATATTGTTCAGAATGAAAGATCAGATTATTGAGTAGTTTTTGGGATATTAAGAGTTAACAATATCTATAATTCAGGGGAATAGGGAAAAAAGATTAATTGTCTAAAGTAAAAAGACATTTGAAATTTTTTTTACAAAGAAGACAATATTATTCTTATTTTTACACTGATGTTTTTGACATATTCAAGGGCAAGAAGACGTATTCGATTGGCTTGTTTTATCCAGCTATCTGCAACATCTTGTTTTATAGGATAGGCAATAAAATTGATATTAGGCATTAAATATTTAAACTCAAGTAAAGAACGAATCATATGATAATCATGAGTAACGATATAAAGTGTTTTATAGCGATGCTTGTTGATCCAATGAGCACTTTCTTTAGCATTCCCTTGAGTGTTGATTGCTTGATGATCAATATCAACACAACAGGAAAAGAGTTGAGGATTGATATTCATTATACGGATCAGTTTATTAGGATGTGTTGTTGTGTTCACTCCGCTGATTAATAGCCGCGAACCAAGCTTTTTTTGTAAAAGCTCTAATCCTGTTTCTATTCTGTTTTTCCCTCCTGTAAGGACAATAATTGCGTCAACTTTCGGTAAGGGATGCGGAGGGGTAAGTTGCTCAACTTTTTCAGTAAAAGCAACAAAAGTAAGACAAAAAATTAGAATGATGATCAAAATAAAGAGTACTGTTGGTGGCAAATAGTAAAAAAATCGTTTACGTTTTTTCGTAACATTTATTTTGTGCTCAAGAAGAGAGTTTTGCAGCCTATCATAGGCAAAATTGGAATCAGGAGTGTTGTGGGTCATAAAATTAAAATAGGCCGTTTTCGCATTGATCGATTTTTTTAAGTTGTGCTAGAATAGTAATTCGATTGGTGAGCATCGTGACGATAGCGACACAAAAAATAAGAATGAGAATTTTTCCATAGGTGGTGAAACTAATGGAAAAGTGTCCAAATAAAGCGATAATTTGACGCGTTTTTTCTAATCCTAAATTGTAATTTGTCCAAAGGAGAAAAGCATTAAATAGCAGTGTACTTATCACACCGCCGTACAATGCACCGCGGAATGCAGTTTTAAAAAAATGCCAATCAAACTGTTGGGCAATGAAAACGGTTTCAGTACCAAGAAAATATAAGACATTAATGATATGTGCATTTTCTGCTAGCGCGTTACGTGTAGCAAAAATAATTGTAAGGATTAGTGAGCCAAGAATGAGAGCTAGAATTGTAAAACCAATAAAAACAGTTGTTTGTGCCATAGTGATAAATCGATTTACCCAAAAGCTGTGATCATTAAATTGTCCGCCTGGAATTTGTGTTTTAATAGCGTGACTGATTGCTTGAAAGTCAGTTTTTTCATTTTCTTTCAAAGTGACAATGATTAGCCGGGGAATGGGAAATTCTTTGAAGGATATACCTGTTCCAAGCCATGGTTCAAGTAATTTTTCAGTGGCTATTTGATCAATAATTTTGGCGTTTTGTACACCTCGAAATGTTTTCACCAATTTGACAGCATCAGAGAGAGCTTTTTCAATATCAACATTTTCAATTGGACGAATTTGAATTGTTGCTTCATAGCTAATTTCGCTGTTCCAATTATTGGCGGTGTGTTGCACTAGATCAACGCTGATTAATGTTAAGCTTGAAAGGAATGTCATGATAGCAATGACTGCAACTAATGCTTGCCCAGAGATATTACTACTTGGAATAATAGGCGTTCTTTTTTCTTTATTAACTGTAAAAATCCAGTTTGGAATGTAGAACATGAGCGAAGATTTATTCATAAATTGTCATCCGTCCCTGGTGAAGAATTAGACGCCGCGCTGCAACTTGCTCCATCAATGAGATATCGTGGGTGGCAATGATGACAGCTGTGCCAAAACGATTTAATTCAATAAATAAACGAAGTAAACGCGATGCTAAAGATGGATCAACGTTGCCTGTAGGTTCATCTGCGAGAAGAATTTCGGGTTGATCAATAAGAGCACGTGCAATCGCTACTCTTTGTTTTTCTCCACCTGAGAGTACGGGTGGTAAAACGTGAATATAATTTCCAAGACCAACCCACCGCAAAAGATCCTCCACTTCACTGCGATAGGTTGCTTCTTCTTGTCCCTTGATGCGTAAAGGCAAAGCAACATTTTCATAAGTTGTCATATGATCAAGCAGTCGAAAATCTTGAAAAACAACCCCAATACGTCGTCGTAAAGCAGGAAGTTCTTTTCGTTTAAGTAATGCTGTATCATTTCTAAATAAATCAATGTGACCGCGCGTTGGTTTGAGTGCAAGAAACATAAGACGCATCAATGATGTTTTTCCTGATCCAGAAGCTCCAGTTATAAATTGAAAGGATCCTTCGGGAATGTGAAAGCTGATATCGTGGAGGACTTCAGGTCCCATTCCATAACGCAAACCAACATTTTCAAAACGAATCACTTTTAAGTACCACTTCTGTTTTTGGAGTGAATATGATGGAAATTCTCTCTTAAATACATAATATTTTACTTTCTTTTTTCAGTGTTATTATTCTATTGAATACCCTCAATTATGTTCTGTATTTTGCCGATTGGCAATAAGGTCATTGATGACTTGCGGCTCGGAAAGGGTTGAAATATCTCCTAGGGCATCAAGATTATTTTCAGCAATTTTTCGCAAAATGCGTCTCATAATTTTTCCTGATCGTGTTTTGGGCAATTGGGCAGTAAATTGAAGTTTATCTATTATCGCAATAGCCCCAATTTCTTTTCTTACATGTTGAATAAGATTTTGGTATAATTTTTCACTTGGTGTTATCCCTTCCATTAAGGTTACAAAACTATAAATTCCCTGTCCTTTAATAGAGTGAGGATATCCTACAATAGCCGCTTCTGAAACAGAAGGGTGTGACACAAGGGCTGATTCAAGCTCAGCAGTTCCTAGCCTGTGACCGGAAACATTAAGTATATCATCAATTCGTCCTGTAATCCAATAATAGCCATCGCTATCACGTTTACAACCATCGCCTGTAAAATATTTTCCTTTATATGTGGAAAAATATGTTTGGATAAAGCGCTTATGATTATTATAAAGGGTACGCATTTGACCAGGCCATGAATCGGCAATACAAAGATTTCCTTCTGCTTCTCCCTCCAAAACATTTCCTTGAGCATCAACGATTTGTAAATGGATGCCAAAAAACGGATGTGTAACCGATCCCGGTTTGAGTGTTGTAGCTCCGGGGAGAGGAGTGATTATATGTCCTCCTGTTTCTGTTTGCCACCATGTGTCAAGAATGGGACAATGGCTGTTTCCAACAGTATGATAGAACCATTCCCATGCTTCCGGATTGATCGGTTCGCCTACTGTTCCTAGGAGGCGTAGAGATGTTCTTTGAGAGCGTGTGACATATGAATCTCCTGCGCCCATTAAAGTACGAATGGCCGTTGGTGCGGTGTAGAGTGTATTGACTTTGTGTTTATCGACAATATCCCAGAATCTGCCTTTATCAGGGAAAGTTGGTGTGCCTTCGAACATTAAAGTGGTTGCACCATTACATAAAGGTCCATACACCAGATAAGAGTGGCCAGTGATCCAACCAATGTCAGCTGTACACCAATAAATTTCATTGGGATGGTAATCGAAAACATATTGATGTGTCATCGATACATAGACAAGATATCCGCCTGTTGTATGCAGAACGCCTTTTGGTTTTCCTGTTGATCCTGAAGTATATAGAATAAAAAGAGGGTCTTCTGCATTCATTTTTTCTGGGAGGCAATCAGTTGGAGCATGAAGAACCTCTTCATGATACCAGAAGTCACGTTCTGTAACCCAGTCAATTTTTTCATTTGTACGTTGTATGACCATAACATGGTTGATATGCACATTGTGGTGCGCTGCTATATGAATGGCTTGATCAATATTTTCTTTTAAATTAATTGCCTTTCCTCCACGTAAAGCCTGATCAGCAGTAATGATAAAAGTTGATTCACAATCAATGAGACGTCCTGCAATAGCTTCAGCAGAAAAACCAGCGAAGATAACTGAATGAATAGCTCCAATACGGGCACATGCGAGCATAGCGTAAGCTGCTTCAGGAATCATTGGGAGGTAGATGGTGACTCTATCCCCTTTTTTAATTCCATATTTTTTTAAGATGTTCGCGAAACGACAGACTTTTTCATAAAGGACATTATAAGTTATTTTTTGATCAATATTGGGATCATCGCTTTCCCAAATGAGTGCGATTTGATCACCGCGATTTTTTAAATGACGATCAATGCAATTATAGGCCACATTTGTAATTCCATCTTCATACCATTTAATCGATACAGAGTCATTAAATGAAGCGTTTTTTGCCTTTGTATAGGGTTTAAACCATTCAATACGTTGACCGTGTTTTGCCCAGAAAGCCTCTGGATTGTTAATGCTTTCTTGGTATTGTTGTTGGTAGGTTTCATAATCAATGAAAGCTGTTTTTTTGAGATGCATTGGTACTGGATAAGTTTTTTCAGACATTATTTTCCTCCTCTTTTGTTGATGTCAAAAAAGTTGCTGTATTGCTATCTTATTATTCTATTTTAGGGATCACTTTTTCATGGGTGCTTTGATAAGAATGAAAGTTTATATTCAACGTAGGTTAAGTCGTAGGCTTGAATGATTAATTTTATGCAATGAATGTCACAAAAAAGCTTTTTTATGTGGGTTCGTAAAAGATTGAAAGGCTTAAAGAAACAATTCTTAAAAGGAGCGAGGACCAAATAAAGCTGATCCAATACGAAGAACATTTGCACCAAATTGGAGAGCGATTTTAAAGTCATTGGACATGCCCATAGAGAGTTTTGGAAGGCCAGTTTCTTTTGCAAGTTTTGCTAAAAGAGCAAAATAAGGGCCAGGATTTTCTTGAATAGGGGGGATCGCCATCAATCCAATGATATCAAGTCCATAATTATTTTTGCATTGAGCAACAAAGGCTTTTACTTCTTGTGGAAAAATGCCACTTTTTTGTGGTTCTAATCCTATATTGACTTGGACATAGCAGGGAAGATGCTTTTTTTGTTTGTGCATTTCTTCTGCTAGGTTTTTAGCTATTTTTTCTCGATCAACAGTTTGAATGACATCGAAGATTTTAACAGCTTCTGCTGTTTTGTTGGATTGTAAGGGGCCAATGAGATGAAGTTCGATTGTGTTAAATGTTTGTCGTAAGGAGGGCCATTTTTCGGCTGCTTCTTGCACACGATTTTCAGCAAAAAGGAACTGTCCTGCTTGCAGAAGAGGAATAATATTGTTTGCGGAAACAGTTTTTGAAACAGCAATGAGTTGAATATTCTCCACGGGACGATGGTAGTCCTGACATGTTTTGGCAATCTCTTGTTGAAGGTTTCTCCATGCGTCAATAGAGGAAATATTAGATGTATTCATAGGGGTATGCTTTCTGTTTTTTATGCAGGAATTAGATAATTTTTTATAAAAGCTTTAAAATAATTCATGAAAAGGTTGACGATAAAGTTAATCCGTGGTGAATCTTCATGAAAATTTTGAAGTTAATTTTATAAAGAGTATAATAAGAATGATAAGCGAGCGCTATAATCCACGTGCACAGGAAAAAAAATGGCAAGCGATTTGGGATGAAAAGAAAATTTTTCAAGCTGCTGATGATAGTGAGCGTGTAAAATATTATGTTTTAGAAATGTTTCCTTATCCTTCTGGACGTATTCATATGGGGCATGTGCGCAATTATACTATGGGGGATGTTGTTGCGCGATATAAGCGGGCAAAGGGATTTCATGTGCTTCATCCAATGGGATGGGATGCTTTTGGAATGCCTGCTGAAAATGCTGCCATGCAAAGTAAAGTACATCCTAAAGTATGGACCTATGAAAATATCAGGGTAATGCGAAAGCAATTGCAAAAACTGGGTTTTTCTTTGGATTGGTCCCGTGAATTTGCCACATGTGATGTAGAATATTATCATCGTCAACAAATGCTATTTCTGGACTTCTATCAGAAGGGGCTTATTTCACGTCAGGTGGCTAAGGTCAATTGGGATCCTGTTGATCAAACAGTTTTAGCTAATGAACAGGTTATTGATGGTCGTGGTTGGCGTTCTGGTGCATTGGTTGAACAACGCGAATTAACACAGTGGTTTTTTAAAATTAGTGATTTTAGTAACGACTTATTGGCAGGACTTGAAAAGCTTGATCAGTGGCCGGAAAAAGTACGCATTATGCAAAAAAATTGGATTGGCAAATCACAAGGACTTCTTATTCGTTGGGCTTTGCATAACACCAATACAGCGGATGATATAGGTGATGCATTTGATGAAATTGTTTGTTATTCAACGCGTCCTGAGACTCTCTTTGGTGCTTCTTTTTTAGCACTTTCTTTTGATCATCCAATTGCAAAAGCTTTAGCACAAAAGGATAAGGCACTTGATACTTTTATCGAAAGCTGTCGGTGTAATGGGACTACAGAAGCGGCGTTTGAGACAGTGGAAAAAAAAGGATTTCGTACGCCACTTTTTGCTATTCATCCTTTTGATCCGACAGTGCATCTTCCTGTTTATATCGCTAATTTTGTTCTCATGAATTACGGCACAGGGGCTATTTTTGGATGTCCTGCTCATGATCAGAGAGATTTGGATTTTGCTCGAAAATATAATCTTGCTGTGCGCCCAGTAATTGTACCAACAAAAAGTGATGCTGAGAATTTTGTCATTGCTGAAACAGCTTATGTGGGCGATGGCGTGATGATTAATTCAGGCTTTTTAGATGGTTTGACAGTGCAGGAAGCTTTTCAAATGGTTGCTGAACGGCTTGAGAAACAGTTGCTCAAGGATCAGCCTCAAGCACAAAAAACAGTGCAATTTCGATTACGTGATTGGGGAATTTCGCGTCAGCGTTATTGGGGCTGTCCGATCCCTATGATCCATTGTACGGATTGTGGTGTTGTGCCTGTCCCACGTGCTGATTTGCCCGTTGTGTTACCCGATGATGTTACTTTTGATCAGCCTGGTAATCCACTTGCGTGCCATGATGAGTGGCAAACAGTAGTTTGTCCTTGTTGTGGTCAATTGGCAAAACGTGAAACCGATACAATGGACACTTTTGTTGATTCTTCTTGGTATTATGCACGCTTTACTACACCTCATGCTCAAGAACCAATAGATCAGAAAATAGCAGCACAATGGTTGCCTGTTCAGCAATATATTGGTGGTATTGAGCATGCAATTTTGCATCTTTTATATGCACGTTTTTTCACACGTGCGATGAAGATGATAGGCTATGTTTCGGTAGATGAGCCTTTCGAAGGTTTATTTACGCAGGGTATGGTTGTTCATGAAACCTATCAAGATGAAAAAGGGTGGGTTTCGCCAGCAGATGTCGTAATTGTTGAAAAGGATGGAAAGCGTTGCGCCTATAAGCTCACCGATCAAAGTGAAGTGATGATTGGTTCAATTGAAAAAATGTCAAAATCAAAAAAGAATGTCGTTGATCCTGATGATATTATTGCTTCCTATGGAGCGGATACTGTACGCTGGTTTATGTTGTCAGACTCTCCTCCTGAGCGTGATGTCATTTGGACGGAATCTGGAATTGAAGGTGCGCACCGTTTTGTGCAGCGTGTTTGGCGTTTAGTGGCTTTAAGTTCTCCGGTTTTAAAGGAGGTAAAGCCATGTGCAGGACAGCAAGGAGCTGCTTTAGAGCTTTCCAAAGCAGCCCATCGCACACTTTGTGCTGTAGAAGATGATTTAGAAAAACTTGCCTTTAATCGAGCTGTTGCACGCCTTTATGAATTATTGAATGTGATAGCTTCCTCTCTAAATAATATAGAAAATGCTGAAGATGAAATGAAGTCTGCACTGCGTCAAGCAGTGGATTTTTTCATTGCAATGATTGCCCCTATGATGCCTCATTTAGCAGAAGAATGTCATGCTGCTTTGGGCGGGAATACACTGATGTCGCAGTGTCCTTGGCCTTCTTATGATTCTGCATTAACGGTTGAAGAATATATTACTTTACCGGTGCAAATTAATGGTAAAAAGCGGGGTAATGTAACTCTTGCTGCGGTCGCTGATAATGTGGCAATTGAAGAAGCGGTTTGTGCTCTTGATTTTGTGCAAGCACACTTAGTTGGAAAATCTATTAAGAAAATGATTATTGTTCCAAAAAGGATTGTTAATGTCATTATTTAATGGATTTATTGCTGCTGTTTTTTCTTGTTTGTTTGCTTTTCTTAGTGGATGTACCATTGAACCACTTTATCGTCAGGTTTCACAGGGATCGACATCTACGATTTCTCTTTTGCACGTTGGAACATCAGAAAAGATTTCTAGAGGACTTTCTGAGAAATTTGCAGCTATTGTGATTGAAGAACCCTCTGATCATTTCAGTCAAATGGTGCGTAATCATTTATTGTTTCTTCTCTATGGGCGTGGAGGAAAGCCTTCCATGCCAATTTACCAATTGTCATTGCAAACATCGGTTTTTACACGAACATCTTTCGAAATAGACAGTGACCTGGAAGAGGATGGAATAGGATACCCTTCTGTTGGAACAATCGTGAGTAAAGCTTCTTATATTTTAAAAAATATGAAAAATGAACTTATTGCGAAAGGGACAGGAACAATGAGTGCTTCTTTTGATCGACTTCGTCAAGAATATGCAACAGTGCAAGCTGAAAAAAATGCGCAAAAACGCGTTGCAGAAGAATTGGCTGAACGCATTTTTATGTTGCTTGCAAAAGATCTTGCAAAAATTTCTCCTTTTTAAAAGCTCATATTCTTCGAATATTAAAATAAGTTGCATATTTTTATGAAGAAGTTTTGGACACGATATGGCTCAGTTAGAGTAAAATTTTATTTTATTAAATTTATATCTCTTATCCGTTTAAAAACATTTTAGTTGAGATGTTTGAAGAAGAAGTACACTATTTGTAGGGTTTTTAAATGCTTTTTAAGCGATATTTTGTCCCGTTTTTGCCCAGTCTGCCGCAAATGTCTCTAAGCCTTGGTCAGTTAGAGGATGTTTAACTAGATTTTTTAAGATTGCTGGGGGAATAGTTGCAACATCTGCACCACTCAATGCTGCTTCTTTAACATGATTGACAGAGCGGATGGAGGCAGCCAAAATTTGAGTCTTGAAATTATATTGGTCATAAAGAGTGCGAATTTCGTGGAGAAGTTCGATACCATTGTATCCACAATCATCGATTCTTCCGATAAAAGGTGAAATAAATGTTGCATGCGCTTTTGCAGCTAACAAAGCTTGATTAGCTGAAAAACAAAGGGTAAGGTTTGTTTTTAGCCCTTGTTCAGTGAGGGCTTTACAAGCTTTTAATCCATCAAGTGTTAAGGGGAGCTTGATGCAAATATTGTCAGCAATTTTTGCTAAAACAGCCGCTTCTTTCATCATATTATTGAAGTCAGTTGCAACAACTTCAGCGGACACTGGTCCGTTGACGAGAGCACAAATTTCTTTGATGGTTTCCAGAATATTACGTCCAGATTTGAGAATGAGAGAAGGATTGGTTGTGACACCATCGACCAATCCTAAATTTTGTAATTCTTGGATATCTTCTTTATGCGCACTATCCACAAAAAATTTCATTTCAAATCTCCTTGGGCTTTTAAAAGTTTGTTGTTTAATACTTCTCTTGGTTCTTCTTGTATATGTTATGCGCTATTCTTTATAGCAAAAGCAAGGGGCCGATTGATGGATAGAGGAGTGATACAAAACGTCTTTAGAAGAAGGCAAGTAAATGAAAAAAGTATATTATCACATTGTTTCATTCTGGGATAATTATTGTATTGGTTATATAAAGAACAGGTCAGAGAAAAAATAGGGTACAAGAATAGAAAAATACAAACAATAAGACCAAAGCACTATCGATAAAAAGGTGATGTCAATTGTGACAGAAATGCAAATTGTTTCGGTTGTGGTACCGATCCCAGTTTTTCAGGCTTATAGCTATGGGGTAGAGCCGCATATAGAGATAAAAGTTGGCTCTTTTGTGCGTGTTCCTGTTGCAGGACGCGAGATTTGTGGTTTTGTGGTTGCTATTGGTGAGCCGATATCTGAGGAAGAACAAAGGGAGAGTTTAAAGAGAGTAACCGATGTTCTTGTGGCGCGTGATAAATTGCGCTTTGTGACGCATGTTTTTGATTGTCCGCCATTAAAAGCTGAGATGATCGCATTTTTGCGTTTTTTCAGTCAGTATACTATGACGCCTTTCGGTCTTGTTGCAGGGTTGGTTTTACGTGTGCCGACAGCTTTAGATCCAGAAGAGAAGATGGTGGGGTTGCGTTATTGTGGAGGGAACGTAGAACGGTTAACACCAGCGCGATCGCGTGTTTTAGACTTGGCACGTGATGGAATGATTCGGACTCGTTCTGATCTTGCTCATGCCGCGAGAACTTCTCCTTCAGTGGTAGATCTTTTAAAATCACTTGGGGTTTTTGAAGAGGTTGTGGTTCCAGTACAGGCAGTGGTTGCTCTGCCTGATCCTGATTTTTGTCCACCTGTTTTAGAAGGAGCACAGAAATCGGCAGCAAATTTGTTGCGAGAAGGCGTTTTATCTTCTCAATTTCAGGTTTTTTTGCTTGATGGAGTCACGGGGTCTGGAAAAACAGAAGTCTATTTTGAGGCGGTTGCGCAAGCGCTAAGGGGCAACAAACAGGTTTTGATTTTATTGCCAGAAATTGCTTTAACACAGCAATTTTTAGACCGTTTTCATGCACGTTTTGGAGTTTCAGCAGCTGAATGGCATTCTGATTTAACACCACGTCGTCGTGAACGTGTATGGCGGCAAGTTGTAGAAGGAAAAGTGCGGGTTGTTGCAGGAGCACGTTCAGCGCTTTTTTTACCTTTTCTGGATCTTGGATTAATTGTCGTTGATGAAGAGCATGATGGTGCTTATAAACAAGAAGAACGTATTTTTTATCATGCCCGGGATATGGCTGTAGCGCGGGGATCTTTTGAGCGTTGTCCTGTTATTTTATCGTCAGCGACTCCTTCAATTGAAAGTCAGGTGAATGTTCTATGGGGGCGTTATCAGCGGGTGCATTTGCCTTCACGGTTTCAAGCAGTAGCGTTGCCGCATTTGCGCGTGATTGATATGCGTAAAGGGGGTGTAGAAAAAGGACGCTTTATTTCTTGTGTTCTTGAACAGGCTTTGAGAAAAACTTTAGAAAAGGGTGAGCAGGCGCTTTTGTTTCTCAATCGGCGTGGATATGCGCCTTTAACACTTTGTCGGGTGTGTGGACATCGCTTTCATTGTACGGATTGTTCGAGTTGGTTGGTTGAGCATCGTTTGCGAGGACAGCTTAAATGTCATCATTGTGGTTATTATGAGCCTCTTCCAGAAGCTTGTCCAGAATGTGGGACATTGGATCATTTAGTGGCTTGTGGGCCAGGGGTGGAAAGAATTGCCGAGGAAACACAGATACTTTTTCCACAGGCACGGTTGCTTATTCTATCTACTGATTTAAAAGGAAGAATTAGTCAATTACGACGAGAATTAGAAGCAATTGCAAGGGGGGATGTAGATATTGTTATTGGAACACAGTTAGTTGCTAAGGGGCATCATTTCCCTAGATTGTCTTTGGTTGGGGTGATTGATGCTGATTTGGGTCTTGCCAATGGTGATTTACGTGCAAGTGAACGCACTTTTCAGCTTTTGTCTCAAGTCACAGGGCGAGCCGGGCGTATGGGATTAGAAAGTTTAGGATTGTTGCAAACTTATCAACCAGATCATCCGGTTATAAAAGCTTTACTTTCACAACAGCGTGAGGATTTTTATGAGCGTGAGATTGCAATGCGCCAGCATGACGTTTTGCCTCCTTATGGACGATTTGCAGCTTTGATTGTTTCTTCGGAAAAACGTCAAGTTGCAGAAAATTATGCCCGTGCATTGCGCCGAGTTGCACCATCGGTGAAAGGTGTATCGGTGATGGGACCTGCAGAAGCACAGTTGGCACTTGTGCGGGGTCGTTATCGTTTTCGGCTGTTATTTCATGGGCAGCGCTCTTTTGATTTGCAAGGGTTTATTCGTGTCATCCTATCTCGTGCACCAAAGAAGCCTAGTTCGGTTCGGGTTCAGATTGATATTGATCCGCAAAGTTTTCTCTGAAAAGGCAATGAAAAGGCAAATAGAGACATTTGTTTGTTATAAAGCATATTTTAAAAGGGGAGTGGTTTTGAAAAAGATTGGATTTATAATTTTTATTTTTACCTGGTTTATCGGGACAGGAGCACAAGCATCGATTTCTGATGTGATTAAAAACAATGAAAAAAAGGAAATGCAAAGCATCGATGCGACTGTTTTTATTTTTACTTATCGCTTAATGAGAGAAGTGGAAAAAGTTTTTCAGCCAATCATTGCTTCTCCACAACAAGCAATGCGGTCTCTTTGTGGTTTTCCAGTTACGCATTCCCGTCAGTTGATTTATGCTTATGCAGTCTTTTATGATGATATAATTTTGCAAGATATTATGGCCTTTAATAAGTCATTGAATATTTATCATAGGACTGTTGTTGGACCATTGACAGCACAAATTTTGCGGCATTTACAAAATCATCGCAAATTGATGGAAAAAGCACGTATATTGGATCTTTCGGTAGATGTTGTGGAAGCTCTTTTGATGGATGAAAGTTTTAAAATGGATATTTTATTATCTAAAGTTGGAAAAGAAGTTTCCTCTTCAGTGTTCGATACATTTCATGAAGGGGATATGGAAAAATTAAATCAGGTATCAGCTAATATCAAAAATGGACTCAAAAAAAATTGTGTTCCTCATCCGTCAATTAAAAAGTCATTTTAGTTATTTTATCTAAAAATTTTCAAAAAGCATTGCTTTGTGGTGTTGCGAGTCGATGATGTCTATGCTAGAGATTGGGAAATTTTTTGTTCTGAGTTTCAAGAAAAAGATTTTTGGAATTTGAAATATGTGGTCCATTTTTTCTGATCAATATCAGAGAATCTCTTAAGGAAAAGAGGCGGTATTTCGTGTCAGATTCAGTTTCTCTTGTCCCATTGCCGCTAGTGAGCCAGCGTTATGCAAAGGCATTTTTTGATTTGGTTCAAGAAGCAGGTTGTATTGAACATGTTGAAAAGGAAGTGGCGTCTTTCTTGAATATTTTGGAGCAAAATGAAGATTTAAAATATTTTGTGCATAGTCCGTTTTTTTCAGTAAAAGAACAGAAGAAAGCATTAAATGCTCTTTGTGAAAGTATAGAGTTTGTTCATGGAGAGGCAGGCCGCATTTTTCGCAATTTTTTAGGTGTTATTGCAGCTAATCGTAGGCTTTTTGCATTACCCAGTATTTTACGTGCTTTTCAGCGTCATCTTGTTCTTTTCCGTAGAGAGTTTTTTGTGCAAATTATTTCTGCACATCCGTTAAATGCTTCTCAGAAAGAAATGTTGCGCACGGCATTGGAGAGTGTTGTCAGAGGAAAAATTATGTTACAACTTTCCGTTGATCCAACAATTCTTGGTGGTTTTATCATTCGTTTAGGGTCATGCCAAATTGATGCGTCCCTTATAACAAAATTATCTTCACTTAAGCTTTCATTGAAAAAAGAGGTCAGCTGATGGATATTAGACCGTCTGAAATTTCAAAAATCCTAAAGAAACAAATCAAAGACTTTGATCAAAAAGCTGAAGTTTCAGAAGTTGGTTGGGTTTTATCTGTGGGTGATGGAATTGCTCGCGTTTATGGTTTGGATAATGTCCAGGCAGGTGAAATGGTCGCGTTTTCCAATGGTGTGCAGGGAATGGCACTGAATTTGGAAACGGATAATGTTGGGATTGTGATTTTTGGATCAGATCGTGATATTCGTGAAGGCGATACCGTTAAACGGCTCGGGGCTATTGTGGATGTCCCTGTAGGACCTGCTTTGCTTGGTCGTGTTGTAGATGCACTAGGTAATCCCATTGATGGAAAAGGTCCTATTAAGGCAAAAGAGCGTCGTCGTGTTGATGTCAAGGCTCCTGGTATTATTCCACGTCAATCTGTGCATGAGCCAATGTCAACTGGATTAAAGGTTATTGATGCCTTAATTCCCATTGGACGTGGACAGCGTGAATTGGTGATTGGTGATCGTCAAACAGGAAAAACAGCGATTTTGCTCGATACATTTTTAAATCAGAAGCGTTTTCATGAAAATGCTACTGGGCAAGATCAAGACAAAATATATTGTATCTATGTGGCAATCGGTCAAAAACGTTCAACGGTTGCGCAATTTGTTAAAATTTTGGAAGAACGTGGAGCACTTGACTATTCAATTATTGTTGCAGCTACAGCGTCTGATCCTGCTCCGATGCAATTTATTGCTCCCCTTGCTGGTTGTGCAATGGGAGAATATTTTCGTGATAATGGTCAACATGCGTTGATTGGTTATGATGATCTTTCCAAACAGGCTGTTGCTTATCGTCAAATGTCTCTTTTGTTGCGTCGTCCTCCTGGTCGTGAAGCTTATCCAGGAGATGTTTTTTATCTGCACTCTCGTCTTTTGGAGCGGGCTGCAAAGCTTAATGCTGATAATGGTTCTGGATCTTTAACAGCACTGCCAGTGATTGAAACACAAGCCAATGATGTCTCTGCTTATATTCCAACCAATGTGATTTCGATTACCGATGGTCAGATTTTTCTGGAAACAAATTTATTCTATCAAGGGATTCGCCCTGCAGTGAATGTTGGTCTTTCTGTTTCACGTGTTGGTTCTGCTGCCCAAATTAAGGCAATGAAGCAAGTTGCTGGTTCTATCAAGGGTGAATTAGCTCAATATCGAGAAATGGCAGCTTTTGCGCAATTTGGTTCAGATTTAGATGCGTCAACGCAGCATCTTTTAAATCGTGGCGCACGTTTGACAGAGCTTTTAAAGCAGCTACAATTCTCACCACTTAAAGTAGAAGAACAAGTTGTTGTTATTTTTGCTGGTGTAAATGGTTATCTTGATTCATTAGCTGTTTCTGATGTTGGGCGATTTGAACAAGGGCTTTTAACACTCCTACGCAGTCATCATGAAGAGCTCTTAAATGCGATCGCTGAACAGAAACAAATAACGGATCAAATTAAAACTCAAATGGTTGTTGTTCTTGATAATTATGCAAAGAATTTTTCTTAATTGATTGGTGGAATGCGTAAATGGCGTCGCTAAAGGATCTTAGAGACCGTATTGCCTCGGTTAAGGCAACGCAGAAGATTACCAAAGCTATGCAAATGGTTGCAGCAGCGAAGTTGCACCGTGCGCAAGAAGCAGCTAAATCTGCGCGACCTTATGCTCAGCATATGGCTACTCTTTTAGCGCATGTGTCTGCTGATCTTGATCCAGTGGACGCGCCGCCTTTAATGTGCGGTACAGGGCGAGATGATAAGCATCTTTTGGTTGTTTGTACAGCTGAACGTGGTTTGTGTGGTGCTTTTAATACGCAGATTGTTCGTCGTGCACGTGAACATATTAATGGCCTTCTTTCTGCAGGTAAAACGGTTAAAATTTTAACTGTTGGAAAAAAGGGAGCAGATATTTTACTTCGTGATTTTAAAGCTCTGATGATTGATCATATTGATTTGCGCTCTGTGAAACAGATCAGTTTTGCAGAAGCAGCTAAAGTAAGTCAGTGTATTATTGATCTTTTCAATGAAGGAGTGTTTGATGTTTGTACGCTTTTTTATTCTGAATTTGTATCAGTCGTTAATCAGTGTCCAAAGGCTATCAATTTAATTCCAGTAGATACTCAAAAGGAGTTTTCTGATGAGATTGGTGGTATTCCAAAAGGAAAAAAAAGTGAGATTGTACAATCGGCTGTTTATGATTATGAACCGGATGCAGTTTCTCTCGTGGATGAACTTGTTTCGCGTAATCTCTCTATACAAGTCTTCCATGCTTTGCTTGAAAATGTTGCAGGTGAAATGGGCGCAAAAATGAGCGCTATGGATAATGCATCACGTAATGCCGGTGAAATGATTAATAAATTGACTGTAAGCTATAATCGTCAGCGTCAGGCACAGATTACAACGGAATTGATTGAAATTATTGCGGGCGCTGAAGCGCTTTAAAGTGAGAAGGTAAAGATTAATGATGAAAGCAGAAACGTCCAAAAAAAGAGCAGCAAAAGGTGAAGAAAAAAAATCAGTTGCTCGTTCAGGCGTAAAAAAGATTTCCTCAGCAAAGTCGGCAAAAGGTAGCCAAAAATCTTCTAGTTTTGCGGATGTTGATTCTAAGACTATTCGTTCAAAGGGATCTGTTGGTGAAATTAGGCAAGTTATAGGAGCTGTTGTTGATGTGCATTTTGAAGGAGAATTACCTAATATTCTTAATGCGTTGGAAACAGAAAATTTGGGAAATCGACTTGTTCTAGAAGTCGCTCAACATTTGGGTGAAAATACAGTTCGTACCATTGCGATGGATACAACAGAGGGTCTTGTTCGTGGTCAAAAGGTTTATGATACGGGGGCGCAAATTTGTGTGCCTGTTGGAGAAGCAACTCTAGGTCGTATTATGAATGTGATTGGGGAACCTGTTGACGAATTTGGGCCAATTATGGCGACTAAAAAACGTTCAATTCATCAAGAAGCTCCTACATATATAGAACAATCAACCGAATCAGAAATTCTTGTTACAGGAATTAAAGTGATTGATTTACTCGCACCTTATTCTAAGGGAGGAAAGGTTGGTTTGTTTGGAGGAGCTGGTGTCGGTAAGACCGTTTTAATTATGGAGCTTATCAACAATATCGCAAAAGCACATGGAGGTTATTCAGTGTTTGCTGGTGTAGGAGAGCGTACACGTGAAGGGAATGATTTATATTATGAAATGATTGAAAGCCGTGTGAATGTGGATCCGAGAGAACATGATTCAACTGCAGGCTCAAAATGTGCACTTGTTTATGGACAGATGAATGAGCCACCAGGGGCACGTGCACGTGTAGCGCTTTCAGGTTTGACGATTGCAGAAAGTTTTCGTGATGAAGGGCAAGATGTGCTTTTCTTTGTGGATAATATTTTTCGTTTTACACAAGCTGGTGCGGAAGTTTCAGCTCTTTTGGGACGTATTCCTTCTGCTGTGGGGTATCAACCAACCTTGGCCACGGATATGGGAGCTTTGCAAGAACGTATTACAAGTACCAAAACGGGCTCTATCACGTCTGTTCAAGCTATTTATGTTCCCGCTGATGATTTAACTGATCCAGCGCCTGCTACGTCTTTTGCGCATTTAGATGCCACAACTGTTCTTTCTCGTTCAATCGCGGAGAAGGGAATTTATCCAGCAGTTGATCCACTCGATTCTTTTTCGCGAATGCTGGATCCATTGATCGTGGGTGAAGAGCATTATGCTGTTGCTTGTCAGGTTCAAAGTATTTTGCAACGTTATAAATCTTTGCAGGATATTATCGCTATCCTTGGTATGGATGAATTATCTGAAGAAGATAAATTGTTGGTCGCGCGGGCGCGTAAAATTGAGCGTTTTCTTTCGCAACCTTTCCATGTAGCGGAAGCTTTTACTGGTGCTCCTGGAAAGTTGGTTTCTTTAGAAGAAACTATTGAGGGATTTAAAGGGTTATGTGCTGGCGAGTATGATGATTTACCAGAAGCAGCTTTTTACATGGTTGGTTCGATTGATGAAGCAATTGAAAAAGGAAAACGTTTGATTGCAGAAGCTTCTTCATAAGAGGTGCTCTGTAATGAATGTTTGTCTTAGAAAGACAAGGTATTCCCGTGGAAAATAAAAGAACAGAATCTTTCTTGTTTGAGCTTGTATCGCCTGAAAAACTTGTCTTTTCAGAAAAAGTGATGTCTGTTGTTCTGCCTTCAGTATCGGGATATTTAACGGTTATGGCTAATCATGCTCCTTTAGTGGTGAACCTTGCTCCAGGTGTTATTAGGGTTATATCTTCCTCGGGAGAAAAGGTCTTTGCTCTTTTGGGAGGGGTTGCAGACATTACATCTTTAGGATGCTCTCTTTTGGCTGAAACCGTTGTTGCCGTTAATCATTTATCTCTTCATGATCTTGAGCAGCGCATGGCAGAAGTTCGAGTCATGCTGGAAGAAAATTCAAGCGGTAACACTCATCATAAAGTGGAAGAGTTATTTCAAAAACTAACATCTGTGGATGGTGCCTCAACAGTAGCATAATGAGAAATGTGGGGATAGAAAAGATGCCTAACGAGGGGAATGATGCGGTATCTGCCGTAGAAGTTGGGCCTTCCCCTCATCCAGATGCTGTTTTTGCCGGACCTTTGCCAAAATGCTTCACTTATATTTTTGCTTCTTTTATTTTACAATGGGCTTATGGTTTAGGCGCCAATATGGTTCAATCCAATATTATCGAGCTTACAGGAGATTTCAACACAACGCTTATTGAAACTACATGGTTGGTCGCTGCTTATATGGCACCCAATGTAAGTATTACAATCATGTTGATTAAGATTCGTTATCAATTTGGCTTACGGAATTTTGCTGAACTATCGATTCTTGGATTTGTTGTAGTGTGTGTTTTACACTTGTTTGTTACGGATTTACGTTCGGCTTTGATTATTCGTTTTTTCGCTGGTATCGCTGCTGCACCAATGGCTTCGCTAGCCTTTCTCTATATGATGGAGGCTTTTGCACCGTCAAAGAAATATACTATTGGTCTCAGTTTAAATTATATGAATGCGGCTTTAGCAGTCCCTTTGTCTCGTTTGATTTCACCAAATCTTCTTGAAAATGGCGGTTTTTCTAGCCTTTCAGCAATGGAAATGGGGCTTGTTTTGATCGCTTTAGGATGTATTTTTTCTCTTCCACTTACGCCAATTGTTTACGACAAGGTGATTAAGAAATTAGATTGGGTAAGTTATAGTTTGATTGCGCTTGGACTTGGTTTAAATGCTATCGTGATGTCTATTGGCAAATGGTATTGGTGGACTGAAACGCTATGGATTGGTTGGGCTCTTGCACTTGCGGTTTTTTCTTTGACGATTGCCATTATAATTGAGCTGAATAGAGCAACTCCGTTGGTTGATTTACGTTGGCTTTTTAGCAAAGAAATGATCCAGGTTGTTTTGGTTTTATTGGTGTTTCGAATTCTTTTATTAGAGCAATCAATTTTAGCTGCAGACTTTTTTAATCTTTTTGGTTTGTTGAATCGTGATATGGCTCCTATGTATCTTGCAGTTACTTTCGGTACCTTTTTAGGGGGTGGTATTTGTGTATTTTTTTTACGAATGGGTCGTGAAGATTATTTTTATCTTTTATCTTTGGGCGGTTTAGCACTGGGATCTTATTTAGATAGTCATGTGAGCCAGTTAACCCGTCCGGTGGATATGATTGTAAGTCAAGGATTGATCGGTTTTGGTTATGCTCTTTTTTTGCCTCCTGCTTTATGTAATGGTTTTGTTAAAGCGAGTGCGCGAGGACCTAATTATGTTTTGAGTTTTATTGCGATTTTTTTATTGGCACAAGTTACAGGAGGACTTGTAAGTGCAGCTCTTTTTGGCAGTTTGCAATTTTTTTTCGCGTGTCGTCATTTTGAAGATTTAACACAAGAAATTATAACGACAAGCACACTTGTTTTCGATAAGATAAGTAATTTATCTTCTCCTTATAGGGCTTTAGTGTCTGATAGTTTGGAGGGTGGGAAAACGATACTAAATCTAACGGATCAGTTGAAATTGACAGCAAATATTTTGGCTTATAATGATGTTTTTCGGCTTTATTGTTATATGTCAATGGTTGTTTTAATTATTTTTCTTCTCAAAATATTTTATAAATCATATTTTTATGAGAATTTTATGATGCTTTTCAAAAGTAAAAGTATGATCAGTAAGAGTGAGTAAAAAGGAATGATCAAATTTTTGCGATCAAAATCAACAATTGTTGCATTCTTATCTGGCATGATGGGCATTGTATTGATTTTATGGGCTTGGCAATTGCCGCCATTTGTGAGCACCCTTCAAAAAACGGATAATGCTTTGATTAAGGGAAATATTACTCTGATAAGTCCGCAAATTTCTGGTATAGTGACACGGGTTTATGTTCAAGATTATCAAAAGGTTGAAAAGGGAATGGTTTTATTTGAACTGGATGACACCCTTTTCCGGCGCCAGCTTGTGCAGGCACAAGCAATTCTTGAGGCAAAAAAGGCAAAACTCGCGAGCGTTTTATTACAGCTTCACCTTTTAGAAAAGGAAATTAATACGCTAAGAACTGAAATGTTTCATTCTCAAAAATTATCTAAGAATGAATTGTCTCACCCTAAGAATTTAAATTCTCAAAAAGCTTTGCCATTATCTTCTGCTTCTCCACATTTATCAGAAACATTTGAAACAAAAAGCCAGTTGCAGAAGAAATTGGAATTTGAACGACAAGGTTTGCAATCAGATATTGCGGGAGCGAAGGCGGGTGTTGAAGTAGCCGAGCTGAATTTAGCGCACACTAAAATTATCTCTCCTACTGTAGGACATATTGGATCGGTTGGCGTACAAGTAGGACAATATGTAGTGCCTGGTATGCGGTTGGTTGCTGTTGTTTCTGAGGATATTTGGATTATTGCTCATTATAAGGAAACACAGATTGCTGATATGCGTATTGGACAGCCTGTTGTTTTTTATGCTGATGCTTTAAACAATCAAAAATTAACAGGCCGTGTGGTACGTTTTGCTCCTGCAACGCGATCAGAATTTTCATTATTAGGGGCAGAGACTGCAAATGGTAATTTTATCAAAATTGCGCAACGCATCTCTATTCGTATTGCCATAGATCAAGGACAGGAGGGAATTAAGAAACTTATTCCTGGAATGTCGGTAGTTACGTATGTTGATACAGCATCGCACCATTCTAGGGATTGAAATGTTCTTTTTATTTTGCGATCAGCGGATTTTTAGTATGGTTTTTTGTTTTCAAGAATGGTGTAGGATTTTTATCTTATTTCAAGAGAAGATGACAGAATGCTGATTTTGGGTAGGTGGTAAAAAATGATTCAATGAATCATGGAAAAAGCGGTATTGGTGCGTTGTTAGTTTTTGCGCATAAGAAAATAGCTGGTTAAGACGAGTCCAGCAGTTAATAAGAGAGTTTTTTTAGGGTTGTCTTTTGCCTTCTTTTTTAACTCTTCGGCATGGTTGTTGATGTGGTAAAGAGCGTGGTCTCCTTTTAGTTTCCATTTTTTCAGCATTTTGGAGATGCTATCGAAACGATAGTTCTGAAGGGGCTGACGGTTGATGGTTATGAGCTCCTCTTGTAATTGCGCAATGCGTTTTTTGATTTTATCATTTTTTTTGCAAGGGCTTTGAAATATATACATGGGTTTACTCCTTCTTATTTTTAATGTTTTATAATAAATGTGTAAGATGGGAATTGTCTGTGGAGTTTGGTATAATGGATTGAAAATTGAAAGGTTGCATTTTTCTTTCTTAGCTTCTGTTGATTATTGATTTTTGATGTTTAAAAATAGAGACTCTTGAAAAAATTTTCTAATCAATTCATTCTTTTGAATTGTGCTATGGTGAATATGACCATAAGGCTAAATAAGCTCAGGTTTTGAAAGTTTTGAGGAGCTGATGGATGTAGCGCATTATTTATCTAAACCTTTAGAGCGTCACCGGTCTGTTGCTGTTGCAGTTGGTGATGTTATGATTGGGGGCGAGAATCCAATTGTTATTCAGTCTATGACGAATACGGATACGGCTGATGTTGATGCAACGGTCGCTCAAGTTGCTGCTCTTTGGCGTGCAGGATCTCAATTGGTTCGAATAACTGTTGATCGGAATGAAGCGGCAGCGGCTGTTCCTAAGATACGAGAGCGGTTGGAACGGTTGGGTATTTTTGTGCCATTGGTAGGGGATTTTCATTATATTGGTCATACGCTTTTAGCTGATCATCCTGCATGTGCAGAAGCGCTTTCAAAATATCGCATTAATCCTGGCAATGTTGGTTTTGGTGCAAAAAAGGATAAGCAATTTATTCAAATTATTCAGATGGCATGCCATTATCGTAAACCTATACGGATTGGGGTGAATTGGGGATCACTAGATCATGTGTTATTAACACGGCTTATGGATGAAAATGCTCAGCAGGAAAAGCCTTTGTCTGTTACTGAAGTTATTCGGGAGGCTGTCGTTCAATCGGCACTTCATTCAGCTCTTTTGGCTGAAGAGACTGGTTTAGGACGGGAATACATTATTCTCTCTGTTAAAATGAGTGATGTACAAGATCTCATTGCTGTTTATACCATGTTGGCAAAACGGTGTAATTATGCTCTTCATCTCGGGTTGACAGAGGCCGGTATGGGGACAAAGGGAATTGTTGCTTCTTCTGTGGCTTTGGGAATTTTATTACAGCAAGGAATTGGTGATACAATTCGTATTTCATTAACACCTGAACCAGGCGGTGATCGAACGCGAGAAGTAAAAGTGTGTCAAGAACTTTTGCAAGTTATGGGGTTTCGGCAATTTGTTCCTGTGGTTGCTGCGTGTCCAGGATGTGGTCGGACAACTTCGACGTTTTTTCAACAGTTAGCGCAAAAAATCGAAGCAGATTTGTGCAAAAATATGCCGGTTTGGCGTAATAAATATCCTGGTGTTGAAGGTTTAAAAGTTGCTGTCATGGGGTGTATTGTCAATGGACCAGGGGAATCAAAACATGCCGATATTGGAATTTCATTACCTGGGGTGGGGGAAAATCCAGCAGCTCCTGTTTTTATTGATGGGAAGAAAGTAAAGACTTTGCGCGGTCCTCATATTGCCGAAGAATTTGAAGCGATTTTAGGAGAGTATATTCACACACGTTTTGGGGTATAATTGATACAAGAGGGTTATGTTGTTCTCTCTGCTTTGTTCTCTATATTGCTGAGATATTTAAGGAAATTGTAGAAGAATGTATTGATGCCCATTTTGTATGAGTGATACAAAAGAATTATTTCATTCTACCTGTTTTTATTTTATTTATTCCCCAGAAGAATGGGAAGTTTTAATTTTTACGTGTTGCAATAAACTGTGCTGCTTGTTTCAATGGGATCGCTTTAGCCCCGAAAGGAAGAAGAAGTTCTTCTGCTTTTATGATGAGTTCATCTCGCTTTTTTTTAACTTCGTCAAGACCATAAAGATTGATGAGTGTTGCTTTATTGGCTCTTTGATCTTTTCCTACAGTTTTTCCAAGGATTTTTGTATGAGAAGTAAGGTCAAGAAGGTCATCTGTCAATTGAAAAGCTAAGCCGATCTGTGTTCCAAAAGAGGCAAGTTTATCGGTTAATGTTTTGGAAGCTTGACCCATAATAGCACCTGCTTGACAGGCAAAACGTATAAGAGCAGCTGTTTTCATTTGTTGTAAAGTGATCGTCGCACTTTCATTTTGTGGTTTTTTTTCAGCTTCTAAATCGAGCATTTGTCCACCGATCATGCCACCAAGGCCTGCAGCTTGCGTGAGAGCTGTAATCAGATCAATTTTTGTTTTTGGAGAAAAGGAACAGGCTTTGTGGGCAATGATTTCAAAGGCAAAAGTGAGGAGTGCATTACCTGCTAAAATTGCGGTGCCTTCATCAAAAGCTATGTGGACAGTGGGTTTGCCACGTCGGAGTATATCATTATCCAGAGCAGGAAGATCATCATGAATGAGTGAATAACAGTGAAGACATTCCAATGCTACGCCAATATCAAGAGAGTGTTCAGGAGGGATATCAAAAAGAGCCGCACTTTGAATAACCAAGAAAGGACGCAAGCGTTTGCCACCATTCAAAACACCATGGCGCATGGCATTGATGAGGATTTCAGGTCGGGTAATTTCATCATTTTGGGCTTTATGACTTAGAAGTATGTCGAGTCGCTTCTCAACATTATGAGCGTGTTTTGCAAGAAGAGTCGTGAATTCATGCATCATTTCTTCCTTTCTTCTTTGCAAAATGGTAAGGTTCTTTTTATGATAAAAAAATGAAGAATAAAACGGTTATTTTCATGCCCTTAAATTTTGTAAAAAAATAAAAAGAGAGGAAAAGGTGGCGATAAGGGTAATGCGTTATGTGATCAGTTTTCTTGTGTTTTTATTTTTGTGTCCAGTTATTTTGTTGTTGATTTATCGTTTGGATTTTGTTCGCCCTGTTTCTACTTTAATGATGCGTGATTGGGTGAGTGACAAAAGATATAAGCGTGAATGGGTTGCACTTCCTGATATTGCATTTTCAGTGCCGGCTGGAGTTATTATGTCCGAAGATGGGCGATTTTGTCATCATTCTGGTGTTGATTGGGCTATGTTGATCGATATCCTAAGAACGGATTCAAAATCTTTGCGCGGAGGATCAACAATCAACATGCAAATGATCAAAAATCTTTTCTTATGGCCTAATAGATCTTATATCCGCAAGATTATTGAAATTCCTTATTCTATTATGGCCGATATTATTTTATCAAAAAAACGAATTATAGAAATTTATTTAAATATTGCAGAATGGGGACCTGGAATTTATGGAATAGAAGCTGCGGCTTTTTATTACTTTCAGAAGTCTGCACGAAATTTATCTGTGCAACAAGCTGCAGCTCTTGTGGCAAGTTTACCCAATCCTTATTGGCGCAATCCATATCAACCAATCGATAATTTTTTGGCTTTAACCCGTCTTATTGAAAAACGAATTCATTTTTCACGTGCTTATACACACTGTGTTCATTGAAGAATAGTTAGAATTATTGAAAAGAAAAACAAAAAATTATATGAAAGTCTAGTCAAAAGATTATAATCAGTGTATAAAGAAATAAAATTTTATTCTATTATTGGCAGAAGTTGTCGTTTTCAGCGTTAGTGCTTCTGTGTTGATGAGTGTGGAGTATCCTTTTATGGCTGTACCTAAACGAAAAACTTCTCCATCGAAACGAGGTATGCGCCGTTCGGCTGATGCCCTTAAAGCACCTACTTATATTGAGGATAAAAGTTCCGGTGAGTTGCGTCGCCCTCATCATATTGATTTGAAAACAGGAATGTATCGTGGGCGTTCAGTTTTGCCTGCTAAAGAATAAGCTATATAACAGATATCAAATAAGTTTATTGTTACAGATTTGGATTTAGTAAGCAAAAAAACCTTTTCTATACTTTTATAGTTGGCTGCTTTTTCTTTTGATAAAGAGGGCTTTTGGGGGAGAGCTTTTTGTTGTTGTAGCAATTATACTTAATAAAAGTTCCGGTGAGTTGCGTCGCTCTCATCATATTGATTTGAAAATAGATATGTATCGTGGGCGTCCAATTTTACCTGTTAAAAGAATAAATTGTTTATCAGATGCCAATAATCAAATTGATTATAAATTCTGGAATTTGGGTTAAATGAAGGGGAGGCTTTTTCATAATTGATATGATTAACTGCTTTTATGATAAAAGCCTTTGTTGTGCTTATAATTTATTCTATAAAGCAATAATCTCTCTAAAAGAAAGAGATTATTGCGTGCACGCGAAGTTGATATGTTAAAAAAACTTCTCGGCTTGCAATAAAGATTTTTTTATAAACCTAAAGAATCAAAGCTTGCGGAACAGGTCAATTAATAACTAAGAGCTGATTTTTGCTAGTTTATTCTGTTATAATGCAAAATTTTGCGGTAGATTACGCAGCGTAAACAGCGTTGCTCCCTTCATCAATTTCGTTTTTAAATTCGCATTTTGATTTTTTAGTCAGGTATTTTTCTATTAAGTTTATGGCTTCCATTTCGGTAAGGCTATTGATAACAGCAATTTCACGGGCCATGCGATCGAGAGCAATGGTGTAGAGTTGGCGCTCTGAATAAGATTGCTCAGGTTGTAGATCTGAGCGGAAAAGATCGCGAACCACTTCAGCAATAGAAATGATATCTCCTGAATTAATTTTAGTATCATATTCTTGAGCTCGTCGTGACCACATCGTGCGTTTAATTCGTGCTCTTCCTTGAAGGATTTTAAAAGCACGATTCACAGAATCAACTGTAGATAATTTGCGCATTCCAGTAGAAAGGGCTTTTGCAACAGGTACCTTTACATCCATTTTATCTTTAGCGAAGTGGATTACAAAAAGTTTTAATTTATGTCCTGCAACTTCTTGTTCTTCAATCGCTATAATCTGACCTACTCCATGGGTAGGATAAACGATATACTCAGAGGTTGAAAAATCTTTAGCACTAGAAGAGGTATTGCGAGGGGGTGCCATATTTTAATTTACTCCCTTTGTGACCAATAATGATATTGGCAAACAAATTAAATGCTTTAAAGCTAAATATCTTTGAACTGACCGTTGAAGCTAAGTACTTTAAGATTAAATCAAAAATACTTTAGTAAAAAAAGCAAAAAAAATACTTAGCAAAATAACCATATTAAAACTTTGTTAACATAAAAATTCAAAAGAATCAATCATTTCTCTTAAGAATTTTGTGTGCATATTAAATGATTTAAACTTTTGGAAAGATCTCTTGTTCATAAAACGAGGTATTATTCACCACTTCCCGGATTTTCTGAAAAATACTTTTCTAATTTATTGGGAACACCATCCATTTCTTTTGCTTGGGGGAGTGGATCTTTTTTTGTCATTAAATTAGGCCACTTATTTGCATAGTCTAGATTGAGTTCCAGCCATTTTTCTAGTCCTGGTTCAGTATCTGGTTTAATGGCTTCAGCTGGGCATTCTGGCTCGCAGACACCACAATCGATACATTCATCAGGGTGAATAACAAGCATATTCTCGCCTTCATAAAAACAGTCAACAGGACAAACTTCAACGCAATCAGTATATTTGCACTGAATGCAATTGTCAGTCACAACATAAGTCAAGATCAAACTCCATTTTCCGTTTTAGGATCTTTAAAAGGGTTTATAAGCGTGCATCCTTATCACGTTTAAGTTGATCACGGAGAACAGCCAATTTGGCAAAAGGTGAATTGGAATCATGATTTTGTGTTCGCAATGATTTCTTGTGTAAGGAAGCAGTTTTCTTTTTATTATACTTATAAGAATGTTGAGCTTTTAAAGGTTTTTCTTGAGAGGTGTTATAGTGTGCATTGCTTCCTTGTGTGGAAGTTTTTTTGTGCTGCTCTTGCCGTTTTTGTTTGGAATTATCACGGTTCCGATAATGTTGCGTTTGTTGAGAATGATAACGCCACAATAAAACAGTTTTCTTTTCTGCTGTATTTTGCATGTGTTTGACAAGATCCCCAACAGGCTCAGCTTTTGGTAAACAATCTGTGGCACAGGAGTATTGTTCAAGAGAAGAAGTCGTTTTTATTTCTGCTTGGTGTGTGTTGGATTGTTGTATTGTTTTCCAGAGATCACCGACACATTCTGCTTCAGCAAACAATGCCGTTGTTATTGAGGTATTATGAGAAGAGTGTTCGTGGGAAAGATTGTTTGTAGGCACCGAATTATCATAACGATGCGACCGATAACCAAGTCCTTTAAGAATTTCGTTCATATCAGTCTCATTGGCACCAAGATTAGACATCATCGCTGGAGTGATAAAAAAACTTTTACCATCATAGGCGCCATCTGGTTTTGGTTCTAATCCTGGTTTCCAATGCAGTGTAGGGCGAATAAGATTGGCAAGACGTTCTAGGATATCAATACGTACAGCACGTTTTCCTAGAATTTGATAACCAGCTAAACGATAAAGTGTTGGGTTATGAGTCGGGTCAGCAACAAATGAGGTTCGTCCGTTGTTCAAAGCGGCTAATATTTCATTTAACCCGGTTTGATCACTGTCTTTATTTTTGAGACACCAAAGGAGTATGAGTGCTTGAATTGGTTCTGGTTTGAGCATTCCCATAACATAGATATTAAAAGCACCGAAGCGAATGCCCAGCTGACGAAGATTTCTCCGTGCTTCTTGGTCAAGATTTTTAACTATTTGGGCGACACGACGGCGGGGTAAAATGCCTAAAGAATTGAAAAGTTGTGAAGCAAATTGAGCTGTTGAATCTGTCAAATTATCAGCATTGCGTAAATCTAAGAGGGGCTTTAAAGTTGTTTCAAAATGAAAGATTACAAAACGCTCTAATCGTGCAATCACTTGGTCACGAGATTCGCCTGTTAATTCTACATCCGCTAAGAGAAGAACTTTGGGTTTTAAAATATCTGTTGTTGCAATTAGTTGTCCGACAGGTTGACCAATCCAGCGAATAATTCCGTCAGAACTGAGTGTAAAATCCCCATTAGCGGCAGCACAAAAACGTGTTGCACGTTTCGTAAAGGCAGCAATCAAAATTTCGTTATCGAGACTATTTTGTTCATCAGTTTCTTTATCTGTATTGCCTTTATTGATATAAAAACGAAACCCTTCAAATCTGCCACTTCCACTTTTTTCAATAAGAACATCATCTTTTTGAATAATTTTGCTCTCCATGATCATCTTCTTTCTCAAAGTTTTATGGGGTAAAGGTTGTTCTTGATAATATTATTTAGCACTCTTTTGGGCATTTTAGCATGTTTATTGTACTTGCTTCAATGTGTTCTTAGTCTCTTTTTGCAGGTATTTAAATTTTGGAGATTTTATTTCATTTTTGAAATTTTCTTATCAATATACCATACAACTTTTAATTGTAATTATAGGGGTTAACTTTAAAGTTAAACTTTTATTTCACAGTTAAAGTGAGTGATAGAAGACACTCATTTCTATTTTATTTATCCCTTTTGATCTATTTCATTTATCCTTTTTGGTTTTTTTCTTTTTATTTGATTGCGTTGTTAAAAAACAAGCATTTTCAGGCATTTTATATGTAAAAACCTCTGTGTAAAGAAATAAATTTTATTTTTTATAATAAGTTTTGGGGTCAAAGTAAAAAAACAATTGCGATTATAAAAATACACGTTAAAGTAGTTTTTTATAAAGTAAACAACTTTAGAGTTTGTTAGGGCGAATAATGATGTCGTTGTCAAAACAACTTAAAAAATAATTTTAATCGCAAGGAATTATTATGAGTAGTCATTCACATGTTGTGTATAAAAGCAGTAAAAATTCTAATGATATTGATACAAGTTTAGGACGTAATATGATGCGTTCTGCAATGCGGGCGCCATATCTTGAACGAAAAAAAGAGCATGATTTAGCACTGCGATGGAAAGACAAACGTGATGATGATGCTATGCATCAGATTGCAGCTGCTCATATGCGTTTGGTTATTTCAATTGCTAGTCGTTTTAAACGTTTTAAAATGCCCTTAGGGGATTTAGTTCAAGAAGGATATGTTGGGCTCTTAGAAGCGGCTGCACGTTTTGATCCTGATCGTGAGGTGCGTTTTTCAACCTATGCAACTTGGTGGATAAGGGCTTCTATTCAAGATTATATTTTACGGAATTGGTCAATTGTTCGAGGAGGAACGAGTTCTTCGCAAAAAGCACTCTTCTTTAATCTTCGGCGTTTGCGCGCTAAATTAGCGCAAGATGATAATACTTTGACCAAACAAGAAATTTTTTCTGCTATTTCTGAAAAGCTTGGGGTTTCAGTGACTGATGTTGAAAAAATGGATTTCCGTTTTTCTGGGACGGATAATTCATTAAGTCTTTCTATTTCTGAGAGTGGTGAAACACCAATTGCTAAAATGGATTCTTTAATAGATGATCATCCTCTTCCTGATGCTGTGATTGAGCAAGTAATTGATGGACAGCGGCGGTCACAATGGCTTTATGAGGCTTTAAAAATCCTCAATGAACGAGAACTCGAAATTATTCGTTTCCGCCGCTTAAATGAAGAGGGTGCAACCTTAGAAGTACTCGGTGAAAAATTGGGGATTTCAAAAGAACGTGTACGCCAAATTGAAGCGCGGGCTTTGCAAAAGCTTCGTTGTGCTTTGTTAACAGTGAATTCTGCAGAAGTTTATCAAGTATAAGTATGGATTCTTCTTTGAAAAAATCGAAAAGATCATTGTTTAATGAGGAGGAAAAATATATTTTATGTATTCATTCAGAAATGATTTTAACACGTGATCCTTCAAGAAGAGCTTGCGTTGGTGAAAGCCCATTAATCAAGCGAAAGAGTTTTTCTTTGTGTGGTGTATCTTGCATTTTATCTGAAAGGCTTAAAACTGTGTCTTTATGTTGAACAGAGACAATACGGATTCTTAAAGGGGGTAATTTTCTCAGCTCTTGAGAGGAAAGGAAGTGAAAACTTTGGGCTGTATTTTTGGCGATAGCTTCAAAATTTTTGGAATGATGAGGGGCTGCTGTTAGAAAGCGGAAAACACGATTTTTGATGGGAATAACAGCTATATAAAATTGCCATTGTTCGTTAGTTGCATAGGCATGGGCTGCAGGTAAGCCTTGAATTGTTATGGGATGGACAGAGGCTTCATCAAGTCCAGCTACCCAACCGCTTTTCAAGTAATCACTTGCAGATATGTTCGTGGGAAAAGGGATGGCATCAAAACGAATTGCAATTTTATCGGGACCACTTGCAATGACAGCTGGGGAAGAATTGTTTATGGTAAAATTGGTTGGGACAGAGAAAGTGATGCCCCATTTTGGATGAACAAATTTATTTTCTCTGATATATCCTGTATCAGAGTTGCCACCAAAGATCATGTTATCGATGCCATTAAGAAAGGTATCGCGATCAGTATTTTTAGTTTGAGGATCAGATGCGCTTATTTTACGGGCTTTATTGATAGCAAGGCGAATTCGTTGCGGGGTTGTAGGATGATGTGCTAAAAAGTCTAATGAATCATTTGTAGCTCCCGAGATGTTGCGAAAAGCTTGATAGGCTTCCATTGATTGCAAAAAGCGTGGAAAAGCGAATGAATCATATCCAGCGCGATGAAGCATTTCAATTCCAATGGCGTCAGCTTCAAGTTCCTGATCCCTTGAAAATTGAGCTAGAGTTTGTTGATTTTTTACAGTGTTGTCCGATTTTCCTTCAGAGGGTAATTTAACATGTGAGGAAGCGCTATTCATGTGTTTTAATTCTACTTTTTTTTGTAAGCGCAAGATACCATGATTAGCTGTAATATGTGCTATTTCATGTGCTAAGACAGCCGCAACTTCTGAAGAGTCATTAGCGAGTGCTAACATTCCACGGGTTACATAAATATAACCACCGGGTAAAGCAAATGCATTCACATGGGCTGAGTTTAAAATTGTGACATGATAGGTTTGATTGGGGTTATGTGAAACGGCAACGAGTTTTCCTATAATTTTTGCTAACATACGCTCAAGTTTTGGATTATTATATTCATCGCCATAGGTTTTTAAGATGCGGGGATGTTGTGCAGCACCCAATGTAGCATAAACGTCGTTGTTGCTGGAATCAGCAGTTTTTATAGGGAAGTCTGAAGGATGTAAGCGATTATTCCATTTAAATTTTGTTTGGCACGCTACAAGGAAAAGCAAGAAGCTTACGAGAAATATTCTATAAATTATATGGTAGGAAAAGAAATTTTTTTGAAAAAATCTAAACCCTCGAATCATTGCTTTTCTCATTTTTTATTATTTTAGCTTTAAGATTTTGTATGCATTTTATACTTAAGAATTTTTATAAAGGATTCTTTAGATGTCTTCATGATTATAATCTATAGCAGTAATATATTAAAGGGCGTTTTATAAAAGGCGTAATATAGCATGAAAACATTTACAATATTGTTAAATGGGGACATTTGCATTACTCAACGTTTGCGTGACCAAATTTATGATAGTCGCATAATTGCTGCTGATGGTGGGATACGTCATGCTGAAGCATTATGTGTTGTGCCTGAATTATGGTTAGGGGATTTTGATTCTTCTGATCAAGATTTACTGCAGAAATATAGTCATATTACACAGGAATTTTTCCCTCCTGAGAAGGATGCAACTGATAGTGCATTGGCTTGTGAGCGTGCTTTGCAGGAAGGTGCTCAACGACTTATTTTATGCGGTGCTTTTGGAGGAGAGAGAAGTGATCATGTTTTGTCTCATATGACTCAAGCAATTGCAATGGCAGAGAAAGGTATTTCAGTGTTATTAACCAGTGGTTATGAAGAAGGATGGCCAATTATACCACAATCTTTTTCTTGTGATTTGCCGAATGGGTGTCTTTTTAGTATTATTGGATTTTCTGATTTACAGGGTTTAACGATGTCAGGGGTTAAGTGGCCATTATTAGATAAAAATGTGTCTTTTGGGTCTTCTCTAACACTCTCTAACCATATTTGTGGAACTTTTTGTTGTCATTTGTGTTCTGGTAAAGCTATATTATTGGCGTCTGTACCTGTGTCTTAGAGTTTTTTGTATGTATAAAGTGAAATGAAAAGATAGAAGCAGGAAAAGTAAGGGGACTATATAATAGTATAACGTGATTTTAATCTTTAAAGTAGAGAAAGAAAAAGTAGAGAAAGAAAGGGTTTAATATGTTAAAACCAGTTTTAACAATGGCAGTTATTGCAGTTGTTGGGTTAAGTTCGACGGCGTGTACAGTTTCTGAACGAAAAATTTCAGAATACGGTGTTGGTGGTGCTGCATTAGGCGCTTTAGCAGGTTCAGCAATTGGTGGTGGAACACTTGGATCAGTAACGACAGGTGCAGCTGTTGGTGCTATTGCAGGAACAGTAACAGGTGTTGCTGCAGTTCAGAAAAAAAATCAAAAGAAAAGGTTACATCAGAGAGTAATTCAACAGTCTGGTTTATGCACCTATAGTGATGGAAAAGGTTATGTGTATAAAGCACCTTGTGCTTCTCAGACGCCACAATTGTGCACTTATACTGATCAAAGAGGGAAACGTTATCAGGCCCCTTGCCATTAATAATTTGAATGGCTATCCCACTTCTGCGGCTTGATCGTATTTTCTTAACCTTTGGAGGACATCCTTTACTCAATCAGGTGAGTTTATCAGTTGGTCAAGGTGAGCGTATAGCTCTTGTGGGCCGTAATGGGTGTGGAAAATCGACACTTTTAAAAATTGCTGCCGGATTATTAGAACCGAGTGGAGGCGAAGTTTTTCGCCACCCTCTGGCGACGCTATATTATGTGTCGCAAAATCCTGATTTTTCAGGATTTGATGATGTTAACGCTTATATACAAGCTGGTTTAAATGAGACCCATGATAGACAATGGGTGAAAACTCTTTTGGGCAATTTTGGTTTTTCGGGTACAGAAAATGGAGAAACGCTTTCTGGAGGAGAAAAACGCCGTCTCTCATTATTACAAGCAATTGCAGTGCAACCAGATATTTTATTGTTGGATGAACCGACCAATCATCTTGATTTACCAACGATTGAGTGGCTGGAGGGAATGTTATGTTCTTTACGGTCAGCGATTGTGGTTATTTCGCATGATCGGAGGTTTTTGGAAACGGTGACGCGCTCAACAGTTTGGATTGATAGGGGCACAGCTAAAAGGGTTGAAAAGCCTTTTTCTGAATTTGAAAAGTGGCGTGATAAAGTCCTCGAGGAGGAAGCACGTGATCAGCATAAATTGAACCGTCAGATTGAACGAGAAGAACAATGGTTGCGTTATGGAGTTACTGCACGACGCAAGCGCAATGTACGGCGGTTGGGAGCGTTAAAGGACTTGCGTCAGCGTTCTCAGAATTATAAAGGGCCTCTAGGAAATGCATCGTTTGAGGCATCTAAAAATCAAGAATCTGGGCAACTTGTGTTGGAAGCTAGGAAGATTTCAAAGTCTTATGGTGATCGTATCCTTGTTAAGGATTTTTCATGGCGCCTTCAACGGGGGGATAGAGTAGGCTTAGTTGGTCGAAACGGTGTTGGAAAAACAACATTGCTTTCTGTTTTGATAGGGCAGGAAGCTGCAGATCATGGAATCATAAAGCGGGGATATAATTTATCGATAGCTCTACTTGATCAACAGCGTACTGTCAATGAAGAAGAAACATTAGCGCAGTATTTAACGGGAGGCAGAGGGGATACTCTTTTGATTAATGGGCAGGAGAAACATGTTGTTTCTTATATGAAAGATTTTTTGTTTTTACCAGAACAAGCACGCACACCGTTGAAGGAATTATCAGGCGGTGAAAGAGCCCGTTTAATGTTGGCACGTCTTTTATCCCAGCCTGCAAATTTTTTAATTTTAGATGAACCTACCAATGATCTTGATATGGAAACCCTTGATCTTTTGCAAGAATTTATTGCTGATTTTCCTGGAACAGTTTTGTTAGTAAGTCACGATAGAGATTTTTTAGATCGAACTGTATCTCATATATTGGCGCCTCAGGGAGATGGCCACTGGGTTTTATATGCTGGGGGGTATAGTGATATGGAGGTGCAAATAAAAAAAGCTGCACTTTCTTTGCGTAAAGAGTCGCAAAAATTAACAACTTTGGGGCAGAAAAAACAACCATTATTGCGTACAAAAACAGCACCACGTAAACTATCCTATAAACAAACATATGCTTTGGAAAAATTACCAGAACAGATTGCTGCTTTGCAGAATGAAATCAAGAAAATTGAAGATTCTCTTACTGATCCAGCGCTTTATTGTTGTGATAAAAATCGTTTTGAAGATTTAACCGTAGCACTGGAAGAGAAGAAAAAACTCTGTGCGCAAAAAGAGGAAGAATGGCTAGAACTTGAACTTTTACGTGAAGAAATAGAACAAAAGCGTATCACCGATTAAGTCATGCCCAAGGCATTTTTATAAAGCTGGATTATTGCTTCTTCTTCAATTCGTTCATGATCTTCTTTCTTGCGGAGTCTTATGATGCTACGGACTGCTTTACTGTCAAAACCAGATCCTTTAAGCTCCGTATACACATCTTTGATGTCATCAGAAATTGTTTTTTTTTCTTCTTCTAACCGTTCAATCCGTTCGATAAAACTACGCAATTGATTGACGGATATAGCTTGTGTAGTATCAAGCACATCGCTCATCGCATTCTCTCCGAATATATCGTTTGTTGGACTTTTAATAATAAACTATTATTGGAGATGCCTTAAGAAGGGGTAGAGAGTCAAGCTCTACATTCTTTTTTACACATTGACTTTAATTTTTTTGTATAAACGAGCTGTTTACGTTGATGAAAGATATCAGGAAGTGGAAAAAGATGGAAAGAACTATATAGGGCGCTATAATTGTGAAAAAAGAGAAAAAATGGATATTTTATTTTAAATATTTACCTTGTGAAATTGAACTTCTGAATTTTAAAATGACTACAAGGAGCAAGAGCTGTGTTAAAAGCGCTTAGAATTTTATTCTTAAATATTCTTTTTTTGTTCTCTGCTTTTGAGTGTGCAAAAGCTGATTTTCGAGTTTGTAATACAACGCAAGAGTCTGTTGGTATCGCTATTGGCTATCGTACGGTTTCAAATTGGGTGAGTGAAGGTTGGTGGATTATTCCAACAACAGAGTGTAAAACTTTGATCGATGGCCCCCTTGAATCACGATTTTATTATTTATATGTCGAAAACACTCGAAAAAAAGGGAGTGGGATAGGGAAAGTTATGATGTGTGTGCAAGATAGTCAATTTACGATTGAAGGAATTCATAATTGTTTTGTAAGAGGGTTTCAAAGGGTTGAGTTTGAAGAGATTGATACCGGTGATCAAACCAATTGGATGGTGCAGTTAACCGATGAGCCTGTATTGCACGATTCAATTGCACCCAAATCCGCCTCTATATCTAAGGTTCCATCTACACCCATATTTGCACCTTCTGCTAAGCCTCTTTCTATACCTAACTCTGTTTCTGCTCCTACATTTGTGCCTTCAAAATCGTCGTCATAAAATATATCATTGCATAAAGTGGAAATCGTTTCTCCTCTTGAGGATATTTTGGGCACTCTTAATCTTAATGAGTGATAAATTTTTTAAAGCTGGGATAAAAGCTTGATTCTTAATGTAAGAGAGTGTTGAAGGAAGCAAAGACTTTTCTCTTGGTCGAGAGGGGAGGTTCACTGGATCCCCCTTGTTCTTACTGTGTTCCTTGTTTATGTGCTGGCGCAGTTCTTTAAAGATCAGGACAAGCGTTATTTTATCTTTATTCCTGTAGAGAAGTCTTCTCTTTATTTTCTTTGAGCAATTGATGGGTGATCTTTTCAATTCTTTTCGTTGTTTCTATGACAATTTTATCCATCATGCGGTCTCTTGTCTCATTTTTTTGGAGAAGAGCTTTATAACTTTCTTGTAGTTTTTTATTTTCTCGTTTTATTTCTTCCATTTCATCCATGATCATAATACCAGCCATAAGGGAGAGACGCTGATCACCAATTTCACCAAAGTTTTTTTTAAGATGTACAATATATTGATCCAATTTAGCAGCGAGCTGAGTGAGGTACTCTTCTTGCCCTGCATCACAGGCCATACGATAAATTTTGCCATCAATTGTGACAGAAACGGTTTCCATTTGTTTAAACCTTTATCGATCAATCACAATACGAATTGTTTCCATAACTTTAATCAGTCGTTTGGAAATATCTTTATTGACTAGGGTCAACCGTTCTGTGTGCGCTTCGGCTTTATCAAGTTCTTGAGCAAGACGACTACGATCAGCATTCATTCGTTGAATTTCCTCTTCCCATTCGTTATTTTTGTCAATAATAGTATTGTGATTGATAACAGCGACTTCTAAATTTCTGAGTGCTTTTTCCAATTGTTCTAGAGCTTGTGGTAAAATAACAGTCTCTTGGTTCATAATGAGTGTATTCCTTAACAGTCATTTATGCAAAAACGAATCACTTATATTTTTTTGTATCTTCTTCATTTTTAAAGATATAGGCTATTTTAGCAAGCAAAGCAGAAGATTGATGTGAATTAAAGGCTGGATTATTTGACATTATAGGCAGAAGTGTGGTGTGCATAAGGGTTATAGAGAAAGATGATATTTTTGTTTATATGAGGTAGAGGTGCAGAGTGTACGCATATTTTAATAATTAACGGCATAAGAACGGCATAAAGAATGATTAAAATAAGAGTAAGTTTTACAAAAAAGTGGTCTATCATTTATGACAAATAACGAAAAACAAAATCAAATGGCTCATGCTATTCGTTTTCTTGCTATTGATGCAATTGAAGCAGCCAATTCTGGTCATCCGGGTTTACCAATGGGAGCTGCGGATATTGTTACTGTTCTTTACACAAAATTTTTAGCCTATGATCCCCAAAATCCGCGTTGGCCTAACCGCGATCGCTTTGTCTTATCAGCAGGGCATGGTTCAATGTTGCTGTATGCTGTATTGTATCTTTCTGGTTATGAGGATGTTTCTTGTGAGGATTTGCGCAATTTTCGCCAAATAGGATCTAAACTCGCTGGTCATCCAGAATATGGGCATGTCGCTGGGGTTGAAACAACGACTGGCCCTCTTGGCCAAGGGCTTGCTAATGCTGTGGGAATGGCACTGGGAGAACGCTTACTTAATGCCCGTTTTGGGGAGTTGATTTGCCATTATACTTACGCTCTCGTAGGCGATGGGTGTTTAATGGAAGGGATTTCTCAAGAGGCGATAAGCTTAGCAGGACATTTAAAACTCAATAAGCTGATTGTGTTTTGGGATGATAACGATATTTCGATCGATGGGGCTATTTCATTAACCGATAGTACAGATCAAATGGCGCGTTTTAAAGCATCTGGCTGGAATACTATCAAAGTGAATGGGCACAACCAAACTGCTTTAATGCGGGCTATTGAGGCTGCACAAGCTTCTGATAAACCAACGTTAATTGCCTGTAAAACAACGATTGGTTTTGGAGCGCCTAATAAAGGAGGAACGAATAAGGTTCATGGGTCTCCTTTGGGAGCAAAAGAAATTGATGCAACCCGTAAAGCTTTGCAGTGGGAAGAAGAACCATTCGTCGTTCCAGCTGATATTCTTGATAGTTGGCGTTTGGCTGGTTTGAATGCTGCAAAAAAACGAAAAAAATGGGAAGAGAAATTACTTGCTTTATCTGTTTCAGAGCGGGCTGAGTTTGATCGATTGATGCGGGGGGATCTCATTGGAAATTTTGAGAATGTTATTGATGATTATAAACAAAAATTAGTTGTTGATCGCCCTGTTGTTGCAACTCGTAAAGCCTCTGAAATGGCGCTGGAAGTTATCAATGAGGTTGTTGAGGAAACAATTGGTGGTTCTGCTGATCTCACGGGATCTAATAATACAAAAACAAGTCAGATGAAAGCTATCTCTGCAGATGATTTTTCGGGCCGCTACCTCCATTATGGAATTCGTGAACATGCTATGAGTGCGATGATGAATGGTCTTGCGCTTTATGGTGGCTTCATTCCTTATGGTGGAACCTTTTTATGTTTTTCAGACTATATGCGCCCTGCAATGCGTTTGTCATCTCTTATGGGATTACGGGTTATTTATGTAATGACCCATGATTCAATTGGTTTGGGTGAGGATGGTCCTACCCATCAGCCGATAGAGCATTTAGCAACATTACGTGCGCTTCCGAATCATTTTGTTTTCCGGCCGGCAGATGCTGTTGAAACACTCGAATGTTGGCAATTGGCTTTAAAGGCAAAAAAGACACCTTCTACTTTGGCTTTAAGTCGGCAAAATTTACCTCTTGTACGTCAAGAATATACAAAAGAAAATCTCTGTATGTTTGGGGCATATGAATTATTAACAGCCAGTGATGATGCTCAAGTTACACTATTTGCTTCTGGTTCAGAGGTGCATGTTGTTGTCAAAGCACACGCTGTTTTAGAAGAAAGTGGGATTCCAACACGGGTGGTTTCTGTCCCTTGTTTTGAATTATTTGCACAACAATCTGCCGCATATCAAAAAGCATTAATTGGTGAGGCTCCAATTAAAATTGCCGTTGAAGCAGCTGTTCAGCAAGGGTGGGAGCGCTTTATTGGCTGTGACGGAGTATTTATTGGAATGAAGGGATTTGGTGTAAGTGGACCAAGTGATGCCCTCTATAACCACTTCGGTATTACCTATGAAGCTGTTGTGGCGATCGTTAAAGAAAAGCTTGAAAAGATTAATAAGGAAGTAATGATATGAGTGTTCGCGTTGCAATTAATGGATTTGGACGGATTGGACGTAATATTTTACGAGCCATCGTTGAAAAAAAACGCCAAGATATTCAGATTGTGGCCCTTAATGATTTAGGGTCAGTGGAAACAAATGCTCACTTATTGCGCTACGATTCAGTTCATGGGCGTTTTCCTGCTCCTGTTAAGGTTGTGGGGGATAGTTTAGATGTTGGGTGTGGTGCAATTAAAGTTATTGCTGAACGTGATCCGACAAAATTACCGTGGAAGTCTTTAGATATTGATATCGTTCTTGAATGTACAGGGCTTTTTACAGCGCGTGATAAGGCATGTCTTCATTTAGAGGCAGGGGCAAAGCGTGTTTTGGTTTCTGCACCTTCTGAAGGGGCTGATTTAACCGTGGTATATGGAGTCAATCATCAGGCGTTGAGCAAAGAGCACCGTGTTGTTTCTAATGCTTCTTGTACAACGAATTGCTTAGCTCCCGTTGCACAAGTACTTCATAAAGCAATTGGAATCGAAAAAGGGTTTATGACAACGATTCATTCCTATACCGGGGATCAACCTGTTTTAGATACAATGCATAAGGACCTTTATCGTGCGCGTGCAGCAGCTCTTTCTATGATTCCTACATCAACAGGGGCTGCTAAAGCAGTGGGGCTGGTTTTGCCAGAATTAAATGGTTTGTTAGATGGAGTATCGATTCGGGTTCCAACACCGAATGTTTCTGTTGTGGATTTGACGTTTACTGCTAAGCGTTCTACGACTGTTGAAGAAATTAATACGGCTATTCGTACAGCTGCTAAAGGGTATCTAAAAGGGATTTTGGATTATACAGAAGAGAAACTTGTCAGCAGTGACTTTAATCATGATCCACATTCAGCAATTTTTCAGAATGATCAAACTAAAGTGATTGATGGGAAATTGTGTCGCATTTTAGTTTGGTACGACAATGAGTGGGGTTTTTCAAACCGGATGAGTGATACTGCTGTAGCTTTTGCCAAGACATTGTGAAAGAAGGATTTTTGATCCTTTTTATGTCCCATAAAATAAAGAGGGTGTTTTGGAAAAAAGAAATCTGATGTTTTTTAAGAGCATCAAAAAATATTTTAAAGCAAGAAAAATGGTGAAAAAGTGCTATGAAGGTTTTGAAAATATAAAGAACTGATGACAGTGAGTTAACAGTGTCCGTCGAAGGGAAGAAGAGTGTTTTCAAGGATAAAGAAGAAGAGAAAATAGGGATGAAATTTCAGACACTCGATGATGTTGATGTAACAGGAAAACGCGTACTGGTGCGGGTGGATTTCAATGTTCCAATATTGAAGGGGCAAGTGTGCGATGCAACACGGATTGAACGCCATAAAGACACAATTGTCGAACTTCAAAAGCGTGGGGCTAAGGTTATTATCCTGTCTCATTGTGGTCGTCCCAAAGGACAATTTGTTCCAGAATTTACAGTGCGTCCCGTCATTGAGGCCCTCGAAAAAATCACAGAACAGCCGGTTTTGTTTGCAAGTGATTGTATAGGAGATGTCGCTCAGAGCGCAGTGGATACAGTGCAGGAGGGGCAAATTCTTTTGCTTGAAAATGTGCGGTTTTATCCGGGAGAAGAAAAAAATGATCGTTCTTTTGCTAAAGCTTTAGCGCACAATGGGGACCTTTATGTGAATGACGCTTTTTCTGTTTCTCATCGTGCTCATGCTTCAATAGAAGGGATTACACATTTGTTACCTTCTTACGCAGGGAGGGCATTGCAGAAAGAATTGCAAGCCTTAGAGAAGGGGCTTGATTGTCCAACGCATCCAGTAATAGCAGTTGTTGGAGGGGCTAAGGTTTCTAGTAAGCTTTTTGTTCTTAATCATTTGGTTGAAAAGGTTGATTATTTGGTTATTGGCGGTGGTATGGCCAATAGTTTTCTAGCAGCACAAGGTGTTTCTGTTGGTAAATCATTGTGCGAAAAAACGCTGATGGCAACAATAAAAGAAATCATTGAAAAAGCACATAAGAATCACTGTACACTCCTTTTACCTTTGGATGTCATTGTTGGATTTCATTTTGAAAAAGAAACACCACATCAGTGTTATGCTCTTGAGGAAATTCCTGAGGAAGGAATGATTTTGGATATTGGTCCTCGTTCTCTTGCGCATATTCAAGCAGCAATTGATAAGGCAAAAACTCTTGTCTGGAATGGTCCGCTTGGCGTTTTTGAAATGTCTCCCTTTGATCAGGGAACGGTGGCGGTAGCACGGTATGTCGCAAAACGCAGTCAGCAGGGACAATTGGTATCCATTGCTGGAGGCGGAGATACAGTTTTTGCGTTGAATCATGCAGGTGTTGCCAATGATTTTACCTATCTTTCAACGGCAGGTGGGGCGTTTTTAGAATGGATGGAAGGGAAAGGTCTTCCTGGGATTCTTGCTCTTCAGCATGTGTGAAGGGAAAAAGCATCCAATGACTTTGGCAAATGTGCTAGTCAGTCATTGATTTTAGAGCGTAGAAAAAAGAGGAGCTTTATATGAGTGAGCGTCTTGAAGATATTGCAGCATCTCTGGTTCGTCCGGGAAAAGGCATTTTAGCAGCCGATGAAAGTACAGCAACGATTGGAAAACGGTTCGAATCCATTGGTGTAGAATCTACCGAAGATAATCGTCGGGCTTATCGTGAAATGTTGTTTTCAGCAAAAGAAGCAATGGAAATGGCTATTTCTGGTGTGATTTTATTTGATGAAACTATTCGTCAAAAAGCATCAACAGGGCAAATGTTAACAGATCTCATTCGTAATACTGGTGCTGTGCCAGGCATTAAAGTTGATACAGGTGCTAAGCCTTTGTCTGCTTTTCCTCAGGAGACAATTACAGAAGGATTGGATGGTCTGCGTGAGCGGTTGAAGGATTATTATGCCTTGGGCGCGCGTTTTGCTAAGTGGCGTGCGGTAATTGCAATTGATGCACACTCTTTGCCAACAAAAGGTGCAATCAATCAAAATGCTCAAGCTTTGGCGCGCTATGCTGCTTTATGTCAGGAAGTTGGTCTCGTACCAATTGTGGAGCCTGAAGTGTTGATGGATGGTCAGTCGCGTCAGCATTCAATTGCTCGCTGTTTTGAAGTAACACAAACAGTTTTAAAAAGAGTCTTTGAAGAATTATTTCAAGCACGTGTTATTTTGGAAGGCATGATTTTAAAACCTAATATGGTTATTGATGGCAAAGACGCACGCAAGGCTTCCGTTGATGAAGTCGCTGAAAAAACAATTCGTGTCCTTAAACAAACTGTTCCTGCTGCTGTTCCGGGGATTGCTTTTCTTTCTGGAGGGCAATCTGATGAAGAAGCAACAGCGCATTTGTCTGCCATGAATAGTTTAGGTTTCTTACCTTGGAAATTGACTTTTTCTTATGGACGTGCATTACAAGCTGCAGCTTTGAAAGCATGGGACGGAAAAACTGAACAGAGTGCTGCGGCACAAAAGGCTTTTTATCATCGCGCGCGAATGAACCATTTGGCGGCTTTAGGACAGTGGACAAAAGAACAAGAACAGTCTTGTGTATAAATCAAAAATAAAAAAACAGATTGTACATTTTCTTCAACCCCTGTCTGTTATGATGGAAATGATAGACAGGGATCTTTGATGCATAAAGCTTTTTTCTTCTTCTCAAGAGATTTACTCTTCAGCAAATAACGTTCTTCGGAGTCTGGGCAGTATTGATCGGGAGAATTTATTTGACCGAAACACCCTTAATATAGCCCTGTTGAGTATGAAGAAGAGGGTGCAGACTATAAGAGTAGTCTTGAGAGTTTAAAAGAGAAGAGTATCTTTATCCTTTTTATTGTGTGTTGAGTAGAGGAGACCATGCCGGATCAGAGGCATCATTTGGGGTACGCAAGAGGCGTTCATTGCGTCCGGTAATATCAATTGTGTAAATTTTTGAGCCTTCTCCTGGATTTTGACGAAAGAACATGAGTACTCGGCCATTGGGAGCCCATGTAGGACCTTCATTATGGAAACCTGTTGTTAAAATCCGCTCGCCTTTTCCATCAGGATGCATCACACCAATGGAAAATTGACCCTGAAATTGTTTTGTGAACGCGATATAATCCCCGCGCGGAGACCAAATAGGAGTGGAATAGCTTCCTTCATTAGAAGAAATACGTTGGAGATCACTGCCGTCTACGTTCATTGTATAAATTTGTGGTTTTCCACTACGATCAGAAGAAAAAACAATTTTAGTGCCATCTGGTGAATAAGAGGCTGACGTATCGATAGCTTTGGTTGCTGTTAAACGGGTCATTTGCCGTGTGCGTAAATCCATCGTATATAAATTGGCACTTCCATCGTTTTGTAACAAACTCATAATAACCTTTTGTCCATTAGGAGAAAAGCGGGGGGCAATGGTCATGTTATCAAAGGTTCCGATCAATTCTCTTTGTCCTATTTCCATTTGATGAAGGTAAACATGAGGCGTTTTGTTTTTATCATAAGCCATATAAGTGATTTCTTGTCGCTTAGGAGAAAAGCGTGGCGTAAGGACAAGCTCATTGCCCTCAGAAAGATAGATTAAATTTGCTCCATCTTGATCCATCATCGCTAAACGTTTGATACGGGCATTATGGGGTCCTGTTTCATCAATAAATACAATGCGGGTATCAAAATAGCCCTTTTCACCTGTCATTTTGCTATAGATTTCATCTGCAATCATATGTGCAACACGGCGCCAGCGTTCCGTTGCTGTATAAAAGCGTTGTCCTTTGATTTGTCGTTTCCCGACAACATCCCATAAACGGAACTCAACTTTAAGCCGTCCATCTGTTTCTCTGTAAACTTTTCCTGTGACTAACCCTTGGGCGTTTATTTTTTTCCAATCAGAAAAGTTTGGTTGTTTATCGGGATTAGGAGATATTTCAGGAAAAGAAGATTTTTGTAAGGGGAAAAAAAGTCCTGATCTTTCCAGATCTGCTGCAATGACAGCAGCAATTTTTATGCCTAATGAATCGTGAGAAAGAAAATCCGCAACGGCAATGGGGATGGGGTTAAAATCAGCTTTTGCAATCGTGCCTTTCAGTTGTGCATATGAAGATGAAAAACCGAAAAACCATAAATATACAATGAAAAAAAACAAGGAAGAAATTGTACGTTTTATCACAGTCATATGGTATTCATCCTTTCTTTGATATAGAAAAAACTGTTGTTTTATGGTGTTGTTTCTTGAAAAGGATCAACATTAAAATCAAAACCTTGCCCCCATAAATTATATTGATCACGGGGAAGATTTTCATAGGGTTGGCATGAAAAAACAGCAGCATAAACTTGTTGTGTCATGATGGTCAGCTGACTTTCTTCACCTTTCAGAGGATCAATCTTTGGTTCGCCTATCACATTTCCGTTATTATTTAAACGAAATTGTAAACGCACGACAGGGCGGTTGCTCAAATTACCCCCAATAGCAACAAGTTTGAGCTTTTGTTGAATACAGGTTCCTACAATATTAACCAGTGTTTGCGCTTTTTTTGCGGAGTCACCAATATTTTTTCGCGCACCTAGAGCTTCTGGTTTGTTGGAACGTTTTGCACCACCCCCTTGGGTGCGTGCACGATTAATAAGATGTGTTTCTTCCATTGCCAAAATATCTTCAATCGTTTGTTCTCCTTTGGAAGGAGATTTTTGTGCCTTTGCAAAATGAGAAGGTTCAACTGGCTTTTCCTTTGGTTTGAAAGATGGCAAAGGAATATTGTCTGGAAGCGTCATTGTTGGTGTCGATTCATGAGGTTTTTCCTGAGTAAGTTCTTCTAGCGTTTTCTGAAGAGGATCTTCGGGTTCTATTTGTTCTAAAGCTGTCGGAGGAACTATTTGGTCTGTTGATTCTGATTTTTGGGGCGGTATTTTCATTTCATTCTTTATGAGTTCTGACTCTGTATGAAGGAAGGCTTCTGTTTCTGTCTTTGTAAATTTTTCTGTTTTCAGGGATGATTCAGGGATGTCCGATGCCTCTTGTTGTCCAAAAGAAGAAGGTGTTGCATCCATATGTTGCAATTTTTCTTTTGGCTGAAAGGGAGCTTGAAGATCCATCATTCCTTCACCAAAATGATGAGCATCTTCTTTTTCTTTTGGTTGTGTTGTTGGTTTGGGAGCAGAGTCTTCAAGAGGGGGAGCATTTGATGAGCCCTCTTGGAAAGCGAGCTCTTGGTCAAGAGAAGATAAAGTAATCGGAGCGATTTCTAAGCTTTGTTGCATAAAAGAAGAAGAGGGAGTGAAGTGTATTATTCCCCAGCTGAAAAGAATAAAGTGCAGTGCAAATGATAAAACCAAACTTTTCTTCATGCCGTGATGAGAGCCTTTTTCCATTTGTATGCCTTGCTGTTTTGTTTTTTACTCTTGCAGGGAGTTTTGAGATATATGATGCAACAGTTTATGGAGAATTTATTGTCCGAGACTGGCTAAAGCAACCTGCGAAAAACCTGCTTTTTGAATATGCGCTAAAAGTTGCAAAACTTGTTGATATTCAACAGTTTTAGCGGCACGGACAAAAATACGTTTGTTCTTTTTCGTAGGATCCTCGGCTAATAAGGCCTTGAGATGGTCAATCAAAGCTTCTTTTGTGTCATAGTAGTTTTGATTGATGGCTAAACGCCCTTGGGCATCAAGTGAAACGGTTAAGGGTGTACTGTCCATTTGCACGGGTCCTGCTTGGCTATGAGGAAGATCAAGAGGAACACCATTGACCAAAAGAGGAGCGGATACCATAAAAATAATCAATAAAACTAAAATAACATCGACAAAAGGTGTGACGTTAATCTCGCTCATTAAAGGAGTGCGCGAACGGCACCGTCTACGCGTACTTGTGTGAGCAGAAGAAGCAACAGATAATCCCATAACACACCTCTTTATAAGGATGAATTGCTGGATGTTGTTTCATCAATTCGTCGTGACACAATTGTCGAAAATTCATCAGCAAAATTTTCTATTTTGGCTATAATCTGTGCACTTTCACTTGTCAATTTGTTGTAAGCAATAACAGCAGGAATGGCTGCAAACAAACCAATTGCAGTGGCTAAAAGTGCTTCTGCAATGCCCGGAGCTACGATCGCTAGCGAGGTGTTTTGAGAGGCAGAAATAGAAAGAAATGAATTCATAATTCCAACAACAGTTCCAAATAAACCAATGAAGGGACCTGCCGATCCGAGAGTTGCTAAAAAACCTAATCGTGATTCTATTTTTACACTTTCACGCCCTAAGGTTAAATCCATCGCCTTATCAATTCTAGACTGGAGGTTTAAGGATGTGGGCGATCCTTTTGAGAGTGACTTTTTCCATTCCGTCATTGCGGCGAGGAAAACAATTGATATACTGTTGCTCCGTTGACTATTATAGGTGGCATAAAGGTCTTCCAAAGATTGTCCTGACCAAAAATTTCGCTCAAAATGGTGGATATTACGTCGTATTTGACGATAAGAAATGAACTTATCAAAAATAATAGCCCAGCTCCATATAGAAGCAACAATCAACCCAATCATAACAGCCTTTACAATCCAATTGGCTTGCATAAATAGGCTTAATATTCCTATTGTTTCTGGACTTGCAAATTCTACTTGTGCCATGATCTTTTAACCTCTTCAATGAAAGATTTATTCCTTTACAGTCCATTACAGCATATTGTTTTATAGTTTCTAAATTTGTCAAAATAAAATTGAGTTTTTTACAAAAATGTCTAATGTTTCAAAAGTTTCTTTATTCTCTTTCAAGAGCATTTTATCTTTTAAGCGCTTCTGTTCCAATATCGCTTTTTAAAAAGCAGAGGAGAAGAGATTTTTGGGTAAACGGCGTGGTTTTGCTTCTTGATTAATGAGAGCAATTTCAACTTTTGCTTTAATTAAGATAATTTCATTACGCAAAATGATCTGATTCATGAAAAAGCGCGCCCCTTGAACGTGTTGTAAGGATGTTTTGATGGTTAAAAGATCATCAAGGGTGGCTGGTTTGGAAAAGGTAATGTCCATATGACGGACGACGAAAAATAATTTCTCACCTTGGCTATCCGAGATTAATTCATTGTTGCTCAATCCCATATCACGGAGAAATTCTGAACGTCCTCTTTCTAAAAATTCAAGATAACGTGCGTGGTAGACAACACCAGAAAAATCAGTATCAGCCACATAAATTCGTGCTTGAAGATCATGAGAAAAGGAAGAAGGTGATTGAGTAAAGGATGTGGTTTTATTCATTTTCTGGCTCCCAGAAAGAAGACTGAGAATCAGTCCCCGATGATGAAGAAACCTTTTTTATTGACTCTGCCGTTGTAGGGGGACAAAGTTTTAAATGTGTCCAAGCTTTTTCTGTTAAAATCCTCCCACGCGCTGTTCGTTGAATAAAACCTTGTTGAAGCAAATAAGGTTCAATAATATCTTCAATTGCATCACGGGGTTCTGAAAGAGCGGCAGCAATTGTTTCAATACCAACGGGTCCTCCTAAAAAAGTTTGAGCAATGAGGACGAGATAACGGCGGTCTAAAGGATCAAGGCCAAGATGATCAACTTCAAGACGTGAAAGAGCTTCATCAGCAATTGTATGATCAATTTTTTCAGCTTTTTTGACTAAAGCAAAATCACAGACACGTCGTAAAAGACGCCCTGCAATTCTAGGGGTTCCACGGGAACGGCGCGCAATTTCATGAGCGCCATCATCATTGATTTGAACTGAAAAAAGACGGGCGTTGCGCTGAACAATGTATTCTAATTCTTCTATGGTATAAAAATTTAACCGGATGGGAATGCCAAAACGATCCCGTAAAGGAGTGGTCAGTAATCCTAAACGCGTTGTCGCTGCAACTAAGGTGAATTTGGCTAAGTCAATTTTGACTGAACGAGCCGCAGGACCTTCACCAATGATAAGATCAAGTTGATAATCTTCCATGGCCGGATACAGAATCTCTTCGATAGCCGGATTTAAACGATGAATTTCATCAATAAAAAGAACATCTCGCTCTTCCAGATTGGTTAAAAGAGCAGCTAAATCACCCGCCTTGGCAATGACAGGTCCTGAGGTTGAACGAAAATTAACGCCTAATTCCTTTGCCATAATTTGCGAAAGTGTTGTTTTTCCTAAACCAGGAGGTCCAACAAAGAGGACATGATCTAAAGCTTCATGTCGTGTTCGCGCTGCTTCAATAAAGATTTTTAAATTCGCACGGGCAGCTTCTTGACCAATAAAGTCATCTAGGGTTTGGGGTCTTAAGGAGCGATCCGGATCGTTAGGAAGGGGAATAGCTCCAAGAAGGCGCTGAGGATCATCTTTATGCATTATCCATTGTTCCCTTGATTTTGTGAGGAAAGAAGTCTGAGGCTATGACGAACAAGGAGTGCTGAGGAAACCGTTTCCCCTTTAAGAGCAGAAAGGGCTGAAGCCAAAGCAGTGGCTGCTTTGTCATGATCAAAACCAAGCTTGATGAGAGCTAAAAGAGCATCATGAGTTGGTTGATGCTTCTCTTCTGAAGAAAAGTTCAAAGAAGAGGACAAAGCAGGATTCTTATTGTCTTCTTTAGAAAGAAGAGTTTTGCTTTTGAGTTCGCTTACAATTCTTTCACTGACTTTTTTGCCAACACCTGGAGCACGACTGATCATCGCAATATCGTTGAGGGTAATTGCTTGGCTGAGGTCACTAACTGATAAAGATCCTAAAATTGCCAACGCAACTTTTGCACCAACACCCGGGACATTCTGCAAAAGGCAAAACCATTCTTGTTCAGACTTTGTTGCAAAGCCAAAAAGACGAATCGCTTCTTCACGTACATGGGTTTCGATGAATAAGCTAAGACTTTCACCTATGGCTGGTAAAGAAGAATGAAGGCGGTTAGGGATAAAAATAATATATCCGACACCCTGCACATCGAGAATAATGTGATCATCAAAAATATGTTCAAGAATGCCTTTGAGTTTCCCAATCATGCGCTTGCCTTTAGACGGTAAGAGGAACTCGTACGGTGAGCGCTATGGCAAATTGCAAGGGCTAGGGCATCTGCTGCATCACTGCTGTCAAATTCAGCGCGGGGGAGAAGAATTTTCACCATCATGTGAATTTGCTCTTTCTCTCCATGTCCAACACCAATAACTGATTTTTTGACTTTATTAGGGGCGTATTCGGAAATGGGAAGACCTTCTTGAGCAGGAACAAGGAGTGCAATAGCACGGGCTTGACCAAGTTTTAAAGTGGCAGCAGCATCTTTATTGACAAAAACATGCTCAACAGCTGCTTCATGGGGCATAAACTGATGTACAACTTTTGAAAGTCCTTCATAAAGTTGGCATAATCTAGAAGCGAGGTCATTTTGAGCATTAGAGTGAAGTGTTCCCGACGCTACAAAATGGAGATGATTGCCACATAGGTCAATAACTCCCCATCCTGTACGTCGAAGTCCAGGATCAATCCCTATGATGCGAATCGTCTCTACCATAAAATTCAGTTTATTTGATTTCTCAGTATTTTAATAGATGGATACAACGAATAGAATAAAAGAAGGAAATATAAAGTAAAGAAAGTTCAAAGATATCTAAAAACACAGATAAAAATATAACTTGAAAAAGAAAAAAATAGTTTTCTCTTCTTAAAAACTTTTATGGATATGGAGAAAAAAGTGGAAGGAAAAGTCTTATAGATAATTAAGGCAAAAGTGCTTAGAGGCGCTGAAAAGCCGTTTTAAGCAATTGAAGCTGTTTGTTTACTGGATTGTTTTGAGATACAGTCTGTAAAGAAGTGTGTTTTTTATCATAGTTCATATGCCGCATTCTTTTTTCCAATCGAAGCGAACGCTGTACAAAGTGACGAAAAACTTCTGGTAATTCTTTCCAGTGTGCAGATTTGGATTCAAGTGATGGGGTGTGCAGGGAAACTTTTGCAATCTCTTTTTGAATTTGTTCTGATGACATTTCCCCTTCACGTTCAGCTCGAATCAGTAAAAGCTGAGAAGCAATTTGCATCAAACGCGTACTCAAATACATTGCTTCTTTCCCATAAATTTCAGAGAGTTCTATTGAAAGATCATGTGCAGCTAAGCGGCCTTCTGTATCAATATAATTTGCTGTCTCTTCAATCAGGATCATTGTTTCTTCATAAAGACGATTAAACACATTATCAAAGGCATTGTGCTTAATCATGACAATGGCCTGATTTTGTGGACGCTCATGTACGTTCACCACCACTATACTCCAAAACCAAAACAATCTTGGGAACATTTAAAAAATAACAAGATAGAAATTTCTTTTTTAAAATGCCCCTTCAAGAACAATGAATACCTTTTTTAGCATTATTGTGCAATGTTCTTTTTATGCTAAGGTTAATAAACTTGGAGGAGAAGGACGGCCATGTTTTTTCTTTACGGTGAAGTCTAATGCCTACTTTTGTTTTCATAATAATAAGCAATAATAAATTGAAGACTGATACCACTCATGATCAAAAAAGTGTCCAATATAAATGTACTGTTCATTGCCGTTTTTAAAATCTGTCCACACATAGCGAAGAGAGTTCCAGTTACAAAAACAGGTAAGCTCTGTTTCCCTAAAATCGCTAAGGGATGTTGTGTTGAGACGTGAAGCTTTCGGTGCAACCAAGGGAAACAAACGAGCAAAGAAGATAAGGAAAGAATATGTAACAGACGTGGAAGGCTTAAAAAAGTTTTATTGAAATCAATCAAAGGAGAAGACCAACTAAGCCAACCGAAACTTCCCCACCAGTGTAAGCGTACCCATAACAGGGAAAGAACAAGATAGATTACAGAGAATGTCAAGAGAAGACGGCGAAAGGGAAGCGATTTCTTCTCTTTGAGGAAGAGAGTTATTGTGAGGCCAATGATAAAGAGAAATTGCCATGAAAGAGGATTTAAAAACCACTGTCCTTTAAGAGGATAAGAAGGGGGGGCAATTCTATAAAGGCCACAGAAAACATAAAGAATGAAGGAGGTGAAAAGCAGAAGACCCTTATGTCGACAGCTCAAATAAAGTGCAAAAGGCGCGAAAATCATTAAAACGACGTAAAGTGAAAGAATGTTATTATAGCCAAGTTGATGACCAAAGCTCAAGATACTAAAAAATGCCAGAAAAGGATCTGTAAAAAATAATCCTACGTTATTCATAGAGGTGAATTTTTCTAAATTCCACAGGGAAAAAGCTCCTCCAAAAAGACCTAAGGTAACAAAAGTAGTAAAGAGATATGCTTTATAAAGACGAAAAGCTTTCCGCCAAAGTTTGCCAATCAGAGCAGAGAAAGCCAGTTTATACCAACGTGCGTGAAAGCTAAGTCCCAGTGAAACTCCTGAAAGAAGGACAAATATTTCTGCTGAATCAGAAAAACCAAAGTTTTTATGAGTGAGATATTCATAGAATGTACCAGGAATATGGTTGATGAAAATTGTCAATAGCGCTAAAGAACGGCAAACATCAATCCGTGTATCACGGAAAGTATGCGAACTATGATGAGAGGAAGCTCTGAAAGGTGTCATGAAGGGGCTCTTAGAGATATCGAAAAATGTCTCTTTTAAAAAAAATAGTCTATTTTTAAAAGAGTATGGCCATAAAATGTTTTTTAATTTTGAGCTGTGCAGTACAATGTTGAAAGATGCAGGATGACAAAACAAAAAAGTGAGCCAATTGCGCAATGTCTTTGCCCTCAGTTGATTTTAACAGTGGATGTCCGTCGCACACTCAATCCTGTTTTATTTCGTCAGATTTTGCAAACGCAATCTTTTGCTTGCGTTATTTTGTATGATTCGCAAGGGGAAAAAATGGGAGAAGAGCATTTGCAAAAGAGTGCGCAGCTCTACGTTTATGATATTCAGCACAATGGTGCAGCTTTGATTATTGCTGAGCAAAGCCGCGTCGTTGGCCGGATCGGGGCTGATGGTTTGCATGTAGAAGACCATTTCAATATTTCCAAAATTGTTGAAAACTTGAAAAAAGAACAGAAAATAATTGGTTGTGGAAATTTTCAAAATCGTCATTCTGCGATGGTTATCGCTGAAGCAGGGGCTGATTATCTTCTCTTTGGAAAATTAGGTGCTGATAAAAAACCTCGTGCGCATCCCCGAAATGTTCAATTAGCACAATGGTGGGCAGAGATTATGAAAACTCCCGCCATTATTCAAGCGGGGAGTGAATATGCGTTTTTTGATGAAGCTTTGGCAACAGCTTGTGAATTTATTGCCGTGGAAGAAATGATTTTTATGCATGAGGATCCTTTGAGGGTGCTTGATATGATGAAAGAAAAATGTCAAAACGCTTCTCTAAATACGGAGAGGTGAAAGTCATGAGTAGATTTTACGGGGTATTGATTCTGAGAGTAATCGCATGTGTGATGGCTTTTGTAAGCTCTACACAAGCGCAACAAGGAGAGCAGAGTGTAAATATCTCTCAAAATGTCGAAAATACTCAAGAGACTCAAAAAAATGTGTCGCCTTTACAAGTCGGTCAATATGATGAAGCCTATGATTATTACACCCAAGGCTATTATGTAAAAGCTTTTCGTGCAGCTCTCATGCGTGCCAAACAAAATGATCCGATTGCTCAAACTTTGATAGGGCGAATGTATATGGAAGGATATGTCGGGCCTGTTGATGGTAAACAAGCTGTTTTGTGGTTTAAGCACGCTGCAAATCAAGGAGACCCACAAGCACAGCTCCGCTATGGTTTGATGTTGTTTGATGGAACTTTCATCGAAAAAAATATAAATCTTGCCGAAGAATTCGTTCGAAAAGCGATGAATTCTGGCGTGAGAGAGGCTTATTTTTATTCTGGGCAAATTCACCTTTATAAAGCAATGCGCGAAAAAGAAGAAGCCGGCGAGGATAGTGTAAAAGAGGTTGATGTAAAAAATAAAGAAAATGAGAGCATAGAACAGGCTTTAATATGGTTCTTAAAAGGGGCTTCTCTTGGAGATCCTGAAGCAGCTTTCGCTGCTGCAAAAATTCTTTCTGTAGGAACTTTAACAATGCCAAAAAATGATGGTAATGCGCGCAGACTTTTGGAAGCTGCAGCACAAAATAAACATTTAATGGCTCAGGTTATTTTGGCACAATGGTTGCTGCAGGGACGTGGAGGAGAAAGCGATTTTCAACGTGCTTTTGATTTGCTTTTAGACAATGCGAATAAAAATATTGTAGTTGCACAGGTTAGTTTGGCAAGGCTTTATCGCGATGGAGTGGGGACATCCGAGGATCCCATTACGGCTGCTGCGTGGTATTTGATTGCAAAAAGCCAAAAAGCCAAAATTTCCGATCTTGAAACGATGATCGAGGGCATGGATGAGACTCAGTTGCAGAAAGCAATGCAGCAAGCAAAAAAACTGATTTATAGGCTTTAGAAGGTCTTTAAACCAAAATTTAAAGTTTTATAGTGGTATAAAATATTAATAGATTCAATAACACAATAGCTTTGATTTTTTGAAAAAATAAAATAAGAGCTCTCCTCTGTAATCATCAAATTGGAGATGAATAATGAAAATCAATGGGAATGAAATTCGACCTGGAAATGTGATTGAACATCAAGGAGGTTTATGGGTCGTTGTGAAATGTAATGCCGTTAAGCCAGGGAAAGGGGGCGCATTTAATCAGGTTGAAATGAAAAATGTGATCGATGGTACAAAACTGAATGAACGATTTCGTGCCGCTGAAACCGTTGAAAGAGTGCGACTCGAACAAAAAGATTTTACTTTCCTTTATCAGCAGGGGGATGTTTTGGTCTTTATGGATTCACTTTCCTATGAGCAGCTCGAATTGCAAAAAGATTTTGTGGGTGATCGCGCTGCTTTTTTAAAAGATGGTATGACCGTAACTGTTGAGCTCTATCAAGAAAAACCAATTGGGATATCACTGCCTGATCAGGTTACTATAACCATTGCTGAAGCTGATCCTGCAATCAAAGGGCAAACAGTGACGTCTTCTTATAAGCCTGCTATTCTTGAAAATGGGATTCGTATTCTTGTTCCTCCTTTCATTAATTCAGGAGAGCGTATCGTTGTGGATACAAATGAGTTGATTTATTTGCGTCGTGCAAATGAAAAGGGATAAAAAATAAAAGGATAAGAGATGGCTCATTCTGCAATCATGCATATTATGGTGCAGGCCGCTATAAAAGCAGGCCGTTCTTTGGTGCGTGATTATGGTGAAGTTCAAAATCTACAAGTTTCTTTGAAAGGCCCAGGAGATTATGTAAGCCGAGCAGATTATAAAGCTGAGAAAATCATTTTTACTGAATTGAGCAAAGCAAGACCAAAATTTGGGTTTCTGATGGAAGAGTCTCAGGAAATTATCGGAGAAGATTCTCAGCATCGTTTCATTATTGATCCTTTAGATGGAACAACAAATTTTTTGCATGGTCTTCCTTTTTTTGCTGTTTCAATTGCTTTAGAACGTCAAGCGCAGATCGTCGCTGGTGTTATTTATAATCCTATTCTTGATGAGCTCTTTACTGCTGAACGTGGTTGTGGGGCTTTTCTCAATGATCGGCGTTGTCGTGTGGCAGCACGGCGCCAATTGGAACATTGTATCATTGCGACAGGATTACCCCATTTGGGGCGTTCAAATCACGGAGACTACTTGGGAGAATTACGCAATGTAATGGCTGAAGTTTCTGGAATTCGGCGTTTCGGAGCTGCTTCTCTTGATTTAGCTTATGTCGCTACTGGAAGAGTCGATGGCTTTTGGGAAGATAATCTCCAAATTTGGGATATGGCCGCTGGACTTTTGATGGTTCGTGAAGCAGGTGGATTTGTCAGCGATAAAGACGGAGGACAAGATATTTTTGATAAAAAAAATATTATTGCTGGTAATGAAATTATTCACACTGAATTACGAAAAATCCTCAAAAAAGAAGTGTGATTTAAAGAACAAACTTTTTATAGAGAAAAGCAGTTTTTACCGAGAAAAAGAGAAGCGAGGCTTTGTTAAAAGTAAGTGTCTGGCGAGAAAATGGCGGTGGTTTACTTTCTTCGTTTAAGTGTCGAGCAACGGTATTTGATGGGAAGCACAAATCAGTTGGCACATATTGTTCAGATTTGATGCTTTAGGCTTCATTCTTTTGAGGATTTTCTTTTTTTATTTTTATGAGGTTCATTCGGTTTAATTTTTTGTGAAGTTTGTTCAGGTGAAAATTGGAGTTTAGCTAAACGCGCATAAATTCCATTTTGCTCAATCAGTTGCGTGTGAGTTCCTTCTTCAATAATAGAGCCTTGATCCATTACAAGAATACGATCTGCTTTTAACACCGTTGCTAAGCGGTGAGCAATGACTAAAGTTGTGCGATTTTTCATGAGTTCGTCTAAGGCTTTTTGCACCAACTTTTCATTCGTTGCATCTAAGGCTGATGTTGCTTCATCCAATAACAGGAGAGGGGCATTTTTCAAGATCGCTCGCGCAAGACCAATGCGTTGTTTTTGTCCTCCTGAAAGCATGATGCCTCCTTCTCCTACTTGAGTTTCAAAGCCCTGTGGTAAGGAGTCGATAAATTCAGATGCATTGGCTGCTTGGGCCGCAGCAATGATTTGTTCTTGATGAGGATTGTGAGCCCCAAAGGCTATGTTCTCGCGAACTGTTCCCTCAAAAATATCGATTTCTTGAGGAACGTAGGAAATCGAAGAACGTAAGTCATGAAGGGAAAGGCGGTTAATGTCAACGCCGTCAAACTGGATACGACCACTGATAGGATCATAAAAACGAAGAATAAGAGAAAAAAGGGTACTTTTCCCTGCACCCGAAGGGCCAACAAAAGCAACAGTTTCTCCTGCTTTGATGGAAAAAGATAAATCACGCAAAATCTTTTTTTCTGGTCTGGAAGGGTAGGTGAAATGAACACGATCAAAAATAAGAGACCCTTGAATGGGAAGGGTGCGTGATAAAGGAGATGCAGGCGTTGTAATGGTGGGTTTCTTTTGCAATAATTCAACAAGACGTTCTGCCGCTCCTGCTGCTTGCACTAATTCTGCGCCAATTTCCGATAATTGTGCAAATGTTGTTGCTGCAAAAACCGCATAGAGAACAAATTGGCCAAGCGTTCCCCCTGTCATGGTTCCGTGTAAAACATCCTGTGACCCAATCCACAAAATTGCGACAACGCTACTAAAAACCAGAAAAATCGCAAAGCCAGTGAAACAAGAACGAAGAATCACAGAAGTGCGGGCTGTTTGAAAAACGCGTTCAATCAGCATTGAAAAACGCTCAGAGATATCTTTTTCAGCTGTAAAAGCTTGGACCGTGCGAATGGCACTCACCTGTTCCGAGGCTAACGCATTGGCTTCTGCTAGGCGGTCTTGCGTTGTGCGTGTGCGTGTGCGCACTTTGCGTCCAAAAACAATCAAGGGAATGGCAATCAAGGGAATGGAAAGCAAAACCAATAAGGAGAGCTTAGTGTTTGTGATGACCATCATGACAATGGCTCCAATCACAACAATAAGATGACGCAACGCTGTAGAGGCTGTCGATCCTACCGCTAATTTTATTTGGGTTGTATCTGTTAAAAGACGTGAAATAATTTCTCCTGAATGGGAATAATCAAAAAAATCAGGAGAAAGGTGCAAAATATGTTGAAAAACATCACGCCGTAAATCAGCAATGAATCGTTCACCCAGTGTGATGACACAATAGTAACGGATGGCTGAAGCCAGAGCAAGCAGTAAAGCTAAGATAAATAAAATACCAAAGTAGAAATTCATTTTTCCATGGCTTGAAGCCGAAAAACCGTGATCAAGCATTTGACGAATAGCAACAGGCAAAGCAAGAGTAACACAAGCCGCAACCAATAAAGAGAGAACAGCGCAAATTATAAGCCAATTGTAACGTTTTATATAAGGGCTAAAAGCAGAAAAAGAATGTTTTATTTTGAAAGGATGCTTGGATTTTTCTGAGAGATTCAGGAATTTCATGGGGTTTTGCGTCTTTATTGGGTTAATGATAAAATTTAAATAGGTTCAAATATTTTGGACACTTGTTTTTTGATACGTGCTCAGCTATTGAAATTTTAATTTAACGAGTGTATCAAAAAGACAAAGAGAGCGCACTTAAAAAATACATAAAGTGCTATTTCGTTGCGTGGAAATAGAAAGTTTGTCGTATGAAAGCTAATATTCACCCTGATTATCATGTGATTAATGTTGTGATGACTGATGGAACCCAGTATACAACCCGTTCAACATGGGGCAAAGAAGGGGATACCCTGAATTTGGATATCGATCCAATAAGCCATCCAGCATGGACTGGAGGGTCGCAAACATTGGTTGATCGTGGTGGGCGTGTTTCTAAGTTTAAGAATCGCTTTGGGGGCCTTGGCTTTTAAAATTTCCAATTATCTGAAGCATAAAAAGGCATGAACTTTTCAAGAGCTCTGTTTTTGTTTGCAAAGAAAAAGGAAGCGCTTAATCTCTTCAGTCAAAAGAGAAGGCTTTATGGTGGAAAAAGCTCTATGATGAAAAGAGAAGCATAAAAGGTCTTTGAAAAATCGCAAAAATAAGAAAAAGACAAAGAGTCCTCATCCCTAAACTCAAGAAAAGTCCTAGATCAAAGGAAAAATTGCTAAAAAATTCTATGTATGAAAAACGAATATAAAAAAGCAGTGCTGTTTTCAAGCAATAAAGCAGAAAAGTCTTTCTGCACTTAAAAAGATTAAATAAAAATTCTTTCTTAACGGTCAAACTTCTTTTTAAAACAGAATGTTTGCACAGGATGGTTGCTCTTTTTTTCTTTTTGTTTTGCTTATGAAATTTTTGTTAACCAAGAGCAGAATAAAGAATTATGCCGACAGTTTTGCTAAAATTTCATCACTGACATCAAAATTAGCATAAACATTCTGCACATCATCATCTTCTTCTAAGGTTGAGATCAAACGTAAAACAGAAAGCGCTTTTTCTTCATCAACTGGTGCGAGGGTAGTTGCTTTCCAAATGGTTTTAATGGATTCTGCTTCGCCAAGTGTGTTTTCAAGAATCTTCGAAACTTCACCAATATCTTCAAAGGCACAAAAAATGTGGTGACCTGTTTCTTCCGATTGTACGTCTTCAGCCCCTGCTTCAATGGCTGCTTCCATAATGGTGTCAGCGGTTCCAGATTCAAGTTTATAGATAATTTCACCAATGCGATTAAACATAAAGCCAACGGAACCTGTTTCTCCTAAGGCGCCTCCTGATTTTGTGAAAGCAGCACGGACATTTGAAGCAGTACGATTGCGGTTATCGGTTAAGGCTTCAACAATAACAGCTACACCGCCAGGGCCATATCCCTCATAGCGCACTTCATCATAATTTTCAGCATCACCCCCTGAAGCTTTTTTAATCGCTCGTTCAATATTATCTTTTGGCATTGATTGAGCTTTTGCATTTTGAACTGCGAGTCTTAAACGCGGATTCATTGTTGGGTCAGGAGAGCCTTGTTTGGCTGCGACCGTGATTTCACGTGCAAGTTTGGAAAATATTTTTGAACGCATCGCATCTTGACGTCCTTTACGGTGCATAATATTTTTAAATTGTGAATGGCCTGCCATGGCTTACCTTTTTGTTGGATGATCAAACACTTTCTTTTTGTGGGATAAATCTACCATAAAAAAGAACAAAGAGATTAAAGAAAATCTTTATAAAAAAATTCTTCTCAAAGGTAAAGACATTCTGATCATGATTGTTATGTATGAGAGAGATCTCTTGTCGTGAGCCAAAAATCAGGATATAAAGATCATGATTTCATGGTTATTAAGTGATTTGTTTTGTGTGTCATCTTGTTAGAAGGGGTGAAAATCTTCTATTAAAAGGTTATAGTACTTCAAAGTTTCAGAGTGGGCAGTAACCTGCCTCAAAAAGAGGTCGATAAAAGGATATAATAAATATGTCAATGCAACTTTTGATGCCCAAAGCAACAGCTGTTTGGTTAGTCGATAATACAGCGCTTTCTTTTGATCAGATTGCCGAGTTTTGTCAATTACATGTGTTAGAGGTCAAAGCAATTGCTGATGGTGAAGCAGCACACGGAATTAGAGGTTTGGATCCTATTAGTTCTGGTCAGTTAACACGGAGTGAGATCGCACGTGTCGAAGCAGATCCAAAAGCGCGATTAAAAATTTCTGCATCAAAAGTACAGGTTCCTCAAACGAAGCGCAAAGGTGCACGCTATATTCCTTTATCTCGGCGTCAAGATCGTCCCAATGGGATCTTATGGTTGATTCTCAATCATCCTGAATTAAAAGATGCGCAAATCGCACGATTGATTGGCACAACTAAAGGAACTATTGAGCAAATTCGTAACAGAACCCATTGGAATAGTAATAATTTAGTTCCTCTGGATCCCGTAGGCTTAGGGTTATGTTCGCAAATTGATTTGGATTTTGAATTGCAACGGGCAGCAAAAAATCTTCCTCTGCCTATGGAGGGAGACAAAACTTTACTCCCGACATCAGTGACAGAGAATGCTACTCTTGATGAGAGTGAATTTGAAAAAACTTTTGATAAGAATCTCGATGCTGATACGGTGTTTGCTAAACTCAATGCTTTGCAAAAAAAATCTCAAGAAGAGGGACAAGAATAAAAAATGAGCAAAGCTGTAAAAGGAAAGCAGAAAATCTTAGAAAAGCTGAAGAGAGAGACTGGAAAGAAAAATGAGCGAAAAGCTCAGTAAAAAATATACCAAATATGGAAGAAGAAAGAGAAAATAAAAGAGGGCAAGCTTTTATTTCGAAAAGATTATAAAAAGTAAGGCATGATATTTATGATAATGGTAAAATAAGGAGAACTGGTTTATGAATTCTCTTCGAAATGTTATCCACTATCCACTCGCGGTAGTCTTTTGTTTGTTGTTAACTTTAATTGGTTGTGGCAAAAAGAATATTGACACAACAAACTCTCTCAGTAATTCTGGTTTCAATAATGTACAGGCGGGTTCGTCACAAGACTTCACTGTTAATGTTGGGGATCGCATTTTTTTTAGTTTGGATTCCTCTTCTATTGAATCCGATGCCGAATATGTTTTAGCACGTCAAGCAGAATGGTTGCTTCGTTATCCGCACTATTTTATTACAATTGAAGGCCATGCCGATGAACGCGGAACGCGTGAGTACAATCTAGCTCTTGGACAACGTCGTGCTGTTGCGGTGCGTGATTATCTCATTTCTTTGGGTGTATCTTCCCAGCGAATGAATACGGTCTCTTACGGAAAAGAAAGACCTGTGGCGATTTGTGATAATATCTCTTGTTGGAACCAAAATCGACGTGCTGTTTTAGTCGTTAATAATACGAGAAGTCATTAAAAGACAGATAAAGGGCTAAAAGAGACCAGTAAGTGGGCCAGTAAGTGGGGATGAGTAAAGGAATACAGTGCCGGGGAAGAATACAAGAGAGAAGTAAATATAGGCAAAAACAGAAAGGGAACAACAGAGTGGAAAGTTTTCTCTTCATTTGAGTTCTATTTATGCGCTTTTTTGTACAATATTTGAAAAATTCTTTTCTTCCCTTTTCCTTCAGATAAAAAAATATTCTATGCTTTTTCAAAGCAAAAAGTCTATCAGTGTGTTTGCGCATAACAGCATAATAAAAAGGAAAAAAGCATTTTTTATCAACAAGTTTATCAACAAGAAAGTTCTTTATTGTATCCATAATCCCTTATGTATAGGATTCTCGGTAGGTGTATCAGTTTTTAAAACTGTAAAGAAAGTCGATGTGGGAGGGGATTAAAGAGAATGTGACGGTCAGATAATGATCCACGGAATGATTTTCTAGGGAAAATAATCAAAAAGCAATTATAAATAATACGGGAAGTCATTGGAGACAGCCCTAAGGCAAAGAGGCGCATTTTTTCTACAATGCTGTGGAGGGTTTCTGTTCCATATGCTATATAATAATCGCTGTGACTGAAGATTTTCATTTTTATCTTGAGGATAAAAGAATTTATACGCCATTCATTTAGACGCCATCATTTAAGGAAGTGTTCTGAATTCAATTCTTTAAGAGATGCAACGTGAGTGTTCTGTTGTAGCAACTTGGGGTATTTTTGTAGCTCTTTGGGTATTCTGTTGAAGCTATAGAGTGATAAAAAGAGTTTTACAAAGCGCTATCCTCTTTCATGTAGGGTTGAGAAGTCAAAATATTTTATGATTCTGAGATTTTACTGATCTTAACGAGGTATATAATGGATTGATCAAAAGAGTAAAGTTCATGATACCTTGGAGATAAATCAAAAGAGACTAAAATATTGGAGGTGTTTGTGTCAGTGCTTTCAATGAGGAGTGAAGTCGTTCTCAGTGTCCATTAAATTAGCAAAAAATCTTTTTAAAAAAACAGACTTTGCTCATTGTCAGAAATTGATTCTAGGGGTTTCTGGAGGGGGTGATTCATTAGCTTTATTGTTTTTGGTCAAAGAGCATTTAAAAACATTGCCCATTGCTCCAGAGGTGATTGTTGTAACAATTGATCATCAATTACGTGAAGAATCAGCATATGAAGCAGAAAATGTTGCAAAAATTTGCCATGCCTTTCAGATAAAACATATCATTGTACGATGGGAAGGCAAAAAACCAAAAACAAAAATAAGCGAAAAAGCGCGTATTGCGCGGTATGATTTGCTGTTCAAAGAAGCACAAAAACAAGGTGCAACACTGATTATGACAGGGCATACGCTCAATGATCAGGCTGAAACTTATCAAATGCGTGTTCAACGGAGTCAAAAGAAAACAGAAGCGGCTCAACACGAAACTCCAGAAATGCCATGGAAAGATAGGGAAAAGGATAAGGCGCCTGCAAATGAAGAAATGGAGATATCAAAAGAAAATAGTCACAAAAGGTTGGCCCAAAAGGACGAAGAAAGATATGAGCGCGGTTTATCTTGTATGCCAAGGGAAGCTTTGTTGTATGGCAAAGTGCGTTTGATTCGCCCATTACTTGGGGTTAGGCGTAAAACGTTGCGTGCTTATTTGTCTTTGCGGGGATCAACATGGATTGATGACCCAACAAATGAAGATTTAAAATTTGAACGTGTGCGTGTGCGTCATTTTCTTCATCAAAAAAAGCTTACGGAAATCGCTCAAAAAGTTCATAAAGCTGCAGTGCACCGTCGGGTACAAGCGCAAAAGGTTGCAGATTTGATCTTAGCCTTGGATATCACTGTGGAGTATGGGCACTGTTTTATCGGAAAGCCCCCTTGCTTTTTACAGCAACATCATGCTTTTCCCTTTGTTGTTGGGCTTTTTATTGTTTTAATGGGGGGAAGCTCATATTTGCTGTCTTCTCAAAAGTTGGCTACTCTGGATCAAAAATTATGTTTACATGATCTGGAAAAAAAACGGTTTACTCTGGCTGGGGCGGTTATTGAATATAGCCGAAAAGGACTTGCTATATGGCGCGAAGCACGTCATATTCAAAAAGCAATTATTGCTCCGGGAGAAACTTTTATATGGGATCAGCGCTATCAAATTATTAATCATGATACAACGGCCATATGCGTGGGGCCTGCGGATTTACTTCATCTGAAAGATTGTCTCAATCAAGGTAAAGGTGATCTCGAAGTTCCCCATTTTCCTTCTTTGCAAACGTTGGTGATGATTTCTAATGAAAAAGGAGTTGATATTCCAGAATTGACACATCATTTTTATTGTCAACGCAATATTATAATCAAACGCATTATGGCGCCGTTTCATTGGTTGGTGTCACAAGAAGATGCACCGATTGTCGATGTTGTAGGATCTTTCTTCAATTTTAATTGAGTAAAAAATTAAGATTTAAAGAAAAAAGGGGAAAAGACGAGGAAAAATCATTTTAAAAGATAATAAATAGTTCTTATATCTTGGCAAGGAAGAAACAAGATTATATGTTGAACGCGACTCTTAAGAATCTCTATTTAAATAAATGGGCTTAATATGAATTCCAATTATCGCTCCCTTTTGATTTGGGGGATCATCGCTGTTGTTTTAATTGTGTTATTTTCTCTTTTTAATGGAGATAGCCAGCGCTCTGGAAATACCGAAATATCTTATTCTGAGTTTTTACAGAAAGTTGAGAATGGCGAGCTTAAAGCTGTAACTATTCAAGGGCAAAAGTTAGTAGGAAAGACTGTAGATCAGAGAGCGATCTCAACCTATGCACCAAGAGATCCAGGGTTGGTGCAAAAATTGGAAAACAAAAAAGTCAATGTTAAAGCTATTCCAGAAAGTTCTGGAAATAATATCTTTCTTAATTTACTCTTTTCGTTGCTTCCCGTTATTATTATCGTTGGGGCGTGGATTTTCTTTATGCGACAGATGCAAAATGGATCACGCGGCGCTATGGGTTTTGGGAAGTCAAAAGCAAAATTGCTTACAGAAGCGCATGGAAGAGTCACCTTTCAAGATGTTGCTGGTGTTGAAGAGGCTAAGCAGGATTTACAAGAAATTGTCGATTTCTTACGGGAGCCACAAAAATTTCAGCGTTTAGGTGGACGTATTCCACGCGGTGTTTTGCTCGTGGGGCCTCCAGGGACAGGGAAAACTTTGCTTGCTCGTTCTGTTGCAGGGGAAGCTAATGTGCCCTTCTTTACTATTTCTGGGTCGGATTTTGTGGAAATGTTCGTGGGGGTTGGAGCAAGCCGTGTTCGTGATATGTTTGAACAAGCCAAAAAAAATGCCCCTTGTATTATCTTTATCGATGAAATTGATGCTGTAGGGCGTCATCGTGGTGCAGGATTGGGCGGAGGAAATGATGAACGCGAGCAAACATTAAATCAGCTACTGGTTGAAATGGATGGGTTTGAACCCAATGAAAGCATTATTTTAATTGCTGCAACAAACCGTCCTGATGTACTCGATCCTGCTTTGTTAAGACCTGGGCGGTTCGATAGACAGGTCGTTGTTCCAAATCCTGATGTATCCGGACGGGAACAAATTTTAAAAGTGCATGTGCGGAATGTGCCTCTGGCTCCTAATGTTGATCTGAAAATATTAGCAAGGGGAACACCAGGATTTTCCGGAGCTGATTTGATGAATCTTGTCAATGAAGCCGCTTTAATGGCTGCAAGCCGTAATAAAAGAGTGGTGACAATGCAAGAGTTCGAAGACGCCAAAGATAAAGTGATGATGGGAGCTGAACGTCGTTCAACTGCTATGACACAAGAGGAAAAAGAACTCACAGCCTATCATGAAGCAGGGCATGCTATTGTAGCTTTGAGTGTTCCCGTTGCTGACCCCGTTCATAAAGCAACAATTGTGCCAAGGGGAAGAGCTCTGGGCATGGTCATGCAATTGCCAGAAGGGGACCGTTATTCTATGAGTTATCGTTGGATGGTTTCACGTTTGGCTATCATGATGGGGGGAAGAGTTGCCGAAGAGTTGAAATTTGGAAAAGAAAATATCACCTCTGGAGCAGCATCTGATATTGAACAAGCAACAAAGTTAGCACGAGCAATGATCACACGATGGGGATTTTCCGATATTCTCGGAAATGTTGCTTATGGCGATAATCAAGATGAGGTTTTTTTAGGGCATTCCGTCGCAAGAACACAAAATATCTCTGAAGAGACAGCCCGTATGATCGATGCTGAAGTGCGTAAGCTGATTGATGATGCTTACAAAAGTGCAACAAAAATTTTGAAAGAAAAAAAGAAACAGTGGTGGGCTATTGCTCAAGGTTTGTTGGAATATGAAACATTAACAGGCCAAGAAATTAATGATATCATTAAAGGCAAACCTCCTGTTCGCTCACAAGCAAGTGAGAAGCAAAGTTCGCGATCTTCAGTTGTGCCTAAAGTAGGGAAAAAAGGAAAGAAAAATACTCTCAGTCTTGAAAAAGAGAGTCAGACTCACAAGGGCGAGACCAGTGATGCTGAAACAAAATCACAAAGCAAAAAAAATAAAACTGAAGCAAATAAATCTGATAAAGCTGAAACAGGAAATATCTCTGCAAATAAAGAAAAAGCTACAGAAAAGTCTCATACTTCTGAACGAAAGAAAAAACAAACTCCTGCTAATGATGCTTAGTCAAAACACATCATTATTAAAGCTCTATGAATCATAATTCCAAAAATCTATTAAAATTCTTCAGAGAATTTTAAGGGCAGGAAGAATATCGTTTAGAAGAATAAAAGGTATGAGGTTGGGTTTAAAAAAATCAGTGAGGAAAAAAGAGAAGCGTTGCGAAGGAGGATGCAGTAAAAGCTGGAAGAAAATTAAGATTTTTGAGAGATAAAATTATTAAGGGAGAGTATAGAACTCTTAAGAGCTCATTCATAATGATATATCTTCAGTAGAATGGGAAAAGGTTCTCTTGATAAGAGATTTTCTTCTTTATTTTAAAAATAATCAAAACGTAAAAATTGCAGTATGTGGGAGCTGTAAGAGAAGTATCTATGTAAAAGGAAAAAAATGGCACGAAAATATTTCGGTACAGATGGAATTCGAGGGAAAGCCAATCTTTTTCCTATGACACCAGATTTTGCTATGAAAATAGGAATGGCAGTGGGTGTTCTCTTTCGCACAAAAGAACAGTCACATCGCGTGGTCATTGGAAAAGACACACGTTTATCTGGTTATATGTTAGAAAATGCTTTGGTTTCAGGATTAACTGCTGCTGGAATGGATGCTTTCTTATTAGGACCGGTGCCAACCCCTGCTGTTGCTATGTTATGCCGTTCATTACGTGCTGATTTGGGCGTGATGATTTCCGCTTCGCATAATCCCTTTTATGATAATGGTATTAAACTTTTTGGTCCCGATGGTTTTAAACTGTCCGATGAAATAGAAATAAAAATTGAACAATTGGTTGAGACAGACCTTTTACACTCTTTAGCAGAATCTTCAGAAATCGGTCGTGCTAAACGTGTGGAAGGGGATATTTATCGTTATATCGAATATGCTAAACGAACTTTGCCACGCGATGTACGATTGGATTCTTTGCGTATCGTTGTGGATTGTGCCAATGGCGCCACTTATAAAGCAGCGCCACGCGCATTATGGGAATTAGGAGCAGAAGTCTTTGCAATTAATAATGAGCCAACAGGCTTTAATATTAATCAGAAATGTGGATCAACGGATCTCACGTCTTTAAAAAGAAAAGTGCATGAAGTACGTGCCGATGTTGGAATTGCTCTTGATGGTGATGGTGATCGGGTGATCATGGTTGATGAAAAAGCTCAAATTATCGATGGGGATCAAATCATTGCTGTTATTGCTGAGCATTGGTATAAAACGCAACGGTTGCAGAATAATGGAGTGGTTACAACCATTATGTCAAATCTAGGGCTTGAGCGTTTCTTAAACAGCAAAGGATTGGAGCTCATTCGTACAAATGTCGGAGATCGCTACGTTGTAGATGCTATGTGTCAAAAAGGATACAATGTGGGTGGAGAGTCTTCTGGGCATATCGTCTTAAGTGATTTTGGAACAACCGGTGATGGATTGGTTGCTGCCTTGCAAATACTTGCTTGTATGCAGCAAAATCAGGTTTCTATGAGCCACTTATGTCAGCGTTTTGAAAGTGTCCCACAAATTTTAAAAAATATAGCAATTAAAAATAAAAATATATTGCAGAAATCTAAGGTCAAAACTGCAATCGATTGCGCACAGAAACGTTTAGGAAAAGATGCACGATTGGTGGTTCGTTCCTCGGGAACTGAACCATTAATTCGCATAATGGCTGAAGGCGACAATCAAAAAGTCATTGAAGAGATTGTTGCAGAGATCAGCGATGTTCTTGTGCAGCATGATGGCACTAAAGCAGTGCAGTGAAAAGAGCGGAAAACTTTTGAGACAAGAGTGTGCTTTGTTCTGTTTATTGCTGTAAATTCTTATACACAAGGCCATAAATTTGTGCACAATGCCGTCAATTTATGTGAGAGGTGGGAAAAAACTTATCCTTTTGCTTGTGTGTTTATCTTTTGCAGAGAGAAATCTCTCATTCTTTTTATATGAGTAAGAGAGGCTATAGCTATTCTATCAATTCTCTTCTTATGATGAGCAAAGGAAGATATGAAAATGTAAAATCATTCAATAAAAATGCTTTATTGTTATAGGTATTGAATATGGAAAGAATTTTAGAATACTCCATTGGAGAAACAGATATTCTTGTGGTGAAAGAGAATTCTCTTGTTGTCTTTGAAAAAAATGATCTATCAAAAACAGTGATATGCTTGTGGACAAAGTTTGTTGTGTGATAACAAGCCGAAGAGAATGTATCGTTGGTCCTAAAGAAAATGTTCTATTTGTTGGATGGATCTTATTCTAGTTACAGAAAATATTAAAGTGATTACAGGTCGAGTATTTCTGAAAGCAAAGGGTCCGTTTGTCAAAAAGGATTCAGCTTGAAAAGAATTCCTTTCGAAGAGGGTTTTGGGTGAAGAGCAAGCATTTTTTGGATGTGCGAAAAGCACCCCCCCTTCTTTCTAAGGGAGGTCTTTTTTATTTTTTTTTCCAAAGAAAATAAGTCATAAGCCCGAGAAGAGGCCCCCCTAATTTAACAAGAGGAAAATGTTTGTTTAAGAGCGTAAGGCTGGAAAGGGCCGAAGTTGTTATAAGCTCATGACGCTGTTTTTCCCACTGCTTCTGGTGATTGTGACGATAAGACGATTTTAAAAGCTTGCAAAGAACAGCGCTGAGTCCTGCAACAAAAAGCCATATAAAAAATAATGTACTTGCTGCTGCAAGAGGAGACATCACCAAACATAATGCAAGAAAACCTATGATGCATAAAAAGATCAGAGCTATAAATAATGCAATTCCAATAATCCCATAGCAAAATGTTTGGATTTGGATTTTCTTGACAGTGCTTTGGATCCCTCCACCAACAAGGTGGCTCAAAAGGGGTGCGATCACTTTATACATTGGTTAACGGCGCAACAAGTGAGAAAGAATAAAACCAATTCCTGTCGCAATGAGAAGAGCTTTGCCAGGATGATCACGAACATGTTGGTTGACCGTTTTTTCTAGATCATTATACTTGCTTTTCGCTTGTGATAGGAGTTCTTCACTATTTTCCTTTGCTGAACTGTAAAGTTGTTCGGCTTTGTTTTTTGCTTCATTCATTTTGTTGGAACCAAAGTCACTCACGGTTGAGGTGATGCTTGCGATTTCATTACGTAATTGATCCAGCTGTTTTTTTAGTTTTTTTTCTGTATCTGTTTTGTTGTTTGTTTTATTATTTGCCATAATCATTGTTCTTTCTATTGACTTATATTGTACAGAGTATTGATATTATTTGACTGAAATAAAAATCTAATAGTCATGTTTTGTAACGTCATAAAATCTTCTTGGTTCCCTGGTCTATTAAGGAAGAGTCTTTTTAGGCATCATTCTAAGAAAAATGGGGGAGAGGTGTTTCTTAAAAAACTTTAAAGAAGAGTTCTCTGCAAAAACAAGATATATCTTCGATACATGGAATGATGCCAGTGGGAATGATGCCAGTGGGAATGATGCCAGTGGGAATGATGCCAGTGGGAATGATGCCAGTGGGAATGATGCCAGTGGGAATGATGCCAGTGGGAATGATGCCAGCGGGAATGATGCCAGTGGGAATGATGCCAGTGGGAATGATGCCAGTGGGAATGATGCCAGTGGGAATGATGTCAGCGGGAATGATAATGCGAGATTTTCTTTATAAGAGAGAAAAAAGAAATATAAATGATATCTAAAAAATCTTCTTGATAATAAAAAAGATTAATCGTAAGTAATAAAAAAATAATGATTTGTTTTTTTTCAGATTTATACATTAAAAAAAAGAGTATAAAAATTAGTCAAAGAGTATAAAGAGTAGTCAAGAAGTATAAAAGGGGAAATAAAAAATTTAAATATAAGGGTTGGGAATATAATATGACATCTCCTACAGTTCCTTTAGAAAACGATACTAGTGCATTATCAATGCATGATTTTTCTCCTTTTTCAATGTTTATGGCTGCTGATTGGGTTGTAAAAGCTGTTATTATACTTCTATTGTTGGCTTCTCTTCTTTCCTGGACAATTGCTTTTGTCAAGATTGTTGAACTCACTGTTGCAAAATATAAAGCACGGCGCGCTCTTCAATTAACGAATAACGCTCAAACACTTACGGAACTCATAGCAAACTTTAAAGAGATTAAAGGAACTTCTGTCTTCTTTTTGGAAGAAACACTCAAAGAAATACATCTGTCGTCACAACAGTCTCATCTTATGAAATCCGAAGATTTACACAAAAATAAAGGCAAAGTTTTTTCTTATGATATCCTTTCTTGTGGACAGATCGATGGAGTGAAAGAACGCATTCATTCACTTTTATCACGCTCTTTGTTCGCTGCAACGCGGCGTATTGCTTGCGGAAGTGCTATTCTTGCAACGATTGGATCTGTGGCGCCCTTTGTTGGTCTTTTTGCAACCGTTTGGGGAATTATGAATTCCTTTATTGGAATCGCAAAGTCCCAAACAACACGGCTGGATGTGGTTGCACCCGGAATTGCTGAAGCTTTGCTGGCAACAGCTATAGGGCTTTTTGTAGCAATTCCTGCTGTTATTATCTATAATGGTTTTATACGTGTTCTCAATGGATATCGAAATGATTTAGCCGATATCGCAGCAGCGATCGAAAGGCTTGTAAGTCGTGAATTCGATAGGCAACAACAGAACAAAAATTATCAGTTTAGCTATGAAAACAGATCAGTATGATAATTGGGAAAACAATGAAGAAGGCATCTATAGCGAGATTAATGTTACGCCTTTCATTGATGTAATATTAGTGCTGTTGATTGTGTTTATGGTTGCTGCGCCTGTGGCAACATCGGTTCTTCCTGTTCAGTTGCCTACTCTTACTCATACTCAAGTCCCTGTTGTTCCTCAGACTGATGAGCCCATTTATATTACCTTACAAAAGGATCATGCTCTTTATGTTGGGGAAAATCACACCAGCAAAACAGAGTTGATTCATCTTTTGTTGCAGAAAACGCAGCGTAATTTCGAAACAAAGATCTTAATTCGAGCAGATAGCGAAATCGATTATGGAGTTGTTGTAGATCTCCTTAATCAAATCCGAATGGCTGGATATACCAAAATCGGTCTTGTAGGGCTCCATAAAGCTGCAACAATTGCTTCTCATCACAGGGTAAGTGAATCTCTCGAAGAGGATGATTGAATGCATTCTAGGATGCTTGTTTGTTCTAGAATGTATGCTCGGCATTGCGCTGGGATGCTTGGGAGTGTGGAGCCTATCTCTGAGGATTCTGAGGGATCTAAGGCAGAGGGAATCGCAGAGGGAGTTTTTGTATCGGTCTCTCTGTAGAGGCGTGTGAGGGCAAGAGTGTTGCCCTGAAAAAAAAAGAGGAGTGCGTGCGTTATTCTTGTCCTGTTGAGCCAAAACCTCCCGTGCCGCGATCGTTCGGCATGGTTTGGAAAGAAGCAGAGAGGGACTCTTCTTGAGTAGGATCAAATTCACAAACATTAACCTGGATAACTGGGGCAATGACCGTTTGTGCAATGCGCATCCCACGATGGATGGGGAAGTTTTCTTGCCCTAAATTAATCAGAAGGACTTTGACTTCACCACGGTAATCACTATCAATCGTTCCGGGAGTGTTTAGGCAAGTGATGCCATGCTTTAAAGCAAGGCCAGATCGTGGACGGATTTGTGCTTCGTACCCTGGAAGAAGGTGAAAGATAAAACCTGTTGGTATGAGAATACGCTGTCCTGGGATGAGATTCACAATTTCTTCTGGGGCAAGAGCAGCCCGCAAATCAAGACCTGCAGATCCGGCCGTTGCATAATGGGGAAGGTCAAGCCCCTGTCCGTGATCAAGGCGTTGAATCCGAAGAGGAAGTTTTTGTACAAGGTGAGAAAAAGTGTCTTTTTGAGCAGTCCGAGGAGGGGTGCTTGAAGAATGAGGCATGGCAAGGAATTCCCAAAAAATAAATCAAGTTCATATCCTAACAAAAGCCTTTTTACAAAACAAGCAAATATGGTTTTGTTCAATAAAGAGATCCCATGTTTTTGGATCAGATTGTGCCAATAAAAACCCCTGTCGCAAAAACTAAAATGCCACCCAGGATAATCTGAAGAGAAGCACGTCGTAAGGGAATCGACATGAATTTATTTTGGATCCAAACAATAGCCCCTAACTCAAAAAATACAATAATGAACGCAATAAATGTCGCTAAGAAAAAAGAGTCAATTAAATAAGGAATCGTATGCCCTAAACCACCAAGCATTGTCATCAGACCGCAAGCAATCCCTCTTTTTATAGGCGAGCCACGGCCCGATAATTTACCATCATCGTGAAGAGCTTCTGTAAGTCCCATCGAAAGACCAGCACCAATAGAAGCCGAAAGACCCACTAAAAAAGTTTTGTATGTATCACCCGTCGCAAAAGCGGCTGCAAAAATAGGGGCAAGAGTGGAAATCGAACCATCCATTAACCCAGCAAGGCCGGGTTGAACCCACGTTAAAAGAGTTCTCTTTTGATGAGGAGTAAGGGGGGATTGATCTGTTTCTACAGAAGGTTGAGAGGGAGACTGAGCAGGAGAAAAAGATGAAAAAGCGGGGCTTTCAGGCGATGAACCTAAGGTTCCTGCATTGATATGGCATGAAAGGTTAAGTAATTGCTGGTGATGTTGGAGCTCATTGTGACTCATGGTAGCAAGAATTAAAGCTTGAGTGGGACAAGACGATTGTAACGCTTTTGCATACTTTAAATATAATGCGGCATGGTCCTTTTTTAATTGGGTCGCATGAGCAACAATTTCTTGTGCTGTGCAAGAAGAACAGACCTTCTGAGGTGTAGATGAAAAGAAGTGCTTAGACATTGGACTCATATAATTAGTTTTAGAATTATTCTAAAATATAAAAAGAAAATAATGAAAATCAATTCAAAAACTTTATTATTGAAGTAAAATTTTTGTAGAGGGAAATTTCCTTTGTAGAAAAAACGAGGATAAGTCGGTAGAGAAACCCCATAAGATATCTTATAGGATGAAAATCTTTTTTGCGGAATGGACACTCTTGGAGACGCTTTCTGTTGGAGGAAAAGTGGACTCTTAAAACGTTCAGGGACGAGCGTCAGGGGCGAGCATCAAGGGCGAATGTCAGGGGCGAGCATCAAGGGCGAATGTCAGGGGTGAGCGTCAAGGGCGAATGTCAGGGGCGAGCATCAAGGGCGAATGTCAGGGGTGAGCGTCAAGGGCGAATGTCAGGGGCGAGCATCAAGGGCGAATGTCAGGGGTGAGCGTCAAGGGCGAATGTCAGGGGCGAGCATCAAGGGCGAATGTCAGGGGTGAGCGTCAAGGGCGAATGTCAGGGGCGAGCATCAAGGGCGAATGTCAGGGGTGAGCGTCAAGGGCGAATGTCAGGGGCGAGCGTCAGGGGCGAATGTCAGGGGTGAGCATCAAGGACGAGCGTCAGGGGCGAATGTCAGAAGAAGAGCATTTTCTATCTGATCTATTTTGTGATGAAAAAAGGTAGCAAAAAATGCATGAAGGAAGTGTCATCTATAGCCCTTTTTTTCTTATTGATTGTAATGATGCAGGATAATGAAGAGCTGATGGAAAAAAGATTGTTCTAAGGAAAAATTTTCTCGGGTGGTGAACAGAAGAACGATGAAAAGGGGAGGATTTTGTTTGTATAAGGTGCTTTTTCCTTTGTATTTTTATGGTTTTTGATGTTTCGTGAGAATTCCTTTTGAAGCAACAAAGAAGCTGATAAACATTAAAAACGAACTAGCAACAGCATTCCATCCAGCAAAGGAAAGAAACAAAAAATATCCGGATGCTTGATTACAAGAGGGAGAGTGAAAAGCGTTTAATTGATTTAAAAGTTGAGAGGCCTCTTTTATGATCATGGGAGAGGAGGAACTACAATTGTTCGGAGCATCCCAAAAGCGATATTCAGCACCTGCGTGGTAGATTGCTAAGATAAAGCTGATAACCATGAATATAAAAATACCCCAGAATAAAGAGCGTATCCAAGCAGAGAAGGGGAAAAATCGTGTTGATAAGGCAGCAATGCTCAAAAATATAAGAGAGCCATAATAAGGCAAGCGTTCAATGACGCACAATTTACAGGGAAGAATGCCAACAATATATTCAAAGACAAGGGCAATACTAATGGGAATCAATAAAAATATGGCGAGAATAAAAATCCATAATTTTTGCTCTTCACTCTTTAGTGTACAGTAAAGATGTTGGGTCAAAGAACAGGGGAAAAAGGTCATTGCGTGCGTGTCTTAAAGAGAAAAATATGATTTGAGAAAAAAAGCGTATAACCCATAAATGAATAAAAGTAAAAGAAAACTAAGCGGCATAAACCATTTAAAGTGATGGGACAGCCAGTGGGTTGCTTGAGAGCCAAAACGTTGAATAAGCCAAGCAAAAAGATAAAAACGTGTCCCACGGGAAAGGATACAGAGAAGAATAAAAAGCCAAAGATTAAAATGAGTAACACCTGCAAGAAGGGTGGTAATCTTGATGGGAGGAAGATGGGTGAGACCCGAAATAGTCAGTAAAACTGCTAAAAATTCTTGAGTCGTATCATTGTATAATATTTGAAAATTTTCATATTGATTGGTAAATTCTAAAAGAGGTTTGACAATTACATCAGAGGCGAAATAACCAAGACACCACCCAACAATACCCCCCAAAACAGAAAAAAATGTTGCAATAAAAGCATAGAAATACGCCTTTTGAGGACGGACAAGCGCAATGGGAATATACAAAACATCCGCTGGAATAAAAAAAATAAAGCTTTCAATAAACGCAATAAAACCAAGCCAATAAGGCGCTGTACGGCGCTTTGCCAGTGAAATTGTCCAAAGCTTTACCGTGTTTAAGATCATTATTTCTTCCGAAAATTCAAAGAGGCAAAGAAGATCAAGAAGATCTCAGAAAGCCTGAATGAGACAAAAAACAGTCAATTTTTGCAAAAAAAAAGTCTAGTGTTGACGAATCTTCTATTCCTTATATAGTGCAAAAAAAAAGGGAACAAGTGTGTTCCTTATCAGATGTCGTGCGGGTGTGGTGGAATTGGTAGACGCGCCAGACTCAAAATCTGGTTCCGAGAGGAGTGTCGGTTCGAGTCCGACCACCCGCACCATTTTATTTCATCTTCTCTTCTTTTAATTATAAGATCTTTTTATTTCTCAATATAGCAACACAGTTTGTGAAGGGAAAATATTTCCCCACTCTTTTTGGTGCTTATGCAAATCCTCTTTGAAAGATTTTTGTGGAAAGCCTCTTTGAGGAAAAGTCTCTGCGGAGATAGATCAATTCAGAGATAGGCCGATGCGTCCAAAAGAGTTTTTTGTAAAAAAGAGCGTGCTATCCTATACAGAGAAAGTGAGGATAGGAAAAACAAAAAGTAAACGAAAAGAGACGAGAAGAAGGACAAGGGTAGGTGCAAGGACAAGGGTAGGTGCCAAGGATAGGGGCAGGAGGAATGAATGGGAAATCGAAGGTGGTTTTATGGGATGATGATGAAAGATATGCCGAATGCTTTTTTTTAAGAAGTTAAGATATCTTTGTGCGATTTGCATAGCCCCAGTGGACAGCGAGCAAATCTAAGCAGTCGCGTAAATGATCAGCAAGAGAATTTTGCTTGCGTTTGGAGGGACTTAATTCTTTAAATGCTTGATCATAACCAACCACTTGTTCAACCAATCGGTACCCAAGAATACCTAAGTGAATTTTGACTGCTTGTAATTGTTTGAGAGCATTTGTTTGGGCTTCTATTGGGTGAATATATCTCTGACTATTGTCCACTTTTTGAGCGGTCAAATCAAGACTCATTTGTGTATCACCTTGGCATTGACGCCAATAAACATAAAAGCGTTCCGCTGCTTTGTATTGTGCTTGGTTGATGTGTCCTTTCTTATATAAAAGGGCAATGGGACGGCTATGGGCATCGATAAGAGCAAGAGTAGTGCGTGGGTTTTGTGCGCTAATTGGAGATGTGGGTTGAAAAGAAGGATTACTCGTTTCAATGATCACTTCTCGGGCTTTTAAGTGACCAATAGGTTTCTTTGGGTAGAGGGAGGATATGGAGGGAGAGGAGGAGGAAGATTTGTGTCTTTTGGTGGAGGTCAGTGTGGGATTTGTTTTTTGTGAATGGGTCATGATGTTTCCTTATGAAAAGGGTGGATCTTATTATTGAGAGGAAAAGGACTGAAATAAAGGCTCCTAAGTGGTGGGGATGTTGGAGGATTGAAGGAATGCGCGCTGGTTGAGGGTTTATTTAAAGAGAATTATTCTTTTGTATTGAAGGATCTTTCTGGGTAGAGGGAGGATATGGAGGGGAAAAAGAAGGAGATTCTTGTGGAAGAGGAGGGGGAGAAAAACGGTGCATTGTGGGAGAGACAAGGGGGCTTTGATTTGATTCCAAAGTGCTCTTTGGGTTCTGTTCAATATAGCGTCGAGGAGTTAATGGAGCAGAAGAAGAACAACGGTAACGGTAAGTTTTAGGGTCAAACCAGAGCCCAATTTTTCCTTCAAAATCGCCAGAGCGTTGTTTGGCTATATTGATAATAACACCTGGGCGTTGCGCTAAGTGCGCTTTTTCCTCTGGTTGATGGGTAGAAAAAATTTTATCTTCTAAAGAACGATTCCGCCAAATGGTGATGATGTTAAAAGCATTGGCACCAATTTCTGAGGCGCCTTTAATGTCTTCTGTGCTCGGAACATCTTTTTCTAAACTACTTTTGCGTGTATGGGCTACAAGATGAATGTGGACAGCGTTTAAAACTGCCCAATCAACTATTTTATAAACAGCCTGTTCTTGTTTTGCATAGTCATCGGAGGAGATCCCAAGGCGCATCAAACTGTCAATAATAAACTGGTCACAGCCATATTTGGCACGGCAATAGTCAAAAATATCTAAGAGAGCATCAACGCTCGATTTCCCTACATGCTCGTACAAAATGAGACCTGTATCTAAAAAACGAAGAACGCGTTCAATCATTTCTTTCGTTGGTTGGTCCGTTCCCCCAGTTTGTTTCGTTAAACGACGCAAAGATTGCTCTCCTTTCATTTCAAGAGAAGCTAAGCAAAGACGGCTTTTTTGCGCAATCCAATGGGGAATGCAATCCGATAAAAGTTGGCTTTTGCCAGCGCCACTCGCTCCACACCAAAGTGTTAATTCTGCAGGGCGGAAATAAAGTTTATCATTCAGCTTCGAATAGGGAACCGTATAACCAAGATGCTGTTTTTCAGGAGGATAAAATAAGTTTACAACTTGCTCCTTATAATCCAAAACATGACGTAATCCCTTGGGCGTAAAACTTTGAGCTTGTAAAAAAGCTTCGTGGATGACGGAAGCGTCAATCCCTGCTTGTAAACACGCATTCGCATCTTTGTCAGGAAGGCGGACGCGATAACAGCGATGGCGACCAAGGCGATGAGCAATCTCAAAAGCTGCTTCTTCCCCCGGGGTATCCATATCCGTGGCTAGAAAAATGGTTTCAAAAGATTCTAAACGATCAAATTCATTCTCAATCCAATTTTGTTTGCCTCCTTTCCCACCGCCAAAGGGAACCGAAACAGCTGGATATCCATAGGCTGCTAAAGAAAGCGCATCAATCTCTCCTTCGGTGATAACAAGTGTTCGATCCGTCGAAGCACAGTCTTTGAAGGACAAAGCTTGCCAGCCGAATAAAATCGGTTCACACTGAGAGGCCGTTGGTTTAGCTGTTGCACTATCTTCGGCTAAGCGCTCTTTCACTAAGGCAAGAGTGCCATCCGGCTTATAAAAAGGAAAAATAATCTTATTGCCCTCTTCTCCAATTCGGTATCGTTGTAAAATCTCAAGTGGAATGCGACGCTCTTCGTGCAAATATGTTTTAACCCGTTGTTGCGGAATATTGGCTTTCGGAAGAGGAGGAGCGCGATAGTGATGACGGGGCGCCATAAAAGGCTTTGGACGAGAAAGATTGAGATAAGCGCGTGCTTCATCAAGCGCTTCAGAAAGACTGATCCCTTTAACGCTACACCATAGGTCAAGAAGATCTCCACCGTTCCCTTCAGCAAAATCATACCAAAGCCCCGCTTTATTGCCGCTTAAGCTGATCGATAGGCTTTGTCCCGCTTCGCCACGAATATTGCCAACAACCCAGGAATTGCCCCGTTTTTTTCCTTGTGGAAGAAGCATTTCTGCTATAGAGCTTGCTTGGGCGGTAAGTCTTTGTTTAATTTCAAAAAGTGTGCTCATTTTAATAAACTTGTTAAGAAACTTGATAATTGATAAGGCTGCTATAAAGGGTTTCTTCCTGGGCATTGTTTAAGGCAGTTGCAGAGCGTGCCGAAAAAGCAACAGACGACAAAACAGAAAGGCGTTTATCATTTTCTTGTAAACGCTCAATTTCACGGCGGTACCAATTACGCCAAGTGGCTGACCAATCAACTTTTTTTGCCTCTTTGCCGCTCTTTGCTTGCCAATAATCACGAAACTTTTTTTCTTGCCAAAGTGCTTGTTCTTCGCTGAGACCTTCTGAAATTGCTGTTGTAATGTCAGCACGCCACTCAGAGGGAAGACGAGATCCCTTGATTTCTTCTTTCGGGGAAGAAATGTCACAAAAAGAGGTAGAAGAAACAACCGAAGAAGATTTCTTTTGTGAAACACCATGAGGTGTTTCTTTTTCTTCTGACTTCTGAGCTTCTGAGTTACGTTCAGCATCCAAAGGAGAAGCGTTGAGCAGATGTTGAAATTGTTCTTTGATTTTCTTGCGTTTTTTTGCTGAAGAGCGTCCAGCAAAAGATTTTTGCTCAAGCAATTTTGCTCGTTCATGAAAAACAATTTCACAACGTGTGTTCCAAAGCCCACTGGCTAAGTGTAATATTTTCCCCTCCGTTATTAACATCTCTAAAACGCCTTCAAAAGTTCTCTTGTCACAACCACAAAGACGCGCTAAACGTTCGCTTGATAAGTCTAACGGACGCCCTCGCGCATACATTTCATTCAGTAGAATTGTGTAAATACCAATTTCATGCGCTCGCATTCCACGGACTCCACCAAGGAAATCATTCTGGTACCAACAAACATAAGGAAGTACCGATGATTCATAATGAGGCGTTTCTGAGTGTAGAACTTGTTTCATGATGCAATAAACTTTCTTTTTTAGTCTGATATGAAGCGGTAAAAAGCGAAAAATATATTTTTATATCTCTCTAAAAGTGCGTCGGTAAAATTTACTATTTTGTAAAGTGTTTCTGTTTCGTTTTTGTTTTGTTTCGCTTTATTCTGGTAGAGGATCATTTTTTTGTGTATTTCCTTAAAATTGACTCATCAATTATGCAGGATTTAGAGAGTTGCAATTTTACAATTTGAGGTTGTATAAAGGATAGAAATTTAAGAAGGAAAAATAACAATTACGGGTTTTTGAGAAATGACTGTTTAATTCTCTTACTCTGGTGTGATGTGTTGTTTTTGGATAAAAAAATGACGAATCCTCCAAATAAGTGAAAATTTTTGTTAATTTTATCCTCTTTAGAAGATAAAGCAAGTCAATTTTATTACAAACAGATTTTTTTAAGGTAGGCTATAAGGTGAGGCTATGAATATTGATGGTTGGCGTCAAAGATTGCAGGAAGCACTTCAAAAAAGTGGACGATCAAAACGGTCTATCTCAATTGCTGCAGGGAAAGGAGCTGGGTATTTACATTCAATTCTTTCTGAAGGAAAAGAGCCAACGATTGAATCTCTCTATCATGTCTGTCACGCAATTAATGTCAGTATGAGTTATATTCTCTACGGTCAAGGGACAATGCCTGAAGATCAAGAATTTATTGATCTTGTTTTGCAGGTTTCTCCTGAGGAGCGGAAGGCCATTTTGACCCTTTTGCGTCGATCACCCGACGGAGACAAAACAAAATAGCCTGTTGTGTTTTTGGGTCAAGTTTTTTCCAAGATTGCAGTAGTTTAAAATCACTCATTTCAGCTCCCCCGTCTGTTGAAAATATATGGATTCAAAATAATTAGAAACAATGCAGAGCAAAATGGGAACAAGATAACAATAGTTTTCGTTCTTGTTTTCATTTGAGCATTGTCAAAAGTCATAATATATCTTTTATTAGAGATAAAATAATTGACATATCTTCCATAGAGGATATAAGACTAACGCTATATTTGATCATGTCAAGACAGAGGTTAGCTTTATCAACTGCCTAAGGGAGAAATATTCATGAAAAATATTCCATTCGTTAAAGAGGATGAACTTCTTATCATTCTTTGTGAAGATGAAATCAGTGATGCTTATGATGGCCCTCTTGAACAAGAAGAAGTACTCGAGCTGATCGATAAATATGATGATGTGATCCGACTTTTACGGCTCGATTTAAGGTCATTGCATGCCGATGATGTAAGCGAACAAATCGCCGAATTATATATGAATATGAAGATGGACGACAGCTATGATAAGGATGAACAAGTGTCTCCTCTCATTTTTAATAGCGATGCTTATCATGCTTATTTAGATCAAAAAATTGCTCAAGAATACGAAGACAATCTCTATGGGTCTTATGAAAAACAGCATCGTTTGCGCTGGTCTGATGTGTTGAATGGATATTGAGGGGAAAATAATGAAAAGTTATCTCAAAACACTTTCTTATGGGTTGCCACTCTATTATGTTGAAAGCGCAGAAAATATCATCAAATTGGAACCACAACAAAAAAATGCCTGTGCTTTTACTTCACAATATGAAGCAGAGGCCGTGGCGCAGAAATTAGCGCTTCAGCATCAGCGTTATGATTTTTATATCGCGCAAAGATAGGGGTGTGTTTCCTCATTTCTTTATTTTTCATGATCGTACAAAATTAATTTCAGGAAATAAAAAACTGTAAGCAAAAAGAAAAAGTGAATGCTTTTTCGCTGTATGAGTCCAACTGCACTTGTGGTTGGGTGAAGGACTGGAGTTGAGTCTTTGTTGGGGAGGCCAGTGTGTGAGGCTTATTCGTTGTGTGCATCCAACTGTGTTTATGGTTGGGAGAAGGACTGGAGTTGAGTCTTTGTTGGGGAGGCCAGTGTGTGAGGCTTATTCGTTGTGTGCATCCAACTGTGTTTATGGTTGGGAGAAAGACTGGAGTTGAGTCTTTGTTGGGGAGGCCAGTGTGTGAGGCTTATTCGTTGTGTGCATCCAACTGTGTTTATGGTTGGGAGAAGGACTGGAGTTGAGTCTTTGTTGGGGAGGCCAGTGTGTGAGGCTGAGTGTTCAAAAGAAAGATCTTCAAAGAGAGACAAGAGTGATAAAAGGGGAGAATATTTAAAATGCCAACCATTATTGATTGTGTTCAAGGAACAGATGAATGGCGCCAAGCACGTAATGGGTTGATTACTGCTTCTTTGTTCGAGATGGTTCTCGCACAAAAACAAGATGGAAAAAAAACCCAAAAATATACCTCTGTAATGATGAGGCTTGCTGGGGAAAGAATAACGGGAAAGTCTGTTGAAGAGGGAATAACCTTGCCTATGCGGCGCGGAATAGAATTAGAACCACAGGCACGTCAGTTATATGGAACTCTTACACAGACAGAACCTGAATGCGTTGGTTTCATTTTGGCAGAGGATCGTCTGAAAGGAGCTTCTCCAGATGGTTTGATCGGGAAAAATGGGATGTTGGAAATCAAAACAAAAAAACCTGAAGTTTTAATCCCTTATTATACGCAACGGAATTTTCCTCTTGAACATAAAGCACAATGTCAAGGAGGATTATGGATTGCACAACGCGAGTGGATTGATTTAATGCTCTATTGGCCAGATATGCCCCCTTTGATTAAACGTGCTTATCGCGATGAGGCTTATATTCGAAAGCTCGAAATAGAAATTAACCGATTTAATGAGGCTTTGGCAGTGATGGTACATCGTCTTCAAACAATCTCTTTGTAAAGCAGAAGGGAAAAGGGTATTGCAAAACCAAAAGAGCTGGAAAAGCAAAAGCAATGAATTCCAGAGAAAATCTCAGGGAAGACGTAAGGTGCAAACGTGAGGAAAAAGGCAGAAAAAATAAAAGAAATGAGTCCGCATGCATAAAATAAAAAGAAGAACTTCTGCGTGAATAAAGAAAGCACTGTGAAAAAAGAGGTGTTCTTGCAAATATGGTGCTGCGAGAGAGGATTGAACTCTCGACCTCTCCCTTACCAAGGGAGTGCTCTGCCACTGAGCTACCGCAGCACTTTGAGTCGCAATACTTTAAATTACAATACTTTGAATCGCAGTACTTTAAATCCCAGTACTTTAAATCCCAGTACTTTAAATCCCAGTACTTTAAATCCCAGTACTTTAAATCCCAGTACTTTAAATCTTTGTGCCGCCTTGTGCCATATTGTTGCAAAATAGGCAAGAGAGCATTGATCTATTCTTGCAAGTCAGTCTATCTTATGTCATGACAAAGAAGATGCTATAAAAAAAGGTGATATAAGAAGAAAAAGATAAAGAGGCGGACAAGAGTGTGCGCTTAATGCGCTTCGAGTTATCAAAAAGGTGAAATTGTTCAAAAAAATGTGTCATGACACAAATGGATCAACAAAAACAAGACAATAATAAAAAATGCAAAGATGAGAAAAAAAAGCAACGCCAAGAAAGGCTAGCTCAGCAGTTGCGCGCTAATTTAAAACGTCGAAAAGAACAAAATCGAAAGCGATTTCAGGATAATTCTTAAAAAAAGACTTCCGATTAAGGTATTTTTACGGCATTTTTGCAACCAAATCTCTTAATGATTCGTTTCAAAGTCATAGAAAAAGACGTCTCAAGGTATTCACCTGTTTCAAAAGGAAACTTTGCGAAGGATCCTTTTTAAGGGAGACTCTGGGCGTGGGTAAAAAGGGTCAAACATTATGGATTCTATTCATATTATTGGTGGAAATCCTCTTAATGGTGTTATTTCTATTTCAGGAGCTAAAAATGCTGCACTTCCTCTTATGGTCGCAGCATTGCTTACTGAAGAGGCACTTACTTTGAATAATATTCCGCATCTCGTTGATGTTGAACTCTTGTTGAGAATTCTTAATCATCATGGGGTTGGGTATGCTGTAGAGGGACGAAAATCACATCAAGAAAGTCAATATTCAAGGACAATTCACTTTACAGCAAAAAAAATAACAACAATACACGCTCCTTACGAATTGGTGACAAAAATGCGCGCAAGCTTTTGGGTCATCGGTCCGCTGCTTGCACGATGTCGGGAAGCTTATGTTTCGTTACCTGGAGGATGCGCCATTGGAACAAGGCCTGTTGATTTTATTCTCGAAGGTCTCAAAAGTCTAGGCGCGCAAATCGTTATCGAACAGGGGTATGTGCATGCTAAAGCACCAGAAGGTCTTCAAGGAGGGCGGTATCGATTCCCTAAAGTAACCGTTGGGGGAACACACGTGCTCTTAATGGCAGCCGTCATGGCAAAAGGAACAACTATTCTTGATAATGTTGCTTGTGAACCAGAAGTTACAAATCTTATTCAAGCACTAAAAGCTATGGGAGCGCGCATCTCTGGAGAAGGAACACAAACCCTTACTATTCACGGAGTGGAAAAACTTCATGGTGCAAAAGTTCAAGTGATTGCAGATCGAATCGAAGCAGGAACTTATGCCATGGCTGTCGCAATGATCGGGGGAGAAGTCTTTCTGAAAAATGCAAATCCTCATCATCTCGTCGAAGTTCTCGAATGCCTAAAAAAAACAGGGCTCGAAATCGAAATAAAACCAGATGGGATCAATGTAAGACGAAATCCAGAGCGGAAAATTATCCCAGTGGATATCAAAACAGGTCCTTTTCCAGCTTTTCCAACAGATCTACAAGCACAATTCATGGCTCTTATGACACGAGCACAGGGAAATGCCCATATCACCGAAACAATTTTCGAAAATCGTTTTATGCATGTACAGGAATTAATCCGTTTGGGAGCACAAATTACGCTCAATGGACAGACAGCTCTTGTTCGGGGGACAGAGTATTTGCAAGGGGCACAAGTAATGGCAACAGATTTGCGCGCTTCTGTCTCTCTTGTTATTGCTGCACTTGCTGCACAGGGAAAAACAGTCGTTAATCGCGTTTATCATCTCGATCGAGGCTTTGAACGGTTGGAAGAAAAGTTGGCGCAATGTGGTGCAACCATTCAACGTGTAACAGGCTAAGAAAATACGTCACTGCTTATTAAAGACTGTTCCTTAAGAACAGATCCTGAGAAGATTCCTAAAGAATGAACTCTAAAGGCCCCTTAAAAGAAAAAAGCTCTAAAGGGACAAAAGGGGAAGCAAATGGCATCTAGTGTGCTAAAAAATGGAGTATGGGGGCGGGCGTTTCATCAAGAGGAATCTTTTGTCGACAATGCTTTGGAAAAGCTGAAGAGAAATAAAACAGTAGGTCATTTTTAAAACCAAGGTTCTTTCATGATTTTAAGCAAACAGTGAATAAATGGGGAAAAAGAGAAAGGATTGGGCAAGAGTGAGGTGACATTCATGAATTCCGAAGGGATGTCCGTCTTGCAGAGGTTTACAAAGAGCGGGCAGGCTCTGAGCGGGATGGCTCCGAGGGAAGTGGTTCCGAGCGGGATGGCTCCAAGGGAAGTGGTTCCGAGCGGGATGGCTCCAAGGGAGGTGGCTCCGAGGGAAGTGGTTCCGAGGGAGGTGGCTTCGAGCGGGGTGGTTCCGAGCGGGATGGCTTCGAGGGAAGTGGTTACGAGCAGGATGGCTTCGAGGGAGGTGGCTTCGAGCGGGGTGGTTACGAGGAGCTAAGCTCCGAAAGGGGCAAAGGGCCCCAAAAATCTGGAGTTTCAGGCTTTAAATGAGGGCCAATGCGGACAGCTGAAACTTTTTCAGCAAGGCCAGTGCGGTCAGAAAGCTCAACTGCTAAACCACAAAGTGTTGCTGGTCCTGTTGCAGGCTCATAAAATTTAAACTTTTTCTTATAAAGAAAACGGTAGAGAGGTTCTTCTTTATCCATTCCTAAAGAGGAATTATAATCACCGCACATTCCTGCATCTGATAAGTAAGCGCTTCCTCCCTCTAAAATTTGTGCATCGGCCGTTGGGATATGTGTATGGGTGCCGACAATAACACTAACACGTCCATCAAGAAAATGGCCAAAACACTGTTTCTCACTCGTCGCTTCCGCATGAAAGTCAAAAATAATTGCGTCCGCTTGTTCACGCAGAGGACACGCAGCAATAATCTTATCGGCAGTGTGAAAAGGGTCATCAACTGTGCAGGGCATAAAAACAGTGCCCATCACATTTGCAATAAGAACACGAGCGCCATTCTTCGCTGTCCATATACCAGAACCTTTCCCAGGAGTGCTTTCAACAAAATTCGCTGGACGTAAAAAACGATCGCTATAAGAGGCATAGCTCAAAGCCTCTTTACATTTAAATGCGTGATTGCCCGTTGTGACAACATCGGCACCCACAGCTAAAAGATCTTGATAAACTGTTTGCGTAATACCAAAACCATTGGAGGCATTTTCACCGTTAACAACAACAAAATCAAGGTGCCAATGTTCAATCAAACAAGGAAGAAGCTGGGACACAACTCTACATCCCGTTTGCCCAACAATATCACCTAAAAATAAAAAGCGCATAAGCGTTTTAATCATAATTTAAAAAGCAAGAAAACCCTTTTCTGTAAAAATACCCTGTAAAAGAAGATCATCTGTTCTCGGAGGAATGAAATCAACTTCTTGGCACGAAAAACCAAAACCAAGTAAATGTACAGGATGACCTTGGGTGTGAAAATATTCAACTATCCGGTCATAGTAGCCTGCTCCATATCCAAGTCGATGACCTTGACGATCAAAAGCAGAAAGAGGAACAAAAATAAAATGCGGCAAAACAACAGCCTGTTTAGAGCTAGGGCAAAGAATGCCAAAATGCATCCGCTCTAATTCACTTTCATGTGAAAAACGACGAAAAACCATTGTCGTATAATCACAAACTGCTGGTAAAGCTAAATGCCCCCCTCGTGATGTGATAAAATCAAACAAAGGACGAGGGTCAATCTCCGAACGAGTGGGCCAATAACCAGCAAAAATAATCCCTGAAAAATCATTCACTTTCTTGTCAAGATAATCCGCTGCATGGGAACAGGCGCGATGCGAAAAAATATGGCGGTCCTGTAATGATAAATGGTCTCTTTGTGATAAACCCCACTGGCGCAAAGAATTGCGAACCAATAAAGAGGAAGAGTTGCTTTGGGAGAAGTGTGTCATCATTAATCAGGGGGGGGGTAATAAGTGCATAAATTAGACCAAACAATATCCAAAGCATAAACAAATACAAAAAGGTGAACCACAACAACCGACGGAAAAGGTTGATTCCGAGTGCCTAGTCTACTAGGTGGGCACCGTGTGAAAAAGCCCACGAGCTCTTTCAGGGACAGCTCCCTTGGAAATCAATAAGGCCTCAGGAATGTTTTATTTCCTGTCAAGAAGCGCAGAACACCTTCAGGCATTATAGAATAGTTTCTGCTTCTCGGCTAGACAAAAAATTATTTATAATAAATTTTTAAACTTCTTGATCTAATTGTTGCGATACAAGAAAATCAAGATGCCGATGAAGAAACTGCATTTGCGGATAAAAAGAAAGAGCCGTTTCATACGCTTTTATCGCAAGATGTGGGCGATCCGTCTCTTCCATAATAATGCCAAGCTCAAGAAAGGCTATGTAATGTCGAGGTTCAAGCCTGAGAGCATGGGATAAATCAAACATCGCAAGCTTAAAATCACTCAATTGAATATGAATCCAAGCCCGTCTTACCCAAGGCTCAGCATAGGTCGGAGCAAGAGAAATCACAGAATCAATCCTATCAAGAGCAGAACCATAATCCAATGCTATAATGCTTTGTTCTGCCCAGGTCATCAAAAGGTCAATAGTTTCACTGCCCGAGCGTGACCATAAACGCTGAAGCTGACGACTGAGATTTTTCGCTTCCTTAGCATTAGAACAGTATTTCAATTCTTTGAGAAGGCGTACAATCTCTTGCTCTTTACGATCACTCGCAAGAGACTGATGTGAGTGAGGCTGTAATGCATAATCGTCAAGAAGAATTGCACCCGAGCGAGAGCTTGATGTGCCAGAACTGTCAGACTGAGTCGAAGGAGAATCAGGAATGAGATCCTCTAGAGGCAAAAGAGATTGTGGAGAAGGTGCTTCTTCAAACGGTATAGAAGGAGCTCTTTGCCCATAACTGGGAGAAAGAAAAAAAAGACTGCTGAAAAATAAAATAAAAAAACTCTGCTGTCTTAAAGAGCTTGAAAAGAAAAAAACATCTTTTAAAAAAATGATAAGCCTTAAACAAATATAACAAATCAATGCCCACACAAAAACAGCAGAAACTCGAAATCTGTTTTTTAAACTCATTATCCCTGACGGGCTCTAAAACGTGGATTCGTTTTGTTCAAAATATAAATGCGACCTTTACGGCGAACCAACCGATTATTACGGTGACGTTCTTTGAGTGCTTTGAGCGAATTTTTAATTTTCATCATCATCACCGTTTACATAGACTCTGAGCAAAATGTTATTCTCTTAAGAGAAGAAGACTATGCTCTTGAGACATAAGACACTACAAAATATCCCTCACCTTTGTTGTAAAAAATATTCCTTGTTGTAAAAAACACTGAAACTTCTCAACATAATGGGGAAGTGAAAACTCTGAGTTTGTAACAGGAAGTCCTTTTTTTGTCAAGTATACTTTCCCCTATTTGTATGCTCTATACGGCGAAAGAGTAGTCTTTTAGAATTGTTGAGAGAAGAAGAAGGTTTTAAAAATGGGGAAAGTGAGAGGTCACTTAACTTCATTGAAAATACATTCGCTCTTTTTTGAAAATCTTTTTCATCATTAAAAGAAAAATACAAAGCCTTTTTTAACGTTTGACCTCTTCTCCACCTTAAAAACGAGGTTTTGGAGGATACAGAATAAAAACATCCCGTACAGGTTTATTTTACTGCAATAAAAACAGAAAATAATAAAATCATCCCGAAAGGGATGATCATAATGAAGACCAAAATAAAAATATTGGGTTTAATTGTTTAAAATACACGTAAAAAACAAGGATTAACGCAAGAGCAGTTAGCCGCTACATCAGAGGTTGGTGTACGATTTATACGTGATTGAGAAAAAGGCAAAGAATCTCGTCAAGTTGGAAAGTCTTTTTGAACAAAATGCTTTTGCCTTACTTAAAGTTGTTGGTGGAGACTGTGTTGGAGCTCTCGCTTTATATCCACATGGGTAAGTTCCAAATTTGCCAACTTTGATGATATAGAAATCCTTTATACCTCTCGGCAGCTTCAAAAACATGTGCAGGAGCATGTTTGATCATATTATCCCATATGTTTTGATCGAAAGTCGTTCCTGGTATGATATTTGCAATAGCACTAGGGAGATCATGGAAAAATATATTTTTTACCCAAATGTTATAGTTATCAGCTTGTATCGTGAGTGTAACAATGATGGCCAGTTTAGCCGCTGTCGCTATAAATTCCCATAAAGGCATAGAAAAGAAGAGCACCCATAGACAACATTATAACCAATAAATGCACTGTAGATTGTACAAGAATAAGGATAATGGAGCGGATAAAGCTTTTGAAAGATTAGTCATTAGCTTTATCCATTATTGTTACAATGGGCTCCATCAAACTCTTATCGATATCGGTGAGTACCTGTAGATCTTCTAGTGCCAGTGTGTGCTCATTTTATCCAATATCTATCAATATGATCATTTCTGATCTAGTTGATTTTCCAAATCATTCTCTACTCTTTCTTGTTGTTTTTTAATTATAGCTCTTATTCTAGCTTCGTTTGCAGCTTCCTCTTCTTTGGTTGCAGCTTCCTCTTCTTTGGTTGCAGCTTCCTCTTCTTTGGTTGCAGCTTCCTCTTCTTTGGTTGCAGCTTCCTCTTCTTTGGTTGCAGCTTCCTCTTCTTTGGTTACAGCTTCCTCTTCTTTAGGTGCAGCTTCCTCTTCTTTGGTTACAGCTTCCTCTTCTTTAGGTGCAGCTTCCTCTGCTTTGGTTGCAGCTTCCTCTTCTTTAGTTACAGCTTTTTCTTCTTTTTGTTTTTTCTCAAGTTCTTCTAGATATTGACGGCGTTCCTCTTGAGCTTTTTTTCTACGTTCTGTCGCAAGTTCGTGATCCGCCAATCGTGCATTTTGACAATTCTTAGAACTCTCTGTGAAGCCACACTTAGCAATCCATTCTTTTAATAATTCTTCATCTTGCTTAAAATTTTCTACGCTGTAGGTTTTTTCGCAACCAGCAACGAGTATTCCAGCGCAAAGAACGAGTGCTGTGATAATGATTTTATTCATGATTAAATTCCTTTTTTGTTTTACACTTTAATGACCACGTAGTTGTTTCGAGGCTATTGTCTCTTTCTTCCTTCGTTTGCATTTTAATTATCTCTTAAAATTCTCTTCCTTCATCTGTAGAAACAGGTGGTGTTCCGAAAAATCTTTCATTTTCTGCTTGTAGTACATTTTGACAATTTTTAGAGGACAAAGATGGTTGAGTGGTTATTCCTGAAGGGTAGCATTTCAACCCCCACTCTTCCCTTAATTTATCGTTTTGCTTGAATTCTTCAACGCTGTAGATTTTTTCACAACCAGATATGAATAATGTGGCAGATATGAATAATGTGGCCATACAGAACAAAATAAACTGTTTCATTTTTCCCCTTTTTAAATATCATTTGTTTCCCTAAATGGGATTTTGGTTAGCATTGTTAGTGGAATAGTATAAGAAGAATTCAAGACAGAGATCGTATGAGTCTGTCATAAAAGAAAAAGGACCAATGTTTTTTTGCCTATTTGTATTTTGCTCACTGACTTCCCCCCTTTTAAATTTTTTATGTTTGACTGTTTTAAGGTATACAAAAAATGAGAAAGGACACAAGTCATTTTTTTATAAAATCTTCGATATCTGTTTGATATTCACTGGATAAATCTCTGTTTTGTCAGAAGATGATTTTGTTTGATATTTTGTATGAGAGCTACAGAGTGATTTCTTATGAAAAAGAGAGCTGGATTAATCCAATATTAATGATGCAGTTTTGGGGTGAGGAAGTGCAGAAGAGAGCACTTTGGAGCAAGAGGGCATCGTTATAGGAGAAGAGAGGGAAGGTGAAGAAGTGCTCTCTTCCTTTATTTAAGAAAATCTGCTGAGGGCTTTGGATTTTATTCTTTTGCTTGAGAAGATTTTGTTGCTGGTCCCGTTAAGTGAATAACATGACCCATTTTGCGTTTTGGTTTGACAAGAGTTTTGCCATATAAATGGACGGATGTTGATTTTTGCTGTAAAAAACTTTGGCAATCTTTCAAATTCAGCCCAAGAAGATTTGTCATTTCACAATTGCTATGGCGTGAGGTGTCCCCTAAAGGAAGAGCGCAAATAGCACGGATATGCTGTTCAAATTGTGAAGTAATGCATGCTTTTTGCGTCCAATGACCCGAATTATGCACACGAGGCGCTAATTCGTTAACCAAAAGACTTCCATCGGCTAAAACAAAAAATTCAATACAAAGAACACCAACATAATCAAGAATATCCATAATCTGAGCGTTAATCTCTTGTGCTGTTTTTTGGAGCAGTGGTGAAGCGCGTGAAGGCACAAATGTTTTATAAAGAATGCCGCTCTTATGCTGATTTTCACAGCAATCATAAAAAGCATGCTCTTTTTGAGGATTTGATGCCGATATAACAGATATTTCAAACACAAAAGGGACAATCTCTTCTAAAATGAGAGGTTGATGATCAAGGGCAATTAAAGCTTTATCGATGATTTCTTCACTCGGATGGTGAAGACCAATTTGATGTTTGCCATCATAACCAAAACAGCGCGTCTTCAAAAGACCACTCCCCCCTAAGGCCGATAAACCCTCAATAAGAGAATTTCGGTCATGAACTGCATACCATTTAGCCGTTCGAATCCCATGATCGTTCAGAAATTTTTTCTCAAGAACGCGGTCTTGTGAAATCTTCAAAATCTGAGAAGAAGGATAAAGATAACTTTTTTGTTCAATATACTCTGCTGTTTGCAAAGGCAGATGTTCAAACTCATAGCTTATTACATTGCAAACAGAAAGAAGATGTGTTAACGCCGCTTCATCCTCATACGAAGCAAGAATATGCTCCGTGCTAATTTGAGATGCAGGACAATCAATCTCAGGACTCAGAACAACTATCTTAAAACCCAATTCCGCTGCTGCAAGCCCTAACATCCGCGCTAATTGACCGCCTCCAAGAAGGCCAATAGTTTTGTCAGAATATAAGTCTTCAAAAGAATAAGACATCTTTATTTTCCATCATTGGAGTTGTTGCTGCGTGAGTTGTTCGTTTTTTATGCTGCTGCTGTAAATGCTGTAAAACATTTGGATAAAACATCATCATTATAAGATATCTTCACTTTCCATCGTTGGAGTTATTGCTACGTTGGCTGTTTGTTCTGCGCGCCAGTGCTGTAAACGTTCGGATAAAACATCATCGTAAACCGCAAGGACTGCTGCAGATAAAAGAGCAGCATTAATTGCTCCTGCTTTGCCGATTGCTAAAGTGCCAACCGGTACGCCTGCCGGCATTTGTACAATCGAAAGCAAAGAATCTTGACCCGATAAAGCTTGAGAGTGAATCGGAACGCCAAAAACAGGTAAAGGTGTAAGAGAGGCCAACATACCAGGAAGATGCGCTGCTCCTCCAGCGCCAGCAATCAAAACTTTAAAACCAGAAGCTTTTGCGTCTTTTGCAAATTGGTAAAGCCGTTCAGGTGTGCGATGCGCCGAAATGATCTGTGTGAGATGAGAAATGCCAAGGTGAGTTAAAATATCTGAGCTATGGCGCATGGTATGCCAATCAGATTGGCTGCCCATTAAAAGTGCTACGTCATACAATTTTTCAGCCATTTAATCTCCTTTTTCATTTTGCAAGAGGCTTAGTTCTCTAGCAATGGGCACTTTGTGTATTCTCAAAGGGCGATTCAATCACTTTTAAAAGTTTTATCGCTTTTTTGCAAAGTTAATTAATAGATTTTTATTCTCTTTAAGAAGAGAAAATAAATTTTTAAGTTCAATTTTTAAGAAAAAAAAGATAAAGAAAGAAGACTATCAATAAAAAACCATAGAATAATGGTCTTATTAAGAAGAAAAGTGAAGAACAGAAATCACAGTTAAAGCACAGTTATTATCTCAGGACTGGCTTTTGTTTCGTCATGAAAAGTGATCATATGAAATTAAGTGAAAATGAGGAGAAGAAAAAATAAAAATACTCTCACTAACAGTGTATAAAGAAAATTTCTTTTTCTCTCTTAAATCCCTGTTCACAAAATCAAAAAAATAAGATATGGAAAAAGAACGATAACTTATTATATAAAATCAACGACATACGCTAAAAAGGAAATCAATCTTTATGTCTAAAGAAGAAGTGCTGGAGTTTTCTGGAATTGTTACAGAACTTTTACCAAATGCAATGTTTCGCGTAAAATTAGAAAATGATCATGAAATTATTGCTCATACCGCTGGAAGAATGCGCAAAAATCGTATTCGTGTCTTGGTCGGTGATAAAATTATGGTGGAAATGACCCCTTATGATTTATCAAAAGGACGAATTACATATCGTTATAAATAATCATTAAAAGGAAAATTCTGTCTCAAAAATCAATCAATATTCCTCACGTTAGCCAACTTTGCTGCACAATGAAATTCTGTAAAAAATTTAAGTTAAGAAATGTGAAATTCTTTAAGTGATCAAGTGATGAGGCACAAAAGAAAAAATATAGAGGTGCGAAAAATAAAAAATTTACATAAAGCGGGGATGTTGGGACAAAAGTGCATGCGCTCAAGATTGGTGAAAGGGGTTCTATCATGGATATCAATTTGGTTCTTGCTTCTGCTTCTCCGCGCCGTTTAATGCTTCTCGCACAAATAGGAATTGATCCGGAATTTGTTTATGCAACCAATATTGATGAAACGCCAAAATCAAGAGAGCATCCGGCAAATTTGGCAAAGCGTTTAGCAAAAACAAAAGCCCTCGCAGCACAGGAAAATTGGTTAAGAGATCAGAAAAATAATCCCAAAAAATATTTAATTTTAGCCGCAGATACAGTGGTGGCAGTGGGGCGTGTCATTTTTCCTAAAGCAGAGGGAGAAGAGGAAGCATACGAATGTTTGCGTTTCCTTTCAGGGAGAGCCCATAAGGTATATAGTGCTGTGTGCCTCTTGAATGAACACGGAAAAATAAAGAGCAAATTGGTTGAAAGTTCTGTGCGGTTTAAACGGTTAACTAAAATAATGATGGAGGCCTATATGGCTTCTGGAGAATGGGAAGGAAAAGCCGGGGGATACGCCATTCAAGGAAAAGCAGGGGCTTTTGTGACAAATATAACGGGCTCTTACTCCAATGTCGTGGGACTCCCTTTAGCTGAAACAATGGATCTCTTAATGGCTTATCAGTATCCATTGCTTAATCATTGGAGCAAAAATTGTTGTGGATAAGACAAAACGGGCGAAAATTTAATGGGTAAAGGCAAAAGAAAACAAAAATTTGCAGAAAAAAAGGCGCCTTGAAAAACAATGAAACAGCGAAAAAAAGACGGAAAAAAAGCAGAAATATATCAGCTGTCATTACAAAAAAATAATCTGCGTCCATCACGCCCTTGTCCAGAATGTGGAAAAATGTCTCAGCAGGATTCTTATCCTTTTTGTTCAGCACGGTGTCGTGCAATCGATCTAAACCGTTGGCTTTCTGGAGCGTATATTTTGCCTCCCCCACCTCAAAAAACCGATGAGGAAGAGTGAACGAAAATGAGAATATTTCAAAAGGGAAAATGATCACCCTTATGCTACCCTTGTGCTCCCACTATATTTGTGGCTAAAATTAAAGGCTTTTAGAATTTTTAACGGATCGCTTTACTCCTATCAGAGCATGAATGCTTTATATAAGCGCTATGTGCGTTAATTTTCTCAAAAATATAAGTCAGTGTTCTGTTTGTTCTTTTATTTTCTTCCTTTATCCGTACCAAAACAACAACGGGACGAACGCGCTTGATATCAGGCTAAGAGTATCGGGTAAAAACGTTTAAAGTATTACATAATGCGCTTTTTTATGCTTGTTATATCCAGCTTGGATGTCGGTGAAACGAGTCTTATGCTTGCGATATATTCAGAATAAAACAGAAAGAGAGAAAAGGAGATATTCCAGTATAATTTTTTCTTTAATCTAGTGTTATGGTGCTCTTGAAAAATAATTGTAAGGGCATGCATGAGGAAGGCTCTGTGGGAAGGAATATGGGGGGATGTTGAGAGGAGCTATGGGAGAGGAACCATGAAGGGGAAAAGGATTTTCTTTTCAGAAGAGATTTTGTTTTCCTCTTGCTATAGCAAGAGGATGTTCCCATATTTCTTTATTATTAAAATAAATTATTGTTTATGGGTGCGTAGAAGATCGTTAAGGCGCTTGAAAAGAAGTGCTCAGCGGTAAAGTGTAAGCTCGTAAAGACGAAGAGTCTGTAACGGCAAAGAGAAAGAAAAAAAATGAATTTGGAAAAATATAGCGAACGGCTTCAAGGTTTTTTACAAGCAGCGCAAAGCAGTGCTCTTTCTTCTGATCATCAACAGTTTATGCCTGAACATTTCTTGAAAGTGCTTTTAGAAGATAGTCAAGGGTTGGCAGTTTCTTTGATCCAAAAGGCAGGAGGCAATTTGCCAGCTATTCAAAAAGAGCTCAAAGAAGCTCTCGATGCTTTGCCAAAAGTACAAGGCGGAAATGGACAGCTTTATATGTCTCAGCCTTTAGCAAAAGTTTTTACAAAAGCAGAAGAAATCGCCCAAAAAGAAGGTGATCAATTTGTAACAGTAGAACGCGCTCTACAAGCTTTGCTCCTCGAAAAAAATGCAAAAACAGCCGATATTTTGACAACAGGAGGAGTAACAGCTCAGGCTCTTGATCAGGCCATCAAGACAATGCGAAAAGGAAAGGTGGCAACAAGTCGTCATGCTGAAAGCCAATATGAAGCGTTGGAAAAATATGCACGTGATTTGACAAAAGAAGCACGAGAGGGAAAACTCGATCCTGTGATTGGACGAGAAGAAGAAATTAGAAGAACTGTTCAAGTTTTATCGCGACGGACCAAAAATAATCCCGTGTTAATAGGAGAACCAGGAGTTGGAAAGACCGCTATTGTTGAAGGATTAGCTCTCCGCATTGTCAATGGTGATGTTCCCGAAACATTGCGGGATAAACAACTCTATGCTCTCGATATGGGAGCGCTTATCGCCGGGGCAAAATATCGAGGCGAGTTTGAAGAACGTTTGAAAGCTGTGCTCACAGACATTCAAGCCGAAAATGGACAAATTATTCTTTTCATCGATGAATTGCATAATCTCGTAGGAGCTGGAAAATCAGATGGGCCTATGGATGCTTCCAATTTGCTCAAACCCGCTCTTGCCCGCGGTGAGCTCCATTGCGTAGGAGCAACAACGCTCGATGAATATCGAAAATATGTCGAAAAAGATGCCGCTTTAGCGCGACGTTTTCAACCCGTCTTTGTGCCTGAGCCAACTGTAGAAGACAGTATCTCTATCTTGCGCGGAATCAAAGAAAAATACGAACAACATCACAAAGTGCGTTTGGCCGATAGTGCTTTGATTGCCGCTGCACGGTTGTCTCATCGCTATATTGCAGATCGTTTTTTGCCCGATAAAGCAATCGATTTGATCGATGAAGCGGCCGCACGTTTGCGAATGCAGGTCGATTCAAAACCAGAAGAACTCGATGCAATCGATCGACGCATCATGCAGTTGAAAATCGAACAGGAAGCTTTAAAAACAGAAGTCGATTCCGCAGCAAAAGAACGCTTGCAAATTGTTCAAGCTGAACTCGAAACATTGGAAAAAAACTCAGCGAAAATGACACAAGCTTGGCAGGCCGAAAAACAAAAATTAGGTTATGCTGCTGATCTGAAAAAACAACTCGAAGAAGCACGAAATGCTTTGGCTATTGCACAGAGAAATGGACAGTTCCAACGCGCTGGTGAACTCGCCTATAGCGTCATTCCTGAACTCGAAAAACAACTCAATGTTGCCGAAAATGATGATCAACAAAATAATCTCGTCGAAGAAATCGTTACGGCCGAACATATTGCACGAATCGTTTCACGATGGACAGGAATCCCCGTCGATCGAATGCTCGAAGGTGAACGAGAAAAATTATTGCGCATGGAAGACGAAATCGGGAAACGAGTAGTAGGTCAGGTTGAAGCTGTCCATGCTATCGCACGCGCTGTACGACGCGCACGCGCCGGATTGCAAGATCCTAATCGTCCTATCGGGTCCTTTATGTTCTTAGGGCCAACAGGTGTTGGAAAAACTGAACTCACAAAAGCACTCGCTGCTTTTCTTTTTCAAGATGCTCAGGCTATGTTGCGGATTGATATGTCCGAATATATGGAAAAACACGCCGGAGCACGTTTGATCGGTGCGCCCCCAGGATATATCGGATATGAAGAGGGAGGTCTCCTTACTGAAGCTGTCAGACGGAGACCCTATCAGGTCATTCTGTTTGACGAAATTGAAAAAGCGCATCCCGATATTTTTAATCTGCTTCTTCAAGTGCTTGATGAAGGACGCTTGACAGATAGTCAAGGACGAACCGTCGATTTTAGAAATACCGTCCTCGTTATGACTTCTAATCTCGGTGCAGAAATTTTGACCGCATTGCCAGAAGGGCAAATAACACATCAAGCAAGAGATGAAGTGATGCAAGTGGTAAAAGCTGCTTTCCGACCAGAATTTCTTAATCGTGTCGATGAGATTATTCTCTTTCAAAGATTACAGCGGAAAGATATCGAAGCAATCGTCGATCTTCAAATCCAACACTTACAAAGTTTACTCAATGAACGCAAAATTACCTTGCAGATTACACCAGAAGCGCGAACATTGCTTGCCCATAAAGGCTATGATCCCCTCTATGGGGCGCGGCCGTTAAAACGAATGATGCAAAGAGAAATTCAAGATCCCCTCGCAGAAAGCATTTTAAAGGGTACAGTTCATGATAACACAACCGTGACAATTACAAAGGAAGGAGAGCAATTGATCTTTTCATCTGAAACAGAAAGCGAAAAATAAACACTTGAAAGGGTAAAATGACAGAGAAATAAAATAAAACTTGACAAGGTGAATCTAAACAGCTATCATAAAGCCATAATCAGAATTCCGTATTTATTTATTTAAGTGTTCTATGTTGGTTGTATGAAATCAGCAGGAGTTTTTGTGCGGGTTTATAATTTTTCTGGCAATTTAAGCTGATTAAGAAATGATATTTGGGGAGATTTTCATCCTGTTCTTTTAAAGAAGATCTTGAAACTCTTGAATGTCATTCATTATTTTCTTTGTAAGATTTCTACGCTTTCTTAAGAATAAAGTGTGGGTGGTGGAGGCTCTTGTTTCATTTTACTCAATACGTTGAGGAACATAGCTATAATTTGAATAGATCGTGCATTTTTGAAAATCTGAGAATCTTTGTTTTTTATTGACCATCCTTTTGGGTCGTTCTCTTTTTTTTCAAACAGAGAGAATTTCCTTATCCTATCAAGGTGGTTTCTTTTCATATGCAAAACTTTAAAGTATACAAACTTTAAAGTTTGTTAAAAAAACATTTTTATCATATGTCATTATCACTTATTTAATGCACGATCTATTCAAATTATAGCTATGTTCCTCAACGTATTGAGTAAAATGAAACAAGAACTTCCACCACTCATACTTTATTCTTAGGAGAGCGTACAAATCTTACAAAGAAAATAATGAATGACATTCAAGAGTTTCAAGATCTTCTTAAAAAAATAGGAGGAAAATCTATCGTTATTCAAAGGCATTCCTTAAGAATGCATTTCTTAAGAAAAAAATACAATCTCTTCATGCACAAGACAAACTTCTTTCTCTTAAGAAAAACCTTCTTCCCATAGAACAGGTCTACTTCTCTAAATAAAGAGCTCTGTTCCATTGGCTCTTCTATCGCATTGAACTTTATGAAAGGCTAAAATTTGCTTAATTACTTTTTTTACTGCCCAGTCTCCGCAGAGCAATACAGCCTCCCACACTGTCCTTGAGGATATTGAGTCATTGGTCGTGTCTGGTGAAAATGTTTTTTTCAACAAATTTTAAAGTTTTGCATACGAAAAGGAAACGCCTTGATTTTAAAAGATAATTCTCTCTGTTTGAAAAAAAGAGGACGACCAAAAAGAACGGTGAATAAAACAACAAAGATTTTCAAAAAAGCCCTTCTTACCGCAGCTGAACAGGCAGGTAATCAGTATGGTCATGATGGATTGGTCTCTTATTTTTGTTATCATGCGATCAATAATCCTGTTCCTTTCTTTTCTTTATTAGCAAAAGTTTTGCCTTTGCACGTGACAGGAGAAGATGAGGGAAAGGCCAAGGTCATTTCGCGTGTTGAGATTGTACCGATGCTCTCCGATGAGACAATGAGTGATAAGCTTTAAAAGGTTTTTCATGGGAATGAGACGTCAAAATATTAGAAAAAGGGTTTTTCGAAACCCTGTAAACCAATATTTTGGCATAATCAGATGCTGTAATCGAAGACAGTATAAATATTAATGGTAGAAAATGAAGAAAGGAACATCATCAACAACAGCAAAAAGGCAATGAAAAAGCAGAAGAGGAATTCAATATTGAATGAAAGACTAAACCAAAAATAACGCAAAAATTACCCAAACCATTCTCTTTTAATAATTTTGGGAGAAGTGAATGCAAATCCTTCTCTTCAGAGATGGTTGTGAGATGCTCTGTGTTTTGATTTTTTGGACATGTGTTAAAAAAGAAGTTTTTATGTCTGGGCAGAGTGAATGCATCAGTAAAAATGAATAAAAGAGCGTAGAGAGTTTTTTGACAGGCCATAAACGAATTCTCTGTTTAGAGAATGGTTTGGGTAATTTTTGCGTTATTTTTGGTTTAGTCTTTCATTCAATATTGAATTCCTCTTCTGCTTTTTCATTGCCTTTTTGCTGTTGTTGTTGATGTTCCTTTCTTCATTTTCTACCATTAATATTTATACTGTCTTCGATTACAGCATCTGATTATGCCAGCACCACTATGGATGTTTCTATTTTATCTTCCTGATTGTGTTGAGCAATGGAATTATCTTCTTTAAGAGTGGTTTTCTTTTCCATGCTGTAGAGGATTTATGGATCGATAGTTATAGAGAGAGGGAGGGGGTCTAGCACTTTTTTCTTGTGTAATTTATCCTTTTTCAAAAGGATTGGACTTCGTTGAGATTGTACCGATGATTTCTAATATCGGTGAATCTAAATGATCCAATAATGTCTTGAATACTCGGGATTTATTTTGACATACTTAACCTTTGTTTACAAAAACAATGATAAATACAAGCCGAAGAAGTTGACAAGAAATAAAGAACGCAGAAAAATGCAAAACAAACAGCTCATAAATGACGATTTAGAGATTACCTAAACCATACTCTATTCCCTGATTTTTAAGGAATATATGTCTTCTTTTCAGCGATTGATGAAGGTGATGTATGTTTTCAGGCCTTTTATGCTTGAATGTATCCATAAGAGCATATAAATGCGAAGAATTTTTTAAGAAATCGTGAGTGATTTATATTTTAGGGTATGGCTTAGGTAATCTCTAAATCGTCATTCATGAGCTGTTTGTTTTGCATTTTTCTGCGTTCTTTATTTCTTATCAGCTTCTTCGGCTTGCATTTATCATTGTTTTTGTAAACAAAGGTTAAGTATGTCAAATAAACCTTGAGTATTCAAGACATTATTGGATCTTAATTCTTTGTGTTAAGGAATGGAATTTTATTCTTAAGGGTAACTATTGTTATGGATTATGTTTTATGATTTTTGGATCAAGAGTCTTATGGACAAGGATTTCGCAGAGAGCAGATATCTATTTTGAAAAGTATACTCTTTGAAGAGGATCATAGAGTGTTCCATAATAAGAGAGAGTTCTGTCGGTTAACAGGGATTTATAGTGCACAATGACAACCGCTCAGATTGCCTTGATTCCAAAACTCATTCCTATTTTTACCGGAAAAGCTGATGTTCGTGCTGCTTGGGGAGGAAGGGGATCAGGAAAAACACGCTCCTTCGCTTTGATGACAGCTGTGATCGGTTATCATCACGGAAAAGCTGGAGAACGAGGTGTTATCCTCTGTGCGAGGCAATTCCAAAATTCATTGGCTGAAAGTTCTCTCGAAGAAATTAAACGTGCTATCGAATCCTATTCCTTTTTAAGCGACTATTATGAAATTGGGGATAAATATATCAGATCAAAAGATGGCTGTATCGTATATGCTTTTGCTGGTCTTGACCGCAATATCGCTAGTGTTAAATCTATGGGACGCATTCTGCTCTGTTGGGTGGATGAGGCAGAACCTGTGACCGATGCCGCTTGGCAAGTCCTGATTCCAACGCTAAGAGAAGAGGGAAAAGAGTGGCATTCCGAATTATGGGTGACATGGAACCCCTGCCGAGAAAATGCTGCCGTTGAAAAACGATTCCGTTTTACCAAAGATCCTAATATCAAAGGCGTTGAAATCAATTGGCGTGATAATCCAAAATTTCCTGCAAAACTTAATCGCGATCGAACAGCTGATTTAGAACAAAGACCTGAACAATATCAACATATTTGGGAAGGGGAGTATCTGCAGGCAATGCAAGGAGCTTATTACCAAAGATTACTGCTTGAAGCGGAGCAGGAAGGGCGTATTACTACAGTGCCACGTGATCCTCTGATTCAGGTTAAAATCTTTTGGGATATCGGTGGAACGGGGGCTAAAGCCGATGCAACGGCTCTGTGGGTGGCTCAATTTGTTGGACGCGAAATTCGTGTTCTCGATTATTATGAAGCACAAGGACAACCCTTATCAGAGCATATCGGATGGATTTGTCACAAAGGCTATGAAAAAGCACTGATGGTTCTGCCCCATGATGGAGCTACAAAAGATCGTGTTTATAATGTCAGTTTTGAAAGTGCACTCCAACAGGCTGGTTTTCGTACCCAAATTATTCCTAATCAAGGTGTCGGTGCTGTCAAAATGCGCATCGAAGCTGTAAGACGATTATTCCCCGCTATATGGTTTAATCGAGAGACAACAATGGCTGGGCGAAAAGCCCTTGCCTGGTATCACGAAAAACGCGATGAACAACGTAATATAGGTTTGGGAGCTGAACACGATTGGGCAAGTCATGGGGCCGATAGCTTTGGACTGTTATGCCTGGCCTATGAACAACCCAGTGCTCAAAAAAAACGAGATGTTTATCGGTCGCGTTTTTCTTCTTCTTCTACAACATCATGGATGGCTTTTTAATGAATATGCAGAATGCTTCTTTTCATTCAATTGAAACCCTCGAACATCAGGCGCTCTTTCAAAAGCTTGTTAAGTGGTATCAAGAGGATATTGTTCATGTCGAGCAATGGCGAAAAAATGCTCAAGAAGATTACGATTTTTACAATGGGCGACAGTGGAATGAACAAGATCTTGCTGTCTTGCGGGAACAAAACAGACCCGTCATGACATTTAATCGTGTTGCGCCTTTGATTAATGCCGTCGTTGGAACCGAACGCAACAATAAACGCCATGTTCAATTTATTCCGCGACAAGAAGGTGCCGCTATTGCTAATCAAATCCTCACTGGAGCGGCAGAATGGTTTCGCGATGAGGCTCATGGTGAATATGAGGACTCCGATGCTTTTCAAGACACCGTTATTTGTGGTATGGGATGGACCGATACGCGGCTCGATTATGAAGAAGATCCTAGAGGGAAACCCGTCATTGCTCGGCTCGATCCTATGAAGATGGTTTGGGATACAAGCGCCGTGAAGCCTAATCTTATTGATGCTCAGCGGATTTGGTATATCGATGAAAAACCACTGGAAGTAGCGCAAGAAATGTTCCCCAATGTGCATTGGAGTGAGCTTAATGCAGATTGGGTGCAACAGCAAACGGGAGGGAGTGCCCATAGCCATGGTGACGATTACCAAAATGAAAGCCTCGATGGTGGTGAGAGCATTCTGCAAAGCCCTAAAATGGTCACACTGGCTGAATGCCGATGGTTTGAACGCGAAGTCATCTATAAGGTCCTTAATCCTCAAACGGGCCGCTTTATTGAGTATTCTGAACAGGATTTTCAACAGATCAAAAAAGAATTTTCACCATTGCCCGCAACAAGAATGACAAAAAAAGTTGTTAAGCGTGCTTTCTTGGGGAAAAAATTGCTCGAGGCACCCGATAGACCATTGGTGCCTTCTAACCAATTGGGATGGGAATGTATTACTGGGACATTCGATAAATTAAGTCGACAATTTTATGGAATCGTTCGTCCAACCAAAGATCCTCAACGTTGGGCTAATAAATATTTTAGTCAAGTTATGCACTTGCTCAACAGTCAATCTAAAGGTGGGGTTATGGCAGAGCGGGATGCTTTCGATGATGATCGACAAGCCGCAGAAAGCTGGGCAAGAGCCGATAGTATTACCTGGCTAAAAAATGGTGCTGTGGCCGCTGGAAGAATACAACCAAAACCCGTTGCGCAGTTTCCAAATGGCTTTTTTCAACTCTTTAATGAAGCAAAAGGAGCTATTTCTCAGGTGACAGGATTGTCTCCTGAATTTGTTGGAACACGCTCAGTCAATCAACCAGGTATACTCGAAGAACAACGTCGGCAATCTTCACTCAATCTTTTGGCTGCCTTCTTTGATGGGTTACGTCGCTATCGACAACGACAAGGGAAAATAATTCTCTATCTTATCCAAAATTATCTCTCTGATGGCCGCTTGATCCGTATTGCTGGAGAAGACAATGCTAAATATGTGCCCCTTACACGGGAAATGGTGACAAGTTTAGAATATGATATTGTAGTAGACGATGCGCCAACAAGCACGAATGAAAAAGAACGGACATTTTCTGTGATTATGCAATTGCTGCCGCTTATGCAACAATTTGCAACACCAGAGATTATGCTTGATTTTCTGCACTATTCACCTTTACCTGCGTCGCTTATCCATAAAATTGCACTTAAAGCACAGCAGAACAGTCAAGTGCTCAATGAGCAACAAGGGCTCCAACAACTCCCAGAAGGAGCAGAAGGTGTACGAGTTGCACAAGTTCTACAGGGTCTTGTGGGGTGATTTTACTGTATGCGTTCTCTGTGTGAGAGAGGGGCGTTTATTCAATATATATATATATATATACGAAGGAAGAATGTTCAGAGTTATGCATCTCTTGCTTGGGGCATAAGGGATTCATCCAAGGGAGGATGAAGAGACTTTGATCTCAGAAGGATCGTTAGAAGGAGCGTTTTTTCAAGAAATGACAGGTGAGTATGAGATTTGAGGATCGAGAAGTCGAGCCTGCTCTGTAGGTTTTTAGGATAATTTTACTGTATGCGTTCTCTGCGTGAGAGAGGGGCGTTTTATTGTTTTAAGCAAAGAAGGAAAGCACAATGAACGAAGAAACTTTAACATTAGAAGAACAGCACATATGGGAAAAGCATTCTTTGCAAAAGACAGATGATAGTGTGGAAGGGGACACTGGGAGAGAAGAAGGAGGCAATGTCCTTGCAGAAGAGGACGATGAAAATGAAACAGTTTCGCTAGCGCAGGAGAGTGGAGGTGATCAAAAGGAACAGTCTCAGAGTGGAGAGCAAATGCAAGCACCACCAGATCCACAAAAAGACTTTATGGGCTATCTTCAATGGCTTGGACAGATCCTGCAAAATAAACAGGAAACATCAGAGATTCAACAGCCTGCTTCGCAGGTGCAGGAGCCTTCAGAAGCAGAGCGGTTGCAGTCTTTTTTTCATCAGTCTGTGGAGACTGTCAAAAAAACACATAGCGATTTTAATCAAGCTGCTGATTTTGTTTATGAAATGCGTGCAAAACAATTGGCTGCTTGTGCTTCTCTTTATCCTGAACTAACAGATCCGAAAGTTATTGACGCTATGATTGGGGATGAATTGAAAAGGATCGTGCAAGATTGTAGAGAAAAGAATAAGAACCCTGCCGAGGTGATTTATACAATCGCACAGACTATTGGCTATACAACACCACAAAATCATAAAGGTGAAACTATACAAGACTGTCAAGGCGAAATTATACAAGGGATGAAGGGAACTGAGGAAACAAAAAACTTACAGGCAAGTGTATGGGGGGAAAAAGATGTGCAGGAAAGGCAAAATTCTGCTCGTACCCTTGCAGCTTATAATGGTTTGAGCCCCAGTGGGCCAATTTCTTTGGATTTTCTCGATAAGATGTCTGAGACGGAATTTAATGTTTGGATCGATAATCCAAAAAATAAAGTCGCTTTTAACCATTTAATGAGTGGGGGAGGGCTTTAAAAAGAGGAACAATACTAAAAAAATAAGACACTAAAAAAGAATTCTTTGTTCTGAGTATCAGAACAGAAAAAAATAAACACCCGGTATAAGACCGGTTTTTTTATATTAAAAATTGTGAGGGGGGAAAAATGGCTGTAACTCGCATCGGACTTAATCATCCACTGGCTGTACGCACATGGTCGAAATTACTTAATCAAGAAGTCTCAAAAGCAATTTCTATTGCACCACTTATTGGAAGAGATTCCAATAGTATTATCCAATTGAAAGATGAAACCAGTAAAGCTCATGGAGATTCTATTAGCTTTGGTTTGCGCGTCCATTTGTTTGGTGAGGGAGTTACTGAAGGACAAGAACTTGCAGGAAAAGAAGAAGATTTACAATTCCTTAGTGATCGCTTGGTCATTAATGAACTTTCTCATGCTGTCCGTGTTAAAAATGAAGGCACAATCGATCAGCAGAGAACTTTACATAATTTACGGACAGAAGCCAAAAATGCACTTGTTGATTGGTATGCAGATCGTTTGAGTCTGATGTTCTTTCTTCATGTATGTGGGTTTACAGCCGATAACATCAATTTTGAAGGAAGAGCCATAACGCTGAGACCTGTGCATTACGGATTTAATAAACCAACTGAACCAAGCGATAAACGGATATTGCGTCCTAATGGAAAAACAAAAGATTCAGATCTTAAATCAGGCGATATCTTTACTCTTAAGCTGATTGATAAAGCTGTAGAACGCGCTAAACTTGCTAATCCAAAAATTAGACCTGTGCGTGTCGATGGAGAAAATGTTTATGTGCTTTATCTCCATCCAACACAAGTTACACAATTGAGAACGAATACAGAGCCAGGGCAATGGCTCGATATCACTAAGGCAGTTTACAATGGAAGCCGCGTGAAAAATCCCATCTATAATGGATCATTGGGCATGTATAATGGGGTCATCTTACGAGAAGCAGCGCATATCACAGAGGGCGTAGGCTCGTTGACTGACGATCCTAAGGCGATAACTATGATCCCTCATGTGCGTCGTGCCGTTTTACTAGGGGCACAAAGTGCTGTTATCGCTTTCGGTAAAGATCGGGGCGCTACACGCTATAAATTGGTGGAAGAGCTCTTTGACTATGAACGTGAATTTGGTGTTGCTGCAAAAACAATTATTGGCATGAAAAAAACACGCTTCAGTTCGGGAAGTGATTCTCAAGGAGCTCAGGATTTCGGAACCATTGTAATTTCAACATATGCTGTATCTTCTTAAAAAAATTATAAAATTCCCTCCCGGTGTTTAGATCTTTGGGAGGGAACAAAATAAAAAGGAAGCACTCATGCCTATTCCTGGATCTTCTTTAACAAAATCTTCTGCTAAATCTTATTCGTTTGTGTCAAAATTCTCCGATCATGCCAAAACATTTGGGCAAATGATGGCGCTGATTCAAGATGAAATCGATGATACAACAGCCGAATATTCTGTTCAAATTCAAGATTCTATTTTAACCGCTCTTCGCTTATGTGCACAGGAACCCTTTTTCTTCAATAAAATGGGGGAAATGCGCTTCAAAACACAAAGCGGAAAAACATGGTATGGATATGAAGATACCGCTTTTCTTGAGACAGCAATGGTTATTGAGTCTTTGCTCCTTGAGCAAAAAGAAGCAAGGCCAATACCCCTTCTTTATAAATCGGTAAAAAAAGCCCAAAAAGAATATAAAAATCATTCAGCTCAAGGAACACCCGTATTCTATACTTTTTTGGATCAAAAAATCGGACTCTTCCCAACACCTGAGACTGTTGAAACTGTTCGTCTCTTTTGGAGATCAGCACACTTTTCCGATATTCTCACTCTACAAGATGAGAATCCTTGGTTTGTTTATGCTTTCGATCTGATTAAAGCACGGGCAAAATATGAACTCTATAAAAATATTCTCAAAGATACTGAATATGCCGCTATTGCGTTTAACGATTTTCAAGAACAGCTCCAACTCTTGCGTTACGAAACATCGCGTCGCGAAGGATGCTCCAATATTCTTTCAACGGGGTTTTAAATGGCTTTTTTTTCTCTTGCGGATTATCGTCCCGATGTTGCTCATATCAATAGTCTTTTTACCGATGAGCTTGTCAATGTGCTTCCTGCAGATGGATCTTATATTCCAATGCCAAGTTTTAGTGCATTCTCAGAGCCTTGTCCGGGGACTATTTTAGGTGCCATCGCTGTCAAAACAAAAAATGGTGTATCGATTATTGCTGGAACAGAGAAAAAAATCTATCAGCTCAATAATACAACTTTGCAGTGGAAAGATATTACGCATAAAGATAAATCTTATTTTGCTAATGTTGACGCACCTTGGTCTTTTGCTTTGTTTGGCGATTATGTCATTGCTGTTAATGCTAACGATAAGCCTCAAGTGATTGATATTAATCAAGATGAAAATTTTAGAGATTTAGGTGGGAATCCTCCACAAGCAGGAATTGTCCGCGTTTGGGGCGATTTCGTTTGTCTCATGAAATTATCCGAACATCCACGACGTGTCCATTGGTCTGGCTTGAATGATGCGGAGTTCTGGACTGTAGGGAAAAAAAGCTGCGATTATCAAGATTTTCCCGATGGAGGATATGTTCAAGGAGCAACAGAAACAACGAATCCATTGATCTTTATGCGTTCTGCAATTTATGCTGGCTCTTTTATCCCTGGATCTAAAATTATTTTCAGTTTTCAGAAAATACATGATAAACGCGGTGCAAAAAACGCTGAATCAATTGTTTGTCGGGGGGATCTAGCTTTCTTTGCCGATGAGGGAGGTTTTTACCAAATCACTACTGATGGGCGGATCTCTCCGATCGGATTCGAAAAAGTAGATCGAACCATGGCGGCAAAAACCTCAGAAAATCAATTGTCTACTCTGAGTGCCGCAATCGATGGCGTGTATAACCGTGTTTATTGGATTATCGATGCCGATGAAACGATTCAAGAACGGATTTTGCTGATCTATGATTGGGGACTGCAAAAGTGGACGAAAGCAACCGTAAATATCAAAATGATCTTACCCATTTTTCTGGCCGGATATACCTTAGAAGGGCTTGATAGGGTTTCAGAAAGCCTCGATGATTTACCTTTTTCTCTCGATAGTAAAGTGTGGCAAAATGAAACACCAATCCTGGGAGCCTTCGATCATGAAGGAAGGCTTGGATCATTTTCTGGATCCCCTATGGCTTGTGTGATAACCTCACAAGAAATGGGGCAGACAAATGGTATGGTTACCAGGGTGAAAAATATTATGCCCCAGGTGAATAGTAATACATTTTATTTGTCGATTGGTATGCGTTTTCGTCAAGCCTTTGAAGAAGAAACTGTTTGGTTGCCAGAAAGACAACCTTCTACACATACGGGACAAATTCATTCTCGTGCTAGAGCGCGGTTTTATCGTTTTAAGCTTCGGATACCGGAAGGGGTCAATTGGTCTCACGTGACTGGCTTCAATGTCGAGTTGAAGCCTGCCGGCATGCGTTGAGCATGCCAAACCATAAGATTAATGTGATGCGTTGAGCATGCCAAAGGCATAGCTCATGCGTGGAGGGTTCTAAGACACAAAACTAGAGTGCTCTGAGAATGCCTAGGATAAAGATTAATGCGGATGAACATGCCTGGGGGTAAGAGGCTGATGTAGTGAGTTATTGACCAAGGTTATAAGAGTGAAGAAGAGCAATAGAGCGTGACAATAGGATTGCCCCTGCTGTTTTTTGGTGATGTGTGGAGTGTAGTAGGGCAGATTTAATGACAGGATTATGCTCTTATGCACAAGAGAATGCTATAGATAAACGGCGAGATATTTTATGGGGATAAGATATGTGTTGAGTATAGCAGCAAAGAGACTTTTGGCGGGAGCAAAGTCAAGAAGCTGGGGTGCTATACGCTGGAAGAAAAAAGCTAAAATCGTAATACAACGTTCAAATAATAAAGGCTCAGATAATGAAGGCTTAGATAATGAAAGTTTGTATTCTCTCCATTGTACGCATCAGTGGCCTTGGAAAAAAATGGCTCTCTATCGAGAGGCTATTAATGCGGCTATGCGGAAATATGCTCAACGGTTTCCTCATGATGTGTGTTTAAAGCATGTAGCTAAAGAGATCATTGGTGGGCAGGTGCAGCTGTGGTTGATCTTAAAAAATAGAACTGAATTTAGTGCTTTTGGGATAACCAAAATTGAAAAAACGCATGATGGAAAAAAACGTGTTGTTATTTTAGACCTTGCTGGTCAGGGAGGGATCAAACTGGTTTCGTTGATTGATCAACTCGAACAATGGGCACGGACTATCAAGGTTGATGAAATTTTGACACTGGGAAGATCTGGGTGGGCAAAAATGCTTGTTCATCACGGATACGCTATCAATCTTATTCATTATAGAAAGGTTTTAACGCATGAGCAGACGGACAAGTCCTCAAGTTCAAACAACGACACAAACAAATGCTCCACCCTCGTGGGCAGAAGATATTTTAAAACAGGCAACCTCTGAAGCTCTCAATTTGTATAATAAAGGCAGTGGGGGAAATGGTTATCAAAATGTCTATCAAGGAGAACGACATGCCGATTTAAGTGAGACAACACAAAATGCTCTTAAGGGTTTAGAAAGTGCAGCCAATCAATATAATAATTCAGTACTTAATGAGTGGCTCAAAGAACCCACAAAAAGTGCACAAAATCTCTCTAGTATGGCAGCTGGAAATTGGATGGGCAATAATAGCAAATTTAATGATGCCCTTAGCAATGCGCTGAATAAAACATCCGATATTGTCAATCAGTCTATAGCAGGAGCAGGCCGTTATGGCTCTGGGGCTCATACCGGTGTGCTTACCGATGAATTGGGAGCTTTAGCAACTCAGGCAACCGCACAACAATATAATCAAGATGTTAATCATATGCTCAACGCTAATCAGATGATTGATCGTTCGATGCAAAATCAGGTGAATGCGGCTAATAATTTCTATCAAGGACAAAGCAATGCTCAAAGTAATGCTTTAAAAGGGGGAATGGTACAAGACGCAAATAAGCAGCATGCTTTGGATGTAGAGCAAGAAAAATGGTTTGAACAGGATAATCAAGCCTGGAATCAATTGGAAAGATTGTTGCAAATTGGAACCAAAGCAGCCGGTAATTATGGAACAAAAACAGGGGAATCCACGACTATGCCTGCAATTACAAAGGATCCCTTGCGTGATGCACAGCGCGTGCTTGGCTTGTTGAATGGCATTATCGGTCTTTCCGATGTAAACGTTAAAGAAAATATCGTTCTTGTAGGGGAAAAAAAAGGCTATCCTCTTTATGAATTTAATTATAAAGGAAATTCGCAACGCTATCGCGGGGTTCTTGCTCAAGATCTCATTCGTTTGAATCCTGAAGCCGTTTATATGAATATAAAAACACATTTATTACATGTGAATTATAACAAGCTCGGTTTTGGATTAGAAAAAATCAAAAAACCAAAGAAAAAATTCTTTGCCTTTCTTTCTTCTTTCTTTTCTTGGATGTGGTTTGCAAAAAAAGGATAAATCCTATGAGCTCAATTTATGATTGGTCACTTATCGCGGCTGAGAATGCTCGTGCCGATGAAATAATTAACTGGGCTGAAGGGCAACCTCCAAGCTCAGTGAATGATAGTGCTCGCGCAATGATGCAACGTGTCAAAGAGTATTTATCCGATATCGGGGGAACAGTTGAGGTTAAATTCACTATCACTGCTGAAGAGAAAGAAGAAAGTGAGAAAAAAACCTCTATTCATTTGACAACTAAGGCTCCTTATGCAGCTTATCAAAATGGGATTGTGCTCCGATTTAAAGCTCAAGAAACGAATGTCGGGCCAACAAGTGTTGTTTTAAATCAATTGCCTTCTCAGTCAATTTATAAGGGAACACAGGAGGGTCTCCAGCTTTTGACCGGTGGGGAGATGCAAAAGGAAGGGCTTTATGAACTTATCTATTATTCGGAAATCGGTGAAAAAAAAGAAGAAGGGTGGTATTTAACAAATCCAGCCGTCATTCTGCCTAAAGTCAGTGTTTTTCCTTCAGGCTTTATTGCTTGTTTTGCAATGGAAAAAATTTCGGACGGATGGCTATTGTGTGATGGTAAAGCCTATGCACGGGAGGAATATGCAAGTCTTTTTGAGGCTATTGGAGAAGTGTGGGGAAAAGGAGATGGCACAACAACCTTTAATGTTCCCGATTTTCGCGGCATGTTTTTACGGGGATTGGATAGTGGAAAAGGAATTGATAAAGATCGTGTTTTAGGAAGCACGCAAAAAGACTCTTTTAAATCCCATACCCATACAGGAAAAACAGACAAAGCAGGAAAACATGATCACGCATATACAGGATTAGAATCGCTCAATGATGCACTAGGAGGAGGAGGACTTATCAGACATAGATATAACAGAACACACTATACAAGCGATTCAGGAGAGCATACTCACAAAATAACCCTCGATGAAACAGGGGGAGATGAAACACGTCCTAAGAATATGGCTGTTATTTATGCCATTAAGGTATAAAATCTTTCTGTGCTAAAACATGTAGAGGATCTCTGCTCTCCTCCAGAGAAGGAAAAAAATATCGGTTGCAATCGCTTGAAAAACACTACAATGGAAGAAGAAAAAAGAGGCCCTTTCTATCAAGGTTTTCTTCCTGCCAAAGACTCTTTTCGTAAGGGCTCCCTTTTTTGTTATTCTTTCTTCGTAGGATAAGGAAGAAGCATCCATGTCTCCACAATCATTACCGTAGAGGCAGAAGAGAAAATTGTGCAAAAGATTAAGAGATCCTGCCTTTTTAAATGAGGAATTGGCTTGGTTTTTTTCTTTCATGAAGAGGGTGTTTTTGCAAAGATAATTTGCGAAGATAATTTGCGGGGATAAAATGTTTTCCATCGATAAAAAATAATTTTTCGTCTTACATTTTCTATTCTTCCAATGAATTCTTGCAAGAAGAACGAGGATTTCATCAGAAGTGTTTTGTTTATAAAATTATTACAAAGAGAAGCTCTGAGAGTTGTTCAATAATGGGAGAAAGACAGAGTAATTTATTGGTGAAAATAGAGGAAATTTTTTTATAGCATATCAATAAATACAAAAATAAAGGAGAAAATAAAATGGCACTATTTCCATTTTCAATCGCTGATATTGATGATCCTAGCCATATTCGTGTTGTTCTTTATGCAAGTGGAAGAATGGGACATGCTCCTTTGAATGCATTGTTGAAGCAAATCCTTCAAGAAGGAAAGCGTGAAGATAAAAAACACCAAAAAAACTACACACACCTTTTACAGCGTATTACAGCTTTGGAAGAACAATTGACAACAGGAATAAAAGATCATAGCTTTTCGCTAGAAAAAGCGGGACGATTTTCAAAAATGAAGAAAATTAAATGAGCACTTAATTATCTGCTTAAGAATGTATAACTGGGGGAAATTATTGATTTTAATCACCCTATAGGCGGTTTATGGAATCAGGAAAATGCGGGAAATATCAAAAGAGGGGCTTGCACTCATTAAACAATGGGAAGGATTACATTTAAAGGCTTATCAAGATGTTGTTGGCGTGTGGACAATTGGATATGGTCATACAGAAAAAGCAGGAAAACCTGTTGTGCAAGATGGCATGGAGATTACACATATTGAAGCAGACACTATACTTCGACAAGATTTGAAACAATTTGAGCAAACTGTGGAACGGGAAGTGACTCAGTTCTTAACCGATGAACAATTTGCAGCTCTTGTATCATTTTGTTATAATATAGGAACAGAGGCATTTTGTAATTCTACGCTCTTAAAGAAGCTGAATAAAGGAGACTATGAAGCCGTACCGGCCGAATTGCAAAAATGGATAAAAGCAGGAGGAAAACGTGTGCAGGGGCTGGTGCATCGACGTGCAGCTGAGGCCGGGTTATGGGCTAAAGGGGCTTATGTTTCTTCTAATTATCAAAAGGTCGAAACAACGAAGAGTATGCCTTTTTTCAAAGCAGAAGTTTTTGCACCATTGATTGCTTCTTTTTCAGGTCTTACAGGATTTGTTACAGGACATGGGCCTGTACAGTGGGCTCTGGCCGGTATTATGATTGTGGTCGTGATTGTGGGTGTTATCTTGTATATTGATACGGTAAGGAAAGAACGATAGTGATTTTTTTATTTCGATGGGGTTTTGTAATTCTTTTAGTCATTGTCATTGCTTTGAGTAGCTTTTTTTATGGACGTTCTTTTGAACGGACAAGATCCTTGATGCAAGCGATATCAGCGCTGCAAAATCGTGAGAAAATTAATGCTGAAACTTTTGCTCTTTCCCCTTTTAGCCTCTGTCGTGCTCTTGGAGGGATGCCAAAAGAATGTGCCGTTCTCTTGCATAGGATGGAAAAAACCTCCGATCGTTAACAAACCAGCGCATTTAGTTCAAACAGAACCTTTGTTATCACGCTGGATTGTGGAAACAGACCGCTTTGGAAAAAAGCAGAAATGCTGGTGAACACAAAATGAAGAAAATCTGATCTTCAAAAGAAAGCTGAGTAGCTAGAATGAAAAAGAGACAGGTGTATAGCGATACAAATATTGAGTCACTCTATTCTCTATTTATTGATTTCATTGAGATATAAGTATGACGGTGTGTGTTCTTAATTGATGATACTCACGAAAAATTTTGCAACTGTAATGAAGAAAGAGAGATAAAAAGCAAGATGAGTTTATTGTAAAGAAAGATTTTAGCCTTGGAAAAACAGCAAGATTGATTTCTTAAAACGAACGAAAGATTGCTTTTTGATGTAAGACAATTGATAATAGCTTTTTGGTCCTATTCAATTTTTTTCAAGCATGATTTTTTCTTGGTAGAGTAAAGGATACGCTGTTTATGGAAAAAAGACTCCGCGCAAGGCGAAAATCCTATCGTAAAAAATTATATAAAAAAATTACTTTTTTTTGTATCGTTCTTTTTTGTGTATTGACTTTTTATTTTGTGGTGAAAACAATTATCAGCCACTTTTTTTTCAAACAAGAGGTCGTGCAAGAAAAACCTGTTAAATTAGTTATCCCAACATTTGATTTTCGTGTTTATTGTAAAGAAATTGCTGCTTTAGCTGTGCCCGATATGGTGCAACAAGTTTATCAGCGTTGTTTTAGTCTAGAAAGTGAGGCTTTTTTTACAATTCGCAAAATGTGGGAAGATTCTTCCGATGATGCTAAGAAAAAATGTATAAAAATTATTCGTCCAGGAGATGGAAATTATTTTTTGCTTCGTGATTGTCTTCTAGGTGAGCAAGAAAAAAGTGAGGGGAATAGCCAAGAGCATCATCGTTTTTAAGATCTTCCCTTTTAAATTTCTTGACATTTATGTGAAGCAGAAACTTTACTCAAAAGTATCAAGTGTTTCTCGGTACCAGAATGTTTCTTCCAATGATGTGAATCCTCTTCTTAGAAGGAGAGGAATTGTAGGGAATAAGATTCTTACTGAAATCGCTCAATTTGTATTGTTATGCTCTCTCTCAGATCTCTTTTCATTTCTATAATCTTTCTGCCTTGTTTATAGTGTGCTATTCGTTCTTAGCGCTTACTCTGTATTCTGCTAGAAAAGGATTAAAAGCTCCCAGTTTTAAAGGCAGAGAGGATTGTGAGAGGTGATCGAGTGTATAGGCAATATCATCCGCAAAAACGTCCAAAGATGGGTTTTTGTGTTGATCAAGTTGGTTGCAAGAACGCTGACAGATCTGGCATGTTTCAACAAGAATAGCCTCTGAACTTTTGTTAAGATTAGAAGAAGAAATGCTTTGAGTGGATTCGCAAAAGGTGCATTGAAGAAGTGGATAATGCCATAAGGTGCCGCAATAAAGACAAGAGCAAAATCGTGTGTCTTCTTCTTTTAATCCTTTATCAACAACAATACTGGCTGTATGTGTCCCTCTACAGGCAGGGCACACATTCTGTTGTTGTATCTTTATGATTTGAGGATTAAGCTGTGAAGCAGCCAGGGAATAAATAATTTGTAAAACACCAGTGATAAAAAGATGTTCTCCCACTTGTTGTGGTGGAATTTCACAATTAAGTATATTGCTTCCCCAGAGGCGCCATTGATCTTCTTGAAGACGCATTGTGCTTAAAGCTTCTTTTTGTTTTGTAGGGATTATATCAGTTGACATATTGTTTAAAAAATCATGCACAATGCTTTCATAAAAGCCCAATTCTAATATCTTTGATCGATCAATAAAGGGAGTGGAAATGGTGCTAAAACGAGCAAGTGCACTAGAAAAATCTTTAAATCGTTTGACGGATTGTTGTTGGATTGTGCAAAAATGAGCTAAAAAGAGAAGAGTGTCTTTAGCAGAGTGAGTGGCAGCTAAAGATGTAAAGCGCTGGGCGCGTTTTGTAAACAAAGCTTTACTATTAGGAAATTTTATAATAAATGGGGTGTGCATTGTAGAAGAAGTGTCTAATCCTTCTGAATCTTTTTGTTGTAGCATGTGATGTCCCTCTTTTGTATTTTACTTATAATCTCTCTTTACTTATAAAAAGCTTACGATTACCATTTTAAAATCACTTTAATTTATTTTTCTGTGAGAAATGGAACTTTTTTCTACTTTTAGGGATTGTTGGTACGAACTTTTTGAACGAGATTGATTAACTCGAAAGTATGAAGAATGGAATATTTTTCGGAAGGGGAGAATGTCTTTTGACTGATGTGTGTTTCATAATGTTAAAGAATGAAGCAGCGTTTATATGCGAAAAAATGGATTTAAAAAGAGAGCATATTCTTTTAAATCCACAATAGATCTGTGTATATTTGCACTTTTGTGTTGTTTTTCGACAATATAATGATTTTTTTTAATGAAATTATGATTTATTTGAAAAAAACACTTGGCATTTTCTGTGAACATCTCTAGGTTTCTGCTTGTCAGCGGAGAGATAGAGAATTTTGGGGTTAAGTATTCCGTACTATTTTTTTTGTGATATTTCAAAATATATACTTTTTATTAAGAAACCAAGGGATGTCGTTTAAGTTAAGTGAAACGGGGATGGTTCAATAACTAAATTTTGGAAGTGATCAGCATTATTAAAAGTAATGCAGTGAGAGAGAATTTAAAGAGAAATACAATCCAAAAAGGGATAAATATGAGGCCACAGCAGAATAGACGCGTACGCAGTCGCAATAACAATGGCAATAATAATAATAATAATAATAATAATCGTCGCGGCCCTAATCCGTTGTCTCGTAATTATGAAAGCAACGGGCCAGATATTAAAATTCGTGGAAATGCTCAGCAGGTCGCTGATAAATACATGAGTCTTGCACGTGACGCGCAAGGAGCGGGTGATCGTATTATGTCTGAGAATTATTTGCAGCATGCTGAACATTATTTGCGTATTATTTTAGCAGCTACTGATCAAATGTCTTACTCTCATAAACGTGATGAAAATAACGAGCAGGAATGCGAAGAAACAAGCGCTGAAGAAAATACAAGAGAAGACAATAACAATGAGAGATCATCATTGCAAGAACAGTCATCAAAAAATGGTATTGGGCGAAAAAAACAAGGAAAAGAGAAGTACACATCTGATGCATTAAATGAGAATTTTCAAGCCGATAAAGCTGAACAGCAAGAGCAACAAACTGTTGAAGAAGGAGCTGAAGCTCCCAAACAACCCCGCCGTCTTTCGCGTCGTCGTAAAATACGTGTTTCAGAAACATTATCCTCTAAACAATCAACAGTTGTTTCAGATGTTGCTGAAGAAATGATGACATCAGCAGAAAAAATTGTGCCTTTGCCTTTGTTAAACGAAAAGGAGCAAAAAAAAACACGTCGGCGTCAGATAATGTCTTCTTCTTCAGCGGAAGAAAATACTTAAACATTTAAGATGTTTATTCATTTTAGAAGGTGATATTATTATTACTCTTTGATTGATTATAAAGAAGAGCTAAGAGCCGTTGTTTTTCTCTGTAATGTTGATAGAAAAAACCGAAAGAAGCTCACCGGTATGGTAATTATAAATCATAAATTTTGTTTGTCCTTCTGGGGTTAAGAGTCTCAAGACAATGTTCTGTTGAAAGAGGCTTTGCGATAAAATTTGCGTTTTTGGCGGCAAAGACAAAATATGATGAGGCACTGAAGAAGATAAGGGCTGGGTCAATTTTCCTGTTGTCTCAGGTTTGATGATTTTATAAATTACTCCAGCAAAGACAGCAAGAATTAACAAAAGTGTGATGGTGATGGAAATGATCATCAAACGCATCAATTTTTTTCTCACTCTTTCCACGGCAGGATCTAATGGTATGTTTTGCGGAAGAATGCAGGGCTCACTATACTGAGCTTCGGAATTATACATTGTTTATGTCTCACTATTATTGAGTGCTGTTATTGAGTTTTTGCAAATCAAACCAAATGTATACTTTTAATTATTTTCATTCAATGGGAAGATCCTTGTAGGAGAGAATAGTTTTGCACATTTTAGTTATAATGCTGTGCGCACGGTATCATCAGTATTTTGTTTTTTCAGGAAAAAATTGCCTTTGTTTGTTACAGACCAGATAAGGGTTACTTCTTTTTGTCGTTTATTGGCAGAGATATTCGTGCATTGAGCGAAGATTTGTTCTCCATAAGAGGTAAATTTTTTAATTAAAGGCATAATTTTTTGCTCACATACTTGTATGGTAGGATAAATTTTAACCATGGTGTTATTGGAATAACAACTGTTAAAATCATCTGTGCACGAAACCAGTAGAAGAACAGCAATAACAGGATTCATATGATACTTATCCTAAAAATATAGATCGTTAAGAAGTTGTCTGAGAGGTGGATCCTCTAGATTCTAAATAATCTCAAAGGATTTTCGTTCCAGAAGAATACTCTATCTCGCTGTCGTAGGAGGAGAAGAAAAGCAAAAGCATTAGGCTTCGATAAGCTAGGGATGTAAATCTCCTGTTGCTCGGAGCACTTTATTCTTAGCCGCGATGCTCGGATCGCTTTATTCTTGTCTAAGACAAAATATCGAAATAATTGTTAGAAACAGATAAACAATAAACCATTTTTTCTTCTGTTAATTTTAAAAAAGCTGAACCATCAACTGCAATGGGAACAATTTTGTCTAAAACGGTATTTCCAAAACAGGCTTTCTTATGTGCAGGAAGAAAGATTTTCTTTTTAAATTCTTCACTCCATGTGATAAAAAGTTCTGTTTTTCCTTGGGTTATTGCGTTGACTGTGCAAGTAATAGAAACAGTCCCCTCTTCTTGTGATAAAGCACCAAAAGAGAGAGAATTAATAATTAATTCATGAAAAGCTAATCCAATATGCAAAACTGCGTTTGGGAAAAGATAAGGATCTATACCCTTAATGGAAAAACGCTCTTTTTCTTTCACTAAATAGTTTAAAATTTGTGTTTGTACCAATTCATGAAATTGAGCACCACGCCAGTCAGAGTCGGTAATCAGATCTTGAGAATGGGAAAGAGAATGAAGACGTCCCTGAAATTTTCGTAAGAAGGTTTGCAGTGATTCTGTATAACGGGCAGTTTGGGTTGCAATACTTTGGATGATTGCTAAAAGATTTTTAGAGCGATGGCTTACTTCCCGCAGTAATATTTTAAGTACTTGTTCGCGACGACGTAGACCTGAAATATCGACGCCCGTGGTGATGATACCGATGATTTTTCCGTTTTCATTCCGATGACAATCAATAGAAAATTTATACCAAATGGTTTGTTTGGACATATCTTCAAATCGTGCTTCAATAGTTTGTGTTTTGCCTGTTGATAAAACTTGCAGTTTGATGGTTTCCATATTATCCGCAAGATCAATTGAGAAAAAATCGCTGTCACGACATCCAACCCGCCATTTTGCTTGCAAAAGTTGAGGCAGGTTTTCTGCCCATAAATAGATCAGATTTGTTGTTTGATATAAAACGCAAATATCAGCGCCACGGATTGCTTGCATTAAAGCGCTGAGATGTGATCTATCTATGGATGTGGTAGAAACAGGGGGAACGAACATAATCATTACCTTCTGTTAGGCGGCTTTAGACGCATTCTCTTGAAAAAATAAAGCTTGTGAGATAAGGGCTTTGACCATATCAGGATTAAAGGGTTTGGTGACCAAAAAAGTTGGTTCCGGACGCTCTCCAGTGAGCAATCTTTCAGGAAAAGCTGTAATAAAGATTACAGGGATACAATCATTTTTTAAAATATCGTTGACTGCATCAATACCAGAACTGTTATCAGCTAATTGAATATCAGCTAAAATGAGGCGTGGTTTTTTCTGATGATACATGACAACAGCTTCATCATGTGTTCGTGCAATTCCTATCACTTTATGTCCAAGGCTTTCCACCATTTGCTCAATATCCATGGCAATCAGAGGTTCATCCTCAATAATCATTACTTGTGTCGCAATTTGTTGAGAAATATCAAAGGAGGCTTGGTTGAGGAGCTCATGAAACTTTTGTGTATTAATTTTCATGATTTCTCCTGCTTCACTTTCATTAAATCCTTCAACAGCAATGAGCAAGAAGGCTTGTCGTGCACGAGGAGTGAGATAGGATAATTGAGCGCTGGCTTTTTGTTCAAAACCAAATTGTGGCAATGGTTCAGCAATATTGGGTGTAGTTTGATCAAAAAGATGACAGAAGAGTTGATAAGTTCCAATGCGATCACTGGAGGTTTGGGGGAAAATCGAAAAATCAACAATGAGTGCTTCTAACATAGCAGCAACATAAGCATCACCAGAAGTTTGGCTCCCTGTGATGGATCGGGCAAAACGTCTAAGATAAGGAAGGTGAGGGGCGATGCGTTGTGATAGGGACATGATTTATAACTCCTTCAGCTTGTGAAAGCACTTTATTTTTTCAAAATCCCTTTTGGATAAAAAAGTTCCTGCTTTCAGTATGGAACTTTTTAGGAGGGACTATATTTACAACTTTAAAGAGTAAAATATTCTTTTACTACTATATGGGTTAAGAGGCTAAAAAATGAACAACTTTGGTGAAAAAAATCTCACCGATTATTTTACGTTTGAAGATGATCTTCTTGGCGCAAATAGTGAAATAGCACTGAAATTGCGTCAATTTTATATGCAAATTCAAGAAGAACCACTTCCCTTACATTTGTTGGAACTTTTGGACAAATTAGAACAGGCAGAAAAAGATAGTCTTCATTCTGAAGAAAAAAGGTTTGATCTCTTATGACACATAGCTCAAAAGATTTTAAACAAGAATTGCTTTTCGTTTTACCAGCTTTGCGTGCTTTTGCTGTTTCTTTAAGTGGCAAGCATGATAAAGCCGAGGATTTGGTACAAGATACCCTTATGAAGGCATGGGCTAAGCAAGACAGTTTTGAAATGGGAACTAATATAAAGGCGTGGCTTTTTACGATTTTGCGCAATGAATTTTATAGTCAAATGCGGAAAAGAGGAAGAGAAGTGCAAGATAGTGATGGTGTTTTCACTCAAAATATGGCTGTTCATCCTTCCCAATACGGGATGCTTGATTTGCATGACTTTAAAAAAGCCTTAAACACATTATCAGCTGAACAAAGAGAAGCAATCATTTTAATTGGTGCATCTGGTTTTTCTTATGAAGATGCAGCAGCTATTTGTAATTGCGCTGTTGGAACGGTTAAAAGCCGTGTAAGTCGTGCACGCAATCGTTTGCAGAAGCTCCTCGAAGTTGATGGTGATACTGATTATGGTCCGGATCTTTATTCGGCTGGAAGTATCTTATGTTCTTTTAGTGATTAGGAGAACGAATAATGATGGATGAGAACATAGTTTTATTCTTGTTATAGCTATAGAGGAATAAAAATTGTGGGAATGTACAGAGCCTTTTGTCTAGTCTTTTAGGGACAAGAGAAAAAACGAGGATATGGAAAATAATTATCTTTCTTCACTCTTAAAGCAATAAAATAATTTTTCTCTAAATTGAAGAGTTCTGATTTTTGGGTTCATTGATGGTAAGTATATGATAACAAAGGCAAATTTGTCTTCTAAAATACCCATTTCTGGTTCAACAACATCACGTTGGCGGTGGGGAGCAATTATTGTTTCTCTTTTTATGGCTCTTTTGGCTTCGACCTTTATTATTTTGTTATCTAACGCTGTTGATCAGGAAATCTCACAGTTGGATACAAGCTCAGAATTGCGTGAACAAGCAGATTTAGCACTTATTAGTTTAATCGATATGGCTGCAGCAAACCGAAACTATGAAAAAAGCCATCGAGCGGAAGATAAAATCCGCTTTGAGAAAGCAGTTCTTCATCTCGATGATATTCTCAATTATATTGCCCTTCTTGTTCATTCTCATTCGCAATGGTATACGTGGTTTACAGCTTTTAAAAAAGAGATTAAAGCGCGTACAGCAATCATGAAGGAACATATGATTGCTCTTGATGCATCTTCTGATCAGTCTGTTCATTTCTCAGATTTTCCTGAAATTAAGACGGATCAAGTCGCGAGTTTGGTTCAATTAATGACCAATTTTATCGATGGCGATGATATTGAACGACAAAAAAAACGTGAAGATATAGCACTCATGCGTGCTGCTTTGACTTTAGCCGCAATTGTTTCTGTTGTGAGTACTTTTATTTCTGCCTATTTTGTGATTAACCGTTTTCGATGCGATATTCGATCTTTAAAAACCTATCAGTTACTTCTTCATAGCGAGAATGCAGCTCTTGAAGCGCGTGTGAAGGAACGGACACAGGAATTGGAAAAGGCTCGTAATTATGCCGAAAAAGAACGATGTCGTGTTGAAATGTTGTTACAGGATGCTAGTCACCGCATTGGCAATTCTCTTGGTACGGTTTCTTCTTTGCTTGGTTTGCAATTAAATCGAAGCAAGAATGAAGAGGTTCGTTCTGTTTTGGGAGCAGCACGAGATCGCATCCAAACAATATCAGCAGCGCATCGTCGTTTGCGTTTGAGTGATGATATGGAAACAACATTATTGGCAGATTTTCTCAATTTAGTTGTGCATGATGTTGAATTGGCTATACCATTTGAATTACGCGAAAATATCACTATTCATACGGATTTCAAAGATTGTCGATTATCTTCAAGAGATGCTACAACGCTTGGAATTATTCTTGGTGAATTGCTTACAAATGCTTTAAAGCATGCTTTTCCTGATAAACGTCGTGGGAATATTTATATTTTTTGTGGGCCTCAGAATAATGGAAAAATGGCACTAGTCGTTGAAGATGATGGTGTAGGGATGTGCAGTCAAAATGCAGAGCTAAAAACAGGACTCGGTCGTTTAGTTATAGAACAGCTTTGTATGCAATTTGGTGAGAAAGCATTGTTCAAAACATCAGATTTAGGAGGAACAAAAGTTATAATTCCTTTGCCAAAAATCATAGAAAATCGTTCAAAATGTTTTTAATACTTTCTTTTAAAAGAAATATAGAGAAGCATACCATAATTTTCATTCATAAAAGCACTTAAATTTCCTATCCAATTGGGATAATGCAGGAGAATTCACCATGATCGATAGGCTTGTGATGAATTCTTGGATCTTTGTAGCAAAAGATGAACTGAGATCCTTTAAAGGAATATCCCTATAATATTTTCTTTGTTCGATATTTTTAAACTTCATCTTTGATTTGAATGATTGAGAGATTTCCTCTAGTAGAAAAGTACCAGCTTGCCTGATATATGGATAAATTAAGATGCATTTTCTGGCTGTGTTACGCTTTGTATTAAGGAATCAATATTTTTCTTTTCTTTCAAAAATGCTTGTAGATCTTTGTCTTTTAAAGATTTGCTGTCAGGAAAACGAATACGCATAGGATCAACTTTTTTACCATTAACAATAATTTCAAAATGACAGTGAGGTCCGGTTGCAAGACCCGTCGATCCAACATATCCAATAATTTGTCCTTGTCTTATTTTGACACCTGGCTTAATATCAGGAGCATAACTATTTTGATGTGAATAACTACTGACATAGCCATTAGCATGTTTAATTTCTGTATGGTTACCATAACCGCTTACGACTCCAACTTTTGTTACCACACCATCTCCAACAGCAATAATAGGCGATCCTTTTGGTGCTACCCAATCAACACCTGTGTGCATGCGCACATAGCCTAAAATAGGGTGCTTTCGTAGACCAAAAGGCGAACCGAAAATGCCATTAGGGATCGGCTTTCTAAGCAAAAAAGGTTTTGAACTTTTGCCTTCTGAGTCATAATAATCGGCATTCCCATCTGTGGATTGATAATGGTAATATTTATAAGTAACATTTCCAAAGGTCGCGCTTATATAACGGATTTCAGGATCTCCATTGGTAGAAGAGGAGGGAGTTTGCAGTTGCGTACCATTTTTTATGCTCTTACTGTTTTTTTCAGTATATTGTTTAGGAAGAGCATAAAATATTTCGAGCTGATCGGTTGGTGTGATGCGGCTTTTCATATCAATATTCATTGCGAGCAAATGAATAAGGTGCTGTGAAAGAGACTGCGACATATTATGACTGAGAACAGCTTGATAGATTGCATCATAAACCGTTGGTAATTGTGCCGTATTAACATAAGAATGAGGTTGACCATTTTGAAATGCAGCTTTAAGCGCATGTGACATTTCTGGTTCTGTACTTGCAACAAATTGGTTGTCATCATTAAGGGCAATTGTCAGAATATGATTCATTTCTTGGTAAATACTTGCCCGAACAAGATGATCTTCTTCACCGTGTTGTGTAACAATTCCGATACGTAAAAGACTTCCTGCTTTGAGTGTATTTGAACGGTTCAATTCAGCTAATATTTGTGCAATTTTCTCCACTTGTTCTTGTGGATAGTCGGATTTTTGAAGTACTCCTGAGATTGTTTGCTTTTTATGAATGGGAATAATATCTTCAGCATAGTTTTTGGACAGATCAATTCGACGGTTGTGTGCTGTAATAGTGACATTTTCTTGGACAAGGCGCACATTAGGAATCTTCGGTATTTTAAGAGAAGATGTTGAAACATCGAGTTGTGCGGGGTCTAAAAAAGGAAGAAGTGAAAGCTTCTCATTATTTTTATCCAAAGCAAATCCGGATTTTTGTACTTCTTTTTGTACTTCATCAGCAGTAAGTATATCAGTTTCATCAAAGTGCGTCTGCTCAATAATGAAATCACGGCTGCGTAAAGTCATTTTTGTTTCAATTTTTGCTCCATAAATTTGTCCTCTTTCGAGAGTTTGAGAAATTTGATTGTTCGAATCATGGGAAAAAATGCTTAAAGCATCAAAAGGCGGATAGGTATATTTATTATGGCGTTCTTCGGCTAAGGCCATTCGGATCCATTCAAAATTCTGAGCCTCAACGACTTTTTCATCTCCCTTTTTTTGAAGCGTAGATAATTCAAATTGTCTTTTTTTATCAAAGCTTTGACGGGCATGTGTGGGAGCAATACGATCCCCTTTTTTGTCATAGTCTTCAAGAGAGTG
>NZ_CP174576.1:1235000-1255000 GCF_045945445.1 Bartonella bennetti | reverse complement strand
AAAGCGTAACAGCTCACTGGTCTAAATAAGGGTCTTCGCGCCGAAAATGTAACGGGGCTCAAGCCATACACCGAAGCTGTGGATTTACTCTTATGAGTAAGTGGTAGCGGAGCGTTCCGTAAGCCTGTGAAGGGAGACTCGTGAGAGCTCCTGGAGGTATCGGAAGTGAGAATGCTGACATGAGTAACGATAAAGGGAGTGAGAGACTCCCTCGCCGAAAGTCCAAGGGTTCCTGCTTAAAGTTAATCTGAGCAGGGTGAGTCGGCCCCTAAGGCGAGGCCGAAAGGCGTAGTCGATGGGAACCACGTTAATATTCGTGGACCTGTGGGAAGTGACGGATTGCGTAAATTGTAAGGTCTTATTGGATTGATCTTGCAGTGAAGCGATTCCAGGAAATAGCTCCCACTTATAGACCGTACCCGAAACCGACACAGGTGGACAGGTAGAGAATACTAAGGCGCTTGAGAGAACTACGTTGAAGGAACTCGGCAAATTGCACGCGTAACTTCGGAAGAAGCGTGACCCTTTAGCGGGCAACCGTTAAAGGGTGGCACAGACCAGGGGGTAGCGACTGTTTACCAAAAACACAGGGCTCTGCGAAGTCGCAAGACGATGTATAGGGTCTGACGCCTGCCCGGTGCTGGAAGGTTAAGAGGAGATGTGCAAGCATTGAATTGAAGCCCCAGTAAACGGCGGCCGTAACTATAACGGTCCTAAGGTAGCGAAATTCCTTGTCGGGTAAGTTCCGACCTGCACGAATGGCGTAACGACTTCCCCGCTGTCTCCAACGTAGACTCAGTGAAATTGAATTCCCCGTGAAGATGCGGGGTTCCTGCGGTTAGACGGAAAGACCCCGTGCACCTTTACTATAGCTTTACACTGGCATTTGTGGCGATATGTGTAGGATAGGTGGTAGACTTTGAAGCAGGGGCGCAAGCCTTTGTGGAGTCGTCCTTGAAATACCACCCTTATCGACATGGATGTCTAACTGCGGTCCGTTATCCGGATCCAGGACAGTGTATGGTGGGTAGTTTGACTGGGGCGGTCGCCTCCTAAAGAGTAACGGAGGCGCGCGATGGTAGGCTCAGAACGGTCGGAAATCGTTTGTTGAGTGCAATGGCATAAGCCTGCCTGACTGTGAGACTGACAAGTCGAGCAGAGTCGAAAGACGGTCATAGTGATCCGGTGGTCCCGTGTGGAAGGGCCATCGCTCAACGAATAAAAGGTACGCCGGGGATAACAGGCTGATGACCCCCAAGAGTCCATATCGACGGGGTTGTTTGGCACCTCGATGTCGACTCATCGCATCCTGGGGCTGGAGCAGGTCCCAAGGGTATGGCTGTTCGCCATTTAAAGCGGTACGTGAGTTGGGTTCAGAACGTCGTGAGACAGTTCGGTCCCTATCTGCCGTGGGTGTAGGAATATTGACAGGATCTGTCCCTAGTACGAGAGGACCGGGATGGACGTATCTCTGGTGGACCTGTTGTGGCGCCAGCCGCATAGCAGGGTAGCTATATACGGACGGGATAACCGCTGAAGGCATCTAAGCGGGAAACCCACCTGAAAACGAGTATTCCCTGAGAACCGTGGTAGACTACCACGTTGATAGGTCAGGTGTGGAAGTGTGGTAACATATGAAGCTTACTGATACTAATCGTTCGATCGGCTTGATCGTTCTCATTCCCTCTATTCATTTTAAGCAATAAAACAAATTAAAATATCATATGAGACAACTTCTCTTTCTTTCTATGCTCTTCGCTGACTTGGTGGTTATGGCGGAGCGCCTGCACCCGATCCCATCCCGAACTCGGCCGTGAAACGTTCCAGCGCTGATGGTACTTTGTCTTAAGGCACGGGAGAGTAAGTCGCTGCCAGGTCTGCTAAGCGCATAGAAATAATTCTTCAACACTCTTCAAAAAATATCTACAAATCGTCGTATTCTTGCTGCGACAATTCTTTAATGACGCGGGGTGGAGCAGCCCGGTAGCTCGTCAGGCTCATAACCTGAAGGCCGCAGGTTCAAATCCTGCCCCCGCAACCAATCTTGTTCCCACAGACTCTCTTGCCACAAACACTCTTGTGTGCACAAAATAACCCTAAAAATAAACGCAAAAAGAGACAAATAGCTAAAAAACACAAAAACTAATGCCTCTTCGTAGAGCTCGCATCTGCCTCTTCGTATCCTTATCTCTTTTGGAAAATAATAAAAAACCGGAAGATAATCCATTCTCCTCTGTTCCCTGTAGATTAACTTGCCGGATCTTGAAAAAATGATGCGACTTGAAAAAATAATGCGACAGGGAACAACAAAATATCCCAGGATGCTTCAAATAAAAGGATTTTAATAAAAAAGCTGCACACGCGGTGCAGCTTTTGTAAAAGCGCTCTTCTTTGGGAGAGTGCTTACATGATGACAAATATCTTTTGTCTCAAAATCTCAGTCTTTAAAATCTGTAAGAATGACAACGTCTCTTATGACCATAATATCCAGAAATGCTCGCAATTAAAGCTCCAAGAAGGCTAGCAAAAAAACTCCACAAACCAATCTTAGAAGCCTTGTCAATAGCTTTATCGGCAAGCTCAAGACCGTTTTTGGCTACTTTATCAACATTATGTGAGAGACCTTCTACTTGTTTGTTCAGGGATTGAATAGCCTCTTTAGTCTTCTTGTTCGCTGTTTGATAAACTTCAATCGCACGCTCTGCAGTCTTTTCTGCTTCAGCTTGTGACAGCCCATTGTTGGTCAAGTGATGGATGACATCACGACGATCAATTTGACTATTGAGCTTGTTAACACGATCCGAAAGACGTTCGCCAAGCTGTTTAACCAAAAGACGATAGTTAGAAGGATCATTCTTAAAAGATGTGATGGTCGAACGTATATCTTTGATTGATCCCCTATAAGCATTATAGAGATTGTCCGGATTGAGGGCTGGAATATCGCTCTTATTTAAAAGTGCCTGTAAGTCATTGCTGAGTTTGTTAAAATCAAACAGAGCATTATTTTTATCGTTGAAAAAATCTTCAAAATTCTTACCATCCGTGAGCGAGACAAGTTTCCCACCTTCCGAACCAAAACCACTGATCGCTTGTCCCGTCGCACTGGCAACTCCTGAAACAGTCTTCGCTCCTAAATGAACTGCTCCAGAAAGTAAAACTGTACTTTGGATCGCCACTAAAAGCATAAAAAGCGCCCAGGTCAAAAAACCGTGAAGCGCTCCTGAGTGGCTCGCAAATCGACCAGCAATATAACCTCCAAGGCTGAAGCTTAGACAAAAAATAAGGATCGAACTCACGCCAATAGAAAGAAAACTATTCTCTAGCGAAAAGGGGGAAACAAAACTCATTTGGCTAAAACCTAAGGCGGCTAATAAAAAGGAAAAACAGACCGACGTTGCTAAAAGCGTTAGTAATCCAGCAAATATCGAGGACCAAGATAAAGTAGACGGAGTATAGTGACAACTCTCTGTCTCTAAAGAAAATTCGCCTGTAAAATGTCTCTCTAAGGGATGCTTCGTTGGGATCCGCGTTTCCATATCTCTCTCTCCTTCAATAATTCTTAATCTTAAAATGATCCAAACCAAATCTAGTTCCAAAAAAAAGCAAGAAGAGTAAATTAAATAAAAATGCTCAATCAATAGCCAGCATTAAGCCTCATCCCTCTGCACAGTAAAAGAAAAAAGAAAACAATCAAAAATCAACAGTAAAATTGCTTACGCTTCTCAAAACCATCATGCAGACCCTAGATTATAAGAGAAACTAAAAAATCCTTGCAAAATCCCCTCATAACAATCAAACTCTAAAAAAAGAAAAACTGAAAAGAAGCTCCTTAAATACAAAGACAAAAACTATAATAATAGCCCAAAAACTTAAAACAATTGTCAAAAAATTATAGAGTGATTGAAAGTATAAATAAGCTATTCTTAAAAATCTTAGCTGGAAAAAAATCTTAAAACTTTATTCAGAGGAGCTCAAAAAGAAGAGAAAATCATGCAGTGAAAATCGTGCAAATGTAGATAACAAAATTCCTTATTGGGGTCTGTTCATGATCATGCTAAGTTTATTTGTTCGATAGAATAAAAATTCTTATCCTATGGTTTCACTGTTTTGAGTTTCAATTTTTTAGATGTCTTGTTAAATTATATTGATTTTATGATCAATAATTTCGTGCTTGGTCGTATATATATACAAATGTAAGAGAAAAAGACCACACTGTTTAGATATATTCAATCTTGATGAGATTATTTTAAAGCGGAAAAAGGTTTAATTATTACTTATCAAATGGTTGGAGTTGTTCTCAATTCACTTGTGGAACCTGTTTCTGTTTATCCAACAATGGTTTTTTGTTGGTGATGAGCTTCTTTTAGAAAAACTATCTACCTTTATAGTCTCGCACCCATATTGCTAAGCTCAAGCAATATGGGAATACTTTTTCTTTTGAAAGTTATGGGATTAACGTTTGCATTTATATCTCGATCTTTGTTCTGGATAACTGTTGAAAATTTTAGTTTTTGTATGAGAGGAATTGGAGAAGTTTTTAAGATAATGATTTTAAAAGCGGGAGGAAAAGATTTTATCAGATACAGCTGTTTGTTCTGAAACGTATATTGATTTTTAGCTCTCCTTGATAGCATATCTGACGAAACAATTGATATCATTATAGGGGATATTTTGGTGGTGTATAACAGCAATTATATAAAGCCATTGCAGCGTTTGTTATGATAAGGTAGACACAATGATCTATAAACACACATTGCTGCTAGAGAAAAACAATGGCTATGACACAAGAAAGAACCAAAGCCCGTTTGCCCCGTGGTTTTATCGACCGCACAGGCGCGCAATTATATGCTATTGAAACAATGATTGCTCAAATTCGTGAAGTTTATGAACTTTACGGTTTTGAAGCATTGGAAACACCGATTTTCGAATATACGGATGTTCTTGGTAAATTCTTGCCCGATTCAGATCGACCAAATGCAGGTGTTTTTTCTTTGCAAGATGATGATGAGCAATGGATGTCTTTACGCTATGATTTGACAGCGCCGCTAGCTCGTTATTTTTCCGAGCATTTTGAAACTTTACCTAAGCCCTATCGAAGCTATCGTTATGGGTTTGTTTTTCGAAATGAGAAGCCGGGGCCAGGACGTTTTCGACAATTTATGCAATTTGATGCCGATATTGTTGGAGCGCCAACGGTGTTGGCTGATGCGGAAATCTGCATGATGGCAGCGGATAGTTTAGAAAAATTAGGTATTCAGCAGAAAGATTATGTTATTCGTCTGAATAATCGGAAGATCTTGGATGGCGTTTTGGAGCTGGTTGGCCTCGGCGGCAAGGAACAGGAGGGAAAACGCTTAACTGTTCTGAGAGCTATTGATAAGCTCGATAAATTTGGTTCAGAAGGGGTTCGCTTGCTTTTGGGAAAGGGGCGTTTGGATGAAAGTGGTGACTTTACCAAAGGAGCGGGACTAAAGGAAAAGGAAATTGAGTGTATTCTTGCTTTGATGGCTGTTGGTGCTGAAACGGCTGAGGAAACAATTAATAATCTGAAAAAGATGGTTGGACATAGTGCTCAAGGGCTTGAAGGGATCTGTGAGCTTGAAGAAATGCAAGCGATTTTTTCTGAAAATGGCTATCAGCAATGTGTCAAAATTGATCCATCAGTTGTGCGAGGATTAGAATATTATACAGGACCTGTTTTTGAAGCTGCACTGCTTTTTGATATTTTTAATGATGATGGGCAAAAAGTTGTGTTTGGATCTGTTGGTGGAGGGGGACGTTATGATGGGTTAGTTGCTCGCTTTCGTGGGGAAAATGTTCCAGCAACGGGTTTTTCTATTGGTGTTTCGCGTTTGATATCTGCTTTGCAAAATCTTGGCAAACTTCCTGTGAAGGAAACGATAGGTCCCGTTGTGGTTTTAATGATGGATAAAGAACCAGAAGCTCTTGTGCGTTATCAAAAAATGGTGATGCGTTTGCGCCAAGCAGGTATTCGATCTGAACTGTATTTAGGTGCATCAGGAATTAAAGCACAGATGAAATATGCTGATCGACGTCATGCGCCTTGCGTAGTTATTCAGGGAGGACAAGAACGTCAAGAGGGAAAGGTTCAGATCAAAGATTTGGTCGAAGGAGCGCGTTTATCCCATGAAATTAAAGATAATCAGACATGGCGTGAGAGCCGCCCAGCACAAGTAACTGTTGATGAAGATCAATTCGTTCAAACAGTTCAAAATATTCTCATTGCTCAAAAATCACAAAATTTTTAGGAGCTCAAAAACCTTAAAAATCCCTTCCTTTTTATATCAAATGAAGGAAGGGAGAAAAAATCAGAGAGGAAAATAATCGCTGCAATTACCCTTGCAGGGCCTTTAAAATATTTTGCGGTGAGGAGACTTCATAAGGATCTGTGGCACAATTATCTGATGCACCTGCCTCTTCAAACCATTGTTCAATCACTCCGTCTTGAATGACAGCAGCATAGCGCCATGACCGCATGCCAAAACCAATGTTATCTTTGGCAACCAACATTCCCATTCTTCGTGTAAATTCACCTGATCCATCGGGAATGAGTTTCACATTTTTAATGCCTTGACTTTTTCCCCATGCATTCATAACAAAAGCATCATTTACGGAAATACAATAAATTTCATCAATACCTACTTTTTTAAAGTCATCATAGAGTTTTTCAAAATCAGGAAGTTGAAAAGTTGAGCAGGTGGGTGTAAAGGCCCCAGGCAGAGAGAAAAGAATAACTCGTTTCCCTTTGAAATAAGTGTCACTGTTGACATTTTGCCACCGATAAGGATTATCACCACTGATTGATTCATCGCGAACACGTGTGTGGAAGGTAACATTGGGAACTTTTTTTCTAAGCATGATTGCACTCCTGTGCTTTATATAAGAAGAGTATCTCCGAAAATTTTGAGTTTTGTTTTACATTTAAGAATGTCCTATAGTTCCTTTAATTTGCAGGTATTTTATGTTTACGTCAAGAGGAATTAATGATCAATTTTAAGGAAATGTTCGTGTTCAAATCAAATAATAATGCTTTGCAGGCATCATGATGACGGTGAATATTATCCCGACGACAGCTTTTAAAGATCAACAGCTGGGGACATCTGGTTTGCGGAAAAAGGTGTCGATTTTTCAACAGCCTCATTATGTTGAAAATTTTATTCAATCTATTTTTAATACTGTGGGACCTCTTGAGGGAAAATTGCTCATTTTGGGAGGAGATGGACGCTATTTGAATCGCAAGCTTATTCAGACCGTATTGAAAATGGCTGCTGCTAATGGTGTTGGATGTATTAAAGTCGGTAAAGGAGGGATTTTATCCACACCTGCTGTTTCGCATCTCATTCGCAAGTATCATGCCCATGGCGGTATTATTCTCTCGGCAAGTCATAATCCTGGGGGAGAACAGGGTGATTGCGGGATAAAATATAATATTTCTCAGGGAGGGCCAGCACCTACTTCTTTGTGTAATGCTATTTTTGCTGCATCACAACATTTGTCTTTTTATAAAATTATTGATGCTTCAGAGATCGACTTAGATAGGCAAGGAACGGTATTTATCGGGTCTATGCAGGTTGATATCATTGATCCTGTTGCTGATTATAGTGCGCTGATGCAGGAAATTTTTGATTTTGAGTGTATTGCTCAAGCGGTTTCTGAGGGATTAACTTTCCGATTTGATGCAATGCATGCTGTGACAGGCCCTTATGCGCAAGAAATTTTTGAAAAATGCTTAGGATTTCCTGAAGGAACAGTAGTTCATGGGGTTCCTTTACCAGATTTTGGTGGCAAACATCCAGATCCGAATTTGGTTCACGCTAAGGATTTGTATGATTTATTAATGTCTGAGCAAGGACCGGATTTGGGAGCTGCTTCTGATGGTGATGGGGATCGTAATCTCATTATTGGTCGTCAACAATTTATCAATCCTTCTGATTCTCTTGCGATTATGGTTGATCATGCTTCTTTAATTAAAGGATATCGACAAGGTCTTGTGGGAGTTGCACGCTCTATGCCAACCGGGCGTGCTGTCGATTGCGTTGCAAAGAAAAAGGGATTGAATTTGTTTGAAACCTCAACGGGATGGAAATTTTTCGGAACACTTCTAGATGCTGGAAAAATAACTTTTTGTGGGGAAGAAAGCTTTGGTACAGGGTCAGATCATGTGCGTGAAAAAGATGGATTATGGGCTGTTTTGTTCTGGCTAAATCTTCTTGCTGTTACAAAAAAAACCGTGGCGCAAATTGCTCAACAGCATTGGTATACCTACGGACGCTTTTATTTTTCACGGTATGATTATGAAGAGATAGAAGCCCACAAAGCTTTTGCAATGGTAGAACAATTATCCGAATGCTTACCAGAGCCAGGTACAAAAATAGCTGGATTAACGGTCAAGAAAGCTGATGATTTTGTTTATCATGATCCCGTTGATCATAGTGTGAGTATACGGCAAGGGGTCCGTATTTTTTTTGATCATGGAGCACGTTTAGTGGTTCGTCTTTCTGGGACAGGAACAACGGGAGCTCTTGTTCGGCTTTATCTTGAACAGTATGAGGGTGATCCCTGTAAGCACAATCAAGATCCGCAAAAAGTTCTTCAACCTTTAAAGCAAGCCGCTTTTGAGGTATTAAAAATCAAACATCATTTAGGACGCGAACAGCCGGATATTATTACATAAACACTTTTTTCTTTGGCAATAATTCTTTTCTTATTGTGGCTGAATCATTTTTTTAGGGTCAACAAGTCGATCATAATCAGCGGCAGAAACACCTGCTTTTAAAGCTTCCTCACGGAGACTTGTTCCATTTTTATAGGCTGTTTTGGCGATTTCAGCTGCTTTTTCATACCCAATTTCTGGAGCAAGAGCAGTAACCAACATGAGAGAACGTTCCATCAAAGCGTGAATATGTTCTCTATTTGCTTGTAATCCTTGGATACAATATGTATCGAAAGAGCGCATACAATCTCCTAAAAGATTGAGTGATTGCATCACATTATATCCAATGACCGGCTTATAGACATTCAGTTCAAAATGTCCCTGGCTGGCGGCAAATGTGATACTACTATGGTTGCCAAATACTTGACAAGCGACCATAGTCAGAGCTTCACACTGTGTCGGATTGACTTTTCCTGGCATGATAGAAGAACCTGGTTCGTTTTCCGGAAGGCTCAATTCACCTAGTCCTGAACGTGGGCCCGATCCTAAGAAACGAATGTCGTTGGCAATTTTAAACAGGTCAGCTGCTAAAGCATTGAGGCTGCCATGAAAATGTGTAAGAGCCCCGTGATGAGCAAGCGCTTCAAATTTATTATGAGCGGTTTTGAAAGTAATTCCTGTGAGGGTGCTTATTGTTTTGGCAAATGCGTCATCAAAGCCTAATGGAGCATTGAGACCTGTTCCGACGGCTGTGCCTCCTTGAGCAAGCATTTGAACATCAGTGAGCGCTGTTTCAATTCGTGTGCGATTGGCTTCTAGAGCGGCGCGATAGCCTGAAAATTCTTGCCCTAATGTGAGAGGTGTCGCATCTTGAGTATGGGTCCGTCCGATTTTGATGATGTCGGAAAATTCTTTTTCTTTTTTCTGTAGGCTCCCAATAAGAGCATCAAGAGCTGGTAACAGATGTTGGCGTGTTTGCAGTGTGGTAGCAATATGTAAGGCTGTGGGAAAGGAATCGTTTGAGGATTGACTCATATTTACGTGATCATTCGGGTGAACCGGTTTTTTGCTTCCAAGAGCCCCTCCCAAAAGTACGTTAGCATGATTGGCAATGACTTCATTGACATTCATATTGCTTTGTGTGCCGGAACCTGTTTGCCAAACAGAAAGAGGAAAATGGGCATCGAATTTTCCTGCAAGGACTTCATCAGCCGCAGTAACAATCGTTTGCCCGATATTTTGCGGAAGTTTCCCTTTTTCCATATTAACGAGGGCTGCAGCTTTTTTAATAAGAGTTAAGGCATAAATCAGGGTCAAAGGTTGTTTTTCTATGCCTATATTAAAATGATGAAGAGAACGTTCAGTTTGTGCTCCCCAATAACGATCATTGCGTACGGTGATTGTTCCAAAGCTATCGGTTTCTTGACGAGTTTTAAGCATGACGATTCCTACTAATTCATTTAAATTTTTTTATACTATAAATTAATCAAAAAAATAAGTGCTAAAATTTTACACGGAAGACTATGAAAAGGTGCAGGTTAATTTTAATGAGAACCCTTGACATGGGAATACGCCATGTTTATATTCGCTTTATTGTTAGCACTCGTCACAAGAGAGTGCTAACAGGAACTTAAGATTAATTCAGTTATATTAAGTTTTAAGGATATAAAACATGGCTAATATACAATTCCGCCCACTTCACGATCGTGTCGTTGTTCGTCGGGTTGAATCTGAAAATAAAACAGCTGGTGGGATTATCATCCCTGATACAGCAAAGGAAAAACCTCAAGAAGGTGAAATTATTGCGGTTGGAAATGGTGCTCTCGATGATAGTGGAAAGCGCGTTCCTCTAGAAGTGAAAGCAGGAGACCGTGTCTTGTTTGGGAAATGGTCTGGAACTGAAGTTAAGATTAATGGTGAAGACCTCTTAATCATGAAAGAGTCTGATATTATGGGAATTTTGGGTTAATCCAATTTCTCAATTATTTTGTTTGATTATTTAAGACAACTCCAAGGAGAAATTAGATGGCTGCTAAAGAAGTCAAATTTGGCCGTGAAGCGCGTGAGCGCTTATTGCGCGGTGTTGATATCCTTGCTAATGCTGTTAAGGTAACGCTCGGCCCTAAAGGACGCAATGTGGTGATTGATAAATCATTTGGTGCGCCTCGTATCACAAAAGATGGTGTATCCGTTGCAAAAGAAATTGAATTAGAAGATAAGTTCGAAAATATGGGCGCACAAATGTTGCGCGAAGTGGCTTCGAAAACCAACGACATTGCAGGTGATGGAACAACAACGGCTACTGTTTTAGGACAAGCGATTGTACAAGAAGGTGTAAAAGCCGTTGCTGCTGGGATGAATCCAATGGATCTCAAGCGTGGGATTGATGCTGCTGTTGAAGAAGTTGTTGAGAATCTTTTCAAAAAAGCGAAAAAAATTCAAACTTCAGCAGAAATTGCACAAGTTGGAACGATTTCTGCAAATGGTGCCGTTGAAATTGGAAAAATGATTGCCGATGCTATGGAAAAAGTAGGCAATGAAGGCGTCATCACGGTAGAAGAAGCAAAAACAGCTGAAACTGAATTAGAAGTTGTTGAAGGTATGCAATTTGACCGTGGCTATTTGTCTCCTTACTTTGTGACAAATGCTGAAAAAATGGTTGCTGATCTTGATGATCCTTATATTCTTATTCATGAAAAGAAATTGTCTAATTTGCAATCTTTGCTTCCTGTTCTTGAAGCAGTTGTACAATCGGGTAAACCTCTGCTTATTATCGCAGAAGACGTGGAAGGTGAGGCTTTGGCAACCCTCGTGGTTAATAAACTGCGTGGTGGTTTGAAAATCGCTGCTGTTAAAGCTCCAGGATTTGGTGATCGCCGTAAAGCGATGTTAGAGGATATTGCTATCTTAACATCGGGTCAGGTTATTTCTGAAGATGTTGGTATTAAGCTTGAAAATGTTACCTTAGATATGCTTGGACGTGCAAAGAAAGTTAACATCACTAAAGAAAACACAACCATTATTGATGGTGCTGGACACAAGGCTGAAATTACTGCACGTGTTAACCAGATTAAGGCGCAGATTGAGGAAACAACTTCTGATTATGATCGTGAAAAACTGCAAGAAAGACTCGCAAAACTTGCTGGTGGTGTTGCCGTTATTCGCGTTGGTGGTGCAACAGAAGTTGAAGTGAAAGAAAAGAAAGACCGTGTTGATGATGCCTTGAATGCAACACGAGCAGCTGTAGAAGAAGGTATTGTTGCTGGTGGTGGAACTGCTCTCTTGCGTGCTGCAAATGCGTTGACTGTCAAAGGAAAGAATCCTGATCAAGAGGCTGGTATCCACATTGTACGTCGCGCTTTGCAAGCGCCAGCACGTCAGATCGCGATGAATGCAGGTGAAGAAGCAGCAATTATTGTTGGCAAGGTATTGGAAAATAATTCAGATACGTTTGGTTACAACACTGCAACAGGACAATTTGGTGACTTAATTGCTTTGGGAATTGTTGATCCAGTAAAAGTTGTTCGCTCTGCTTTACAGAATGCTGCATCAATTGCAAGCCTTCTCATCACAACGGAAGCGATGGTTGCTGAACTTCCAAAGAAAGATACACCGATGCCTCCAATGGGCGGTGGCGGAATGGGCGGAATGGGCGGAATGGATTTCTAATGCCTATAAGCCAAAGATAAAAGAGAAACGGGCCAGTAGGCCCGTTTTTCTTATGTTTTTTCTTTAATTTTATTCTTAAATCAACTAACAAATTTTTGCTCATTTAAGTGTATCTTATGTTCAATAGGTCTTTTTTCTTGTCTTGTTGTACGCGTGATTTACTTGTATGTGTGATTTACGATAAATAATTTTTCTTGAACAAAGGCGAGATGTATGACTCAATTGCCTCAGTGTCCTCAGTGTGATGGTCTTTATACTTATGAAGACAATGGTCATTTTATTTGTCCTGAATGTGCGTATGAGTGGCCTCAAAACAGTAATGAAGAGCTTCCTATCTCTTTTGAAGTTTATGATGCTAATGGTCAGCTTTTAGCAAATGGTGATAGCGTGATGGTCATTAAAGATCTTAAAGTGAAGGGTTCTTCATCTGTTTTAAAAAGTGGTACAAAGGTTAAGAATATTCGTTTAGTAGAGGGAAATCATAATATTGATTGCAAAATACCTGGAATTGGTCAGATGGCTTTAAAGTCAGAATTTGTAAAAAAAGTTTAATCCCAAAAATTATCATCCTATAATAATGAATCTTCCTCTCAATAATAAAAAGAAGAGAAAGAAAAAATCATCAAAATACTTATTTTACTTTGCAAGAAGTATAAAATTCATACTTTTTATTTTTTATTATAGAAAGAAATATTCTTCTTTTTATTCTGTACTATTCTTTATGCATTTCATAAGCGTTTTTGAAAAAATATATTGTTAACGTCAAAAGTTCATGAGCAGAGGCATAAAAGAAGAGAGAGCACAATAATAATAAAAAAAATAATAAAATATTATTGTGTCTTGGATCTTGTTGGTTAAGAATTTACGCTATTAGTGAAGAATGCAATGAATGCCGAATAAGAGAAAAATATCTTCTATCGGGATTTTATGAGACTATAGTTTGTGCTGCTGCACTTGACCTTACCGTTAGTTATCCCATTTTTTCTCTTTTGCATTCATGGTATAATACGCATCTGTTCCAAATTCAGTATAAAATATTTAGTCAATAGTTTTTATTGTAAAGAAATATAAGTATATGATTATGCAAGAATTATACTATTTATAAAATTTGTGATTCAATGTTGCATCAAAATATAAGGAAGAGTTTATGAGCGCATCAGCAATCAATGTTCAATCAGATGTCAGGAATATCGCTTTAAATTTTCCAATTCCTGAAAATGTATTTGCGCTTACTGTTCAGGAAGTTTATCATTATACGGATAATTTATTTAAATTTCGCCTTAATCGTCCGGAAAGTTTTCGTTTTCGTTCAGGCGAATTTGTGATGATTGGTTTGCCAAATGCAGAAAAGCCAATTTATCGTGCTTATTCGATTGCAAGTCCATATTGGGATGAACAGCTTGAGTTTTTTTCGATCAAAGTTCCAGGGGGGCCATTAACAGAACATCTTCAAAAAATTAAAATTGGTGATACAGTTTTAATGCGTAAAAAGTCGACTGGAACTTTAGTTCTTGATGCTCTTATCCCTGGGAAGCGTCTTTATCTTTTTTCAACAGGGACAGGTGTTGCTCCTTTTGCAAGTCTTATTCGTGATCCTGAAACATATGAAAAATTTTCCCAAGTAGTACTTATTCAAACAACACGTGAGTGTAATGAACTGACATATGCGAAAGATCTTGTTGCTTCCTTACAGTATGATCCATTAGTTGGTGAATATGTAAAACAGTTGAAATTTTATCCCATGACCACTCGTGAACCTTCAGAATATATGGGACGCATTACTACTGTTATGGAAAGCGGTGCTTTTTTCGAAAGAACTGGATTGCCGAAAATCAATCCCACGGAGGACCGTGTTATGATTTGTGGTTCAATAGCAATGTTGAAGGATTGTGCTAGGTTATGTGAAACCTTTGGTCTTGTTGAAGGAGCCAATAATGCCCCAGCGACTTATGTTTTAGAACGTGCTTTTGTGGGGTAAGAAAGCAATTGGTTTTACAGTATGAAAGTTGCTTATTAATTTTTAAATTTTTCTATTCCGATTTATTTGAGGAAGCATTTCAATAAACGATCTCTGTAAACTCTATTCGTTAGATGAATACAGAGAGTGATAAGATATTATTTATATAGCTTTCTATAAGAAAAATTATATTTGAAAAAAGATAATGTAGGATTTGAAGAAAGGTGAGTTCATCAGCAATTTCGGCTAAAAATTAAGGTATACATAAAAGGTATGCGTAATTTGTAATATCTTACTTATTTGATATGAGTATATGCGTAGGAAAATTATTGCCTTTATATATAATCATAATAAATGAGGAGTGATGATGCATTGTGATAGTATAAATTATCCTTTGATAATGGTATTCTTTTTTCATAAAAAGATATTCTGTGTATATAAGCAAAGAACAAAACAATATACAAGAAGAGAGCGAATAGTTCTTGAAATTAAATAAAACCCGCGTTATGTCGATATTATGGAAAAGAAATTTAAAGTTGCTGCTCTTTATTGCTTTGCAGATTTGAAACATTATAGTCAATTGCAAAAGCCTTTGCTGGATTTATGTCAGACAAATGGCATTAAGGGAACTCTTCTTTTAGCAAAAGAGGGGATCAACGGCACTGTTGCTGGTTCTTGCAGTGCAATTGAAAAGTTAATAAATTTTATTACTTCAGAGCCTGCATTTCAAATACCCGAGATTAAATATTCATGGGCTTCAAAAATGCCTTTTCATCGTTTGAAGGTGCGGCTAAAAAAAGAAATTGTAACAATGGGGGTTGAAGATGTTAACCCGTTAAAAGTTGTTGGAACTTATGTAGAGCCTGAAGATTGGAATGCTCTTATTCAAGATGAAGAAACACTTTTAATCGATACACGTAATGATTATGAATATGCGCTTGGGAGTTTTCAAGGAGCAATTGATCCCTGTATTAAAACATTTCGCGAATTTCCTGAGTGGATTATGAAGCACGAAAGTGATTTGAAAAAGAAAAAGAAAATTGCCATGTTTTGTACAGGAGGTATTCGGTGTGAAAAATCAACGGCTTATGTACGTAGCCTTGGTTATGATCAAGTTTATCACTTAAAAGGCGGTATCCTCAAATATTTGGAAACTATCCCAAAAGAAAAAAGCTTGTGGCAGGGAGAGTGTTTCGTTTTTGACGAGCGCGTTTCTGTAGGGCATGGTCTTGAAGAATGTGGACGCGAATTGTGTCGCGCTTGTCGTTCTCCTCTTAGTGCTGAAGATAAGTTATCTTCTCATTATGAAGAAGGTGTCTCTTGTGATGCTTGTTATAATACGCGGGATGAAAGTGATAGACAACGCTTTCGGGAACGTCATAGACAATTTCAGTTGCTAAAATTGCGTGCAACCTATCCTTATTGTTAACAATAAAAGCCTTCTTTTTGTTTATGCAACTTTTAAACAGGAGAATATTTTGAGACTGAACACTATCCAATAATTAAGAGCACAAGCTTGTTCCTGTATCTGGATTGGATGTTTCTTTTTTACATCATTTTTTGATTAAAAATTAAAAAAGTTTTAAAATTAAAAAAAATGATTGAAATGAATAAAAATTGGCTTTATACGCGGTGTTGCCCAAAGTCGCACGTGCCTGTGGGTGTCCGCTGGTTCTCAAATGGTGAGATTAACCGGTACGGTACCTGGAACTAACCGCTCCAGTCATTCTTACGACCAATCGAAAGGATGAGGACATCTTGAAGCAACGACGGTGCGGGCCTTTCTGGTGTCTTCCAGCTGTTCAAATGCTGGGATAACTATAGAGGCACACCTCATTGCCTTCAGTGCGGAATTGGTTTCTCAACTCCAATCAAAAAGGCAGACAACGTAAAGCAACGCGTTTTTCGCGCTGTTTTTTCGTGGCATGCAATGCTGATTTCTTCCTGGTTGCTTTTTAATCAGGTGAGAGAGTCGGTGTATGTCTTTTGTTTTTTGCTGCTAGCAGCGTTTGCTGCTTATTGGCGTAAAGTAGGGATATCTTGTTCCTAGGGAGAAATGCAAATGGCAACGCAACGTATTCGCGATTTTCTTGCAACACACCGTTCTGAAGGTCCATGTTTGGTTGTTGATCTTGATGTTGTTCATGAAAATTATTTAAATTTTGAAAAAGCTCTTCCACAGTCACGTATTTTCTATGCAATCAAAGCAAATCCAGCACCTGAGATTTTGCGTTTGCTTGTTTCTTTAGGATCGTCTTTTGATGCTGCTTCCATAGCAGAAATTGAAATGGCTTTAGAAGCAGGCGCTACCGCTGATCGTATTTCTTTTGGTAATACCATTAAAAAAGAGCGTGATATTGCACGTGCGTATGCGCTTGGTGTTTCACTTTATGCCGTTGATTGTCTTGAGGAGGTAGAAAAAGTTGCTTGTGCTGCCCCGGGAGCTCGTGTTTTTTGCCGAGTTCTTACTGATGGAGAAGGAGCAGAGTGGCCATTATCGCAAAAGTTTGGTTGTGTTCCTTCTATGGCTGCTGATGTCTTACGCTATGCACATCACTTAGGCTTGCAGGCACATGGTGTTTCCTTTCATGTAGGTTCTCAGCAGACAGATCTAAATGCATGGGATCGTGCTTTATCGGATACCGCTTTTGTTTTTAGATCTTTGGAACAAGAAGGTATCCAGTTACAATTAGTGAATATGGGGGGTGGTTTTCCGACGCGTTATTTGAAGGATATTCCGGCAGTGCAAACTTATGGTATGGCCATTTTTGATTCATTGAAAAAATATTTTGGTAATCGTATTCCTGAAACAATTATTGAGCCAGGGCGTGCGATGGTAGGTAATGCCGGCGTTATTCGCACAGAGGTCGTTCTTATCTCTAAAAAAGCAAAGAATGATAATGTCCGTTGGGTTTATCTTGATGTGGGCAAATTTAATGGTTTGACCGAAACTATGGATGAAGCTATTCGCTATCCTATTGAAACAGCTTATGATGATAAAGCAATGGAACCGTGTATTTTAGCTGGTCCTACATGCGATTCGGCAGATATTATGTATGAGAAAACGCCTTATTTGCTTCCTCTTTCTCTAACAATAGGTGATGAGCTATTGATTCATGGAACCGGTGCTTATACAACAACTTATGCATCTGTTGCATTTAATGGTTTTGAGCCTTTACGATCGTATGTAATTTAAGGTTTTATACATAAGGGATCTCTCTATTTTTGCCTAATGGGGTGCTTAAGATGCGGTTTAACGGGTGACAGAGATGAAAGAAATTCGTTTTCAAGCAAAAAATGGTGCATGCTTTACGCTGATGTCCGAGCAAGAAGCTGATAGTCCTCATCGGGAGAGACTTCTCGATTTGGTAATGGGAAAAGAACGTAAGCGTAAATCATCAGAAATCTTACGTTGCGGACGGTCTCCAGCTTTTGGCCTTTCCTTTGTTATTAAAAATTTTCTTGATGAGCTCGTGGGAAGTGTGCGTCTTTGGAATGTTACTTTCCACAAAGGGCAAAATGAAACCCAAGATGCTTTGCTTTTAGGGCCTTTAGCTGTTGCAGCTGAATATTCTGGTATAGGAATCGGGTCAGTTTTAATGCAGCATGCAATTGAAACAGCAAAAAAATTAGGTCATGGTGCTATTTTTCTCGTGGGAGATTCTGAATTTTATCAGCGTTTTGGTTTTTCAAATCACTTAACAAAAAATTTTACTATGCCTGGAGCTTATGAAAAACACCGTTTTCAAGCTTTGGAGTTGATACCTCAATATCTTATTGAGTGTCATGGTATTTTAGTTTCAAGTGGAGAATTACAGGATTTAAGCTGTAATCAGCATTGTAAAGTAGCTTAAATTTTAGAGCATTTCATTTTATTTGTTTGTTAGCAATAACGCTGAGGGTGCTTTTTCGTTTTTCATTCATTATTAGATGAAGCTATTTTAAAATATTCTCTTTATCAAAAACTCTTTTTGTTAGCTAAGAAGGCTAAGTTCTATTCTTTGAACTATCTTCCGTATCAGAATTTTCTGAATTCATCAAAAATGAATGCTTCCGATATCCTGAACTTGCATTTACAATAGTGGTGCTCGAACCGCTTTATCTAAGCTAAGAAGATTCATTATTTTAATAATAAATTCTATAGATGAATGAATTGCAGATTCTCACGATTCTTACGACACGGAAATAAATAAGGCGACGTAGAAATAAATAAGGTCAGAAATCCAGTTATTGCTAATCATTAATTTGCTATGAAACTCAAAATCTCATGTATCACACACTTGGGTATTTTGAATAACTCTGATACTATTCAAATCCTAGCACCATCACAAATCTCAATCAAAAATTATTCGCTCAATAAGTAAGATCATCGATATTTTAGCGATATGATTAAACTCTTTTATTGATACACTCAGTACCATAAATACCTGTCGTTTTTTATAACATGAAGCTTAATGGCTTGAAGGAATATCAGCAGATGGTGGTATTTTTTTAAGAAAAACGGTTAAGCAGGTTAAAATGCTAAAAAGAATAGTCATCATAAAGAAAATATCGCTAAAAGCCATGACTGTTGCTTGTGTAAAAGCTATACCAAAAAGTTGTAATAAGGCGAGGGCATGTGGATCAAACGTATAAGAATGGAAATACATAGTGAGCTTTGCAAGCATTTCAGTTGCTTGGATATTTCCTGCTTGAACGGTTTCAGCTATTCGTTGGTAATGGAGATCAGAGCGTTGCATCATAACAGTACCGATAATAGCAAGCCCTACTGCACCACCAAGATTGCGTGTTAAATTAAAAAGCCCAGAGGCATTTTTCATTCGCTCTGGTGATAATGAGCCAAAGGCAATGTTATTAATGGGAACCATACAGAGCATAATAGAGGACCCACGAAAAATTTGAGGCCAAAAGAGTTCCCAAAAATCCCAGTTGTCGGTAACGGCAGTGGCTAGCCAGGTGCCCCATGCAAAGGTGGTTAGTCCCATAGCGATCATAAGGCGTGGATCAATACGTGCTGAAAGAAATCCAGCTATAGGAGCGGTCAAAAACATAGCTAAACCTGAAATAAATAGCGTTTTTCCAATCATAAGAGCATCATAATGGCGTATTTGGCTTAAATAGACAGGATAAAGATAAGTAAGACCATAAAGCCCTATTCCAAGCATAAAGGAGAAAATTGCTGCAATCGAAAAATTTCGATTAGAAAAGGCTGTGAGATCAACAATTGGTTCTTCAGCAGTGAAAGCTCGCCAAAAGAATACACTAGCTGCTAAGATCATAATAATGAAAAGATTAAAAAGCAGCTGATCCTTTAACCAATCGTGACGTGCACCTTCTTCTAAAATATATTCTAATGATCCTAAGAAGGTTGCCATGGAGAGAAGACCCCACCAGTCAAATTTAGTTATTAGAGATGGTTCCGCTTTATCAAAATCAATTAATTTCCAAGTTAAAATTGAGATAATAATTCCAAAGGGTACATTAATAAGAAAAAGCCAATGCCACGATAAGACGTGACAAAGATATCCCCCTACTGTTGGACCAATCGTAGGTGCTAATGTTGCCACTAAACCAACGATGGGCGAAACTATTGACTGTTTAGAAGGAGGGAAAAGTGTATAGGAAGCAACAAAAACACTGGGAATAATACCTCCGCCAATAAAGCCTTGGAGTGCACGGTAAAAGGTCATCTGCTCAATA
>NZ_CP174576.1:0-1230000 GCF_045945445.1 Bartonella bennetti | reverse complement strand
ACCTGCTTTGCAAGCAGGGGGTCGTCGGTTCGATCCCGTCCGGCTCCACCATATGGTTCATCATCATTGTTAAAAGAATAGTTATTGCAAGAGATTGATAGATCTCTTTGCCTGTTCTATTGAAATTGTGAAGAAGAAGGTATATTCAGACATTTTTTGCTTCCTTTTATCCTTATGAAAGAAATTTTAAAGGGATGGATGGCTTAAAAAAATGGCTTTTAAAAATGAGACATGGCTTTTAAAACGCTGTGTTGGTCCTTGTCTAACATTTAAGTTTTTCCCCATTTTAGAAGAGAGTTGAACTTTTAAGGTTGAACTTTTATGGGCTAAAGTTAGAGCTTATAAAGTTAGAGCTGATAAAGCAAAAAGAACCAGCAATTCTCATTGAGAAAGCCCTTTGAGCAAAATAATGTGTCGCAAGGAAGAGCTCAAATTCCTTGCTTATGATTGGCAACTTAACCGTGCCATTGAATATATCTCGAGAAGTTGGTCTTTTCTGCTGATATTTTTGTTTTGTGCGTTGATTATTGAGCTTGAATTATTTTTTAAATAAATCTTATATCAATGATTTTATACGCACGAGTTGATCAATGAATATTGGCAATGAGAATGATCAAGTGTCTTAAGGGCATTTGGTGGATGCCTTGGCATGCACAGGCGAAGAAGGACGTGATACGCTGCGATAAGCTACGGGGAGGTGCGAATACCCTTTGATCCGTAGATTTCCGAATGGGGCAACCCACCTTAGATTGCTGGAAAAGTTAAGCTGCTTTAATTTAAAGCGGTTTAATTTTCTAGCAATCACTATATAAGGTATCTACACCTGAATAAAATAGGGTGTAAGAAGCGAACGCAGGGAACTGAAACATCTAAGTACCTGTAGGAAAGGACATCAAAAGAGACTCCGTTAGTAGTGGCGAGCGAACGCGGATCAGGCCAGTGGCTTAAGTTAAGAAAAGTAGAATCGATTGGAAAATTGAACCAAAGAGGGTGACAGTCCCGTATACGTAAATCTGATTTAAGTCCTTGAGTAAGGCGGGACACGTGAAATCCTGTCTGAATATGGGTCGACCACGATCCAAGCCTAAGTACTCGTGCATGACCGATAGCGAACCAGTACCGTGAGGGAAAGGTGAAAAGTACCCCGACAAGGGGAGTGAAAAAGAACCTGAAACCGGATGCCTACAAACAGTCGGAGCCCAAGATACGTTCTGGGTGACGGCGTACCTTTTGTATAATGGGTCAGCGACTTAGTCTAACGAGCAAGCTTAAACCGATAGGTGTAGGCGTAGCGAAAGCGAGTCTGAATAGGGCGTTCAGTTCGTTGGATTAGACCCGAAACCGAGTGATCTAGCTATGAGCAGGCTGAAGGTAAGGTAACACTTACTGAAGGGCCGAACCCGTATCTGTTGCAATAGATTGGGATGACTTGTGGCTAGGGGTGAAAGGCCAATCAAACTCGGAAATAGCTGGTTCTCCGCGAAATCTATTTAGGTAGAGCGTTAGTTTTATTCTCCAGGGGGTAGAGCACTGGATGGGCTAGGGGTCCTCACCGGATTACCAAACCTAACCAAACTCCGAATACCTGGAAGAAATAACTGGCAGACACACGGCGGGTGCTAACGTCCGTCGTGGAAAGGGCAACAACCCTAACCACCATCTAAGGTCCCCAAGTTATGGCTAAGTGGGAAAGGATGTGAGGATCCCAAAACAACCAGGATGTTGGCTTAGAAGCAGCCATCATTTAAAGAAAGCGTAACAGCTCACTGGTCTAAATAAGGGTCTTCGCGCCGAAAATGTAACGGGGCTCAAGCCATACACCGAAGCTGTGGATTTACTCTTATGAGTAAGTGGTAGCGGAGCGTTCCGTAAGCCTGTGAAGGGAGACTCGTGAGAGCTCCTGGAGGTATCGGAAGTGAGAATGCTGACATGAGTAACGATAAAGGGAGTGAGAGACTCCCTCGCCGAAAGTCCAAGGGTTCCTGCTTAAAGTTAATCTGAGCAGGGTGAGTCGGCCCCTAAGGCGAGGCCGAAAGGCGTAGTCGATGGGAACCACGTTAATATTCGTGGACCTGTGGGAAGTGACGGATTGCGTAAATTGTAAGGTCTTATTGGATTGATCTTGCAGTGAAGCGATTCCAGGAAATAGCTCCCACTTATAGACCGTACCCGAAACCGACACAGGTGGACAGGTAGAGAATACTAAGGCGCTTGAGAGAACTACGTTGAAGGAACTCGGCAAATTGCACGCGTAACTTCGGAAGAAGCGTGACCCTTTAGCGGGCAACCGTTAAAGGGTGGCACAGACCAGGGGGTAGCGACTGTTTACCAAAAACACAGGGCTCTGCGAAGTCGCAAGACGATGTATAGGGTCTGACGCCTGCCCGGTGCTGGAAGGTTAAGAGGAGATGTGCAAGCATTGAATTGAAGCCCCAGTAAACGGCGGCCGTAACTATAACGGTCCTAAGGTAGCGAAATTCCTTGTCGGGTAAGTTCCGACCTGCACGAATGGCGTAACGACTTCCCCGCTGTCTCCAACGTAGACTCAGTGAAATTGAATTCCCCGTGAAGATGCGGGGTTCCTGCGGTTAGACGGAAAGACCCCGTGCACCTTTACTATAGCTTTACACTGGCATTTGTGGCGATATGTGTAGGATAGGTGGTAGACTTTGAAGCAGGGGCGCAAGCCTTTGTGGAGTCGTCCTTGAAATACCACCCTTATCGACATGGATGTCTAACTGCGGTCCGTTATCCGGATCCAGGACAGTGTATGGTGGGTAGTTTGACTGGGGCGGTCGCCTCCTAAAGAGTAACGGAGGCGCGCGATGGTAGGCTCAGAACGGTCGGAAATCGTTTGTTGAGTGCAATGGCATAAGCCTGCCTGACTGTGAGACTGACAAGTCGAGCAGAGTCGAAAGACGGTCATAGTGATCCGGTGGTCCCGTGTGGAAGGGCCATCGCTCAACGAATAAAAGGTACGCCGGGGATAACAGGCTGATGACCCCCAAGAGTCCATATCGACGGGGTTGTTTGGCACCTCGATGTCGACTCATCGCATCCTGGGGCTGGAGCAGGTCCCAAGGGTATGGCTGTTCGCCATTTAAAGCGGTACGTGAGTTGGGTTCAGAACGTCGTGAGACAGTTCGGTCCCTATCTGCCGTGGGTGTAGGAATATTGACAGGATCTGTCCCTAGTACGAGAGGACCGGGATGGACGTATCTCTGGTGGACCTGTTGTGGCGCCAGCCGCATAGCAGGGTAGCTATATACGGACGGGATAACCGCTGAAGGCATCTAAGCGGGAAACCCACCTGAAAACGAGTATTCCCTGAGAACCGTGGTAGACTACCACGTTGATAGGTCAGGTGTGGAAGTGTGGTAACATATGAAGCTTACTGATACTAATCGTTCGATCGGCTTGATCGTTCTCATTCCCTCTATTCATTTTAAGCAATAAAACAAATTAAAATATCATATGAGACAACTTCTCTTTCTTTCTATGCTCTTCGCTGACTTGGTGGTTATGGCGGAGCGCCTGCACCCGATCCCATCCCGAACTCGGCCGTGAAACGTTCCAGCGCTGATGGTACTTTGTCTTAAGGCACGGGAGAGTAAGTCGCTGCCAGGTCTGCTAAGCGCATAGAAATAATTCTTCAACACTCTTCAAAAAATATCTACAAATCGTCGTATTCTTGCTGCGACAATTCTTTAATGACGCGGGGTGGAGCAGCCCGGTAGCTCGTCAGGCTCATAACCTGAAGGCCGCAGGTTCAAATCCTGCCCCCGCAACCAATCTTGTTCCCACAGACTCTCTTGCCACAAACACTCTTGTGTGCACAAAATAACCCTAAAAATAAACGCAAAAAGAGACAAATAGCTAAAAAACACAAAAACTAATGCCTCTTCGTAGAGCTCGCATCTGCCTCTTCGTATCCTTATCTCTTTTGGAAAATAATAAAAAACCGGAAGATAATCCATTCTCCTCTGTTCCCTGTAGATTAACTTGCCGGATCTTGAAAAAATGATGCGACTTGAAAAAATAATGCGACAGGGAACAACAAAATATCCCAGGATGCTTCAAATAAAAGGATTTTAATAAAAAAGCTGCACACGCGGTGCAGCTTTTGTAAAAGCGCTCTTCTTTGGGAGAGTGCTTACATGATGACAAATATCTTTTGTCTCAAAATCTCAGTCTTTAAAATCTGTAAGAATGACAACGTCTCTTATGACCATAATATCCAGAAATGCTCGCAATTAAAGCTCCAAGAAGGCTAGCAAAAAAACTCCACAAACCAATCTTAGAAGCCTTGTCAATAGCTTTATCGGCAAGCTCAAGACCGTTTTTGGCTACTTTATCAACATTATGTGAGAGACCTTCTACTTGTTTGTTCAGGGATTGAATAGCCTCTTTAGTCTTCTTGTTCGCTGTTTGATAAACTTCAATCGCACGCTCTGCAGTCTTTTCTGCTTCAGCTTGTGACAGCCCATTGTTGGTCAAGTGATGGATGACATCACGACGATCAATTTGACTATTGAGCTTGTTAACACGATCCGAAAGACGTTCGCCAAGCTGTTTAACCAAAAGACGATAGTTAGAAGGATCATTCTTAAAAGATGTGATGGTCGAACGTATATCTTTGATTGATCCCCTATAAGCATTATAGAGATTGTCCGGATTGAGGGCTGGAATATCGCTCTTATTTAAAAGTGCCTGTAAGTCATTGCTGAGTTTGTTAAAATCAAACAGAGCATTATTTTTATCGTTGAAAAAATCTTCAAAATTCTTACCATCCGTGAGCGAGACAAGTTTCCCACCTTCCGAACCAAAACCACTGATCGCTTGTCCCGTCGCACTGGCAACTCCTGAAACAGTCTTCGCTCCTAAATGAACTGCTCCAGAAAGTAAAACTGTACTTTGGATCGCCACTAAAAGCATAAAAAGCGCCCAGGTCAAAAAACCGTGAAGCGCTCCTGAGTGGCTCGCAAATCGACCAGCAATATAACCTCCAAGGCTGAAGCTTAGACAAAAAATAAGGATCGAACTCACGCCAATAGAAAGAAAACTATTCTCTAGCGAAAAGGGGGAAACAAAACTCATTTGGCTAAAACCTAAGGCGGCTAATAAAAAGGAAAAACAGACCGACGTTGCTAAAAGCGTTAGTAATCCAGCAAATATCGAGGACCAAGATAAAGTAGACGGAGTATAGTGACAACTCTCTGTCTCTAAAGAAAATTCGCCTGTAAAATGTCTCTCTAAGGGATGCTTCGTTGGGATCCGCGTTTCCATATCTCTCTCTCCTTCAATAATTCTTAATCTTAAAATGATCCAAACCAAATCTAGTTCCAAAAAAAAGCAAGAAGAGTAAATTAAATAAAAATGCTCAATCAATAGCCAGCATTAAGCCTCATCCCTCTGCACAGTAAAAGAAAAAAGAAAACAATCAAAAATCAACAGTAAAATTGCTTACGCTTCTCAAAACCATCATGCAGACCCTAGATTATAAGAGAAACTAAAAAATCCTTGCAAAATCCCCTCATAACAATCAAACTCTAAAAAAAGAAAAACTGAAAAGAAGCTCCTTAAATACAAAGACAAAAACTATAATAATAGCCCAAAAACTTAAAACAATTGTCAAAAAATTGTCATGAAATTTTTTAAAATAATACTCTAAGTGAATAGTGTTATTTCGTTTTGATTAGTCTCAAGAGACCGCTCGCAGTTCCATTTATAGATTTGACTATAAGTCATGTTATTTAGGTAAAGAGACAGGGTGTTGAGATTTTGTACAGAGCGTGGATGTAGTAGGTGATTTTGAGAGTTTCTCTCTATGATTATATAAAGAGATCTATTTTTAGTAGTGAGTGTGATTTAAATTATTCAATTACTTTCAAATATTATAAATCTAATCATACTGTGTATCAATAATTTTCAAGAGTAGCACAAATTCTAACATTATACCCAATCTATTGCGATTGCGCAGTGGTATGAGTGGATTAAAAAGGAGGAGTTTTGCTATGTATCAGATTGATTACAATAGTTATCGTTCTATTAAAAGTTTTAATCGTCGAATTTGTTTTCTAGTTATGCATTACACTGCAATTGATTTTAAAGAGTCTGTTGCAGCTCTTACAGGTACTAAGGTTAGTTCACACTATCTTGTTCCTGATCCTTTGGAGAAAACGTATATTGAAGCGGGGTTTAAAGATATGCGTATTTTTAATTTGGTTGATGAGAATGAACGTGCATGGCATGCTGGCATTAGCTCATGGGCTGGGAAAAGTGACCTGAACGATACATCTATTGGAATTGAAATAGTCAATGTGGTGACTGATAATGATATGAATGGAATGCCTATATTCCCTCCCTATAATCCTATGCAAATTGATGCGGTTAAAGAGCTTGCGTTAAATATTCTACAACGTTATCCCGGTATTACGCCAACAAATGTTGTTGGTCACAGTGATATTGCTCCTGATAGAAAAAGCGATCCAGGTGCTGCTTTTCCATGGAAAGAGCTTTATACAGTAGGTATAGGAGCATGGTATGATGATGAATTGAAGAATTGCTATCAAACACAATTCTGTAAGAGTCTTCCTGCGAAAGCAGATATTATTGCTAAACTTAAGCAATATGGGTATGATACTGCAATTGCAAAAACAAAAAATGGATATAGGACATTAATTCGAGCATTTCAGCTTCATTTCCGGCAAAACAATTATGATGGGATTTTGGATGCCGAAACAGCAGCGGTTCTTTATGCATTGGTAGACAAGTATTTTTCTTAAAATAATCTAGCTTATTTTCATTAAAATATTTGCGATTACAATAACAGTTCGCTGGTGGTGTTCATTTATTAATATCTGGCGGAGAGAGAGGGATTTGAACCCCCGATAGAGTTACCCCTATGCCGCATTTCGAGTGCGGTGCTTTCAACCACTCAGCCATCTCTCCGTATTTTAAGATGCAATAAATTTTATTTATTTTGTTTAAGTTAATGACGGTTTGATAATCTCCAATTTCTTCGAATACAAGTTCTTTTTTTGCTTTTTGATTGGCTTTTCTTGACATAGAATGGAAATTCTATCATATATATTTACGTGTGAGCGTAGAGTAATTTGCGTATATTTGTGTTTTGTGGGTATTTTCTATACCTTTTAAACCATTAAGACTGATAAAAAGCGGCCTATTTTCTCTGTTGATAAAGTAAAATAAGAGCTGGATCGAACGAAAGGATAAAAAATGTTCGCAGTCATTAAAACTGGTGGGAAGCAGTACCGTGTTGCTGAAAACCAGGTCATAAAAGTTGAAAAAATTATTGGTGATGTGGGGAGCGTTATTGAGTTAAATAGTATACTGATGCTTCATGAAGAGAATAATGTAACTGTTGGTACACCTCTCGTTGCGGGCGCTGTAGTTACCGCTGAAATTGTAGAGCAGGGGCGTGCACGTAAAGTTATCTCATTCAAAAAACGTCGTCGTCAAAATTCAAAGCGTACTCGTGGTCATCGCCAAGAATTGACAACGTTGCGTATTTTAGAAGTTTCAAGTGATGCTTCAAAAACACAAAAAACAACTAAAAAAGTAACTGAAAAGTCCGTTAACAACAAAGTAAAAGCATCAAAAGAAACAAAAGCTTCTGCTTCTCTTAGCAAAACTGCTAAAAAAACTACTGAAAAAAAGGCTACGTCAAAAAAGGTAGTTTCTGAGACATCAAAAGGTGAAAAGAATTAAAGGAAAACAGTTATGGCACATAAAAAAGCAGGGGGATCTTCGCGCAATGGACGTGATTCAGAATCAAAACGTCTTGGCGTTAAAAAATTTGGTGGTGAAGCCGTTGTTGCTGGAAATATCATTATTCGTCAGCGTGGTACACGTTGGCATCCTGGTGATAATGTTGGTATTGGAAAAGATCACACTCTTTTTGCTCTTTCAAATGGAATAGTTTCTTTTCGCAAAAAAGCAAGTAACCGTTCTTATGTTTCGGTTGTTCCTGTAGCAGAAACAGCAAAATAAGCGAGATATCAATATATATATATATAGGATTTAAGCTTGCACGTTATTTCTCTCTAGATATAGTGTAAGTCTGTGGAGAGGTGGCCGAGTGGTTGAAGGCGCACGCCTGGAACGCGTGTATATGGGAAACCATATCGAGGGTTCGAATCCCTCTCTCTCCGCCAAATATCAATAAAATCAATAGGCTGTCTAAAGGTTAGGGATTTTTGTTTCTATTGATTTTACTCTGTTTCTTTTGTCCTACCCTTAATCTTTGATAGCTTCTATTGCCAGTTGTATTCTATTAGTCGTTTGAGCGTAGAGCGGTGCCATGCTATCTTCTATCTACTAAAGACTGCTTTCATTTGCGAAACTGTAATACCAACGTTAGCAGCACATATTTCTGCTAATTTACTCAGCCCGTGGGCTAATTTTTAATACTCGCTGCATTGTATGCTTCACGAAATAAATTGCTAAAACTTTTTCCACTTTTCTTACAAATAAATGTTTCATTTCCAAGAGAATCCTCTCGTTAATTCAATGTGTATTGCTCTTCAGAAATGTTTTTTGCGAAAGGTAAGAAGCTATAGAATAGTGATCTTTAGTCTACAAGATTTAGAAAGTGTATTTTATGTATACAATAAAATTTATAGCAAGTTTAACGGTCAGTTACGTTCTCTATACTGCTTGCATTGTTTGATGTTTTTTACCTTGCTGAAAATATTAAAGTGGGCTTAGCTATTGATAATGGACTCTTGATTGTGAGGCTACAGGTTGTTCTTTTGCACCACTATTGATGAATTGTTAGCTCAATGTGATCCTTCAGCAGATTTTGCTGATGGGCGATATAGAATGGTTTAATGCTCAGTCTGTTAGTCGAGAATTTTTGTGATAAAGCGGGCTGAAATTTGGTTCGTATCGCTTGATGTAGCTTTGGGCTATGAGCAAAAAGGAATGCCTCCTATGCTGATTGTATCACCGGAAGCATTAAATTGTGAGATCTATTAAGAGAAAATCATAATTACGAAAATATTAGTCTTTTTATTCATTACAAGGGGGAAGGAAGCTTTGCTAGAATAATAAATTTCACTATCTCATTGGTAGGAACAAGATTATATATAATGAGAATGGCACGTTGTGATCGATCATGTGCTTTCGATATAGGAGTACCTCATGGAAAAAGAGTAGAAAAAGTTCTTTTTATGATTATCAATGAAGTACTCTCAAAACTATTGGCATTTCTTACTTAATTTCTTTATGCATCTATCTAAATGATGCTAAAGGGATTCCATTATATTATATACTCTTTGAATGTCTGTACAAAATTGTGGCACCTTTTTAATCATTTCACTATAAGAAGGCATAGTAATTGCTGCATCTATTGTCGATATGAGATCTGCTATTTGTGTTTTTGGGTTCATGCCATTAGGAGAATTAAGGAACTTTTTTGCGTGCTTAAACATTGGGTTTGTAAGATCATTGGATGTATTTTGCGCCAAAACGAAAATATCTTTTTTCCAATTATAGTTATGACGTAGCGTATGTATGTGTGCCGGCAAATTTGCCCATGCCATTTCTTTATTATAATCACCTTGTAATAAGTTTGCATAGCGTCCACACACAATCATAAGTATGTGACGGTGACGTACTAGGTGAAATCTTGAAAAGAAGTTATCATAACCACGAGAGTATATATATGCTGATGCTTTTTGCATCTTTTCGAAGTGTTCGGAATCTTCGTATTTTTTGCTCACATACTTTTCGTAGAGCGCATCATATTGATCTAGATTATCTACATTAGTACATCCAAATAGTATTAAGGTAGATAATAAAACTATAAATTTGGCGATGTGTATCATGATATCCCCCCATTTTCTCTATTCTATAATAGATTCGTTTAGTTGATACAATTATGAACAGTTAGCGTTGTTTACAGGGTGTAGATTGAGATACAAACACAATATTTAGTTTTTTATATTGATGTTGATAATGTGCTGTATTTAGTGTTTAATAATATTTTACTGTACTTAGTCGTGTTGTATCTAAAATAGAGTGTATTTATTCTGTATGTCCTGCGTTTGCAGGTTTTTTATTATCTGGAGTGAGTATTTATGACATCAGAAATACGACTCAGACTCCCCAAATAACAACTCAACGTATACCTCTCAAAGCAGGAATAGGACGTGTCAAAGGTGTTTCGAATAAAATGACGTGTATTATTGGAAGAGGCTGTGATTAAAGCCGCTGAGAATAAAGGCAATAAAATGGGGAATGATGGTTGATTTCTTATTTAGAAAAGAAAACTATCAGTTGTCCAACGACTTATTTATCTCTTCTTGGCAAGGTTTTACTGTTACAGGATTACGGATGAGAATGGATGAGAGGGCTTGTAGAAATAGCTCTTTTGTTAAGGACGACTGCCGAATTAAGCTTGTTCTCAAACTTATTCCTATTTTTACAGGTAAGGCAGTGGTCCATGTGGCTTGGGGCCGGTAAAGAAATCTGATAAGATAAAATCCTTTGCCTTAACGGCTGCTTTAAAGAGTTATCAGTTTGGGGTATGTGGATCTCGAGGATTATTCTGTACGCTCGTCAGTTTTTGCTCGGTGGGTGTGTGATAAATGAATATGCTTCCTGTGTTGGTTAGTCTCCAATATATCTGGAGAGAAAAAACTTCGTTGTTATCAGTCCAAATTTGGCAAGACGAATCTTAAAGCATAACAAACAAAGTGAATATAAAGTATAACAAACAAGGTGAATACTTGTGTGGGTGAAAAGATAGTTTTAAAATAAGGTAACTAGGATTAATAAAAAACATATTGATCATAATAAAGAAAGTTTTTAAATTCAGATTTGATATTTTTATCATTAAAATGATGAATAGACTTATTATAATTTATTTAAGATTAGAGAAAATACATGAAAAGAAACTCAATTTCTAATGCCACATCTGAAAAAGCAGTAGTGGAAAACAGTACAAAAAATAATTCTGTCGAAAGTCGAAAAAAAATTGAAAGTTTATTAAAACGTATTTCTGGAAATCCTAAAATATTAGATAGGGATCTAGATATGATCAATAGAAGTTTAGCTCTTGGTGATAGTGATGAAAATAAACGTTATATGGATCATATTGTGAAATTTTTGAAGATTCGATTAAAGAAAGAGTATCACCTTGAAAATGATTCCACTCTTTTAAAAGAAATTGATAATTACGTAAGTGTTGTTAGACAAGAGCATAATGGAAAAGCAATTGTGGCAGACAGTACAGAAAATAGCTCTGTCGAAAGTCCGAAAACAATTAAGAGTCTATTCATGAGAAGAAACTCACTTCCTAATTCCACATTTGAGAAAGCACTTGTGGAAAACAGTACAAAAAATAATTCTGTCGAAAGTCGAAAAAAAATTGAAAGTTTATTAAAAAGTATTTCTGGAAATCCTAAAGTATTAGATAGGGATCTAGATATGATCAATAGAAGTTTAGCTCTTGGTGACAGTGATGGAGATAAACGTTATATGGATCATATTGTGAAATGTTTGAAGGTTCGATTAAAAGAAGAGTATCACCTTGAAAATGATTCCACTCTTTTAAAAGAAATTGATAATTACGTAAGTGTTGTTAGACAAGAGCATAATGGAAAAGCAATTGTGGCAGACAGTACAGAAAATAGCTCTGTCGAAAGTCCGAAAACAATTAAGAGTCTATTCATGAGAAGAAACTCACTTCCTAATTCCACATTTGAGAAAGCACTTGTGGAAAACAGTACAAAAAATAATTCTGTCGAAAGTCGAAAAAAAATTGAAAGTTTATTAAAAAGTATTTCTGGAAATCCTAAAGTATTAGATAGGGATCTAGATATGATCAATAGAAGTTTAGCTCTTGGTGACAGTGATGGAGATAAACGTTATATGGATCATATTGTGAAATGTTTGAAGGTTCGATTAAAAGAAGAGTATCACCTTGAAAATGATTCCACTCTTTTAAAAGAAATTGATAATTACGTAAGTGTTGTTAGACAGGAGCATAGTGAAAAAGGAGTGAAAATTCCTAACCAAGACAAAGCAAATGTCGACGTATCGGCACAGAGAAAACAAAGATCTGGTAAATTAGGAATAATGGGGGCCTTCTTCTGATAAAAATGTAAAATCTTAATATTTTTTATATTCATGGGGGGGGATTTTTATGAAAGTATTTGTTTAAAATACTTGTGTCTATTTCTATTTTAATAATCTAAGGCGCAATAATTCTTTAAAGAAATCTCAATGTATAGTGCGTTTTATCAAAAGACAATGTGAAATTCTATTTGCGTTCCTGAAAATTTAATAAAATCAATGTATTATATAAATGCAAAGCATATGGTGCCCAAAAGAGGATTCGAACCTCCACGCCTTATGGCACAGGTACCTGAAACCTGCGCGTCTACCAATTCCGCCATTTGGGCAATAAAATTCATCTAAGGCTATGAAATACTTCTGTCAATGTAATGACGCTTAAATTTTTTTCAAATCTTCAAAATAGTTTTATTTTCAGTCTTTTGATATAACTTTATATATCTTGTGAGATATTTATATCTTGTATGTTCTTGTACAAATGAACTGAAAGATAAGTATTTAACGAATTATACAATAGAAGGCTGTCTCTGTTTCAGAAATCAAATTTTTTAAGGGTTATCAAGGAGAATGAATCTGTGCAGAAGAATGGTAGAAATGCCTTGCAAACCGCTACAACATATTCTTCATATATCAGAAAATATTGATATAAAAATTTTTAAGCCTTGATCCTTTGCTTTACAAAAACTTCCAAGACTTATCATCAAAATAGAACTCATCTTTCACTCAGTAAGCCTAAAACAATTAATGGTAATAATTGTAGGAAATTACTCAAAATTTTAGCATATCAATTAAATAAAGCAAAAGATATTACAAAAATTATTAAGAAAGCCAAAGAAGTATACCAGAAAGAAAAAATACTCAGAGCTCATTATTCTAAAACGATGACTATGGTTTTTAAAAGTAAGGTTTTAGATTTTTTATATTCATGGAAAGAGCTGTTATTGGACATATTCATTTGAAATAATTGTTTCTATATTCATTTTAGTAGTTTAAAGCGCAATGACTTCTTTTGATTTAATTGTTGAATCAGTGTTGAATTCATAAATAATAGGAATTCCAGTTTCTAATTCTTGAGACATAATTTCTTCACTATTTAGACCTTCAAGTGCCATAATAAGCGCACGAAGAGAATTACCATGCGCTACGACAAGAACAGTCTGAGAACGTAAAATATGAGGTTGAATATGATAAAGATAATAGGGCCAAACACGTGCACCAGTATCGCGCAAGCTTTCTCCATTAGGGGGAGCAATTGTGTAAGAACGACGCCAGATATGCACTTGTTTGTCTCCCCATTTTTGACGTGCTTCATCTTTATTTAAACCAGATAAATCACCGTAATCCCGTTCATTCAATGCTGTATTTTTTACTAAGTGAAGATTTGATTGCTCTAACTGTTCTAAAATGTGCTCTGCAGTTTTTTGAGCGCGTTGTAAGGCAGATGTATAAACGATATCAAATTTAAATCCGGCTGCTTTTAAATTTTTCCCTGCTGTTATTGCTTCTTTATGGCCTTTTTCTGTTAAAGCTGGATTTTTCCAGCCGGTGAAGCGATTAGCTAGGTTCCATTCGCTTTGTCCATGACGAATTAATACAAGTCTGCGTCCCACGTTGAAATTCCTATGATCATTGTTGTTATGAAAGTTAATCTTTTAATCCTAGAACATCAAGCATTGAATAGAGGCCATTTTTACGCTCTTTTGCCCATAATGCTGCTTTTAATGCACCATTAGCAAAAATAGAGCGTTCTTGCGCTAAGTGTGAAAGAACGATGCGTTCATTTAAACCTGCAAAAGTAACACTGTGATCGCCAATAACTGTTCCACCTCGCGAGCAGATAAAGCCAATAGTGCCTTTTTTACGTTTACCTGTATGGCCATTGCGTTTGCTAATATTGATATCTTTAAGTGTCATATTACGCCCTTTAGCTGCTGCATTGCCAAGAAGAATGGCTGTACCAGAGGGAGCATCAACTTTTCCAGCATGATGCATTTCATAAATTTCAATATCAAAATCATCAGCTTCTAACGCTTTAGCTGCTTTCTTTACAAGATTAGCTAAAAGATTAATACCAAGACTCATATTGCCAGATTTGACAATAGTTGTGTGCTTCGCAAAAGCAGCAATTTGCCTTTCCTCTTTTTTACTAAATCCAGTCGTTCCAATAATGTGGATAAGGCCTTTTTGGGCTGCATAATCTGCATAAATGATACTCGCTTGGGGTTGAGAAAAGTCTAAAATACACTCTGCATTAGAAAAGGCATCTTCAAAATCATCAGTGATGCGAATTTTCAGTGGATTTGAACCAATCAATATGCTAGCATCTTCTCCTACAAAAGGTGACCCTTTGCGTACAATTGCAGCACTCAGTTTTACGTCTTGCCTATATTGGAGAGCTGTAATCAGTTCTCTTCCCATTTTCCCATTAGCACCAACGATTGCAAGGCGCATATTTTTCTCCTTATGACATTCTATGTTAAATTATAGGCAAATTTTCTTTTTTTTCCAACTGCTCTTTAATTTATATAAAGATAAAGAAACACCCTTTAATGCATTGTTTTATTATAAATTACTGCGTTGTTTGTTCTCCTATTTTGTCATTTTAGTCGTTATAATGACATCCTAAATTTGCTTTTGAAAGATTATTACCTCAGTTGAAGAAGAGGAATCTCCATTTGATATTAAAGAGATAGAAGCACTCAATCTTTCTAGAAAGAATGAGTGCAAAACAATAATTAGATTATCAGATATAAGCATTTGCATAAAAGGTATAGGTTACTTTCAATCGGGCAGAACATTTATGTATTAAAACTAATCTAAACAGGAAATTAATATCTAGTTTAATAATTAATATATATTTTTCAATTCTTTATTTAGTTCATACTACTGCTTTCACAGCAGATTTTATTGGGAAATTGAAGAAAATTTTTATTTGTACGAAAGGCAGTTTTTAATCGTATTATGCAATTGTTCAATAGAGATCACTTTTAAAATAAAAGATTGAGCTATAAGCTTCTAGTTAGAAGTCGAGATCAGTATAGTGAGAACTAGGCGCAGTCCCCCGAACGCGGTCCATTAAAAGAGGCCGAAAAGAAGGACGAGATTTAATTCGCATATACCATTCACGGGCAGCAGGAAAAAGTTTCCAATCAATTTCTGCTAAAAAGTCAAGTACAGAAACAGAAGCTGCAGCTGCTAAATCGGCATAAGATAGTTCCGATCCAGCTAGCCAGTCGCGGGATGCACAAAGCCAATCTAGGTAATTCATATGTGGTGCAATATTAGCTCGAGCATTCCGTAAAATTTGCGAATTGGGCGCTCCACCACCAATAGCTAACGGCATTTCACGTTTATAGATTCGTTCTCGTACAATATGGCGTGTAGCTTCATTTTCAAATTTATTTAAAAACCAATCAATAAGGCGACGTACTTCGGCTCGCTCTAAAGAAGTTTCAGGAAAAAATCTCTTTTCTTGCCGCAGACTACCACGTGTTTCATCTAAATACTCGTAGATCACAATGGCGCCTGATAATGGAACTTCACGTTCAGCAAGAAGGACGGGTAAATGTCCTGCTGGATTAAGCGTAAGAAACTCATTCCTCCTTGCCCACTCATGTTCTTCAATTAGGTGAGTAGCCACACTATATTCTTCAAGAACAATGCGTATAAAACGGGAAGCAGAAGAGAGAGGATAATGAAAAAGTGTTAGCATAATTTATACGATCAAATAGAGTCGGTGGGTTCTTTTAAATAATAAAACGCTTTTATAAAAGCGCTTTGCTATAAGCACAAGACTATTAACAATTACCAGCTATGTTTATAACACATTAATTAAAGACGTGTTTGTTATGTAATGGCTTGTATAATGGCTGTGCGTAATTCTTCTAAACCAGAAGCTTTTTCCGCGGAGGTTACTAGAATTTCGGGATAGGCTGCTGAATGTTTAAGAAGTTTGGTTTTTGTCATCATTATTAAAGCTTCAAGCGTATTTAATTTAATTTTATCACTTTTGGTTAAAACAATTTGATAAGAGACTGCTGCTTTGTCAAGAAGATTAAGAGTATCAGTATCGTTCTTTTTAATTCCATGACGTGAATCAATCAAAACATAAACACGTTTGAGTGTTGTACGACCCCGTAAATAGTCAAAAATTAAATGTGTCCACGCATTAATTAGATTTTTTGGAGCTTCAGCAAAACCATAACCTGGCATATCTACAAGTGCGATAGGAGGAAGATTGTGTGTTTGTTCATTAAAACCATCGGGTATGAAATAATTTAATTCTTGGGTACGTCCTGGTGTATTAGAAGTACGTGCCAAATTTTTTTGTTGAACTAAAGCATTGATAAGAGAAGATTTTCCAACATTAGAGCGTCCTGCAAAAGCAATTTCTGGTGGTCCTTCGGGTGGTAGAAATTTCATTGTAGGTACACCGCGAATGAAAATCCAATTGCGGACAAAAAGCCCAGAAAGCTTAGGATCTTGCATCATTTTTGTATTTCTTTTTTAGATTTTTTTTGCACAATAGCTTTCAGATTATCAAAAAACTCAATTTTTACGCCTTGACATTTCATTATAATGCTTTGCTGAATAATTGATAATATATTGTTCCATGCCCAATAGATTACAAGACCAGCTGGGAAAGAAGCTAGCATAACGGTGAAGATAACTGGCATCCATCTAAAAACGATAACTTGTGTTGGATCTTGAGGAAGCGGATTCATCTGCATTTGTAGGAACATTGTTATCCCCATGATTAAAGGCCATGCTCCTAGAATAAGAAATGTTGGTACTGCATAAGGTAATAAGCCAAATAAATTAAAAATAGAAGTTGGGTCAGGTGCTGCTAAGTCTTGAATCCAACCAAAGAAAGGCGCATGTCGCATTTCAATGGTAATATAAAGAACTTTATAGAGAGCAAAAAATATAGGGAATTGAACTAGTATAGGCCAGCAACCTGCAAAAGGATTAATTTTTTTTGTTTTATATAATTCTATGATTGCTTGTTGTTGTTTATTCCGATCATTTGCATACTTTTCTTTAATTTCTAGCATCACCGGTTGTATAAGTTTTATACGCGCCATAGATTTATAAGATTTATGAGCGAGTGGAAATAAAAGTATTTTCAAGAGCACTGTAATAAGCAGGATAGCAGCACCAAAATTTCCTGTATATTTATAAAGTATGTCAATAAGAGCAAACATCGGCTTGGTAATGAAATCGAACCAACCCCAATCAATGAGAAGACTAAATTTATTAATTTTTAATTGATTTTGATAGTGATTAATGATTTCAACTCGCTTTGCACCAGCAAAAAAACGGTTGATGATGGTTTTTGTTTCATGGGGAGGAACTGTTAAGAGCGCACTTTGCAGATCGGATTGATAATGGGTATTCAATCGATCAAAATAAACAAAACGACTTGTATATTCTTTATCTTGTGGAGGAATAACTGCTACAGCCCAATATTTATCGGTTATACCAATCCATCCTCCTGTAATGTTAGGAAAAATAACACTTTTCTGACCATTTTTAGGATTAGGGCTAAGTTCTGCTAAGGCTGTATATTTTTCAGTTTTAAGCGAATCACCTGCGATACCAATCATACCTTCATGGAGTAAATAGGTTGCATTTGTATCTTCTGGTGGAGCAGCGCGTGCAATTCGAGCATAAGAGGAAAGATATATAGGGCTACTACTTTCATTGCTAATAGAATCTTTAATGGTAAACATGTAATGGTCATCGACTGAAAAAGTACGGTGAAAAATTTGCCCCTGTCCATTATTATAGACTAAGGTGATGGGTGTTGAGGGTGTTAATGTTGTATTGTGACCTTCAAGTTGCCATTTTGTATTGGATTGTGGCAAGGCCTTTGCTGGTAAGGATGAACTCGTAAAACCGAATTCAGCAAAATAAGCTGTTGGAAGTCCGCCAGGATTCAATAAAGTAATTTCTGGTGATTTTTTATCTACTTTTAGGCGATATTTTTTGAGTAGAAGATCGTCAAATTTCCCACCGACAAGATTAATAGAGCCTTCAAGTTCATTAGTTTTAATTAAAACACGGTTTGTTTTGGCTAATTCCGCTTGACGAATTTCAGGTGTTATAGGGAGATTAGCTACAGGCACTGTGTCATCTGTCATTGCATTATTAGAAAAATGCGTATCATTCGTAGGAAGTGTTGCATTATGGTTTGATAATTTTTGTGCGATTATTTTTGATTCTTGCAATTTTGCTTGTTGAGGAACAATGTACAAAAAATGCCATGCAACGAAAACCACAAAAGATAGTCCAATGGCGATAAAAAAATTGCGGTTATATTCCATTTATATTATCCTACTACCGTTGTTTTTCTCGTTTTTGGCTTTATTCGTCGGCTTAATTCGCTAATGAGAAGTGTAAAAGGCGCATGGAGAACATTACGGTGGGCAATAATAACGTAATCAGTTCCTGCTTCCATCTCATTTGTTAGTCCAACTCGAACAGCTTCACGCAAACGTCTTTTAATACGATTACGTTGAACAGCATTGCCATTTTTTCGTGTTACAGTAAAGCCTACACGTGCGGTAAGAGGATATTTGTTTTTTGTTGTCTGTTCACGGCGCTTTATTTCAAGTAAAAAAAAAGGACCACGCCGCTTCTCTCCTGTGTGTACAGCCAAAAAATCTACTCTCTTGCGAATGCGACAAGGGCACTTTTGTTTCATATAAAAGATTCTTTGCAGTTTTGCTAAATGCTTATTCTATAATTTATAGACCCCAATCTTTATGGACAAAAGCAAATATTTCAGTTTATTGTGAAATTACAGTTAAGCAGATAACCGCTTGCGACCACGAGCGCGCCGAGCTGCAATAACTTTACGCCCACCAGCAGTTGCCATACGAGCACGGAAACCATGACGACGTTTACGAATAAGTTTAGAGGGTTGGTAAGTACGTTTCATTTATTTAAAACCGCGGTGTACGGCCCTTCTTGGTTCTATTATATGCTTGATAAAAAAAATTATTTACCAAAAATTTCTAAAGTGAACATTGTTTTCAATAAAAGAAAACATCAAAAAAGTCAATTATAGAGTATTTGTCAGCAATGTGAAAACAAACCTTTATTAATATGCATTTAAGTTATTTAATACGCATTTAATTTGTCGCTTTATTGAGAAAAAATGATCATTTACTATATAATTAATTTATCTTCGTTTTTTGCATTATATTAAATATTCAACAATTGAGATGTAAGATAAATTCTGCATTGCTTTTGCATAAGAAAAAGGCTTTCATTTTTCATAGTTTTATATTTTAAAATTGTTTTATTTCGAATTATCAGATTTATTGTGCTTTTGGATACAGTATCATTGCTTTCACAGGAGAAAATTAGATAAGCAGTTGACTTGAATGTTTTTCATCCTTATTGCTGCATTATCTAGTATTTGTATAGAGAGGAAAGAGCGTGGATTCTGTTACACGCGAGGTTATCCGTCAAGAATTACATAAAGTTAAAAGTCCTAGTTTTGAGAATGATATTGTATCACTAGGACTTCTTTCAGAAATATTTATTGCTGATGGAAAGGTTTTCTTTTCAATTACTGTTCCTGATGGATATGTGCAGGAATTTGAACCATTGCGTTGTGCTGCTGAGGAAGTTGTATCTGCCATAGAAGGAGTTAAAGCCGTTATGGTTACGCTTACGGCAGAAAAAAAATCGAGGGTATTTTCTTCTCAGGTAAATAAAAATACAACTGTTTATACACCAAAACGCAAAGGAGGTGGTGCTTTACTCATGAAGACACCAATAGAAGGTGTGCGACATGTTCTTGCAGTTGCTTCTGGAAAAGGGGGGGTTGGTAAATCTATAATGGCAATAAATATTGCATTAGCTCTACAAGATGCTGGTTTTAAAACGGGTTTAATGGATGCAGATATTTATGGTCCATCTCTGCCACGTTTGATAGGACTTATTAATCAAAAAACAAGAATGGTTAATGGTAAAAAGCTACAACCTCTTGAAAAATTTGGTCTCAAATTAATGTCGATGGGTTTTTTGATTGAAGAGGAAAAACCGATAGTGTGGCGTGGTCCTATGGTAATGGCTGCAGTAACTCAATTACTTAGAGATGTTTTATGGGGACCTCTTGATGTTTTGGTGGTTGATATGCCTCCAGGGACAGGAGATACGCAATTAACACTTGTTCAGCAGGTTCAGTTAACAGGTGCGTTGATTGTTTCGACACCACAAGATCTTGCTTTGGTTGATGCACGCAAAGCAATAGAAATGTTTATGAAAGTTGAAGTTCCTATTTTGGGGCTTATTGAGAATATGAGTTATTTTATTGCTCCTGATACTGGGAGACGCTATGATATTTTTGGTTATGGTGGAGCGCGATCAGAAGCAGAAAGTCGGGGAATCCCTTTCTTGGCAGAAATGCCACTTGATGCAATTTTACGGTCTTCTTCAGATGATGGTGTGCCAATTTTTGTTGCTGATCCTGAAGGGGAGTATGCCAACCTTTATCGTACAATGATTCACCAGGTGAAAAATAAACTTTCTTGAATTTTTATTTTTCTCGTATGGTTCATTGAGACCAAATGATCATGAAATTTAAAGGAGTATTTTTATGGGAGCGACAGTGAGTGGACGTCTTATTGTTGGATTAGATGTTCCAGATATGAAGCAAGCAGAAAAAATAGTTACACAATTAGGTGATTATGTCAGTTTTTATAAAATTGGTTATCAATTTGTTTTTTCTGGAGGAATGGAATTCATTAGAGATCTTATTCAAGCGCGAAAAAAAGTATTTTTTGATATGAAACTATTAGATATTGATCATACGATTGCGAGAGCTGTAGAGAATATTGCAAAATTGGGTGTTTCAATGCTAACGATCCATGCTTATCCACCAGCTATGCAAGCAGCTGTTTCAGCTGCTCAAGGAAGCGACTTATGTTTGTTGGGGGTGACGGTATTGACATCAATGGATGAAGTTGATCTGAAAAATGCCGGTTATAGAGAGAATTTAGCAGATTTAACAATTAAAAGAGCTGAACAAGCTCGAGAAGCAGGAATGGGTGGAATTGTTGCATCAGCCCGTGAAGCAGCCAATTTGCGGAAGATTATTGGAACTGATATGGCCTTAGTAACGCCAGGGATTCGACCTGCAGGAAGTGATAGAGGTGATCAAAAACGAGTGATGACTCCAAAGGAAGCATTAGATGCTGGTGCAAGCCATCTTGTAGTAGCACGACCGATTATTCAAGCGATCAATCCCTTAGCTGCAGCAAAAGCGATTTTGGCAGAAATGGCTGATCATTATCAGTGAAAATTATGGATGTAATCTTGTAGAAAAAGAGAACACCTAGGATAAAGAAAGAGCATGAGTGAAAAAACATATTTTATAGGTGCTCACGCTTATTCTGCACCTGTTATAGAATTAGGGCTTTATTTGGTAGCAACACCTATCGGCAATCTAGCAGATATAACTATTCGTGCTTTACAAGTGCTTGCAGGAGTTGATATTTTAGCTTGTGAGGATACGCGAGTAACGCGTGTTTTATTGGATCATTATGGTATTCGGAGAAAACTCTTTCTTTATCATGAGCATAATGCACAAAAAGCACGATTGATGTTGTTAGCAGCGTTGGCAGAAAATAAAACAGTGGCACTTGTATCAGATGCTGGAACTCCTCTTATTTCTGATCCTGGGTTTAGATTGGTAGAAGAAGCACGGAAAGCAGGTCATAAAATTATCCCAATTCCCGGTGCATCAGCTTTTTTAGCAGCTATTGTAACGACAGGTCTTCCTACGGACAGTTTTTTCTTTGCAGGTTTCTTGAGCGCGAAAAAAGCGCAACGTCAGAAGCAGTTAGAGCAATTAAAGGCTGTTCCTGCAACTTTAGTTTTTTATGAATCTCCCCATCGTCTTGTAGAAGCTTTACAAGATATGGTTACTATTTTTACAGCTGACCGTCCAGCCGCAATATGTCGCGAATTAACTAAAAAGTTTGAAACAGTCGATGTTTCTACTTTAGGAAGTTTAGTTGAAAATTATCAAAAAAAAGACCGTATTCGTGGGGAAATTGTTATACTAGTTGGAGGAGAAACAAATTCTTTCGAGGCAATAGGTGCTCATGAGATTAATAAGATATTACTAGAGTTAGCAAGTGTTTATCCTGCAGCTAAAGCAGCTGCTTTAGCTGCAAAGAAAACAGGGTGTAAAAAACAGGAACTTTTTCAGCGTTTAACTCTTTTAAAGGGAAGAAGAGATGAGGCAAAAAAAACGTAAGCAAGTCTCTTTTTATCGGGGTCTTCGTGCGGAAAGATGGGCAGCTTGGTGGTTGCGTTTGAAAGGATTTCGTATTGTTAAAAGGCGTTTTAAAACAAAATGTGGTGAAATTGATTTAATAGCAAGACGTGGAAATCTTGTTTTAATTGTTGAAGTAAAAGCGCGTTCAACATTGGCTGAAGCAATGACTGCTGTTTGTCGAACAAGTGAAAAACGTATTGAGGCAACGGCTGATATTTGGCTTGCTCAACAAAAGGATCGTTCCCTTTTATGTGTGCGGTTTGATTTGATTGCAATTTTGCCATGGTGTTGGCCTCAGCATATTCCGGCATTTTTTAAGCCTTATCAATAAACATATTGCACCCTAGTCGCTAAAGATATTCTGTTTTGTATGCGCATAGACTGAGAGAGAAGAAGAGATATTTCATCAAGATGAGGAAAAAATATGGATGATTATGAAAAGTTTGCAACAGGATTACTAATTGTTTTTGGAATGCTGATTATTAGTGGTTTAATGGCAGTGCATATTGTGACTATGAATAAACCCGGTTTTTTATTTGCATTATTAGCGGCTATTATTGGTTGGTTTTCTGCTTTTCCAATTTTATTAGATAAACCTAAAATTTATTTAGGAATGATTATTCTTGCCATTCTATCTGTTGCTGCTTCTATCAGCACTTATATTAAATGAAACAGAGCGAGTTAAAGCGATTTTTATTTATATGCATGCCTATCTAATAGGCATGCGCTATCCATATTGTATATAAAGATAACAGATTTTAAAAGATAAGAACAGAAAAAGGGTATATTTATTTTTTCATCACGCTATGGCTATAGTGTTAGGATTAACCTATAGAGGTTTTGACAGCGCAAAGTTTGTTTTCAAAGAGATGATTTCTTTTTATTAGAAAGAATTTTGTGTTAATCTGTAGTCGTAATAAGCTTTACTTATGGGGATGAGAAATAGAAATGAGAATTGGTTTTCTTGGGACGGGTACAATTAGTGCTGCAATGGTGGATGGTTTAATGGCAAGCACTTTTGATGTGCAGTCAATTATCATTTCTCCGCGTAATGCACAGAGGGCAGAGCATCTTGCGCGTGTATATGAGAAGGTCACGATTGCGGAAAATAACCAAAAATTATTGGACATGAGTGATTGTGTTTTTCTGTGTTTGCCCAATCAAATTGCAGAAGAGGTATTGCGTTCTCTTTCTTTTCGTTCGGATCAGCTTGTTGTTTCTGTTCTTGCAATGGCACCAACGGTAGAAATTGAGGGATGGATCAACCATAAAGTTTATCGCGCTGTTCCACTGCCTTTTATTGCGGAATGCAAAAATATAACACCAATCTATCCGGATCATCCATTTTTACGTACGATGTTTAATGCATTAGGAGGTGTAATCATCCTTAATGAAGAAGATCAGTTTAATCTTTTCATGACGGCGGGTTCATTGATGGGGGTTTATTTTAATTTTATAGAAACAGCATATCAGTGGTTGGTCAATAAGGGATTAGATCCAATTTATTCAAAAAATTTTCTTACTATGATGTTTGCTAATCTTTCCGATGAAATGCGCAAAGAGACAGAAGCCAGTCACTCAACAGCTGTTAATTTTTCCTCCTTTGAAAGAGAATTTTCAACGAAAGGAGGAACCAATGAATTTTTATCGAATTGCTTTTCTCATCAAGGTGGGCAACGTGCTTTAACAATGGCTCTTGAGAAAACTTTGCAGAAAATAAAGGTTTGTCCACAGACTGAATAAAAAACTTGATTAATTATTTTTTATTTGATATTGTAACTGCAGTGATAGGTTGAATTCCATTTTATTCAATAGGCATGATGTCGCTCTATCATTCGCTGCGTAGAACAGCATGTCCCTTTTTTTATTTTTTCGTTATAGGGACGATATTATGGGTACAAGTTTACTTACAAATAAATCTGCAATAACCGCATTGCAAACTTTACGTAACATTGATGCTAATTTGGATCGGTCGAAAGATCGTGTTTCGACAGGTTTGCGTATCAATAATGCTTCTGACAATACTGCATATTGGTCGATTTCATCAATGATGAGACATGACAGTAACACGATGAGTGCTATTGTGGATGCAATTAACTTGGGTAAAGAACAAGTTGGTATTGCTGATACGGCAATTAGTCTTACTAAAGAAGCTCTTGATGATATTCAAAAATCAATGGTTTCCGCTCGTGAAAAAGGAAGTGATGACATTGCCAAGATTCAGGATTCCCTTATAGGAAATATGAGAAATATTTCTAATGCAGTTCAATCAGCTTCTTTTGGTGGAAAGAATATTCTCTCCAATGGAGGTCAAACTGTTGGTATGGCAGCAGGGTATCGTCGTGAAGGTACAGCTGTTTATGTTGATATGATTGATATTGGTGGCCCAGAATTGAATTTTGGTGTTATTGGTCCTGATGGTACGATTGATATGACTCAAGGTGTCTTGGGAGGTATTTTTGGAACCAGTGGAGAAGGTGTCGCTGCGAAGGGAATTGAAGAATTCAGTGCTGCGCATGCTACGTATAAGGCATTAGAAGATACTGCAACGAAGGCAAAGGCTGATCTTGCTAAGGCAGAAGCTGCGCTTGCTGCCAATCCTGAAGATGAGGCAGCTAAAAAGGCTGTAGAAGATGCTAAAAAAGCTGTAGAAGATGCTGACAAGGCTGTGGAAGAAGGCAAAAAAGCATACGATACAGCACAAGGTGCATTCCAAGGTGTGCTTAATGGTATGACTTTAGCTGATTTTACTGAATTAGAAGGTGTTGGCGAGTTACATACAGATATACAACGTATGATCATGACAAGTGTTCAGAATACAGTACGTGATGCAGTTAATGTGACTTTGACTGCAGGTTCTAAAATTGGAGCTGCTGTTAATTTGGTAAATATTCAGTTAAACTTTGTTAAAAAGTTGCTAGATAATATTGAAGTAGGTATTGGTGCGCTTGTTGATGCTGATATGAATGCAGAATCTGCTAAATTGGCTGCTCTGCAAGTTCAGCAGCAGCTTGGTATTCAAGCTCTTTCTATAGCTAATCAAGGAAGTCAGAATATTTTAGCTTTGTTTCGTAATTAATTTGAGTATAGTTTTAGTAGTAGAGTAGAAAGGCTATGCATTGCATAGCCTTTTTTAGGTATTGCAAATAGAGTAAGTGATGAAGTGAGCTAGATGGGAAATCTACTGCAATTATCCAAAGCTTATGTTTGAAGATATAATGTACAATGTTATTCTTTTTGTTTTAGGAATTGATTACATCAATTATGCAATATTAAAAATATTAAGAATTTTTTTGAATAAAATGCATTCTTGATTGAATTTATAATATCTAATTTTTGTAGCAAAGATACTTCGTTACATATTTTGATAAACAGGCCCTTCATTGCCCTGTGGACAGACCCAATGAATATTTTGATTAGGATCTTTTATATCACAAGTTTTGCAATGTATGCAGTTTGAAGCATTGATCATATAAGTTTCATGATCATTATGTTTTATCCATTCATAGACAGCGGCAGGACAGTAGCGTGTCGAAGGACCTCCATAGACCGCATATTCAGAGCTTTTTTGTTTTTCTATGGAAATTACTTTGAGATGGCAAGGTTGGTTCTTTTCGTGGTGTGTATTGGAAAGAGCTATACTAGAAAGACGATCAAAGGTTACAACACCATCTGGTTTAGGATAAGCAATAGGATAAAATTTTTCCTCTGGTTCGAGACATTCATAGTCTTCTTTTTCATGAGGCAGTGTTCTAAATAAAGAAAAACGGAAAAATTTTTGCCACCATAAATCAAAACCCGCTAGCATGATACCGTATTTGGTACCGTATTTTGCCCAGAGTGGTTTAACATTTCGTACTGCATAAAGATCTTTGCCAATAGGACTTTTGCGCCAGTGGTCTTCAATTTCTGTAATTTCATCATGGGCACGACCTTGGGTAAGAGCTGTGGCGATTTTTTCAGCCGCTAATATGCCAGATAATATAGCATTATGTGAACCTTTGATACGAGGTACATTGACAAAACCGGCAGAACAGCCAATAAGCGCTCCACCAGGAAAAGTCAGTTTTGGAACAGATTGCCATCCTCCTTCACTGATGGTGCGTGCACCATAAGCAAGACGTTTTGCGTCTTTAAAGAGTTCGTAGAGTTTAGGATGCGTTTTAAAACGTTGAAACTCTTCAAAAGGAGAGAGATAAGGGTTTTTATAGTCCAAATGCACGACAAAACCAACAGAAATCAAATTTTCTGCTTGGTGATAGAGAAAACCTCCACCACCAGTATCATTATCCAATGGCCAACCAGTGAAATGTTGAATTAAACCGAGCTTGTGTTTTTGAGGGTCAATTTCCCATAATTCTTTAAGTCCGAGACCAAATTTTTGTGGTTCCCTATCTTTGCTAAGATTAAATTTTTGTATGAGTTTTTTAGCAATGGAGCCACGTGCTCCTTCTGCAATCAGGGTATATTTTGCCAATAAAGCTGTTCCTGGTATATAATTTGTTCCAGGAGTTCCATCTTTTTTAACACCCATATCGCCTGTAAGGACACCAATAACAGCTCCGTGATCATTGCAGAGAATATCGGATACTGGAAAGCCAGGATAAATTTCAACACCCAATTCTTCAGCTTTTTTGCTTAGCCAACGACAGACGTTTCCGAGAGAAACAATATAGCAACCATTATTTGATAAAATTGGAGGGCGGAGAATATTAGGAAAAATTTGGGCATTTTGAGGTGTGAGTAGAAAAAGCTGATCGCTACTAACAGGCGTTGCGAAAGGATGATTTTGCTCATTTCTCCATTCTGGCAAAAGTGTATCGATACCAATGGGATCAATGACTGCTCCTGACAGAATATGCGCCCCAATTTCTATGCTTTTTTCTAGTATTATAATAGAAAGTTCAGGATTGATCTGTTTTAAACGGATAGCAGCAGAAAGCCCTGCTGGCCCTCCACCTACAATGATGATATCGCATTCTATAGTTTCATGCTGGGGATGTATCTCTGCACTCATGTCTTACAAAGCTTTTTCCAGTTCAGGAATAATATGATGAAGATCACCTACAAGAGCGTAATCAGCAATATGCATAATGGGAGCCTCCTCGTCATTATTAATAGCAACAATGGTTTGTGCATCCATTATTCCAGCTAGATGCTGGATGGCACCGGAGATGCCAATAGCAATATAGAGTTTGGGAGCAACGACTTTTCCTGTTTGTCCGATTTGCCAATCATTAGGGGCATAGCCTGCATCGACGGCTGCTCGGCTTGCTCCTAAGGCAGCTCCGAGCTTGGTTGCAAGCGGCAAAAGTAGTGCTTTAAATTGCTCTTCCGAACCGAGACCTCGTCCACCTGATACAATAATTTGTGCTGAAGTAAGATCTGGACGATCACTTTTGTTTATTTCTTCTTTGACGAAGAAAGAAAGATTTGGGTTAGGAGCTGGTGTTATTGTTTTAATAGGGGCAACATTTCCTTTGGCTGTTGGCGGGAAAGAAGCCGTACGTACTGTTATAATTTTTTTACGATCATTTGTGCGTACGGTTTCAATAGCATTACCAGCATATATTGGTCGTTTGAAGGTATCAGATGCGACAACAGCAATAATGTCTGAAATTTGCATGAGATCGAGAAGAGCAGCGACGCGTGGCATGACATTTTTTCCAGTCGTTGTTGAAGCTGCCATGATCACATCATAAGCGCTCGCTTGTTCAACAATTGTTGCTGCCATGGGCTCAGCTAATTGATGTGCTAAATAATCAGCTTCGGCAACAAGTACCTGTCGAACGCCAACCAATTGAGCACAGTTTTCAGCAATAGCATGAACCTTCATTCCACAAACGAGAATGTCTATGTCCTTACCAATTAATTGAGCAGCAGTGAGAGCCTTCGCTGTTTCTTGTGCTAAGGAATGGTTATTGTGTTCAGCTAATAAAAGAATTGCCATAAGTTTTTGCCCTTTTATGCGTTATTACTTTTGATTATTTGTTAGCATACTTTAAATGCAATTTATTTTTTTGAGTACATTAATAAGCTCAGTGACATTTGCTACTTTTATACCAGTTTGACGGGGTTGGGGTTCTTCAATACTAAGCATTGTGAGGCGTTTTTGCGTATCAACACAAAGATTAGCAATATCCTTTTGCTCAATGGGTTTCTTTTTAGCTTTTATAATATTAGGAAGGGAGGTATAGCGTGGTTCATTAAGCCGCAAATCAACAGTCATAACCATGGGAAGAGGAAGACAAATAGTTTGTGTGCCGTTATCTACTTCTCGGGTGATTTGAGCTCGTCCATTTTCTATATTTAAACATGAAGCAAAAGTTGCTTGTCCCCAACCAAGAAGACCTGCGAGCATTTGGCCAGTTTGATTGCATTCATCATCAATGGCTTGTTTCCCTAAAAAGACCATATCTGGTTTTTCTTCAAGAATAATAACTTTTAAAGTTTTAGCAATTGCTAAGGGTTCGAGTATTTCATCAGTTTTTACAAGGATAGCGCGATCTGCTCCCATTGCAAGTCCTGTTCGTAAGGTTTCTTGTGCTGCTTCTGGTCCAATTGAGACAAGAATAATTTCTGAAATTTTTCCAGCTTCTTTTTGTCGAATTGCTTCTTCTACAGCGATTTCATCAAAAGGGTTCATAGACATTTTAACATGGGATAAATCAACGCCTGTGCTATCAGATTTAACACGTATTTTGATATTGTGATCAATAACACGTTTGACAGCGACAATTATTTTCATGACGATCCTCTTTGTTTATGTGTCTACGAGTTTATAGTAATAATTATGAGAAACCAAATCATTTAAAATTGAATTTTATCATACTTATTTTTAGTTATATAAGCTTCTCTGTGTTTATTTGTATTTTTCTCTTTCTATTTTTAACGCATAATTTTTGTTTAATCTCAATGTTTATTATATTTGATTGTAAAAATACGTTTAGCCTACTTAATCTTATACAATTATTTTCAATTTTTTTATTATTTTTAAAGCTCTATTTACTAAAATAGATCACATTTTTCATTAATTAATGTGATTCATATTGAATATAAGTAAGAGGTAGAATCTGTGAATATTAAACATGATGTGCTGAAGCCAGTTAAGCAAAAACATTGTTTTACTTCTACTGTTAATCAAATTCAGGAAATACAAGCACCTTCTGAAATAAGGATGTCAGATATTTCTGCTAAGTTACGTTATGTTTATGAAAAAATGCAGATAAAAAAAACGCATAGTCAGTTGGCTAAGAAGAGCTCTGTAGATGATAGTATAAAATCTTATTTAAATGAAATTAGTCGGGCAATTTTAGCTGAGCATTACGCTCGGAATCAGAAAGAAAAAAAGCTTTTTGAGGATTTAGAGCAGATTAAAACATTAGTGCAGACTCTTCTTTACGAAAAAGAAAGTTCGCAAAAAACAATAATAAAACAGCGCAAATCTTCTTCTCAATCAATTAATTCAGCTGTACGCTATCTTGCACATATGGTCTGTGAAGAAAATAAGAATTCTCAATCTTATAAAACATCCAGTATTTTGAAAAAAGATACAATGCAGCCAGTACAAATAAATAACGGGGATACATTAGAACAAGAGAATATAAATTCCTTATCAACGGATTTTGTAAAACCATTGAAAAATTCTCTAACAAATAAAAATTCACCCGATGTTCAATTCTTAAGTGGTTTCTTTGCAGGGGTTCGGCGTGCATTTTCTTTCAAAGAATAGTCGTTAGAATATACTTTCACGTTATCATGTAATCTTATCTGTTATTAGTTTTGGTCTGTTGCTATTCAGTTATATTAAAGGATATGAGAGATGTGTTATGAATATTAATTCATAGCTTGGTGGAAATAGGCACGATGTTAAAGTTATATTATAAAAATAAAGAATATTGAAAGAAGAAGTTAAAAACAAATCTTAAATTTTTGAAGATTTTGAATTAGTGAGTATTTATTTACCAATTGCTGAATTGTCATTGAGTATGCTAATTTTAATTGGCATGGGGGCAGTCGTTGGTTTTTTTTCAGGACTTTTTGGAATTGGTGGTGGTTTTTTAATTACGCCTTTATTGATTTTCTATGATATCCCTCCTACCATTGCTGTTGGAACAGGAGCTAATCAGGTAATCGCGTCATCTGTAACGGGAGCAATTACGCATTTTAAAAAACGTACTCTTGATATTAAACTTGGTATTCTTTTGGTAATTGGAGGGGGAATTGGATCTTTTATCGGTATTCAAGTTTTTTCTCTTCTTAGGAAAGTAGGGCAGTTAGACTTTATTATTTCACTTCTTTATGTCTTGCTTCTTGGAAGTATTGGGAGTTTGATGATGATTGAAAGTCTATGTGCTATGATGCGACAGCACAAAAAAAAAGAAATCACTCCTCATCCTCCTAGTTATTATAATTGGATCGATCGATTGCCGTTTAAAGTTTATTTTCAAACATCGATGATTTGTGTAAGTATTATTCCAGTTTTAGGAATTGGTTTTATTGTGGGGCTGTTATCCTCTATTATGGGTGTTGGTGGGGGATTTATTACGGTGCCAGCACTGATTTATCTTTTACATGTTCCAACTAGTGTTGTGGTTGGAACTTCACTTTTTCAGATGACGTTTGTATCAGCTTTTACTACTGTTTTGCAAAGTGTTAGTAACCAGTCAGTTGATATTGTTTTAGCTTTTTTACTTACAATTGGAGGAGCGATTGGAGCCCAATACGGAGTAAGGGCTGGACAAAAGTTAAAAGCAGAACAATTACGTCTGGCACTTGCGTTTCTTGTCATAATTGTATGTATGCGTTTAGCTTTCCAATTATTTATACGCCCTGATAATCTTTTTTCTCTTGTTATTCTTATGAGATAATAATGGATAAATTATTCCTCTTATTTATCATGACAAGCTGGTTTTGTGTCGTTTCTTTTTCTATAAAGGCACAGGGCAGTGAAGGAATTATATCAGGAGAGAAAGAAGTTGTTCAAATTATTGTTACAACAAATACGATCACAGTTGGTGCAAATTTTTCTGGTCATGATCTATATATTGCTGGTGTTTTAGAAAATATGAATCCGTTATTTCGTCGACAAGATCGTTACGATGTCATTGTTAGTTTAGAAGGGCAAACTCGATCGATGATTGTGCGAAAAAAGAAACGTAAGGCAGGAATATGGATTAATGCAGATTGCGTAACTTTTAAAAATGCTCCACTATTTTACTCAGTGGCAACGACGCGTGAAATTGATAATATCACTGATGCTGAGAGTTATAAACGTTTAGGTTTAGGGTTATCTTATTTTTTTCTTTCAACTGATGAAAAAGATCAAGAAAAAATACAAAGTTTCCGTAATGAGTTGATAAATTTACAGAAAGCTAAGAATCTCTATCATGAAGAAGTGGGTGGTGTTTATTTTGGTTCTGGTTCATTATTTACAGCACATTTTCAATTACCTGCAAATATTCCTGTTGGGCGTTATCATGTGAATGCTTACCTTTTCCGTGATGGGCAGTATATAAGTAGTGCGACAACTACTCTTGAAATTGTTAAAGCACATATTGTCTATACAATTTTTCATGAAGCGCGCAAACATAGTTTTTGGTATGGAATAGTTGCAGTTTTTGTTGCTATGGCTACAGGATTTTTATGCCGTTTTGCTTTTCGGAAAGACTAGAATAAAGAAAAACTCTAAGGCGTTTAATTTTTTGTTGAATGATTCTATAAAAAAGAAAAATAATATTGTTGTACTGCTTAAATATAAACTTCCTTTTCTGAGAAATTATTCAATAAATCAATATTTATATGCGATAAGAGTGAATGTGATATTGATGCTAAAATAATATGGAAGAGATTTAAAAAAATTATAATTCCCGTTGTCGGTAAAGATTAAAAAGTTTATTTTATTCTAAAATAAGGTGAATAGGTTTTTCTTCAAAAAGATGTGCTATATACAAAAAATAATGACAACATATGTAATCTTATCACTGCACTTTAGTCTATCATCAATATAAGCGAATTGAATAATACGATGGATTTGTTTCTTGAAAAATCAGTAGCAACAAATGTGGCAGAGTTTAGTGTTTCTGAAATAGCAGGAGCTTTAAAACGTATTGTTGAAGAAAAGTTTGGTTATGTACGAGTGCGTGGGGAGATATCAGGTTATCGCGGTGTACACGCTTCAGGACATGCCTATTTTGCTTTAAAAGACGATAAAGCTCGATTAGAAGCTGTTATTTGGCGAGGTGTAATAGAAAAGCTCCAATTTCCTCCTGAGGAAGGAATGGAAGTGGTTGCTGTAGGTAAGTTAACAACTTATCAGGGATCATCAAAATATCAAATTATTATTGACACTCTTGAGCCAACAGGGGTTGGCGCTTTGATGACTCTTTTAGAAAATCGTAAGAAAAAATTTGCAGATGAAGGCTTGTTTGATGATGCGAAGAAGAAAAAATTGCCTTATATGCCTCGAATTATAGGAGTCGTGACATCACCAACAGGAGCTGTTATCCGTGATATTATTCATCGTATATCAGATCGTTTTCCTTTACATATTTTAGTTTGGCCTGTACGAGTTCAGGGAGAGACCAGTGGTCAAGAAATTGCCGCTGCTATTGCCGGGTTTAATGCATTGCCTTTAGGAAAGGTTCTATCTAAACCTGATCTTATTATTGTGGCGCGTGGTGGGGGGAGTTTAGAAGATTTATGGGGATTTAATGATGAAGCAGTTGTCCGTGCCGTTAGTGCATCTGCTATTCCAATTATTTCTGCAGTTGGACATGAAACAGATTGGACACTCATTGATTATGTTGCAGATTGGCGAGCACCCACTCCTACAGGAGCAGCAGAAAGAGCTGTACCAGTTAAATTAGATCTTGAAACGCAATTAGCCTCACTTAATTTACGCTTTTTTGTGGGATCGGCGCGTTATTTTAGTTTTTATAAACAAAAATTATCTGCTGTTGTACGAGGTCTTCCTACTGTTGATCAGTTATTTGCTTCGCCGCGGCGTCACTTTGATGAAATTTCAAGCCGGTTGCAACGTGCTCTCTGTGTTAACTATGATAAAAAACGTTTTTGTTTTTATACACTTGTTATCCGGCTTTCCCCACGTTTATTGAATACTAAAAAAGCCCAACAAAATACAAAAGAGTATACAGTACGTCTTCATCACGCTTTTTTACGTAATGTTGAAAAACAACGTGTCCAAATAGAAATGGCATTTAGACTTTTAAAAAGTACATCTTATCAAAGTATTTTAGAGCGTGGTTTTGTTTTAGCTTTAGGGCAAAAAAATGAACCAATTAAACGATTAGTGCAGCTTCCTAGAACAGGAGAGATAAGCTTACGATTTTTTGATGGTGAAATTAATGTTTCAACCTGTAATTCCGTTTCTAAAAATTTGCCAAACTCTAAGCGATTAAAGCGGCAGAAAGATGGTCAAGGAACGCTTTTTTGATATGGTGAATGTTCATGCTTGATGAAGGTCTTCTTATGGGGGAGGATGGAAAAATTCGTTGTTCGTGGGCAGGGACTGATCCACTTTATTGCGCTTATCATGATGATATATGGGGCAAACCTGTTTTTGATGATCGTTGTTTGTTTGCACAAATATGTCTTGAAGGTTTTCAAGCAGGGCTTTCTTGGTTAACAGTTTTAAGAAAAATATCCAATTTTTATCATGCTTTTGATTATTTTGATTTTGAAAAGATTGCACAGTATGATGAAGAAAAAATAGAAATATTGATGCAAGATAAGGGTATTATTCGCCATCCAGGTAAGATTAGATCGGTTGTCAATAATGCTCTTAGAGCCCAGGAAATTATAGCAGAATGGAACAGTTTATCTCGTTATTTTTGGTCTTTTCAGTCACTACAGTCTGAAAGATATGAAAAGACAGATTTTCAGATATGGAAAACTAATTCTGTAACTCCTGCATCTATTCGTCTTTCTAAAGATTTAAAAAAGCGTGGTTGGACATTTGTGGGTCCTATTACTTGTTACGCTTTTATGCAGGCGGTAGGGATCGTTAATGATCATCTTGAAGGATGTTTTTGTCGATAAATTTGCAAAATATTTAAGCACTGTTGTAAAATTTTTATAACACGAAATAATATGGAGAAACTAATATTTGGCTGTTTATGCGGGGTGTATTAGATCTTAATGATAGATCTATTTTTTAATGAATAAAATGCATTGAGTTGTATGTTGTCTTGTGATTGTGTTAGTCTTGAAAAGTGATTAGAGGGGTTGGTATTCTGTATTTTTATAGAGTTTTGAAAACTTTAAATGCAAAGAGGGCTTGCTTTTTTTAGTTTGGTCTTTAAAAGTTAAATAGCTTTTAATCGGAATTTTCTGATGTGAATTCATTGATTTAAATTTAAGTAGCTAATCTATATAATAAAATTCTGGAAGGAAAGTCCATGAATGTGAAAAAGAGTGTATTTAAAGCGAGCTGTTTTTTTGTTTCTATTCTTATGTTTATGAACATTTTTTGGCAAAAAACACTAGCGAAAACACCTGTTGATACGTTCGTAATGGCGTGGAATCTTGATGCAATCAAGACGTTTGATCCAGCACAAATAAATGATGTTTATAGTCATGAAATTATTCTCAATATTTGCTCTAGTTTGGTTGATTCTTCTCCCGATAATGCAACTAAAATTATCCCTAGTTTAGCAAAGAGTTGGGATGTTTCTGGCGAGAATAATACAGTAATTACTTTTCATTTGCGCGATGATTTGAAGTTTGCTGATGGTCGATCTGCTAATGCTAGTGATCTTATTTGGAGTATGAAACGGATTGTTAAATTGGATATGGCAGGTGCAGCAGCATTTAAAGAGTATGGTATTACCGAAGAAACAGTTGATGCTGCTATTCAAGCGCTCGATGAAAAAACTGTTGTGATGAAATTTGATAAACCATATCCAGCAGAGCTCATTCTTAATAGTATTGCCACTAATCGTGTTGCTCTTTTACTGGATCGTGAAACAATTATAAAACACGAGAAGGGTGGTGATATGGGAAGCCAATATCTAACGACTCATTCTGCTTGTGTTGGACCCTATCAGTTAATAAAATGGCGTGCAGGGGAAGCAGTGTTGTTGGGTGCTAATCCTCATTATTGGGGAGAAAAACCGAAGCTCAAAAAAGTTCTGATTCGTCATGTTGCTGAGCCAAGTATACAACGTTTGTTACTAGAAAAAAAAGATATCGATGTAGCACGTGATTTGACAGTAGAGATTTTAGAAGATCTTGCAGAAAAAACAAATGTTAGGATTGAAAAAAAATTACAGCCAGGCATGTTTTATTGGGGATTTAATATGACACATCCTATTTTAGCCCACGAAAAAGTGCGTTTGGCTATGCGTTATCTTATCGATTATGAAGGGCTTGGCAAAACAGTGTTGAAGGGTATTGGTATTCCTCGTGCTAGTTTTATGCCTATTGGAAGTTTAGGTGCTTTAAATGAAAAAGAAGGATTGCCTTTTAAGCTTGATCTTAAGAAAGCTAAACAGCTTTTAACTGAAGCAGGGTATCCAAATGGATTTGAAATAAGTGTTCTTATAGGGGTTTCTAATTCTTTGCAGATTATTCAAGCCATTCAAGATAATGCAGCAAAGGTTGGTATCCGTCTTAAAATTAACCGTCTTGCAGGAACACAGCTTTTTTCAAAAGTTTCTGCACGTGCTTTTGAAACAGTTATACTAGGATGGAATAGCGAATCTCTAGATCCTCATACGACAGCTTCACGGATTGTTTATAACCCTGATAATCGGTTTGAAGCTAAAAATACAGCTTATCCTAGTTGGCAACATGGGTATTTTGATGAAGAGATGAATCAACAAGTTCAAGACGCTTTGTTTGAAAAAGATGAAGCAAAACGAGTACAAAGATATGTTGATTTACAAAACGAATTTATGCAAAAAGGGCCTTATGCTTTTCTATATCAGAAATATAATGTAGTAGCCATCTCTCCTGCTATTAAAAAATGGTTTTGGAATAGTGCGCCGCGCATTTTCTATCACGCAATTGAAAAGTAAATGCATATTGGATTATGTAAAATATAAAGAACAAGTAATTAGGGAAATGGAGTAAAATATATTTCTCTATACATAGAAAATAAGAATAAGGTGCTGTATTATAATTGAAAAGTCATCATTGAGGTTTATTTGAAAGGGTGAAGTAAAATACAAAATGGAAACAGAATGGCTCTATAAGAAAATATTTAAGAGAATTTATGTTTTATTAGGATCAATTGTTTTTTTTAGTGGATTAATGCCAATAGTGCTGCATGCATCACCTAAAAATACATTGACGATGGCGTGGAATATTGATTCGATTACCAGTTTTGATCCAGCACAATCTGTGGAAGTAGTAACGAGTGAATTATTAACTAATATTTGCAGCGCATTGGTACAGTATGATCCACATAACTTCACAGAAATTCAGCCTGCCATGGCCAAATCTTGGGATGTTTCAGATGATGGGAGAAAAATCATTTTTCATCTTCGTGATGATTTAAAATTTGATGATGGAAGATTAGCTACTGCAAAAGATCTTGCTTGGTCAATGCAACGGGTTGTTAAATTAGGATTGGGTTACGCTCAATCTTTAAAAGATTATGGATTTACTAAAGATAATGTTGAAACAAATATTCAAGCTCTCGATGATAAAACTTTACAAATGCAATTTGATAAACTTTATCCTCTGCGTCTTATATTGACTGTAATTGGGCAGTCTTATGCTTCTGCTTTGCTTGATCGGCAGAAACTTGAAATGCACGCTGTTAATGATGATATGGGAAATAAATACTTAGCTACTCATTCAGCTTGTGTTGGTCCCTATAAATTAGTGCGTTGGTCTCCTGGAGAGCGGGTTGTTTTGCAGGCAGCGCAACATTATTGGGGAGAAAAGCCAAAAATTGAGCGGATTTTAATATTTCATGTAGCTGACTCAACGAGTCAGAGATTTCTTTTGGAAAAGGGTGTTGTAGATATATCCCGTGATCTCTCTTCAGAGGATATATTGGATATTGAGAAACAAGAAGGGCCTCTGGCAATTCATCGTGTTTTGCGTCCACAGTCTGTTTATCTTTCATTGAATAATAAGAATGTAATTTTTGCCGATGAAAAAGTACGTTTGGCATTTCGTTATCTAGTCGATTATGATATTCTTGGTAAAACTGTTTTAAAAGGCATTGCTATCCCTCGTGCAAGTTATATGCCCTTGGGGGTGCCAGGCGCTTTAGATGAAAAAGAGGGTGTGCCATTTAAGTTGGATTTGAAAAAAGCAAAACAGTTAATTAATGAGGCGGGCCATGTAAATGGCTTTAAGGCTAATCTTTTAATTGGCAGTTTGTCCTATATGTCATCTGTTGCGCAGATTATTCAAGAAAATGCACATAAAATTGGCATTGAACTTACCATTGAAAAAATGTCACAAGCTCAATTATTAAGCCGCGTTCGCGGTGGAAATTATGATATTGCTATTATGAGTTGGAATACAGCTGATCCTGATGGACATGCATCTTCATGGAATCATGTTTTTAACCCTGATCCAACATTCACTAAACCGCATAATATGCATTTGGCTTGGCGGGTTGGATATTATGATGCAAAGGCAAATAAGATGGTGATGGATGCTTTATTCGAAGAAGATAAAAGTAAACGCTTTGAACAGTATCGGGAACTACAAAATTATATTTTAAATCACGGTCCTATGGCTTATTTATTCCAGACATATTATACTATTGGAATAGGACCTGCAGTGAAAAAATGGGTCTGGAATAGTTTCAGACTTTATTATAATAAAGCTGAAAAATATATGCAATCAAATGATGAATGAAGTCATATGTGATGTATGGTTAAAATTTGTTTGACTGTGTGGCGGGAAATATCACCAGACTTATGTCTCATAAGTGGGTAGGGAAATATTATGATAACTTCATCATTGTCAAAAACGGATATAGCGGTATTACCAAATCAGAAAAGTTTTTATATATGGATCTTTTTTTTAAAAATTTTTAAGCTTTTGATTTCGGTATTTATTACGTTAATTGGTTTAATAACAATTACTTTTTTTATTGGTCGCCTTCTTCCTTTAGATCCTGTTATTGCTATTCTTGGAGATAATATCAGTCAAGAAGCTTATGATAAAATGTTCTATCGCTTGGGCCTCGATAAGCCATTGATTATCCAATATTGGACCTATCTTCAAAATATTTTTTTGTTTGATTTTGGAGATTCTTTGATTTCAGGGCGTCCTATTTTAGCAGATATCATGCATGTATTTCCTCCAACGCTGGAATTAGCAACAGTTGCTATTATTATTGGTACAAGCTTTGGTATTCCATTGGGTATCATTGCAGCAATGTATCGTAATTCACCCACTGATTATTTTGTACGTCTTTTTACATTGTGTGTTTATTCAACGCCAACTTTTTGGCTTGGGTTGATGGCATTATTGGTATTTTACGCTAAGCTCAATTGGATTAGTGGTCCAGGACGTATTGATTTTATTTATGAATACTCTTTTGAAGTTAAGACGGGATTTTTTCTCTTGGATACTGCAATGCAAGGGCAATGGGAGGCTTTTGGCAACGTTTTTAGCCATATTATTATGCCTGCTTTAATTCTAGCTTTTGGTGCTATGGCTTATATTAGTCGTATGACTCGTGGATTTATGATTGAACAACTAAATCAAGAATATATTATTACTGCACGTGTTAAAGGATTATCATGGCGACAAACAGTCTGGAAGCATGCTTTCCGCAACGCTGCTGTTCAAATTATTACTGTTGTTGGACTTTCTTATGCTTTTTTATTAGAAGGTGCTGTGTTAACAGAAACTGTTTTTGCTTGGCCTGGATTTGGACGTTATTTAACTAATGCCCTTTTAGCAGGTGATATGAATGCGGTTGTAGCCTGTACATTGCTTATAGGGTGCTTCTTTATTGTTATTAATTTACTTTCTGATTTACTTTACAATATCTTCGATCCAAGGACACGTTAAATTATGGCAATATTGCACGAGAATAAATCACAATTAAAGCATTGGTTAAATGAGCCTGCTCCACAGTCAGTTATTCAGGCGAATATACAGAAATTTTATCATGCGGTAATCAGATTTTTTCATAATATTTCTGCTTTATTGGGTTTTGTTATTATTTTTTTTGTTATTTTGTGTGCGATTTTTGCACCTTGGATTGCTACTCATGATATTGTAAGCAATGATCTTGCTCATCGACTTCTTCCACCATCTACATCGCATTATTTTGGAACAGATGAGTTAGGACGTGATATTTTTAGTCGCTTAATTTTTGGTATGCGTATTACCCTTTATATTGTTTTTCTAACTACGATTATTGTGGCGCCTATAGGACTTATTGTAGGGACGACAGCTGGATATGTAGGAGGATGGGTTGATACAATTTTGATGCGTATTGTTGATATTTTTCTTTCTTTTCCAAGTTTGATTTTAGCACTTGCTTTTTCAGCTGCTTTAGGACCAGGTATTGAAAATGCTGCAATTGCGATTTCAATTGCAGCATGGCCACCAATTGCACGTTTAGCGCGTGCTGAAACTCTGACAATACGCTCATCTGATTACGTTTCTGCTGTTCGTCTACAAGGAGCATCTTCTTGTCGGATTATTCTATTCCATATTGCACCGATGTGTATTCCCTCGGTAATTGTACGATTAACATTGAATATGTCTGCGATTATTTTAACGGCTGCAGGTCTTGGTTTTTTAGGATTAGGCGCTCAGCCACCCAGTCCTGAATGGGGGGCTATGCTTTCAACTGGTCGTGAATTTATGATGACAAGTTGGTGGTTGGCAGCAGTTCCTGGTTGTGCAATATTGCTTACAAGTCTTGCTTTTAATCTTTTGGGCGATGGACTTCGTGATATATTGGATCCGCGCAATGGATAAAAAATTATTAGAGATAGAAGATTTACGCATTTCATTTCCTATAACAGGTGGCATTTCAGATGTTGTGCGTGGTATTAGCTTTTCTGCTGGGAAAGAAAAAATTGGAATTGTTGGAGAATCTGGATCCGGAAAATCAATCACTGGACGTGCGATTTTAAAACTAAATCCGAAGTCAGCAATCGTTAAAGCTAAAAAAATGCGTTTTGATGATATAGACTTATTATCTGCGAATGAATCTCAGATGCGTACTATTCGGGGAAAACGTATTGCAATGATTTTACAAGATCCAAAATATTCACTTAATCCGTTAATACGAATTGGGGATCAGATCATAGAAGCTTACCGTGTTCATTATCGTGTTTCAAAAATGGATGCATGGGAACAGACAATTTCTATGTTAGAATCTGTTCATATTCGTAATCCTGAACATGTTATGCGATTATTTCCTCATGAAATATCAGGTGGAATGGGACAGCGGGTTATGATTGCTATGATGCTTATTTCAAAGCCTGATTTAATTATTGCTGATGAGCCAACATCTGCACTTGATATCACAGTTAGATCTCAAGTTTTAATGGTATTGGATGAGCTTGTAACAAAATTTGGAATGGGACTTATTTTCATTAGTCATGATTTGAATATGATTGCTAATTTTTGTGATCGCGTTTTGGTAATGTATGCTGGTCGTATATTGGAAGAATTATCAGCATCTGATTTGTCTCGTGCATGCCATCCTTACACAAAAGCTTTGTTGGCAAGTTTGCCACGGCTTGATAATCCAGTTGATGTTTTAGCTGTTCCTGAGCGGGATCCTAGTTGGTTACATGGACCTACGATTGTTAATGGTGTTGAAAGAGGTTAGTATGACCAATTATGAAAATATTGTTGACGTTTCTGATTTATCTGTGACTTTTGGACGTAGTTATCGAGCAGCGCCGGTTGTAAAAAATGTCAATTTTTATATTAAACGTGGTGAAGCTTATGGTTTGATTGGTGAATCGGGGTGCGGTAAATCAACTATTTTAAATGCATTAGTTGGATTGGTTCCCTGTTCTAGTGGACGTTTCATTTTTGATGGAAAAGAAGTATCGCAGAAAAAAGATAAGGCTTTTCTACGTCGTATTCAAATGGTCTTTCAAGATCCTTATGCATCACTTCATCCAAGAAAAATGATTTATACTGCTCTTTCTGAAGCTCTTTCGATCCATAACATGGACAATAAAAAAGAACGGATAAATGATGTTTTGGATTCTGTTGGTTTAGGTTCTTCATTTTTTTATCGTTATCCACACGAGTTATCTGGAGGTCAACGTCAGCGTGTTGCTCTTGCTCGTGCTTTGATTATTGAACCAGCAGTTTTGTTACTTGATGAACCAACATCTGCATTGGATGTATCAGTGCAGGCTGAAATTTTAAATTTATTAAAATCATTACGAAAAGAAAAAGGCTTGACTTATTTAATGGTTTCTCATGATCTTGCTGTTATTGCACATATATGTGAACGTGCTGGGATTATGCACAAAGGTATGATTATTGAAGAGTTAAGCAACAACGATTTGCGTCGCTTACACTCAAAAAATGACTATACAAAAATGTTTTTTAAATCCAGTATTGAGGCTATTGTTCATAAAGAAGAGAGAACATTATAAGTATTATAAGGAGGCCAACTTTCTTTTTTAGATAGCTCTTTCTAAAGCTCGGTATTTAAAAAATATAGGGTAAGAAGTTAAAATTTTAATGATCAGGTTATGTTTTGTGTATACGATTACACATGGCTTCATTACAAATCTAAACAATCAATTCTGAACAACTAGTATTATTGTTGTGATGATACTGCTTTTAACAATTTTCTTATTAAAATTGAAAACAAAAAAATGAAAAATAATGATTTATTTTTCTATGATTATATTTTTGTCGTTATCTTTTCTCCAATATAATTACATTAAATCCTTGAGTGATTAAAGGATAGTATTGTTATAGAATTTTTCTTAGTAATTTTTTTTGAGAAGAATTTATATATTTCTTCTTGATTTTTATTCATTGATTATAAAAAGTTATTCATAATATTCAGTAGAATTAATAGAATTATATAATGAAAAATTTTCTAAAAAATGTCATAAAACAAACATCGGTAGCGGAGGAGGGATTCGAACCCCCGACACAAGGATTATGATTCCTCTGCTCTAACCTACTGAGCTACTCCGCCAAATAGATAAATCTTATAAGTTATTTTATCTTCGGCGGATACTAAAAGGTAGAATAGTGAGATGTCAAGCATCGTTTTTAAGCTTTTCTCTTGTTATTCTGTTTCATCCCGGATATGGAATGAGTGAAAGTATGAATTTTATATTATTGACAGAATAAGGCATAAGAAATGGCGCCACGTGTAGCGGTTTTAGGGTGCGGTGATTGGGGTAAAAATCATATACAGACCCTTCAAAATCTTGGAGTTTTAGCAGCGGTTTCTGATGCTGATTCCAATCGTGCTGCGCATTTTGCAAGTAGGTATGGTGTTGTAGCTATTACACCCGATAAGCTTTTTACTCATAAAGAGATTGATGCGCTTGTTTTAGCTTTACCCCCACAATTTCATACAGAAAATGCACTGCGGGCTCTTAAGAATGGTAAGGATGTTTTGGTTGAAAAACCAATTGCTTTGAATGTAGCTGATGCTGAACTTCAAGTTCAGATTGCTAATGAATATGGGCGGGTTTTTATGGTAGGTCATGTTTTGTGTTTTCACCCTGCCTTTGAAAAATTATGCGAGTTAATAGAGCAAGAAGAATTAGGGGATATTCGTTATATTTATTCTCATCGGTTAGGCTTCGGTAAATTTCATACACAAAGTAGTGCTTTATGGGACCTTGCTCCCCATGATCTTTCAATGATTTTAGCTTTAACAAAATGTGAACCTGTTCAGGTGCATGGAGAAGGATCTGCAGTAATTAACCAGCTTTCTGATTTTGCGCATGTTCATATGATATTTCCAAATGGTATACGCAGTCACCTTTTTACTTCACGTCTTAGTCCTTATTGTGAAAGGCGCTTAACAGTTGTTGGTACAAAGGCTATGCTTGTATTTGATGATATGGAACCGTGGAATCGCAAATTAGCATTTCACCGTTTTTCTGTTTGGCAGGAGAATAAAAAATGGATTTCTAAGGCTGATAAGATAAATTATATTGATATTTGTGAAGGTTTACCGCTTACCTACGAATTGCAGCATTTTCTAAATTGTATTGAGACACGCCAATCGCCTCGTACAAATGGAAAAGATGCTATCGCTATTTTGAAAGTTTTAACTGCAGCTAGTACCGATCATTATGGATAAAAAATAAAGTATACTTTCATATTGTTGTGATTATCAATGGAGTTAATATGCAATTCATTGACCTTGGAGCGCAGCATGCGCGCATCGAAGATAAAATTAATGCTGCAATTGCGCATGTTATAGCTAGTGGTCAGTATATTTTAGGACCGAAAGTAACAGAGTTTGAAGAGAAGTTAGCAGACTATCTTGGTGTTAAACATGTTATTGCTTGTGCTAATGGAACAGATGCATTGATGATGCCTCTTATGGCTAAAAATATTGGTCCAGGTGATGCTGTCTTTTGTCCTAGCTTTACTTTTTCTGCAACTGCAGAAGTTGCGGCTTTGGTGGGAGCAGAGCCTGTGTTTGTTGATGTAAAATCTGATACATTCAATATTGATGTTGATAAACTTTGTGAAGCAATCGAAATGGTTAAACAAGAGGGACGTCTTAAACCAAAGGCTATTATTGCTGTTGATTTATTTGGACTTCCTGCTGATTATGATCAAATTTCTCTAGTGGCTAAAAAGGAAAATCTTTTTGTTATTGAAGATACTGCTCAAGCGATAGGTGGTAAAAGTGGCAATGTTATGTGTGGGGCTTTTGGTGACGTTGCAGCAACTAGTTTTTATCCAGCAAAACCTTTAGGGTGTTATGGTGATGGGGGCGCTATGATGACCAATGATGATGATATGGCAGCCCTTTTACGTTCAATACTGTTTCATGGTAAAGGTAAAACGCAATATGACAATGTACGTATTGGTATAAATTCACGATTAGATACAATTCAAGCTGCAATTTTGTTAGAAAAGCTTGTTATTTTTGAAGATGAGATAGAAAAACGTGCAGCAATTGCACAACGTTATTCTGAGAATTTAAAAGATATTGTGGCAGTTCCAGAAGTGAAAGAAAATATTCGTTGTGTTTATGCACAATACACTATTAAGGTAAAAAATCGTGATCAGTTAAAAGCATATTTACAAAAAAATAGTGTTCCTACAATGATTTATTATAATACTCCATTACATTTACAACCAGCTTATAAAAATTTCTCCTATGTAAAAGATTCTCTTTCTATTTCTGAATATTTGGGAAGTTGTGTCTTAAGTTTACCTATGCATCCTTATTTATCTCAAAGTGATCAAGATAAAATTATTCAATGTATAAGAGATTTTTATAGTGCGTAAAATCTGTAGAAGAATCGCTCTATTTATATAATGTGATATATTATAAGGTCTTGATTAATTTAGCCTATATCGTTTTTCATATCTATTAATGATTTTATACATGCTTCCACTTATGAGGCTGATATCAAGCGGATTATGGAAGTGAGAGATATAGTACTATTTATAGAAAAAGAAACCGCAAATATCTATGCCAGTATGAAGAGAAACATAAACATCTTATTATTATTTCTAATATTTTGATAACATTGTATATTCTGAAGGGTTGCAAAAAAAATTTAAAACAAGAAAAAATTATAAAAGAAATACACTGTTTTGCAGATAAAACTTGAATAATAAGAGTTTATCATTTGCAAATTGGCTATTATTGATAGTGCGAGCTCATCATGACAAAGTTTTCATGGCATTTATATTAATCAATTATGTTAAGTCGTTGATCTTTCAGTCACCGGCTTATCAAGGATATCTTTTATTATTTAGCTATGATTTAATTTTCAGAGAGGGGAGCTTTGTCAGTATTAGCAACTTTTTTGCGAATATAAGATGCAAGATCGTTTTTGTTTTTAGAGTCTTTAGTTAATTTATTAATAGATGAGTTTTTACCTTCTTTCACGGCGATATGAGCCGCTAATGTGGCTGCTAATTCTTTTGTTTCTTTACATAATTCATGCAATAATTGATCTTTAGCAGCAGTATCAAGCTCATCGATTTGAATATTTTTTAGACGTTTTTTATAATCTGCTATTTTCTCGTGCATAGCTTTAATTTCCTTTATAAAAGTATTTTTTGCAAGAATATTGTTTTCTTTCTCTACTGTTTCTGTTTTAGTAGAGAGAAGGGGAGTACACTGCTCAGAAAAATATGAAGGGCAAAGCTGTTCTTGTTGGGGACTAAGTTGTATTTTTAGTTGAGCATATTTCTTTTGTAGAGAATCATATCTTTGTGTATGACGTGCTAACTCTACAGCATGCTGAGCACAAAGAAAGTTGTGATTTGCTTGTACTTCAATAAGTGATAACGGAATTTTTGCAGAAACAGACTGGTATGCAAAATGAAGAATTTTACGCCAAATGAGAGGGGAAATAAGAACTAACAACCAAGAAATGGTTGCAATTCCGAGAATGAAAAAAAGAATTGATTGGATAAACATAATGCCTCTTTTCAGTAACAGTTTTAAAATGGGTTCCATGTTGGCGCGCGTGTTAATTTTAAATATCCCATATTGATGCCAAGGCGTGCGCCAACGCCTGTGCGTATCGGAATTAACAGAGTATTGTTTCTTTTAAGAACATGAAAACCAACTCCTGCAATTAAATAGGCCGAACCCGAAATACCTCCATAGCGTCCCCATAAATTATTTATCTTATCAAGATCATATACTAAGATCATTAAGCGGGATCCTTGACCGCCAAAATCCCATCCTAAAGATGGACCTTGCCAAAAAATTTTACGTTGGCCATAATTTTTTGTGAAGATTTTTCCTTCACCATAAGTTAATCCAGCAAAAAAAGCTCCAGATGCTTCTTCTCCTAAAATATAAGCATTTGGATGTCCATATCGTGAAAAAATATTTTCAATTGCAGTGGCTATGCTCCCTGCTGTTTTACCAAAAAAATTATGACCGGAAGCAATAATTTCTTGCAATGAGAAATTTTGATCATTCTCTTCTATTGGTGGGAGTTGGGCATTCGCGATATTTGTTATTATGAATAAAAGGGATGTAAAGAATACAATATTCATATACCAACGTGATAAAGGAGAGTGTGTCATGGGATTTGTCTCTTTTAATTTTTATTAATTATACACAAGAGGATAGAATTATAATATTTATCCAGTAAATAGAAAATAAGGCATAAAGTTATTTAAATTCTTAAATTTATTTCTAAAAAGAAGATTTTAATGTGATTGTTAAATTTCTGTACACGCATTAGGTGTTAAAAGTCGCAGTTGAAAAAATTCAGAATTGAGGAGCTATAATAAATATGACGTTAGCTGTTTCTTTGAAGTCGACTGATCTGGCTGCTTTGCTTTGTAGTCGTATTTGTCACGATTTAATTTCTCCTATTGGTGCTATTCAAAATGCTATGGAACTTTATGATGAAGGAAATGCTGATGAAGATGTTTTGCAATTGGTGCGTCTATCTGTTGCAAATGCTTCTGCACGCTTACAATTTGCGCGGATGGCTTTTGGATCTATAGGAGGGACAGAGGGCAAAATAGATACGAGTTTTGCTGAACAGGTGTCTCAACAATATATGAAAGAAGAAAAAGCAGTTTTGAAGTGGCAAGCAGCTTCTTTTCTTCTACCAAAAGATGAAGTTAAACTTTTGTTAAATTTATTATTGATTGCAAATGCAACGGTTGCTCAAGGTGGTGAAATAGGTGTTGTAATTTTACAAAATACAGATCAACGTTTGTTTCGCTTCGAAATTCGTGGTAAAATATTACGTGTTCCTTCTCATTTTATTGAATTATATAACGGAACAATGCCGGAAGAGCTAATTGATGCACGTGTTGCTCAATTATATTATACGGTATTACTTGCTGAGATAACAGCTATGAAAATAAGCATACATGAAACCAGTGATTGCATTATTTTAGAAAGTATAAAGAAATTCTGAATAGAATAAAATTTTTCACTATACTAAAATTAAAATAAGACAGCTGAGATACTGCTTGATCAATGATAATTATAGGATTTTTCTTGATAGACAACAAAAAAAATCTCAGCATCTGATATCCGAGATTTTAATAGTTATAAGTCTTATCACTTAAGCAGTTTTTCGTATGTTTTCTTTAATTGGATCACGTAATACGTAGCCACGTCCCCAAACTGTATCGATATAATTGACGCCAGAAGATACTGCATCTAGCTTTTTCCGTAGTTTGCAGATAAAGACATCAATAATTTTGAGTTCAGGTTCGTCCATGCCACCATAGAGATGATTGAGAAACATTTCTTTGGTTAGTGTAGTACCTTTGCGTAGAGATAGAAGTTCGAGCATTTGGTATTCTTTTCCTGTGAGATGAACAGGATGACCTGCAACTTCAACTGTTTTAGCATCAAGATTAATAGTAAGATCGCCAGTAGTGATAACTGATTGTGCATGCCCTTTAGAGCGGCGTACAACAGCATGAATACGCGCAATTAATTCATCTTTATGGAAAGGTTTAGTCATGTAATCATCAGCGCCAAAGCCAAAACCACGGACTTTATCTTTAATATCTCCCATACCAGAAAGAATGAGCACGGGAGTCTTTATTTTTTCTAGTCTTAAGGTTCGTAAGACATCATAGCCTGACATATCAGGAAGATTCAGATCAAGCAAAATGATATCGTAATCATAGAGCTTACCTAGATCGATACCTTCTTCACCTAGATCAGTAATGTAAACATTAAAGTTTTCTGATTTTAGCATCAATTCGATGCTTTTAGTGGTTGTTTTATCATCTTCAATTAATAATACGCGCATTTCATTCCCTCATCTAGCTCCTCCCGAATCAAGAGGAGCTTTTTTTATTTCATAACAGTTAGTAAAATTACTGTTCATAAAAAAAATAATTCATAAAATCAGATACCTAATACTGAAGTCCTGATAAATAATTCAGCAGTACGCGTAACAATTGCCGCTGTTTCCCCCACTATCTTAGATAGTGGTTAACAAAATATTTTTATTTTTGAAAGAGGTTAATGAAATTATTTTAAAATTTTTACATTTATTTACCGAGATTTAAGTCTCTTTGATTTAGTAAGAGCATGATGTGAAAGAATAGTTAGTGCTTTTAAAACTAAGGCTCTGTTCCGAGTATTTTAAAAATGCTAAAGAAATTTAAATTAAAAACTACTTTTTGTTTTCAATGAAAATAGTGAAAATGAGAGTATAGAGGGTATATGTGAGCGCTAATTTGAGTTTTGGTATAGTTAAGGAGTATTTAGGTATGAAATCGCGACAGAATATGGTGCAATTAAAGATGTTTCAAGTGCGAGAGAAGCGCCGTGAAATTGCACAGCTTGAGATGATGATTACAGAATTTGAACGAATAGTATTAGAACTTGAAGAGCAAATTGTTAGTGAAGAGCGTAGATCTGGAAATAATGACATTCATCATTTCGCTTATTCAGCTTTTGCTCGTGCAGCACGACAGAGGCGTGATAATCTTACAGATTCGATTCGTGATTTAAAGTTGCAGAAAACAAATGCTAAAATTACCTTAAAAGAAATTGATACAGAGCTTCAACGTGCGCAAATGCTTGAAAAGAATGGTGATAGGACAGCAACAGATGATCATCACACTTTTCCTGAACTCCACTCGATGGTTGGATAGTTAAAACTAACGATTCTGTATAGATCTTTAAATTTTATATGCTGAAGGAAAAAATAAGCCAAGCTTTTTAAGCTTGGCTTATTTTGAAATAAAATTTTGAACCGACATTATTACTTAATGCCTATATTGTTGAGTTTTAGTTGTCCGTAATCCAGCCAAACCGTGCTCATCAATCGAACTTTGCCATGAAAGAAATTCTTCTACGGTTAAAGTATAACGTTGACACGCTTCATCCAGACTTAATAATCCACCTCTCACAGCTGCAACAACTTCAGCTTTACGACGGATAACCCAACGTTTTGTTGTTGTGGGTGGTAAGTCAGTGATTGTTAGTGGATTTCCATCCGGGCCAATAACATATTTCATTTGTGGTTTTATCAAATCAGTCATTATATTTTCTACTGTAATATTCAAGAGTTAGATGCCTTAATATAATACATGAGTTTTAAAAAAGAACTAAACTTGTTAAAAGAGAAAATTAATAAAATCAGTTGTAGGTATTATAAATAAAACAATATGCTATAATCTTTATAGTCATTTTTGATGAAAGAATCTTTATTCTAATTGATTGCTTTTGAATTTAAACTCCTTCTGTGACAATCTGATATCACTCGTTAGTTGTAGGAAAGACAAAAAAATAATATAAATGAAGCATAATGCATAATATTGAGCAGGCATTTAAAAAATAGAGAGTAAATGTATGTGTTTGAATAGTCTTGATTTGCCAGGGCATCCTGAAAATTCTCGTATTGTTGTTGCGATGTCTGGTGGAGTTGATTCGTCAGTTGTTGCAGGCCTCTTAAAAAAAGAAGGTTATGATGTAGTGGGGATCACGTTGCAGTTATATGATCACGGTGCTGCAACACATCGTGTAGGTGCCTGCTGTGCAGGACAAGATATTGAAGATGCGCGTCGTGTAGCAGAAACTTTGGGCGTGCCTCATTATATTCTTGATTATGAAGAACGATTTCGCGAGGCTGTGATTAATCCTTTTGCAGAAAGCTATGCGCATGGAGAAACACCCATTCCATGTGTTGCTTGCAATCAAACTGTTAAATTTGCTGATTTGTTAACAACTGCGTATGAGTTGGGTGCAGATGCTTTAGCAACAGGTCATTATATTCGTAGTCGTCTGCATGGGGCGCATCGGGCGTTATTTCGTTCTCTTGATGCTGATCGTGATCAGAGTTATTTTTTGTTTGCTACGACGCAAGAGCAAATCGATTATTTACGCTTTCCATTAGGTGATCTTTCAAAAGAGCATGTGCGTGAAATAGCAACCGAAATGGGTTTAGTTGTTGCCAATAAACATGATAGCCAGGATATTTGTTTCGTTCCACAAGGAAAATATTCTGACGTTATTACAAAGTTACGTCCAGAGGCTGCAAATCCTGGAGTTATTGTGCATATTGATGGACAGATTTTGGGAGAACATTCAGGAATTGTTAATTATACTGTTGGCCAGCGTCGTGGAATTGGTGTTGCAACTGGTGAAGCACTTTACGTAATTTATCTTGATGTAGAAAATGCGTGCGTTATTGTCGGCCCGCGTGAGATGTTAGAAACACGTAAACTTTTTTTACGTGATGTGAATTGGCTTGGTGATGAACAGTTAGATGATTTTCCTCTTGATGGTATTGATGTCGCAGTAAAGGTTCGTTCGACGTGCCCTCCACGCTCAGCGCGTTTACATTATAAAGAAGGATTATTTTTTGTGGATTTATTGGAGAGTGAGAGTGGTGTCGCACCGGGTCAAGCTTGCGTTCTTTATAATGATAGTAGTCATGAAGCACGTGTTCTTGGAGGTGGATTTATTACATGTGCAGAACGTGCAGCTGACACTGAAAAAATGTTGAAGAAAATTTTATGCAATTTGAAAATGAAAACTTCTCCCTTTTTCAGAGATGAAACGGCTTTTGTACGTAAATAAATGTATAAGATAAACAGAATATCATTTGATAATTTGAAATGTTAATATCTTAATTCAGTTTATCAAAATCAGCAAAATGTGCCAGGGCAAGACCTGATGCTGTGGCAACGTTAATGCTATCAAATCCATAAGCCATAGGAATCCGCAAGGTCTCTGATTTTTGTAGAATATGTGCTGGCAAACCATTGCCTTCTGTTCCAAAAATAAGTGCTGTGTGTTTTGTTGCTTTTGCATCTTTAAGATAACGGGAGGCAGAAGGGGAAAGCGCGTAAAGATGAAAATTCGCATTACTTAAAGCTGTTACAATGCTATCAATATCATCTCCTTGTGTATAGGGTACGTTCAGAGCTGCGCCAGCAGAAACTCTGATTGATTTTCTGTAAAGAGGATCACATGAAGTTTTATCAATGATAATACCAGTACTAGCAAAAGCAGCTGCATTACGAAAAATAGCTCCCATATTATCATGATTAGAGATGCCACATAAAACTGAAATCAAAGCTTTTTCGGGAAGATTTTGTAAAAACTCTTTTAATAATGGCAGTTTTTTACGTTCCCCAATGCCAAGCATACCACGATGAACATGAAAACCAGCAATATCATCCATGATTTTTTGCGGAACACAATAAATAGGGCATGTTGGTTTTGTTTCTTTTAAAATGGGCATAATACTTAGAAGGCGTGCTGCAACAACAAGCAATGATAAGGTAGAAAATTCTTTTGAGCGCAGCAATGATAATAATATCACTTTTCCTTCAGCAACAAATTGATGCTGTTGTCCAACGAGATCTTTTTCACGAATATTACGGTAAGCTTCTAAACGTGGATCATCCGCTTCGTGAATTGTAGTGATATTCAGAGTCATATAGAATCTTTAACATTATTTTTTTAAAATCACCAGGTGGAGATAAAAACATTATTTTTAAACTTTAAAGTAGAATTTTTATTGACAAAATACAACTAACAGTATATACAGCGCGTACCGAATGCGGCAAATATATTGTTTTCATATCGGGTACAGGACCTTAGGTCCCCGCTATTTCCTAAGCCTGTAAACCCCTATTTAAAAGGGAAAAGAACCTGGGTTCCCAATGCCCAGGTTCTTTTTTTTTATATAAGGTTTTATATTAAGAGATGTTTATAGAACTTCTTTTCTTATATTTCTTCTTGTTTTCAGAGAGTTTTGGAAGATATATTGAAAATATTATAAAATATATGATTGAAAATATTGTCGCTCATTATAATCAAAAAGATCATTGAGTTATGGATAAAAAAATACAGATACAGAGATTGACTATATTATCTATTTGGGCGGCTTGTATTGTATTTTTTTTGAAATATTGGGCTTATTATATCACTAGTTCAGTCGCTCTTTATTCTGATGTACTAGAATCTATTGTAAATATTCTTGCAGCCTTAGCAGCTTGGTGGGCGGTTAAAATAAGTATGAAGCCAGCTGATCAAGATCACCCCTTTGGACATCATAAGGTAGAGTATTTTTCTGCTCTTCTTGAAGGTGTCTTTATTATTATTGCGGCAATTTTGATTTTAAGAGAAGCATGGCTAGCATTTATAACAGTTGAAGCACCAAAAAAACCTGGAATATGGCTTGGTCCTTATTTGATAGCATCTATTATAAATTTTTTTTGGGGATGGCTTCTTATTCGGCAAGGAAAAGTTCACCGTTCTCCTGCTCTTAAAGCTGATGGAGTACATTTAATGACAGACGTTTTAACTTCATTTGGCATTTTAATTGGGTTGGTTTCTGCGTTCATAACTGAATGGGCTGTTTTAGATCCAATTTTAGCAATAATTGTCGCTATTAATATTCTTTTGCAGGGAGGAAAGGTGATTTATAATGCTATTCAGGGGCTCATGGATGTAGGGGTTGAATTAAATGAAACTGTTCGGATTCGTGATCTTATTTCAGTTAGTGCACGTGGTGCAATTGAAGTTCATGATTTAAGAACGCGTGTTGCTGGTAGGGTTACTTTTATAGAGTTTCATTTAGTTGTACCAACTGTAATGCAAGTAGGAGAGGCGCACCAGATTTGCAACAATATTGAGAGTGCACTTGAAGCGGAATTTAAGAATGCGCGTGTTACTATTCATGTAGAACCTGAAAATGAGGCTAAATTGCCTCTTGGCACAGCGGTTGTTCCTTTTGTGTAAGAATTTTATTGTTTTATAAACAGAGCAATTCTAAAAGATGAGGTGAATATATGCTATGTTTATTGATATTGTTTTTGAAATTTCTTCATCCAGGTAAACAGTACCACTGATCATAACCTATATAAATTAGTAGATTAAGCTAGGTATGTTTATGTGTTTCTATTGCTTAATGTTTAGTTATATTTTTTATTATTCTCTTCATCGATAATTTGCTCAAGAAGAATTTTAATACAATAACTAACTATTATAAAATAGTACATCTGAGTAAAGAAAAATTTGTTTTTCGAAATATTAAAGATCAATTTTTTCAATACATGCTATTTCATTATTGTGATTAATAATACCATAACGCTGCAATTGGCAATGCCATTGATGATGCAAATATTCAATAGCAAATAAGTTAAAATTTGCAGGGGGCTTTTTACTTCCGAAAGATTGTGATGCCGAAGAAACGCCAACAATAGGAATCTTGCTTATTTCTCCTTCAATGGTATTCAACGTAGGTAAATGAGTATGACCATGGAGAATAAGTTCGCAACCATGCTGCTTAACTACTTTTAGAAAACGCTCTATACCCCATAACTTTTTATGCCAAGAAGTGGCATGGTGAAAAGGAGGATGATGAATTATCACAACACGGAAAAAACCACGTGTTGCTGCTTCAGTTAAGAATTGAGATAAAATTTTTGCTTGTTGTTTATCAAAGTAGCCAGAAGCTTGAAAAAATGGTGTGGCAATGGCTGAAGATGCTCCTATAATCGCTATATTATCACGAATACGCATATAGGGAAAAGGATTTTTTTGTGGGAAATCACTTTTAATCCAAGGTTGGAAGTAAGTACAGGCTTTTTGGAATGCTCCGCGAACATAAGCATCGTGATTTCCAAATGTTAGGGAAATATTTTGAGGATTATTTTGAGCAAGTAACCAGCTACGAGCTTGCGTAAATTCTTTTTCCAAAGCAAGATTAACGAGGTCACCAGAAATAACAATATGGTCAGGCTTTTTTTGTTTCAATGCACGCATTAACGTTTCTAAAGCATCTGGCTTCATTTGATTATTACGTTTTTTTTTCCAATTAAGATACCCAGTTAGACGTTTCCCACAAAGTTCAAGTAAGGAAGGTTTTGGCAAGGGTGAAAGATGTACATCTGATATATGAGCAAGATAAAACATAAATGCTAGCATAGCGTTGAAAATAATTTAGGCAATAAAAATGAGCAAGGCAAGCCAGTTGATTGTGACAGATAATGGAAAATTGTAAAATGCAAAACAGTTTGCTAAGGATATTAGATAGGTTTTTGGATATTGATTTTGATAGAAAAAAATATGCAAAATAAATTGTTTCAAGGGGAGGACAATGTTTTATGAAGAACAAGCGATAGCAAATCAAAGCGTTTAAAATGAAATGATTTGGTATTTTTGTTACATATGAATTTTTCTAACTATTCTTCATGATGGATACATCATTTGTTTCTCAATCTTTTTTCCTTTTTCTGAAACTGGTTCTTGTATCCATAAACAAAAGCGATTGTTAGGTTTAGAGTTACAAGAAGGTATGTTAGAAAGATATAGGGAAAAATATATTATTGTGGGCGTTCAATAAATATAAGTTACGTTTAAGTGGTTATAAAGTCGCTCAGAATTTTTAATGATTTTCACGATACCATACACTGCTCAACAATAAAAGACAGGTAAGTAATGCTAAAAATCCAGAAAAAATAGGGAAGTGAGAGATATTAACCAAACGAGTTTCTGTTGCTTCTTTCAGAACAATTGAATGAGGAGAAGATGATACTTTTCCTGTTTGCGATTGAATTAGTTTAATGGGAGGAAGATGAATATCATTTTTTTCTCTATTCCATAAACGCACAACATGACCACCAGTTTGTTTACTGATAGGAGTCAATTTTTCTTCTGTTGAAATTAAATCAGATAATTCAGGATTATTGACTGATCCTACAGTAGAAAGCACTGTTTGATCACCATTGCGAATAGTAAAAATCCCTGTTTCATCAGTCTGAATATTTCCTGTGAATACACCTTCTTGTTCTTTAGTAAGAGTGATATTCTTTTTTTTGCCGGAGGGAAAAATTACTTCGACTGATTCTGGATGATTTTGGAGAGTTTGTCGACGAATTGTTAAATGATGATGATCACTCAAAGCACTTAATTTTTCTTCTTCAAGCTCTGGCTCTTTCATAAGCCAATGGGCAATTCTACGATAAAGAGCTGCATAGGGACCTCCACCTTCAAAACCTCGCGCCCAAAGCCAGCTTTCATCAGAAAGTAACATTCCTACACGGCCTTTATCAACATGGGAAAGAAGCAAAAGTGGTTGTTCATCAGCTCCTTTCATGATAGTAACGGCTTTTCCTGTATTTTGGACTACAATTTGTCGCAACCATCGTCCCCATTGATGAGCAGGGTGGGTGGGTGTTGCAAGACCTCGCGTAACAGGATGACGCTCACCCTCTTTAGTTAAGGTAGGGCGAAAAGGTTTTTGAATAATAGTACCATTTGGCAGTGCTGGTAGAACACTTATTAGAGGTGTTTTAGCTAGTGAAAATTCTGTAGTAAATTCAGGCCCTGTTACTATCAGCAATGCTCCACCTTTTTGTACATATTGGGCAATATAATCGTAGTAAATCAATGGAAAAACGTTGGAATATTGGTAGCCATCAAGAATAACAAGATCAAAATTATTGATTTCTTCAACAAATAATTTTGTGGTAGGGAAGACGACAAGTGATAATTGATTGATAGGTGTATTGTCGGCTTTTTCAGGGGGACGCAAAATAGTGAAATGGATAAGATCAATATTAGAATCACTTTTTAAAAGGTCACGCCATGCACGTTCGCCATTATAGGGTGCACCTGAAATCAGAAGAACTCGCAGATTTTCTCTAATGCCTTCAATAATAGTTATAGCACGATTATTATTAAGACTTAGTTCACCTTCATGTGTGTCAGTTGTAACTTGAATGATATTTTTTTCTGCATGAGGTAAGGTGACTTCAGTTTGAAAGATAACACCAGGTGTTATAGAATGATGACTGACTTTTTGATCGTTAATGCTTATGGTAATATTTGCTTGTGCTGGTATGGGCTTTTTAGGCTGTCCTTTATCTTCTACTAAAATGGAGAGCATAAGTGGCTTGTTGACAAGAGCAAAACGGGGCGGAGCAATAAATTTAATTTGGCGGTCAAATTCATCTGCTTTACCCGTTATCAAAGCATTAATTGGAGCATCATGATTCAGTTTTGATAGCTCTGGGATATCATGCACTTGTCCATCCGTGATCAAAATCGTTCCTGCATAGCGAGAGGGTGGTATACTGGATATAGCCTGTGTTAAAGCGTGAAATAAATTCGTTGATGGTGCATAACGATTGTCAGAAAGCTTTCCAGCTTCAATAAAGCGTGGTTCGAATTGTGGGTAACGTGCTAGCGCGTTTATGAGTTGTGTATGTGCTTTATTGCTATCTTCTTCACGTGTTCCAAATGTTTGGCTTTCGCTATGGTCAAGAACAATACCTACAATACTTTTAACAGGTTCACGCTGTTCTTTTGAGATCATTGGATTAAGTAGCGCAAGGATAAGAGAGATTAATGCGAGAAAGCGTAAAAAAGCTCCGCGGCGTCTTGTAATAAGTCCAATGATTATAAAAAAAGCGGGAAGACCTCCTAAAAAAAGAAGCCAAATGTTAGGTAAAAAAGGCTGAAAGGTGAGAGATTGTATCATTGCCTTCTTTCTCTATTAAAACGCTCTAATAATGCAGGAACATGAATCTGGTCGGCTTTATAGTTTCCCGTAAGTATATAGATAACAATATTCAATCCTGCGCGAAATGCCCACAGACGTTGCATAGGGTCATTAGGAATAAGAGGATATTTCCATGTGCCTTTTTCGTTTAGCGCCCAAGCAGCAGCAAAGTTATTTGCAGTAATGAAAAGAGAGCTAACATTATCACCTGCAGTGATAGAGTTTTTGTTTTTTTTGTTTGTTGAGGATGATTCAACCCATAAGGGGGAACCACGATAGAGTCCTGGAAAATCAGGCATAATATAAAAAGAGCGGGCAATAACATGTTCAGTTGATACTGGTTCCATTGTTGGAATATTTAATCCGCTTAATATAGTACGCAATCTTTGTATGGCTGGGGTAGCTGTTTCTTCAAGGGTAAGATTAGCATTTATTTGATCACGAGTGTCAAATAAAACTGCACCACCGTTTTTCATGAAGGCATTGATTTTTTCAAGACTTTTTTGTGTTGGCATAGGGCTATTCGTATCAATTGGCCAGTAAATAAGAGGATAGAAAGCGAGCTCATCCTTATCAAGGTCAAGCCCTACAACAGGACCAGGTGAAAGCATTGTACGTTCTGCTATAAATTGGCTGAGTGCTTCTAGTCCGCTTTTACTTGTTGCATCGATTTCATGATCGTTGGTCACGACATAAGCGAGATGGGTAGCTCCTGCTGCTTGTATGATAGTGTTATCATAGTTTTCTACAATTTGTGCCTGCACAGTTGATGGATACGGAAAAGAATCAATAAAAACTATTATGAACGGGAGGAGAAGTAGCATATTGCTTTGCCTCTTAAAAAGGAAAGCTCTGCCTGTCCATAGCACTAAAAAACTATCGAGGGCTAATAATAAACTAGTTATTCCTAACAGAAATCCAGTGAAATGTTTTTCTTGTGTATTATAAGGTAGAGATTTATCACTCAAGAAGTAAGGTGATGGTGATTGTGTCGTTAAGCGTGATGCATGATTGAGCAGATTAAGAGCATAGAAATTGTTTTGAACACCATAGAGCCCAGGTGGGGTATGGTAAGATGGAAGGGGAGCTTTTTGTTCATCAGTAATGAGTGGAATAACATGAGAGGGAGCTGTTTGTAATTGACCGTTAGCATTGAGTGTTTGCCAAGGATTGTGTATTGTTTTTATTTGCGTTTGAGTTTCTTTTGCCTGTGTATTAAGCGTAATAAGTTTTTGTAACATTTGTGAAAAAAAACCAGAAAGAGGAAGATTTGACCATGTAGGATCAGGCGCGGTATGAATAAGAATGAGCATACCCTTACCTTGGTTGGCAGCAGTAATAAGAGGAGTTCCATCTTCAAGACTAAGCCATGTTTTTTCAAAAAGATCTGAATTTGGTTCTGCAAGAATTTGGCGCGAAACAGTGATATTTTCTGGAAAAGGAAGATCAGAAAAGAAGCTGTTTTTTGCAAAAGGTGCTAATTTTTGTGGTTTTGTCCACGACATAATACTGCCAAGTAACCGTTCACCAGAGCGTAATGATACAGGTAATAAGCTATCATAATGTTTTGTAGCACTTAGATTCTCTCCAGCAAAACGGATAAGTATTCCTCCTTTATTTACAAAATGAGATAGCTTTTTTTCTGCTTCTTTTGATATATTAACTATGTCGCCCATAATGAAAACAGATGGATTTTGGGTAAGTAAACGATCAATATCACTTGAAAGCTCTCCTCCTCCACTCGTTATAAGCTGTGTTTGACCTTGTAATGCTTTGATAACGTAGTACATTGGAGAAAGTAAAGGCTGCACCATTTCATTGATGTTGGGTGATAAAAGGGCAACGCGGTTTATTCGGCTACGATTGTCGATTAAAAAGGTCGCAGCAGCTTGGTTCTGGTCATCAATTTTAATCCAAGCGATATGATTACGTAATTCAAGTGGTAGATTAAAAGGAACAAGTGCTGTCGTTTCTCCTTCATGAAAGTTTGTCGTAAAACGAGCAAGGAGTTGATTTTTTAAATCATAAAGGCTGAGTGTTATTGGAGTCTCGCCATAAGTAGTCGTACGAATGACACGTGCTGCCATATTTCCATTATTATTTTCTATGTTCGTTATACCAGTTATGTTGGAAACATCATTCGCATACCATAAGAATGTTTTCAGCTTTAACTGTTTCATAAGGGTAAAAGCCTGACTATCTTCGTTTGTTTGCAAACCATCACTTAAGTATGCAATATCAAGAGGTTGTTCACCAATCTGTTCTATGAGTTTTTGAAAGGATTGGACGCGGTTAACAGGCCAGGGACGGGCACGCAAATGCAGTAAATGTCGTTTTATGACTTCCGCAGGAAAAGGACCGATATCGTGGGTATTGTTTTCAGCTGTTGCAAGAAAATAAATATTTTTTTGTTGTTTCTCTGCTTGTGTAATTAAAGATTTGGCAACTGCAATGCGTTTCTCCCATTCTTCAGCGGATGCCCATCCATTATCAATGATGAGCGCAAGAGGATGGGAGTCAGAAAATACAATCGGTTTTTGAATCCAAGTAGGACGTGCTAATGCTATTATGATCAGTGCGGCTATGGTTAGTCGTAACAATAATAACCACCAGGGCGTATGATCGATAGTTTCCTGTTGATTAGTTTTTTTAAGTAGAAGGCGCAAAGGAGGAAAAAGTTCTTTATGAGGGCTTGGAGGTGTCGTTTTTAACAACCACCAAATAACTGGTAAGGCCAAAAGTCCAAGCAAAAGTAAAGGAGCATCAAAACTCAAAGTGATCTCCTTAGGGAAGATTTAGAAGATTTCATTTTGTTTGCGAGGTATACAATAACTTCTGTTAGGGGACGATCCGTTAAGCTAACCTGGTAAGTCCATCCTTGATGTAAGCAAAATTCTATTAATTTTTGTCGTCTTTCTTGGTAGAGCTTGTGATAATTCTTACGCAAGTTTTCTGCTTTTTTCACTAGGAGTCTTTCTTTTGTTTCAGGATCAAAAAATTCTGTATGACCTGTGTAAGGGAAATGTTCTTCTGCTGGATCAGCAACTTCAATGAGATATGCATTGACTTGTTTTGTCATTAACACTTTCAGTTGATCGATAATTTTTTCGGGATGATCAAGAAAGTCACTCATTATTATGGCTTGTGAAAAACGAGTTACAGTTGAGAAATTTGGAAATGAATTTTCAACTTGATGATTTGTTAGAGCTAAAGCCATACGCTCCATTACATTAGAGGCCATAGTTGGAGCCATCAAGTCAGGAATAGCAATATGTTCGCCACTTTTTGCGAGAAATTTTGCCAATGCAAGGGAGAGAATGATGGCATGATTGCCTTTAGAGATTTTTGAAAAGCATGAACAATATTGCATAGAAGCACTTTGATCAGGCCAAATCCAAACGGTTTGCATCCTTTCCAATTCACGTTCACGTAGGTAGGTATGTTCATCACGTGCTGAACGACGCCAGTCAATATTTGTAATGGATTCGCCTTGCACATAAGGACGAAATTGCCAGAAATTTTCTCCATTGCCGCGTTTACGTTGACCATGTCTTCCGGTTATTAATGTATTGGCAAGACGGTTTGCTTGTAAAAGGAAATACGGCATATTAGCTGCATCTTTCTGTAGTGTTGCAGCAAGTGATTGTGGGTTTTCTTGAAAAGTTTTTTTGCCAATAGCCATTAGAGAGAATCTTTCACGAGATTAGCAATAATTTCTTTTATAGTTATATTTTCAGCATGTGCAGAAAAATTAAGTGCCATACGGTGTTGTAAAACAGGTTGGGCGAGTGCTTGAACATCATCAAGTGAAGGGGATAAACGTCCGTAGTAAAGGGCACGAGCACGAACGCACAGTGAAAGTGCTTGTGATGCCCGGGGACCAGGACCCCAAGAAATATAAGTGTTTGCAAGGGAATTGTCTTTATGAGGACGAGCTGAACGCACTAACTTCAAAATAGCTTCGACAACACTTTCAGAAATTGGCATTTGGCGGATAATTTTTTGGATTTTTTGTAATTTTTTGATGGATAAAACAGGTTTTGCAATTTGGCTTTTTTTGCCTGTTGTTTCTAGGATAATACGTCGTTCTGTCGCTAGATCGGGATAGTCAATGTCAATTTGCATTAAAAAGCGATCGAGTTGAGCTTCAGGAAGAGGATAAGTGCCTTCTTGTTCAACAGGATTTTGAGTCGCAAGCACATGAAAGGGCTGTGGTAGATCGTAACGTGTTCCAGCAATAGTGACATGGTATTCTTGCATGGCTTGTAAAAGGGCTGATTGAGTGCGAGGCGAAGCGCGGTTAATTTCGTCGGCCATGAGAAGTTGAGTAAAGATAGGACCTTGAATATAACGGAAAGAACGTCGACCATTTTTATCTGAATCCATGATCTCAGAACCAATAATATCTGACGGCATTAAATCTGGTGTAAATTGAATGCGTTTTGCATCAAGTCCCAAGACGATTCCGAGTGTTTCAACAAGACGCGTCTTAGCAAGTCCTGGAACACCAACGAGAAGAGCGTGTCCACCTGCTAAAATAGCTGTTAAGGTGTATTCAATTACATGGCTTTGTCCAAAAATAACTTTGTCAATTGCTTTTTGTAGAATATCGAGTTCTTTGTGTGCTTCATCAATATTTTTAATAATTAATGAGGCATCGTCATTGATACTCGCCTTTTCAATAGAATGGGATAACGTATCATGTTGACTCATATTTTTTCCTTAAAGTCATGTGTCGTAAAATAATAATTTCTTCTATATGATTATAAATCTTTTTATGGTTTGTAACAGAAAATAACAAGAAGAGAAGCGTAATAAGCTGTTTTTTATATTCTTCGCGCAAATTAAGGATATTTTTACAGAGAAAGATTGTGGTTTATAAGAAATATATTATGCGTTGTACTTATTGAAATTTACAAGTTTGAAGGCAAATAATAAAAATTTGTTTGAAAGGTTAAAGGGTGAATGTAACATACAATTTCAAACAGGTTGCATGGTTGCAGTCTAGCAATATTCAAACACTTCTTCGTGTTTTGTCGCTGGATGGTGAGGAAGCTCGTATTGTTGGTGGTGCTGTGCGTAATCAGCTTTTGCAACAGCCTATTAGTGATATTGATATTGCAACAACCTGTTTGCCACAACAGATTATAAAGCGTGTAGAAGAAGTAGGATTTAAAGCTATTCCTACAGGGATTAATTTTGGTACAGTAACAGTAGTTGGTGAATCGTGTTCTTATGAGGTTACAACCCTTCGCTCTGATATTGAGACGGATGGTCGTCATGCGAAAGTTATCTTCAGTCGCGATTGGAAAAAAGATGCTGAACGTCGAGATTTTACTATCAATGCACTCTATTGTAATGCAGCTGGTGAAGTTTATGATGAAGTAGGAGGTTTAAACGATATTGCAACTCGAACGGTTCGTTTTATTGGTGTTGCGGAACAGCGTATTTGTGAAGATTATTTACGTATTTTGCGTTTTTTTCGCTTTTTTGCTTGGTATGGAATAGGGCGTCCTGATGCAGAAGGGTTGAAGGCATGTACTCGTTTAAAACATGGTTTACAAAAGCTTTCACCAGAGCGTGTTTGGGGAGAAATGAAAAAACTTCTAACTGCTTTAGATCCAACACGTGCTCTTTTATGGATGCGTCAAAGTGGAATTTTGACGCTCATTTTACCTGAGACAGAAAGATGGGGTATTGATGCAATCCACTCACTTATTAAAACAGAGCAGGCTTTTGGTTGGAAGATTGATCCGTTTTTGCGGTTAGAAAGTCTTATTCCTCCTGATGTTACGCGTCTTCACGATATGGCTCGTCGTTTACGTTTATCGAATAAAGAGAAAATACGGTTAAAGGAATGGGCGGAATTAGAACTGATTAATCATGACTGTTCAGATATTTTTATGCAAAGACTGATTTATTTTTATGGTCGGCAACCAGTTTTAGATCAATTAGCTTTGTCTTTAGCAGCTGCACGTGACCACACTTTAAAGGATAGTAAAGTGGTTCAAAAAGAAGAATGTTATATCAGGCTTTATCAGCTTGCTCGAGAATGGCAAATTCCAACTTTTCCTATCAGTGGCAAGGATTTATTGGAAAGAGGCTTGGTAAAAGGGATGTTTTTAGGAAAAAAACTCAAAGAATTGGAAACATTATGGATTGAAAGTGGCTTTTTGATTGATCGTAATAAATTATTAGAAAAAATTGAGCAGTAATATTATGTTTTTTGTTGGAAGTTCTTTGAAATTTTCTTTTTTGCAATTTTTCATGTTTAGCTCAAATTATATAATTCTTGGGACGATTTTGCGATAGAGTCTATATGCTCATCGTTTAATTTGATAGCTACCCTGAAGCAATAATTGAGTAAAAATCAAGCATACTGTAAAATGTATTCGCATTAAAAATATAAAAAATGTGATGCTTTCCCTTGCACTATTTGTTACTAAAATCATTTTGTAAAGCTGTTGTAACAATAGGATAATCAAACTTAATAATTTTCATTTTTCCAACGTAATTTCTAGTACCTATTAAAACTTTATCGTTTGATAAAATAGCTGCTGTGATGAAGATTGGCAGCACTATGAAGTTTAGTTTTTATTATAAGATTTGTCTTATTTCATTATAACCAATTTGACGAAGTGCTTCCCCTGTTGTCATAGCAACACTGATTGCAAGATTTAAAGAGCGTGCGTGTGGCAGCATAGGAATTGTTAATGTATAATCAGCTGCTTTATAAACATAATCAGGGACACCTGCTGATTCACGGCCAAAAAGTAAAACATCGTTTTTCTGATAACATATTTCTGTATAATACGTTTTTGCTTTTGTACTTAAGAGCAAAAGGCGACGGTTAAAGCGTTGCATGGTATCAATAAAGTTCTGCCAATCAAGATGGCGTTCTAAGGAGGCTCGTTCAAGATAATCCATACCTGCACGTTTAAGATTGCGATCCGATATATCAAAGCCTGCAGGTTCAATAATGTGTACATGCAGACCAAAACAAGCGCTAAGACGTAAGATTGTTCCTGTGTTACCAGCAATATCAGGTTGAAAAAGAGCGATGTGAAGTGTCATATTTAGTATTTGTAGATTGATTTATAAAGAAGCTATTTATAGCGATAGTGATTTCAAAGAGATAGTTTTTATTGAGCGTTTCAATAGAACACAATTAGCATATTAGCATATATGAAAATATTTTTTTGAAGGTTGCTTTTATAGCGCAAAAAGATAGGAAATAAAGAATTGAAATCAGTAAGATGTATATGAGATGAAAATAAAATGATTCATAGATTTTTTTTATTTTTAGCAACAGGTGTTGCTAATATGGTGGGGATTGGTACAGTTACATGGCTTTTTATTAGTCAATGGTGTTCTAATCAAGCTGTTTGATCTACTGATTCTATTCAAGTTTATCTATCGAGCATTGAGGAAAGCATTTCGGTGATGGTAAAATGGCGTGGATAGACCGTGGTCCATTCGTAATCGTATTGCAAAAGAAATAGCTGAATCTCAAGCGATTAAATTGAGTGATCTTAAAGCTTGTCAAGCACGCAATCCTAACCTTGATGATAAAGAAAAAGCAACGTATTTTGTGCGTTCAGCAGGAAAGAGAGATAAAAATTGGCTGATTATAATCAATTTATGTACTTATCTGAGCTGCGTAACAGTTGGTTGATGAGATCAATTTTGTGAATGGTTGTGCCCTTATCATCGATCTGTTTGTTTATGATACAGCTGGAAGGATACGAGCAGAATTCGCTAATTACAATTTAGCTATTCCATCTTATCAATTTCTTTCTGATACTTTACTGAGAATAGGATAATGTAATGAGGAAATTTTTCCCTTATCTTCCTAAAAGCGCTCTTGCTCGTTGGTTTGATAAGCGTTTGCCTCTTCCTCATTTTTTATACAATAGGTTTATAGTTTTTCCTGTTTTACGTAACCTTAATTATTTTGATACGTTTGGTGGTATTTTAACCATTATAGCTTTTGACAGGTATTGTATTAGCTACGCACTATGTATCAGATGTTTATTTAGTTTTTGAAACAGGTAAATGATTGAGGAGTGAAGGGCAGTTTGGTTAGCTTTTTCGTCTCTGATATTCTGTGGCATCTTCTTTTTTTATTGCCGTTTACATCCATTTAGCACAAGGGCTTTATTATGGTGTTTATAAAAATATGCGAGACATGATTTGGGTGATAGGTATCTTCGTTTATATCATTATGATGGTGGTTGCATTTTTCCGTTATGTATTGGTGAGGGCGATGATGTCCATTTCTCTAGCATTGGTAGTTACTGGTTTTTTAAAAGTTATTCTTTTCTTTAAGACATGGTGATATGAAACTCTTCTTGGTGGTAGTATGGGGTAGCCGACGCTTAACCATTTTTATGTTTTTCATTATGTGCTGTCGTTTTTTATTTTTTCTTATAGGCCTTCATATTTGGGCAATTCACCAAGTTGGACAGAGCAATATAACAGGAATTGAAGTGCAATTTGATGAGGAAAGTGTTCCTTTTTCTCCTTATGCACTTATCAAAGATATTTTTTTGATTATTCTACCAATTATACTCTCTGTTCAAAAGAGAAGCTCTATGTCTGCTTCAATTATGGAAGATCTAAAATAGAGAACAAATCGACTATGGTAAAGGCTTTTATTGGATTGATCTTAATAGAAGTTATGGCGTTTTCTTTTCAAAAGATTGCCAAAAATATCGTTGATAAGAGAGAATATGTTTTTTTCTTTGTATGTGCCTCAAAAACAAGATTGGAATTTTTCAGGTCCATTCGGTATTTATGATAAAGCGCAATTACGACGTGGGTTGAAGGTTTATAAAAAATATGTGCTAGTTGCCATGGGCTAAGATATGTATCTTTTTATGCTTTAAAGGTACTAGGGTATAATCAGGAACAGAGTAAAGCTTTTGCTGTGTAATATGAAGTAAGCGATGGTTCCAATCGAGAAGGAAAGTTTTTAAAGAGATTTGGTTCTGGTATTGTATTATTTTCCTTCCCCTTTTGCTAATATTGAAGAAGCCAAATTTATACATAATGGTGTTGAACCTCCTGATTTATCGTTAATGGCACGTATGCGTTCTATTTCTTTACTATTCCCTGCTTTTGATTATTGACGTTTTGACCAATTATAACACTGCTGATCTTGATTATATTACAGCGTTTTTAACAGGATATCAGGGGCGCTCCAAAGGATAAAAATTGCTAAAGGTTACGAGTATAATTCTTATTTTATTGTAGGTGATGTTTTGTCTATTTTAATGTGGATAGCTAATCCTCATACGGAAATTCGTAAGAAAACTAGTTTTTATGTTGTCTTATTTTTAATTATTTGTGGAGTGCTTGTTTATAGTATGAAAAGAAGAATTTGGCATAGTTTAGATAAAGAAAACAAAAAATGAAAAAAACAAACCACATAGAATAAGCTATCTTAAAAGCGTGTAGGGAACAAATTTTATAATGATGCATTGAGAGTTTATAAAGTAAAAACGGAGAATTATAATGAAAAAAATTGTTTGCACTGCTTTCGTGTCAATTTTTATGGTTTCTGGTGCGTATGCTCAGTCTTTTACAACAACAACACCTTTTGAAACTGAGGTGATTTCATCAACAGGTATTGTACAGGTTGGTTCAGATATGGCCGCGCGTTATATTATGCCTTCAGCATCTGATTTTGTTGCTTCAAGCCTTATTGGTGCTAATGTATACAATATGGAAGATGAAAATATTGGTGAAGTGAAAGATATTATTTTACGTGAAAATAGTGTCGAAGGAATTGTCATTGGTATTGGTGGTTTTCTTGGTATAGGAGAACGTTATGTAGTTGTTTCTCCTGATACAATTCAGAAAACAAATGATTATGGTAAATGGAAATTTATTATCAATGCAACAAAGGATTCCTTAAAAAGTGCTCCAGAATTTAAATATGAAGGTCGCTGGAATCGTTAATTTTGTCTTATCAAAAATAAAATAGCCGTTTATAATACGGCTATTTTATTCTCAAGTTTTCTTGAGAACACAAAAGTATTTGATATAAAGAAGAGTTTTAAAGGGTTAAGAGATTTAAGACTTTAAAAGAAATGCATTAAGTATTGTGCTTAAACAATATGATATCACCATCTTGCACAATATATTCTTTACCTTCATCGCGAGCTTTTCCTGCTTCTTTTGCTCCATTTTCTCCACCCAAGGCAATATAATCCTCATAGCTAATAGTTTGGGCACGAATGAAGCCACGTTCAAAATCTGAATGAATAACACCTGCAGCTTGCGGTGCTTTTACTCCGCGCACAATTGTCCATGCGCGTGTTTCTTTAGGGCCACAAGTAAAGTAAGTAATTAGGTTAAGTAAATCATAACCAGTGCGAATGAGTCGATTAAGGCCAGGTTCAAAAAGCCCTAAAGCCTTAAGATACTCTAAAGCTTCTTCGTCAGTAAGTTGGGCAATTTCAGCTTCGATAGAAGCGGCAATAATAATAGTTTGTGCATTCTGTGCTGTTGCCATTTTCTCAACTGCTTGAGTAAAGTCATTACCATGAGCGGCTTCATTTTCACTTACATTGCAAACATAGAGCACGGGTTTTGATGTTAAAAGATTCAAACCATTAAGAATGCATTGTTCATCGGCAGAAATATCTTTGAGCATTAACCGTACAGGATCTCCTTTTTGCAACAATTTTAATGCAGCTTCCATGATAGGGAGAATAGCAAGAGCTTCTTTATCTTTTCCAGTTGCACGTTTACGAATTTGTGTAATTCGTCGTTCAAGACTTTCAAGATCTGAGAGCATGAGTTCGGTTTCAACCGTTGTAGCGTCAGAAATAGGATCAATTCGTCCTTCTACATGTGTAATATTTTCGTCTTGAAAACACCGTAAAACATGGATAATGGCATCAACTTCACGAATATTCGCTAAAAATTTATTTCCTAAACCTTCACCCTTTGAAGCACCACGTACAAGTCCTGCAATATCAACAAAACTAATACGTGTAGGAATTATTTCTTTTGATCCGGCAATAGAGGCAATTTTTTTCATCCGTGGATCTGGGACAGCAACTTCACCGGTATTAGGCTCAATTGTGCAAAAAGGATAGTTAGCTGCTTGTGCTGTAGCTGTTTTTGTTAATGCATTAAAGAGAGTTGATTTGCCAACATTGGGTAATCCGACAATACCGCATTTAAAGCCCATAAGATTCTCTTTCTTTGTTAATTGTCATTTATTCTTGTGGTCAAAATAAAGCTTTATTGGTATTTCTATAGCATGTTTTGAAAAGAGTTCTAGTCTGTAGTTGTTGTGATAGTGTGAAAAATATAATGAATAATTGCTATAATTTTTTTATTATTACACTATTTTAAATAATGATATTTACTGATAAATATTAATAGTGCAGTAAGTTTTTCGTAGTATGCAAAATTTTCGAAAGTCAATAATCGGAGAAAATATGAGATTGTTATCTCGTCGAGCTTTTTTAATTGCAACGCCTTTGGCTTTGGCTGGATGTCTTACACGTCAATCAAATATACCTATTTTTTCTCAAAAGACTCAGTATGTTCCACCCGAAATACAGGATTTATATGGGCCTGTAACAAATGAACCTTATTTTTTACCTGCGGTTAATCTTTCAACAATTGACCCAAAATTTTGGCGTCAACAAGTCAATTATCAGACAGATTATTCTTCTGGTACATTAGTTGTAGATACTCAAGCATGTTTTCTTTATCTTGTTGGTGAAAATGGCAAGGCTTTACGTTATGGTATTGGTGTTGGCAAAGAAGGGTTGGCATTTACAGGTGTTGGGATTGTGCAATATAAGCGCCGATGGCCGCGTTGGGCTCCTACTAAGGCAATGATGGAGCGTGAACCAGAACGCTATGGTCATTTAGGGCAGGGTATGCCCCCTGGTCCTGAGAATCCATTAGGGGCACGAGCATTTTATCTTTTCAAAAATGGGAAAGATACCCTCTTCCGTATTCATGGTTCACATGAAGCCTGGTCAATTGGTCGTGCTATTTCTAGTGGATGTATTCGTCTACTCAATCAAGATATTATTGATCTTTATAATCGCGTTCCTGATGGCTCACGTGTAGTGGTATTGCAAAATAGCGAAAATACAGTAAACGGACTTATTTAATCGTAATAAGTTATAGGATTTATTAACTCATTTTTATATATCACTTAACTTTGATATCTTCTTCAGGGAAAGATATCAAAGGGCGTGTGTATATCTTATGTATTCAAGTGAGATGATGCTTTATTGTAAATCTTTCCATTGCCAATGTAATTTTATTCATAAAACAATTATTATTTCTTTTTATTAAGAGTTCCATATTATTTGCAATTGCATCTAGTAAAGGGGTTAGCCATTCTTGATCAGATTTGGTAAAATTTCCCAAAACATACTGATTAACCAACTCTTTGGGACCAGGGTGTCCAATACCTAAGCGTATACGGCAGTAATTAGTGCCACAATGACTATCAATAGACTTGATACCATTATGTCCATTACTTCCTCCTCCAATTTTTATTCTTATTTTACCAGGTGGTAAATCTAGTTCATCGTAAATGACAATAAGATTATCCAAGTCTAATTTATAAAACCGCAAGGCTTCGCGAATTGATTGACCAGATAAATTCATAAAAGTTTGCGGTTTTATAAGAATAATTTTTTCATTGTTTATAAAACCGTTTGAGATTTCAGCCTGAAATTTTTTTGACCATGGAGGAAAAGAAAAGGTTTGGTGAATAACATTAACAGCCATGAAACCAATATTATGGCGGTTATTTTTATAGTGAGAACCCGGATTGCCAAGACCAGCAATGAGCAACATGTGCACCTCCGGTAAAGTATAAGAAAACAAAAAGTGTTAAAAAGATGGAGTTTCATCTAATAAAATTTTTTAGTTTTTTGCATTGTTTTCATTGTTCTCTTTTTCTGAAGAATCATCACTCATACTGGTGTTAGCAGGGGCAGCAATGGTAGCAATGGTAAAGTCTCGTTCCTGAATGACTGGTGTAACACCTTTTGGTAATTGTACTGCGGAAATATGAATAGAATCACCAATGGAATAACTGGAAAGATCAATCTCAATTGCTTCAGGGATAGCATGCGCTAGTGCAGTACATTCAATTTCATGGCGCACAATGTTTAAGACGCCACCTCGTTTAATTCCTGGCGCTGTATCTTCATTAAGGAAGTGTACAGGAATGTGCACATGAACGACAGATTTTGCTGAAATGCGTAAGAAATCTACGTGTATAGGAAAGTCGCGAACAGGATCAAGTTGATAATCTTTTGGTAAAACTTGAATTTTTTGTTGATCAATTTCAATAGTTGCAACAGTAGTACGAAATCCACCAGCATGAATTTTATAGAAAATATCTTTATAGGGAACTGAAATTGCTAAAGGAGGCTGTTTATCACCATAAATAACAGCTGGAATGAAACCATTACGACGAAGTTTACGGGAGGACCCCTTACCAACCCGCTCGCGTATCTCGGCTTTAAAAGTATAGCTTTTGCTCATAACTAAAGTCCTTTTTATATAATTGGAGAATCATGAAAACCAGTAGTGGTTTTGCATGAATACGAAGATATACGCTGTACAACGGCGATTACCCTATTCTATGTTGCCTCCAAGGGTGTCTACACAGAAGCTTGTTCTATAATTCAAACCATTAGGAGATGCAAGAGTTGTGGGAAAAATCCTTGATTTCTACCCTTATGGAAGAGGAAATGTTACAAGTATGCTGAAAAATGTAGAATCAATATCAATTTTCAAAGATTGAATAATGGAGACCTTATGAAGGTTGAGATTGCCTTAGGTGAAGTGTCAGAATATGGCTCGTTACGTAAATCAGTTCCAGCGCTCGTTGATCTCGAAGAATTATTAGCAACACGTCTTCTCGTACAAGGTAATTCTGGTTCAGGAAAATCACATCTTCTTCGGCGTCTTCTTGAACAGAGTTCTTCATGGATACAACAGTGTGTTATTGATCCAGAAGGCGATTTTGTGACTTTGGCTGATAAATTTGGACATATTGTTGTTGAAGCCCAACGGAACGAAAAAGAATTGATACAAATTGCTCATCGGATTCGCCAACATCGAGTTTCAGTTGTGTTCAATCTTGAAAACCTAGATATTGCACAACAAATGCGTGCTGTTGGTATTTTTCTTGGAGCACTTTTTGATATTGAGCGTGATTATTGGTATCCTATGTTAGTTGTGATTGATGAAGCGCAATTGTTTGCTCCAACTGCAGCAGGGGAGGTTTCTGATGAAGTGCGTAAGATTTCGCTTAGTGCTATGACCAATTTAATGTGTCGAGGACGTAAACGTGGTCTTGCTGGTGTTATTGCTACACAACGTTTAGCTAAGCTTGCAAAAAACGTGGCTGCAGAAGCATCGAATTTTTTAATAGGACGCACTTTTTTGGATATTGATATGATACGTGCTGCTGATCTTTTAGGAATGGAGCGTCGTCAAGCAGAAATGTTTCGAGATCTTGAGCGTGGTCATTTTGTTGCTTTAGGACCCGCTTTATCACGGCGTTCTTTACCGATTATTGTTGGTCCTGTTGAAACATCAGCACGTTCTGCCGGTCCGAAACTAATGCCGCTTCCAACGGAAAAAACTGATGCAAAAAAACTTGTTTTTACTGCTTTATCTGAAAAAAAAACGGCGCCATCTCATCATTCACTGGAGCTTGTAAAAGAACAAAAAATTCATGAAATATTAGAAGAGGTTGTGCACAAAAAACAAAGATTAATAAGGGAAGATAAACACTCCTCTCCACAGATTTCAACAATTGATTACAAAGTGCAGGTAGAACGTATTATTCGTGAAATGATGGATGATCCTGAGGTTGCTTATCGTTCAACAGCAGTACTTTATCAAGATTTTTTGATACGTTGTCGTATTCATGGTGTATCAGAATTTCTTCCTAATATTTCACAATTTCGTCGTAAATTGGCTATCGCTCAAGCCTCTATTGATGAAGAAGATGCTGCAAAAGAAGAGTGGAAGCGTGTCTTACTTCTATCAAAAAGTTTAGAAAATGATATTCAAGGTGTATTTTTGCGTGTCGCGCAGGCAGCAGTAACAGGGAAGCCTTGCCCATCAGATGCAGTTTTAGCGCGTCTTTATGGAACTCATTCTTTAAGTCGTGCACGCCGTCTTTTAATTTATTTTGAAGAGCGTGGGCTTATTGTTATTCATACTGATTTTAGTGGTAAGCGCGTGGTAACTTTTCCTGGTCTCAATTTAGAAACAGCACCAGGAGATCCAAAGGCCCCAATTTAGCCAAATAAACTTGAAACAGACTGCTCTGCTGCTGTTCTTGCAATAGCTTCTCCGATTAAATCAGCAATTGGCAAGATACGCATATTATGGGCTTGTTTAATTGCTTTGGTTGGCATGATTGAATCAGTAATCACTAATTCTTTCATTTCTGAATTGGTAATACGTTCTATAGCATTACCAGAAAGCACACCATGTGTGATATAGGCAGTGACGCTTCTTGCACCATGTTGCAACAGAGCGCTCGCTGCGTTACATAAAGTACCGCCTGAATCAACAATATCATCCAGTAAGAGACAATCTTTTCCAGTCACATCACCAATGATGTTCATTACTTCTGATTCACCCGGGCGTTCACGGCGTTTATCAACAATAGCAAGTAGACTATTTAAGCGCTTAGCTAAGGAGCGTGCACGCACCACACCACCAACATCAGGTGAAACAACAATGACATTTTCAAGAGAATAATGCATCTTAATATCACGAGCAATAACAGGAACAGCGTAAAGATTATCCGTTGGAATATCAAAGAAACCTTGGATTTGTCCTGCATGAAGATCTAATGTCAAAACGCGATGAGCACCTGCTTGAGTAATGAGATTAGCAACAAGTTTTGCCGAAATAGGAGTGCGTGGTCCAGGTTTACGATCTTGGCGAGCATAACCAAAATAAGGTATGACAGCTGTAATACGACGTGCTGAAGACCGACGAAGTGCATCAATCATAATGAGCAATTCCATTAAATGATCATTCGCTGGATAGGATGAAGATTGCAAAACAAATACATCTTGTCCACGTACGTTTTCATGCAGTTCTACAAAAATCTCTTGATCAGCAAAACGTTTTACAGTTGCTTTGCCTAGAGGAATACTTAAATAGTTTGCAACATCTTCAGCAAGACATGGATTAGAATTGCCGCAAAAAAGTTTCATAATAGAACCTCTAAGTAATTACGATTGAATATGAAGCGATTTTTAACTTTTTACTATCAGATTGCAAGTGAACAATTATAAAAGAATAAAAAATTAACTATTATTATTTCACAATGAATGTAGTTCGTTGATTTATGCCAAATACTTACTGTTTGTAGAATGTTTATAAAAATTATGAGAAAACAGCTAACAAGAGACAAATTGTTTAAAAGTAATCAGTGTTATGAGAAAAAATACTGTTTTAAAAAAATTTTTTTAGCTTTTAAACCATCTCGTTTTTATTCATTTATTCCATGAAGTAAGGAGAATACCAAATCTAATCTAGATATCCAGTTTTCTAATTTTCCAAATATACGTTTATATTTCTTCGTAAAATTTTTCATAAATTTTAATTTATGAAAGAGGTTACTTGATGAGGTAATAAAAGTTTATGAAAAGCTGTGAGCTTATACTTACGATGTGAATTTTCAATATTGTGAGTTATGAGTAAGATGGTTTTAGATAGTATGAATGATAAGTGTTACAAAGATACTCTATTGTAAGATATTTAGTTAAAAAATTTTTGAATATAAAATAGGCAGATTATTTATGCTCAAAAAATATGAATTTACAGATGAAAAAATAATAATTGGTTCTCATAAACTTTATCGTATTAGAGCTCTTAAAGACTTTGGAAATGTAAAGACAAGTGATCTTGGTGGTTTTATTGAGGATGAAAAGAATTTATCACATGAGGGAAATTGTTGGGTTTATGATAATGCCAAAGTTTTTGGTAATGCTGTGGTTTATGATAATGCTAAAGTTTTTGGTAACGCTAAAGTTTTTGGTAACGCTAAAGTTTTTGGTAATGCTATGATTTATGATAATGCTGAAGTTACTGAAAATGCTGCAATTTACGATGAAGCAAGAGTGTTTAGAAACGTTAAAATTTGTGGTGAAAACACTGTTTCTGGTAATACCATGATTTGGGGTAACGCCAATGTTTATTGCAGAACCAAGATTTGTAACAATGTCAAGGTTTCTAAAAATGATCGAGTTTACAAGATGCACTTATAACATATCAGGATTTTGTGAAACTAATGTTATACGGCGTTTTGAGGTTGAAGACTATTTACTAAGAGTTATTAAAACAAGAAGATACAATTGTATCAAGAGATCTGATTTAATATAAATTGATAATTATTAACATTGAAGAGTTGTCTTCGTGGAATATAGCAAAGGTTATTGGCAACGGCGCTAGAATTTGCGTATAAACAGCTTATTTGAGAAGAAAAACCAATAATAAAAATTTCCACAATTTATTTGAATAGGAATTTTTTATATTTTTTAGTATTCCTTTAAAGTAAAAAGCAACTTTACTCTTTATTTTTTAGCATAATGGCAGAAATTTGTCGTCCATAATCGGGCTCATTACGATGTATTGCACGTCGATAGGAGAAAAAACGCTTTTCATCTTGATAAGTACAAAGTTTTAGACAAGAAGTACGGATTCCCGCTTGTTCGAGTTTGTTTATAATGAATGTCCATAGATTAAAATTAAAGTGGTGTACTTTATCTGTTTTTGAAAAATATTTTTCAAACTCGTTATTGTGCTCGATAAATTGGTTATAAAATTCACTTGTTACTTCATAATGACATGGACCAATGCATGGTCCAAGTACTGCTGTTATTAATTGCCGTTTGGCTCCTTGTTCTTCCATTACTGAGATTGTTTTTTCTAAAATTCCGTTCAAGCTCCCTCGCCAACCAGCGTGTGCAGCACCAATGACGCCCGCTTGTGGATCAGAAAAAAGAATTGGCCCACAGTCTGCTGTCAGAACACCAATTGCTAATCCTTTTTTTGTTGTAACCAGAGCATCAGCTTTTGGAAGCTCTCCAATAAAGGCTTGATCAACGACGATAACTTCACAAGAGTGTATTTGGTGAACAGTAATTAAATTTTGCACTTCAATATCAAAATAATTAGCGATTAAGGTACGATTTTGCATAACATGTTCAGGAGAATCGTTGGAGTTTTGTCCGACATTGAGGCTTTGATAAAAGCTTTTTGATACACCTCCTTGGCGTGTAAAAAAGCCATGTTTGATATTATGTAAGTGTAAATTGCAAAAATCTTGTGCAAGAATAGGTTCCATAAAGGCTCCCTTATGATTATTTGAAACGAAAATGGTATCTGAATTAATTTGTTATTGTTTGTGGTTAAAAATAAGGTATTTGTATGTTTTTATCACTGATGTGAAGAACTTTAAAAAGTTTACCCATTTGTTTTGGACCAGTTAATCGTTCGATGTCTTGGTGAATTTTTTTCTTCATTACTGTGCTTTTGTTGATACTAAGCTTTTTGGCACGTTCAAGCACTCCCATTTTGAAAAGAAAATCTCTTTGTTCTAGAATTTCAGCAAAACAGCCCTGTTGAATGGCAATTGTTTTCAAAGAAAAAAAATCAACATGTGATGTTAAATCATGTTCACCAGGAGCAGAAAAAATATCGCAGAATTTATGTTTTGATATGGCCTGCAGCGTGTCTCCAAACGCAAAATCGGATGCACCATAATCGATGAGTAAAGCAGAGCCTTGTGTTTCCATTAAACGGCTACTAATTTTTTGTGCTAATTGGTTTCGTAAGGGTGCGTATTCTAAAATTGTTCCATTGGGCATTTGAGCACAGTGCGGTGGTAAAAAAGTAGAAGGAAACTTATGTACATCAATGGTAAATGTAAAACCACCCTTTTGATTAAGTGTAATGCGACGCTCTCTCCATTCTTCATTGATTTTTATATATTGGTTAATTGGGAGGGCATCGAAAAGCTCATTTGCAATTATAATAAGAGGTTTTAAAGGAATTTGTTCAAAATTTTCAATACTATAAATTTGTTTTTGGTAAGAGAGAAGACGTTTTTTTTGTTCTGCTGCAAGGCGTTGGCTTATCTCAATAAGAAAGATGTCAGCAGCGTTGAATGCTGTCATACAAATTTTGCGAATAGTACGTAAAACATCATCCATAAGAGTTCCGCGTCCTGGCCCTATTTCAGCCAGGATAAAAGGATTAGGGGAACCGTGAGCTTGCCAGCTCATAATAGCCCAAATGCCAATTATCTCTCCAAATAATTGGCTTATTTCAGGTGCTGTGATGAAGTCACCATCATGTCCAAAGGGTTTTTGTTTTTTATAATAGCCAAATTGAGGATCAGTAAGTGCTAATGCCATATATTGGCTAACAGAGATTGGTCCATTGAGAATAATAATTTCTTTAATTCTCTCTTTTAGATTAGACATTATTTTGTAAGCTTATATTTAAAAGTTTGAAGAAGTGCATAAAAACCGAAAAGAATCATCGGCAGAGATAAAGCCATGCCATAAGTAAATCCAGTAGAGTGGAAGAGAGATGCAAACCATTCTGGATCCTCTTGAGGAGCACGGAAAATTTCTGAAATGCTGCGTGCTATTCCATAGCTTATATTAAATATTCCAGTTATTATTCCAGGATGTTTTAATGCTTTGAAAGAAAAAATAGCAATGGCTAAAATGATAAAGAGAAGAAATCCTTCCATTAATGCTTCATAAAGTTGACTAGGATGGCGTGGAAGATATTGAGGATCGTTATAAAAACAAACTGCCCAAGGAACAGTAGTCACATTTCCCCATAATTCTTGATTAATGAAATTGCATATCCGTACAATACCAATGCCAATGGGAACGGCTGCGGCGATTGTATCAAACATTCCCCATACGTTAATATTGTTTTTATAAGAAAACCAAATCATAGCAATGATTATACCTATAAGTCCTCCGTGAAATGACATACCACCATTCCATACGGCAATGATATCGACCGGATGATTGAAATAATAAATAGGATCCCACATAAGTACTTGTCCTAAGCGGCCACCAACCACAATCCCAAGAGTACCTAAGGTAACAAAATCACTCATTTTTTGGGGGTGCATAGGTGCTTTATTGTTAGGCCACAAGGACTTTTTTTTAAGTAATTTTTGTGTATACCACCAGGCAAATAAAATGCCTACAACATAACCAAACCCGTACCAATGGAATGCTATCGGCCCTAAACGGATGATCACTGGATCAAGAAAAAGAGGAAAAGCAATAGCTTGGCAAAAAGGGAAATCATTCATGAGGGGGAGCTTTACATTTATGAAGTTATATGATTATCAAACCATGACAGATGAATACAAAATGGTCAAGTTCGGTCAGAGGTTAGTTGCTGTTATTGGTGGACGTAAAAAATACTGATAGATTAAAGTAATATCTATTAGAAAAACAAGTACAATCTTTCAATATTATAAAATGCATTACAGTGTGTATATAAATAGTGTGTATATAAATAATGAAAATTAAAGGAAAGCTTATGTATAATGGATCAAACCGTATTCTTGATGAACTGGCAAAATTAGCAACGGATGCAGCAGGTATTGCACAAGGTGTACGGCGTGAAGCTGAAACTGCTGTTCGTTCACAGGTTGAAAAGATGATCAATAAACTTGACCTTGTTTCACGCGAAGAATTTGAAGTTATTAAGGAAATGGTTCTTAAACTCTATGCCGAAAATGCTGATTTGAAAAAACGTCTTGATGGTTTAGAAAAACACAACAGAAAAAAGTGAAAACAGATACAGTCTAAGCAATAAATAGTCTTAGAAAAAATAATCCCCAATTTTTCCATACTATGTATGAAACCGAAAAATGCTTAGTCATGAGTCTGTTAGGGCAGATGAGCAATTTATTTTTAGTTCATTTTTTACAAAAAATTATTTTTTTTTAATTAAGGGACTAGCGCTACGAAATTGTATCAATACACTGAGTTTACTTGATGATTCGTTTTTTCTTTATCAAGCTATGTTATTATAGGAAATATTATCATTTGTTTCCTGGTGTTGTGTGTTTGCTATGTTTTAATGTGTATTTGTTTGGTGTAAAGGCTTTGATTGTGGCGAGTATTGTTACGATGATAGTTTTTTTCCATTGTATTGATAATATTCTTAATTATTGAGGGTTCATGATGAGGCTTGCCATTGGAGCCACAGAGCGAGAAGAGCATCCGGTTGATTTTATCGAACAAATTGTTTGTAAGTATGATTGGTCTTTTGAGCGGAATGCACAAGATGAAATTAGCGTTTGCGTAGAAGGAAAACGAGCTTGTTATCGTCTTTCTTTTTCATGGATGGAGGAGCAAGAGGCTCTTCATTTAGCTTGTGCATTTGATCTTTTTATTGAAAATACTCGTATAGCAGAGATACAACGTTTGTTGTTGGCAATTAATGAGAAATTGTTACTAGGACATTTTGATTATTGGCAAGGAGATAATACGGTTATTTATCGGCAGGGTCTTCTTTTAGCAGGTGGTGTACACCCATCACATACACAAGTAGAAACATTATTGATCTATGCACTTAAAATTTGTGAAAGTCATTATGCTGCTTTTCAAATGGTTGCTTGGGCTGGTGAAAGTGCTCATAAAGCACTACAGTATGCTTTATTTGAGACCGTAGGAAATGCTTAAAGTCTTCATATTGCTCTCATTACTCTTTAAAAAAGTTTTTGAATATGTTTTATAGAGGGATATCTATAATAGCGCGCAAACCTCCTAATGGACTATCATCTAATTGAATATTACCTCCGTGGCTACGTGCGATATCTTGCGCAATAGAAAGACCAAGACCTGTTCCACTGGCATCTTGATTGCGTGATTGATCAAGCCGAAAAAATGGTTTAAAAACTTCTGTATGCATGTCTTTTTGAATACCTGGTCCATCATCATCAATAGTAATAATCAAAGATTCTTTTTGGGGTTTAGCTGTGAGTTGGATGGTATTTGCATAATAAAATGCATTTGATAGAAGATTACTAATCAAACGGGTAAAAGCATAGGGGCGTACTTGTATCTGTGGGGAGCCTTCAATAGTATAGGAGAAGTTACGTTGATGAAGATGAGCATTAGTGGAGAACTTTTGCATCAAGACATTTAAATCAAGGGTGCTAATATTTTCGCTGCCTTCACCACGTGCAAAAGCAAGATAACCCTCTAACATATTTTGCATATCGCTGACATCTTGCTCAAGCGGTTTAATATCAAAATCATTACTTACTAATGCGAGTTGAAGCTTGAAACGTGTGAGGATGGTTCTTAGATCATGACTTACACCTGAGAGCATCATAGTGCGCTGTTCGATTTGACGTTCAATTCGTTCACGCATACGTAAAAAAGCAATACCAGCACGGCGTATTTCATCAGCTCCTTGTGGTTGAAATCCTTCTGGTAAAGGATGCCCACGTCCAAAACTTTCTGCTGCTTTTGCTAATTGTTGAATTGGTTTGATTTGATTACGTAAAAAGTAAATAGCTATTAACAGTAAAACAAGGGCTGTCCCTACCATCCAGCTTAAAAAAATACTGGTATTAGAGGCATAGGCTTGGCTGCGCATGGCAAAAACGCGCAAGATATTGTGATCAAGGCGGATACGAATTTCGACAAGATTAGAATCGCCAACTGTATCAATCCAGAAAGGACGGTTAATTTGGCGAGTGATTTCTTCACTTAAAAAGTAATCAAGTATGGCAAAAAACGGTTTCGGTCCTGGAGGAGGAAGAGGATCAGGTGGGAGGAGAGAGATGTTTAGTCCCATGCGTTGTTGTGCAATACGCTTAATTTCTTCATAATTATGCTGTTGTGGATATGTTTCAATTATATCGATAATAGCTGCAATATCATGGACAACAGTGGTTGAAAGACGTTCTGTTACCATTTGCCAATGGCGTTCCATGAAAACATAGCCAATTACTGTTTGTAAGAGTACCATAGGAGCAATGATGATGATCAAAGAACGAGCATAAAGCCGTTTAGGCATTTTCTTAGATAACCATTGCGCAATTTTTTTTGCAGGTTCGATCATCTCAGGCCTATTCAATTGAAAGCTTATAACCAATCCCTCTCACGGTTTGGATCCATATAGGATTTGTTGGGTTGCTTTCGATTTTACGACGAAGACGGTTGATTTGCACATCAATAGAACGTGCACTATTGTTATCATCCATTGCAAATTTATGGCGTGGAATAGTATCTCCTGCATGTTCAGAAAAAATGACCATCATTTCCTGTTCTTTATCTGTCAGTTTAATGATCTCTCCTGCTTTTTTGAGTTCACGTCGTGAAATTGAAAAGATATAAGGTCCAAAAATAATCTGTTCAATTTTTGGTTGGGTAGAAAATGAGCCACGTCGCAAAATGGCATTAATGCGGAGTAAAAGCTCGCGAGGATCAAAGGGTTTAGCAAGATAATCGTCTGCTCCTGCTTCTAATCCATGAATACGATTATCTATTTCTGATAAAGCTGTTAACATTAAAATAGGAACATTTTTTGTTTGACGGAGTGAATAGGTTAGATCAATACCGTTTTCACCAGGCATCATGATATCAACAATAAGAAGATCAAAATCTAAGCTTTTAAGTTGACGTTTAGCTTCATTAGAGTTGGCAGAGACTGAAACACGAAATCCATTTTTAATGAGAAATTGAGATAAAAGGTTGCGAATGCGGGTATCATCATCAATCACGAGAAGGTGGGGTGCATTATCACATAAAGTCTGAATGTGATCAGCCATGATTCAAACCCTTAATAAAAATTCAGTTTACATAGATTGTACTTTATATAAGTTATATAAAGCTGTCGAGCGAACAATTTTTTGCTTTATAAAGACAGAAGAAATGTTATCTATAAACTAAAAGATTTTAAAATATTGAATTTTTGAAAAGGGTTCTAATGAGCGATTTCAGTGTGTATATTATTCCGGTTACGCCTTTTCAACAAAATTGCACTTTACTTTTTGATAATGAAAGTAAAAGAGGTGTTTTAGTTGATCCGGGTGGTGATTGGCCTAAGATACAACAAACCATTCAAGAAAAAGGGGTTATTGTTGAAGCTATTTGGATAACACATGGTCATATTGATCATGTGGGAGCAGCCATGCAGGCTAAAGAAGCGTTGGATATTCAAATTATTGGTTCACATCGTAATGACAAACCAGTAATGGACGATGTCAGTGAAAGAGCAAAAATCTATCACATGCCTGATGCGCGTGTTTGTATTCCTGATCAATGGTTAGAAGATGGTGATAGTGTTGATTGTGCTGGACATGTGTTCAATGTCTTTCATACACCTGGCCATTCGCCTGGTCATGTTATTTATTTTAATGAAAAAAAGCATTTCGCTTTATTAGGGGATGTGCTTTTTCGTGGCGCTATTGGACGCACTGATTTTCCATTATGTTCTCATGAAGCATTAATTAAATCAATTAAAGAAAAAGTCTTGCCATTAGGCGATAATGTCAGCTTTATTTGTGGGCATGGGCCAGGAAGCGAAATAGGTTATGAACGCCAATACAATCCTTTTCTTCAGGGGATTTAATAGTTTATTATACTCAAAAAAAAACCGCTTTAAAGCGGTTTTTTTGGGTGTTGTTGAAAATTACTGTAGTGGGGCATAACAAACATGATCTAAGCCATCATGACCTCGAAAAGTTCCTGTTTTTGGATTAAAGGAACGGTATGTTTTTTTACAATATTGATACCAACTTGTTGTATTTAACGGCTGGGAAGATTGATATGTTACTACTGGTTGCACTTGATAGACCGTTTGATTTGATGGTGGGGTTTGATAAACAACTTGTGGCTGTTCAGGTTCTTTTAAAGCATTTTTGATAATTATACCTGCTGTCAAGGCTAGAAGACCTGCAGCAATAACACCACCTACATTACCACTACTACTACTGCTACTACTACGACTTACATGACGTTCGTGAATGTTTTGTTCTGTATATTCGAAATTCCTTTGTGCTGTAAAAGTCTGACTGGAAAACTGGAGAGGAGTACGTCCAGTTCCACCTGTTGTGCGCGTAATTGTCTGTTGGTATGATTGTACTTGTGCAGCAGCAAGTACTGTCTCTAACGGCGCTGAAATGGCTGTTGTCAACATTGCTGATAACACTATTAATTTAGTTAATTTTATCATAGCAATACTCCTTGTACAAATTTATCTTGGTCTGCACTTTAAATGTTCTAAGCTGAATGTAATCTGAACAATGCTCGATTTTATTCCACTAGAACGAATAAAGAAAGAGTTTATTATATAAAATTAAATATAGTAAAATGAAACCGGGTTTTAAACCCGGTTTCACAAAACGGACTTTGCTTAAATTAATTCATAACATTAATATTTATAGCTTTTGGTCCTTTACCACGACGGTCAGGCTCTATATCAAATGATACTTTTTGCGCGTCATTTAATCCAGTAAGGCCTGAGGCCTGGACATCAGAAATATGAACAAAGATATCAGTACTCCCATTATCAGGTTTAATGAAACCAAAGCCCTTGTTATTGTTAAAAAATTTTACTTCGCCCGTTTGAGCCATAGAATATTTCCTTATTTGATTGCCTTTGTAAGGCAGATAGTCAACAACCGTATTACGCACCTTACGTAAACGGTATATTTAGGCAAGTTACGATATCTGGAAAACGTTTTTTATTATTTTTTATCAACTCAGAACTTAGAATCATTTCTAGAAGACTTTTTATATCACCTTCCAATGTTCGCAATTTATCTAAAAAAACAAGATTGCTTGAAAATAGAATATTTGACAAGAGTTTTCTTTATAGAATCTGTTTTCTTATGTTATTTTTTTAGTTCATAGTAAGTATAGCGGCTTATTAATTTATCTTGGATAATAGATGGAAAAGAGAAATATCTTATTCCAATTTTTTATGGTATGTTACTATTATGTTACTATTTTGTGGTCCTATTGGCAGGGTTTTCTATAAAAGCTAATTATTTTGTAGCAATTTGTAGATTTTAGACTGTTTATTGCAAGAATCTCTTTTTAACATCTCATTTAAAGTATTCTTTGATCATTTTCTTTCTTTTTTGCGTTTTGCTAATAAACCAACATCCATAGTATTAGGGCCCATTTGATCAAGATTTGGTTTAGTGAAAAGACTTGAGTGTTCTATGGATTTATCAAGGGAATATTTGTTATTACACACTAAAGAATCACTGGCGATAGTTAATTCTATTTCTTGTAATCGTTTAATTTCATCACGAAGTTGAGCGGCTTCTTCAAAGTTAAGGTCATCAGCTGCTTTACGCATTAGTTTTTTGAGATGCTGAATATGGTTGGTTAGATTGTTGCCAACTTTATTATTTTGCGTGATAAAATGAGAGATCTTGACATTATGATCATTTTCGTAAACCGAACTAAGAATATCATCGATATTCTTTTTAATACTAGTCGGTGTAATTTGATGCTCTTCATTATAGGCTATTTGTTTTTTTCGACGTCGTTTCGTTTCTTGCAAAGCACGTTCTATAGAACCAGTAATTTTATCAGCGTAAAGGATAACCCGACTCTCTACATTACGTGCAGCTCGTCCAATCATTTGGATAAGTGAAGTTTCTGAACGTAAAAAACCCTCTTTATCAGCATCGAAGATAGCAACAAAACCACATTCTGGAATATCTAAGCCTTCTCGAAGTAAGTTAATACCGATTAAAACATCAAAAGTACCAAGGCGTAGATCTCGAAGAATTTCAATACGCTCTAGTGTATTAATATCAGAATGCATGTAACGCACACGAATATTTTGTTCATGGAGATACTCGGTCAGATCTTCTGCCATGCGTTTGGTAAGAACAGTTATTAATGTGCGATAACCCTTTTTGATTGTCTGGTGAATTTCGTTGATGACATCATCAACTTGTGTTTTGACTGGGCGTATTTCTGTTGGTGGATCAATCAGCCCTGTGGGACGAATGATTTGCTCTACAAAGATGCCATGCGATTGTTCTATTTCCCAGCGTCCAGGTGTAGCTGAAACGGCGATAGTTTGTGGGCGCATTGCATCCCATTCTTCAAAGCGTAAAGGACGATTGTCCATACAGGAGGGCAAGCGGAAACCATATTCTGCTAAGGTAGCCTTCCGTCGGAAATCACCTCGATACATACCACCGATTTGGGGAATTGTTACATGACTCTCGTCAATAAAAACAAGAGCGTGGTTAGGAATATATTCAAACAGAGTTGGAGGTGGTTCGCCTGGTTTTCTTCCAGTCAGATAGCGGGAATAGTTTTCAATTCCTGGGCAGGATCCGGTAGTTTCTAGCATTTCTAAATCAAATATTGTACGTTGTTCTAAACGTTGCGCTTCCAAAAGACGATCAGCTGCATTTAATTCATCGAGGCGTTGTGCTAATTCTATTTTGATTGATTTTATCGCTTGATTTAATGTGGGTCGCGGTATTACATAATGTGAATTAGCATAAATTTTAATGGATTGAAGATCTCCTGTTTTTTGTCCCGTTAAAGGGTCAAACTCAGTAATTGTTTCAATTTCATCACCAAACAGTGAAATACGCCAAGCACGGTCTTCAAGGTGGGCAGGGAAAATCTCAATTGTATCGCCTCGAACACGAAAAGAACCACGAACAAAGTTTATATCTTGTCGCTGATATTGTTGAGCAACTAAATCAGTCAGTAATTTCTGTTGATCGAGTTTGTTGCCTTTTTGCATTTGGAAAGTCATTGCTGTATAAGTTTCCACTGAACCAATTCCATAGATGCAAGATACAGATGCGATGATAATGACATCATCACGTTCTAATACAGCCCGTGTTGCAGCGTGGCGCATGCGGTCAATTTGTTCATTAATAGAGGATTCTTTTTCAATATAAGTGTCAGATCGTGCAACATAAGCTTCAGGTTGATAATAATCATAATAAGAAACAAAATACTCGACAGCATTATTGGGAAAAAAGTTTTTGAATTCTCCATAGAGCTGGGCAGCTAGAGTTTTGTTTGGTGCTAAAATAAGGGCGGGGCGTTGTGTTTCTTCAATGATTTTGGCCATTGTATATGTTTTACCTGAACCGGTAACGCCCAAAAGCACTTGAGTGCGTTCATTTTTCTTAATTCCCTTGACTAAAGATTTGATGGCAATGGGTTGATCACCGGCAGGCTGGAAGGATGTTTTAATTTGAAATTGAATTCCACCTTCAGATTTTTCAGGACGAATAGGACGATGAGGTGTCCATAATTCACCATTTTTAAAAAGGGGATTACCTGAAGCAATGAGTGCAGAAAGAGCTTCAACTGTTGCTGTAACACCGTTTGTTGTTGTTATGTTTTTAGGTGATATAGTATTTGTGGTTTCAGATGAAACATCATGGTTTTTGATTGTATGAATTTTGGTATTAGAGCATTGTTTCATAACTGCAGACGGATTTATTAATCCTTGATTGAATTGTTTTTGATTTTTTTTTGACTTTTTATGTGACATGATAAGAATATTTTATACAGTTATTCTAAATATAATTTAGAAAAAAATTAAAAGCTTTTGATTGCATTTGTTTTTGAAAGAAATTTCTTTTTTATCATTTGATAATTAGTTAAAATATTTTTTGTGATATGGTAGAGGTGACTATAACTATTTTTGATACTGATCCTAGGAAGTTATACCTCTCTATAAGTAAAGTGAAGGGATGGCTAAGGTCAAAGTCATGCTTTTTGTACTAGCAAGGTTGAGACTAGTGCTAATAACGTTCGGTAAAGCAATCTTGGTAATGTTTTTGGCTATTATTTTTTGATATTCGGAGTATGTGCTGTAGTCGACGGCTTTGTATACATTTGGTAAAGATCATTTCCATTTTTGAATGAAAGGTAACGGGATGATACCCAACCTGTTCGTGAATTATAATCAATTTGGCACCAGTTGCCTTTGCATGTTCGGATCGAAACTGATTGGTTTATCGGAATCCAGCCGAGAAGCGGGTGTTGCGTGCTCGGACCTATTCTGAAATTCAAATTATTTATTACGATAGCATTTGTAGCATCGGCTGGTGTTATTACTAAAATGAGGGAGCCAGCTATAAAAAAATTAATCAAATTTTTCATTTTTCTTCTAACATAGATTCTTGATACTGTATTTTCATTTTTACACAATGTCTTTATAATAAAAAAGATAATTACATCCTTTAATATATCGATAATAACAGAGATATTCCTAAACATTTAAAATCTAAAATATAAATTCACTTTTAAAGTAACTAAAGAGTCCTCTATGCTCTTTTTATTTTTTATATGGAAAACAGAATTTCTGTATTATATAATAAAGACAATTGTAATTTTCGGGTTCCAAGAGTCATCTTGGAGGCCGATTTTTATATCTTTATAAGGTCTTTCGTGTACAAGAAAGGGACGGATCATGGAAAAAGTTCCGATGACTACAGCTGGTTTTGAAAGTCTCAAAGAAGAGTTACGGTGGCGCCAACAACAAGAGCGTCGACGGATTATTGAAGCAATTTCTGAGGCACGCGCACATGGTGATTTGTCAGAAAATGCAGAGTATCACGCTGCTAAAGAAGCACAAAGTCATAATGAGGGGCGTATAAACGAGCTTGAAGATTGTATTGCCCGAGCAGAAGTTATTAATGTTTCACGTCTTTCAGGTGATAAAATTAAATTTGGAGCTACTATTAATCTTTTGGATGAAGACACTGAAGAGAGAAAAGTTTATCAGATCGTTGGTGATCAAGAAGCTGACGTAAAAACTGGTAAAATTTCTATTTCTTCTCCTATTGCGCGTGCACTTATTGGTAAGCAAGAGGGTGATGTAATTGAAGTAAATGCACCAGGTGGTGCGCATAATTATGAAATTATTAAGGTTCAATATATCTAAATTGTTATGCGTGCGTTTTTGAAAGAAACTGACATTATTGTTCCGCATTTTAAGAAACGTTTATCAGGAGTAACAACGACGATTATTCATCTTGTTCCATTGCAACGAAAACAGGGTATTTATATATCCACTTTAGGGATAGGGTTGCCAAAAAATTTACCTGCTCTTTCTTTTAAAGATCTTCTCGGTCTATGGAAAAGTCCAGTAGGAAAATCATTTCGAATTTGGCATGCACGACGCAATATTGAGATGCTTTGTGGTATTTTCTTACGGGATGTTTTAAAAATGAAACTTAAACTCATTTTTACATCGGCATCTCAACGTCATCATAAGCCTTTTACAAAATGGTTAATTCGCCGCATGGATAAAGTGATTGCTACAAGTGAACGCACAGGAAAGTATCTTGAAGTTCCTCATAAAGTTATTATGCATGGTGTGGATCTTGAGCGTTTTTCACCACCGAAAACCATTGATGATTGTTTTTCAACTTCTGGATTATCTGGAAAATATGCAATAGGATGCTTTGGACGTATACGCTATTTGAAGGGCACTGATTTATTTGTGGATGCAATGTTAAAATTATTGCCCAGTTATCCAGATTGGACAGCAATTATTGCCGGTCGTACTACAGTAAAACATTATAACTTTGAAAAACAATTACGTCAGAAAATTGCTACTGCTGGTTTAAGTGATCGTATTATTTTTCTTGGTGAGATCCAGGATACACCTTTGTGGTATCGTCGTCTTTCACTTTATGTTGCTCCCTCTCGTAGAGAAGGGTTTGGTTTAACACCATTGGAGGCAATGGCATCTCAGACTGCTGTAGTGGCTAGTAATGCAGGGATGTATGAAGAATTAATAAGAGAAGGAACAGGAACAGTTGTTTCTGCAGGAGATCGAGTAGCTTTGACAGAAGCGATTGAATTATATTTTTCTGATTTAGAAAAAACAATAATGGCAGGGAAAAAAGCGCTAACCCATGTTCAGACGCATTTCTCTTTAGAAAAGGAAGCAATAGCAATTGGGCATGTTTATAAAGAAATGTTTGCAGAGAACATATTTTAAATATATCATAGCTTATTTAGATAGAGATGAAATAATATTTTAAAAGCAAGATGCATGCGTTCATACATGTGATGCTAAGATTCTAATTTATACTCGCTCAAAATTTTTAATGTACTGATTTACTAAGAGCTCTTTTGGCATTTTATATTAATTACATTAAGATTGGTTTTAAAATTTATGTCATCTATAATGCATGTATTCTATGAATTTTCATATTATAAATATAGAAAACTGTACATTAGAATTGTTCGTTCCAAAAAGAACGGGTAAAAAGTACAAAGATAGTTATAATTTCAAGGCGGCCGGCGAGCATTAGAGCACTCAAAATCCATAAGGCCTGATCATTAATGGTTGAGAAATTTCCAACAGGACCAATAATGCTTCCAAGACCTGGACCAATATTTGAAAGCGCTGTTAAAGCGCCTGTGCAAGCAGAAGTAAAATCAAGTCCAGTAGTGAGTAAAAGTGCAGTACCAATAAGAAGACAGAACATATAAAGGCACAGAAAAAGTAAAACTGCCTTAGTAATATCATTAGAGACATTTGAGTGATCATAGCGCACTTTTACAATCGCATTAGGGGAAAGAAGTTGTGTCATATTTGTTTGTGCAATACGCCATAGGATAATTAAACGGTTAACTTTTATACCACCAGAAGTGGAACCAGCACAGCCACCCATAAAAGAAACAATAAAGAAAATACCAAGTGCAAAAGGTCCCCAAAGTTGGTAGTCTTCAGCACTGTAACCGGTAGTGCTAATGACAGATGTCAGATGAAAAATGACATCAAGAAAAATTTTGTGGAAGGGAAGATGATTATGAAATCGTAACCAGGTTGCGAGTGCAAAGCTAAAGAGAAAAACAATACTAAGAAAAACGATAACTTGTGGGTCTATGGAACGTTTAGAGTATCCAGGAAGTAACAGTTTAATATAAAGAACAAAAGGTAATGCAGAGAGCAACATGAAGATTGTAGCAACAATTAAAATAGCTGGTTTATCAGAAAAATAACCAAAGGAGGTATCATGGGTTGAGAACCCAGCCGTTGCTATCGTTGTCATTGCGTGGTTGATAGCATCAAATAATGTCATGCCAGCAGCAAAATAAGAAAGCATGCAAGCTAGTGTTAGTCCAATATAGGCAATAATAATGCCATTGGCGATTTGGTGGATACGGGGTAATATTTTTTCCGATTTATCAGATGATTCCATGTGGAAAAGTTGTATACCGCCAACTCGTAATGAGGGTAGAAGTAATAAGGCTAAACCGATAAAACCAATACCTCCAATCCAGCATATGATGGAGCGCCATAATAAAATGCTTCGTGATAGATGGTCAAGGCCAGTAATAACTGTAGAGCCTGTTGTTGTAATTCCAGAGATGGATTCAAAAATTGCTCCTGCTAAGGAAATTGGGAGTGAAGAAAGATAAAAAGGGAGAGCTGCCACTATACTGCCTGTTAGCCATAGACAAAGGGTTAGTGTAAAGCTAAGCCGTGTTGAAAAACGGCAGGTAGCTCCTCTAGTTGCTAAGAGAATAAGTGTTGCTAATACAGTTGTAATAGCACAAGGATAAAGAAAAATTGTCCAATTGTGATTGTTATCCCGTAAATCTGCAAGAGCTGGCAAAAGCATGGTTCCTCCCATGATTAATGCAAACCGTGCGCAAATATTAATAATAAACTGAAAAATAATCGCTCCTTGTCTCTAATTTTTTTATTGTAATGTTTACCTAATTAGAATTTATACACCTATGTAATATAAATTTAATGCTTATACTAAGCAAACTATGATAAATTAGCAATGCACTTTTAATCAATCTTGAAAAAATACAACTTTGCCATAATTCGAGTTCTTAAGAAATGTGTTTTTAAAGACATATTTTGTTATAAACTTATAAACTTATAAAGTTTAATTAAAGGCCGAAAAAAGGAGTTTTATTGTGCAATTGCATAGTCGTGTTCTTATTATTGGCTCCGGACCTGCTGGTTATACAGCGGCTATCTATGCTGCTAGAGCAATGCTTAAACCAGTGTTAATTACTGGAACGCAGCAAGGAGGGCAGTTGACAATTACAACTGAGGTTGAAAATTATCCAGGTTTTGCTGATCCAATTCAGGGGCCATGGTTGATGGAGCAAATGGCAAAGCAAACAGAAAATATGGGTACAAAAATTGTTTATGATAATATTGTAAAGGCTGATTTATCTAAGCGCCCTTTTATTTTATTTGGGGATTCAGGAACGCAGTATTGTGGTGATGCGCTAATTATTGCAACAGGAGCAAAGGCGCGTTGGCTTGGTTTGGAAAGTGAACAAGCTTTTATGGGTGGTGGTGTTTCTGCTTGTGCTACTTGTGATGGTTTTTTTTATCGTGGTAAAGATGTAATTGTAGTAGGTGGCGGTAATACAGCTGTTGAAGAAGCTCTTTATTTATCTCATTTGGCTAACAGTGTATGTGTGGTTCATAGGCGTGATCATTTTCGGGCAGAAAAAATCTTGCAAGATAGGTTATTTTCTCGTGATAATGTTCGCGTTATTTGGGATCATATAGTGGAAGAAATTATTGGGTTGCCTGCTCAGTCTCCAATGGGGGCTGTTGTAACAGGTGCGCGTCTAAAAAATACAAAAACAGGTCAAAAAATGCAAATGGATGTGGATGGAGTATTTATTGCCATTGGTCATGATCCTGCTGTTTCTTTATTTGAGGGGCAATTAAAACAAAAACCAGGGGGATACTTATGGACTGCACCTGATTCAACAGCAACAAGTATCGCTGGCGTTTTTGCTGCAGGGGATGTCGCTGATAATTTATTTCGTCAAGCTGTAACTGCAGCAGGGAGAGGATGTATGGCAGCGTTAGAGGTGGAACGGTTTTTGGATTCATAGATGTATATCTCAAAAAGGTAGTTCTTATAAATAACGTTTAAAAATTAGGAAGAAAATTGTGTCATTGCCATTAGATTGGAATAAATTAAGAGTTTTTCATGCTGCGGCAGAAGCAGGTTCTTTTACACATGCAGCTCAAAGGCTTCATTTATCTCAATCTGCAATTTCGAGACAAGTTTCGTCTTTAGAGCAAGATGTTCGAGTGCCTTTATTTCAGCGTCATGCACGCGGTTTAATTTTAACAGAGCAGGGCGAAATACTTTATCGTACAGCTCATGATATTTTGATGAAGCTTGAAAATACGCGTCTGCAATTAAGTGAAAGCTGTGAAAAACCAACAGGACATTTACGTGTAACATCGACTTTTGGAATAGGAGCAGGATGGCTTGCGGAGCATATACCTGAATTTTTGAGTCTGTATTCTGATATGCAAATTCAGCTTTTGTTTGATGATGAAGAGCTTGATTTGACAATGCGTTATGCAGACTGCGCTATTCGTTTACATCAGCCTCAACAGCCTGATCTTATACAAAGAAAATTATTTACAGTTCATATGCATGTTTATGCTTCAGAAAATTATATTGCAAATTATGGTAAGCCAGAAAAATTATCTGAGCTGGATCAGCATCGCATTATCTCATTTGGCGAACCTGTGCCACCTTATTTGGTTGGCTTGAATTGGTTGCAAAGAGCTGGGAAAAGTGGTGATTCCGTGCGTGTTTCAATTTTGCAAATTAATAACATTATTTCAATCAAAAATGCACTTATGCGCGATCTTGGTATTGCTGTACTTCCTGATTATATTGTGAATAATGATGAAAAACTTATACGTCTTTTTCCTGATATGATTGATATTCCTTCTTTTGATACTTTTTTTTGTTATCCTGTTGCTTTGAAGAATTCAGCAAAATTGAATGCTTTTAGAGATTATATCTTTTTAAAAGCACGCAAATGGTCCTTTTAAATAATATTTTTATAGATTATTGAAGGGTAGAGGCTCATAATCTAATGAGCTATGTGTTTATTTTTATAAAATGCAAGAAAATATTATCTCTTAGTTATGTTTCCTCCTATTAAGTTTTCTTGAGTGATTTCTTTGAGGATCTATAGGGTTATTAATTTTATCTCTCAAAATCTTCTGAATTTGCTAGGCTTTAGCTCGGTTTTTTATTTCTGAAAAAAATTTCTTTAAACTTTTTCTATGGCTACTTTTATTTTTTATGTTTATTAAGGTTTAATCGTACACTTATGTACAAGCCTGAAAAACCTAAAATACTAAAGAGAGTAGACAGTTTATAGATCATCTTTTTTATTATGGCATAATCAAAAAGTGTGCGAGTAATCTTATCCTATTAAGAATTTCTATTATCTCTTGTTTATGTGCAATAATATCTAATATATATATAATCGAACTACTATCTTTTCTAACATTGTTTTGAGAAACTTCAAGAATATCAAAAAGTATTATTTCCGTTATGAACTTATGTCATTTAATGTCTATGTTGTATTATTAAACTAAGTTATCGTTCATCTTGAATAAGAAAATATTCTTTTTTTCTTTTATTAAAATACATTCAATAATTAGAGCTATCATTTATTTTTAATTCATTAATACTATCTGGATAGATGATGATTCATAATTTCAGGACAAACTGTTACAAAAGCGCTGAATACGAAAACAGGCTTCTTCAAGTATTTCATCTGATGTTGCGTAGGAAATACGAAATGCTGGTCCAAGTCCGAAAGCAGATCCATGAACTACAGCAACGGACTCTGTTTCCAAAAGAGCTGTTACGAAATCCTCATCATTTGTAATAATTTTGTTTTGAGGTGTTTTTTTACCAATAAGCTTTGCACAGGATGGATAGACATAAAATGCACCTTCAGGGGTTGGGCAATCAATACCATAGGCTTGATTGAGCATAGAAACGACAAGATCTCGACGTGTTTGAAAAATATTTTTATTTTTAGCGATAAAGTCTTGTGGACCATTAAGTGCTTCGACACCTGCCCATTGTGAAATGGAACTTGTACCAGATGTTTGTTGACCTTGAATAATATCCATAGCTTTAATTAATTCATGCGGACCACCTGCATAACCAATTCTCCACCCTGTCATGGAATAGGCTTTTGAAAGACCATTCATTGTCAGTGTACGGTCATAGAGTTGTGGTTCTACTTGAGCTGGAGTGACAAAAGTAAAATCTCCATATGTTAGATGCTCATATATATCATCAGTGAGAATATAAATATGAGGGTATTTCATTAAAACGTTGGTTAATTTTTTTAATTCATCGTTTGTGTATGCAGCACCTGATGGATTCGAGGGAGAGTTAAAAATAAACCATTTAGTTTTTGGGGTGATAGCAGCTTCTAGATCTTGTGGTTGGAGTTTATAAAAAAATTCAGCTTTTGTTTCTACGAAAACAGATTTACCACCGTTAAGAGCAACCATTTCAGGATAACTAACCCAATAAGGAGATGGAATAATAACTTCATCACCTTTGTTTAAAGTTGCCATTAATGCATTAAAGAGAATCTGTTTGCCACCTGTGCCAACAATGATTTGCTCTGGCGTATAAGTAAGATTATTTTCTCTTTTAAACTTTACAGAAATAGCTTGACGCAATTCTGGAATACCAGATATGGGCGTATATTTTGTTTCTCCACGTCGAATAGCTTCAATAGCAGCATTTTTGATATTATCTGGTGTATCAAAATCTGGTTCTCCAGTACTTAAAGAGATGATATGACGACCTGAAGCTTTTAGAGAACGCACTTTTTGAGCTACAGCAATTGTTGCAGAGGGCTTGATGGAAGAAAGCTTATCAGCAATGAAAACCATCGTTTCAATTCCTTATAATATTAGGCAGGAAACTCTTAATTATAAAATACATAAAAGATTATGTCGTAGAAAACATAAAACTGCAAGAAAACTGCCAGCAAATTTTATTGTAAACTTAGATTTAGTGATTTTAGTTTTTTATACTGAGGAAATTTTGAAAAATCAATTCAAGAATAAATCTCATTTTATGCTGATAATGAGGCATTTATTTGACTTTATTTCTAAAAGGCACATCAAATTATATAGGCAACCTGATTGATGGCGTATAGTTTGGTGGATGAGATTAAGCAGATAAAGTTGACTGCGAAGGTAAAGATGACTGGTTGATTGAAGAATAAAATATATTAAAATTTTTTGTTTTGTAGAACAGTGTGATTTTATTAAATTTCTTATTTTCTTGGTTTTTTGTTATTATTCAATAATAAAATTTTTTATAGTTACTAGTTTATGTGTCATATTTTTATTTAAATTAGTAATGATTAATTTAAATAAAAGAAAGAAACAACTTAAATAATTTTGAAGAGAAAATAATCAATATTTTATAATACTTAAAAAACCTCGCCTATGAAGGCGAGATATTTTATGAAATACTCAAATTTTAAAGAGCAGAAAGATTTCCAGCAGAAAATTTTCCTGAACGACGATCTTGGAGAACATCATAAGAGATTTTTTGTCCTTCATTGAGGTCATTTAAACCAGAGCGCTCAACCGCGGAAATATGCACAAACACATCTGCACTTCCATCATTAGGCTGAATGAAACCAAAACCTTTGTTTGTATTAAACCATTTAACTGTTCCTGTAGACATAGGAAATTCCTTAGTATATATAATATTATGTACTGAGATTTAAAATTCTCACTACGAGTTCAAATCGAAATTAGGCGGAAGAGATTTCATCAGAAGTGCGATTGCACAGAAAAGAAAGATCGCGTAACCAAAAATACGATAAAAGAAACTATAAAAGGTTTTTTGATATAAAGCAAGCCCTATTAATTTTTGTTATATTAATCAAAGATTGATAAAAAAATGAAAGATATTACATTTTGTGGGTGCATAAGGAAAACTTTAAGTAAAGTAGTTTTGCAAAGAACGCACTTCAAGATTACTAGTTTTAAGTGCTCGAATAGCCTGTGCTGCCGATTCAGCTCCAGCTACTGTTGTGTAGTAAGGAACTTTTTGCATAAGTGCTGCATGGCGCAATGATTTGGAATCTGAAATGGCACTAGCAGTATTAGTTGTATTAAAAATCAGTTGAACTCTTAGATTACGAATAGCATCTTCAATATGAGGGTGACCTTCTAGAACTTTATTAATTTTTTCTGCTTTAACGCCGTTTTCAGCAAGAAATTTTTGTGTTCCAATTGTTGCTAAAACAGAAAAACCAAGCTCAATTAAACATTTGACAGGTTTTAAGATACGTTCTTTATCTTCATCTCTTACAGACACAAATAATGTGCCTTCTTTAGGAAGATCAACACCAGCTCCAAGCTGCGCTTTAGCAAAAGCAAGAGCAAAATCATAATCAAGCCCCATTACTTCACCTGTTGAACGCATTTCAGGGCCAAGTAGTGTATCTACACCTGAAAAACGGGAAAAAGGGAAGACTGCTTCTTTAACAGCAATATGTGGTTTTTGTAGCGTAGACGGTACTCCACCATAAGCTTTAAGTGCACTTTGGAGATCTTCTCCGATCATGATACGTGTTGCGATTTTAGCAATTGGTCGACCAATAGTTTTTGCAACAAATGGAACAGTACGGGAAGCACGAGGATTGACTTCTAAGACATAAATTGTTTCATTTTTGATAGCATATTGTACATTCATCAAGCCGCAAACGCGTAGTGCTTTTGCTAAAGCTTTTGTTTGATTCTCTAATTCATTAACCAATTTATGTGAAAGTGTGCGGACTGGTAAAGAACACGCTGAATCACCAGAATGGATACCTGCTTCTTCAATGTGCTCCATAATACCAACAACTAGTGTTTTTTCTCCATCACACAAACAATCAACATCAACTTCTATCGCTTCTGTTAGATAGGTATCAAATAGAAGCGGATTTTTACAAAGCAATGTGTTGACCTGATCTGTTTTGTTATGAGGATAACAAGCTTTAATATCTTCTGGCACTAATTCAGGGACTATTTCGAACAAATAATTCCGCAAGTCACGCTGGTCTCGAATAATTTGCATAGCACGCCCACCTAAAACATAAGAGGGACGTACAACTAATGGAAAATCTAGTTCGTGAGCTATGAGTTGTGCTTGTTCAACTGAATAAGCAATACCATTTTGGGGTTGGGTTAAATTAAGTTGGCACAACAATTTTTGAAAACGATCTCTATCCTCTGCAAGATCAATAGCATCAGGTGAGGTGCCTAAAATAGGAATGTTATTTTTTTCGAGTGCGCTTGCCAATTTCAATGGTGTTTGTCCACCAAATTGAACGATAACTCCGACTAATTCACCTTTTTCTTGCTCTGTTTTTAAAATTGCTAAAACATCTTCAGTTGTTAAAGGTTCAAAATAAAGGCGATCAGAGGTGTCATAGTCTGTTGAGACAGTTTCAGGATTACAGTTAATCATGATAGCCTCGAAGCCTGCATCTCGCAAAGCAAAGGCTGCATGGCAACAACAATAGTCAAATTCGATGCCTTGGCCAATTCGGTTTGGACCGCCACCTAAAATAGCAACTTTTTTGCGTTCAGAAATGTTCGCTTCTGAGCACTCCACACCTGCAAAGGGTCTTTCATATGTTGAGTACATATACGCTGTAGGTGAAGAAAATTCAGCTGCACAGGTATCAATTCGTTTGAAAACACTTTTAATATTCAGGGATTGTCGTAAGGCAAAAATATCATCTGGCGTTTTTCCAGCAAGATTTGCTAAGCGTGCATCTGAAAAACCCATAGCTTTTAACATGCGTAAATTATCTGCATCATCGGGAAGTCCATGGATACGAATACGCTGTTCTGTTTCGATGATAGAGGCTATTTGTTCCAAAAACCATGGGTCAATTTTGCTTATTTGGTGAATTTCGTTCAAGGATAAGCCCATACGTATCGCTTGCGCTATATAACGTAAACGATCGGGACTTGGGATGGCAATAGCCGAACGGATAGAATTTTTTTCATCACCTTCGGCGTGTTCAGGGAGTATGATTTCATCAAGACCCGTAAGACCTGTTTCAAGTCCACGGAGTGCTTTTTGTAAAGATTCTTGGAAAGTACGACCGATTGCCATAACTTCTCCAACAGATTTCATTGCGGTAGTTAAGACAGGCGATGAACCAGGAAATTTTTCAAAGGCAAAACGAGGGATTTTGGTGACAATATAGTCAATAGCAGGCTCAAATGATGCTGGTGTTGCACCGCCCGTAATGTCATTTTTTAATTCGTCAAGCGTATAACCAACTGCTAATTTAGCTGCTACCTTTGCAATTGGAAAACCAGTGGCTTTTGAAGCAAGCGCTGAAGAACGAGAAACACGTGGATTCATTTCAATAACAATTAAGCGGCCATTTTCAGGATTGACGGCAAACTGTACGTTAGATCCACCAGTTTCAACACCAATTTCACGAAGTACAGCAATTGAGGCATTCCGCATAATTTGATATTCTTTATCGGTTAAAGTAAGAGCAGGAGCAACAGTGATAGAGTCGCCGGTATGAACACCCATAGGATCAATGTTTTCAATGGAACAGATAATGATACAGTTATCCTTTTGATCACGAACAACTTCCATTTCGTATTCTTTCCATCCCAAAATACTTTCTTCAATCAAAACTTCTGTTGTTGGTGAAGCTTCAAGTCCACGTTCGATAATTTCGTAAAATTCAGAGCGGTTGTAAGCAATACCACCACCTGTGCCACCAAGTGTGAATGAGGGACGGATAATGGCTGGAAGTCCAATAATATCAAGAGCTTGAACCGCTTTTGCGGTGGCATGAGCTATATAATGTTGCTTACGATTGGCTTCTGTATTACACCAATCTTGTTCAAGCTTTTCTAACGCTTGATCAAATACATCACCGGAAAGTTCATTTTTAAGTGTATTATATGATTTTTCATATAATCGGCGATCTTCTTCTTTGAGCTCAGTTGCATTCGCTAATATAGAACGCGGTGTTTCTAAACCAATTTTTGCCATTGCTTTACGAAATAGAGCACGATCTTCTGCCTTATCAATAGCGTCAGCATTGGCGCCGATCATTTCAACATTATAGCGGTTTAAGATGCCCATTCGCTTTAAAGATAAAGCAGTATTAAGCGCTGTTTGTCCTCCCATTGTTGGTAAAAGTGCATCTGGGCGTTCATGAGCAATAATTTTAGCAACTATTTCTGGAGTAATGGGCTCAATGTAGGTTGCATCTGCCAAATCCGGATCAGTCATAATAGTAGCAGGATTAGAATTCACCAGGATAATTCGGTAGCCTTCTTCTTTTAAGGCTTTACAGGCTTGTGTGCCTGAATAATCAAATTCACATGCTTGACCAATAATAATAGGTCCTGCTCCAATGATAAGGATAGACTTTATATCTGTACGTTTTGGCATGGCTTTTTCCTATGGCAAACATTTATGCGCAGTTGTAGTAGGCAGAAATATTAGAATTTTGGCTAAACTCACTTTATAGGTTAATAGACAAAGAAAGTAATCCATAAAATATCTTTTTTATGCTTTTTCTTTGAGGATAATGTTTGAGAACAGTATGCTTTTATAAATAATAGTTAACTGATTTTAAAATAAAAAGGTGAAAGTATTTGTGGATTTCAGCAATGTTAGCTGAAATAGAAGATATTTAAAGCATTATCTTTTTGCTAATCTAACATGTATTATAAAAATATGTTGAAACATTATTATATTGTATATCAGTAAATACCTTTCTTTTTGCATGGCTATAATGATAATCATTGTGATATTTCAAACATAACTTATGTCTAAATATGATTATGGAGCTGGTTTTGGCTATAATATTGTTGAGGCAGATTTTATATTAGATAGGTTCAAGAATAACCATAACACTGTTTTTAAAATTATAGGTGTTTATAGTAAATTATCTTTTTATGATGATTATGCCTAATAAAGTATCTTCGGTAAATGTTTAGGAATTGCTCATGCTAGTTCGCAGAAAATACGAGTTATAAGGAGAGTCTAGATACTAAAGCTATGCGATTAGACTATTTTTTATAATCCATAATCAAATTGCGAAAATGTTGAAAGAGATAATGACTATCTTGAGGCCCAGGCGAAGCTTCAGGATGATATTGAACAGAAAAAATCGGTTTTTCAATAATTCGAATGCCGCAATTTGAACCATCAAAGAGGGAAATATGTGTCTCTTCAACATGTTGTGGTAGCGATGTTTTATCTACGGTGAAACCATGATTCATTGATACAATTTCGACTTTGCCGGTAGTAAAGTCTTTAACAGGATGATTGGCGCCATGATGCCCTTGATGCATTTTTATAGTTTTAGCTCCCACGGCAAGAGAAAGCAGCTGATGACCAAGGCATATGCCAAAAAGTGGTATGTTACAATCGATGAGTGTTTTGATGGTTGGAACAGCGTATTTAGCTGTAGCAGTTGGGTCTCCAGGACCATTAGAAAGAAAAATACCATCCGGCTTCATAGATAGAATTTTATTTGCATTTGTGGATGCTGGTACAATAGTTATGTGTGCACCCAAAGCCGATATAAGACGGAGGATATTGCGTTTAATACCATAGTCAATTGCGACAATGTGAAAATTACGTTTGCTATTTAAACTATAACCTTTATTCCATGTCCACGGTTTTTCATTCCATTCTATCAATTGCTTTGATGTTACTTCTTTTGCGAGATCAAGATTGATAAGGCCAGACCATTTTTGTGCACGCTTTTTTAAAGCATTAATATCAAAATTTCCATTTGGATCATGAGCAATGATGGCATTTGGTACACCTTTTTCGCGTATAAGAGTGGTTAATGCTCGTGTATCAATATCGTAAAGTGCAATAATTTTTCGTTCTTTAAGCCACTGATTTAGATTTTCATGTGCACGGTAATTAGAAGGACCCGTAATATCTGCTTTGAAAACAGCACCAACTGCGCCATGATAATTGAGGGGTGTAAGGTCTTCAATATCTTCTTGATTAGCTCCTACATTACCAATGTGAGGAAAGGTGAAATTAATGATTTGTCCTGTATATGATGGATCTGTGAGGATTTCTTCATAGCCTGTTATAGCGGTATTAAAACATACTTCGGCTTCAACAGTTCCTGTAGCACCTGCGCCTTTACCTTCGATCACTGTACCATCGGCTAAAACCAAAAGAGCTGTAGGTTTATTTGTGCTCCAAGGACGGGGAAGCGAGATGGTTTGTGTCATCGTTTGGGCTCACAATTTGCTATTTGAAGGCATAATACTCAAAGTTATGCAAAAACCGCGCAACTATAATAAATGCTGTATATTGTTATTGTAATTTTCACTTAGATTTAAAGTATAAGTATATTCTATAAGGAGGTAAAGATCCAGTTTTGAGTTTTCTGAAACTGTATTATGAATTATTTTTTATTCTATATTATTTATAGAGAAATTAATTACTTACAATGAAGCAAAAAAACAGTGAGGAGTTACGAGTTGTGAACTTTTCTTCATTGGATTGATGGGAAAAACATTGCATAGGATTTTGTTAGGTTTGAAAAAAAACTAAATACACAATGTGAAAAATCGAGATACCGTAAAGAAATGCTATGCGAAGTATCATTTTTTATACTAGGTAATGTTGTAGAAGAGTTGTAAATTAGGCAATTACACCCTGAATTTATTATTGCTATAGTTCAACAACAAAAATAGGGCTTAATTTGCTTTAAAAGGCAATAGAGAACATTCTTAAAAGATGAGTAATTATTTTATGATCGAACTTTTTTGCCAATCCATATAAGGATGCAGGCTCCAATAAAGCCGGAAATTAGATAACCAAGCCAACCAGCAAGATTAATTTCTAAAAAGCTTAGAAGGAAACTGGCTAATGCAGAACCAACAACACCTAAGATAATATTTAAAAATATTCCTGTTCGACTTTTCATAAAATATTGTGCAATCCAACCTGCAAGTCCACCAACAATAATAGCTAAGATCCAGCTGATATATATATCGTTCATTCCACTCTCCTATGTCTAAACTTAAACTATTATCTTTAACTGAAGTAGAAGCTAGAGTAAGTTGGTTCAAAGTCAAGGCTTATTTGTTGTCTTAATTTAAAGAAAGCTTGTTGTTTAGAAGTTTATGATGGTTTTTTTATTGATTTTCTTACGCAATGACTGAATGGAATCTATACCGAAAAGATAATTATTCTTTCAAAGAAAGTAAGGATTAGCTGTTTATTTGGGCAAAAAGATCTCTTAGATAAGAATTTGGGAGTATTCTTCGTCCTTCTAAATTGAATAAATTGTTATTTTATGACTTTAAGTTTTTTAAAGAATAAATATAATTAAAGTTTATTATTTTGTTTTCAATGTATTTTTTAGATTATAGCTTGCACGTGTTAAGTCATAGCCGCATGGATTTTGAAAAATTTTGAGACCAAAATCAGGGAGAATAGAATAAAGGTGATCAAAAATATCAGCTTGAATTTGTTCATATTCTTCCCAAACGGTGGTATTCGTAAAGCAATAAATTTCTAAAGGTAAACCATTTGGCGTAGGAGGTAATTGCCGTGTCATTAAAGGTGTATTTTTTTTGATATTTAGATGCTCTCTTAGATAAGATAACACATAAGCTCGGAAAGTACCGATATTAGTTAAACGGCGAGTATTGGCTGGTATGTTGTGATTTTTTTCTAAGCGAGTATTCCATTCATTAATTTCGGGTATTTTTTGTGCAAAGTAGTTTTCTAGTAGATTAAATCTTGCCAAATATTCTTCTTCTTTTTTTGTATGAAAGCGGATACTTGCTTGATCAATAAATAAGGATCGTTTGATACGTCGCCCACCTGACTCTTGCATACCACGCCAGTTTTTAAAAGGATCAGTTACCAGTTTACGGATAGGAACTGTGGTAATTGTTTTATCAAAGTTTTGAACTTTCACAGTATGGAGAGCAATTTCAATGACATCACCATCTGCGCCAAGATTAGGAATTTCAATCCAATCTCCGACGCGTACCATATCGGTAGATGAGATTTGAATTCCTGCAACAAGAGAAAGTAATGTATCTTGAAAGATCAAAATCAAAACAGCTGCCATTGCACCAAGACCAGAAAAAAGGATAAGAGGCGATCGGTCTATTAATGTGGCTAAGATAAAAATAGCAGTAAGAGTAAAAAGCGCAATTTTAGCTATTTGAATGTATCCTTTTATTGGCTTTAACCTCGCTGCAGGTCTTTGTTCGTAAAAGGTATTAATGATATTAAAAAGAGCAGAAATTGTTAAAGCAACGATAAAAATGATAAAGGCATTAGAAACATTTCGGATAATTGTACTGAGTATATTGGGCAATGTAGATATAAAATTGATACCCGTTGAAAGAATAAAAGCCGACGCAATATGAGCTATATACTTAGTAATATTTTCAATGTCGGTAGTTGTATTTTGATGGAGAAAAGTAGCGAGTTGTTTTTTTCCGTGAATAAGTAAGATACGTGTTAAAAAATTAACTAAAAGTGCAATGAGAACTAGAACAATTAACCAAGATATCATTTCTAGTGATGGATATTGAACAAGAAATTTAGGCACTTTTGCTGTCTCCATTTTTGAATCATATGTGGTTATTTATTTAGAAATTCATTTATTATTTAAGAGGAAGTATTGGAATTATGCTTTAAAGTAATTAAAATGCAAATAAAGAATTTTCAAACTCTGTGAGAGATAATGCGTATTCCGCCTGATTTCCTTGATGAGATTCGTGCCAGGTTACCAATTTCAGTAGTTATTGGTCAAAGGGTGACATTTGATCAAAAAAAAAGTAAGCCTTCACGTGGTGATTTTTGGTGTTGTTGCCCATTTCATGGTGAAAAGACTCCAAGTTTCCATTGTGATGATCGTCAGGGTCGTTATTATTGTTTCGGCTGTAATACAAGCGGTGATATTTTTACCTTTCTTTGCGAACTTGATGGATTGCGCTTTTCGGAATCTGTAGAGCGCTTAGCTAATTTTGCAGGTATGAAATTACCTATCTTTGATTTACAAAATCATAAAGATGAAATGAAGAAAAATGATCTTTATGATGTCATGAAAATAGCCACGGATTTTTTTCAAAATAACTTATATCATCAAATTGGATCCCAAGCACGCCATTATCTTTATGAACGTGGTGTGACATTAGAACTCGCAAAGCGCTTTCAGATTGGTTTTGCTCCGGTAGGGCGTACAACTTTGAAAGATGCATTGAGTGTACGTGGTATTTCGCTAAAGCAAATGGAGGATTGTGGTCTACTTATATCTGGTGAAGATATTTCTACTCCTTATGATCGATTTAGAAATCGCATTATATTTCCTATTCAAGATTTACGCGGCCGTGTGGTTGCTTTTGGCGGGCGCTCGTTAGATGAAAATGCACGAGCAAAATACTTAAACAGTCCTGAAACGGTTCTTTTTCATAAGGGTAATATGCTTTATAATGCAGCATCTGTTCGTAAAAATAGCCGTGTCTCCGAAAAAGGAGAAGCATATTCTGTTCTTGTTGTTGAAGGCTATATGGATGTAATTGCTTTAACTAAGGCTGGTTTTGAAAAAGCTGTTGCTCCTTTAGGAACAGCATTAACAGAAACGCAAATTGGCCTTTTATGGCAAATGGAATCTGATCCGATTTTGTGTTTTGATGGAGATAGTGCAGGTTTAAAAGCTGCTTTCCGTGTTGCTGATCGTGTACTTCCTCTTTTAAAAGCAGGAAAGTCTGTGCGTTTTGTTCTATTGCCAAATGGGAAAGATCCAGATGAAATTATTCGTGCAGGAGACGCACATCTTTTTTCTTCTTTTGTTCAAAATTCAATTCCATTGATTGAGCTTTTATGGTGGCGCGCTACTTTTGGAAAAAATTTTACAACTCCAGAAGCACGTGCTGCATTAGAACGAGAACTAAAACAGCAGATATCAACAATTAAGGATCAAGATATACGTCGCTATTATTTTCAAGATATAAAAAGACGACTCTTTGATTTTTTTCGTTCACCTTTTTTAAAACAAAAGAATCAACGGGAATATATTCAAAATCAAAAAGATGGAATGTTTAAAGACCAATCTTTTTCTGCATTAGAAAATTCTAATATAGTTCGTAGTTCAAAACATTTTATTCCTTTACGTGAAGCAGTTATTTTGCTGATTTTAGCTCACTATCCTGAGTTATGGTACGAGGATTTTGACGTTTTTGCAGAATTAGAATTAAAAAATGCTCAATTAATAAGCTTACATCAATCCATGTTGGAAATTCTTGGAAATCAAGAGTTATGTGATAAAGAAACAATGTTTGCACTTTTAGAAAAAAAAGGAAAAAAAACTATTTTAGAGCATATAGATAACCTTGCGCAAAGAGTTGGTATGCGGATTACTTTGGAAGGAGCTTCAATAGAAGATGCTCGCGCTGTGTTAAAACAAGCTATCTACTTGCATCTCCAAGAACACCACCTACATAAGAGACTACAAGATATCGAAGAGCAACTCATAAAAAATCCTAGAGATGAAGTTTTTGATCTACTTCGTGAGGTGAAAGCTGAATTGGAACGAACAAAAGCAATAGAAGCTTTAATTGAGGGATTCGGATCTTGGTTTTGCGAAAAAATAGATGAAGGTAAGCCAAAATAGAATAAAATGATTCGCTTTTTAAAAGCGAATCAGTCACCAAGTCTGATATAAAAACCTATTATTGAAATGACGTTTTTGTGAAGAATGGTGATTAAATTTTAGGAAAAGCGGGAAATTGGTTCTTATTATGTGTGCAGATATTATCTCAGAAAGACTGAGATATATTGGCGTGGTTTCTGCAGTGTTCCCGTGTTTTTGTGTGAAAAGGTGTATACAAGAGTGTGTCTTTTTGAATAGAAGATTAATCCTGTAAACAGCGCATATAAAAAATTTTAATGCGCTAAGTAAGAATAATAAGCTGATCACATGAATCTTACCTAGTGATCAAGTGGAGTTAACAGTATGGCAACAAAGGTTAAACAAAAAGATAGTGTGGAAGAAATGGGCAAAGTGAGCTCGGATGGTCCTCTTCTTGATTTTTCCGATGATGCTATCAAAAAAATGATTAAACTTGCCAAGAAAAATGGCTACGTGATGATGGATGAATTGAATGCGGTTCTTCCTTCTGAAGAATTCACATCTGAGCAAATTGAAGATATATTGGCAATGTTCTCTGAGATGGGTATTAGTGTTATAGATGATGAAGATGAAATTGAATCTGAGCAATATGAGGAAGAAATCACAATAGAAGGTGGCGATTTAGTAGAAGCCACAAATTATGCCGTTGCAACAACATCTAAACGTGAAGTAGCTGACCGAACTGATGATCCAGTTCGTATGTATTTACGTGAAATGGGAGCTGTTGAATTACTCTCGCGCGAGGGTGAAATCGCTATTGCTAAACGTATTGAGGCTGGGCGTGAAACAATGATTTCTGGTCTTTGTGAGAGCCCTTTAACATTTCAAGCTTTAATTATTTGGCGTGAAGAGTTGCAAGAGCAGCGTATTCTTCTTCGTGAAATTATTGATCTCGAGATGACTTATTCTGGCCCAGAAGCGAAGCAGGCTCCCATTATTGATGGAAGTGAAGTCAAAAAAATAAAAGAAGAAACACCATCTTATAGCATGCATGATACGAATGATCTTGAAGAAGATATAGGGGGCGAAGATGATGACGAAGAAGATGATGAAGTTAATTTATCCCTTGCGGCAATGGAACATGAGTTGTGTCCTCAGGTTGTGGAAACTTTAGATTTTATTGCTGAAACTTATGTAAAATTACGCGAGCTACAAGATAAACAAGTTGAAAGCAGTTTATCATATCGTAAAGAAGAGCTTCTTTCATCTGCAGAAAGAAAACAATATACCCAATTAAAAGATGCTTTAATCCAAGCAGTAAAATCTCTTTCTTTAAATCAAAACCGTATTGAGGCATTAGTTGAGCAATTATACGATATCAATAAGCGGTTAATACATAGCGAAGGTAAATTGAAAAGGCTTGCTAGTAACTATGGCATTGGGCATGAAGATTTTTTAAGAGAATATCAAGGTCGTGAGTTGGATGCGGATTGGGTTAATTATATTGCAACTTTATCAGGGCGTGGTTGGAAAGAATTTTCAACTTGTGAAGCTAAAACTATTCAAAGTTTGCGTAGTGAAATACAAAATCTTGCGCAAGAAACTGCTATTTCAATTAGTGAATTTCGCCGAATTGTTACGCAAGTACAGAAAGGGGAGCGTGAAGCAAATATCGCTAAAAAGGAAATGGTGGAAGCTAATTTGCGTCTTGTGATTTCAATTGCCAAAAAATACACTAATCGTGGCTTACAATTTCTTGATCTTATTCAGGAAGGCAATATCGGTTTGATGAAAGCTGTTGATAAATTCGAATATCGGCGTGGATATAAATTTTCAACTTATGCGACATGGTGGATACGTCAAGCAATTACGCGGTCTATTGCTGATCAGGCACGTACCATTCGTATTCCTGTTCACATGATTGAGACAATTAATAAAATTGTTCGTACATCACGCCAAATTTTACATGAAATTGGACGTGAACCAACACCAGAAGAACTCTCTAGCAAGCTTTCTATGCCATTAGAAAAAGTGCGAAAAGTGCTTAAGATTGCAAAAGAGCCTATCTCACTTGAAACACCTGTTGGTGATGAAGATGCTTCTCATTTAGGTGATTTTATTGAGGATAGAAACGCATTATTACCAATTGATGCAGCTATTCAGGCTAATTTACGAGATACAACAACACGTGTTCTTGCTTCATTAACGCCACGTGAAGAGCGTGTTTTACGAATGCGTTTTGGTATTGGAATGAATACTGATCATACATTAGAGGAAGTTGGTCAACAGTTTTCAGTTACCCGCGAGCGTATTCGTCAAATCGAAGCAAAAGCACTTCGTAAGTTGAAACATCCTAGCCGTTCACGCAAATTACGGAGCTTTCTTGATTCTTAATTAAAAAGAACAGCACATTTTAAAAGATGAATAAAAAATATGATATGAATAATAGATTGAATTTTATTTATTTTATTCTTTAAAAGAATTGTCTTATGAAAAGAGTAGATCCTGTTTATGAGTAAAGAACTTCCCTTTTGGAAAAGTAAAAAATTAGAGGAAATGTCTATTACTGAGTGGGAAAATCTTTGTGATGGTTGTGGGTGTTGTTGCTTGCATAAATTAGAAGATGACGATACGGGTGATATCTATGCAACTAGTGTTGCATGTCGTCTTTTGGATAAAGATACGTGTCAATGTAAGAACTATAGTCACCGTAAATCAATTATTCCAGATTGTATATTATTAGATATTGATACGATTAAAACAGCTCGTTGGTTGCCAGAAAGTTGTGCTTATAGGCTGGTGAATGAGGGTAAAGATCTTCCGTGGTGGCATCCATTAATCTCAAAAGATTTTCAAACAGTACATCAAACTCAATTTTCTGCACGTGAACAGATTAAAATTTATGACGATGAACTATCATCAATAGAATCTTATTGTCAATATATCACCGGAGTTCTCTACAAAAACCGATGATATAATTATTTTACTAAGTGATTGATGATTATTCGTCGATAGTAAATGTTATGGTGACATTAACATTGTAATTCAATTCACCTCCTGAAAAATTTGTATCTGCATAGTCTGCAGTTTGCGCTCTACTCATGAGGCGTGGTGTTGGATAACGTTCATTATTACTTTCATTAATTGCAATAATCTTGCCTAATTTCACATTGGCTGCTTGAGCTAAAGTTTCTGCTTTTGCAATAGCTTCAGTAACAGCTTTTTTACGTGCTTCTTTATATAATGGCTTTGTATTGGCGTTGGTAAAGGTAATTCCATTAACAGAATTAACACCAAGTGCCATTGCTTGATCAAATATTTTACCAGCATTGGCTAGATCACGGATATTTACTGTTAAAGAATTTGAAACATGGTAAGTTATTTCATTGTTCTTTTTTTCTTGTTTTGTATCTGAGGTCATTTGGTAAATAGATAAGCCTGATGTTTGCAAGTCATTTGCGTGAATGCCATTATTTTTAAAAGTATTCATAATATCATTCATAAATTTGTTATTCGCTGCTAATGCTTTTTGAGCAGTTGTGTCATGAGTAACAACGGCTAGATTGATAATCGCCATATCTGGTGTTGCTTGGTTTTCACCAGTTGCTGTAACTGTAATTGTTGATGCATCTTTGATTGTTTCTTCGGCATGTACGACGAGTGAAGTAGTGAGTAGAGATAATACAGTCAATATCGACAACTGAATTCGGTAGATATTCAACAGTTGAAAAATTATTTTAGTCATGTTTATTCCTTATAATATATATATTCTATTACTTTCCCATTTTTGGTACTCATTGTAAAGGAATTAGAGTGCTGAAAGAAAAAAAACAAAAAGCAAGGAAAAAAAGACGAAGTATAATTAAAGCAAGCTCTTGTATAATGGGATATTTTAGTTTAGAGAAAATCTTCGTGGGGCCTGTAGCTCAATTGGTTAGAGCCAGCGGCTCATAACCGCTTGGTTGGGGGTTCGAGTCCCTCCGGGCCCACGTTCCCCTAATAAAATAAATATCTTCATTCAAACATGAAGGATTTTGTAGGTATTAATTCCATTAATCTATTCCTGGTATGAGAAAATAATGATATAAAAGTTCTTAATTAGATATTACTAATCAAGGATTTATATGGTGTATAAAGTTATTTCTCTGGTCTTAGCAAGAATGGTAATTTGCTCTTTTTTATTTTGCGAAAAGAGAAGTTGTAACTAATGTTTAGTGCATCGTTTTTTAGATAAATGATGATGAGTAGTCTTAAGAGGATTCATCTAGTTTCTATCTTTATACTATTTGTATATAAAGTAACAATGATATATTGCAGTTTAGGTAAAAGTTTATGGATATTAAGGATAAATTTTGTCTATACTTCCCCCTTTAATCATTCGCCTTTGTGGGCCACGCGGGTTTTGTGCTGGTGTTGATCGTGCTATCCAGATTGTTATTCTTGCATTGAAAAAATATGGCTCTCCCGTGTATGTCCGTCATGAAATTGTCCATAACCGCTATGTTGTTGAGGGGTTGCAGCAACGAGGAGCCATTTTTGTTGAAGAACTTTGTGAGATACCTGAAGTGCATCGTAGTCGACCTGTTATATTTTCTGCTCATGGTGTGCCAAAATCTGTACAAGAAGAAGCTATTCGTTACAATTTATTTTATCTTGATGCGACATGTCCGTTAGTTTCTAAAGTCCATAAGCAAGCAATTCGTCATCAACGTCATGGCCGTCATGTTATATTGATTGGTCATGCAGGCCATCCTGAAGTAATTGGAACTATCGGGCAGCTTGAAGAAGAGAATGTTACACTGATTGAAACAGTAGAAGATGCTTTATATTATCAACCAAATAATCCAAATAAATTAGGATTTGTAACACAAACAACACTCTCTGTTGAAGATACAGCACAGATTCTTAATGTATTACAACAGCGTTTTCCTGCGTTAGCAGCTCCAGCGGCTGAATCAATTTGTTACGCTACTACTAATCGACAAGATGCTGTTAAGGCAGCGGCGTTAGGAAGTGATTTATTTTTAATTGTTGGTTCACCGAATTCATCTAATTCTAAACGTTTGGTGGAAGTTGCTGAGAGATTTGGTGCGCGTCAATCTATTTTAATTCAGCGTGCTGATGAAATTGATTTTGATAATCTAGGTGTCCTTTCAGTCATTAGCCTTTCAGCGGGAGCATCAGCTCCTGAAATTATTGTTGATGAAATCATTACAGCGTTTCGTACACGTTATGATGTCAAAATAGAATTGGCTGAAACTATAGTTGAAACGGAAACATTTCTAGTAAATCGTGAATTGCGTGATATCAGTCTATCTTCTCAAGATATAGCCTTTATTAAGGGACGAGCAGAAGTATTAAAAAACAAAAGTAATGATAATAGCGTTCATAAAATAAAAGAAGAATAGTAGCACTTATATAGGATATTATAGCTAAGGCATTTTAGCATGTTAGTCAGTAAGTTTGCTTTTAAAAACGAGGAAAAAGAGAGGATGCTGGAAGTCTAGAGTTTTATAAAATAGAACAACTATTCACTTTAATGTTTATGCAAAGTGTTTCTTAGAAAATAATTTATCTTGTATGTATCTTTATACGACATTTATATCCGATATAGTTTTTCTTGTTATGATCAGTGTTTCAACAAGTGATTATATCATAATTTATTGTATTGGACAGGCAATATAGTTTTATTATTCAAAAAAATTGTTGAAATATTGGCATGAACTTTATTTTTGCAGTAATGTGAACTTATTGGCTGAGGTAGAGTTTTGTTTATGTTATGTTAGATCAAAAAAAAGTCGTTGAAATTTATACAGATGGTGCTTGTTCGGGAAATCCTGGTTTGGGTGGATGGGGAGCAGTTTTACGCTGGAATGGTCATGAACGTGAGCTTTATGGTGGAGAAGTACATACGACCAATAATCAGATGGAACTTACAGCGGCAATTCGCGCGTTAAATGCTTTGAAGGAATCATGTTTGGTTGATCTTTATACGGACTCAGCTTACGTACGTAATGGGATTTCTACGTGGATTGAGCGATGGAAAAAAAATAATTGGCGCACTGCATCGAAAAGTCCTGTTAAAAATATGGAGTTATGGCGAGCCCTTGATGATGCCTGTTCTCACCATAATATCAGATGGTACTGGATAAAAGGACATGCGGGCCATCCAGATAATGAGCGCGCAGATGCACTCGCACGTAAAGCAATTACTGAATATCGTGAGAATGGGCATTTTTCAACATAATTTTTTATTTCATGGAATGGTAGTATGGCTTGATTGTGTATTTATTGTAAATGTTCCACTGAAGGCATGGTCTTGATAAGAAACAGTATAAAAAACTGTTTTGTTCAGTTCATCTGAATCGTAATATATCGGTGCAGTAAAGACTGCATATCCTTCGTGATCACTTATCTTTTTTGTTGGTCCAATTTGCATTGAACCTCCATCTAAAAAGAGAGCAGAAGTTGTGATTGTTTTATTATTTTTTATCTTTATTAAGAGGGTATTTTCATTTTTTTCAGCATGTATTTTTAATGCATTATGGGCTGTACCAGGTAAAGCATCTTGAGCTTTTTTTAATAAGGATAGAGAAAGAGAAGTATTATTTTGAGTAGATGAGGAAAAATTAAAATTGATAGTAAAGGGGATACAAATTTCATTACACATTCCGAGGGTTAAAGAACCACTTAGATTTTCGTCTGAACCAGAGATATTAAAGGGGAGTACAACTTTATTTGTATAACCTAATGACCAATCATTCTCTGTTTTATAGAGCTGTGGTGTAGGATAAAAAATTTCATAAGATACTTGTTGGTTGAAATTAAAAAATGGTGCCATACCGGAATCTCCTGGGTTTCGCCAATAAGTTTTCCATTTTGGTCTTAACGTAATTTCAATAATGCCACTTTTTATTCCAGAAAGCGAAGATGAAGTTATAGCTAATCTAGCATAGCCACCTTCTGATTCATGCCAAGGTGTTGCAATAAGATATGGTTTTTGTTTTGCTTGAGTATTAGCAAGAAAGTAGAAAAATCCTAAAAATACGAGTATTATTTTCAAAATTACTAAGAGATTTTTCTGAAAAGTATTTGTAATTTTTTGTAAATTTTGAAATATTTGCAATTTTTTCATTTGATCTTTATTCTTTACTGATACTGATTTAGTTGAAGTCAAAAATTAGATTGTGGAGACTATCAAATTATGAAACAGCATGAAGGATTTTTGAATGGACAGTTGCTGATAGCAATGCCTGGAATGAATGACAAGCGCTTTGTTCGTTCTGTTATCTATATTTGTGCCCATTCTAATGCTGGTGCTATGGGAATTATTCTCAATCAGTTACACAATATTAATTTTCCTGAACTTTTGCTTCAGCTGGGAGTGATTAACCAAAATCAAAAAAATTATCTTTCTGAGCCAATAAAAAAGTTTCCAATACGCTGTGGTGGGCCTATTGATACGTCTCGTGGTTTTGTACTGCATTCAGATGATTATGCTTGTGAAGCAACCATATCTGTTACAGACGAAATTTGTCTTACTACAACCCTTGATATATTAAAAGCTATGAGTTGTGAGAGGGGTCCTCAACATGCTCTTATAGCTTTGGGCTATGCTGGGTGGAAAGCAGGACAGCTTGAAACAGAGATTTATACAAATGGTTGGTTAATTAGTCCTACATCTCCTAATTTTCTTTTTGAAAGCGATATTAGTAGTAAGTATGATGAAAGCCTCATTCGCATGGGAATTAATCCAACTTCTCTTATTTCTGAAGTAGGTCATGCATAGATTATTCGTTTTATAACGTTACTTAATTATAGGTATGAGAGAAGTGATTTTGAATAAGAGCAATTAACTCTTCGACGGCAATTGGTTTAGTGACGGTTGTACTTTGAACATATTTACAACCTTCTTGTCGTAAAAAAATAGCTTCTTTTTCGTTTTCTACGCCTTCTGCTATGATTTGTAAATTAAGATCAGTAGCCATTCTGATAATTGATTTAAGTACAAGTTTTTTCTTATGTGAATCGATAGAGATAAGTGAACGATCTAATTTGACCATGTCGAATGGATAACGGACAAGATATGTAAGTGATGAATAACCTGTTCCGAAATTATCTAATGCCAGATTCATTCCCAGTGCTTTAATCTGTTCAAAAAAATGAGCTGATTGTTCAGGATTTTTTCTTAAAACAAGCTCAGATATTTCTATCATCAATCGTCCTTTACTGACCGGATTGCGAAGAAGAGCAGAGCGTAATTGACTTATAAAGTCAGGATGAATCATTTCTGCACTTGGTAAGTTGATAGAAATAAAGAAAGGATGTTTAGCACATTTTTCTTGTATATTTATAAGATCTACTATAGCGCGATCAACGATGAATTCTACTAAATCCATAACGAGCTGTTCGCTTTCTACGATTTTGATAAAATCATGGACATTTAAATTTCCATGATTTGGATGGTGCCATTCCACGATTGTTTCAAAACCAATAATTTGTCCATCTGATAAATTAAGAATAGGATGATAGAGAATTTTTATTTCATTACGCTTGATAGCATGATGAATATCTTTGTTGATATTGTTATGCTCGAGGTTTAAAGTACGAAAATTGGGGCGGAAAGGTTCAATGTGATTACCACCCATTTGTTTTGCATGGATCATTGCTAGCTCACTGTCATTGAAAAGATTTTGAGCAGTTGATCTGTTATCACTCCATGTAACCAATCCAATGGATGAAGAAAGCGTTATAGTTTTTTCTTCAAGAGTAATAGGAGCTGAAATTGTTTTGTGCAGATGATTTGCGAACATTGCAATTTTTTTTGGTTCTGTTTCGCTGAGTAAAATAATTGCAAAACGATCTGCAGAAAGGCGTGATAAGGTATCTTGTAGGTTAATAAGGCGGCTCAAACGACGCGCAATTATCAAGAGGACAGTGTCCCCAACCGCTATACCTAGTTTACGATTAATTTGACGAAAGTTGTCAAAATCAATCATAAAAATTGTTGGTTTAATTTTTATATTTGCTTTAGCTAAAGAGCTATAATTTTGTAATCTATCGAGAAAAATTTGTTGGTTAGGAAGACCGGTCAAGCTATCATGAATTGCATCGTATAGTAAACGTTCTTCGGCTTTTTTGTGATTGGTGATATTGACAATACTCCCGATAACGCGGGTAATCTTTCCGTCTTTTTGGATAGCTGGGCGTGCACGCAGAGAAAACCAATGATAATGGCCCCCACCGGAGGAGAGCCGAAAAATCTGATCAATACGTCCTTTTTTATGTTCAAGAATAATATTTAAAACAGCTTGAAAGCGCTCACGATCATCATAATGCAAGGCTGAAATCCAGTTGCTCATAGTACCGTTGAGTTTGCAGTTGTTAGCACCAAAAATGGCTGCCATATCTGGGTGAACAACAATGCGGTCACGTTCGACATTCCAGTCCCAAATAATACTTCCAGCTCCTCTTGCTGCCAGAACTTGTCGTTCAAGATCGGAAAAAATGCCCTCATAGAAAGCATCATTAGAAAACGTTTGTTGCATGACAAGAAAGCTGATAAGAAGAACAATGAGCACCAATCCTCCTGCTAGAGCTGGTTGAACAATATCATTATCTAAATATCCTATTATGCAGGCATAAGCTTCAAGAGACCAAAAGCTAATTAATAACCATGTTGGAATAAGCATGATTGCACGGTCATATCTACGGATTGAAAAATAGCTGATCAATATAATCCCGAGTATAGCTGTAAGCCCAAATGATAAGCGAGCGATTCCAGCTGCTCTAGTGGGATCATAAATAGCAAATGCTCCTAGTCCGCAGAGAGATATAATCCATATAATTGCACCATAGCTAAAGTGATAATGCCAGCGGTTAAGACACAGATAAGTAAATAGAAAAATAAAGAGTGTTGCAGCAAGTGCAACTTCTGTACCAGCACGCCAAATTGGTTCTGTTATTGGTGTAATTGCAAAGAGCTTATTCCAAAAGTTAAAATCAATACCAATGTAAAAAAGAACGGCCCAAGCAACAGCAGCTGTTGCAGGGAAAAGACTTGTCCCACGAACAACAAATAAAATAGTTAATAGGAGCGCCAAAAGTCCTGATATACCAAGAAGAATACCATGATAAAGCGTATAAGAATTAATTGTATCTTTGTAAGCTTCAGGCTGCCATAAGTAGATTTGTGGAAGATTTTTAGAGCTTAATTCTGCAACAAATGTAATTACAGTGCCAGGGTTGAGAGTGATACGAAAAATATCTGCATTTGCATTAGTTTGGCGATCAAGGGAAAAACCTGCACTTGGAGTGATGGATTCGATACGTGCTGATCCAAGATCTGGCCACAGAAGACCCGAATGAGCCATACGATAATGAGGCACTACAATGAGACGATCAATTTGTTCATCTGTTGGATTTGCGAGGGAAAATACTGCCCAGTTTCCTGAAAAATTTTCACTTTTTGCCTGTACTTCAATACGCCATATAATACCATCCGGTCCTGGTGCTGTACTGGTCTGGAAGATAGGGTTATTGGTGTGATGAATTTCAATAGCTTTGGACAAATCAAGGGCTATATCCTGAGGAGAAATTTTGATTGGTTCGATTGCTTGTGCTGATGAAAGGCATACAAAAAGACTAATTATTATGATAAGGACGATATTGATTATTTTACCAAAACTCTTCACGCTGCCTCACTCTCAGTATTTGAAGCTATTGAATCTTAAACGAGATTTTCGAGGAAATTCTTCCACTTTATTAGTTATTATTTTTATAAAGAGCGGTTGTCATTTTCTTTTGAAAAAATCACACAGATTTTATACAAAAATAGATCAGATATTTGCTCATACTAACGAGTCTCAAAATTAACGGAATTTTGTTCTTTTTAAAAGGAAAAATATCAACCATTTATTGTTAGATTTTACGCAATGTATTCTTGTTGATTAAATTATTTATCATATGAGGTGTTAATTAGGCAGTTTTGCTCGTTTTTTTGATAAAAATTTTTCAAATTTATTTAATTTAATAAAGAAAAGTTTTTATGATGATTTTCATTAAAGATGTGTGCATATTTTGGGGTTTATTGGGTTTTAGAGTAATTTATGCATATCCAATTATAATTTTATCTAATTAAAGTATTAGGGAGTACTCTTCATTTCTTTTAGAGAAGACAGTTCATATTAGGCGAAAGAGTTGACACTAAATCGTCAAAATTCATGAGTGGACCAATAGGGCCAACAGCTGCTAATGTTGGGCTAGAATTGATAAAAAGATGTTTAGCTAGATCAGTTAGCTGTTCTAAGGTAATAAGTTCTAAACATTCAGTCATTTCAGAAATTGGAATTGGTCTACCATAAAGGAGCATTTGGCGAGCGATAAGATGTGCTTGACTAGATGGATTTTCTTGTGACATTGTAAGATTAGCGCGATATTGTGCTTGTGCTCGTTGAAGTTCATTTTTATGAATATTTTTACTTATTTTATAGAGCTCATCAAGAATAACAGGTAGAAGTGTTTCTAATCCTTCTTGTCCTGTAGCAGCATGAAGACCGAAAAGCCCAGTGTCTGAAAATCCCCAATGGAAAGCATAAATAGAATAACATAACCCACGTTTTTCTCTTATTTCTTGGAATAAGCGTGATGACATACCTCCTCCAAGAATAATGGAAAGAATCTGAGCAGTATAAAAGTCATGCGCATGATATGGACGTCCTTCAAAACCAAGTACAATTTGTGTATCCATTAGATCACGATATTCGCGAAAGTCACCACCGATATAATTAGCAAGATTGACTAAAGGAGCTGTTGAATGGGGGCGGAAAGTGCCAAGACAACTTTCTACTTGGCGCAGAAAACTTTCATGTTCTACAGATCCTGCAGCAACTACGATCATGCGGTCTGCACTATATTGTTGCTTCATAAAATTGTGAAGATCAGCAGATGTGAACGATTGGACTGTTTTCTGTGTTCCTAAAATAGAACGGCCGAGAGATTGATGACGAAAGGCGGTTTCAGTAAAATGGTCAAAAACGATATCATCAGGAGCATCACAAGTAGCGCCAATTTCTTGAAAAATGACTTGTTTTTCACGTTCTAATTCATCTTCGTCAAATTTTGAAGATGTCATAATATCGGCTAGAATATCAATAGCAAGAGGAATGTCTTTTTTTAGAACACGTGCAAAATAAGCGGTTGTTTCAATACTTGTGGTAGCATTGATTTCTCCACCAACATCTTCAATATCAGTTGCGATTTTAAAAGCTGTACGGTTTTCTGTTCCTTTAAAAGCCATATGTTCAAGTAGATGGGCAATACCATGTTGTATAAAGGTTTCGTTACGTGAACCAACTTTAACCCATATTCCAAGCGCTACACTTTCAATTTGTGGCATTTTATGTGTGGCGATAGTCAAACCATTACTAAGGCGGCTGATATCTACACCCATGTATCATTACTCCGTTTAATCAACCAAATGCACAATTATAACGGCATTGGAATATTTCTTACTTAAATAAATGCAGCTAATTATAATAAGATGCACACGATTTTAAAGAAAATAGTCTTTTACTATTTTTTCTATCATTAGCAATAGTTTGTAAAGTGTTCTCTATAATCTATGAGATTTTTTAGACACATTAGTCATGGTAGATGAGTAATATTAACAACTAACATTAATTGAAGTAATGTAAGCGGCAGTAAGAGTAATCATCATTATAGATGTATGATTGTTTATTGTTGTGGATAATTTTGAGTGCAATTTCTGTATATAGATTAGTGAGATAGTTGCTGTCTTGATACATGCTATTCATTATCATATTGTTTTATGGATATAATTTGTTCTGTTAAAGGATAGAATAAAAATATTTTTGAGTTATTTTCATCAATTTTGAAACAGCTGAATTCAAGATTTCAATAATATTAAAAGTCTAAATTAATTTAAATTTGTTGTGTTCAAGTTAATAGATATCCAAATTAGAAAAATTCAATTTTCATAGATATAAAGAATAATATTATATTTCTTACAGGTATATTGCATAAGTTCGACTGAGCACTCTTCATACAAGGATGTTAATATCGTTCAGTGTAATGATTAATTACTCTATGAGTAATTCGTATCAATTTATCTTTTATTTCGATATATTTCATTTTTTAGCATGTATGATTTACTCTTTACTGATGATAGGATGCTATTAATTTTACGGATATATTCTAGTTTTTAAGAGTAATTGTTGAATTTTTTAGCCAAAAATTACTGAGAGAGTATATGAGCTGATATATGTCGGATGTATCTTTTTATTGCGAATCTTTCCATATTTTCATTGCTTCTAAGGTTTCGGGTAAATGAGCGTGTTTTGTAATAACCGTTTCAGCACCGGCTTCTACAAGAGCATTAGAGTGGCCAAGATAACTGTGGGAGCCTCCAGTGAAGCCGATAACACGCATTCCTGCAGCAGCAGCAGCATGTACACCATGAATAGAATCTTCTATAACAATAGTATTTTCTGGTCGTACACGTAATTCTTGTGCAGCAAAGAGAAAAACATCAGGTGCAGGTTTAGGTTTTTTAGTTCCAACTTCAGGTGCTGAAAATATTTTATTTTCAAAAAAGTGATAGAGTTTAACAGTGTTAAGCATATCTTTTATATCTCTGCTCATTGCATTGGAACAAATACAATAAGGATAAAGGGATTTAATAATTTCTATTGCTTCTTTTACACCGTTAATAATATGTAATTCAGTTTTCATTTGTGCGCGAAACAGATGTGCCATTTGATCTATGAAATTAGCAGAAATTGGTTTTTTAATTTCTTGTTCAATTTTTTTAAGAGTATCTTGAAAAATAAGTCCTGAATAGCGTTCGCTTAATTCTTTGGGCGATATTTTATATCCTATTTCTTTAAGTAATTGTGATCCAATTTTTGCTATAAGATATTCGGAATCTACTAAAACTCCATCACAATCAAAAATAATAAGATCAATTTGTAACATAAGACATTCCTTATTATAACGGGTTTAAGAATTTTCATAAAATAATATTGAAAAGCTCTCGTTTGATAAAGATATAACTTGAAAGATTTTTCTCATTAATTTGATAATATGAATAATATGCTACAAAGGAGTAAAATAAAGATTTATCAATATGAAATTATTTTGCTTGCATTGAATAAAATAAATTTGAATTAGCTTAACGATACATTTACTCTATTTTGTGAAGATAGCGGACAATTAGATTAATTAATCATTTTAATTATAGAGTTATTTCGGTTCGTGTTGTTGAGTTTTTTATGACAATTGTTCAGCTACAAAAAAATCAGGTTTGTACTTCTTCACAGACGCAGTGGCGTAATAAAATCTTTAAAGGAGATTGTGTTGCAGTACTAGAAAAACTTCCTAAACATTCTGTTGATGTAATTTTTGCAGATCCTCCTTATAATTTGCAATTAGAAGGTGTATTGTATCGTCCAGATTACTCGCGCGTTGATGCAGTTGATGACGCGTGGGATCAGTTCGAAAGTTTTTCTGCTTATGATGCTTTTACACGCGCATGGTTGCTTGCGTGTCGTCGTGTATTAAAACCTAATGGGACAATTTGGGTTATTGGATCTTACCATAATATTTTTCGAGTTGGTACGGCGCTACAGGATTTAGGTTTTTGGATGCTTAATGATATCATTTGGCGAAAAAATAATCCTATGCCGAATTTTCGAGGGCGTCGCTTTCAAAATGCTCACGAAACGCTTATTTGGGCTGTTCGAGATCAAAAGGATAAAAAATATACATTTAATTATGATGCTTTAAAAGCCGCCAATGAAGATAGACAAATGCGTTCAGATTGGCTGTTTCCTCTCTGTACAGGTGCTGAACGTTTAAAAGATAAAATAGGACGTAAATTACATCCAACACAAAAGCCTCAATCCTTACTAGCACGGATTATTATGGCTTCTAGCAAACCTGGCGATGTTATTCTTGATCCATTTTTTGGTTCAGGAACGACAGGTGCTGTTGCCAAACTTTTGGGTCGTGATTTTGTAGGGATTGAACGCGAGCAACATTATATTGATGCAGCTTACGAGAGAATTGCTGTAGTTCAACCTTTAGCTAAATCAGAATTAGAAATTTTAAAAACAAAAAGGACAGAACCACGCGTAGCATTTTCTAGCTTGCTTGATGCAGGATTGCTTCATCCCGGAAGCATTCTTTATGACAAGAAGAAAGAAATATCTGCTATTGTTAGAGCTGATGGGACTATTATGTATGATGGTGAAGCGGGATCTATTCATATGATAGGAAGAAAGGCTCAGGCTTCGCAAAGTTGTAACGGTTGGACATTTTGGTATTATGAAGAAAATGGCCTATTAAAATCGATAGATGATTTAAGAATGATGATACGTTCACAGATGTTGAAAGCTAATATTATATGAGTTGCACTAATTTTAATTGCTGATAAAGCATTATTATAGTCAATTTTTATTTTATATAGGTGGGAAGTTATTTGAATTTAAAGGGAGAAGGAATAGCTATAGCAATGGCTTTTTTCATAACAGTAGGGAGTGCCTCTTTGGTAAGATGATGAATATCACACCACCAACCATTTTTAAGCTTTATTCCCCCAATATTATCTGCACAGTAGACATTAAGTTTTAAAGAAAAGTGAGTAAAAATATGTGTAATTTGTCCCTTAAGTTTCCAATTAGCAGAACAGGGAGCATTTTGCAGTCCATTTTCTTCATTTATCCCAATATTATTAGGAATTTGGGTCATGCCGTTGAGTAATTTTGTATGCTGTCGTTTTTCTAAGTAAATTTGTTTATTTTCATTGAGTATTACAAAAGCAGCACCAGTTTTTAAAGGACGTTCTTTTTTAGGAGCTTTTACTGGAAAAGCTTCTGTTGTCTGCGTTTTCATTGCTGTGCACAAATTTTGAAGAGGGCAGAGTAAACAAGATGGCTTACGGGGGGTGCAAATTGTTGCACCTAAATCCATCATAGCTTGAGCAAAATCACCAGGACGTTGCACATCAGTAATTTCAAGTGTTTTTTCTTTGATCTCAGATTTTGCTTTGGGTAATGTTGAAGTAATGGCAAATAAGCGCGTTATAACACGTTCGACATTGCCATCAACAACGGCTACAGGATGACCAAAGGCAATTGCAGCAATAGCTGCTGCAGTATAGTCTCCAATACCCGGTAAAGTGCGTAATATTTTTACCGATTGTGGAAATTTACCTCTATGATTTTTAACAAGTTGAATAGCACAATTTTTAAGATTACGTGCACGTGAATAATAACCAAGGCCCGCCCATGCCTTCATGATATCATCTTGTGATGCTTGTGATAAAGAGAAGAGATCAGGCCAAAGTTTTAGAAATTTTTTAAAGTAAGGTTTAACAGTTTCAACTGTTGTTTGTTGCAGCATAACTTCGGATAACCAAATTTGATAAGGATCAGGATAAATGCCTTTTATTTGTTTTGTAGGGGGCATACGCCATGGTAAATGGCGATAATTTTGATCATACCAAGAAAGGAGAAGTGAAGAAATTTTATACATCGTTGTTTTTAATTATAAACAAGTCTAAAATACAAAAAAAGCATATATTTTGCAATTTATAGTTTGCTTTTAATATTTAATGATAAAAATTCTAATTCAGTAAACGCAGTTTTTTAAGTTGTATTTATTATTAATTTTCAAAGTATTGGCTTTAAATATCGAAAAGAAAACAATTATGATTTAATAATAGTCTAGGCTGGAATGAGCAAAAAAACACAAAAATATCATTTTTATTCTATTGCTGAAATGGTATCCGAAATGCTTGATCCGATTTTACGCAAAAGGACAGGGCTTAATATAGCGCTCATAGAAAATTGGTCACAGATTGTAGGTCAGGATATTGGCGAACGTACAATGCCGATCAAAATTATTTGGAAAGGTCGTGCAGATCAAAATGAAACATTTCATCCTGCGACACTCGTGGTAGCATGTGAAGGAATCGCTACGTTAAAGTTAATGCATGAAACAGATGAATTGATTCAAAGAATTAATAGTTTTTTTGGGTATATCGCTATTGACCGAATCAAAATTGAACAAAAGCAGGTATCAGTTGTCACGGATTGTTCGGAAGTAGAGCTATTCCCAGATGAAAAAAATAAACAACGCTTAAAAAAAATGCTTGAAGAGATTGAAGATAAAAGTTTACACCAATCACTTTATAAACTTGGATATTGCATTTTTGTGGAAAAAAAATAATAAAGAAGGAAAACCATTTTATATTTCTTTCCCTTAATAAAGAGGTATTAGATTTTTATTTGTTTAAGTCGAACAGAAAAGTGTTATTTATGATTAATTATCGTTTCATCGTATCTTTCGTAATAATTTTTATTTGGGGTGTAACTGCACAGGTGCATGCAACTACAACTTTAGTAAGTAAAGCTGAGCCAGTAGCAACCATTGATATGGCTGAACTCCTTAAATCGGGTAAAGTTAAGGATAAAGTTGAGGGTGAAGACAATGCTCCTGTGATTATTATTGAATATGCTTCACTTTCATGCGCTTTTTGTGCCGATTTTTACAATGTAATACTTCCTCAACTTCGTAAAAAGTACATCAAAACAGGTAAAGTAAAACTTATTTTTCGGGATTTTGCTTATGATCCTCGGGCAACAGCGGGTTTTATGTTGGCTAGATGTGCTCCAGAAGATCGTTATTTTCCTTTGATAGAAGTTTTGTTTCAAAAACAAAGCGAGTGGGTTATGGCACCAGATGCTTTGGAGCCATTGAAAAAAATTGCCTTTATGGCTGGTTTTACTGATGAAAGCTTTAATGCGTGCCTAAAAAATCAATCTATTTTGAACGAAGTGAATGCATCTTTTGAACGTGGAAAAGAGCTTGGTGTTACAGCAACACCAACCTTCTTTATTAACGGTAAGAAGTATGAAGGTGCTATGTCAATGGAAGATTTCTTTTCAGTAATTGATAGTTTTCTTTAACAATATACATTGTTTCCAAAATGAAGATTGGTAATTATGATTGTTGGTCTTCTTATTGGAGGGGGGTACTTTTCATACCTTACTATAAGGCAGTATTTTATTTGGCTTCATTAATTTTAAAATCAAAAGACTATTTTTAATGATTAGCTTAAGTCAAGTAATATTTTGATACTGATAATTAAACGGATTTATACGATGGCAAAATGGGTTTATAGTTTTGGTAATGGTCAAGCAGAAGGAAGTGCGAGTGAATGTAATCTTCTTGGTGGTAAGGGAGCTAATTTAGCAGAAATGAGTAATCTTGGTTTGCCTGTTCCTCCTGGATTTACTCTTACAACAGAAGTTTGCAACTTTTATTATACTCATGATGGTACATATCCAGAAGAATTGCAGGAGGATGTTAGACAAGCGCTCCAACGCATTGGAGAACAGACAGGACGGGAATTTGCTCATAAACAAATGCCGCTTTTGCTTTCTGTCCGTTCAGGAGCCCGGGATTCTATGCCAGGGATGATGGATACGGTTCTTAATCTTGGTATGAATGACGATACTGTAAAAGCAATTGCTATACAAACCGATAATGAGTGCTTTGCTTATGATAGTTATCGTCGTTTTATTCAAATGTATTCCAATGTTGTTTTGGGGTTAGATCATTCGCATTTTGAGGAGATTCTTGATGAAGTAAAAGCACGTAATGGTTACGGTGTTGATACAGAAATGACAGCAGATGATTGGAAAAATATTATTATTCTTTACAAAGCATGTGTTGAAGAAAAGTTAGGAGAACCTTTTCCACAAGATCCTGAAAAACAATTATGGGGTGCGATTGGAGCAGTTTTTTCAAGTTGGATGACAGCGCGTGCAATTACTTATCGTCGTTTACATAATATTCCTGAAAGTTGGGGAACAGCAGTTAATGTGCAAGCTATGGTGTTTGGCAATATGGGTGAAGATTCAGCAACAGGTGTTGCTTTTACACGTAATCCATCAACAGGGAAAAAAGAACTCTATGGTGAATTTTTAGTTAATGCACAGGGTGAAGATGTTGTAGCAGGTATTCGTACACCTCAGAATATTACCGAAGTTGCTCGTGTTGCTGCTGGTTCAAATAAACCATCATTGGAAAAAATTATGCCAGAAGCTTTTTCACAATTATGCCAGATTGCGCATAAGCTTGAACAGCATTATCGAGATATGCAAGATTTAGAGTTTACAATTGAAAAGGGTAAATTGTGGATGTTGCAGACTCGTTCAGGAAAGCGAACAGCACGTGCAGCTTTAAAGATAGCAGTTGAGATGGTTGCGGAGGGGTTGATAAGTTGTGAAGAAGCGGTGATGCGGATTGAACCAAAATCACTTGATCAACTTTTACATCCCATGCTTGATCCCAAAGCAAAGCGATGTGTTATAGCACGTGGTCTACCTGCTTCCCCAGGAGCTGCAACTGGTGAAATTGTTTTTACATCTGAAGAAGCAGAAAGAGCATCAATAGAAGGACGGAAAGTTATTTTAGTACGTGTAGAGACAAGTCCAGAAGATCTTCATGGTATGCACGCTGCAGAAGGAATTTTAACGACACGTGGTGGGATGACGAGTCATGCTGCTGTTGTCGCTCGCGGTATGGGAAAACCCTGTGTTTCTGGTGCCAGCAGTGTGCGGATTGATTATAAGACAAATACAATGATTGCTTCAGGTCAGAGCTTTCAAAAAGGCGATATTATTACAATAGATGGTGGAGTGGGGGAAGTTTTAGAAGGAAAGGTTGCAATGTTGCAGCCCGAACTTTGTGGAGATTTTGCTCAATTAATGGAATGGGCTGATGGAATGCGGCGAATGAAAGTTCGCGCTAATGCTGAAACAGTGACTGATGCACATATGGGGCGTTCTTTTGGAGCTGAAGGTATTGGTCTTTGTCGTACTGAGCATATGTTCTTTACTGGTGAGCGTATCGTTGTTATGCGTGAAATGATTTTAAGTAATGATGAAGATGGACGTCGCAAAGCGTTGGATAAGCTTTTGCCAATGCAACGATCAGATTTCATTGAATTGTTTGAAATTATGTCTGGTTTACCTGTGACTATCCGTTTTTTAGATCCGCCTTTACATGAGTTTTTGCCAAAAACAGAAAAAGAAATTCTTAATGTTGCAATGGCAATGGGAATTCCTTCTGAACTACTTGTAGAACGTTTGCACCAATTACATGAATTTAATCCCATGCTTGGATTACGGGGATGCCGTTTAATCATTACTTATCCTGAAATTGCTGAAATGCAAGCGCGAGCAGTTTTTGAAGCGGTAGTAGAATCAGCTAAGAAAACAGGATCTCCTGTCATTCCCGAAATTATGATACCACTCGTGGCTCTTAAGTCTGAATTGGATTTTGTTAAAGCGCGTATTGATTATGTTGCTGGTGAAGTAATGAAGGAAAAGAGTGTTAATATTCAATACGTAGTTGGGACAATGATTGAATTGCCAAGAGCTGCTCTTCGAGCGGATGAAATTGCAGAAACCGCAGAATTTTTTTCATTTGGAACAAATGACTTGACACAAACTACTTTTGGTATTTCGCGTGATGATGCAGCACCATTTTTGACAACTTATTTGCAAAAAGGACTTTTGGAAAAAGATCCTTTTGTATCGATTGATCAAGATGGAGTAGGAGAGCTTATCGCTATTGCTTCAGAACGTGGGCGTTCTCAACGTGCGAAAATTAAATTGGGTATTTGTGGTGAACATGGAGGTGATCCTCATTCTATCGCTTTTTGTGAAGAAAATGGTCTAGATTATATTTCATGTTCGCCTTTTCGGGTACCGGTCGCACGTTTAGCAGCAGCACAGTCAGCAATTGCCAAAAAAACTTTTTATTAAAGTGATACAATCACTCATCGAGTAAAGTTGATATCTCCATTGTATAAAGTTGTTTTTATTACAATCTTTTATATTCATTTTTGATTTTGCATGTTTTATCGATATTTTTGATAGTATCTTTATAGATTAAAACAGTGCTTTAATTCTAAATGCTAGCAGGTTTTTTTATAAACGATTAATAAGGAACTATAAATTTGTACTATTAAAAATTTGTTCAAATTAATTATTACATAAATAATTTCTATCCTTTTCGACCTTGTCCTTTAGCAATAGAGCTACTACCTTCAATAATTTAATCTGGAATAGATATGAGTTTTTATAAATTAACCGGAACAAATTTTACTCTAAATTATTGATTGAATATTATAAACTTTCTCTTAATATAAAGATATAACTATAAAATTATTAGGGTATTAGTTTTGTTATCAGCAAGTACATATTCTTTAAAATAAAGCACACTAGGCTTATTAAAGAATCTTATTGATTAGTTGTTATAATCATATTTACATAGTACACGATGATGCAGTCATCTATCAGTTGTAAAAACAATTCAACGGAAATAGTAATAGAGCTATAAATCAACACCTAAATTTTTATTAGGAAAAACTGGCTGGGGTACCTGGATTCGAACCAGGGAATGCCGGTACCAAAAACCGGTGCCTTACCGCTTGGCTATACCCCAAAGACAACATAATCACACTAGCGTTCGCGCCTTATAACGATTTTTACAACTGTACGCAATATGTGAAAGCAGAAGTGCTCATTTTTTCTTCTTATAAAAGCTTATTTCTATCATGATATCATAAAAATAGATTATTAGCTTCTAAGAAAATTAGACTAAAAATTAATTTGATGTATATCAATCAAATATTATATTTTCCTTACAGTAATTATTCTAACATTCAATATCTTATTATTTATAGTATAAAATTCATAAATATCTATGTTTAAGAGCGTATACAAATCAAAAAAAATATTGTATTATTTTCAAATAATTGAAACATCATAATAATCTATAAAAATACTATTTTGGCAAATGTAATTACAGAAATTATTCAATTACAAAGCTTATAAAATAATTTATTGTGGCATTAATTTAAAATTGTAGAAAATATCTCAATTATCTGTCTTTTTCTTATATCAAAATAAAATAATTATTTACTTTGAAAATGTAATCATATTTTATAATTTTTATTCATCGTTTGAAGAAAAAGGAATAGAAGCTATTTCTGTATCAAGTGCATCCATAAAAGCGATGATGAAAGCAGCATTTGTACCAAAATCTCTTGGCAAATGACGCGAAGTAGCACGCATATCAACAAAAGTTGTATCTCCTTCATCTGTTAAGCGAATTACAATATCGGAAATAAAACCTAGGCAAATAGTTTTTGCTATTGTCGCAATATAAAATTCATTATCTTCGCTTTTGATACTTTGTTGAGCTAGCACAGGCCAGCCGCGGGCTGCTAAGACATTAAAAACTGATTTACGAATATAATCAGGTGAGCCGTCATAACGACGTCCTGACATTTCTGGCCATTGTGACATTTGTACTGTTGCTTGTTTAATTAAATCATTTTTGAAAGGTAAAGAATCACTAGGACGCAAAGTACGGAAAAAAACTGGTGGTTTCTGTGTATCAGTAGCAACATCATAAATAGCTGGTAAGGCAAACCACCATCCAGTAGATAGCACCAGTGGTGTGGCAGTGATTAACGAAAAAATGATACCTTTCAGTGCTTTCATTCCACCTCGAATACCATGTGTCCATAAATTATAGAGTGCTTTGATGGCAAGAAAAAGAGAGAGAAAAATACAGCAAGCAGAAAGGCTTACTAAAACGATAAAATCACTGAAACGAAGCATAGAATATCGTTGTAAAAGTGTTGAGAATAATAAAATAAGAAATGCCAATCCACTAAAACGAGGAGACCATACCGCTGCTCTTGAGGTAAACCAAACATATTCCTTTTTCATGAAACGTTTTTTCCCCAATAAAGTACTCATTTTATGTTTAATGATATAAGTAAATAGAGCACTTACTTTTGAAATCAAGAGCACTTTAAGTAATATACATTTTCAGTAATTAAAATTAATTTATTCATACGAATAAATATCAATTTGTTTTTTAGAGAATTTATGTTAAATAAGGGCGTTATTAGAAAAAAGAGAACAGTTTGTCGTAATATTATTTTTTTGTGGTTTTTTTAACAAAATGTGTTGTATTTAAATTTGGATTTTTTACAAATGAATATAAAATATTTAATGACGGTATCCATTTTAGTTATTAGTTTAACTTCTAGAATACAGGCAGCTGACATTATAGTTCCTTCAAATTTAAAATCAATTTCTGCTCCTGTTTATTCTTGGGAGGGTTTTTATCTTGGGGGACAGATGGGCGGCTTTTCTAGTTCTGCTATTTGGCAATATAATGATATAGATAAAACTAAAAAATGGAATTCGATTGATAAAGATTTTTCATCTGAGCTTTCTGGTATTACGGGCGGTTTCTACGCTGGTTTTAACTTTGATTGGGGTAATCGTGTTGTTCTAGGTATTGATACAGATATCGTTTTCTCTAATAAAAGGAATACAAAAGTTTTTGTTAAAAACAAATTTGAAAGTTTGGTCCCGCCACAAAAACCAACAGAGTTAGCGCGCGGTCAAGCGCCTGTACGTTCAATGTCGATTCTTACATCCGTGGGTGAGGAGATAGTAAGTACTTCGGACAAGGAAATGGTAATTAGCCCTCTATCTTCTTCTCCAGCTTCTTTTCCAGTCGTTACTCATACAGTAACACGTTCTGCGGCCGCCTCCATTGATCCAAGCAGTGTAAACATGTATACTGTTGACAGCGCAGGAGGCGAACTGAAACCTTCAGTTACCAGAGGAGATGTTGTTACCACATCTTCTTCAAGACGGAAACGATCAATAAGCAGGCAGGTTTTATCTAATCCTCAACCCTCTAAGCCTATCGTGGAAAAAGCTGTTTCTTCTGAGAGTAGATCACCAGTACCTGTTGCGAGAAGTACAAGTTCACCAAACCCAATGTTAAGACAGCCTAATCTTGTTGAAACATATACTCATACTTTAAAACAGAAATGGATTGGTACTTCACGGATACGTTTAGGTTTGTCCGCTGGTCGTGTTATGCCTTATATTGCTGGTGGTATTGCTTATACAAACATTCAAGGTACTTTTTCGAAGTCAATTAAGGAAGTAGGTAAGGGAAATACTTCTTCGAGTTTGTTCGATAGTGCAGAAACAATGATTGGTTATACTCTTGGGGGTGGTTTTGATTTTGCGATGACTGATCATATTCTGCTACGCTCAGAGTATCGTTACTCGGATTTTGGTGAAAAGAAATTCGATAAAATAAACCTAAAATACTATAAAACTAATGATTTTCGTATTGGTTTAGCTTATAAATTTTAATTTGTTGGAGTATGAAATTACTTAAAAGTTATATTTTTCTGAATGAAAACCTTCTTTAAGGTAGTTAGGAAGGAATCTTAGGATAGCTATAGAGGTAAGTTTTTCAGAATGAGAATTAGAAAATCCTATTTAAAATTTCATTATAAGGTTTCTAATAATTAAAAGATGTAATGCAATAGAAATATTATAATGTGTAAATTTGCTGTTGGAATATAGACTTTTCAAGTGAATTGTAGGAAGATTCTAGTGCAAGGTGATTGATTAGGCTAGCAATAAATTTATAGATAAGAGAGGTACAAGGGTGATTTAAAAAATATAAGTTTTTCTAAATTCCATCTCATTTATAAAAAGTGTATCTATATTTTTATGGATAAAGCTGTGAGTTTTTTGAATGAGGAAAGAAGATAAGGAATTTGGAAGTTTTGATTTTTTATTTCCTATATTTTTGTTCTTGTTTTGGTCTATTTCTGCAGTAATTCTTTAAAATATTATCAAGCGATAGGGGAAAAAATATATTGATGTAGAAGACAATCGGGGCATTTTTCTTGGTATGCACTATTAAAAAGAGAATAATGAATTTTAGTTTATACAATTTGGTTTCAGTATGAAAGCCATCATTGTTTAGTGATGGGCATAATAGGCAGGGCGTACAGGTTTTGGCGGAGTTTTTTTAGTGGAAGATATCCTAGTTTTATACTGATATCAAAGGTGATTTATCTAGTATAGCAAAAGCTGTGGTGATGAATGACAATATAAAAGAGAGAGCTGGAACTCGGGTTAAAAACGATGGAAATGAGTGATAATCTGGTTATTTGGTTTGATTTATTGTAGGAACAATAGCATTCAATTTGTACAACAATAGCAAATATGAAATTGCTGGTTTTGTTAAGCATACTTAATTAACGCTAGTACAGAAAGGTATACTGAATGGTGTCTTTCGTATTGCTATTGATGAAGTTTTTTTCTTATTGGCTTGAAAGGTTTGCAAGCACTATTTGTTTATAGTACAGATTGTTTTTTCAGTTGTCAGCTCGCTATAGAAATATAGCTAAGTCACTTGTTGGAGCCATTAAATAACAATTTTTTGTTTTAGAAACGCAGGGTAGAAATTGTTTTGGGGGTAAATCTATTATTGAACTTTTTAATATTATGCTTATGAAAATTGATGAATGAGAAGTATAAATATTGTGTGTAGCAGCTAAATGATGTTTCATTTGAGATCTTATTCAATATTTGTTTTATAGTTACTGTTAAAACTTTTTGAAAAAATTGCGGAAATTGGTAATCTAAAAAATTACATTTGATTTTTTCTTTGATTAAGTACATTTAATTTATTAATAATCTTCTTAAGATTTTAATTGAGAAAATTGAACAGATTTTTTGTTTAATTTGTTTAAAAAGTGTTGGGATTTATTTTACAGAATCTACTTAATATTCCAGAAGCTATTTAAACTGAGCTTGGGAATTGTGTTCAATATGTATTATACTCCATGTGAAGTTAAGGCGGTTAAGAGTTGCTGCTTCAACTTTTTGTGTTAATCTGTAGTTTGATACAATGAAGGCAATAGAATAGCTTTCTATAGGAGAAGAACTTATTTCAATTTTAGAAAAAGAAGCAGTTCTATCGGTTGTGCAACGGAATTAATTTTTTCTTCACATTCATAGATTAGGCCAATAATACAGAAGAAAGTGAGAAATTTATTGCCTCTAGTTTTATTTGGGATCAGTATGAACAGAGTATTAAATGTGTTTCGGCTTATGAGATATTATCAAGATCTAGAGAAAAAAACTTTAATTTCTAAAAAGTAATCGCTAGCAATCTTATTTTGGATACAGTGATAAAAGGAATAACAAGTTCAATCATAAATATGCTAGGAAGAGTTTTGTAAAGACAGGTAAGAATATTTTCGTGGTGTGTTGGCAATATTTTATGTCGAAAATGTAAGGGCCGATAGCTATTAACTATTCTTCTTTTTGTTATTTAAAAGTAATTTGATATTCTGGTAGATAATCAGATTAGGAATATTTATCAGAATATGATTGTATTCAAGGTAGTATCATTGATTAATGATCAAATATCTTCAAAAAGCTGTTATAGTGTATATTATTCAATTGATATCAAACATTATTCGATATTTGCTCTTAAAAATATTATAAGTATCAAATTAGATTTAGGAGTGAGATTAATAATTAGAATCGAGGAGATTTTTAAATGACTTTTAAATTAGCTGAGTTGCCTTATGATTATGATGCCCTTTCGCCTTATATGTCACGCGAGACACTTGAATATCATCATGATAAGCACCACCTTGCTTATCTTACGAATACTAATAATTTTATAAGAGATTTAGGCTTAGAAGATAAGAATCTTACAGATCTTATTAGAGAAAGCTTTGGAAAAAATCCTGGTTTATTTAATAATGCAGCTCAGTATTATAATCACAACCATTTTTGGAATTGGATGAAAAAAGGTGGTGGAGGACAAAAACTTCCTGCAAAATTAGCTAAAGCTATCGAATCTGATCTTGGTGGTTATGATAAATTCCGTGCAGATTTCATGGCAGCTGGTGGTGCTCAATTTGGGTCTGGTTGGGCGTGGGTTGTTCTTAAAGATGATAAACTAGAAATTATGAAAACACCAAATGGCGAGAATCCTTTAATTCATGATGCGCAACCTATTCTAGGTGTTGATGTGTGGGAGCACTCCTATTATATTGATTATCGTAATGCTCGTCCAAAATATTTAGAGGCATTTGTGGATCATTTAATTAATTGGGATTATGTTTTAGAACTTTATGAAAGCTATGGATTATAGGAGGAGGAGTGTATAGTTCATTATAATTAATAAAGGCTTCAAATTTATAGTTTATGAAGCCTTTTATAGGGTAAGATATTGAAGTTAGCAGTTATTTTTTCCTACTATTTTTAGAATGTATGCGTAGATATATGCAATCTCTTCTAATTTTGAGAAACGTCCAGCGGCACCTGCATGGCCTGTATCCATATTAATACGCAATAAAACTGCATTATCATCTGTTTTTAAATCACGTAATTTCGCTATCCATTTTGCAGGCTCCCAGTATGTTACGCGAGGGTCTGTTAATCCTGCAATGGCAAGAATAGGAGGATATTGTTGGGCCTTGATATTATCATAGGGTGAATAGGAGGAAATAAGATGATAATCTTCTTCAGATTCAAGAGGGTTACCCCATTCTGGCCATTCTGGGGGGGTTAGAGGCAACGAAGCGTCGAGCATTGTTGTTAGGACGTCTACAAAAGGAACATTTGCGATAATACCAGCAAAATCCTGTGGGGCTATATTTGCTATGGCACCCATTAACATTCCTCCTGCTGAGCCGCCATAGGCAATTAGTCGATCATGAGCAGTGAACTTATTATTGACGAGATGACGTCCACAGGCAATAAAGTCTGTAAACGTATTTTTTTTAAAGAGGTGTTTTCCTTTTTCATACCATTCTGTCCCCTTTTCTTTTCCTCCACGAATATGGGCAATTGCATAAATAAAGCCTCTATTGACTAGCGAAAATATATTACTATTGAAATTTGCAGGAATTGAGATTCCATAGGCGCCATAGCCGTAAAGAAGGCAAGGCGCATTACCATTAAGATCAGTAGTCTTATGATAAAAAAGGGAGATAGGGATTTTCTCTCCATCACTTGCAGTTGCCATAATACGTTGTGTTATATAATTATCTTGATTATGCCCAGAGGGAATGTTTTGCGTTTTTAAAAGAATTTTTTTACGATTTTTTATTTCATAATCAAAAACTTGATTAGGGGTTGTCATGGATGAATAAATAAATCGAATAGTTTGGCTGTTGTATTCAGCTGCCCCTTGTAGATCTAAAGAATAAGCCTCTTCTGTAAAAGCAATAGAATGAGTTTTTTTAGTGGTCCTCTCCATGATTTGTATACGAGGAAGCCCCTCAAATTGTTCAAGCCAAATTAGAAATTCTTGATAAGCATCATGGGAAAGGATGAGACGCCCCAATTGATGTGGTACAATTTCAGACCAGTGTTCTGATTGCGGTGATGTATATGGTGCTACCATAATTTTAAAGTCTTTTGCATTATCTCGATTAGTGAGAATATAAAAGACATCGCCTCCTTCTGTGAATGAGTATTCAATGCCTTTTTCTCTTTTTCGTACACATTGAGGAGAATTGAGAGGAGCATTGGCAGGGATCAGCCAGATTTCTGAAGTTTCATGATCATGAATATTAATATAAATAAAGTCATTCAGTTTAGAACCACTCACATATAGAAAAAATCCTGGGTCATTTTCACAAAAAATAAGTTTATCTTGAGCTTGATCAGTATTTAATCGGTGATAGTAAAGTTCTGAAGGGCGATGATTTTTATCCATTTTAGTATAAAAAAATCCTTCAGAATTGGCATCCCATACGATTTGTCCGGATGTATTAGTGATTGTATCAGGATAGTGAGGCAATACTCCAAAATTATGAATTTTAGTTGTATAATATTCAGAGCCTTTATCATCATAAGCCCATGCTGCATATTTATGATTGGGAGATATTTGAACTGTACCAAATTTGAAATAATCTTTACCATTCGCCAAAACATCACCATTAAGATAAATGTTTTTTTCTCCACCATTTCTTGGTGTGCGGAAATAATGTGGTTGTTGACCTCCGGTTACATAAGAGAATCCATAGGCAAAAGGTCCATGTTTTATAGGAACAGAACTGTCATTTTCTTGAATACGGCTTTTCATTTCTGAAAAAAGTAAGTCTTGTAATGGTTTTGTATCAGCCATTTGATCAGTCTGATAAGCATTTTCTGCTTCGAGATGTTGTTGAATATTTTTATCAAGACAGCTGATTTTTTTTAAAACATCTTGCCAGTTTGATGCACGCAGCCAATGATAAGGATCTTCGCGGTAAATACCGTGATGAATTTCTTTATGAATAATTTTGGGTGCTTTTGGAGGGAGTATAGACGAACGAGGCATGCATAATCCTATGAAGATATCAGTATTTTCTACGTGTTAAATCAAGATTATTGATAGATTAATTCAAGTCCAATGCTTAGTAGGCTTTTATTTATTTTTTAAAATATAAGTTAGGTAGATTTTACAATTTATGTACTATACTTTTATTCATGATATTTGTTTTTTTATTATTGAAATTAAAAATAATTCCTTAAATTATTTTTTTATTAAGAAAAGACTAATTTTTGATACAAAAATTGAAATTGACGGAACTAATACAGGGTGTAGTGTTATTATTTAAAACGAAAAGTTTTTTTATATTATAAATTTGCATTTGGCATTTCTAATTCTATGCTTTTTTATTATATAATATGACAACAAAGAGAAGTTTATTTGATTTTTTTGTGTTAACGCAATTTTATAAAATAATTGAATTGACAAAAAAGATTTTTGTACAATATGAACCTTATATGTGTATAATCTCGTTATTGCGAGTATAAATACAATGATGTCTCGGTTAAAATTAAAGGAAATAAGAATGGAACATCGTCCAGTCCTGGAGACTGAAAGCAATTTAGTTATTACGTTGGTTGCCGATATTGTTGCTGCTTATGTGAGTAATAATTCGATACGGCCGGCGGAAGTGCCAAGTTTGATTGCTGATGTTCATGCTGCTTTTCTAAAAGCGGGGAATATGACATTAGCGGAAGTTGAAGTCGAAAAACAAAGGCCTGCTGTTAATCCAAAACGTTCAATCTTTCCTGATTATCTTATCTGTCTTGAAGATGGAAAGAAGTTTAAATCTTTAAAGCGTCATCTCATGACGCATTACGGGATGTTGCCCGAGGAATATCGTGAAAAATGGCAATTAGACAGCTCTTATCCCATGGTCGCACCTAATTATGCGAAAGCACGTTCAGCTTTGGCTAAAGAAATGGGACTTGGACGTAAAAGCGAAAAAAAGAAAATCAAATAATTGCGTTATTTCAAAGATATTGTCTTAATTTGAAGTCTAGAAGTATTTTTTAGAAAGCGTGTTAGTGATGAAGATTTAATGTACTTTTGGGAAAAAGAGTCTTATTGTTATAGAAAGCTTTCTGCACGAATTCGTTTAATCATTGCTTTAAGGCCATTAGATCGTTGTGGCGTTAAGTTTTCGTTTAGACCAAGCTTTGCAAGAAGTCCTTCAACATCAGCTACACGGATTTCGGAAGCTTTTTTGCCTGAATAGAAAGCAAGAAGGATGTAGATCAGACCACGTACAATGTGAGCATCAGAATCTCCTTGGAATGTTAATATTGGATTTTCTGAGTTATCGCGTGAGGAAAAAAGCCATACTTGACTAACACAACCACGAACTTTGTTAGTATCGTTTCGCGCACTTTCTGGAAAAGGTGGTAATTCATGGCCAAGCTCAATTACATAGCGATAACGATCTTCCCAGTTATCAAGCTGGGAAAAATCCTCTATAATATCATCAATCGTTCTTGTCATAATAAACTTTTTCCTTGTTTTCTGAGGCGCTTTTATGATGCTTCTTGTTGACAGAATTATCTTATTTTTAATGAAGTTAATGAGAAGTATTAGAAGAAATAAGAGTATTTTTATAAGGTAATTTTATATTATTTATTTTCTTTTGGTTTTTTTGTATCTGTGCTGGAGCTATTTTTTTTGGGAGTTCTCGTGTTTTTATTGCTAAATGTATGGTCAAGATATTCATAGATAATTTTTGAACCATTACGTGCGCGTTCACCCATTGATCCTAAAAAGGATTTTCCGATTTTACAAGCCTCTATGTTTCGTTCACAGAACATTCCTAAATCATTTATAGTTTCCTTCAAAGCAATAATCATATCTCTTGTTGTTGCATCAGTTTCTTTAGAGGAGGAAGGGTTATTATTGTTTTGCTTCGTTGTAAAAAACGAGATGATTATAAAAATAAAAAATAAAAAAAATGCTGATTTTATTAAAAAACGTATCATATTAGACCAATATGCTGCTATTATAAATGAATATAAGGGTAACTTATAATATTTTTGATGTGATATTCATAATGCTTAATATTTTATGAAATTGAGCATTCATTTTGAATGATTTATCTCGTGAATGATATTATAAAATATATATTTGTGTTGTATATAAATAATATTTTGCCATTGTTTCATTAAAAATTGAACATTAATTTTGTCTGTAGATAGAAAGTGTTGAGAATGTATATCATTTGTATTTTAAGTAGAATATAAATAGGATTATTACATTATAAGAGGTATGAACAGCGGGCATCTAATGATATTTAGATTAATATGTAGAGTGCTGTGCAGCCGTTGTGTGCATTATGCTGTTTTTATGGATAGTTTTAAACAGAAAAGTATTTTATAAATACTCTCTTCTAAAATGGTTGAATGAAATTTTAGGCTTTTGAAATTAATCGGTAGAAATATAGAAAATTCTAGTAAAATACAGTGCATTTTTAATATTATAACGTAAAGCTAGTATTAAATTATAGATTAAAACCAGATAAGAGACTGATTTAGTTTTTAGTCTTTTTAAGTTGTTTTTCTCATTGTTCAAATTATTCATGAGACTTTCATATTTTTGCGAGTGAAATTTTATTTTATGGCAAAAGAAAAAATAACCAATTTGTGTTAAAAAGACTGAGTAGTTTTTTATTATCTTGAAAATTTCAAATACAGTTATAGATGAAGTCTATGAAATTTATTAAATACTAACAGCATGGGTTACCATTTGCATATTATATTATATCTGAAATAATTATACTAATTTACTGTTATACAAAGATGTAAATTTATTATTCCATTATCTTTGAAAAGTGTATGCTGTGTTTTACGATCAAGCTTAATTTGATTTTAAATGTTATCAAATATAGGTACAAAAAGAGTGTAATTAAATTAATTATACAATGCGATTGAGATAGCAATAGAAAAAATAATTGGATGAAATAATAGCTTAATATGAAATAAAATGCTGTATAGTAGGAATTTCTTTTAGTCGTGTGAAAGTTCTGTTGAATGTAAGATCAATGGATAGAGAGTGTAATATAAATATATCTTTCATTAACTGAAAATGAAAATAATATATGTTAGTTTCTATTATGGCAAATAAACGAAAGAAACAAAAAAATAATTCTGTAAAACAGAGGATTATTACTATAGTGTTTTTGGCAGTAATATTCCGTTTTGTGCTTTGGTTAATAAAACAGTTTTATCGCCATACATGTGCAAATGCTTGTTTAGTTATAGGATTATTTATTTTTATTATAAGTTTTGGATTTTTTATTATTAATGCCTTGTTTTCACAAATGAAAACGCATCAAGATGTATTGACTAATATAAATTTAGCATTGGTTTCAGCTGTAGCAGAAGATTCTATTTTATCTGAAAAACAAATAAGAAACAAAGCAGATTCTCATATAATTTCTGTTTCTATTTCAAGTAGTTTACATTAAGATTTATCTTTGTGCTTGCTCAAAGAGCTATATCAGGAAATCTAGTGGATATGCAGAGGCAATTAGCAAAATTAAATTTTATAGTGGTCTTCTAGATGAAGTAAGTAGCGCCAAATATATATCATATTAGAGCATAGTAGGAATAGAAAATGATCCGTAAGCATTTATCAAAAAAATATTTTATTATAAATAATCAGAGAATTATAGTTTTTATTTATTAAGTACAGTGGGTTAAGATAGCAAATGCTTCAATAACGACATTGAATGCTTTACTTAAAGAAGCTATTTTAAATGTTGTATTGTCGATATTATTTTGAGAAAGGGAGCTTTATATATTTTTAGCTCTTAGAGAAATAATCATTTGTATAGAAGATTAAAAAACTGAGAATGATCTTAAATAGTCAAAAATATTTATACTTTCCTATAATAGAAAATTGATTACAAGATTTTGATTAAAATACTAAAGTTGGTTTGTTAAATTAACGATCAGGGCAATTTTCATTTATTGAATATACGACAAGTTGCTTTTGCAAGAAAGGATTCACTTTCTTTTTTTTCAAGTGGAGATGGAGTGAATACGCGTAAAATAGTAAAACCTTCATTTGATTTTTGAGAGACTAAAACTGAATTAAGAGTATGCTCAATTTTTGATTGTTTGAGTTTTGTTATTTGTAGAGGGCTTCCGATAATAAGATTGAGCTTAGCATTTGGAGTTGTTTTATCATTGAGATTGTAGAAAATAATTCCTTCGCTTGTATAGGCTGACAATGACCAAAATTGTGTTGTTTGCGGAGCGGTTAAGTGAACAGGACCATTTTCCAGATTAAATTTGCATACTTTAAGAAGAAATAAAGGATCCATAGATTTGCGAATAGGATTATATGAAGCCAAGTCAACAAATTGATAAGGAGGCCCTATTTTTTCAAGGCTTGTCCATATATTATTTCGTGTGTAATGAGGAATTAACAGTAAAATACCAATATGAACAATGATCGTACTGATGCCTATCAGAAGAATTGTATGAATGAATTTAAACACATTTTTCTCCTGATGGAATTCGTTCTACAGAGGGCATTATAGGTTTTCGTAGTGCTGTTGTAGAGAGAATTGAAGTGTCATATAAGTTCAGGATAAGTCCAAATTCTTTTTTACTAGTTGATGCAAGCCAATTGCCTGTTTGCGGTGTTGGTGAGATATTTATCCGTAATGAACCATCATTTTCATAAATTACGTTGTAGGTGTGGAGTGCAGAAGGAGTATTGTTGGTTGAAGTGTACGGTTTAAGGAATTTATCAGCTGTATACAGAGTAAAGAGACGCGTTTCAGAAATGTGTCCTTTAAGTAAATAATGGCAGCCGGGGCGTAACGGATGTCCCTGGTTATCTGTCCAAAGTTGGAAAATGAGATTTTCTGGATATCCAAGGGAAATATCGCCATGCTTTGCAGTGTGTGCGCGGGTGTAAGGATCAGCTTTAGCTGTTCCTATATGTAAATAGCTCTTCCATTCTCTAATCTTTAAATACTCAAAATTGATGGCAGTATTGAGCATATAATTAATGCTGAATATTCCACATAAAATGGAAACAACGAAGATTAGAAAAGTAAAAGTGATATTAAAAAGCACTGTAGGATACTCAAATTGCATTTGTTGAAGAAAAAATAGTTTTCGTATTTGATAAGGTCATATTTGGTAGTTTTTGTAGGTCTTTGTTGATAGAACGTATAGCGTTTAATGTTGCTGCTGAGAGTATTTGCGGCAATTTAGAAGTGATATAAGGATTATTATCATGGGAAGAATTAATTGGTGATTGATAAGGTAAAATAGAATTTTTTACTCCATAGAGTGGTTGGAGAACTATATTTTGATGTGCATAGAGCATAATGCGATGCCATATCATGGCAGGAATAACACCACCAAAAGCGCGATTCATAGATGAAAAATCATCATTTCCCATCCATACAGCGCCGGTATAATTACCAGTAAAGCCAACAAACCAAGCATCACGGTAGGCTTGTGATGTTCCAGTTTTTCCAGCAACAAGTGACATGGGCAGCGCTGCACGTTTACCAGATCCTCGTGTTGTAACGCCGACCAGCATTTGATTCATATAAGCAGCTGATTGTTGACTGATAACTTGATATAATTTGTTACCATTATGTGCCCAATCCCATATTACATGACCATCTATTGTGCTGATTCGTGTAAAACCGTGGCGATTTCCAGCTATGCCTCCATTAGCGAAGACATTAAAACCAATTGCTTGATCCATTGGTGTCATATTGGATGTTCCTAAAACCATGGTTTTGTGTGATAAAATATGAGAATTAATACCCATATTTTTAATCAAATTTCTGATTGGTTGAGTATCACGATTAAGATACTGGTAAGTAATATGGACAGGTACTGTATTAATGGAAAAGGCTAAAGCGGTTGCTAAATCGACATTGCCGATATAACGGCCAGAATTATTTCGTGGCGACCAACCGCCCCAATTGATAGGTTTATCAGATACTATAGTATTGGGGGATAAACCATGTTCTATTGCAGTTGCATAAACGTATGGTTTGAATGAAGAACCAGGCTGTCGACCACCTTGTGTTGCTCTATTAAACTGGCTTTTTTCATAATCAAGTCCTCCGACAATTGCACGTACAGCTCCGTTATTATCAAGAATAACGGTGGCTGCTTGTGTTACGTGATATTGTTGACCGTATTGGTATAGATAATATTCGATTGCTTCTTCTGCTGCTCGTTGAATATTTGGGTCAAGAGTGGTTTGAACAATTAAGGTATGGCTTGGTAATTGATTGCTGATTTGGCGTATTTCATCAAATACCCAATCAAGAAAATAATTAGGCTGACTGTTTTTGACTTTTGTAATAATCTTAGCAGGGTGGCGGTATGCTTTGATAATTTGGCTATCCGTCATAAAATTACTGTCAACAAGATTAGATAGAACTGTATTTGCACGTGCTTGTGCAGCAGGTAAGTTGCTATGAGGAGCATATTTTGTTGGTGCTTTAAAAAGACCAGCTAATATCGCAGATTCTGCTAAAGATATGTTGCGTACATTTTTATCAAAATAAAATTTTGATGCCGCTGCAATACCAAAATTATTTCCTCCCATGTATACGCGTTCAAGATAGAGTTGCAAAATTTGTTTTTTGCTGAGATTTGCTTCCAGCCATAGAGCAAGGTAAGCTTCTTTAATTTTGCGTGTTATAGTTCTTTCATGTGTTAAAAATAAATTTTTCGCGAGTTGCTGTGTAAGAGTTGAACCACCTTGAACGATAATTTTAGCTTGTATATTTTGTGTAATTGCTCGTATAAGACCATAAAAATCAATTCCCCAATGATGAAAAAAACGGCGATCTTCTGTTGCAAGAACTGCTTTGATAAGATAATCAGGCATTTCCTCAACAGGGACAGATAGAGCTGGTAAAGCTCCACGGTGTCCAATAGAATTTCCATAGCGGTCTAGAAAAAGAATGGAAAAATTCTTGGATGAATACCAATCTTTTTTTGTTAATTCAAAAACAGAAAGACCAACGATGGTGAATAAAGTAAAACCAATCAACCCTAATGTTAATGTTTCATCGAGGATTTCAACGATACATCGTTTCCATCCTCGTATATGAAAACGTTGCGAAATAAGAGCTGTTCTATTCCAGAAGAAATTGTGAGAAGTACGGATATTGTAAAGTGTCGTGTCTAGCCATGCGTCTAATTCAATAAGTTTAGGGCTATGGAATGGTTTATTTTGTTGGATTTTCTTTTTTTTCAAAAAATCAAACATAAAAAGCCTATGCTAAAGTAATGCAATTAAATAATCTAATAATAATTATATGGAGTATAAGAACTTTTTTGCTATAGGCATGACAAAAAAAGAATGTATTTAGAACTTTGATACTTAATTTATTTGACACATATATTTAGTTTTGCAGGTCATTTAAAAAATGAATTTATAATTACTAAAATTTTAATATTACGATATATATAATAAGATTATATTTTTCTTTGTGTAATTTTAATTTAAGAAATAAACTAATTCGTTTATTCGTTCTCTATTCGGATAATATGACTTATAAAAAATTTTCTTTTTTGTGATATTCATAAGTCTTATTGATTTAGATTTTGTTTTAGCAGCTGACTGTATTAAAATAGGAAAAAAGTTGCTATGCAACAAAGAGGAACATTAACTCGTTCAACACCGAGTGTTGAAGATAGCAAAAATATGTGTGTGGTTGTGATTGCTTTTTCTCTGCATAATGGAGATAAATCACGACGTGTTGAGGTTGTTATTGCTGCCAATTAACTTTTTCAGGTATAGTAATGCCTATTTTAGGAAGTACAAAGCCTTATGATGCTTGTTTTAATGTTAGCAGTGCGTGATCTTTGGTCTGATAAGGTATGTCGTGTTGATGCGGTTGTTGGTGATTATGTCGTTAAGTCATTCCATTTAGAGGAAGTGATGGCACGGTTGCGTGCTTTAATTCGCCGTTCGATGGGATATGCAACAAATATGTTATTTTGTGGGGAGGTTTTATTAGCTGTTAAAACTTCTCGTGTTTTTATTGGTGGACAGTTAATTAATTAACATCATATGAATTTCGGCTTCTGTCTTATACCATGCATCATAGCGATAAAATAGTTTTAAGGACAGAGTTTATTGAGCACCTTTATGATCAGGATTTTGATAAAGATTCGAATACGATTAAAGTGTTTGTAAGGCAGTTGCGTAAAAAACTCAGAGTAGATTTAATTGAGACTGTTCGTGGGTTAAGCTATAGAATAAATAATGTTAGGTGACAAATGAGAGTTTCGAAGAATAATAACCGATTGAAACGGTTATTATTTTATTGAAAAATTTCTCAGTCTGCGTGTTATGATTTTATCAACATTATAAGTCATTATTTCATTTTTATCTATTTCAGTAGTCAGTATTTATTCTATAAGTGTTCAAGCTAACAAAGTTTGGATCGTATTCTTTCGTTTCATCTTGATAGTCTGATTACAGCTGTCACTTTTACATCTGAGGGATGTTTGAAAGGGAAACTTAAATTTGGTGATATTCGTTATTCAGATTCAACATCTGGATGCTATTGAGAGGTTTTGCCTGTATCATCTAATTTACATGGAAGATTGGTATCACGATCATTAGGAACTAAAGAATTTTTTTTACCGAGCGTTGTTAATGCCCCTTTTAATAGTCAATTTTTTCTCTCCTATCAAATAAAGGTGTAGATGAGGAAAACCTGAAAGTTATTGAAAGTGCTGTTATTTTTGATAATCAGAATCATGTTGCTCGTTTTCGCCTTGTTGGAAATATTGATGAAGTGTATGCACAGGTAAATAATTTGTAACAGACTTTGCAAATTCTTCTGTGGAGTTTTGGTATAGGTAGTGTTCTGATTAATTTGATTTTTATTTTTTAGTTTTCAGCTATTGAGACGAATTCAACAAACATTGAATGATATTCGCATAGAAAAACTGATTATATAAGTACAGATTTATTGAGTAAGGGTATGTTGTTGGCGCAAGAAATGAATGCTCTTATTGATAATAATCAGCGTATTATTGAATGATTTCGAACTCAGGTTGGTAATCTTGCTCATTCATTAAAGGCACCTTTATCAGTTATCATTAATGAAGTCGATAAACATGGCAGAGGAACCAGCCTTCTTATTGCGCGAGCAAGCTAAAATAATGCATACCCAAATTGATCATTATTTGCAGCGTGTCCGGATTGCAGCGCAGCATGATAGTATTGTTTCTCACACGGCTGTTCCGGAAACATTTAATTGTTTGGTTAAGGTCATGAAGAAGCTTAATCCTGGTAAACATATTCAATTTACTATGGATGTTAATGATATTATTTTTTTCTGGTGAAAAGGAAAATTTAGAGGAAATTGTAGGTAATGTGATTGAGAATGCTGTTCAGTAGTTTCGCACTAAAATCTTAATCTGTTGTTCTTGAGAAGAAAGTTTTGAAGAAACAGCATTCTTTAGTATGATTATTAAAGATGATGGTCTGAGTTTGACAGAAGAGCAAATTGATAAAGCTTTTAAAAGAGATCAACGGTTTGATGGAAGTAAGCCAGGAACAGGATTAGGATTAGCGATTGTTTCAGGCATGGTCAGTGAATATGGCGGAAGCTTTTCTTTGCCACGTTCTGAGCTGGGTAGATTATATACAAAAATTGTATTACCAAGATGATAAATGTATTTTCTTTTTCTTGGTGCATATATCAAAGACGACATCTATAATAACAAAGCAATATTTTGTATACAGCTTACGATAGCAAGTAAAAATATCTTCGTGCCTTAATAGTTTTCTTTGTATGTAATGGAGAATATAAATGAAAATTTTGTTTTTATGGTTTTATAGATATCAGAAAAATTGATGATGAGTTTTATGGTGTCATAATGCAGAAAGTTTTTTTATTATTGGTTGGTATGCTGATTGTCAGTTTGTTAGGATGTAGCCATACATTGAAATTAGAGACAAGGGATCTCAATGTAGAAGTAGAAGAAGTTAATTCCGATAAGATTAATGGCATGGGGACAGGTCTCCTTGGATCTTCTTTTATGCTATTATCTTTGGGCGATCGTTATAAAGTTTTGCAAGCAGAATATAATGCACTAGAATATGCTAGTGCTGGAAAAAAAGTGCGTTGGATATCTACAAAAAGAGGCATTTTTGGTGAAGTAAGTGCAGGACAATTTTATCAAGTTGGTTCACAAAATTGTCGTCAGTATAGTCATTCTTTTACACTTAATGGTATATCTGAAATAGTTTACGGTAGCGCGTGTCGCAATCCTGATGGAAGCTGGATTCCTCTTATATAAGTGCTACAATTAATATAAGAATATGAAAGAAATTGGTTGTAGTTTTTTGATTTCTATATTGGTGTTAAAGTGATATGCTATTATCAATCTTAGCTGCATTTTTTTTTACTTTTTTTACAATTATTTTTTTTCTGCTTTTTTATTATAGAATAAAGCAAGAGAAAATGTCTTTTTTCAGTATTGATCAAATCCAACACTGTGAGAGTAAAACTGATTTTAAACGTTGCACTTTTGACGAAGAAAGTATACGAAAATTTTATAAGCATCCAAAAAGTTTTTGTGCACTTATAGTGCTGAGTCTTTTATTCATTTTTTTTGTAACATGGGGTGTTTATAGTCTGACGGGTAATCCAAGAGTCAAAAGTTATTTTTTTAGTGAATTGATGGAGAGAGAGCCCAATACGTTAAATGAGTATGAAAGACTTATCCGTTTAGAAGTACTTTTTTTTCGTATGCCTCATGATGGAAAGATAGCAGATGCATTGGCAGTAGGGTATCTTGAAGCAGGCCGTTTTCAGGATGCTGTGAATACCTATTTATATGCACTTCATTTAAATGGAGAAACAGCTCCAAGACTGTTGGGATATGGTTTAGCGTTAGTTAATTATGAAGGAGGAATGATTACGCAAGAAGCACAGGATGTTTTTCAAAAGGCTGTTAATTTAGCGCCAAAAGATTTTTATCCTCATTTACTTTTAGCGAGCGCTTTTCATCAAGCAGGCCGATCTTCTCAGGCGGTTCAGCTTTTGCAAAATTTCCTTAATAAAACGCCTAAGAATATTAAAGGAAGATCGCGTATTGAAGAAATGATTATTCAGTTGCGTAGTGTTTCTGATGAGCAAGATGTAGACTAGTTTATAATTGCATAATTAGGTGAATTTATTCAGAGATAGAAAAATACGTATAATAAGTTTTACTTATATCAAAGGATATACAAAGCTATTTTAGTAAAAGGTAGGGCATGTATACAACATACATTGATGAAAATATTTTCATGAGTAGGCCATGAACAATCGACCTTTAAAGGATTTTTATTCACTTGAGCTTGTTTTGCAGAAGCGAAAAAAAAATAGACTACTTATGATTTTGTCATGTCTTTTTATTATGGCAATTGCTACGGGTTTTATATTGTATACGATTCGTAATACAGTGAATTTTTTTCGCACGCCATCTGACATTACAAGAGAAGATATTTTAACGGGTCGTGCCTTACGTTTAGGTGGTTTTGTTGAAAAAGGAACTGTTGAATACAGTGGTAATATGCAGGTTACCTTTTTTGTAACTGATAGTCTAAAACGTGAAAAGGTTGTTTTTACTGGTATATTACCAGATCTTTTTCGTGAAGGACAAGGCGTTATTGTGGAAGGATATTTTAATAAACAAAGACTTTTTATAGGTACGCGTATTTTGGCAAAACATGATGAGACTTATATGTCTAGAGAAATGGCTGATCGCGTAAATAAGTGTCAGAATATGAAGAGGCAATTCGATTGTGCTCGTTGAATTGGGTCATCTTTTTTTAGCTGCAGCATTGGCAGTTAGCTTGTTGCAGGCATTTTTACCAACTTTTGGTGCTTTGCAAGAAAAGCCTTTATTGGTGCAATCAGCAGTGCCGCTAACGTATATCATTTTTATATTATTGCTCTTATCTTTCTTGATTATTGTTTATTCTTATATTGTATCTGATTTTTCTGTTCTTAATGTTGTTGAGAATTCTCATTCAGAAAAGCCAATTCTTTATAAAATCGTTGGTGTGTGGGGTAACCATGAAGGATCAATGTTATTATGGGTTTTGCTTTTAGCGTTTTTTAGTACATTGATTGCATTATTTTCTCGACAATTACCAGAACAGTTTAAAGCATTAGTTTTAGGTTGCCAAAGTTGGATCATAAGTGCTTTTCTTTTGTTTATTCTCTTTATATCTAATCCATTTATACGTGTTCATCCACCATTATTGCAGGGAAATGATCTTAATCCTGTGTTACAGGATATTTCTTTAGCAATCCATCCTCCACTTCTTTATTTAGGCTATGTTGGTTTTTCGGTTTGTTTTTCTTTTTCAATAGCTGCATTGATTACAGGATATCTTAACAAGATTTGGGCCCATTGGATACGACCATGGGTTTTGCTTGCGTGGATTTTTTTGACAGTTGGCATTACGGTCGGGTCTTATTGGGCCTATTATGAATTAGGCTGGGGTGGTTATTGGTTTTGGGATCCAGTTGAAAATGTTTCATTGATGCCTTGGCTTTCGGGAACTGCACTTTTACATTCGGTGATTGTTTTTGAAAAAAGAAACTTATTGAGAAGCTGGACCTTATTTTTAGCTATTCTTACGTTTTCTCTTTCTCTTATGGGAACTTTTCTTGTTCGTTCGGGTATTTTAATGTCTGTGCATAGTTTTGCTGTTGATCCAACACGTGGGAAGGCAATTCTTGCTATTTTGTTTTTTTTCACAGGAGGTGCGCTTCTTCTTTTTGCTATACGGATGCCTATTTTGAAAACAGGGGGATTTTTTTATCCAGTTTCGCGTGAAGGTTTTATTATTTTAAATAATTTGCTTCTCATAACAGCAACAGCAACAGTTTTAATTGGTACACTCTACCCTTATTTTTTTGAGACATTAACGGGGCAAAAAATTTCTGTAGGCGCTCTTTTTTTTAATTTTACATTTGGACCTTTAATGATGGTACTCTTGCTATTTGTTCCATTTGGCCCGATGATAGCTTGGAAACATGGCGATTTTTTTGCAGTTTTCGAACGATTATGGTTTGTATTTGCATTAGCTTGTGTAGCGTGTTTTATAACATTTTATGTAGATTCTTTATGTGATATTTTTGCCGCTTTAGGCGTTGGACTTGCGGTTTTTGTTTTTTTGGGTGGTTTAGCTGATCTTTGGAGTAAGAGTGGCTATCATAAGGTGCCTTTTTTATTACGAGTTAAGAGATTTTTGGGATTACCGTTGTCTGTTTTTGGTGCTGCGTTGGCGCATATGGGATTAGGAGTTACATTATTTGGCATTATCTGTGTTGCAACTTTTGGGCAAGAACGTATTTTAATTATGCAAATAGGGGAAACAGTTACGATAGCTGGTAAGACTATTCGTTTTGATGAAGTTCATAATATTGCAGGTTCAAATTATTCGGCAATACAATTTGATTTTAAAATATATGATAACAAAAATGTGATAAGTGATGTGATAGCCTCGAAACGTTTTTATTCAAGCCAAAATAGATCAACAACGGAAGTTGGTATCAAAAGTCATGGCTTTTCTCAATTTTATATTGCTCCTGGTCATATAAATGATCAAGGGCTTGTTGTGCATATATGGTGGAAACCTTATGTTATATGTATTTGGCTTGGTGCATTCATGATGGCAGTAGGAGGAGGATTATCTCTTTTAAATTATTGGATGCGTGTAGGTCGGTTGCAATCGATTATAAAGGGATCAAGATGAGGAAGCTTTTCTTTTGGACTTTTACATTCTTTGTTCTTATTTTTTCTATGCAATTAGTGAGAGCGGTAGAGCCAGATGAGATTTTAATGGATCCAGTACTCGAAGCCCGCGCTCGTGATATTTCATCATATTTGCGTTGTCCAGTTTGTCAAAATCAAACAATTGATGATTCAAATACTTCATTGGCACGTGACTTACGTCTTTTAGTTCGTGAACGCTTGAAAGCAGGCGATAATAATCAGCAGGTTATTCATTTTCTTGTTGAGCGGTATGGTGAGTTTATTTTACTAACACCGCCATTTAATAAAACGACATGGTTTTTATGGTTATCACCTTTGATCATAATTATTATTGGTGTAAGTTTCATCTTATTTCGAATAAAATGGACAAGCAGAAAGACATTCATCTCTTTTGATGTTAATTAATGGAAGCGGTTTGTAATATTGTTGCAATTTAATATGAATAAAAGAAAAGCAAGGAATTTAAACGGATAGTTTAGATTTATTATCATCTGAATTTATTTATCATTGACTTTACAAAACTTTAATAATTTAGACAGAAAACGGTAATATTTACTGTTTTATTGTTAATTACAATATGATTAAAATATTACTGAGTAGGAGCATAAAAAATGGTCAAATCAAATTTTCGTATGATGTTAACAGCAGTAAGTTGTTCTGTGTTTTTAGCAAGTACGATGTTTTTTAATGGATCAAACTTTTGGGTGACAACTACCCATGCAAATCCTGTATTTGTTCCTTCAGTACAACAACAAGGGTTTGCAGATGTTGTATCTAAAGTAAAGGCAGCTGTTGTTTCCGTGCAAGTGAAGAGTAATGCCAAAAAAGAAGAACGGTTCTTTAGTAATTTTTTTAGTAATCCAGGGATTGATCAGTTGCCAGATCAACATCCTTTGAAAAGATTTTTTAAAGATTTTTATAATCATGCTCTTCCTAATAATAAGCCTTTGAATCGTTCGCGTAAATTTCGTCCTGTAGCCTTTGGATCTGGTTTTTTTATCTCCCCTGATGGTTATATTGTTACTAACCATCATGTAATTGTAGATGGAACGAGCTATTCTGTCATTCTTGATGACGGTACAGAATTTGAGGCAAAACTTATTGGCGCAGATCCCCGAACTGATCTTGCCGTATTAAAAGTAAATGATAAACGGAAGTTTCCATATGTTGGTTTTGCAGATGACTCGACAATTCATGTGGGGGATTGGGTTGTTGCTGTCGGAAATCCATTTGGCCTTGGTGGAACTGTAACAGCAGGTATTGTTTCTGCACGTGGACGTGATATTGGTGCTGGTGTTTATGACGATTTTATTCAGATTGATGCTGCTGTTAATCGTGGTAATTCTGGTGGTCCAACTTTTAATCTTAATGGACAAGTTGTTGGAATTAATACAGCAATTTTTTCTCCTTCTGGCGGGAATGTTGGGATTGCTTTTGCGATTCCTTCAGCAACAGCGAAACAGGTTGTAAAACAACTTATGGAAAAAGGTTCCGTTCAGCGAGGTTGGATCGGTGTTCAAATTCAACCTGTCACAAAAGAAATTTCTGATTCAATTGGTCTAAAAGAAGCTAAAGGTGCTTTAATTACTGATCCGCTCAAAGGGCCAGCAGCAAAGGCCGGTGTTAAAACAGGTGATGTAATTATTGCGGTTAATGGCGAAAAAATTAATGATGCACGTGATCTAGCAAAGCGTATTGCAAACACTAAACCCGGAGAAACTGTTACTTTAGGAATTTGGAGATCAGGTAAAGAGGAAAGTGTCAAGGTTAAGCTTGATTCGATGCCAACAGATGAGGGACAACGAGAGAGAGCAAAATATTCAAATGAGCACGGTAATTCAGATGAAACATTAGAAGATTATGGTTTGATTGTAGCTCCTTCTGATGATGGTGTGGGATTGGTTGTAACTGATGTGGATTCGGATACAGATGCAGCTGATAGGGGTGTACGTCCTGGTGATGTTATCGTAACGGTTAATAATAGACCTGCCAAAAAAGCATCTGATATTACTGATGCAATCAAAGATGCAAAAAAATTAGGGCGAAATGCGATATTATTGCAAGTGCGAACAAATGATCAGAATCGTTTTATTGCTCTTCCAATTTTAAAAAAATAACATTTATGAGAAGTGAAACAGAAATTTATTGAGATTTCTGTTTCATTAATCATTTAATAAAATAATGGAGATGCGTTTTATGAAGATACTCATTATCGAAGATGATCGTGAGACAGGGCGTTATCTCGAAAAAGCATTTTTGGAAGCAGGACATGCAGCTGACATTGCTTATGATGGAGATACTGGTTATGCTTTGGCAGAGACGGTAAATTACGATGTGATGGTTATTGATCGCATGCTTCCATATCGTGACGGTCTTTCTATTGTTACTGAGTTGCGTGCAAAAGGCAACGAAACACCAGTTCTTATTCTTTCTGCTTTAGGTCAGGTTGATGATCGTGTAACCGGTTTGCGTGCGGGTGGAGATGATTATCTGACAAAACCTTATGCTTTTTCTGAGCTTCTTGCCCGTGTTGAAGTTTTACAACGGCGAAAAAATCCGAAAGAAGCAGAAACTGTTTATTGTGTTGGCGATCTCGAACTTGACCGGTTAGCACATATAGTGAAACGTCGTGACAAGAATATTATGTTGCAACCGCGTGAATTTCGCTTACTGGAATATTTAATGCGATACTCTGGACAGGTTGTCACTCGTACGATGCTTTTGGAAAATGTTTGGGATTACCATTTTGATCCGCAAACAAATGTTATTGATGTTCATATATCTCGTTTAAGAGCAAAAATTGAAAAAGATTTTGATGTTCCACTTTTACATACAGTTCGTGGGGCAGGATATATGCTAAAGGCACCAGAAAAAAAAATATGAACCGTTTAATCAACATGATGCGCACGACTACGTTGAGGCTTTCTGCGCTCTATATTTTGCTTTTTGGATTAGTTGCAGCGGGACTTTCTCTTTATATGACGGCATTCGCTATTTCATTACTGATAGATCAGACGGAGCAAGCTTTACGTGAAGAATTAAGGAATATCGAGAGTACTTATAATTATGGTGGGCTCCCTTTATTAATGCGTACTATTAATTATCGTTCACGACAACCAGGGGCTTTTCTTTATCTTGTCACTGATCCAATGGGCCGTGTTTTAGCAGGGAATGTTGCCCATATTGAACCTGGGCTTCTTCAGTATAAGGGCTCTCTTTCTCATTCTTTTTTGTATTCACGCTTTGGAGAAAATGGCCAAATAAATGGACAAAATAAACATCGTGCTTTAGCGGTCATTATTGATTTACCCAATACTATGAAGCTTCTTGTTGGGCGAGATTTGGATGAACCGGAACGTTTTGTGACAGTTATTCGTAAAGCCGTTATGATTGCTCTTGCAGCAATGGTTGGAGGTGCTTTGTTAATATGGTTTTTTATTGGTAGGCGGGCATTACAAAGGATTGATCGTGTAACAGATGCATCAAGGCGTTTGATGAATGGTGATTTTAGTGGGCGCTTACCTGTTTCTGGGGCGGGTGATGAGTTTGATCGATTGTCAGTTAATCTTAATGTTATGTTAGATCGCATTGAAGAATTAAATACCGGTTTGCGTCAGGTATCAGATAATATTGCCCATGACCTTAAGACACCACTAACCCGTCTCCGAAATCGTGCTGAAGAAGCCCTTTTAGGAAAAAAAACAGAGCTTGAATATCGGCAGGTTCTGGATGATGTTATTGCTGAATCGGATTATCTTATTCGTACTTTTAGTGCTATTTTAATGATTTCGCGTATTGAAGCCGGTAGTTCAATTGAGAATCTTGAAATAATGAATATAAAATTGATTCTTGAAGATGCAGTTGAATTTTATGAACCTTTTGCCGAAGAAGCTGGTATTTTACTTCGATTGGGACATACTTTTGATAAAGAGCTCAAGCTGAATCGTGAGCTTATTACACAATCAATTTTTAATCTTATTGATAACGCAATCAAATATGCATCTATAGGTGAAAAGAAGGCAGAGGTTTCTTTGTCAATGGAGTATGATGGCAGACGTTTACTTGTTGTAGTTAGTGATAATGGTCCAGGAATTGCAGAAGATAAGCGTGAAAAAGTGATAGAACGGTTTGTTCGTCTTGAAGAAAGTCGCACACAACCTGGTTTTGGTATTGGTTTAAGTATAGCAAAAGCTGTTATGAAACTTCATGGAGGCGAATTGTTGCTTGAAAATGCAAATCCAGGATTGAGAGCTGTTTTATTGTTTCCTTAATATTATTATTGCTTGGTTATTTTATAGGTATTGCCTTGTTCTAATTTTGTGATCCAATAAAATAGGATGAAAATTAAAATGCTTTCTTGATGGAATGCAGATGAAAACAGCTTTTTTAAAAACACAGCTTTTTCCTTTACGCCCTCTTGATGAGAGTGGTTTACAGTGGTTGAAAGATATTGAAGAACAAGCAAGGAAAGAGAATTTAGAATCATTGGTTTCCTATATTGTAGGTGGAGGAGAGCAAGTTGACTTCATCTGTGCAGTCATGACCTTGTCTCCTTTTTTGCGTGGAGTTTTGATAGCAAATCCCTCTTATCTTAGTCCTTTATTGACTGTAGATATAGAAACAAGGCTAAGTCAAATTATAGCAGATATTGCTTCTGCTGATAGAGCTGAAATGCTTCATGAAACTTCATTAATGGCAGCTTTAAGGTGCAAAAAAAGAGAAGCACATACTCTTATTGCTTTAGCTGATTTAGCTCGTGTTTTTACTTATAAGGTTTCTTGTGTATGGCTAACACGTCTTGGTGAAGCAGCATTAGGTGCGGCTTTACGTTTTCTTTTGAGAGAAGCACATGATTGCGGAAAAATAAGTTTAGCTAACCGTGATACACCAGAGAAAGATTGTGGTTTAATTGTTTTAGGTATGGGAAAGTTTGGTGCTGAAGAACTTAATTATTCTTCTGATATTGATCTGATTATTTTAATTGATGAAATGTCCCCTCATGTGGGAGATCTCTATGAAAGTATTGATATATTTTCAAAAATGGTGCGTCGATTAATCCATATCATTCAAGAACGTACTGCTGAAGGGTATGTTTTTCGGCTCGATTTGCGACTCCGACCGGATACAGGCTCAACACCTTTAGCATTACCTATTAGGGCTGCTCTGCGTTATTATGAAGGACGTGGTCAAAATTGGGAACGTGCAGCTATGATTAAAGCACGTCCAGTAGCAGGTGATATTGATGCAGGTTTTAATTTTCTTAAAGAACTTTCTCCTTATGTATGGCGAAAATATCTAGACTATGCAGCTATTGCTGATATTCATTCTATTAAACGCCAAATCCATACCTATAAAAATTATGGGCAAATTGCTGCTTATGGTCATAATATTAAGTTGGGACGAGGGGGTATTCGTGAGATTGAGTTTTTTGTGCAAACACAACAGTTAATTGCTGGAGGACGCTTACCTCAATTACGAGGACGTGAAACAGTTGAGATGTTAGCAGAGCTTTGCAAGCTTGGTTGGATCGGAGAGGAAATTAAAGATAGTCTTATAAAAAGCTATGCTTTTTTACGTAATGTTGAACACCGTATTCAAATGCTTGCAGATGAACAAACGCATATTTTACCAGAAGAAGTTTCTCGATTTACGAGCGTTGCATATTTGATGGGATATCAAAATAGTCGCTGTTTTATTCATGATTTGCTAGAAACACTTTTGATAGTTGAAAAGCATTATGCTGCACTGTTTGAGCATGAGCAAGAACTTGGCTTAGAAATTGGTAACTTGGTTTTTACAGGTGAGGAAGATGATCCTGAAACACTTATTACATTAAGTCGTTTAGGCTTTGAAAGAGCAAGTGATATTTGTCGTATTATGCGGACGTTGCATTGTGGGCGTTATAAGGCGACTCAATCTGCTGAAGCGCGTGAAAGATTAACAGAGCTTACACCAGCACTTTTAAAGGCTTTTGGCGCTACCAAAAGAGCAGATGAGGCAATGTTGTGTTTTGATAGTTTTTTGCAAGGTTTGCCTTCGGGAATACAGCTTTTTAGTTTATTGCAGTCGAATCCACCCCTTTTAGATATGTTGGTTTGTATTATGGGTGCTGCACCGCGTCTTGCTGAGATTATTACACGTACACCACACGTTTTTGATGGGATGCTGGATCCAGCAATTTTTTCAGAATTACCAACAAAAAATTATTTAGAAAATCGTTTAAAATATTTTCTTGAAGGTGTCACTACTTATGAAGAAATTCTTGATCATCTAAGGATTTTTGCTGGTGAACAGCGTTTTTTGATTGGTATTCGGCTTTTGAATGGTACAATTAAGGGAGATAGAGCAGGCCTTGCTTTTACTGCGCTTGCTGATCTCATGATTGCAAAAACACTTATTGCTGTTCAGGAAGAATTTTTTCGTCACCATGGCCATATTAAAGGGGGACGTATTGGCATATTGGGTATGGGTAAGCTAGGAAGCTGTGAATTAACTGCAGGATCGGATGTCGATCTTATTTTATTGTATGAACATGACGAAGATATAGAAATGTCTGATGGAGAAAAGCCACTCTATGTCTCTCAATATTATACGCGTTTAACACAACGTTTTGTTTCTGCTTTATCTACTTCTACAAATCAAGGAATTCTTTATACTGTTGATTTAAGACTGAGACCATTGGGTAATAAAGGGCCTATTGCTGTTCCTTTTCAGGTTTTTAGAAAATATCAGCGCCAGGAAGCCTGGATATGGGAACATCTTGCTTTAACCCGTGCGAGGGGCATAGCTGGAGATCCCGATTTTTTGCGCAAATTAGAAGATGAAGTAAGCGCAATTATTGCACTTCCTTGTGATAAAAAGAGGGTTGCAAAAGAAGTGAGTGAAATGCGTGCTTTAATTGAAATAGAAAAACCACCGGCGAATCGATGGGATTTAAAAACTATACCTGGTGGTATTATGGATCTTGAATTTATTGCTCAGTTTGCTCTTATAACTCATGTTATTGATTTTCAAATTGGAGCGACTACAGCTGATATTCTTTCTCGTTTGCCAACGGATTTTCTAAGTCAATCATTGATTTCTGATTTACATTACGCTTATTGTCTTTATACAAATTTGAGTCAAATTATACGTCTTTGTTTAAATGATTCTCTTAATCCTGATGATATGCCATCTGGGTTGAGTGATCTTTTGTTGAGTAGTATAGGTGAGCCTGATTTGCCACGTGTTGAAAAATTAATTGAAGAAATAGGACAATCAGTACGTACAATTTTTACACAAGTCATGGGAAGTTAGATATAATGCTCTTATGTACCCACACATTGACTTTTTAGTATAAAAAATCAATGTATGTTAAAATAAGCCATGAATATTATAATATTCTCTATTTTCTTCTGATTAATGAATAAATTTTTTTTATTGTCAATCAGTAAGGCAGGTGAGTTTATTAAACAGATAAGCTTTCTTTTAGCAGCTATTCTCCTCTTTACTAACTAAAAGCGGTCGTTAATCGTACTTCTTATAATTTATTTATGTTCAATTTAATTATGCATTTGATATGTAAAATTGTAGCTAAAAGAGTAACAGTATTTCACATTTGGAATAAGCTTATTTGTTTATGGGTAGAGGTTTAATTTTTAGGGGATTTTTGTGAATTTAACGATATCACAAGATATAATAAAGAGGAGCAAAAACAAGAGCAAGCAGGCTGCAGTTATTGTGATAGCTAGGGAAACATCGATAGGGAATCTTACGGTGGTGAAGTCGCGTAAGGGTCTTTGTTATATTGCTTTAGGAGATGTGACTGCACAGTTGTTTCAAGAATTAGAAGTGCATTTTACCGATATAAAACACGATGTGGATGATTTTGCATTGCATCAAGATATAGAGTGTATTGTAGAAATGATTGAAACTCCTAAATTGGTGAAGAATCACAATTTTCGATTAGATATAAATGGTACGGTTTTCCAGAAGAAAGTTTGGGCTGCGTTATGTGAAGTACAATGTGGAGAAATAATTTCTTATGAAGAGTTAGCACAAAATATTGGTATGCCAAAAGCATACCGTGCCGTTGCTAATGCATGTGCATGTAATAAATTAGCATTAGTGATCCCTTGCCACCGTGTAGTCCGTAAGAATGGTGCTCTTTCTGGTTATCGTTGGGGTATTCAACGCAAACAAATTTTGCTACAACGTGAACGATATTGAAAGATTTAATTTTGTTGAATTGGCATTATAATCGTTACGATTGTGCCTTTTGCTTCTTTAGAAGTGATTTCCAGTTTCCCTTTATGTAATTCTAATAAAGAACGGGATATAGCCAATCCAAGGCCTGAGCCGGGGTGGGTTTTGGTAAATTGATTTTCAACTTGTTCAAAAGGCTGTCCAAGTTTTTTGATTGCTTCTTGGGGAATACCAACACCTGTATCTTTAATACTAAAGATAAGGTTATTATTTTTCTGGAAAGCACGGATATCAATACTGCCGCCAGAAGGTGTGAATTTAACAGCATTAGAGATAAGATTAAGAAAAATTTGTTTCATAGCGCGGCAATCAACATCAGCATGAAGTTTTTGTTCAATATTTGTTGTAAGAGAAATCTTTTTCGCTTGTGCTTGTGGTGTTAGCGTACGAATTGTTTCACTGATAATTGGTTCAAGGTTGATATTTTTACGGTCAAGGGTGAATCTTCCAGCTTCGATTTTTGACATATCAAGGATATCATTGATAAGAGTTAGAAGATGGGTTCCTGAATTATGAATATCATGCATATATTCTTTATAGCGTTGTGAACCGAGGGGGCCAAAGGTAGATTGCAACATGATTTCTGAAAAACCAAGAATAGCATTAAGAGGAGTACGCAATTCATGGGAGATATTGGCTAAAAATTCTGATTTAGCTTTGTTAGCACTTTCGGCCCGTTCTTTTTCTTCTTGTAGGCTTTTATTAAGCTTTTCAACTTCTGTAGCACGTTGTTGAGCATTTCCTCGGGCACGTTTTAGTTCTTGAATAAATGAAAAAAGCCGCCTTTCACTATCTTCAAATTTTTCTTGTTGTTGTTTAAGTTCAGATATATCAGTACCAACACAAACAAGTCCTCCATCTTGTGTGCGTCTCTCATTAATTTTTAGCCAGTAGCCATCTGCAGTTTGGCGAATACTCGTTAAGTTACCAGTTTCATCTATTTTGAGAGGATATTCACTAATAGCAGGACGTGACATGGCTTCAACAGTTGCACGTTCGATTCCTGATTGTAGCATCTGTTTAGGGATAGCAGCATATTCACAAAATTTGCTATTAGACATAACTAGACGCCCTTCTGAATCCCACAAAACAAAAGATTCAGAAATATTTTCAATCGCATCGCGAATACGAAGATCAGCTTGTGCAGTTTGTTCAACAAATTGATGTTGTTCACTAATATCAAAGGAAATGCCAACCAAGTGAGGTTCTTCTTCATCGGTTACTTCGGCACGAATGCGCATCCATACATAATAGCCTTCAGCGTGCCGCATAGGTACATTAATGTCGATATGTTTTTTTTTGCTATCCATTAATTCTTGAGCGAGTTCAAAAAAATTGGCATCTTTTGGGTCAATGATAGCAGTAATTTGAGAAATTGATAGAAGTGCATTTTGAGGTTCATAGCCAAGCATTTCATACATTGCTCGTGACCAATAAACGCGTCCACTTGCCATATTCCAATCCCATAATCCACAACGTCCGCGCATCATAGCCATATCAATGCGATTTTGAATTTTTTCTGAAATCAGATCTGTATTACGCGCTCGTGTGATTTGATTATAATAAGCATAGAGAAGAACTAAAATAGTACTCACTGTTCCTATAAATAAAGTTATATTTAATGAGAATTTTTTTTGCCATTCCGTATAGATATGTTTTTTGGTTGCACTAATGAATACCCTATATTGGCCATTGTCTGTTTGATTGAATGAAGCGAGAGAAAGTTCTTCTCCTATTGTAATTTCTATAATTCCAGTATTTTTTTTGAGAGGCAATGAATCGATATTTTCAGAAATAAAATCTTGTAAAGATTTTTCTGAAATTATTTCTGAATTAGACGAGGCTAAGATATTTCCATTGCGATCAAGGATAGCTATTATAGGATTGATGTTAGTAAAGCTGTGATGATGAAAGTTTATCAGAATATTTTGTAAATGATTATGAGAAAGATCAGCTACTTTTTTTTGCTGATTAAAAGTCAGTAAATCATAGTTGATTTTATTTACGATAGAGGAGGATAAAAGAGAAAGTGTAGAGCGCGCATTATTGTCAATTGTATGGCGCCAATCATAAAGTGATGCAAAGCGTATTATTGCTAACACAATCAAAGATATAATAATGGCGAACGGAATAGAACGTCGCAACCAAGGTTCGATAAAGAGGAGTTTTTGGTAAGTCGAACTAGAAATACGTGCTACTCCTACCTTGCAGTTTGAAGTGCTTGGTTTTGAATCAGAATGCATTCTTGTGGCCGCGTTATACGCGTCCAATTTAGCCATTTCTGGGGTCCTTTAATCATGAATAATGTAACTAGAAAACTGTTTTGGTACTTATAACAGTTCAACAAGCCTAATGAATCAAAACAAGAGTCTTCTGTCTAGTCTTTTTTTTTAAAAAAAGAATAATTTTACTCTAATGAGTATAAATTGTGAAAATTAAAAGAACTTTAATATTACTTATAAATAGGTTAAAATAGCTTATTTATAGGCTTCTTGTTATGAAAGCCTCAAAAGAACTAAATTCGATTCATTAATAGAGCAATATTACAACGATTTAATTATCAATATTTTTATTTTAAGCAAGGATACGATTAATAATATCCGTAACATCACTTGATAATTTTGCTGCTGTTGCGATTGTTTTTAATGCAGATTCGAGTTTTTTCTGTCGAATAGGTTCCAATTGTCTCCAAGAGCGCATAATTGTTAATAATCGTGAAGCAAGTTGTGAATTTTTAGGGTCAATTTCTAAAATAGTTTGGCATAGGAAATGATAAGATGCACCATCAATCCTGTTAAAACCCGTCTGGTTACCAGAGGCAAAAGCGCCAATCAAAGCACGTACTCTATTAGGATTATCTTGTGAAAAAAGCGGATGTGTTGTGAGTTTTTGAACACAATCAAATGTTGATGCTCCTGCAACCATTGCTTGAATTGAAAACCATTTATCCATGACCAAAGGATCATGATAATATCGATTTTCAAAATCATTTAAAGCATTTTGCGCTTGTTCGCTTTTGTTAAAGCGTTGTACTAAAATTGTTATGCTGGCAATACGATCGGTCATATTATCAGACACTGCATATTGTGTGGCAGCACGCTTTGGATTATCTTCGGCAATAGAGAGATAGTCTAATATAATATTGCGTAATGCTCTTTTTCCAGTTTGCTGAGCATTTGGCGAATAAGATTCTTGTACCTGCATTTGTACATAGAATTTTGTGAAAAGTTCTTGATGAGTGTGTGCAATAGAAGCTAAAAATTGATTACGTACATCATAGATTCGATCTGGATCGATATTTTTACCAATTGCGTTTGCAAGTTCACTTTCGCTTGGTAAATTTAAACAAAATGCCCGAAATTCCGGCTCTAAGCTTTCATCTTTGACGATGGTTTTAATCAGCTTTAATAAGTTAGAGGGCATGGTTGCTTTTTCGAGTGTTTTATCTTGAATGGCTCTAATAAGGGCTTGTGTTATTAGAGTATTCAGTGACTGCCAACGATTGATTTGATTGCTATCATTTTGAGCAAGAAAAATCAGTTCCTTTTCATTAAATGGAGTTTGTAAAATAATAGGGGCAGAAAAATCTCGCAGGAGTGATAAGACAGGTTTATCATGCAGTGCTTTTAATTGAAAGGTTTGAGATTCCTTAGAAAGTAACATAACATCTGATTGAATAGTTTTATCACCTTCATAGGTGAGTGATTGTCCCTCAGGTCCTAATAGACCAAAGGCAATAGGGATAAGCATGGGTTTCTTATTATTTTGGTGTGGTGTTGGTGGAATATGTTGCTTTGCATGAATTGTTAAAGTACCATCATTATAATGGCTATCAATTTCCACATGAGGGGTACCTGCCTGTTCGTACCATAGCATAAATTGTGAGAAATCTTGATCCGATACTTCAGCAAAACAAGCGATAAAATCTTCAATAGTACAAGCTTGTCCATCATGGCGTTGAAAATAGAGATCCATACCTTTACGAAAGAGTACAGCGCCTAATATAGTACGTACCATACGCACTACTTCTGCTCCTTTTTCATAGATAGTTGTAGTATAAAAATTATTGATTTGACTATATTGACGGGGGCGTACAGGATGAGAAAGAGGACCAGTGTCTTCAGGAAACTGCGTAGCTTTCAACGTTTTTATGTTTTCAATTCTTTGCAGACTACGTATATTTTGATCTGCAGAAAATTCCTGATCACGGTAGACAGTTAATCCCTCTTTTAAACAAAGTTGAAACCAGTCACGACAGGTAATACGATTACCAGTCCAATTGTGGAAATATTCATGTGCAATGATGCGTTCAATATTTCTATAATCTTTGTCCGTTGCTGTTTCAGGATCTGCAAGAACATATTTATCATTAAAGATATTAAGACCTTTGTTTTCCATTGCGCCCATATTAAAGTCAGAGACAGCAACAATATTGAAAACATCTAGATCGTATTCACGCCCGAAACATTGTTCGTCCCAACGCATGGAACGTTTGAGGGCATCCATAGCATAAATTGCTTGTTTAGTTTTACCTTTTTCTACATAGATACCAAGTTTGACACATCGTCCGGAAGCTGTGATAAAATGATCTTCAAGTTTGTCAAGATTTCCACCAACTAAAGCAAAAAGGTAAGATGGTTTTGGATGAGGATCCTCCCAAAGAGCAAAATGTCTGTTATTCTCAAGGGTTCCTGTTTCAATGAGATTACCATTAGAAAGTAAGATTGGAATCGTTTGAGAATCTGCTTCAATTTTTACTGAATAGGTAGAAAGAATATCGGGACGGTCATAAAAATAAGTAATGCGACGAAAGCCTTCTGCTTCGCATTGTGTGCAATAGACACCATTTGAAAGATAAAGTCCCATAAGTTGACGGTTACTTTTAGGATTCAATTCTGTCACTATTTGTAATGTGAAAGAAGTTGCGGGAGGAGCAATAATTTCTAAGTTCGAAGGAGTGCTTTTATAAGCATTTTGGGCTAATTTTTCTCCATTGATAGTAACAGAAACTAATGTCAGTTCATCACCGGAAAGTACAAGAGGTGTTAATTCTTTTGTATGTTTACGAGGTTCAATAGACAATGTTGCTTTAACGACAGTTTTTGTTGGTTCCAGACAGAAATTAAGTTGTGTTTTAGGTATAGCATAGGGTGTTTGTTGGTAATCTTCTAAATGATAAACAGGGATTGTTTCTTGCTTCATAATTGTTTTCCTTGCTATATTGGAGGAGGTTAATTTGTTGAAAGGCCGCTTATTTCTTAAGAAAAGGCAGAATTTAAAAATGATTAAAGATTATTTAAACGGTTTTTTACTTCTAAAAAGTCTATCCATGTGAGCTTTTTTTGACTAGGCGTTCGTAAAAGATAAGCAGGATGAAAAGTTGGCATAACAGGTATTTTAAGATTTTCATTTTCGTAAGTAAGCCATTTTCCTCTTATTCGAATAATGCCACTCTGAATTCCCGTAAAAAATTGCACGGCAGTGCTTCCCAGCGCTATGAGAATACGAGGCTTGGCTAATAAAATTTGACGTTCAATAAAAGGGCGACATAATGCAATTTCGCGTGGTGTTGGTGTGCGGTTTCCTGGTGGACGCCAGGGAATAGTATTTGCTATATAGACATTTTGTCTTGTGAGACCAATTGATGCAAGTATTTTGTTGAGTAGTATGCCTGCTTTTCCTACAAATGGAATTCCTTGTATGTCTTCTTCTCGTCCTGGAGCTTCACCTATGAGCATAAGAGGACTTCCTGCTGTTCCATCAGAAAAACAGGTATTTTTGGCTGTTAGTTTTAATGAGCAGCCGTTAAAAGAAAGAAGGGCAGATTTCAGCTCATCAAGTGTTTGAGCATTTTTTGCTATCTCTACAGCTGAGAGCACGGGTTGCATTTTATCCGGATTATCAAGTAAAGGAGTATGCGATTTTATGGTTGGTGATATTTGTTGATGATAGGAGATATCGCATGCTTGGTTTAATTGCGGTTCTAAAGGGATAGCTTGATTAAAGTGATCAATAGGAACATCAGTAAGCGCAGTGTCAACACCACTTTCTTTATAGAAGCTGAGTAGATCTTCATTTAAGATTACATCTTTATTTTTTTTTGACATTTTTCTTTTTGCTTTGTACTGATCTATAAAGCAATAGACTAAGAAGAATTATTCTTCAAGATTTATAATATGTTTATTGCGAATAGAAGTTCAGTATATTCTCAGAAAATGGAGTGGTATTAGATTTTAATGATCCTTTTGACAATGCTTCAGAAATAATGTGTAAGTGTATGCTTTCGCATTTTTTATGGCTTCAATCATCGATTGTTTTAATGCTAGATTTGCAGCAATAGCACTTGAAAGGATGCAACCTGTTCCACGCATTGTTCCTTTTAAACGGGGAGAGGAAATATTTATAACTTCAGTTTTGTTAATTAAGCTATCTGTTGCGAAATTACTTTCGGTATGTCCACCTTTTATTAATATATGGCGTGGACCAAATGAGAGAAGTTTTTGTGCTTGGTGGATTGCTTCTTCATGATTAGAAGTCAAAGAGCTTTTACTGAGAAGAGCGAGCTCTGCCATATTGGGTGTTAAAAGATCAATATGAGGAAGCAGTTTATTGAGCATAATATCTGTGATTTTTTCTGTGGTAAGCTGCCCTCCTGATGAGGCAATAAGCACAGGGTCAAGAATGGTTGGAATATGATGATAATCTTTTAAGATATCACAGATCCCTTCTATAATTCCTTGGGTTCCTGTCATACCGATTTTGATTGCATGTATTGAATTGTTTTTGAGGGCAATACGCATTTGTGCAGCAACAGTTTCTTTACTCATGGGCACAATTTCAGCAACATGGTTGTTATCTTGTACGTTGACAGCTGTAATGGCTAAACTTGCTTTTGTTTGAAAATGCGTTGCTGTTTCTATATCACGAACAATACCCGCTCCTCCTGTTGGATCGGTACCTGCAACAATAAGTATAGAAGGCATTAGCGCCATGCTTGAGTCACCTTTATCCACTGTTGGACACGTTCTTCGGGCTTTTTATTTAAAATAATATCAGTGACAACAGCAGCGCTATTTGCTCCAACTGTTAAAATATTGATTGCGCGTTCTGGTGTTAAACCACCAATACCTACTAGAGGCAAAGAACCGATTTTCTTTCTCCATTGCTTGATTTTTTCTAGTCCTTGTGGAGCCCATTTCATTTTTTTAAAAATTGTTGGATAAATAGGACCAAGTGCAATATATTCAGGAGATATAGATAAACTTATATCTAATTCGTGTTCATCATGAGTACTAAGGCCCAATTTTATATCACTTTTACGGATTGCCAAAATATCAGCATTTTTTAAATCGTCTTGTCCAAGGTGAATAAAATCACATTTTTCGTCAATGGCTATTTTCCAATAGTCGTTAATGACTAACTGGGCTTTAAATTTGTCACATATATTCTTTGCTCGTTTTATATGTTGAATAATTGTTTCTGTATCTTTATCTTTTATGCGTAATTGTATCAGCTTAATTCCAAAGGGAACTAAACGTTCAACCCAATCTGCACTATCAACAATGAGATAAAATGGGTCAAGTTTCATGAAAATATTGCTTTTCCAATAACTGGTGTTGAAGGAACTGCTACGTTGCGTGCTTCAAGTAATCCTGCTTTATAACCCATACGTCCTGCTGTAATAGCTTTAGAAAATGCTTCAGCCATTAATACAGGATCACCAGCTTTAGCAACAGCTGTATTGAGTAGTACTGCATCATAGCCAAGCTCCATAGCAATGGTAGCATGTGATGGACGTCCAATACCAGCATCGATAACAAGAGTAAGATCAGGAAGATATGCACGGATAGAACGTAATCCATCAGTATCACGGGGACCTTTAGCAGATCCAATAGGCGCACACCAAGGCATAATGACACGGCAGCCAACTTCAAAGAGTTTTTCAGCAACAATAAGATCGTCTGTTGTATAGGCAAAAATTTGAAATCCTTCATTATTTAAAATTTGCGCTGTTTCGACTAAAGAAAAAACATTTGGCTGTAATGTATCTGGATTACCAATAACTTCTAGTTTAATCCAAGGCGTTTTAAAGAGATCTCGTGCTAATTGGGCTGTTGTTACTGCTTCCTTAACAGTATAACAGCCAGCAGTATTTGGAAGTACAGTTATGTCAAGCTCTTTAAGAAATTGCCAAAATTGTCCGCTCTGTTTTCCTCCTGCAGTTTCTCGGCGTAATGAAATTGTTATAATTTCTGTACCAGATTTATGAATAGCTTTACGAAGAACTTCTGGTGAGGGATATTGAGCCGTACCTAATAAAAGGCGGGAAGAGAATTCGCGTCCATAAAAATTCAACATCGCTTTAGCCTCCTTGCATTGGACTTAGAATTTCAATTCTATCTCCTTCGTGCAAGACAAATTGACTTCGTTCATCAAGAGAAACAACTTCAGCATTAACAGCTGTTGCTAACCAATTACCTTCATAACCTAATTCGTCAAGAAGTAATTTGAGGGAAGTTACTTTTGTTTCAATTATTTCACCGTTAACAGATATTTTCATGTTTTATTCCAACGCTAATTTTACTGCTTGTTTTGCCATTTCTGGAGATAAAAGGAAACCATGTCTGTAAAATCCATTAATAGAAATATGATTATCATGTTTGTGAACATAAGGTAAATTATTAGGATAGCATGGACGAATACCAACGCCGGATTCAATAATTTCTGCTTCAGCAAAGGCAGGATGAAGAGTATAAGCTGCGTTAAGAAATTCCATCATTGATCTTGCTGAGATAGCACCACTAAAGTCACTTTCAATCATTGTTGCTCCAATCATAAAGATATTATTTTGTCTGGGGACTACATAGAGTGGAATACGTGGGTGGAGAAGACGAATTGGACGAGAAATTTTAATATCTGTGCTGCGTACTAGAAGCATTTCACCGCGAACTCCTCGTATATTTTTGTCTTTGCCTAAACGTGCTATTCCTGTTGCATCAATGACAGTATTAAAATTCTCTTCGCATATTCCTATATCAACAAAACAGGCTCCATTTTTTATAAGAATCTCTTTTAAAGTGATCAGTGCTTTGCGCGGATCAATATGCGCTTCAGTTTCGTAAAAAAGTGCACGGTTAAAACGTCCAGCAAGATCAGGTTCAAGATGTGCTATTTCTGTATTGTCTATGATTTTGTGGTTATTTGTACGCATTGAAAATCGTTCGAGCTCTGTTATATCTCGCGTAGGAGCAACAACCAGAGTGCCTTTTTGTGCTACAATATCAGGGAGTATTTCTCTCCACCATTGCATCGCTTGTATACCAAGATCTTCGATGATTTGTTCAGAGCTTTCTTTTTCACAGTAAGGTGCTAACATACCTCCTGCATACCAGCTTGCAGTCCCTATAGGAGAATGGAGAGGGGCAGATACAGTGACAGGGATACCTTTTTGTTGTAGCATAAAAGCAACTGTTAAACCGCCTACACCTGCACCTTTGATAAGAATATTTTTCAATTGTTTGCTTTCTCTTTTCTAGAGGGAGCATTTTCTACGTAGAGATCACCATTTTTTTGATATTTTTCAGCCATAGCAATCATACCTTCTTTTTTTCTTTTTGTTGCTGCATCACGGATATCATGGGAAATACGCATTGAGCAGAATTTAGGTCCACACATAGAGCAAAAATGCACCAATTTATGTGCATCTTTAGGCATTGTTTCATCGTGAAAAGAGCATGCTGTATCTGGATCAAGAGAAAGATTAAATTGATCACGCCATCGAAAATCAAATCGTGCACGTGAAAGGGTATTATCGCGCAATTGCACTCCGGGCAAACCTTTAGCAAGATCAGCGGCATGAGCCGCAATTTTATAAGTGATTACCCCAGTTTTTACATCATTTTTATCTGGTAGTCCTAGATGTTCTTTAGGCGTTACATAGCAAAGCATGGCAGTACCAAACCAACCAATCATAGCGGCACCAATCGCTGATGTTATATGATCATATCCAGGAGCAATGTCAGTTGTAAGAGGGCCCAAAGTATAAAAAGGTGCTTCGTGGCAGAGGGTTAATTGTTTTTCCATATTTTCTTTAATTTTATGCATTGGTACATGACCAGGTCCTTCAATCATAATCTGTACATCTTTTTCCCATGCAACTTTTGTTAGTTCTCCCAAAGTTTTAAGTTCTGCAAATTGGGCTTCATCGTTTGCATCCGCAATAGAGCCTGGACGCAATCCATCTCCTAATGAAAGAGAGACATCATACATGCGTGCAATGTCACAAATTTCATCAAAATGTTCATATAAAAAATTTTCTTTGTGGTGATGAAGACACCACTTAGCCATAATAGAGCCACCTCGTGAAACAATACCTGTTATGCGATTAATCGTTAGGGGGATGAAGGGTAATCTTAATCCTGCATGAATAGTAAAATAATCAACACCTTGTTCTGCTTGTTTAATTAAGGTGTCACGAAAAATATCCCATGTTAAATTTTCGGCAACGCCATGTACTTTTTCGAGTGCTTGATAAATCGGGACAGTTCCAATGGGAACAGGAGAGTTACGAATAATCCATTCACGAATATTATGAATATTACGACCTGTTGAAAGATCCATAACTGTATCCGCACCCCAACGAATGGCCCAAATCATCTTTTCAACTTCTTCTGCCATAGATGAAGTAACTGCTGAATTACCGATATTAGCATTAATTTTAACACGAAAATTACGCCCAATAATCATTGGTTCGCATTCTGGGTGATTGATATTTTTAGGAATAATAGCGCGTCCGCAAGCAATTTCATTACGAACAAATTCTGCAGTATAGGTTTCTGGTATTGATGCGCCGAATGTTTCACTCGATATTTTTTTTTGATCTTTTGCTACCAAACCTTCATTTTCACGTATAGCAACATATTCCATTTCTGCGGTAATAATACCTGCACGTGCATAAGCCATTTGTGTAACTGCTTTATCGTTTTTTGCGCGAAAAACGGGACGAATTTGTTCAAAAGTTGGTGCAAGATTTTTATCATGAGTAAAACCGTTATCTGCAGGTTGAATTAATCGAGCCGGATAGGATTCGATATCAGAACGTTCAGATAGCCAAGGTGTGCTAATGTCAGGTAATCCTTTTGTAATATCAATAGTTGCATCTTCATCGGTATAAGGACCTGAAGTATCATAAACCTTTAAAGTTTTTTCATGATTATTATCTACTAGAGAAATTTCACGGAATGGTACATGCACGTTGGGAAAGAGAAGACTCTTTTGATAAATTTTGCGTGAAGCAGGGAAAGGAGAAAAACTAATTAATGGAGTGTTTTTTTGCACAGACTTTTTCCTTATAGATTCGTAGTGAAAAAACGCTTTGCAAGGTTATCAAGGATGCGTTTAACTCAATAAATTAAGGATTACGCACAATATCATTTTTTGTATCAAAACATATTTGACAAAATTCAGAAAATTTATTTTGAGGAAATCAATAAAAATATTTTTTGTAATGTCTACATATGTAATCCATTCCCAGTCAGAGCATTTATTTGTACAATTATGATCAGCTGAAATACTCATATTGTCAATTGCAAAGATGTATTTTGAGTAATTTGGGAATGTTTTTTGAATGGGATCAAGAAAAATTGTAAGTAATCAACCTACAATATTAGAGAAATAGCATAAATAAAAAATATATGCTTATGATTTATTTCATAAGTGATCTATTGATATAAAAGGTATAGCTCTATTATTAGTAGAACACTTGTAATATATAATATATATAGTGTAATATATAATATATATAGTGAAGTTGCTATTTTATTAGATAATTATCAATGAATTCAATATTATAAGAGATTTGTGATTATTACAGATGTTATCAGTAAAAAAGAAACTGGTAACTTCAGGCTACCAGTTTCTATAAGCATAATTTGTCAAGGATTAGAATGAACGTTGGAAACGAATCATACTTTGCAAAGCACTTTTTCCATTCAAAGCATTGCTATAGTGTGTGTCATTACTTTCTTTACTTTTGAAAGTACGGTCATCCTTCCAAGAAAGATACGTTAGTTCAGGTGTAATAACAAATCCTGGAATCAGTTTGTATGCAATATTAACGGATGTTGCGAAAGTTTTTATAGCACTATAAGATACTTGAGCATTCAAATTTGCTTTTGGATTGATTTTGTAAGTTGCACCAGCCCACGCTGCCCATTTACCACCCCAGTTTGCATAAATGGTCGTATTCTGACGTGATAATACATTATTAGAACCCTCTACAGTATTTACTGTATAGTAATCTAGGTTATTTTTATAACCTCCCATTGCCCAAAGATTCAAATTATTATTAACATTAAAATCTACACGTGTCTTAGCAGCCCATTTTTTGTAGTAAGCGTCATAAGCGACAATAGTTGAAACACCACCCCATTTTTGCATAAATTTCATACCAAATAAGATATTAGGATTATAGTCTTTTGTTTGTTTGCTAGGAAGACCTGTATCATCAACACGAACAATTGTGCTATCTTTATCGATATAATAGTAGTTGATATTATCACCAGCGTTTGTTTTAAGAGAAGGGCCTGAAGCATTTCCCAATTCAACTCCGACAATAGCGGAAAAACCAGAGTCAGCATTAAAAGTGTAAGAGATAACGTTAGTGCGTGTATCACCTGCCGGTGCTATGCTGTCATCATTTATAACTTTACCATAACTACCGGTCCAACTGTCGAAAATCGTTTTATCAAGACCTACACGAAAACCACCAATTTCTATATAAGCAGCACGAAGTTGCCCACCGGAATTATCTTTTCCTTTGCTCCATTGTGAGCGAAGTTCTGCATATGAACGAAGTGTTCCCAATTCCGTTTCAGAAGCAGCTTGGAAAATAAGGGTTAAACGTGAAGTTGTGCGATAAGTTTTTTTACCATTTGCTAATTCCGCATCGGTTATTGCATTAATATTATCACCACCTGCAAAATCAGCACGGACATTACCAGAGATGCGAATACATGTTTCTGTTCCAGGAATATAGAAATATCCTGCACCGTATGCATCACATGCACGTACGTATTCTATAGGTTCAGGCTCTGCTGGAATAGTTGAAGCCGCTTGAGATCCAGAAACTCCAGAGAGAACTAATGTAGAGCTTAAAAGAAAGGTTTTAATATTCATAAAGGATCTCCAGTTGAGCTTATTTATAGAATGTATAAATAGAATGTATAAAGTGTATAAAAGGTATAATTATGTCTGCTGACTGAAAAAGTACGAAGCAACTAAACAAAACATTACATAATGTTAACTATACAAATCTTTATTTGAAAATACAAACATAAATTAATCTTGTTGAAAAAATAATCTTGTTAAAAATGATTTATGTACTACTTAGATTAGTGTGATAAAAAAGACACAAATTTCCATTATTTTATTTTTTAGTTTAATCTAATCAATTAGAATGAAAATTTCAGATATTTTTGAAAAAAATTGAAAATATCTTGAATTTTTTATTGATACTGTTTATGCACTTTAGTTGGAGAGGTGGCCGAGTGGTCGAAGGCGCTCCCCTGCTAAGGGAGTAGGGCTCAAAAGGCTCTCGAGAGTTCGAATCTCTTCCTCTCCGCCAGATATCAATAAAATCAATAGGCTATCTAAAGGTTAGAGATTTTTTATTCTATTGATTTTATTATGTTTTTTCTGTTCTATCCCTAATTTTTGAAGTTTTTTGATAGCTTTTATTGCTAGGCGTTTTCTGTCAGCTGTTCGAGGATAGAGTGATGTCATACTGTCTTCTGTCCAGCCAAAAAGCGCTTTCATTTGTGAAACTGTAGCACCGGCATTAGCAGCACGTGTTGCTACTAATTTTCTTAATCCGTGAGCTGATTTTTTATATCCGCTGCATTACAGGCTTCACGAAATAGATTGCCAAAGCTTTCTTTAATGAGCTGATTTCCACTTTTCCCGCAAATAAATGTTTCATTTCCAATAGGACCAATTTTAAGTGTTTCTGCGAGTTCTGATAAAATGGGAAGAAAAACATCTGTTTTAAATTGGCTCTTTTCTGTTTTGAGATGAATGATATTATCTTTGACGCATTTGCAGCCAATGCGAACGGCATCACCACGCTGTAAACAGTGTACAGAAGAACGTCAATCCATACATGTTCATGAGTATCATGAGGCCAACAGTGATAATATTGATCAATATCTTTCTCTAACCATGGTATAGCACCTTTTGTATTAGATGTTGGTCGGCTTTATTTGCAGGGCGAAATCAATCAAGAGCAATATGATGCAGCACAAAAGTATCTACAAATCAAAAACAATTACCTCTGTGCGAAAGGATTGCCTAGTGCTGTTTATGATGAAATGCCTTCCTCTTCTGATGAGAAGGAAAGGGATAAATGGGTTCAGTTGGTAACAGAGCAATTTTCAAATGTACAAGAGGTCATAAGAGAAACACAAGGCTTCTATCGACAACATAATCTTTAGGCAGCATTACAATATCTTGCTAGTGAAGATAAAGCATTACTATATCTTGTATCTTCATTGCGGATTATTCTGAATGCGCTTCATAGACATTTTACACAAAAGTATAAAAAGATTATTGAATAGTAGGCTTTAGAATGTTATATTTTTATATAATATAAGAGAGGGCGTTTTATGTACATAACAAAATTACGGAAAGTTGGAGGATCGGTGATGCTCTCCATTCCCCCTGCATTGCTTGATGTTCTTCACTTGACTGAAAATACCGAAGTTGGTTTGGCTATTGATAATGGTCGTCTTGTCGTGGAATCACCAGTCCGGCCACGATACACGATGGCTGAGTTATTAGCTGACTCTGATTATTCGCAACCGCAATCACCTGAAGAACGTGAGTGGGTTGATGCCTCTGCTGTAGGGGGCGAGCTTATATGAGGCGTGGTGACATCTATATGGTAGATTTGGAACCAATCCAAGGACGAGAGCAGCGTGGGCATCGTCCTGTCGTCATTGTTTCTCCTGATGATTTTAATGAAGTAACAGGTTTACCAGTTATTTTGCCGATCACAAGCGGTGGAAATTTTGTTCGCCGTATTGGATTTGCAGTGCCGCTTACGGGCACAAGAACTAGGGGTGTCATTCGTTGCGATCAACCTCGTGTTCTCGATTTGGTGGTGCGCAATGGGCGTAAAGTAGAAAGTTTGCCAACAGCTATTATGAATGAGGTATTGGCGAAGGTCGTGACGATCTTTAGTTAACCAATTATATGTAGGATCCAGTTTTCAGATCAGATATCTTATAGAAGATCAAGTAGAAGATCAAGCAGTGCAGGTTTGTTACGGATTGCTCTTCTGATAGTTGAAGCTACGAATCTTATGTGAAAAAAGCTAAATAATATATACATGAATATTTCAAAAAATACGATGTAGATTACAGTGTCTTTATCTGTGTGATTGCCGTAGAATTGAAACCAGAAAAGCATTATCTGTATAAAAGTGAAAGAGGTAGCACCTGTATTCTATGTTGGATTGGTGCTATACAGACTGTAAGAGGAAGAGCAGGCATTAAAATGATTAGCGCTCGCCAATAAGGAGCAAAAGAGTCAGGAAGATATACAAAAACGACTAATATGAGACATATAATCATGAAAGTGCTTGCTGCTGCACGGAAGAAAACAGTTTCGTCGTGTTTGGCAAATTGACTTTTTTTCTTAATTGCTATGCGTTTTCTAAGTTGTTCTCGTTTCTCAATTAATTCTTTCCATTTGCTTTTATCCTTTGTAAAGGCATAGCTAATTGTTTCTACCATTGGTAATGTTATTATATATAGTGTTACCGGTGTTACAAGTATTATTGCCCATATTACAGCTAATGCTACTCTCAGAATTTCGCTAATAACGTAAATTACTAATACAGTGATACCAATTAATAGTGGGATTATTATGTAAATAGTTATTACAACTTGTATGATAAACCACATTTTCTCCCCCCTTTTTATTAATTATTAGTCATAGTATTGAACCTTTAATTGATTTTTTCTCAACCAGATTTATTCTGTTCCTCCATTATCATTATCTGTTTCTGTTGTTGCCAAAGCTTTTATTATTATCTTGGATAATTCCTCATTAATTATTTCCTCTTCAACCGCTTTAAGTTCATTAATTCTTTGATCCTTCCAATCAGACGCTATCTGATAATTTTCAATTAAGCGATCATGTTCAAAATTTGCTATTATTCCTAGGTAATTTCTCCAAGCAAACAACAAAATTGCTACTACTAATAAAAAGTTTCTTGAAAATTCAAGATACCAAAGCACCCCGAGTACTATGACTAATAAAAGAGTACCTTGAAATTCTGTATTCCGACCATTCTCTGCTTCTTCCCACATGTCAGAGACTATAGCCATAGTATAAGTATACCCACTATTACTATGACAATATCACGCATTGTTCTCCCCCCCCTTTGTAATGATCAGTCGTGTAATGGATTCGTTTAGATGATACAATAATGTCTCATTTGGTGTTAAAAACACTAGATTTAGGTGAGGGAAATAAAAAAGCACAATATTTAGATTTTTTTGTTGACATGACGTAAAAAGTCGTATTTAATGACATCACGGCACTGGTTGAATTGTGTCAAAAATTCAGTTCCGTTCATTCTGTATGCCCTGCAAATGCGGGGTTTTTTGTTATTTAGAGGGTGTATTTTATGACATCAGAAAATACCACTCAGCCTCCTCAAGCGCCACTTAAGAAGCGTATTCCTCCGAAGGCAGGAAGTGGTCGCGTTAAAGGTGTTCCGAATAAAATAACGCGTCTTTTGAAAGAAGCTGTGATTAAGGCTGCTGAGAATGCGGGCAATAAAATAGGAAATGATGGTTTGGTCTCTTATTTAGAAAAGCAAGCTGTCAGCTGTCCTGCGGCTTATTTATCGTTGCTTGGTAAGGTTTTGCCGTTACAGGTTACCGGAGAGAACGGTGGAGCGATTAAAATGATAGGGCGCGTTGAAATAGCGCCTTTGGTTGATGACCATAAGACAGATTAAGATTGTCCCCAAGCTCATACCGATTTTTTCAGGAACAGCAGCGGTGCGTGCGGCATGGGGAGGACGGGGATCAGGGAAGACGAGATCCTTTGCTTTGATGGCTGCTTTGAAAGGCTATCAATTTGGTATGGGAGGCATTTCTGGGACGATCCTTTGTGCGCGTCAATTTCAGAATTCGTTGGCAGAGAGTTCCTTGGAGGAAATTAAGCGCGCTGTTGAAGCGCATGATTTTTTAAAGGATTATTATCAGGTTGGGGAGTCCTCGATTAAGTCGAAGGATGGTCGAATATCTTTCCAGTTTTCAGGACTAGACCGGAATATAGCCAGTATCAAATCGATGGGTCGGATTTTGCTCTGTTGGGTTGATGAGGCAGAGCCTGTTACAGAGACAGCGTGGCAGACTCTTATACCGACTTTACGTGAAGAGGGCGATGGATGGCGCGCAGAGTTATGGGTGACATGGAATCCTTTACGTGAGCATGCTCCTGTTGAGAGGCGGTTTCGTTTTTCAGAGAATGAAGGGATTAAGGGTGTTGAGATCAATTGGTCAGACAATCCGAAGTTTCCGCAGATATTGAATGAGGCACGGTTGGATGATCTTAAGAACCGTGCAGAGAGCTATCAGCATATTTGGGAAGGTGGTTATTTAAAAGCGGTTCAGAGAGCCTATTTCCAAAAGGAAATGTTGGCCGCTGAGCAAGAGGTTTGGATCGGGCGTGTTGCTCGTGGTGGTAAAGAGAGTACTGTTAAACTAGGTAGTAATGGTGGCTAAGGGGGGTGTTTATGGCAGAGGAGGTGGATATTTTCCAGGAAAAGATGCAACGCTTTTATCCAGTGGTGATGGTGGGATGGTGGGGATGACACCGTATTAATCAAGGTATATTTATAGAAAGGAATTGAATAATGGCACGAAAAATCAGTAAAAGTTGTCTCAATTATTTAAAGAAATGGGAAGGGCTACGGCTTCATGCTTATCAAGATGCTTCTGACATTTGGAGCATAGGATATGGTCATACGGAAAAGGCCGGTAAGCCAATCGTTTTTGAAGGCATGGTCATTACAGAAAAAAAGGCAGAAACTATGCTTTTATCCGATTTGCGTCAATATGAGCGGGCGGTAGAGAAAGCGGTTTATGTTAACTTAAGTGATGAGCAGTTTGGAGCTCTTGTTTCCTTTTGTTATAATATAGGGATAGCGGCTTTTCAAAACTCTACATTGCTTAAGAAGCTTAATAAAGGCGATTATGAATCTGTACCCATTGAATTGAAGAAATGGACTAAAGTGGGAGGCAAGCGTTTGAAAGGCCTCGTACATCGTCGTGCAGCAGAGGCAGAATTATGGGCTAAGAGCGCTTATGTTTCGCCTAATTATCAGGTAGTTGACAAACAGGAGAAAACAGAGCTTTTAAAAGAAGTAGTTCTTGTTTATATTAAAGATATTTTTCTGATCATATCTTCTATTTTTTCGGGATTTGGAAAATTTTTAGCAGGGGATGGACCTGTGCAATGGGCACTAGCCGGCATTATAGTTTTTGCGTTCTGTCTGTGGTTAGTATTTATTGCTAAGCGCTTATGAGAGCAACGTTTATGATTTTTTGGAGAAAAAGATCTTTTGTGATGGTGATGGCGGTTTTAACCGCTTTTTTTTATAGCTTTAGTGAAGGTTTTTCGTTTTGGCAAGAAGACTGAACGGCACAAACAAAGAGAGAGCAATAACACGGCTGAAAATAGAAAATGAAGCTAATAAGCAAAGTGGTGCCGATGTGCGTGCTGATCTTGCTCAGTGAGTATGCGACAAATAAGCTCACTTTTTCTTGTGTTGGTTAGTTGCCTATTTACTTCAGCCGGCAAGATTTAAACGCCATCAGTTCAAACTTAACAAGAGAGATCTTATAGCACAACAAACAAGGTGTTTATGTACGTGGTTGGAAAGGTGCACAAAAAATTGAATCATAAAGATAAAGGATGCATAAAAATAACTCAAAAGAAGACATTAATGGGCAATATATTTTAGAGAAAACATGAAATCCTATTCCTTAACTTTTATTTAGGCATTCCGCACCTTAAAAAAATTATATAAAATCAAAGCTTTATTACTCCTAAATTTGAGATTCGAATTTCTTCCTCTTTGCCAGATTTTATAAAAATAATATATTATTAAAAATTAGAGATAGGTAATTAAGATTTGGAATAGCGCTTTGATATTTATTCCTAGAGCGCGCGTCTTTTTCTTTCGGCTTGCTCCACTAATTTTTTAAAGCTCTGGTATATAAAAAAGCTGTAGAAGCTATAGAGAAAGTGTCGTTAATTTGATGGTTCAATAATGAGTTAATAAGTTTGAGTGTAAGGTGCTAAACTGCTCTACAGAAGTATCTATATTAAGAACAATAGTTTATATGAAAAAGTCTATCGAAAATCTTGATCTTCCAATTGAATCAAACCTTTTTTCAGGAAAAGATGTTGTATTATATGTGTTATAAATGAGATGCTGTTTGTGGTAGTATGAAAGGGATGTTTTTTTTAGGTACTTCAGAAACTGTGAGTGAGCAATTATAAGCTTTACGCAGATTTTCTGTTGTTAAAACAGTGGAGGCATCTCCTTCACAACAAATTTTTCCTTGTTTTAATAATATCATTTTATCGGCATAGTGAGCGGCAAGATTGAGATCATGTAGAACAGCAAGAACACCACCACCACAACGAACAAAATTTTTTATAATATTCATAACAATCAGCTGATGTTGTATATCAAGGTTGGCAATAGGTTCATCTAATATCAGCCAACGAGCAACTCCATTATAAATAGGCTCCCATACTTGGCAAAGAACACGGGCAAGCTGGACTCTAGCTTGTTCGCCACCAGATAACTGGTGATAATATCGGTTTTCATAGTTTGCTAGACCAACACGTTTTAAGGCTTTTTGAGGGAGGCTTTTAAATTGAGCTTTTGTGATGTTAACTTTGTTGATAGAAAGACCAAGTCTTACTACTTCATGAACAAAAAATGGAAATGCTAATGTTGTTGATTGGGGTAAAACTGCACGCATCATTGCCATTTTGTTTGCTTGTGTTTGTTTAATATCATGGCCATTTAGAGTCATTTTACCATTATAAGGAATTTCTCCACTAAGCGCTTGTATAAAGGTACTTTTTCCAGATCCATTTGGGCCAATAATGATAGTGAGAGCGCCACTTCTAGCTTGAAGATGAATATGATTGAGAATGTGTGTTTTCCCGCGCTGAATACAGATATTAATTGCCTCAATCATGAAAAATTTATTCCTCGTTGGTATATAAGGATCCAAAGAAAAAAAGGCGCTCCAAAAAGTGCTGTGACAATTCCAATGGGTAATTCTGCTGGAGCAATAATACAACGCGCAAAGGTATCAGAGAAAATGAGTAATACTGCTCCTAAGAGAGCTGAACAGGGAATGAGATAGCGGTGATCATGACCAATAAGCAGACGTAAAATATGTGGAACAACAATACCAATAAAACCAATACCACCACTGACAGCAACTGCTCCTCCACACATGAGAGCAACAAGTAAAACAGCAATATTTTTAATTCGTTGAATATGAAAACCAATATGTTGAGCGACAGCTTCTCCGAGTGCAAGCGCATTGAGCGCACGTGATAAAAATGGAGAAAAAAGCAAGCCAGTCCAAACAATAGGTAAAATAAGACAAACTTTTAACCATGTGGCACCCGAAAGAGAACCAAGATTCCAAAAAGTAATATCACGCAATTGTTGATCATTGGCAGTGAAAATTAAACTTCCAACAATAGCACTACTGAAAGCACTGAGAGCAATGCCTGCAAGAAGCATCGTTGCAATAGAGGTAAAATTGTGTCGTGTTGCTATTACATAGAGAATCATTGTTGATAAAAGCCCACCAAGAAATGCGCCTATGACAATTTTGTAAGATTCTAGAAAAGGAATAAGGAAAGGTGGGAAGGAAACACCAATGACAATGACTAATACAGCGCCGAGACTCGCACCTGCTGATACACCTACGATTCCAGGATCTGCAAGAGGATTACGAAAGAGTCCCTGCATAAGAACGCCAGAAACAGCAAGAGCTGCTCCAACCAATGAACTTAAGATAATACGAGGTAATCTGATATCAATAAGTATAAGGTAGTCATATGTCTTACTAGCTACTGAAAAATTTTGCGTAAAAATTATATGAATGAGATTAATGAGAGAAGCATTTGATGCACCACTGAATAATCCACTAAAAATACTAAAGATAAGGAGCACTATTAAACTTAATAACGCAATTTTCCCCCGATTTATGGTTTTTTCTTTTGAATTTTCTATTATTTCAGAGATATGCGTTGTGGCAATATGCTTAACCATTTCTTTCAACTCTTACCATTTTGTTCTGTGTTATAAAGCATATTAATCAGCTCTTTTGATGCATCTGCAGTGCGTGGACCAAAACCTAAAAAATACATGGTATCTATTTGTTTAATAGCATGGTTTTGAGCCGCAGGTGTTGCTTGAATTGCTGGTATAGCTAAAATTGTATCAATTTTAGTTGAATTTCCATTGTGATTTACAAACAAGATGAAATCAGGATTTGAGTTTAATAAGGCTTCATTATTTAAAAGTTTGTATCCTTTATAATCAGAAATGGCATTTATACCTCCTGAAAGTTTTATCATACCATCAGCTGCAGTATCTGTTCCAGATACCATAACACCTCCGTTTTGTACGGAAAAAATAAAAAGAACACGTTTTGGTTTAGTTATTTTTGTTAAAAGCATATCATTGTTCATAAAGTTGCGGTTCAATTTTTCAATCAGTTCAGTTGCTTGAGCCTCTCGATGTAGAGCTTTACCAACAAGGTGAATTTTCTCTATGACACTTTCACGTGAAAAATTTTCTGGTATGATTATGAGAGGTATTGATGTTTTTTTGAGAACATCAATTGTTGAAGGAGGACCGCTTCCTTCAATAAGTAATATACCTTCTGGAGAAAGAGATAAAATACCTTCAGGGGAAAGGTTACGCATATACCCAAGTTCAGGAAGTTTGAGTGCAGCTTGTGGATAGATACTTGTGCTGTCACGAGCTACAAGTTGATCTTGAGCTCCTAATGCATAAACAATTTCTGTAAGAGAACCACCTATGGAAATAATTCGCCCATTTTCAGGAAAATTTGTTGTCGGTTCGGCAATTACTTGTCTAGAAATAAAAGTAAAGAAAAACAAAAAAACTAAAACAGAAAGGCCTGATAGTTTATGTAAAAAAGGTCTCAACATATCTAAGTTTTATCCTTTAAATAATGTTTGTTTCTTGGTATAAAGGTAAATCATTCAATAAAGAACGCCATTTTTCGCATTCTTTTTGACCTTCTTTTCTTAGACCAAAGAATTGAACAATCATTTCGCCATTTTGATCAAAAACTTCAAGAGAACTAACATAACCCTCACTTATAGGTTTGCGAACGTGCCATACTTTGTTAACGCCAGAAATAAGCATATGTAAGTGAAATTTTTCATCGAGAATATTGAGCCAAGGTCCCATTTGTTTAATGTTTTTAATTGGTCCGCTGAAAATTTGGATGCAGCCTTTATTACCGACAAAACACATAATTGGTATTTCTTGTTGAACGGCCTTATTCAGCATAATTTCAATAGATTCTACACTTAATTCATCGGTAAACTCGTTTCCAGCGAGTTTTACAGCATCATGCCGACCAATTTTAAATTCAGAAGTAATTTCATGGAGCTGATGCACATCAGTCATTTTTCTCCAACGGTCGCGGAATTTCTCAACATCTAAATTTGTTATATTGTGTTGTATAGGCTCGGGGGTAGAAAGAATATGAAGAGCAGATGATTGATCTTCATGAAGCAATTTTTCAACAAGTTCATCCCATTGTTTCATATTTGTCATATCTTTAGAATAGACTTTAAAAATAGCAGTACCATATTGATCGAAAAATTGTAAACTTTTTGTTGGTTTTCCAAAAACCATCATTTCATATTCAAAACCGAATTCCCATTTTTTGGGAAAAATTCGCAAATCAATTTCCCCAAATGTCATAGGGATATGTTCATTCAGAACAATTTTTTCAAAACATCCTGTTTTTTCATGAACGGCATATTCATTGCGTGTTAATGCCATAACGGTTTCAACTTTAGGAGCTGTTTCAAGGAGAGTAGGAATATCAACTTTTAGTCTTTTTGCTTTTCCGATTGTACGATAAGCTGCGATGAATTCTGCTTCAGATATACCAATCGAATTAGCAAAATCACGATTACGCATATCTTTTTTTTCTTCACGCAGTTTAATAATCATTTCAGCTGTATAAGACATAGATTTTCCTTACTTTATTTAGAGTCAATTTTACTTCATTTTAAAAAACTACGCTGAGTCATTGTTTACAATGACTCAGCCTGCCAATAAATTGCTCCTATCAATAACAAAAATTGAATCTGATAAATTAAAATATCTATAATCCTTTTTCCAATTTTTGGGTTAGAATAAAGTAAGGATTAAAATGTAATAACATACCTTTTTATCAATTATGATTTCCTCAATAGTTTAAAGATTAACAGCAATAATTAGAACTTTTGTACATAAGACACCTTAAAGTTACGGCCTGGCTGACTAAAATAATCTTTTGGTGGTAGTGACTGGCGTCTAGGGATAGGAGAAGGGGAAGGCAGATCAGTTGCATTCCAGTATTTTTGGTCAAAAAGATTATAAATACCAGCTCTTATAATTGGACCTTTTGCACCGAAAGGTTTCCACCAACCCAATATATCAACTATACCATAGCCTGGAACTGTATTGTAATCAGAATTTCCTTTTACTTTATCACGCTTAGCAGCTAAAGTAAGTACAATGTCTGTTCCCCAAATTTCTTTTGTATATCCTAATCCAAATACTGTTTTAAAAGCTGGGATTGAGTTAAGGTATTCGTTTTTATCAAGATCTTTTCCTTGTGTATAAGCAAGGGCAACATTACTATAAAGACCATTAATCAAGGTGAAATGTGCTTTCGTTTCGACACCAGAAATACGCACATGAGCACGATTTATATAATGTTTGCGCGCATATATAAATTCTTTTGAGGGCCCCTTATCTATAACATCAATAAGGTTTTTATATTCATTGGTGAAAACACTGAAAGAACCATTAAAATGCATGTTGTTGTATTGTACACCAATATCATATCCATTACTGGTCTCTGGTTTGAGATTAGGATTTCCAATCATATAGTAAAAAGAAGGTCTGATAAAGGTTAAGTAAAGCTCTGAAACGCTTGGTGCGCGAAAAGCTTGCGCCCATTGAGTATAAAATAATACTTGATTATCAGCATCCCATTCTATCCGCATTTTAGGAGAAAAATGTGAGCCGCTATTTTCTTCGGGCAGTATTCTGGAACCTAATGCTTTTTCAAAAGCAGATGTCTTTTGAGGGATATGTTTATACCAATCATAACGTATTCCTGGGATAAGACGAAGACTATTGTTAGAAAAACCAATTTCGTTTTCGAAAGCTAAACCAAAAGCCTGGCTATTTGTATCTGGCGCATCTGATTTGTTCGTACTTAGGAATACACATGCATGCTCACTTCCTTTTAAATGACAATTATCTTTACCCAATGCATATTGATGAAATTTAGAAGCGAAAACATTTGCAGCGAACTTTAGCTTATGACTTACAGAACCAATATCTAATTTTTTGAAACTATGAGCATTAAAGCCATAACCAATATTGCGCATAAAATTATCTCTTAAATAGTCTCCTTTTGGCATTTGTATACGATGTCCATTTAAGATGTGATTATTTGATAGCTTTTGCCAATAAAGTTGTCCATGAAATGCGTCAAAAATAGCATCTTCATTACCATTATAATCATAGGAGACAGAAAAACGTTTACGATGTGTGTGTTTCTCATTGTAAACAGATTGTGGCAAAAATATTTCAGTTGAAGCATTTAATGAGTGAGTGTCTTTATTGTAAGCGAAACGTTCTGCTGTAAAGCCAAATCGGTGATTATCATTAAAATATTGGTGGACTTTAAAAAGCAAATTATTTTTATCAAAGTCAGCAGGATTCTCTCGTGTACGTTTCTCTCCATAACCCTCTACAGTACCCATATTTTTACGTTGATGACCTTCTGCACGAGAACCTTGAAAAAGCAATAAAGTTTGATTAGCTCGCACTGCAAAAGCTTGATCTACGTGCCAACTTTTATCAACAGAATTATAGCTACCTTTTGTAAGAGTACCCCATTTTTTTTCTTTTGTGAGGAGGTCTTCAGGATTAAGAGTACGTAAGGCAATAATCCCACCTAGTGCGCCAGAACCATGAAGACTAGAATCTGAACCACGAACAATGTCAATTGCAGAAAGCGCATTAAAAGCAAATGCAGAACTTCCACCTTTAATACCACGCACTCCATCGTCAAGCCATGGAAGAGGAATACCATCCATTGTTGTTAAAACACGATTGGCATTTAAACCACGAATTACAAAGCTGTTATTATCTGCACTATAGTTTATAGATGGATTAAGATGGTTAACATCGCGAATATCATTTATTTGTTTCTTATCAATATTTTGAGCAGTGTTACGATCGGTCAAAACAGTTGTTTTATTGAAGGGATTTTCTATTTTTTTTTCAATTATGATTGGTTTAAGTTTAGTTATAGAATCCTTACCGCTGTTTTGTGCAAAAACAAATGAAGGTATACAAACTAAGAGTATACCTAAAATCACATGCTCTTTATATTCTTTATAGATATTCCGTTTTATTCGCATAGCCCACCATGGTTCTTTTAAAAAATGCCCCCCTCTATAAGTTCTCACATATAAAATAAACACATATAAAAATATTTGCCTTACTAATTACACAATGTAATCACATAATTGGTAAGCCAAGCACTAATTCAGTTTATAGCTATTAACGCGATCATATTAAACATGATAAAAATCGTCAAGAAAAAAGTTGTGCTTTAAAGACGACCTGTTTTAATAAAATTAAGCATCGATTATATGGTGATAGATGAGATGATGAAGGGTGCAAGTATTTGGCGAATGTCAGCTCTTTGGATAGGTGCTTTTGGGTGTGCTCTTGCTTTACATGTTGGAGTAGGAGCACGATTTTATTCTAAGAGTATTCATGTAAATGGGTTTGTATTCTCACCGATGGCTATGTTAATTGTTGTACCAGAAATTATGCACTCTGATGTTAATCCAGATTCAGAAATATTAGAGTTTAATGTTTTAAAGGAAGAAGAAATATTAAAACCAGAACTTAGTGAAGCTCGACCAGAGAATTCTCTATCAAAAGAGCATCAGATTACGAAAGAGCTTCAGTCTACCGTAAAAAAAGATGATTTTACAGTGCTGAAACCTTTGGAAAGATCTTCTCCGTCAAAGATAAATCGTAAAGTTTTTATAAAAAAGCGCTCATCAACACTGAATATTACAGAGAAGAAAATTAATGGTAAAAAAGCACATTCATTTGCTGTAAGCAGGGATAGTAATACAATGGCACTTGATAGTGCATTATCAGAACATTGGTTAGCAAAGGTACAAAAACAGTTAGAAAAACAAAAAAGTTACATTGTAGGACAGCGTATTAGTAGCGTACAGGGAGTCGTGCAGTTGGAATTTAAGGTGCGTGAACAAGGAGATATTTTTGCCAACCGCGTTATATTTTCTTCTGGTAGTCGGGAACTTGATTGGTTGGCTATGACAGCACTTAAACGTATTGACATGTTTCCTCCCCCACCACGTGAAATGGTGAATAAAACTATCAGAGTATCTTTGGTTTTTAATTAAAGAAAGTAAAATTACTATACAAAATCATATCTTATATCGTATTTACGTTTTTCAGGAGGATAATATTATTGGGCCTTGTGGTATTCATGGTCGTATCGAGAATGGGATTAACTGATTTCATGATAGCTTCTGTTAGATTTATAGAGGTAGAAAAGTTTATAACACTATCAATATTTCTGATTACATATCTAAGTTACTAAAAACGTTTACGTCTATAACAAAGACGCAGTTATGACTATATAGGGACTTATGGAAGAGAAGGTTGTTAAAAACGCTTAACTTTATGGCAAAATTCGCTTTGCGAGATTTACGAAACTGAGATTACTGTGAATATGTCCTTGAAGAAAAAGTGTATGTTACCCAATAAAAACTGATTAGTTTATAATTTTTGTTAAGATTGAAGGGCTAACTGAAATTTATGCGCATATTCTTTCTAGATACTCAATGAGAAGAGATAGAGAACGTCAGTAAAAAAGGAAGGAAGTCATTACTTTTAAAAGTAGAACTATTTTGTTGTACACAGAAAATAAGCAATGCGTTTATATAAAAATTAAGGTAAATTATTTAACTGTTATGCTAAATGGTAATAATTTATTATAAGGTTTGCAGAAAATGGGTAGTGATGCAAAAATGGATGTATGTTTTTTCATATTCGTGATTTTCAGATATGTTTAATGTACCGTTTCAGCCAAATTTTTCATATGAATTGGATTTGCAAAAAAAAGGTTTCTTTTATGTAGCAGGTGTTGATGAAGTTGGACGTGGGCCTTTAGCTGGGCCTGTAGTGACGGCAGCAGTTGTGTTAGATAAAGACCGTATTCCTGAAGGCTTGAATGATTCAAAAAAGCTCTCTAGACAACAACGTAATAGACTTTATTATGAAATTTTGCAAAATGCATTAGCGATTTCGGTTGCTAGTCTTTGTGCTCGGACAATTGATAAGTCTGATATTAGAAAAGCGACTTTAGAAGCAATGCAGCGTTGTGTTACAGGACTTGCCATTTCAGCACATTACGCGTTGATCGATGGGCGTGATATTCCTTCTAATTTGCCCTGTCCTGCAATTGCTTTGATTAAAGGTGATCAGTCTTCGGTTTCAATTGCGGCGGCATCTATTATAGCTAAAGTGATTCGTGATAGGATGATGCAATACGCTGGACGGGTTTATCAAAATTATGGTTTAGAGAAGCATGTGGGTTATGGAACGGTAGCACATCGTGCAGCTATTGATAAGTATGGACCTATTGTAAGATTACATCGTTATAGTTTTTCTCCTCTTAAAGAACGCTATAAGGATAGTATTTAATGGCAATTTTACCATTTAATAGTGCTGCAATAAACCAAGCAGTTACGATTCTTCAACAGGGACAATTAGTAGCTTTGCCAACAGAAACCGTTTATGGATTAGCTGGTGATGCGACAAATGGAAAAGCTGTAGCGTCTATTTTTTCTACAAAGGGACGTCCATTTTTTAATCCCCTTATTGTTCATGTAAGTGACATAGTTATGGCAGAGTGTTATGTGACAATTGATTTTCTTTCACGTCGGTTAATGGAGGCATTTTGGCCAGGTCCTTTAACCGTGGTTCTACCGTTAAAGGCTCATCATAATATTCATCCTTTGACAACTGCTGGTCTTAATACATTGGCTGTTCGTTTTCCCAAAGGAGGCTTTGCAGAAGTTATTCGGCATTTTGGGCGTCCTTTAGCTGCACCTAGTGCTAATCAATCAGGAAAATTGAGTCCTACTTCAGCTATATCTGTATTTACATCTTTAGGAACATCAGTGCCTTTAATTATTGATGGTGGAGCTTCAAAAATAGGCCTTGAATCAACGATTATTAAGATTTGTGATGAAAATGTTTATTTATTGCGTCCGGGAGGATTAGCTATTGAAGAAATTGCAAAAGTGGCAAAGAAGCCTGTAAAACGTTTGGATCAGCAGACTGCAATTGAAGCTCCGGGGATGTTAAGGTCACATTATGCACCTAATACTTCTATGCGTTTAAATGTAAAAAAGGTGGAAAGCGGCGAAGCATTGTTAGCATTTGGGGCTAAACGTGTTGAGGGTGTTGAAAATGCTGTCGCTGTTCTAAATCTTAGTGAAAGTGGTCGATTAGAAGAAGCTGCGTTCCATTTATTCCAGTATATGCAGCAATTAGATTTACCTAAAGTGAAGTGCATTGCAGTGGAGCCTATCCCATTTTATGGATTGGGGGAAGCTATTAATGATCGTTTAATACGCGCTGCAGCTCCAAAAGGGAAATAAAAATGGAGCAAGGTTTGATTGAGTCTTTTAGAAGCATTGTCGGTTCTGAATATGCTATAACAGATCAAGCATTGATTACACCTTATTTATTTGAAAATCGCCGACTTTTTCATGGAAAAACGCCATTACTTTTACGACCATCTTCCACAAAAGAAGTATCATTGATTATGCAATTGGCTAGTCAAACGTGTACGCCGATTGTTCCTCAAGGAGGAAATACTGGTCTTGTAGGTGCTCAGCTGCCTGATAATAGCGGGCACAGTGTTATTTTATCTATGGAACGTTTAAACAGGATTCGATCATTGGATCTTAAGGGTAATTTTGCTGTAGTGGAGGCTGGAGTTGTTCTACAAACATTACAAAAAAAAGCCGATGAAATGAATCGTTTTTTTCCTCTTTCTTTGGCTTCTGAAGAATCTTGTCAGATAGGAGGAAATCTATCTTCTAATGCGGGAGGAACGGGGGTCTTAGCTTATGGTAATATGCGTGATCTTTGTCTTGGTCTAGAAGTCGTTTTACCTGATGGACGTGTTTTGGATGATTTGCGATTTGTTAAGAAAGATAATAGCGGTTATAATCTGAAAGATCTTTTTATTGGTGCTGAAGGGACTTTAGGGGTTATTACTGCAGCAGTTTTAAAGCTTTTTCCAAAACCAAAAGGGAAAGAGGTTGCTCTTGTAGGCTTAGATAGTCCAGCGAAAGTTGTAGAGCTTTTGTCTCTTGCTCAATGCTACGGGGGGACGTTATTGACTGGTTTTGAGCTCATGGGAAAACTTAGTTTTCAAATGGCTTTAAATTATAAGATGTGTACCCAATCTCCTTTTGATCATGAGCATGAATGGTATGTTTTGATTAATATGTCATCATCACGGAATGACAATGATGCATTATCAGCATTGCATGTTGTTTTAGAAATGGCTTTAAAAAATTCTATTATTGATGATGCAGTTATTGCACAATCATTAAAACAGCAAGATTTTTTTTGGCAATTGCGTGAAAGTATATCATCTGCACAGAAATTAGCAGGAGGATCTATTAAGCATGATATTGCTATACCTATTGCTTTCATTCCTGATTTTATTGCTGAGTCTGCTCTTATTATTGAAGAAATGATACCAGGTGCACGAGTAGTTTGTTTCGGACATGTGGGTGATGGGAATCTTCATTATAATATTACGCAACCAATTGGAGCGGATACTACAGCATTTTTAAAATTATGGCCGAAAATAAGCCATCGTATTCATTGTTTAGCAATGCAATATCAGGGAACATTTTCTGCTGAACATGGAATTGGTCAGCTTAAACGAGAAGAACTACGTACTTTTAAATCTCCTGTTTCATTAGAAATTATGCAAGAGATTAAGAAATTGTTTGACCCTTTAGGGATTATGAATCCTGGAAAAATATTATAATTCCAGAAGAATAAATATTTTTTGGCATTTTTATTTAGAATTTAATAACCAAAAAGAAACTAAGTTTTTTTATATAATTTTGTTAATAATCCAATGAAGAAAATCTGCTAGATTGCCTGGGTTATTGAAAAAAATTGGGAACAGTGTATATGGCTAATCAATGCTTTAATCAGGCAAAGGCGGTGCTTGAGTTTCGACTAGATCCGTGCCATTTGCCACAAATAACGACATATTTTGTATCAAAAACGGGTAATCAAATAGTTTGTTCATTAAATAAATGTGGTGTTTTTTTTAAATTTGGGGCTTCCTCAGGTCTGTCACATTTGATCCCAGCTCACCATTTTAGGGGAATTGCAGCGCGTATAGTAGACACTCTCTCAGGTGAGAAAGCCATAACATTAGAGCTATTCCACGTAGATGAGGAGATTTGTATTCCACTTTTAGTTTCTAGAAAATTAAATAATGTTTTTCTGGATTGGCGATTGTGGACGCAGATTTACAATCTTCCTATGCTTATGATTGATGAATATAACAGTATTATTAAGGTTCAAGATCGTTCTGTTGTACATCAATTTTTTCACATGGTATCACCTATTTCTGTACAGAAACGTTTTTTACTTCGTGGCCATAATTCATTAGGTTTACGTTTGAGGATTGACAATCAAACTGTGTTGCAGTGAGATATGTGTTAATTTTTTATGTGCTGTGCAGTCATGTATATTTACTTCATTTGTGTTTTGACTTTTTATTCAATGATAATTAGATTCCTATCTAATAAAAATAGAAAAGAATTTTACGTATTTGAAACATTCAGAAAAAATGAAAATGCGTGTGCTTGTTTTTGAGCTTGATCAAAAGAAGGCAATAGAAGCGCAAAAAGCACATTGCCGTCGTTATATCAGAAGATTGAAGACATTTTTATATTTATTAATATTGTGGCTGATTTGTGTTGTTATTTATTGTGGTTTTCTCATCATGATTGAGGGGCAAAATTGGACGCATTATTGGGGAAAATCTTTTATCAAAACAGCTTGCATTTATGCTGCAATTATTTGCGTTATTTGGACATTGAATTATTATGTTTTAGTAAATCATAAAGCATCTCGTTTAGTAAAAAATAATCAACAAATAAGCCTTAAACAAATATGGCAATGGGATGATCATGCGCTTGCGATTCGAAATTCTTATATACAGGGTACTTATCCTTTTCGTCTGTTTTATGATTGGCATGAGTATCCAAATTTTATAGCACTTTATATTTCAGAAGAAAAATTCAACATTCTCCCTAAAGCTATGATGACTAAAGAGCAGTTAGCCGATTTACGTACTATTCTATCACGTGAAATTACGAGTCCTAAAAAAAGACTTTAAAAGTCTAGTTTTCCCGCATAATAGCACGCCATCCAATATCACGGCGTACAAAACCTTGTGGCCAATCAATATAGTCGACCGCTTCGTAAGCGCGTTTTTGAGCGAGTTTTATGGTTTTTCCTATTGCTGTTATATTTAAAACACGTCCGCTATTCGCAATTAATTCCCCATTACGTAAGGCTGTACCGGCTTGAAAAATTTTTACATTAGGAAGAGAATCTGCTTTATCAATATTGCGAATCACACTACCTTTTTGAGGAGAAAAAGGATAACCATTAGCGGCCATAACAACTGTTAAAGCGGTTTCTTCAGACCATTGAAGATTTTTCTTTTTAAGATTTCCTTGAGCAGCTGTAAGAAAAAGTGGAAGAATGTCATCTTTTAGACGCATCATTAAAACTTGGCATTCAGGATCACCAAATCGCACATTAAATTCAATTAATTGGGGACCTTTTTGTGTTATCATCAATCCAACGAAGAGAATACCCCTAAAAGATATATCCATTTCAGTTAGACCGCGTAAAGCTGGTGTAACAATTTCTTGAAGAGTACGGTTAACGATTTCTTCGGTCATTATAGGAGCCGGTGAATAAGCACCCATACCACCTGTATTGACACCCGTATCACCATCACCAACACGTTTATGATCTTGTGCAGATCCAAAGGGGATAGCTACTTTACCGTCACAAAGGCAGAAAAAACTTGTTTCTTCTCCCTCTAGATAAGCTTCAACAACTACTTCTTTTCCTGCATCGCCAAATGTACCTTCAAAACAGGCATCAATTGCATCAAACGCTTCTTCCATTGTTACAGCAACTACAACGCCTTTACCAGCAGCTAAGCCATCAGCTTTAATAACAATAGGAACACCTTGTTGCTGAATATAAGATTTAGCTTTCAAAGCATTATCAAAGCGTTGATAAGGAGCTGTAGGAATGTTATTTCTGTAACACAAGTCTTTTGTAAAACCTTTTGAGCCTTCTAACTGAGCAGCTTTTTGATTCGGTCCGAATACACAGATATTAGCTGCATTAAGAGCATCTGTTATACCCGCTACTAATGGAGCTTCTGGACCAACAACTACGAGATCAATGGCATTTTTTTTACAAAACTCAATGACACTACAATGATCATCAATGTCCAAATTAATATTTGTACCAAATTCCATTGTTGCAGGATTTCCGGGAGTACAATATAATTTCGTTAGCAATGGAGATGCCGCTATTTTCCATGCTAAAGCATGTTCTCGTCCGCCTGAACCTATAAGAAGAACGTTCATTGCTTGCTCCTATCATAGAAGATGGTTAAATTAATTATTTGTCATAAGAATGAAATATTTCTATTGCAAGTTTAAAGGTAAAATCATTTAATGAAAAAAAGTAAAGATATTTTGCATATTCAGTCCTATGAGAAGCAGGGACGAGTTATGGATGCAGCTCCAAAACAGTGGGTTTATGATTTTCTTCCTTGTTCTTTATGGTTATACGCTCAATTAGCTCGATGGGATAGGCCTATTGGATGGAAATTATTGATGTGGCCTTGTTTTTGGTCAACAACTATGGCTATTTTTTCTTATGAGATATCACAATTATCTATTTTGTCGATTGTCATTAATTGGGCTTGGTATCTTTTTTTATTCTTTGTAGGCTCTATAGCTATGCGGGGTGCAGGTTGTACATGGAATGACCTTGTTGATCAAGAAATTGATTCTCAAATAGAGCGAACACGTTCTCGTCCATTGCCTACGGGGCAAGTGAGTCGGTTTCATGCAAAAATCTTCATATTAATACAATGTATTATAGGCTTAGGTGTTTTATTGCAATTTAATGTATTTACTTTTTTTTTAGGTCTTTCATCATTGGTAGCAGTTGCATTTTACCCTTTTATGAAACGTATAACAAATTGGCCGCAATTTTTTTTAGGTGTTGCATTTAATTGGGGAGCATTAATGGGATGGGCTGCTGTGCATGGCAGTTTAAGTTGGGCACCAATAGCACTTTATATAGGCTCAATTTTATGGACGATAGGCTATGATACAATTTACGCTCATCAAGATAAAGATGACGATGTGATTGTTGGTGTTCGCTCTACAGCACTTCTCTTTGGTAAAAAAACTAAATATGCATTGGTACTTTTATATGGTGGTTTTGTAATTTTAACTAGCTTGGCATTTTATCTGGCGCAAGTCCCTATTCTGAGTTTTTTAGGGATTTTAATTGCAGCTATCCATATGTTTATACAAATTAAAGTTATTGATATCGACAACAGTTTGCAATGTTTACAGCTTTTCAAGTCTAATTCGTTTGTTGGTTTTTTGATCTTCGCTGGTTTGATGTGTGGAGGAATTTCGACAGTACTGTATTCGATAATTTTGTGATATTTATGGTAATATGAAATAATCTATAATGTTATTAAAACAGAAATTTGTTGTAATATAAACAGAAGTGTATTGCTTTAAGAGCTTGAGAATTAGGGGTAGAGTTTTTGCTTCTTCCAGTTATTTTGTTTAATTGAGGCTCGTGTAAAGAGTAAGCGATCATGTAAACGGAATGGACGATCACACCAGAATTCAATAGATAAAGGATTTACACAGAATCCAGACCAGTGAGGCGGGCGTGGGATTTTTTCTGCAGCATATTGTGCAGTATATTTAGCGATTTCTTTTTCAAGGGTAAAGCGGTTGTCTAATATTTGAGATTGTTTAGACGCCCATGCACCAATTTGGCTTTCACGTGAACGTGATTGAAAATATGCATCTGCTTCCTCAGTGTTGACTTTCTCAACGATTCCTCTGATTCTAACTTGACGACGGAGTGATTTCCAATGAAAGCCTAAGGACGCTTTCATTGATGCTAAAATTTCTTGTCCTTTGCAACTTTCATAGTTTGTATAGAAGATAAATCCTTTAGAACTAAAATCTTTGAGAAGAACCATACGAACATTAGGTAAGCCTGTTGCATCTACTGTTGCTAAAGCCATAGCATTTGGATCATTGATTTCGCTTGTCGTTGCTTCTTCAAGCCAACGTGTAAAAAGTACAAAGGGTTCTTGCATTTGCGCAAAATTATCATCTGTTTGTGTTGTGTTGTTCATAATGGACTTGCTATCAATTAGCGCGAATGGCAGATTATCTGATTCGTTTTTTCTATCAGCTGACAATGACAAAAGGCTGTTTTTTTATTTTTTAAAATTAATTTATCACAATTTTTCAACGATGTTAGTTTTAGTACGGGTTACAATACATTATATTGGATATAAAATATTTATTCCATATGGTATTTTCATTTATTTATAAACATATAGATAAAATAGAAATTACTTTAGTTAAATTGATTCAAGAATAAAGTTATAAAAATATACCGGTTAATATTAAAAATGACAAAGCTGGAAAGAGGACAATATGCGTGATCCTTATACGGTTCTAGGTGTGGCACGCACTGCAAAACCGCAAGAGATTAAATCTGCATTCAGAAAACTAGCAAAAAAATATCATCCAGATCATAATATGGGTGATGTGAAGGCTAAAGAAAAGTTTGCTGAAGTGAATCAAGCCTATGAAATTATAGGAGATAAAGATAAAAAGATACAATTTGATCGCGGTGAAATTGATGCAGAAGGAAAACCACTTCATCAAGCTTATGGTGCTGGAGGGCATTTTAGAGATGGACATAATCCTTTTTCAGGAAGTACAAGGGGATTTGATTTTAGTTCTTCAGGTGGTGTAGGTTTTGATGCAAGTGATATTTTTCGTGATTTATTTGGAAGAGGAAGAAATTTTTCAAATTCTACACAACATAATCAGCCTCAACAAGGAGCTCATATTCGTACCAGTCTTTCCGTAACCTTGGAACAGATGGTTGGTGCAGAAAAGGTGGAAACAATTTTTCCTAATGGCAAAAGACTAAAAATTAAGCTCCCAATTTATGTTGAGGATGGACAAACTATCCGTTTAAAAGGTCAGGGAGAAAAAGTACCGTACGGACAATCAGGAGATGCGTTGGTAACGGTTTACATTCAGAAACATCCTCATTTACGAGTTGAAGGAAGGGCACTTCATCTTGATTTACCAATTCCTCTTAAGCATGCTGTATTGGGGGCAAAAGAGGAAATTCAGACATTAGAAGGGCGTGTCGTTGTAACAATTCCTGCATGGTCAAGTTCTGATCGTGTTTTACGGTTAAAAGGGAAAGGGCTTCATTTAAAAAATGGAGAAAGAGATGATCTTTTTGTGCATGTTCGTATCATGTTACCCCAAAAAGATCACGCATTAGAACAGTTTTTTCAAAAATAAAAGATTAAGATTTTTTATAGTACAAAATTATAGTTTTGAGTTGATTTTAAACCAACTGCTTGAAGAAAAAGTTTACCTGTGCCATAGGCAAATGGGTAATGTTAATTTTTAGTTGCAATGAGGCAATGCTAATGGCTAATAGTGGTAATTTATTATGCGGTAAGCGTGGTCTAATTTTGGGGTTGGCCAATAATCGATCTATCGCTTGGGGGATAGCTAAGGCAGCAAGTGCTGCAGGGGCAGAGCTTGCTTTTACCTATCAAGGTGAAGCATTGAAGAAGCGTGTTGAGCCTTTGGCCGAAGAAGTGAGAGGAATTGTTTGCGGTCATTGTGATGTATCTGATAGTAAATCTATTGACGCAGTTTTTAATGAAATAGAGAAAAGATGGGGTAAGCTTGATTTTTTAGTTCATGCTATTGGTTTTTCTGACAAAGATGAATTAAGCGGTCGTTATCTTGATGTCAGCGAATCAAATTTTATGATGACAATGAATATTTCTGTTTATTCTTTGACAGCTCTTACACAACGTGCGGAAAAGTTGATGTCAGATGGTGGTTCAATTTTAACACTGACTTATTATGGTGCTGAGAAAGTTGTTCCTAACTATAATGTGATGGGGGTTGCTAAGGCTGCTCTTGAGGCTAGCGTAAAGTATTTAGCTGTAGATTTGGGACCGAAGAATATTCGTGTTAATGCTTTGTCGGCAGGGCCTATAAAAACGTTGGCTGCTTCTGGTATTGGTGACTTTCGTTATATTCTTAAATGGAATGAGTATAATGCTCCTTTACGTCGTACAGTGACAATAGAAGAGGTTGGTGATTCTGCGCTATACTTTCTTTCGGATTTATCTCGTTCTGTTACGGGAGAGGTGCACCATGTAGATTCAGGGTATCATATTATAGGTATGAAAGCTGTTGATGCACCAGATATTTCCGTTATTAAAGAGTAGGGAGGCAAGCTCACTTTATCAGCGGCGATTTGACTAAAGTTGAAGTGGTTAAATAATAATCTTAGGTGAGACGGTTTTATTTGCAGCTCAATGTACATATGGTTATATGTATTCTGTGGTTCGGTATATTTTAAGAATGAAACTGTTTCCATGTCCCATATATATTGGGGTCATTTGTTATCATGTGATAATATGCTATGAGAGTTATAGAGTTACGTTGAGTGTATTATTGATAGTTGTTCTCCAGGGATTATTTTCACTCTTACAGGAATTCAAGCATATCTTGATACAGTGATCAGGACAATCAAAATATGGAACACAACGTTGAGAATTAAGTCAGATAGAGCTTCTTTCGGGAGTTGTAACTCAGGTTGATGTTACAAACTTAGTAATAACAGGAACACCAGTTTCAATTTTTTTCTAAGATACAGATAGCAATCAGAGGATTATAATATAGAATTCCTTATTATTGAGTGGGTGTGCTTCAACACATGAAACAGTCGAGCATGTTGCAGCACATATATTTGTACGTAAAATTATTCTTGATTTGATTATTTGGGGCGCTGTGATAGTGATTGTCCCCCATCATATTAATTGTGATCGATGGAATTAGTTAAAGGTCTATAATAATCCTTTTTTACACTTGCTGCTTATGGAGCGAGTGTTTTCACTGATTATATGGATAAATTACTTAAAGATGGATTGTTCGTTGATACTGTTATTGAGATTATTACAGAAAATGTTTCATCATGGTTAGGAATATCTAATTTGTGCAAGACTGAATCAGGATATTGTATCGTTTTTAATGTTAATTAATGCAGTTTTAATGGTGTTGAAATTGGTGATGGTGATGTATTTTGCAGTTAAGCTCATTCATCGATTTTAACTTTCCGTTGTTCAATTGATGTTGATGGTAAAAACGTGGATGTTATCACAAACGAATGCTATGATTCGGGTTGTTCTTGTTGGTGAAACAATGATTCCTTTTGCTATTGCTGATTATTAGCTGAGGTATCGCGGTCAAATCGGTTGTATAGGAAGGAAAAGCAATGATTTATAATCAGAAAAAAGTTGTTTCTGCTATTCAAGCTTTTGAACGCGGCGAAATTGTTGTGGTTATGGATGATAATGATCGCGAAAATGAAGGCGACTTAATCGTTGCTGCTGTTCATTGTACAGAAAAAAAAATGGCGTTTATTATGCGTTATACATCCGGTATTGTTTGTGCGCCCTTACCGAAGGAGGAAGCACAACGATTAAATTTAGCTCCTATGGTATCAGATAATGATTCAATGCACTGTACCAAGTTTACTGTTACTGTTGATTTTAAATATGGAATAACAACAGGGATTTCAGCACACGATCGTACATTAGCAGTTCGTAATCTTGCTAATCCAAATGCTAATGCTAATGATTTTGTGCGTCCCGGACATATTTTTCCTTTAATTGCACATGAAGGTGGTGTTCTGATGCGGTCAGGACATACTGAGGCTGCAGTTGATTTATGTAAATTAGCTGGTTTGCCACCAGTTGGTGTGATTGGTGAATTAGTCAATGATGATGGGAGTGTTAAACATGGAGATGAGGTTATAAAGTTTGCACAGAATCATCAGTTGCATACAATAACAGTTGCAGATCTTATTGCTTATCGTCAGCGTAAAGAGACGCTGATAAAACATGTCGGAGAAATGCAAATTGAAACATCTGTAGGGCCGGCTGTAGTTCAAAGTTATCAACTGCCTTGGGAGACGGTGCAGCATGTTGCGATTGTTTTTGGTGATATCCGTGATGGTGAGGATATTCCGGTACGTTTGCACCGTGAAAACATTTTAAATGATGTTTTTGGTCAAGCATCAAATATTGAAGTTATTATGCGTCGTATGGTAGAAGAAGAGAAACGCGGTGTATTTGTTTATCTGCGAGGAGGGTTTGTTGGTGTTGATTGTCAATCAGCTATTGATAATCAGGAAATAACGAAAAGAGATTTAGAAAATCATATGCAGGCCATTGAACGTGAAAAAGAGTGGCGCCAAATTGGTTTAGGAGCGCAAATTTTGAGACATTTAGGGATTAGTTCTGTTATTGTCTATGCTTCTAAAGAACGTCATTATGTTGGTTTAGAAGGTTTTGGAATTCGCATATCTAGAACAGATATCTTGTGAGGATTACATGAAGCAAGACACAAAAAAAGAAGATATTGCTACGTTGAGTTTTGAGGAAGCACTTAAACAACTTGAAGCGATTGTTGAAAATTTAGAACGTGGAGATGTTCCTTTGGAACAGTCGATTGATATTTACGAACGTGGTGAAGCTCTTAAAAATCATTGCGATAGGTTACTAAAAGTAGCTGAAGCTAAAGTTGAAAAAATTCAACTTTCAGATGAGGGAAAACCCGAGGGTGTACAACCACTAGATCCTGAATGATATAAGTGATTTTTTTATTTGATTGAGTACAAAAAGTACAAAAAACTCGTATGAAGTAAACTTATTAATCTCATTTTTTTATATAAGCGAGTCAAAAGTATGCATATGAATGGTCAAAATATATGCTTATAATTATATCCATATAATTACCACACACTATGTTTATCAATATTTTCTTTTTCTTGATAATAAGTGATTGATAAAAATATTATTATGCAGGGTATAGAGTGTTGCGATAAGAGCTATCTACACTTCATTGAATATTCGCATACATCATGATATCTAAATCATTATTTATTCTTTTATATTCTGTTCATACAGGACCGTTTTTATAAAGAACCAGCAATTGAAACACTTGTTAAGGTATGGATTCTAAAAAAGTATAGAAAGAATAAGATAACATAATTGATTGCTCTATATTAATAATATAAGGAGTTCTTTTTGTCTCGCCCATTAACGCCACTGCTTGATCTGATTCATTTACCGCAAGATTTGCGAGTGTTACCGGAGTCTGATTTGCTACAGTTGGCTCATGAATTACGCGCCGAGACAATTAATGCAGTTTCTGTAACAGGCGGTCATCTTGGGGCAGGGCTCGGTGTTGTTGAACTCACTATTGCGCTACATTATGTTTTTAATACACCTGATGATAGGATTATTTGGGATGTTGGTCATCAGACCTATCCTCATAAAATTTTAACTGGTCGCAGAGATAGAATTCGCACATTACGTCAAGAGGGTGGTCTATCAGGTTTTACAAAACGTTCAGAAAGTGTGTATGATCCATTTGGCGCAGGTCATTCTTCCACTTCTATTTCAGCGGGTCTTGGTATGGCAATGGTTAGTGCATTGGAAGCTGAAGAAAGACGCAACATTATTTCTGTGATTGGTGATGGTGCTATATCTGCAGGTATGGCTTATGAAGCGATGAATAATGCTGGTGCTTTGGATGCACGTTTGATTGTTATCCTTAATGATAATGATATGTCTATTGCATCTCCTACGGGTGCTATGAGCGCTCATCTTGCACGATTGGTTTCACGTCCATCTTACCGCAGTTTGCGTGAACGAATAAAGATTTTAAGCAAAAAGTTACCAAAATTCTTTTTGGAGAAAGCACGTTATTCAGAAGAATTTGCGCGTAGTTTTTTTGTTGGAGGGACCTTGTTTGATGAGCTTGGCTTTTATTATGTTGGACCGATAGATGGTCATAATTTTGGGCATTTGTTACCTGTTCTGAAAAATGTTCGCGAATGTCCTGATGGACCTGTTTTAGTGCATGTGGTAACGCATAAAGGGAAAGGATATCCACCTGCAGAAGCGTCATCTGATAAATATCATGGTGTTAATCGTTTTGATGTCATTACCGGTAAACAAGTTAAAGCACAAAGTAACTCTCTTTCTTATACTAAAGTGTTCTCTCAAGCTTTAATAGAAGAGGCTACACATGATAATAAAATTGTTGGTATCACGGCAGCAATGCCAAATGGAACAGGGCTTGACTCTTTTTCTGAAAAATTTCCAAAAAGGATGTTTGATGTTGGTATTGCTGAACAGCATGCTGTAACTTTTGCTGCAGGTATTGCATGTGAAGGGTATAAACCCTTTGTTGCGATTTATTCTACCTTTTTACAGCGTGCTTATGATCAGATTATCCATGATGTATCGCTTCAAAAATTACCGGTGCGTTTTGCTATTGATAGAGCAGGCTTTGTTGGAGCAGATGGTGCGACGCATGCGGGGAGTTTTGATATTGTTTTTTTGGCAACTCTTCCTGATTTTGTGGTTATGGCACCTTCTGATGAGGTTGAACTTATGCATATGGTGCGCACGGCGGCAGCTTATGATCAGGGACCTATTTCTTTTCGTTATCCGCGTGGTGAGGGTATTGGTATGGATTTGCCGCAGCGTGGTGAAGTGCTTGAAATTGGAAAAGGGCGTGTTTTATGTGAAGGAAGTAAGATCGCTCTGGTTTGTTTTGGGACACGATTGTCGGAAGTATTGATTGCAGCTGATGAATTAGTGGCAGAAGGATTATCTACGACTGTTGCAGATGCGAGGTTTGCGAAGCCTTTGGATAAGGATTTGATGCGTCGGTTAGCACGGGAGCACGAAGTCTTAGTGACAATTGAAGAAGGAGCGGTAGGTGGATTTGGAGCGCACTTATTACAGTTTTTGGCGCAAGAAGGACTCTTAGAGCATGGCTTAAAAGTCCGTACCTTGAAGTTCCCTGATGAATATTTAAATCATGGTTCGCCAAATAAAGTTCTCTCACAGATTGGGCTTGATGCAACAGGTATTATTAATACTGTTTTTAGTGCTTTAGGACGTAAGCTTCGGCCTATATTGCAAAAACGAGTATAAATATGACAGTCACAAAAAGACTGGATGTTCTTTTAGTTGAAAAAAATTTTTTTGCAACTCGTTCACGGGCACGTGATGCAATTGCACGAAAAACAGTTAAAGTTGATGGACAAATCGTTTTTAAAGCTGGAAAAATGGTTTCTGATGGCGCAACAATTACAGTTTTTGATCCTGCGCAAAGTTATGTATCTCGGGCAGCATTAAAGCTTATTTATGCACTTGATATGTTTCCAGTGATGACAAATAAAATTACTGCAATTGATGTTGGCGCATCGACAGGTGGTTTTACGCAAGTTCTTTTAGAACGAGGAGCTGCTCATGTGATTGCTCTTGATGTTGGTCACAATCAATTTGATGCTCGTTTATCTGCTAACAGTGCAGTAACCTTATTAGAGGGCCTGAATGTTAGGGATTTGAAACAGGAACATTTAAGTGGTCGTGAGATTGATCTTATTGTATCAGATGTCAGTTTTATTTCTCTTAAACTTGCATTACCATCTGTTTTGTCTTTAACAAAAAAGAGCGCCCAAGCAGTTTTATTGGTAAAACCTCAATTTGAAGTCGGTCGAGCGGGTATTGGTAAGGGAGGGATATTGAAAGATCCATTAATCGCAAAAAGAACCGCTGAAGATCTTTTCGATTGGCTGAATATTCAGATAGGATGGACGGCAAAAGGTTTGCTTCCTGCACCTATCACAGGTGGTGACGGTAATGTAGAATATTTGTTATTCGGAGAAAAAAGTGAGTAATGATGTTATAATTGATCATATTGGCGTGAACGGCCATGGTATTGCCAAAACAGCATATGGTTTAATTTCTGTGCCTTTTACTTTGCCTGGAGAGGTAGTTAATATTGCTCTTCATGGAAAATACGGTATGCCTATTACTCTTAAAAAAAAATCATCAGAGCGTGTTGATGCTGTTTGTCAACATTTTGAGGCATGTGGAGGGTGCATGCTTCAACATTGGCATTTGAATGCTTATCACTTTTGGAAGCAACAATTGGTTGTTGATGCGTTTAAAAGATATGGTCTTGATGCTGTTATTTCTCCATTAATTGAATGTGGAAATCATACCCGTCGACGAGTTACTTTAACAGCATCTGTGACTCAAAAAAGCTATATTATTGGTTTTAACCGCTATCAATCTCATGATATTATAGCTATTAAAGAATGTCCAGTTACTCGTTCAGAGATTTTGTCTAAACTTGATGATATTAGGGCTATATGCGCTCTTTTAAAAAATAATGCTAAGCGATTTCATGTGGCAGTGACAGTTGTTGAAAATGGTTTTGATGTTGCTGTAAGTGGTTGTGTTGTACAAAATGAGTTTGTTCGTCAAAAAATGATACGTGTAGCTCTTTCATGTGGAATTACACGTTTATCTGTTCAAGGTGAAGTCTTAATTGAACAAGAAAAGCCGGTGATTTACTTTGGAGATATTTGTGTTGAATTTCCTATTGGTGGTTTTCTTCAAGCGACTTTTGAAGCGGAAACTATTATGGGTGATATTGTTTTAACTCATTTAAAAAAAGCAAAAAATGCTGCTGATTTATTTGCAGGCGTAGGAACTTTTACTTTACGTATGGCGAAAAAGATGAATGTTCGTGCAATAGAAAACGATGGAAGAGCATTAGCCAATCTGGATCAAGCTGCACGTATTGCTACTGGTTTAAAAACAGTAGTTTGTGAAAAACGTGACTTATTTCGTCGTCCACTTTCTGCAAAGGAGCTCGAATGCTTTGATAGTGTTGTTTTTGATCCACCACGTTCTGGTGCAGAGGAGCAGGTAAATGAGTTAGCCAAGACAACGGTAGCACGTGTGGTAGCTATATCATGCAATCCTGTTACATTAGCTCGTGATTTATCTCTTCTTGTTGCTGGTGGTTATACAATAGAAAAAGTCGTACCAATTGACCAATTTTTATGGTCGCCTCATATTGAAGTCGTTGCAACTTTAAGCAAACGAAAAAAGAAGAAAAGTTGGAAGCTTTAGCTAAACAATAAAAAGACTCTTTTAAATAAGACTAGGAAATTTCCGGGTTAAGTTGATCTAATTCACTCTACGAAACTGCTGTTCCACCAATTGTCATATTATTAATTCGCAAATGAGGTTGTCCGACGCCAACAGGAACGCTTTGTCCTGCTTTTCCGCATATTCCTACACCATTATCAAGTTTGCTATCATTACCAATCATTGTAATGCGTTTCATAGCATCTGGTCCATTACCAATAAGGGTTGCACCTCTGATTGGAGCTATGATTTTGCCATTTTCTACTCGATAAGCTTCGGTACATTCAAATACAAATTTTCCAGAAGTAATATCGACTTGTCCGCCACCAAACGAAACAGCATAAACACCGTTTTTTAATGAGGATAAAATTTCTTCGGGTGTCTTATCTCCACCCAACATTATTGTATTGGTCATTCGCGGTATTGGTACATGTGCATAGGATGCACGACGTCCATTACCAGTTGGTTTCATTCCCATAAGCCGAGCATTTAGTCTATCTTGCATATAATTAACGAGTTTTCCATCTTCAATCAAAATATTACAATTTGATGGTGTTCCTTCATCATCGACTGTAAGTGAACCACGGCACTCGGGGATTGTACCATCATCAACGATGGTAACACCTTGTGCGGCAACCTGTTGGCCTAAAAGTCCAGAAAAAGCAGATATTTTTTTACGGTTGAAATCTCCTTCTAAACCATGTCCAACAGCTTCATGCAGCATAACACCAGGCCATCCATTACCTAATACAACATCAAATGTTCCTGCTGGTGCTTCTTCTGCTTCTAGATTGATTAAGGCTATTCGTAAAGCTTCATCAGCAGCTTTTTTCCAGTTTTCTTCACAAATGAATTGGTTAAACATTTGTCGTCCACCACAGCCATAGGAACCATTTTCGCGTCGATTACCATTAGCAGCGACCACGGATATAGAAAGCCGTACAAGAGGACGAATGTCACGAACAAGATGTCCATCAGCTCGTAAAATTTCGACATGCTGTAGTGAACCGGAAAGAGTAACAGTTACTTGATGTAATTTGTCATTTTTTTCACGTAAATATGCATCAATTTTTTGCAAAAGCGCACTTTTTTTTTCAAATGAGGGAGAGACAAGAGGACTTTTTGATTTATAAAGACTTTTATTTCTCGATTTAGGAGCTGCACTATAAGGTCCTGCATGATTATTATAGGTTGCAGTTTTAGCTGTTTCACTCGCACGTTTGAGTGCGGCAGCAGATAGTTCATTAGAGTGGGCATATCCAGTGGTTTCTCCAGCAACAACACGTAAACCAAATCCTATATCTTGGTGAAATGAACCATTTTTAAGCCGTCCATTATCAAATAGAAGAACTTCACTTTCTGTATATTCAAGATAAAGCTCGCCATCATCAGCTTTATGAAGCGCTTCTTGTACAAGTGATTGTACTTTTGATGCAGAAATATCAAAATGGTCAATCAGCGATTTCATAGTGATTATCCTATTTTGTTAGTACTCAAAATTTATCCATTGCATTTGTAAGGCTAAAAGCGAAAACTATTTGATATGCTATATCAATATCAATCAATAGTAGTGAGTATTTATTATGACAAAGTCGCATAGGCATCTCTAAGACCATTAAGATCGACTAGACCTCCGATTCCTTGTTCAGGAGTTGTAAAAATAATATAGGTCGCTACTTTACCTTCTAAAAAGTGTTTTATGACATCTTCTTTAAGAAGTGCTTCGGCAACACAATTATTACCTAGACAACGACGATATTCCAATTTTCCTACATTTTCATTATCAATTTTAATTCTAATTCCAGATTGCAATTCAACTCGGATCGGAACAAAAACACGCATCAAAACTCCTTGGTTTTGAGGCAATTTGTAAAATGTTACACGAAAGGTAATATCACGACGCTCTTGTGTGCGAACATCTTGTACAATTTCACATTGTACGTTAGGTGTGCCCGGTGGCAAAGAACAAATTTTGGTCCATGCACCATAAGTTTGCGGGGCAGGAACACTCTGTGTATTGGGTGTTTGTGCAATAACGTGATTTGCAAAGACATTGCAAAATGCGTAAATAAGAATGCTAAAAAAGTTTTTTTTGAGAAATTGATAAAGTGTCATAAAAAGCCCTATTCGAATCGTTATCATGTTATTGTGTATAGCTTTTCATGAAAAGTAAAATTTTGATTTTTTTACAAAATAATTACAAAGTTAGGGTTTTTCCGAAGATATGAGGTCGTAATATATAGAACAAAAATAAAAATTTAAAAAAGAATAGTATTTGATGAAAACATAATTTCTTAGTGTTTGCTGTACGATATTTGGTAGAGTGTTTTTGTAGTACAATTCTTGAATACAATTAAAAAGTGTACTCTTATTATAATTATTTCTAATTTACATTAGGCATGTATAAAATTAAATGTATTGTACATTCTTTAAAAAATTGTAACACTAATTGGTTATTCTTATATTTTAGACGATATTTTTTTGGGTGATATAGATAAAAGGTTCTTTGACGGAATGTCTTTTTCAAAAGAATTACTGGTTAAAAATGGTAAACTAGGCTCGACGGCAGCTAATATTTGTAATTATATTACATTAATGAAACCACGAGTTATGTCGCTTGTTATATTTACAGCTCTGGTTGGATTAATGTTATCACCTGTTACTATGAGTCCATTATATGTTTTTTTAGCTATTTTGTGTATAGCTTTAGGTGGTGGTGGTGCGGGAACACTTAATATGTGGTATGAATCTGATATTGATGCAGTGATGAAACGTACCCAAAAGCGCCCTATTCCAACTGGTAAAATCAGTCGTAGGAAAGCATTTATTTTTGGTTTAGCTCTTTCTATCTTTTCAGTTTTGATTATGGGAATTTTCATTAATTGGTTTACGGCGTTTTTTCTTGCTTTTACAATTTTCTTTTATGTTGTTATTTACACAATTTGGTTAAAGCGTATAACATCTCAGAATATTGTGATTGGTGGTGCAGCGGGAGCTTTTCCACCAATGATTGGATGGGCAGCTGCAACAGGTACAGTAAGTCTTGAGAGTTTCCTCTTATTTTTAATCATTTTTATGTGGACTCCACCACATTTTTGGTCTCTTTCTCTATTTTCATCTTTTGATTATGATGTAGCGGGTATTCCTATGATGCCTAATATGCGAGGAGAGCAATCCACGAAAAACCAGATTTTAATTTATACTATTATTATGGCAATATGCGCTATTGGGCCTTGTATTATAGGTTTTTCAGGTATTCTCTATGGTATTTTTTCAACAATTTTAAGCGCTGTTTTTGTTTATCTTTCTTATTGTTTATGGAAAGCTAAAGAACATGATGAGACAACTGTTATGGCTAAAAAAGTATTTTTCTTTTCGTTATTTTATTTATCTGCTATATTCGGAACTCTTTTAGTTGAATCCTTTATTGGGTGATTTATCATTCTGTAGTGTTTTTTAATTTATCAAAAATTATACATTAATAGAATTTATAATTGCATATCATGGATATGGCGTTTTTTCTTAGAGAGATATAAAGTTTTTAAAAATAATAGATTTTATTGATAGGCAGATATTTAGCATTACATCTTCTGAAAGTTCAGAAACGTTAATAACTCTTGTTTTTGTACTTGAAACTGTAAAAAAGGGTGTTTTTAAATCGTTATGAATGGATTTCATATAACACTCTTAGATCGATTATCTGTTTAACCATGAAAAATATCTTCCTGCTGTTGAAAGAGTGCAAAATAAATACTGTGAGGTCATATGATAATGCGTTCCTTTATATACAAGGCCTAAAATCATAGGCAGTTAAATGAGTGAAGCAATATTATACTTTATGAAATATTTGTATCTTATATATTATTTTATAATCTTTCTCATAAAGTGCAATGTTTGTGATACAGGATACATTAGATCATATTATAAAATTTGCTATTTAATTATAAAGTTTTTAGTGAACGCTCTTTCACAGTCCAGTATTTTGCGGCATAGCTTCAACACCTAATACCTCAGGAATAAAATGCCGTAAAAGATTTTCAATACCATGTTTAAGGGTTGCTGTTGAAGAAGGACATCCAGCACAAGCACCTCGCATATTGAGGTAAACAATCCCATTTGCAAAGCCGCAGAAGGTGATATCACCACCATCATTTGCTACAGCTGGACGTACACGTGTTTCAAGCAATTCTTTGATGACAACAACAATATCAGTATCTTTTTCATCAAAAAATTCTTTATCAGGTATATGGACTTCTGTGGTGATAACAGGATCATTGGAAAGAAAATGTTCCATAATTGTACCTAAAATTGCTGGTTTGAGATGTTTCCACTCTCCATCATTCTTAGTTATAGTAATGAAATCATATCCCAAAAAAACGCTTTTTATATTTGGAATATTAAATAATTTTGCAGCAAGGGGAGAATTTTTAGCAGCTTCTTCACGATTATGAAATTCTAGGACGCCTTGAGAAAGAACAATACGGCCTGGTAAAAATTTAAGTGTCGTAGGGTTCGGTGTGCTTTCGGTTTGAATAAACATACATTATTCTTTCATTACTTATGGTTGCAAAAGAGAATTCATATAGAAGTATTGTTTCTAGGCAACAACTTCAATTTCTTCCTCAGGGAGATCGCTTGGGATAATAGTAACGGGGATAGGAAAAGTACTTCCCCGATGCGCAATGGATTGGATAAGCGGTCCTGGTCGTTCTGTATGACAACTTGCAGCTAAAACAATGAGGGCGATATCCTGATCTTCATTAATTAGTTTGAAAATTTCATTAATTTTTTCTCCTTCACGCATAATTGTTTCTGCTTCAAGAGCTTGAGTAGTGCGTACATCATCAGCTATTTTTTCTAGAATTACATAGGCGTGTGCCGTTGATTCCATCCGCATAACTTTGTCGACACCCAGAAAATGCTGAAATCTTGAGTTGTCAATAACAGAGAGCAAAATTAAGGTACCATTCGTATTTTTAGCATGTTGCGCAGCAAAAATGACAGCACGCCGACATTCAGGTGTTTCATCAATGATGACCAAAATTTTTCGTTTATGATCTATTTCTTGACTTTTTCGCTTAGAGAGCATGTCATTTTATTTCTTATTTTTAAGGTTAAAGTTTGACCATTTTATCTTATATATTGTGTACAAAACCGACAATTTCACGAATTTTTTTCATATTTTTTTCTGCTAAAAGACTTGCACGTTGTGCACCATCACGCAGAACAGAATTAATATAGGTTTTTTCTTGATATAGACGGCGTAACTCTTGTGTTATTGGCCCAAGCTTATAAACGATGAGATCAGCTAAAGCTGATTTAAAAAGTGAAAATTGTTTTCCTGAAAACTCTAACAGTGCTTTTTCTTTGCTGATTTCAGCAAAAGCGGCATAGATGCCTAATAAATTATTAACTTCTGGACGTTCTTGTAAATCGCTCAGCTTATCAGGAAGAGGAGTGGAGTCGGTTTTAGCCTTGCGTATTTTTTGTACGATAAGATCAGCATCATCGATTAAATTAATCCGTGAAAAGTCGGAAGGATCTGATTTTGACATTTTTTTTGTGCCATCACGTAAGGACATAATACGCATAGCTGTCTTTTTGATAAGAGCTTCTGGCATTGGAAAAAAAACTTGTTCGTTTTTTTCACCATTTTGCACAGAAACACCAAAATTTAAATTTGCAATACGATCAGCATAAATGCTGTTGAACTTTTGTGCAATATCACGTGTTAATTCAATATGTTGTGTTTGATCTTCTCCCACTGGAACATGTGTTGCACGGTAGATTAAAATATCAGCAGCCATTAAGCTTGGATAGGCAAACAGTCCAAGGGATGTTTGTTCACGGTTTTTACCTGCTTTATCTTTGAATTGAGTCATGCGGTGGAGCCAGCCAATACGTGCAATACAATTAAAAATCCATGCCAGTTCAGCATGTTGAAAAACACGTGATTGGTTGAAAATAATCTGTTTTTTAGGATCAATCCCGGCTGCTAAAAAGGCTGCTGTCATCATACGAGTAGATTCTGCTAAACTAAGTGAATCTGGATTAATGGTCAGAGCATGCATATCGACAACACAATAGAGACACTTATAGGATGTTTGCAGATCTACCCACTGTTTGATGGCTCCAAGATAATTGCCAAGATGCAGATGACCACTCGGTTGTACACCAGAAAAAACAAGAGGTGTAAAAGCGTCCATAGAAAAGGCCTTTCTTATGATATTATGTGCTTAATATATTGTGATAAAGCATATTTCTGAAAATAATAGAAATATTAGAGGTGCTGTTTCACATTTTTACGAAGGAGCGATAAATAATTTGTTCCAAATAAAAGACAAATGATAAAATAAACCGATGTTGAGGTAACAAGTAATCCTGCTAAGGTGCTTGCACGCAAGAAAAATGAAGCCTGTGATGATAAAGGCATAGAGAAAAAGCTAATGGAACAGTACAAAGTGAGAGCCATGAAGAAAGAGGCGATTATGAGAGATGCCATCCGCTTTATTAGTTGTGCATCATATTTCCAGTAGCCTCGTTTAAGAAGGGTGCTACACAGTAATAAGATGTTAACCCAGCCGGCAGTAATTTCAGCGATGACAATACCCCGTGCCGACAAAAACGAGAATAATGTTAGGGCTAAGCTGATATTGATAAAAACACAAACGCCTGCAAAAACCATGGGTGTTTTTGTATCTTCGCGAGCAAAAAAATTAGGAATAAAAACTTTTATGAGTACGAAAGCTGGAAGACCAATTCCATAAAGCTGGAGCAATTGAGCAACACTGTTTGTTGAGTCACTGCTAAATTGACCTCGTTCAAAGAGAAGACTGATAATGGGATTAGATATAAGCAGAAAAGCAACTGATGCGGGTAAAGTTAAAAATAAAGAGAACTCAATTGCACGATTTTGCAATTCATCAGAGTCTGTATTTTTTTTGTTGCGTAGCGCTTTTGTTAATTCAGGAAGAAGAACTGTTGCAACAGCAATACCAACCACTCCAAGGGGCAATTGGTAGAGACGATCAGCATAAACAAGAGAAGAGACGGCACCTGATTGGCTAGAAGCGATATTGGTATTAATCAATAAATTAATTTGTGTAATTCCCCCTGTGATAGCAGCAGGGAAGGCTAAAATTAACAGTTGGCGGACATTGGGGCTAAAATGAGGTAGGCGGAAGGAAAGTTTCATTCCGCTTTTACGTAAGGCTATTGTCATAAGAGCCAATTGAAGAAGTCCTGCTGCTGTTACCCCCCAGGAAAGATTTAGTCCAATATGCCAAGTGTCAAGTTGATAGATCCAAGCATAGGCGAGCACGCATATCAAGATAATATTTAGAAAGACAGGGGCAATAGCTGCAACAAAATAGTGTTGGAGTGCATTCAGCATTCCTCCCATCATCGCTGCTAAGGACATGCATGCTAAATAGGGGAACATAATAGTAGTAAAACGGATTGTAGCGTTAAATTTTGTAGCATCTTCTGCAAAGCCTGGTGCAATCAGTGTGCGGACCAAAAAAGGCATACTCAGTTCCATAGCAATAGTGAGAAGTAAGAGTAGTGAAAACAAAACACCAAAAACTTCTTCTGCGAATTTGCATGCATTTTCTGATCCATTTTCTGAGATTTTTTTAGCAAAAAGAGGAACAAAAGCTGTTTGAAAGGCTCCTTCAGCAAAAAAACGACGGAAGGTATTAGGAAAGCGAAAAGCAGCGTTAAACGCATCAGATACAGGACCTGTTCCAAGAGCCGCTGCCATGAGCATTTCACGAATGAAGCCAAAAAAACGGCTTGTGAGAGTTCCAGAAGCGACTGTTATAAATTTTTTAATCAGGTTCATGAGGATATATTGGGTTTGTAATAAAAAAGCTATTCTCGATAATAAAATATGATAAGTATATTGTAGAGTATCTTATGATGATATTTGTTTTTCTGTCAATAAGAGTGCATTTGGTCATTGGAGCTATTTCTATACCTTTTTTCTCACGGATAGAAAGCAGTTAGTTATTTTTTTTATAAAGAGAGTTGTATGGTTTGATAGGAGAAAATTTATGTAAATGCTTTTTTATTAATTTAGTACTTTTTTATGAAGAGACTACCTCTTATAAGCTCTTTCTTTTAAAAAAAGAGTAGAAAAGAGAAAGTAAAATCTGTATAAGGGCCCCTCTTTTATATTTTATTTTGTAAATCTTATTTTAAAAGCCTTATAATTCTTTTTACAACTTGTAAATAAAGAGTCATTGTTTGAACAACTCTAAAATTTTCTTACAATTTATGTGCTTTCTTACGACAAGCTCCACTTTTTATAGACAACTTTAATAGTTTTTTCTCATCATCTATAGAGTGGCCGAATTCTATAATTTTTTTATACATACTCTCAATAATAGAGAAATTATTCACTTTATTAAACAGTATTATTTTTTATTATAAGATAAATTTATATCGTGAAATAATTTATTTTACTATATTTAAGAGTTAGCTTATTTTTTGACTTGTTTTTATATTCATAATAATTTCTGATCGTTTTGCACGAAAGGCATAAACAAAATCCAAAAAATGAATAGAAATAGTTTAAAGAATAAAGAGGCATTGTGTAGAGTTTTGTAGAAGAGAGTTTGAAAATTCTTTTCTTTAGTCTTATGATATTGTCTTTAATTTTGTAAAATATAGATAGATCAATATATTAAAATAAAATAATTGGCATATGTCGATATGATACATAAACATAAGAGATAGCTTAAGAAATAGTGAACACATCAACGGGTGTATTTATGAAAGAACTCACACATATCGATCCTCTCATAAGGCAATATGATGCTGTTTTTTGTGATGTTTGGGGCGTTGTGCACAATGGTGTGCAGGTTTTTGAATCGGCAGTGCAAACATTGCAAAAAATTCGACAAATGGGAAAAAGTATTGTTTTGTTGACAAATTCTCCTCGACCAAAAGAAGATGTGGTTGCCCAATTACGAATGATGCAAGTCGATACAGAGTGTTATGATGAAATCGTCACTTCAGGTGATGTAACACGTGATCTTATTCGCTCTGCTCCACGTAAAGTTTTGTTCATTGGTCCACAACGTGATTTAGTTTTATTAGAAGGATTATCTTGCGAATTGGTTGAAGAATGGGAAGCTTCTGCGATTGTTTGTAGTGGTTTTCTTGAAGATTTAGAGGCGGTACCAGATGCTTATGAAGAGATGTTTTGTCGTTTACGAGAAAGGAATTTGCCTTTTATTTGTGCTAACCCTGATATTATCGTTCATTGTGGAAATCAAGAAATTTGGTGCGCTGGTGCTTTGGCACGCTTGTATCAACAATTAGGAGGTGAGGTGCGTATTGCTGGAAAGCCTTACGCTCCAATTTATGAATGTGCCTTTAAAAAATTACAGAAAATCCGTGGAATAGTAGATAAAAATCGGGTTTTAGCTATTGGTGATGGTCTTTTGACCGATATTAAAGGAGCGATACATTTCTCTCTTGATTCCCTTTATATTATGGGAGGCATTCACCATCATGACTATGAGCACAATGGTATTGTAAATAAAGAAGCTTTGCATGCTTTTTTTGATCGTTATGGTTATCAGCCACATGCAATGATGTGGATGCTTCAGTAATGTTCGATTTTTTGCGTCTTCAGGAATATAATCTTCTTCCTTTAGCGTGGCGTGGTGCGGTGCTCGCGATTGGAAATTTTGATGGTGTTCATCTTGGTCATCAAGCGGTTTTACAAAAAGCTCTTGATTTATCACGTGAAAAAAAGAGGCCGGCCCTTGTTTTAACGTTTGAACCACATCCAAAAAGTTTTTTTCAGGGTTCAACTTCTGTCGATCGTTTAACACAAGCTGCTGAAAAAGCTGAAATTTTTAAAATTATTGGTTTCCATGGGGTAATAGAGCAGCCTTTTGATGCACAATTTTCTGCTCTTTCAGCCGATGAATTCATTACTGTAATTTTAAAAGAAACGCTTGATGTTTCTGTTGTGGTAACGGGGGAAAATTTTCGTTTTGGCTGTCAAAAAAGTGGAAATGTGAGTTTTCTTTGTCAAAGAGGTGAAGAATATGGTTTTAAAGTGGTGCAAATTCCTTGCCTATGTAATGCACAAAGACGAACGATTTCTTCAAGTTTTATTAGGAAGCTCTTATTAAAAGGACAAGTATCACAAGTAGCTCATTTGCTAGGCTATCACTATCGGGTGAGCTCAAATGTTATACAAGGTGAAAAACTGGGGCGGAGGTTGGGCTTTCCTACAGCTAATCAGTTTGTTCCTCCTCAGACGAGTTTAGCTCATGGTGTTTATGCGGTAAAATTTCGTCGTGCTAATGGTGTTTTATATGATGGTATTTCAAGTTTTGGATGTCGGCCAACTGTTGTTAGTAATGGAGTACCAGTGCTAGAAACTTATTTATTTGATTTTGATGGTGATCTTTATGGTGAAAATTGTACGGTTTCTTTTTTGCAGTTTTTACGGGGACAAGAAAAATTTTATGAGTTAGAATCTCTGATAGCACAAATGCAGCACGATGAAAAAGAAGCGCAAGCAGTTTTGAGGACAAAACAACCACTTTCATTGCTAGATGAAGCATTGACTTTCAAAAATATATCTTAAAAATGATCTAAAAAGGAAAAGAGAGCAGAAAAAATAACGCTTAAACTCACTATGAGCACAAGACTATATTCCAAAATATCATGGACAATGTGAAGTTTCCGTTTATAGGTGGGTGAAACAAATATTTTAAGATCTGAGTTAATCATTATGTATTTCTTTCCTGTTTGTATAAGATATATTGTACAATTTTTAGTGCTTATTTCTTTCTAGTTAATAAAAAAGTTAAAACATGTCTAATAATCGCAATGCATCGTGCACATTCGTATTCTTTAGTGGTAATCAGTTTAAAGAGGAAAAGCGACGATTTTCAAAATAACTAATGGCTTTAATGTTTCTTTTTTCTATATTATAGGGCGATAGGAATACAATAGTCTTTATTTTGTGGCGATGAGTTGCTATTTAAAAACAGAATTAAGTTAATAAAAACTTTTTATATAGACTTAATTGCAGACTACCCTTTAAAAGATGATTTTCGTTTGTATCTTAATATTTTCAACCCTAATCTACACATTGATACAAAGTAATTTCCAATTTTCTGTCAGCTTTTTCCAATACACTAGATATTTATCTTTTTATTAGTACCATTGAAAAATGGAGTATAAAAACAAGAAAAATATCCCAAAAATCTATAGCTATTAGCTGTTTGTTATTTATTGCGCACCCACAATTAAGGCAATTACAATAGCAATATTAATACCAACAATTAGCGTTGAATAAAGCATAGTAGTTTTAATAATATCAATCACCGAATTCTCCTTTTCGAATTGTATTATTTATGATACACATAATGTTACATGATGTAATATATGCTGATATGAGATACTCAGCAAGCTTAAAATAATCCTTTATTTATTATAGTTTGATATGTTTATATTTAGCTGTTGTTTTGATATAGAGAGATTGCATGGTACAGCACCATTTTCACACAAGCTTTATCATTTACTTTGTACAATGAGATAATGAACTAGAGAGCAAAGGTAACTCTAAGGAAAATAAACTAGATATGCTTTGAAAATAAGCTAAAGAAAGCTTTGCACAAAGGGTATTCAGTGTGATTGTATAAGGAGAAAAGTGTGCAGCAGCATGGTTCAATGGTCAATATTGCTCACCAGGATAAGTTTTCTGGTCGAGATGTTGCGTTTGCAGCAGGAATTATCATTATTCTTACAGTTCTCTTTTTACCAGTTCCTGCTTTTATTTTGGATTTAGGACTTTCTTTTTCTATTGCATTTTCTGTTTTGATTTTGATGGTTTCGTTATGGATCCAACGGCCCCTTGATTTTTCAGCTTTTCCAACAGTTTTGTTGATTGCAACTTTATTGCGTTTATCGCTTAATATTGCAACCACCCGTGTAATTTTGACCCATGGTGATGAAGGATATAAAGCTGCAGGGCATGTGATTCAAGGTTTTTCACAATTTGTTATGGGTGGGGATTTTGTTATTGGTCTTGTTGTTTTTGCTATTTTAATTATTGTCAATTTTTTGGTGATAACTAAAGGTGCGACGCGTATTGCTGAAGTGGGCGCGCGTTTTACACTGGATGCTATTCCAGGAAAGCAAATGGCCATTGATGCTGATCTTTCATCGGGCCTTATTGATGAAAAAGAGGCACAGCATCGCCGTCAGGAGCTTGAGGAAGAAAGTTCATTTTTCGGGGCAATGGATGGGGCATCAAAGTTTGTGCGTGGTGATGCTATTGCCGGTCTTATTATTACGGCTGTTAATATTTTTGGTGGTATTGTTATTGGTGTAACGCGGCATGGAATGTCATTGTCTGGTGCAGCGGATGTTTTTACTAAGCTTTCTGTAGGAGATGGTCTTGTTACGCAGATACCTGCATTGATTGTTTCATTGGCAGCTGGTCTTTTGGTTTCAAAAGGGGGAACACGCGGCTCTGCTGAAAAGGCTGTTTTGGGGCAACTTGGAGGATATCCTAAGGCTCTTTTTGTATCATCATTACTGTTATTAATGCTGGGATTGATGCCGGGTTTACCCTCTTTTCCTTTTTTACTTTTGTCTGCTCTGATGGCTTCAATTGGTTATTCTATTCCCCGTCGTTTAAAAAGGGAAGCTCTTGCGAAAGAAGCTTTGCGTGAAAAAGAAAATCAGATGGCTCACCAGGAAGAGAGTCAATCAGTAAAAGCATCTCTTGAAATAGTACAGATTGAAATCGCTATGGGTAAGCAATTATCTCAACGTTTATTGCCGCAAAAAGTTGAATTAGCTAATCGTGTTGCAAAAATGCGCCGTAAATTTGCACAGGAGTATGGTTTTGTTATTCCTGAAATTCAAATATCCGATGATTATACAGTCCCGGGAAAAAGCTATTGGATCAAATTATATGGTACGGTTATTGCTTCTTACGAAATGCGTATTGGTGATGTTCTTATTATGCCAGGTAATAAGCCTATTCCAAATATTCCAGGTGAATACGTATCTGAGCCGGCTTTTGGGATGCGTGCTTTTTCGACCTCAGAGACATTTCGTTCTGAACTAATCCGTGAAGGCTATATGGCAGTCGATAATCTTTCTGTATTATTAACGCACTTAAGTGAGGTTTTACGCAATAATTTAGCACAATTATTTTCTTATAAAGATATGCGCATTCTTCTTGAGCGTTTAGGGAGCGAATATCGTAAATTATTAGAAGAGATTTGCCCTGCACATCTTTCCTATTCGGGTTTACAATCGATTTTAAAACTTTTATTATCAGAACGTGTTTCTATCCGTAATCTTAATCTTATTCTCGAAGCAGTGGCTGAAATAGCACCTCATGTGCGGCGTTGTGAACTGATTGCTGAGCATGTACGGTTGCGTATGTCACAACAAATTTGTGGTGATTTATCTGAAAATGGCATTTTGAATGTTTTGCGGATGGGAAGCCATTGGGATCTCGTTTTTCATAAGGCGTTAAAGCGTGATACAAAGGGTGACATTATTGAATTTGATATTAACCCAGTTGAACTTGAAAAGTTTGGGACGGATGCGACGGTACTTATTCGACAACATATGGAAAAAGCAACGCGTTTTGCACTGATCACATCTCCTGAAGCGCGGCCTTATATCCGCATGATTATCGAACGTCTTTTTCCAACTTTGCCTGTGCTTTCTCATGCAGAAATTGCTCGTGGAATTGAAGTTAAAACATTGGGAACTATTTCTTAAAAGGTGAGGGGTTTATGTCATTAACATCTGTTCTTCCCCTAACATCTTTTTCAATTGAGCAATTGGTAACAATTGCTTTGTTAGTTTTTTCGCGGGTTGGAGCTTGTTTAATGTTGATGCCGGGAATGTCTAGTGTACGCATTCCTATGAGTTTGCGTTTATTTATTGGCATTTCTTTTTCACTTGCTATTCTTCCTTTGGTTACAGACTCTTTTAAGACTCTAGGTGATAAACCCGATCTTGCATTGCTTGTCCGTGCTTTGTTTGCTGAGATGTTAATTGGGGCTACTTTTGGGGTAATTGCTCATGCTTATTTATGGGCTTTGCAATTTATGGCCTCAATTATTGGGATGTCAATAGGATTTTCTGGCCAACCTGGTCATAGTATCACTGAGTCAACGCCAGAATCACATGTTGCAAATGTATTAGTTTTTGCGACTATCATACTTTTTTTTGCAAGCGATTTGCATATTATCACCATTCAGGGGCTCTTAGCATCTTATGATATCATCCCTCTAGCTTTTATTCCAAATCCAGAAGCTGCTTTGACAGATTATCATGAGGCTTTATCGCGTGCGTTTTTAACTACATTGTCGATAGCAGCGCCTTTTATTATTTATGCAATTTTGATTAATATTACGATAGGATTGCTAAATAAATTAACACCTACCATTCCAGTTTATTTTATTTCATTACCTTTTGTTATGTGTGGAGGCTTGTTTTTACTTTATATTTTGATGCCAGAACTTTTACACTTGTTTAATTCTGAATTACATGATTGGCTTAAGAAATGATCTTAACGGCGCAGAAAAGAAAACGTTATGGAAGACTTTTAAAAGTACAAAGTCTTATTGAAACACATCGTAAAGCTGAATTGGAATATATGAAGGGCCAGCTTTTTTCTTGTCAGGAAGAGACGCGTGCGCTTTTCTCTTTGATGGAAAAAGATTCGGCTTTCAATTTTTGGAATGCTTCTTTTTTAGCAAAACGTTTGCATCATATTGCTAAGTTTGAAAAGAAACTTCAAGGACAAATTGCACAACAAAAACAAGTTGTGTGTGAAGCTTCTAGCCGTTCGAAAAGATTAGAAGATAAGTATAAAGAAATGCAATCAATAGAAAAACACAAACAATTTAGTGATATGCTAGAAGAGTATATTGCAAATAAAATGTGTTAGACGTCAGCTTGACATAAGTTTGGACGTTTATATCTATTACCTTAATTATGAGGATTTTTTCTTTCTATAAAGAGCTATTGAAAGAAAGAAGAAATCTTATAAGCTAGAAATTTGATTGCAAAGAAAAGCGAGAGTTAGGTAAAAAGGGGAAATTTATGGCTATTCAGCCTCCGTCTGATATTGTGCTTGATGTTGCCCGTGCAGCAGATCCACTTGAATATCGGGCTTCTGTCGAAAAATTGTATTCTTTACAAAAAATTGCTCGTGCACAGACAACTGAACAAGAGGGGAGTAGTTTTGCTGATTTAGCACACGCTCATTCGGCTTTAGCAGTACCAGATGATTTAATTTCTGATGGGATTGTACAACAGGCTCATATCAGGCCACAATCTGTAAAAAGTAAAGAAGCTGCAGTTTTTAGAGATTTTGAAGCTTTTGTATTACAAACTTTTGTTGAAAGTATGTTTGCAACCGATATACAATCGATTTTTGGAAAAGGGCAAGCAGGACAAATTTGGAAGTCAATGATGGCTGAACAATTAGCTAAAGAATTTGCAGTATCTGGTGGAATTGGCATTGCACAGATGTTAGTTTCTGATCAAATGAGAAAAGAAACGGGCACATCATTGTCTGCAGTAGAAACAGATCAGCTATTGGATGCCAAAGTGTATTAGCGGATGCAGTTATTTACAAAAATGAACTAGATTTGACGCGTTATGATCAAATGAAAACGAACTGAATATCTTATTAAGATGAGAATTGAATAAATATTTTAGAGGGGAATGGAAATGTCTGTAGTACAATACGATGATGAAAATGTTGCATTGAAAACAAAAATTCTTAACAATAATCTCATTGGTCGTGATTGGGCCATGACTAAATTTAATGCTGCCATTAAGGGGTTATCAGAAGTTGTTGACTATGAAAGCAATATGCTAGAAAATCACGGTTCTCCAGATTATGAAGAAATTAATTTGCGTAAAACACGTGGTTTGCGTGATCTTAATAAATCAATGAACGATGTAAAACGTTATATGGACCAGGATATTGAAATTGAGGTACAGCGCTTGTTAACGGATTTACAAGAAAAATTAAACCGTAATAGTGAACTTCTGCGTATTCACCTGGAGGCAGTAAAAGATTTGTCTCAAATTATGCAGGTTGCTGTTCGCGCTGAAGAAACAGATGGAACTTACGATCCAGTTTTGGTTAATGCTGGGCATTCTAGATGATTAGAATGATTGCAATGGGCTTGTGGATTTGTTTAGTGGCTTTGGGCGCTTTAGTCTTTAGCCTTAAAGTGAATGCAGTTGATCCTAATCAGTCGGAAGAAACCACTCCCATTGCTATAGAGATTGGTTCTAATAATACGGAAATCATGAGTGTTCCGATTTTTGTTGATGGTAATGTACAGGGGTATATCATTGTACAGCTTGCCTATATAGTAGATAAAACAGTTGAAAAAGAGATATCTATTTCTGTAGGGACCTTGATTAATGATACTATTTTTCAATATTTTTGGGGTAGCTATTCTGATGTGCGTGAAATCGAAAAAGTAAAATTTGAGATGATCAAAGAACGGATTATTGATGATGTTAATCAACGTTTTTCAAAAGCTGTCCTGAAAGATTTGCTTGTCAAACAGTTTAACTATCTTTCAGTTGATAAAATACGTAGCATGAAAAATACCCGATAAAGATGTTTGTCAGTTTTTTAAAGGCAATAAAATATAAAAAACAAATTTCCAAATCTGTTAATTAATTTTTATCAGTTTGTGTATCACTCTTAACGCTCTGCGTAAGCGTTAAAATTTGATATTTCTAAACTAAAATTTATAGGCTTCATAAAAGCAGGTCTACGTCTCATTGGAGAACTTATAATCAAACTAGCGCTTATAGCCAGTATACTTAACCATTTTTATCTCTATTATATTTACGAATATTTATTCTTAAATCTTATGATAAATACCCTAAAAGTTAACCGTTACTATCTAAAGTGATTATATCAATTGTGAATAAAGTTTATCTCTATAAAAAATTAATCACATATTTATTGTGGAAGGAATTTAAGGCTTTTTCGATTTTTTATTCTTATTGCATACTTTTGCATTAATTTGATCTGAAAGATGAACAACAATTTATAAAAGTGTTATGTGAAGGTTTCTTTTCTAAAGACATATGAGATTGGATCATAAAAAATAGAATAGAGTCAAAAGTGTTTCAACTTACCTTATTAATTTACATTCAGGTTTCAGATCTATTTCTAAAATGCAGAGTGTTTTAAGTTTTTACTTATTCGTGAAGAGAAGAGAATTTTTTACGCATAATTTTTTCATTTTGTGAGTAAACACATTTTAGATAAATGTAGTTTTGTTTTAATGCGTAAGTGGTTTTTGTATTCGTGCATTATTGAGCGCATTCATGAAAGCGCTGGTATTGCTTTCTTCATCGGAAGGATTATCAAAAATACAATTATCTAGCTCAACTCCAAATTCTTCAGCAGACATAAAGATGCGGAAAAAAGCGTTAACTCCTTCATTAGAAAACTCCATGTGAAGTAATATGCTGGGCGTGGTATTCCAGTCTAGTTCATAACTTGCGTTACGGGCAAAGCGCATTGTATGAGGATAAAAACGCAATTCTGTTGCACTCTCAATGAGGTCAGAAAGATAATTGAAGCGTTCAGTATGGATACAGGCAATAAAGTCACCTACGTCAATTAATCGTAGTTCTGGAATAAATTGCGCAACCTGTTTTGCCAGAACCATTTCACGAATTTCAATTATATAATCTTTTTTCATCTTTTAACTTTATATCATTGTTAAACATTATTGATTAATTCTTTCTTTTTCTTAATTTATGCTTTTTATTGTTAAATTTTAAGAAAGAAAATTAATAAATTATTATTTTAGTAATTTTTTTGATTGTTAATAAAACGAATTAAAGCGGCAACACTTTCATATAATTCTGTTGGAATTGTTTGGTCGATTTCAACTTGTTTGTACAGCGTTCGTGCTAAAGTGATATTTTCAAAAATGGGGATGTCATGTTCTATGGCAATTTCACGAATATGTAATGCTAGGATATCTTGCCCTTTTGCAATTACAACTGGTGCATAATCAAGCGGTGGTTTATAGCGTAAAGCAACAGAGAAGTGAGTAGGGTTTGTTACAATAAGGGTTGCTGTAGGAACATTGGCAATCATTCTGCGGCGAATACGGTCTCGTGATAAGGAACGCATTCGTGCTTTAACCACAGGATTTCCTTCAAGGTTTTTATGTTCTTCTTTAATTTCTTGTTTGGTCATGCGTAATTGTTGACGCCAGTGAAAACGTGACCATGCGATGTCTAAACCCACAAGAGCAATAACGGCTGTAGTAAAAGAGAGGGATAGATTAATCAATTCTTTGTGAATATATTTTGGTAAAGCTGATGCATCTGTTAAAAGTGCATTAATGAAAATTGTGTTGCTTTTGAAAAATATCAAATAAATAATTAAACTAACACCAATAAGCTTAGTGAGTGATTTTAAAAATTCAACTAATCCTGCTTTACTATAGATTCGGTTAAATCCATTGGCAGGAGAGATACGCGACCATTGCGGACGAATACGCTCTATGATAAATTTTGGTACATTCTGTATCGCTGATGCAGTAATGCTAAGTAAGGGGATAAGAATTAAGATAGGGGCCAAGGCTAATCCTACATTTCCACCTACTAAATAAATCAAGTGTTTGACATCTTCTGCAGTATTAATACGCCAGGATTCTGGACGTTCGAGCCATTGGACCAAAAAATATGTAAGTTTTGAAATAGCTGGAAAGGAGATAAAAACGCAAATGAGACTAAAGCTTACAAGTGAAGCAAAGATAGGTAATTCACGAGAAAAAGGAAGATTTCCTTTTTCCTCTTCTTTACGAATTTTATATTCGGTTGGTTCTTCTGTTTTACTTTCTTTATCGGGTTTTTCATCTGACATGCTGGTTCAGTGCGTCCTTTAGGACGTTCCCTCTTCACCTAAAAGGTTTATTGTTCCTTGTTCTGATAGTTTAATAGCTGTTTGAGCAATGCTACGGCGTGCGTTGTTAATCGCTTCTTGTTGAATAGCTTCATTCTCTACAGAAAGCTCTGTTTCTACCATGCGGCGTGTCCGTTGTGAAAGAGAATTCAGAATGAGTTCTTTCATAAGGTCTTTTGCGCCACGCAAAGCTGTAATGATAGTATCGGCTGCAATTCCATCAAAAAGAAGTAATCGTGCTCGTTCTGTCAAACGTGGAATATCTTCAAAAACAAAAAGTTTTGCTTTGATTTTTTCTATATCTTCTGGATTTAGATTATCAAGATTGGCCAACATTTCATCAATATCTTCTTTATCAAGCTCATTAAAAATGACAGCCACTTGGTTGTGATGCGCTTTGTCTCCTTCATCATTGTTCTTTAGGAGTGCAGGTCGTAGCGCTTGATCAAGAAGTGTTTCTATTTCTGGCGAAACTGTGCGCAGGTGTAATCTTCTGCGTGTAAGATTACTACGCATAGACATTGGTTGCGCCATCAAAATTTTTGCTGCTATTTCAGAAGGAAGGCGAGAAATAATATAACTGATTACTTGTGGATGTTCTTGTATAAGATGCTTTTGTAAAACATCAATGTCTAATTTTTTAATGATATCCCAAATACTTTCTTGAGGCAGTGTTGGTGCTTTTGAAGGATCAAAAACTAAAGCAGCTTCGTCTTCTGGCAATGTTTCTTGTATTAAATTATCGAATTTTGTACCAGCTTCTGAAAATGAGACACCTTCTGCAAAAGCATCTTCGAACTGACGAACTAAAATTTCAAAATCAGCAAGAGAAATATTGGGTAAGGTATGTGCTTGCCCACTAAGACGGCGTAAATCATCTGGTGTAAAGTGTTTTAAAAGACGCGCAGCAGCAGGTTTCCCTAAAGCAACAAGCAGAGCTGCAACCTTTTGTTGTCCAGAAAGCGTATCGATAATTGTCGTGGAGCTTTCTCTATCAGAGGGTATATTCTCTGATACAGCATTGAGCTCTTCTGTAGTTTTTGTTTGCTTTACCTGCGTCATATTTATCTTTCATAAGATTTGAAATCAGTTATTTATCAATAATTTCGGTAAGGCTAACCCCAAAACGAGAAGGATCATCCTCTAGAACAATGACTTCGCCGCGGGCGATAACACGGCCATTAACGACGATATCAATAGGATCTCCAATTTGTTTGTCAAGTGTAATAACTGCACCTCTTCCCAAATCCATTAAGGTCGAGACTGGCATTGTTGTTGAACCAAGTACTACTTGAACTTCAACAGGAATACTCATAATGAGTTCTGTATTGCTGGATGTGTCACCTGCGTTTTGGGGTGCTTTTGAAGCACCTGAACTTCCAATAGTTGTTTTTCCTGCTGCGCCAGCTCCAAAAGCGGGAGCACCTGGTTTTGCTCCAGGAGTAGGTGTTGCTGTTCCTGATAGTGGTGCTCCAGCTCCAAAACTTCCTGGCATTCCAGGTTTTGGTGCTATACCCTCTCCAACTTTTGGTGTTGTAAGATTGGGTGTTGCTGTAGGATTGATTCCTTTAGGAATTCCGGGTTTGTTTATGTCATTCGTCATTCTGTCACCGTACTATTTTTTCTACCTTTAAAGGTTTTAAAATTTTGTTTTTTAAAGTTGTATTTTGTTGTTAAGGGGAGTTTTATGAACTTTGCGTTGTACAAAAACAGGCAGGCTTTTAGGAACAATAGGTTGCCGGTGAAGAGTAGGTATTGCACCAGATGCTACAGAGGGCCCATGAGCTTGCGCGGCTAAAATGCCGCGGAATTGATTGAAATCACTTTTCAATTGATCACGGACATTTTCCATATGGGAGATCGAGCGGTCAATATCACGCCGAATACGTGTGGATTCAATCATACGTGCATCCATTTTTTTATTTTCATCGCGGAACTCTTGATGTTCTTCACGCAGGGTTGAAAGAGCTTGGTCAAGACAAGCTGTCCCCATTTGAACTTGTTTTGCGAGCTCACGTCCCATTTGGATAGTGGCAGCGAGTTTGCGTATTGTAATAATCAAAACACTTAATGAGGCCAAAGCCAAAAGTGCACTTACAAAATTAAACATGAACCAACTCATCAATCATTTCCTCTTCTTCATCAATAGGGTTTGTAACTCGGATAGAAAAACTTGTCCCAATTTTACCAAGGGAGCATTTATAAAGTGATTTATTGCCACTGCGTAATTTAATTTTTTTTACAGCATTGGCAGGAAGGGGTAAAATCTGCCCTACTTTGAGGGTGGATAATTCATTTAAAGTCATTGAGCCCTGTTGAATAAAAGCTTCAATGTGTACACGTGATCGACTGACTTCTTGTTTTAAACGTTTGGCCCAAAGGGGATCAGTGCGTTTTGCAGGAGTGCGGAGCGCACGCGTAACAGCTTCTTGGATAGGGCGATGGCAACTGCGTGGCATTAAAATATTCACGCGTGTTTCCACTTCACCGCATTTAACTCCGAGAGTGCAGGAAAACATTTGTGATTGGTTAAATGTTTCTGCATTAAATTCTTGTGCTTTACATGTTTGTTTGAAAATTAAAAGTGATCCATCACCGATACCAAAGACACCATCTAATGCGTAGGCTAACAATTTTCCAAAAGTTGCGCCGACTTTGCATTCTACCGGGCTAAAAGGGCGTCCATTACGATTTGTTACCATGGGTTCTGAAGCCCCAAAAAACACTTCCGTTGCGAGTTCTACAAGTGTTGCATCAAGAACAAAAATAACATCATCTCCCCAACGATCGGAATTAAAATAAATCAGAAGTGCTTCTGTTCCAATCGCTTGGGTAATTTGATCTGCTTTGAGTGTATCAAGCGATTGTACATCTGTCGTAAATTTTAAAGATGTATAATTGCCCAATCGCATACAAAGGTTACTTGCTGCATCACGGAAAACATATTGAAATGACATGAGGTCATCACTTGATAGGCCAGCTGCACGCAAAATATGTTGAGTCAGTGCATCTTGTTTTTTATCTTCTTGCGCTTTTTCTTCATTTGCTTGTTTTTCGATCGGTTTAGTCATATTTAGGCAGCCTCTTTTTCAGTACCTTGACCAGCGATTGCATGTTGTTCCATAACATCGATTGTTGGACGGTCTTTTGCTGAGATGGTTTTACGACCGTACTCGATTGCTATTTGGGGTATTGCGCCGTTCATGTAAGCCAACAATGTTTGTTTAACAACAATGTAAATACGCACTTTTTTATTACGCACTGTTTTGATTTTTGAGGCTAGAGGGCCAAAGATACCATAGGCAAAAAAAATGCCAGCAAAGGTTCCTACAAGGGCAGCTCCAATCAAGTGTCCTAACACTTCTGGTGGTTCACTAATGGCTCCCATGGCTTTAACTACACCTAAAACAGCTGCGACAATTCCAAGAGCTGGAAGAGCATCAGCCATAGTTTGCATTGCTTGATAGGGTTTTTGAGAATCGTATGAAATTGTATGGATTTCTTCATCCATCAAAGCTTCAATTTCAAAATGGCGTGTATTACCCATGACAATAAGACGGCAATAGTCACAAATAAAATTGGTTAAAGATTCATCTTTTAAGATCAGAGGATATTGCTGAAAGAGTGTAGATTCTTTCGGATTGTCAATATGATTTTCCATTTCAGATCTTGATTTTGAACGCATTTCGCGCATAAGCACGTAAAGTAAACCCAATAGTGATAAAAAATCTTTTTGTTTTGGGACAGCATCTTTCATTGCTTCTATTGTTGCTTTCAGTGTATCTTTAATAGCAGAAAAAGGATTGGCAACAATAAATGTTCCAATGGCTGATCCTAAAATAATAACAAATTCCCATGGTTGTATTAAAACATCAATATGACCTCCCATGGCAACATAACCACCAAGTATGGATCCAAAAATAATTACTAATCCTATAATAACACCCAAGGCTGTGAGCTCCTTATTTTCAATTTTTGTGGAAATATAAATATTTATGCTTGTGTAAAACTTACCATTTATTTGCTTAATATTATAAAAAAGTGTTAAGAGATATAATAATTTATAAAATAAAAAGCATTTAGTCTATTAACAAAGGCTTATAAAATAGTTCTTATTAATAATAACAAAGTGATTTTATCATAAGTTTTAGACAAGTTTTATGCTTTAAATGGGGGCTTATGTAGAGAGGGATTTTCTATGATTAGCACATATACGAGTTACAGAAGTACAATTGATAATATGAAACAAACGTATGATCGGCTTTTCCAAAAGCCACAAGTTAAACATGAGACAGATTATTATGTTAAGCATATTATTGGTGTGAAGTCAGTTGATGATTTTTTGGCAAATGATAAGATCTATAATTATGCTATGAAAGCTTATGGATTGGAAGATATGATTTTTGCTAAAGGCATGATTCGTAAGGTGCTTTCAGATCCTCAGTACGCTGCTCAATTAGTAGATAAACGTTATCAGCAATTTGCAGAGGCATTTAATTTTAGCAAATATGGTGAAAAAGCGACACAAAGAGAGAGCGCAAAAACGATTACCGTGAATAAATATATGCAACAAACATTGGAAGTTGAAGCGGGACAAGTTAATGAGGGAACACGTCTTGCTTTGTATTTCACTCGAACTGTTGGCGGAATGGTGAAGGATAATATTCTGACAGAAAAAAATTGGGCTTACCAGATCCTTAGCGATAAAGCTTTGTCCGCTGTTATTTTTAAGGCATTCAATATTTCTGAGAATGTGCTTACATCGCCAATTGAAGCGCAAAAATCTTTGTTAGAGTCACGTATGTCGCTTAAGGATTTACAAGATCCGAAGAAATTAGAACATCTCATTGCAAAATTTTCTGCTATGTATGATGTTCAAAATCAAACAGTTGTTAATCCCGCTTTAATGATTTTGCAAGGGTCAAATGTAGGCAGAGGATTAAATTTTTCAAATGAAACAATAATGGCTTTACAATTTTTCAAACAGGGTGGTCTGTAAGCAAGTCGTTGATAAGATTCCAGAAAAGGGACTAGGTATATGCAAAATCCAATTTATGTGGGTGTTTCAGGCCAAATTGGTTTGGAACGGCGAATGGAGACTATTGCGCAAAATATGGCGAATGTGAATACACCAGGTTTTCGCGCAGGTGGTATGAAGTTCGATACATTAGTGTCTTCTGTTGCACATGAACAGGGGGATCGTGTTTTTTTCACAAGTGCTGGCAAGGGATATATTTCCACTGATCGTGGTTCCTTGATACAAACGGGTAATGCACTTGATATTGCTGTAACAGGCGATTCCTATTTTTCTATGCAAGCATCTTTCGGACAAGTTTATACTCGTGATGGACGAATGATCATGACTCCGGAAGGGGGATTGGTTTCTGTGACAGGGTTGCCTTTTTTAGATGAGGGAGGTGCACCAATTCAGCTTAATCCAGCAGGGGGAATGCTACGTATTGTAACTGATGGGAGTATCTATCAGGATAATGTCTTTGTTGGAAAAATTGGTTTATTTCAATTTCAGCCAGGTACCCAGTTGCGTTATGGACCGAATTCTTCTGTGATTCCTGATAGAGCTGCTTTTCCGTCAGAAGAGGGAAACGGTGATGGCGTTGTCCAGGGATATATTGAAAGTTCGAATGTGAATGGTGTGATAGAGATGACTCGTCTTATTGAAGTAAGCCGTGCTTTTGAACGTGTTGAAGCAATGCTTCGTCAGCAAGAAGAAATGCGTTCTAAGTCTATTCAAATTCTGAGTGGAAAAATATAAATATTTGATCATAGAAGTTTTGTGTTAAAGAGTATGTACAATGCTAGAGAGTAAAAATGGTTCTGTGCCAGAAGTTGTTTTAGTCAATGCTATGCCAACAACAGATACAGTTATAAATTCTTCTCTTACTGATGCAAAAGATACTGATACTAATGCTGAGGAATCAGCTGGTACGGCAAATTTTTCCAAAGAGGCAGCAAATGCTGATCCAAATACTGACATAATTGAGACAACTCCTTCTCCTACTGCTTTAAATCGATTGCTTGATTTTGCAAAACGCAAAAACGATCATTATTCTCACCTTGTGAGTCAAGGTGGTGTTATTAGTGATGTAGCACGGGGGACATTAGTTGCACGTGGTTTATCACAATCTGTCTTATTGGGTGATACAGTGTGTATTGAGTGTGAGACACAGCTTCTACGAGGTGAAATTATTCGTGTTAATGAAGAAAGTGCTTTAATTAAACCTTATGATGAAACTGTTGTTCCTATACTTTCTGCTTCTGTTTTTCCAAAAGGGCCTCTTTTTGTTGCCCCAGATCGCTCTTGGTGTGGACGGATTGTTAATGCTTTTGGTGAGGCTATTGATGGCAAGGGGGGATTGTCTTCTGGTCCGCGAAATATGGCGATTGAGACTTATGCACCTCCAGCATTGAAACGTGCGCGTGTGGGTGCAGGATTGCGCACGGGCGTTAAGGTTATTGATATTTTTACGCCCCTGTGTTTTGGGCAGCGTATTGGAATTTTTTCTGGTTCTGGGGTAGGGAAGTCGACTCTTTTGTCTATGATGATGCAAGCTGATCATTTTGATACGGTTGTTTTAGCGCTTACAGGAGAGCGTGGTCGTGAAGTACGTGATATGCTTGATGATATATTACAAGATAAATTACACAAATTGATCGGGGTAATCGCAACAGGTGATGAAAGCCCAATGATGCGGCGTTTAGCTCCAATTATGGCTACAACAATTGCTGAATATTTTTCTTCTTTAGGGGATAATGTTTTACTTGTTGTCGATTCTATTACGCGTTATGCGTTAGCAGCCAGAGAAATTGCTATTACTGCTCATGAGCCACCTGTTTCACGTGGATTTCCTCCACGAGTTTTTAGTGAATTGCCCCGTTTGCTGGAACGTGCAGGTCCGGGCAGGGAAGGGAAAGGATCTATTACGGGTGTTTATGCAGTGTTGGTTGATGGTGATGACCATAATGATCCTATTGCTGATACTATTCGTGGGATTTTGGATGGTCATATTGTTCTTGATCGTGCTATTGCTGCACAGGGACGATTTCCTGCTGTTGATATCCTTTCTTCTATTTCACGTTTGGCATCTCATAGCTGGACACCTGAACAATGTACATTGGTTAAAAATTTGAAAGAGATGATTTTTCGCTACGAAGAAACACGTGATTTACGTGCTATGGGTGCTTATCGTCCAGGGACAGACCATATTCTTGATCAAGCTGTCTTTTTAGTTCCCGCTGTTTATACTGCAATGAAGCAAAATCCTGATATGCCACTTATTATTGATCCCTATGAAGAATTGGCTAAATTATTGAAAAGTCAATAACGGCTGATAGGAGAAAAGGTAGAATTCTTTTTCAAGAGATTATATTTTGTTGTGTACAGGTTTGTGTTCGGTTAGTATTTTTTCTTTTTATGGCTTATGATTTGTTTAGAGAAGGCAATGTGAGGTGTTTTAGAGAGCTTCATCGGTTTTCTTATAAACCTAATAAATTAAGAGTATGTTTGCAAAGTTCTGTGTGAATCTCCTGATAGAAAAAGGAATGCTGTTTGAAAAGGTTGTTCTTTCATTGATGATAAGCTGTATAGATTGATTTTGAGTTAAGCCTTAACGGACAAGACGAGGTTTTTTTCTTGCTTTCTTGGTTAAGTGTAAAAAATTCTTCTTCTCAAAGAGATGAAGGATGGCATCGCGATGGTTGAGTGTGATGCGTATGTTGTTTATTAAGTCAGGAAGTTAATTCATTCATGACAGTTAACGTCTTGCTATTATGGTTAATAAAAGCAAGGTGTGGTAAAGAGACATCTATAGTGCGGGGCGGGGTATGATTTCATTTTCTTGTAGATTTAAAAATACGAAGGCAAGTCTCGCACAGGCAAGTCTCGCACAAGTTTTCTTTCTTATGATGGTTTGAAGTAAAAGGATAAGAATTATGGATTCGGTTAATTTTTTTGAGATGGCAAATAAACAAGCAGATTGGTTATCTGTTCGTCAAAAGGCGATTGCGAGTAATGTTGCGAATGCAAATACACCTGGGTATAAAGCCCGTGATGTAGAGGACTTTACAGCTATTTTACAAAATAAAACGATTTCTATGGCTGTAACGAATGTTCATCATATGGATATAACCGAAAATGGTATGGAAACTCATGTTATCCGTCCTGAAAATATTATGGAAGTGACTCATTCAGGTAATGATGTCAATTTAGAAGAAGAAATGCGTAAAGGAGGAGATATTAGTCGTGAAATATCTCTTAACACTGCTATTGTAAAAGCTTTTCATCGAATGACAATGGCAACAGTTAGAGGAGGAGCTTAAGGATGTCTGATCGTCTTATTGCAGCAGAACAGATTGCTACAACCGGTTTGAGTGCTCAGTCAACACGTTTGCGTATTATTGCTGAAAATTTAGCTAATGTCAATTCAACGGGAAAGTCACCAGGCGCTCGACCTTATCAGCGAAAAACAGTGAGTTTTGAAGCGACGCTTAATCCTTATATTGATGCACAAGGTGTGCATGTGACACGTGTTAGCACTGATAAAGCGCCTTTTATTATGCGTTATGAACCTGGTCATTTAGCTGCTGATAGTAATGGTTATGTGAAATATCCTAATGTGAATTCAATTATAGAAATGGCAGATATGCGTGAAGCAAATCGCTCATATGAAGCGAATTTACAAGTAATTCGCCAAGCACGCGATTTAGTCTCACAAACGATTGATTTATTAAAAGGATAAGGTGTTTTATCATCTTAATTAATGGTTTTAGTTTGAATTTTGTAGGAGTGTATAAAATGATTGAAGCATTGACTTCTGTTGTGTCAAACAATGTTCTTGATTCGTTAGGGCAAGGCAGTGCGCAAATGAATAGTCTTAATGGGCAGCAGATATCGCCTGGTATAATTGAAAGAGGAAACAAAGTCAGTTTTGATCAGGTTTTATCTGAGGTTGTAGAAGTTGTTGGTACAAAATTACAAACAGCAGAAAGTCTTTCTATAGATAGAATCTCTGGGAGTGATGTTGGTGTGCGTGAGGTTGTGAATTCGGTCATGGCGGCTGAAAGGTCTTTAAGTACAGCTATTGCTCTTCGTGACAAGCTTGTACAAGCATATCTTGAAGTAAGTCGGATGCAAATTTAGTATGAGCACAATAGTGCTTAGAAAAGTATAGGAAAAAATTATGGTCATGAAATCATTGTCAATTGCAGCAACGGGTATGGCTGCCCAGCAAACTAATCTTGATGTTATTGCTAATAATATGGCGAATATTAACACAACGGGTTTTAAGCGTGGGCGTGCAGAATTTGCAGACTTGATGTATGTTGCAGATCGTGCAGTTGGTGTTCCTAATATGCTTAATCAAGCTATTATACCTGAAGGAGCAATGATTGGGATGGGTGTGCGTACTGCTGCTGTTCGTACGGTTAATACGCAGGGGGCTTTTGTGCAAACTGGTAATGCTTTGGATCTCGCTATTAATGGAAATGGTTGGTTTGAAATACAAGATCCCAATGGAAATGTTTTTTATACTCGTTCAGGTGCTTTTAATTTGAGTGAAACAGGGCAGATAATAACGTTGGATGGCAATTTAGTGCAGCCTGTTGTTACTATTCCTATAGGGAGCAAAAATATTACAGTCAGTTCTGATGGGACAATTTATTATCAAACGGATACAGATCCTAATGCTGTAGAAGCGGGACGGCTTCGTTTAGTGAATTTTGTTAATGAGGTAGGTCTAGAGCCGATAGGAGATAATCTTTTCCGTGAGACACAGGCTTCTGGTGCGCCGGTTCCAGGAGATCCAAAGGAGGATGGATATGGCAGCATTATGCAAGCAATGCTTGAAACTTCTAATGTTGATCCAGTCAAAGAAATGACAGAGCTTATTGCAGCACAGCGTTCTTATGAAATGAATTCTAAAGTTATTCAAGCATCAGATGAAATGGCAGCGGTTGTTTCTAAAAATCTGAGGTAAATGGTATGAAAAATCTTTGGCTTTTGCTTATAAATTTTTTGCTTTCATTTTGTTTATTAACAGCAGCTTATGCTGATCGGATTAGTTTTCTGGTTCCGGATAAGTCTATTTATGCTGGTCAGCGTATAAGCGATATAGGTTTAAGCGAAAAGCATTTTTTTATTAAATCTGATGCAGCTTCCTTGTATGTGATGGATATGAAACAAATTCTTCATAAGGTGGCAAAACGTACTTTAACAGCAGGCCGGCCTATTTCTCTTTCTTCTTTGGGAGATCCAGTTTTGGTCGAGCGTGGTCAGGCAACAAAGTTGATTTTTCAAACACATAATTTGCAAATTACAGCTCGAGGAGTTGTTTTACAGTCGGGATCTTCTGGTGATGTCATTCGTGTTCGCAATTCCGATTCAGGGCGTGTGGTTACGGGAACCGTTTTGCAAAATGGTGATGTAAGAGTAGGTTTTTAATAGTTATGCGTTTTCTTGTTTTAATAGTTATGCGTTTTCTTGCTTGTTTTTTGTCTTTTTGTGTTCTCTTTATTCCAGCATTTGCAGATGAAGGTGGGAAAAATGTTGAACAATATAACTCTACAGCGGAAGCTGATGCTGCTTGGTTAGGTTCGGGAGGACATCCCGCACAAATGCATTATTCAGATTTAGCACGTTCAAGTGCAGTAGCCCGTTTAAAAGATATTGCGGTTGTTCAGGGTGTTCGTTCTAATCAATTGGTGGGTTATGGTTTGGTGATTGGTTTAAATGGTACGGGTGACTCTTTACGAAATGCACCTTTTACAGAGCAATCTATGCGGGCTATGCTGGATAATTTAGGAATTAGCCCTCCTGCTGGTGCATCCCGTGTCAATAATATAGCTGCTGTTATTGTCACTGCTGAAATGATGCCCTTTGCAACTCCAGGATCACGGATTGATGTAACCGTTTCTTCTTTGGGAGATGCAACATCTTTACAAGGGGGCACATTAGTGATGACACCGCTTCTTGGAGCAGATGGTAAAACTTATGCAGTGGCACAAGGTAATATGGTTATTTCTGGTTTTGGTGCTAAGGGAGCGGCAGAAAGTGTAACCCAAGGTGTACCTACATCGGGTCGTATTCCAAATGGTGCACTTGTAGAACGTAAGGTTGATGGAAATTTCAATCATAGTAACGAGATTATTATAGAGTTACGGAATTCTGATTTTTCAACAGCAGTTCGTATGTCTGATCTAATTAATATTTTTGCTAATAAGCGTTATAAACAAAGTGTTGCTAGAGAGCGTGATGCAAAAACCATTGTTTTAAACAAACCACGCAATATTTCAGTTGCACGCTTTATTGCTGAAATTGAAGGATTACCTATTCCTACTGATGAGGTAGCGCGTGTAGTTGTTGATGAACGTACAGGAACTGTTGTTATTGGTGAAAAAGTACGCGTTTCACGTGTTGCTATTTCACATGGTAGCTTAACAGTACGTGTAACGGAGGAACCGAGTGTTTCACAGCCCAATCCTTTTAGTGAAACAGGTGATACAATTGTGGTTCCGAGAACATCAATTGATGTTGATCAGTCATTATCTAATATTGGTATTTTGAGTGGCGTTGATTTAGATAGTCTCGTTAAAGGATTAAATCAAATTGGTGTCAAACCAACAGCAATTATAGCAGTTCTGCAGGCAATTAAAACCTCTGGCGCTCTTCATGCGGAGCTTATTGTACAATGATAAAATTACAATTTTATGTTTTTTCTCTATTTATAGCAATATTCATGGCTTTTCCCGTTGGGAGGGGGTACGTGAAAAATGTACCTGTGCCAATTCTTTCACCAAATAAGATTGCTTCATCTGAAGAGAATGCAAAACAGACACCAGTGTCTGCTGAAGTCGCTAAACCAAAAATTGAAACTGTATCCAATCAATCAGCTCAGCTGAAGGAGCCAACAGAGGCTGTGGTAGAGACAAAAGCTCCTATTATTTCATTGATACAAGAAAAGTCTGGAGAAAAATCTGAGGGGATCTCTGGGATAAATACAGAAGAAATAGAGCGTTTTTGTAGCAATATTGGGAGTCAGGCAGCAGATGCGCGTTTTCAGCTACAACGTCAACAATTACAAGAATTACGCGATCAAATTAGTGAACGTGTGAAGATTTTAGAAGAAAAACAGAATGAATATCAAGTGTGGCTTAATAAGCGCAATGAGTTTTTATCAATGGCAGAGAATTCTTTAGTTGAAATTATTACGAAAATGCGCCCTGATGCTGCAGCTGCTCAATTGGCTTTGATGAACGATCTTGTTGCAGCTTCACTTGTACTTAAATTGAATCCTAAAGTATCAAGCGCCATTATGAATGAATTACCGCCTGAAAAATCAGCTGAATTAACTCAAATATTAATGAGCGCACAACAAGCATCGACAGAAAAGAAATAAGCGCGATAGAAGTAAAGATAAGATAATTATGCAAGTAAAACAGATAAAAAGTAAAAATAAATACTCTTCTTTTTTGTGTGTAGCAATTGAGTTGACTGCCATTGCTATAATATTGGCCAGTTGTTCTTATAATGTGAAAGATTTTAATTCAGCACCAAATTTTTCACCGGTCCGTGCTGATTTAGGATATGCTTCTTCGCATACAGCAAGTGTTTATCCACCAGCACCAAGTGAAAGTCGATATTCGCTTTATCGTTCAAGCGCTAATAGCTTTTACCGCGATCCTCGTGCAATGAAGCCGGGTGATGTCTTGACTGTGCAAATTTTTATTAATGATCGTGCTAGTTTGAACAATAAAAGTGATTTAAAACGTGATTCCAGTTCCAAATATACAATTGGAGCCGGATATTCATTCATGGATAAGCTTGCTGGTAGTATTGAAGGTGAGTCATCGAGTCAGTCTAAAGGGGATACTAAGGTAGAACGACAAGAAAATATTCGTTTGTCTATTGCAGCTATTGTAACAGATGTTTTGCCAAATGGTAATTTGGTCATTAATGGTTCACAGGAAGTTCGGGTTAATAATGAATTGCGTATTCTCAATATTGCAGGATTGGTTCGTCCACGTGATATTTCAGGCAATAATATGATTGACTATGATAAAATTGCTGAAGCGCGCATTTCATATGGAGGCCGTGGACGTATGAGTGAAATACAACAACCTCCTTATGGACAGCAATTGCTCAATCAGATTGCACCTTTTTAAGGAATGAGTATATAAGTTTTTAATTTTATTGTTAATTATCAAAAAATAGAAGATTGTCAAAAGTAACTTTTATTGCATTGTTTATATAACAAGATTTATGTAACAGGGAATTTTTATGGCAGAAGAGCCGAAAAAAGAAAAAAACATTGTGCAACAAGAAAGTAACTTGAAAATCTTCTTGGTTGTTGTATTTGTTTTGACATTAGTTGCTGTAGCTTCTGGGTGGTTTTTAGGAGCATGGGTGAGTCGGGAAATGGCGCCAACTTCTAGTAATTTTAAAGAATTACCAGTGACCAAAACTCCAGAGAATCTTATTGCAGCTGATTCTCATATTGTTATTTTGCCTCCTATTTTGACCAATATTGCAGTACCAGAAAATGCTTGGATTCGAATGGAGGTCTCTTTAGTTATTAAGCCTGATGAGAATATTGAAGCTACTCTGACAGCGGATATATCAAATGATTTTTTAGCGTTTTTGCGACAAGTTACAATCGATCAGATCAAAGGGCCATCGGGGTTAATGAATTTGCGTACTGATCTTTTAGATCGTGCTAGAATTCGTTCTGGTAACAAAGTAAGTAATATTTTGATTTCAAGCTTGGTGGTAGAACAATGAAGCAGCTTGGCGGTTTTGTATTGATGATATTGTTGTTAACAACAACAGTTGCTTTTGCACAAAAAACAGGTGCTGAAAATGCTAGTAGTCTTGCTGGATTATTTTCTTATCCTGAAGGCTCAATTAGTGGACGGATTGTCCAACTTTTCGGCTTATTGACTATTTTATCAGTGGCTCCTGGTTTATTAATCATGGTCACCAGTTTTACTCGTTTTGCTATTGCTTTTTCGCTGTTGCGGACAGGTTTAGGGTTACAAACAACGCCCTCTAATCTTGTGATGATCTCATTAGCTTTATTTATGTCCTTTTATGTAATGGCTCCGACATTTAATACGGCATGGGAGCAGGGAGTACAACCTTTAGTAAGTAATAAAATCAGTGAACAACAAGCGATAGAAAAAATTAGTCAGCCCTTTAGAGAATTTATGATATCACAGGTTCGCGAGAAAGATCTTGATTTATTTGTTGATCTCTCTGATTCTTCTCTGCAAGTTAAAACAGGTTCTGATGTTGATTTTCGAGTTTTAATTCCTGCTTTTATGATTTCTGAATTACGTCGTGGATTTGAAATAGGTTTCCTTATTGTTCTTCCTTTTTTAGTGATAGATCTTGTTGTAGCCACGTTGACAATGTCAATGGGAATGATGATGTTGCCACCAACGGTTATTTCTCTACCATTTAAAATTCTTTTTTTTGTATTAATTGATGGATGGAATTTATTAATTGGAAGCTTAATAAGATCTTTTTAAAGTTATATTTAAACTTATAAATAATAGAATTATGATTTATTCCTCCTTGAATATTCAGTGTTTGAACCTCATAAGACTGATTTGAGAAGCGTCGTAAGTGACTAAACCGGTTGTGCTCGTTATTATTGAACCTATATTAAATCACTAACATTTCATAAATCTTGATAAACCTTTATTTAAGTTTTCCATTTATTATAATCGTACTCATTTCATAACAATTTCGCTTGTAACATTATACCCAAATAAAATAGTTGGTATAAAATCAATTGTTTCTGATATTATTTTCAGTAAAAGATTAACACTATTGTCCGCTGTGAGCTCAGTTTCAGAAAATATTGTAAATCAGCAACAATGTTAATAATTAAAATTCATTATGATGCTAATTGTCAAAATAAGTCAACAATCAATATATATAATAAATTATTGAATTTATTTGGAATTATTAATTACTAATCATGTCTCTAATGGAAATGATAACTAAGCTTTTCGATTTTGACATTAAATATTCTTTATATTAAATTCATTTTGATTTGAATAAGTTTATAAGATAGAGAGTATATCCGATGAGTAAGCTATTGCATCTGATGGTATTGATTTTTGTAGTTTGCACTTTAAGTGCAGGTATAGCAGAAGTGCCGAAAAATAGGAATAACGAAAGTTTTTATCGTAGTGATGGAATTGCAATCATTACAACTGGTGATTTTGTTGTAATTAATGAAGAGGAACTTGTATCAGAATATGTGGGGATTGCATCTGATGCTAAAAAATTTGATGCTACAGGGATTAATTTACGAACAGGTCTTGTAGGTGTAATGCCTGCACGCGCATCTAGAATATATTTCAAAGATTCAACTATAGAAGTTAGTGGTGTTAGTTTTGGGAAGAATGATTTTTTTAGCTATGGTATTCATTTCGGGTACGAGCACTTTAAAACAACAGGCAGCAAAAGTTCCGATTTCTATCCTCCAAGTCAGGTACACCTTACCGATACAGAAATTTTATCTGACGTAGGCATTGCTTCATTAGGATCAGGTGTTGTATCCTTACATAATTCAGAAATTCGTTCTAGGCTTTTATTAAGCAGCTACGGTGTTGTTAATAGCAGTGAGAACGCTCAGAGAATATCGCAGGATAGTGTTGATGAAATGTTGAGAGTTAATGCAGATCATTCTATTTTAGAAGGTCAGGCAGAGGCTCTCGGAAAGCAATATTCATTTTTAACTCTTCAAAATGGTTCAAAATGGATCATACCAGTTATTAGAAAAAAACAAGCTGGCGTAGGAACGAAACAGCATGTAACGCAACGGCAAGAATCTGTTTTGCATATGCTTGTACTTAATAACAGTGCTATTGTCTTCGATCAAAAAAAGAATTATTTTAAAGATGATATTTACCAAACTTTGCGCATAAAAGCTCCATACTCAGGTGGTGTTGCACAGTATATCGCGGTTAATGATGCTAATATTTATTTTAATACGGCATTGAACGATTCTGATAAACTTATAATTGAATCTGATGTAAAGGGTATTACTACAGTTCATATTAATTACATTGAAAATCAGACTGATGCAGAAAATGAGACTGGTGCAACTGACTCAGAAAATTCAGAAAACGTCTATTTAAAACCTGTTACTAGAGGTGGAGTTACTTTTTCACCGGAAGGAGTAACAATTGTTGAGGTTCATGGACATGCAAATAAAGATTCTTTCCAATTAGCTCATGGCTATACTGTGATAGGTGGCTTGCCTTATAAGTATGTTCTTAATACTACATCTAGTAAGGGAGAAAAGAATTCTAATATTCTGAAGTTCAATTTGTTAAATGACTATGTTGATGCTGAAGCACAAGTCAAAGCTCTTGTACCACAGATGGCTAGTTATTTGGTTATGCCAAATGCTTTATTCTTGGCTGGTTTCTCTGATATTAGTCATCAGAACGGTATATTAGCTAATATGCAGGAAACATTAAATTCTGCAGGCAATAAAAAGAATTCTTTCTTTTTATCCTCTTATGGTAATGTAGTAACTTTCTCATCTATTCGCAATCCGTTACAATATGGTTATGGTGCGGATATAGATTATGTTGCTCTACAAACTGGTATTGTGTTAAGTGCTTTTGAAGATAGAAATACGGTTGCACGTGTCGGTCTGTTTGGGAATTATGGTCAACTATCTTTTACTCCAAAAGATATGAAAGATTCTGCTAAAAGTACCCTTGATAAGTATTCGATTTCAGTTTTCAGTAATATGCAACATGATAACAATTTGTATGTGAATACACTCTTTTCTTATGGTATCGTGAAAGGGCATATTAAAACTGCTGTTATCAATAATGTGGCAAAACTTGATGATACAAAGATGTTAAATTTATCTGCAACTGTTGGTCACAAATTAGCAACTGGCGTTAAAGGTGTATCTTTTGAACCGCAGGCACAAATTTTTTATCAACGTTTGATGTTTGACATTATTTTAGATAGTGATAACCTTGAAGTTAATATGAAGGATCCTAATCAATGGTTAGTGCGTGTAGGGGGGCGTTTAACTAAAACTGTTCCTGTTATTGAAAAGGATAGTTTCATTTCTTATTATGGAAAAATGAATGTTATAAAAACTCTTAAGCATAGCAATAGCATAGAAGTTGGTGATACTTTTTACCTTGATTCTATGGGCTCTGCTATTGAAGGTGGTTTAGGTGTTAATATGCAGTTAACTAAGAATATTCTTGTGCATGGTGATGCTAGTTATCAGCAAAGGTTATCAAAAACTGGTATATCTGGAGCATCTTTTTCTGGAAAACTGCGTTATCGTTTTTGATACATTAATGCTACTTTAGTAAAGAGGTAATATAATTTATTGTTTTCTTTATATAGAAATTTTTATTCTTCTTTTTAGATCTTTGTAGTTTTCAAAAGTATCACAAAAGGTATCCTGTTAATAATAGAGATCATTTGTAATTTTATGTTCTTTATTTTCGCATTCGTTTAATAGTGTTTTTATCTCTTGATAAAAAAGAAGGTGGATGAGGAGTTTTAGGGATAAAAGAATATAAGTTTTGTGAATGGAATTATTATAAAAAAAGGGCAGTATCTTATACTGCCCTTTTTATCTAAGTTAATATCAGTATTGTTTTAGAAACGATAACGTATCCCACCTGAAAAAGAAGTTGCTGATATACCTGCTTTTTGAAGTTTGTGTTGGTGGCTGATATCACCATGCAATCCAATCTTTTTATTTAATTGTGCATTAATCCCTACACCACTTTCAACAGAGGCTCCCATAGGATCAAGATGGAAATTATCACCACTTACCTGTATTGTTTCACCATCACCAAAAGTATTAATCATGTTTAATTTTCCATAAAGGGAAACGGCATAACCGTTTTCTGCTGCAATGACAGTTTTGGTTAAACGTCCACCAATACGAACTAACCATTGATTAGGATTATTCATATCGATTTCAAGGTTATCATTGTCTGAAATGCTATCAAACATCAAACGTTGATAAGCAAGCTGTGCTTGTGGTTCAAAGACTAGTCCTTCAACACCAGTTGAAAATTGTTGACCAATGGTTGCAGAGGCACTCAATGTGTTTGCATCACTCAATTTTGCAACATTACCGATATTAGCTACTTTAATATGTCCTTTCACAAGGCCATAGGAAAGGAGTGTGTCAAGGTATAAGCCATTCCGATGCTGTATACTACCGAAAGCTGAGATTGACCATTTATCAAGCGTACTCTTATCAGCACCTTCCATGTCTTTTGGCGTGAAAGATACTTTTCCATAAGTGCCTAACAAACCAAAATTTGTTGTAGTATTTTGATTTTCCAGAGCACCTAATGCAACACCTATTTGTAGAGCATTATAGCGAAGATCAGCTCCGTAACCATACTCGAGAGCAGTATGGTTGGATGATAAAGTCGCTGTATTGCCATAAGAGGATAAGAAGAAAGCATTTTTCTTATTGTTTTCATTGGCTAATGACATTGTCCGTAGAGATGCATTTTGCTGATTCATATCAGAAAAACCAGCAGAGAATAAAGCATTTGGCATAACCAAATAACTAGCCATTTGTGGTACAAGAGCTTTCACTTTTGATTGAGAGTCAAGATAGGCATTTTGCAAACGGAAATCCCAATATGCTTGATCTTCACCAAACATACTTTGATCTGCACCGTGAGAGGAATCCTCAGGACCGTAGGCATTAAGAGTATATTTATAAGGAGAATTATTTAGTGTGGCGTAACCATTTGCTAGTTTAAAGGAGTCTTTATTTGCTTCTCCAGCAACTTGGATGAGTGAGACACCACTTTCATTTGCAGGAACAGAAGTATTTTTTTCTGCTTTATTCTTTCCCTTGATATCGTTGACATAGACTGTCGTTGTTCCTGAAGCGTCACCATTAATTACAAGTCGATCTGTTTTTTGCTCTTTTGTTGTAAGTCCGTTACTCCATTCAGTATTGAAGTAAATTTTTGCATCACCTTTTGCATTATAGACTGTTTTTGGGTTGTCTGGATCATTTGCATTACGGTCAACTTGATTTGGACCAACTTCTGGTAGTGCAGGTACTTCTGCTTTTTCTATTGCAGGTCCTACATGTAATACCTGATATTGGTCATCTGTTGGTTTGTCAAAAACAATGGTACTGTTATCAAGATTAAGCATAGAAACAGTGGAGCGTGATCTAGTAGAAATATCAAGCAGTTCTCCCGGTTTTCCACCTTCACCTGGTTCTCTTTCTTCTTTACTGATTTTGAGTGTCCATATTGTACCATTACTCAAATTGAAGACTGTTTCAGCCTTTTCTCCGGTTTCAGCACGACCTTCTAAAACTGAATGATCCGCGTTGAGTGTAAGAGCTGCCTCTTTGTCTTCTTTGGGAGTGTACTTTAATAAAAGATCAGCACGTATTTCTGAATTTTTGAGGGTGACAACATCTTTTCCAGATTCTTCTCTAAAAATACCTACGCCCTTTTTAACAGTAAGCTTTGTATTCGTGAAATTAACGCCATTATTTACTTCCTCATCTGCTGCTGCACCATTTGTAAGCACTAGACCATTTTTAGAAGCTGTTGCAGAAACATTGGAGATATTAATTTTTGCACTGTCTTCTACAGCGAATGCAGCCTTGCTTGCATTAATTGTACCACCTGTCATTGTAACATCTGTTTTATTACCAGACGCATAAAGACCACGGCCTTCTTCAGATTGAATGGAGACATTTTCTAAAGAGATTTTACTGTCTCTAACTCTTAATCCAACTCCTTTGGTAACGGCAATTTCTGTATCTTTCAGTTTGTTTTTATCACTTTCACTGCCTCCAAGAGAAACACCGTATCCTTCATCAGCTCCTTCACCTTCATATCCTTCAGCTTTAATGGAACCACCAGTCATATTTAATGTTGCGGTGTTATCTATCTCGATACCATTTTTACTTGAAGAAATTTTTACATCATTTAATGTAACGCTAACTTCTTGTCCGTCAGCAACAATCGCTGCTAGCACATTATCATTAGCGTTATCATTTTCTACTGTAATAGAGCCACCATTTGCTACAATTTGGGCACCATTTGCTATATGAATACCTTCACCTTTTGAAGTAAGGTCTACATTACCGAGTGTAATTTTTGTATCTTTACCATCAGCTTTTATAGCAGTTTTTTCGGTTTTGATAGAGCCACCTTCCATATTGAAATTAGCACCATTTGCTATATCAAGACCTTTATCTTTTGAATCAATTTCTACATTAGCTAGTGTAATTTTTGTATCTTTACCATCAGCTTTTATAGCAGTTTTTTCGGTTTTGATAGAGCCACCTTCCATATTGAAATTAGCACCATTTGCTATATCAAGACCTTTATCTTTTGAATCAATTTCTACATTAGCTAGTGTAATTTTTGTATCTTTATCCTTAGCTTTTATAGCAGTTTTTTCGGTTTTGATAGAGCCACCTTCCATATTGAAATTAGCACCATCTGCTATATCAAGACCTTTATCTTTTGAATCAATTTCTACATTACCGAGTGTAATTTTTGTATCTTTACCTTCAGCTGTTACGGCAGTTTTTTCAGTTTTGATAGAGCCGCTTTCCATCTCAAAATTAGCACCATCTGCTATATCAAGACCTTTATCTGTTGAAGTAATTTCTACATTACCGAGTGTAATTTTTGTATCTTTACCCTCAGCTGTTACGGCAGTATCACTGACATTAATCGTACCACTTTCTATTGTGATTGTACCACCCTTACTCGCAGAAAGACCAATTGCGAGATCTTTAATAATTGTCTTGCCATTTAGAGTAATTGTGCTATTCGACCCATCAACTGTTGCACCTTTTCCTTTTTTATCATTAGTACCGATTAGCGTTAAATCTTTACCTGTGATTGTTCCACCGCCATCTTTAATAGCTTCAACAACAGCATCATTATTTGGAAGAGGAACAGCACCACTTTCTGGATTTGGAAGAGGAACAGCACCACCTTCTGCCTCTTCACCTACATAAAGAGCACTTGTATCAGCAGACTCAGCTTGATAAGTTTTTTTTTCAACGTTTTCCGTACCGCCGTCAATTATAGATAATTTCTCAGCAACAGCAACATTAAAATGAGCACCAAATAAAACTATAGCAGCCGCAGCTGTACACGATAAAAGATAATTTTTACACATAAGGATTGTCCTAACTTATAAAGCCCACAATATCCCCCCTCGCTTATAAGAAGGATATCGAATAGATAAATTTCATTGATTGAAGTAAATTATTTTTTCTTATATGTAAAGACAAAAATCATTTTATATAAAGATAAAGATATTTATTACTTATATACATAATGTATTAAATGTCGTTTTTATTAATAATACATAATGTATTAAATTATTATTTTTAATGAAAAATAATTTCTTCATATTTATATTTAAAATAAAGCAATAATATAATAGCTCAACATTATCTTTAATAAGATATAATCTTGATAAGATATAGAATTATTATGAGCTAAAATTTAAAATACTGATAAGTGTTTTATTTTTATAAAAATGATGGAATGATGGAGAAGAGCCAATCAAAGAAATAAGATATAAAGAAGATTTAATATTTTTTATCTCTTTAAGGGAGGGAAAAAAATAAAAGGCAGTATTTTATACTGCCTTTTATATCTAAGTTAATATCAGTATTGTTTTAGAAACGATAACGTACCCCACCTAAGAAAGAGGTTGCTGATATACCTGCTTTTTGAAGTTTGTGCTGGTGGCTGATATCACCATGCAATTCGATCTTTTTATTTAATTGTGCATTAATTCCTACACCACCTTCAACAGAGGAGCCCATAGGATCAAGATGGAAATCATAACCACTTACCTGTATTGTTTCACTATCACCAAAAGCTTTAATCATGTTTAATTTTCCATAAAGGGAAACGGCATAACCGTTTTCTGCTGCAGTGACAGTTTTGGTTAAACGTCCACCAATACGAACTAACCATTGATTAGGATTATTCATATCGATTTCAAGGTTATCATTGTCTGAAATGCTATCAAACATCAAACGTTGATAAGCAAGCTGTGCTTGTGGTTCAAAGACTAGTCCTTCAACACCGGTTGAAAATTGTTGACCAATGGTTGCAGAGGCACTCAATGTGTTTGCATCACTCAATTTTGCAACATTACCGATATTAGCTACTTTAATATGTCCTTTCACAAGGCCATAGGAAAGGAGTGTGTCAAGGTATAAGCCGTTCCGATGCTGTATACTACCGAAAGCTGAGATTGACCATTTATCAAGCGTACTCTTATCAGCACCTTCCATGTCTTTTGGCGTGAAAGATACTTGTCCATAAGTGCCTAACAAACCAAAATTTGTTGTAGTATTTTGATTTTCCAGAGCACCTAATGCAACACCTATTTGTAGAGCATTATAGCGAAGATCAGCTCCGTAACCATACTCGAGAGCAGTATGGTTGGATGATAAAGTCGCTGTATTGCCATAAGAGGATAAGAAGAAAGCATTTTTCTTATTGTTTTCATTGGCTAATGACATTGTCCGTAGAGATGCATTTTGCTGATTCATATCAGAAAAACCAGCAGAGAATAAAGCATTTGGCATAACCAAATAACTAGCCATTTGTGGTACAAGAGCTTTCACTTTTGATTGAGAGTCAAGATAGGCATTTTGCAAACGGAAATCCCAATATGATTGCGATGGATTAAACATATTTTGATTTGCATCGCGAGAGGAAGCCTCAGGACCGTAGGCATTAAGAGTATATTTATAAGGAGAATTATTTATTGTGGTGTAACCATTTGCTAGTTTAAAGGAGTCTTTATTTGCTTCTCCAGCAACTTGGATGAGTGAGACTCCGCGTTTATTCGCAGGAATAGAAGTATTTTCTGTTGTTTGCGTCTTTCCCTTGATATCGTTGACATAAACTGTCGTTGTTCCTGAAACGCCACCATTAATTACAAGTCGATCTGTTTTTTGCTCTTTTGTTGGAAGCTCACTACTCCAGTCAGTATTGAAGTAAATTTTTGCACCACCTTTTGCATTATAGATTATTTCTGGGTTGTTGATAGCAGAAAAATCCGCATTTATTATCAAAGGTCCTACATGTAATACCTGATATTGGTCATCTGTTGGTTTGTCAAAAACAATGGTACTGTTATCAAGATTAAGCATAGAAACAGAAGAGTATGAATAAGTATGAATACTAGTCGTTTCCTGATGAGTTATTTCTTTTTTACTGATTTTTGGTGTCCATACTGTACCATTGCTCAGATTAAAGACTATTCGAGTACCTTCCTGTACATTAATCAAGGCACCCCCTTCTAAAATTGAGTGATCTGCATTTAATGTAAAATTACGCAGGGGATATTTTTTTTCTATTAGAACATTAGAACGTATTTCTGAATTTTTAAGATTAAAGTTAATTAAACTGCTATAAGAGGAAGCTATAATACCAGCTGTTTCTGACTCGATACATACATCAGTTAATTTAATTTCAGCTCTTTTCTGGAAAATTCCTGCGAGTTTTTTATCTGTTTCACTCTTTAAATATTGAAAAATCTCTACACCCTCTCCTTTCGCTTTGATAAAGCCTTTATTCATTATGAAGGTACCTCCATTTACAATGGAAACACCTCTTCTTTTTGCTTCAATTTGTACATTATTTACTTCAATCATGGATCCATTTTCAATATATACACCTGTTTCCCCCTTAATAGAGCCTTTTTCCATTGTAACGATGCTGTTTTTATCAGCACTAATACCTCCACTCTTTCCTGAGATTTGTATATCACCTAATTTAATCATACTATTATAACCCGCAGCTTGCACAGCAAAGCCGTCTGTTGTGATCAAACCTTTTTTCATTGTGATGGTAGCGTTATTTCCAGTATAAAGACCTGTTACGCCAGAATTAATTTCTACATTACCTAATTCGATTATACTGTTAATACCACTTGCTTGCGCAGAAGCTCCATGCTGATTTAGAATAGAGCCTTTTTCCATTATGATAATATTGTCCGCTTTTATAGTAGAAAGAGCCGTGTATTCTGATTCGATTCGTACATCACCTAACTTAAACCTATTTCCTTCTCCTTTAAGGAGAACAGCAGTACTATAATCAGTTGGTTTGATGGTACCTTTTTCTACCACAGTCATGATATTGTTACCGTCAATAGAAAAACTTTGATGGCTTGTACCACTTATTACATTTAAAATTTTGTAATAATTCGCAGCATCGGTTTTATTACCGTAACTTACATGTGTTTGGCAGAACATTCCAAAACTGATAAATGTGGAACACACTAATAAATTTCTTATACATTTAAAGCTCATTTTAGACTCATGAATAAAGTATAAATTAACAAAATAAAAATATCAAGAAAAGGATTCTAATGTAAATTATGTCTAAATTATGTGTAGTTAATAAAAATAATGAAATGATAGCGAAACATTACTTTTAAATAAATCCATGATATATTCATATCGTGAGCTTTTCTATCAAAAGCAGGCATCATTTTCACGCAAGTTTTGTTTTTTATGATTTAAGCAGTAGGAGTGGGGAAACAGCTGTTTCTCTTTAGTTTTACGTGAGATTTTCTTATTCAATAATAATGGTGCAAATCTATGTTTGATAAATTTTTGGCTTTTCTTTCTTCTTCTGGAAATGCTCTTCATAAACTAGGAGTAAAGCGCCTTATTGCGCTTGGTATGGTTGGATTAACTTTGTTTGGAACAATTTTGTTTTCTAGCTTTTATTTAACACGTCCTGTTTATGAAACACTTTATGTTGGTCTTTCTCGTGATGATGTGAATCGAATGGGAATGGCATTGGGTGAAGCGGGGATTGCTTTTGATGTTTCTTCTGATGGTAGTGTTGTTCAGGTTCCTGTAGGGCAAGCAGAGCAAGCACGAATGTTCCTTGCTGAAAAAGGACTGCCAACATCAAATAATGCTGGATATGAATTGTTTGATAATATGGGGTCTTTAGGGCTTACATCTTTTATGCAAGAAATTACACGCCAACGTGCTTTAGAAGGTGAAATTGCACGGACGATTCAAGTTGTACAAGGTGTAAAGGCAGCACGTGTCCATATTGTTTTACCAGATAAAGGATCATTTCGTAAGGCTAATCAGAAGCCTACTGCTTCTGTTGTAATTCGTACTAATAGTGGTTTTGCAGTTGAATCTGCTCAGTCTATTCGTCAATTAGTAGCGGCAGCTGTTCCTTCACTTGAAGCAAGCTCAGTGACAGTAATGGATACGCGTGGACAGTTGCTTGCTTCTGGAGTGGATGCAATGAATGGAGCTCCGATAATGATGGCATCTCTTGAGCAACAGGTTGCTTCGCAAATTGACGCGAATATTCGTAAACAATTGGTTCCTTATCTTGGTCTTGATCATTTTCAAACCAGTGTGCAAGTTGTTTTAGATACAGATCGCCGTCAAACGAATGAAACCGTTTTTGATCCAGAATCACAAGTTGTACGTTCTGTGCGTTCTGTGCGTGATCAAGCTGATAGCGAAAATAATCGCAATAGTGATGCTGTTGGTGTAGAACAAAATATTCCGCAAGAAGAAATTGCTAATGGTGGTGGAGAAAGATCAACGGATAAAAAAGATCGCCGTGAAGAAACCACTAATTATGAAATTAACTCTAAGACTATCTCTACAGTTAGTGATGGTTATAGTGTGAAGAAATTAGCTGTTGCTATCGTGGTAGATCGTGCGCGTTTGATTCTTCCAGATGGTACAAAGCCAACCTCTGAAAATGCTCTTAATGATGAAGTAAACCGTATCCAGCAGATGGTAGCAACGGCAGCAGGTCTTGATCCAAAACGTGGGGATATTATTAATGTTACAGCCGTTGATTTCGTCGGTCATTCTGAGTCCGATATGGCACCTGTTCAAGCACCTATTTGGAAATCATTGTCACGTTATACATCTGGTTTGATCAATGGAGTTGCTTTAGTGATTGCTGTTTTGTTGATTTTATTCTTAGGTGTGCGTCCTTTGATGCGTGAAATGCGGGAAGGGAAAAAGGCACTTGAAAATAATGAAAGTACTGTAGCTGGTCTTGGAAATATACCTGCTTTGGAACACCAATATCAAGCTAATGCAGAATTCGGTAGCGTTACAGGGACAAATAATGATACACTTAACAATTTGCGCAATCGTATGCGTGTTCCACCACAGAATCGTCTTGAGCAAATGATTGCAATGGATGAAGAACGTTTTGCTGGAGTTTTACGTGAATGGGTCAATGATACCAATACAACTATGGCTGCGTAGAAGTGAAATGTTAAATGGAAGTGGTAAATGGAATGGAACAAATAGGTGAAAAACTTGAAAAACAAGTAAGTCTTCCGTTATCTTCTTTTCTGAGTGATTTTTCATCGCGCTATATTTCTCCTGAGGATATAGAGATTTTGCCTTCTGATGATGAAAGTGAACTCATGTATAATAGCGAGAAGCAGGAAGATTTTGCATCATCCAACATTGAGTTTGCAAAAGAATATATGGAAGAGATATTATCTTTCGATCTTTCTTCTGAAGGCGTTGTTGATGTTGAAGCAGCCCGAAAGGAGGCTGTTGATCAAGCTGTGCAAGAGACAACAGAAAAATTGCAAAAACAGTTTGAAGTGGAAAAAAAATGTATGGAAGAAGAGCATACAAAAGCTATTGAAGCGGTTAAACAAAGTTTTGTTGAATCGCTAGGAGCTAATGTACAGCGTCAATTAACAAAAGATTTTGCTAATTTACGTCAAGAAATTTCTCAAGAAATTGCACAGGTTCTTTCCATATTCATTGGTGAAAAAATTACAGAAGAAGCACTTCAGGAATTTGCTACAAAAATGGTAGATCAGGCTCTTGGTGCAGAGAAACCTTTAGTCCTTGAGGGGAATGAAGAATTATTTGAACAACTCAAAAAGCAGCGTGATTTTGATGCGTCTCAATTTGAATTTCAACCGACCAAAAGTACAGAGATACGTTTACATCGCGGTGAAATGGTTATTGCTACACAGCTTACTCCATTGTTGATGACGTTGAAGGAGTTGATACAATGAAATCTGATGATCAACAATCTTCTTCTGAAATTATTATTGTTCGTCGTGCGAGACATGGAGATCATGATGATCATCATGGTGGTGTTTGGAAGATTGCTTATGCCGATTTTATGACAGCAATGATGGCGCTTTTTCTCGTTTTGTGGCTTGTTAACGTTCAGGATGATGAGGCAAAGGAAGCTATCGCAAACTATTTTAATCCAATCAAACTCGTAGATCCTCAAACAAGTAAACGTGGTATTCAACATAATGATATTGGACAAGATAAAAAAAGTTCTCTTGATCAAGAGCGTAGAGATGATACTCAGTCAGAAAAGTTAAATGCTACGGAGGAAGCAGAATTAATGCTCAATCCTTATCCTGGATTGGAAAAGATTGTTCAATCAGAATACTCCGCACAAAATCCTGCTGAACAGCAGTTCAAACAAGGGGATCTTGTAGGGCAGGGAGCTGGTGATTCTCAAGAAAATTTACAATTAGGAACAAAGAATCATGATCCTTTTTCTCCATATTATTGGAAAGAAAATATTGATTCTTCTCAAAAAAGAAAAAACCAAAAGCAAAAAACACTGGTAAAAGAATCCACACAAGAAAATAATTTTTCTGAGAATTCACGTGCTCTTGTAAAAGACTTAACAGATTTAATAGAAGGGACAAATAGTGATATATTGGTTTATGTGAAGCCGATTAAAGAAGGAGTTATGATTGAATTAATGGATCAGCCGAAATATGAAATGTTTAAAGTTGGTCTGTCTGTTCCAACGGCGCGGACTGTTGATTTGATTGGTAGCATGGCAGGAATTATTGCAAAACATCAGGGAGATATAGTGATTAGTGGGCATACTGATGCGCGGCCTTATCGTAGTACTGTTTATGATAATTGGCAACTTTCGACAGCACGTGCACAGATGGCTTATTATATGTTGGTGCGTGGTGGTTTGGATGAAAAACGAATTTTGCGTGTTGAAGGTTATGCAGATCGGGATTTGAAAAATAAAAAGGATCCATATGCTGCTGAAAATCGGCGTATATCCATTTTTATACGAGATCCAAAAGGTGAACAAATAGAGGAAAAGTCGACATTAGGAACGTCTTCTTTTGAGGGGTCTATACAAGACAAATCAGTTTTTGAAAAGGAAAAAACACCATGATTGTGAGAAAGACATACTATGTCTATTTTCTATCTTTTGTGGTCTTTCAAGGAATTTTTATACAAGAGGGTAGAGCTTTTTTACAAAAGATAGGAAGGGATTCTCAGGCAGTTTTTGTTGCACAGGCAGAGCGTGAAATTAAAGAGCCCTCTATATTATCAAAAATTATTGTCTCTGAGCCGGTAAATCTTGTGCGTTCTTTACAAAACTTACAAGATAAAATTATATCAGGACAAGAGGAGGACCTGCAAAAACAACTGCAGCTTTTGGGAGAAATTGGTGATAAATTTTTAACTTTTGATTCTAGTGTTTGGAAAGATAAGAATAATCTTTATGCGTTATTGATCTATCTTTTTAATGGTGGAAATCCTCGAGTAGTGCAAAGCATCCTAGAGAAATATGGGAAGGGAGTGATTTCGCAAAATGTAATAGAGGTTGCTTCGGCGTATGCATCTCATAAAAAAAACGCTTTTTTAAAGGCATATACACAATTAACTGAAAAAGATGTTCAATCTATTCCTCCTGCTTTATTTGCATCTATTGTGCTTTCTACAGTTGTTAATATTATAGAAAAAGATCCTGTTTTAGCTTTGAATAAACTAGATCAAGTAAGGCTTTTTGCTCCAGGAACTTTATTTGAAGAGGGGGCTATTCGTCGAGAACTAAAAGTTGCATCAATACTTGGCGAAATAGATCTTATGGCTTTATTAACTCGTCATTATGCGCATCGTTTTGGGAAATCACCTTATGCTTGTGACTTTTGGCATGAGTTTATTCCCGCTATATTGCGGGTTGATGAAAAATTAAGTATTGAGCAATTGGAAACATTGCTTGTCTATGCACCGACAAAAGTGCGGTTTATGGCATATATGGCAGTGAGTCGTGCTGCGTTAATTGATGCACGTATGGAAAAAGCGCAAATAAGTGCTCAGAAAGCTTTGGCATTAGCACGTGAGATCAGTGTAGATGATACGTCCGCACGTCTATATTACGCTATGAGTCTTGCTGGTTCAATCGCTGCAGAAGAAGCTCTACAGATGATACAAAATATCGTCTACAAAGACTTATCAGAAAAAGATCGTTTTTTATTTATTGCTGCACAAGCTGTCGCGCAAAGAGTTGTTTCTTTTCCGTTGGGTATTCTGAAAGAGAAAAAGGCACAAGTTGCATTACAACCGCAAAGTTATGAAGAATTGAAGTTAAACTTAGAAAAAGATGCTAAACAACAAAACACAACATCTCCTATAGAAACAGAAATAAAACAGTTTATTCAACATACACGAGAAAAGATAAACGAAGTCGACCAATTATTAGGATACAAAAATGATGATAAACGCTGATGGGTTGTATGGTCTCCTTTCTGTACAAATGGCTACAATAAGTAAAACTACAGCAGATAAAGTTGCAGCTCAATCAGAAGATTGTGCAGATAATCAACTACCTAAAACGTTTGATACGTTGCTTAAACAAAGTAAATTTGTGCAAGATAAAAATCTTCATGAAGATTCTTCGCTTATGTATATGGGGAAAGAAGCTTTAGGAGAGTCTGTAAAAAAGACAATTCTAGATGATGATGTAGAGTATTTAAATGAAGTTATGGAACAGGATTCTTTAGATAAAATTGTAGAGTTGGAAATATCAAAAGAAATTGTGGAACAAAATGTAATTAAAGCTTTTGAGAAAAAATTGCAAAAAGCAAAGCATAATTATATTGACAATAAAGAAAATATTTCTCTTCAAAATTTTTTGAATCCACTTTATTTGGTGCAGAGGTTTATAAAGCAAGGAAAAATTGGAGAAAAAGTTAATGAGTATATAAAAAATGAGAGCACTATAGCTTCTATAAATGGTGATATACAAGATCAGTTGGTTGCAGATATTCAAAAAGAATGTGCCGTTGAAGAAAAAAATCAAGTTAAAGCAATCGACAAACATTTTCTTACACAACAAAAAATAACACAGTATAGTACACAAAATTTTGCACATGGAAGTGAATCCTTGACTCTACGTGTGGGTATGGAGATAGAAAAAGCTCAATTTCTTAAGAATTTAGAAATAGGGAATAGGCTTATTTTTCAAGAAGAAAAGCCTGATTTTATGATGCAGTTAAGTGGTGTTGATATTACGTGTAATAAAAAGGTTGGGGATGTAACGATTCTGCATTTAAAACTCACACCCGTAGAGCTTGGGACAGTTGATGCAAAAGTGAGAATGACTGCGCAAGGGCTTCATATTGAATTATGTACTCAACATCGGGAAACAGCGCGTCTTTTAATCAGCAATCAGCAGATGTTATCATATGTTTTAGAAAAGGCACATGTTCATGATGGTGGTCATTTATTAATTAGTGTTGTTGATAAAAGTGCCCAAGTTGTTCCACAAAACCAATCTTTACAAATAGAGCAAGATAATAGTGGACAACATTTTGATGGTCAACATCAAGCGTTTGGTGATAATAAACAGAATGGAAAAAATGAATCAAAGCAATTTTTCAAGCAATTTTCTTTGTCAGATGCATCATTTTTGGATATTCCTCTTGAAGATATTTCCTCACGCACTTCTTATCGGTTGCTCGTATAGCATTATAATATTAAATTGTGCGGTAGCTAAGAATATTTGTGAAGCAGAAATGATTTCTGCTTCTAAACGCTATGGTGTACCGCTAGGCATATTATATGCAGTTGGTTTAACAGAGACAGGCCATAAAGAATCGCTCCAACCTTATGCATTGAATATTGATGGCAAAGCTGTTTTTGCAAAAAATCAAGCGGAAGCTTTACATATCTTTAAAAATGCTAAGCGTTATGGAGCGAAATTCATTGATATAGGTTGTATGCAAATTAATTATTATTACCACGGTAAAAATTTTTTTTCTGTTGTAGAAATGTTAAAACCTCGTCTTAATGTTGATTATGCTGCGCGCTTTTTAAAAAAATTATACCAAAAAGAAGGCAGCTGGACTATGGCAGTTGCACGTTACCATGCAGGACCTAATAATGATCCAGCTCAAAAGCGTTATGTATGTCGTGTGATGCGTAACATGATTGCTAGCGGGTTTGGTCGATGGACTTCTAATTCTCGAGCATTTTGTGAAGGAGTCTCATGAATCATTATGACAAAAACAGTGAATCATTTTGATAAAAAAATGAAATTTTGTGTCATTTTGAAATAACAGCAACTTAAAAAACAACCAAAAGATGTTTTTGTGTCAAAAAAATACAACTAAAGATAGCAATTGTGTTTTTATGGATAATAAATCGTAAAAATAACTTGTGTTTTTAAAAATTAAAGTTGTATAAATTTAGTAATATGTAGATTTTCCTGCGTATGTATTTTAATTTTAGTTCTAAATTGCTGAGTGAGTGCTTATGATTGTTGTAGTAGATGACCGTAAATTGGTAACAGATGGCTATGCTACCTTATTTTCTCGCGAAGGAGTTGCTGCAACAGGTTTACCTCCTTCTGATTTTAGTGAATGGATCTCAACCGCCTCAGATAGTGAAATATCCTCAATTGAAGCAATTCTTTTAGGAAAATGTAAAAACCAAATCGAATTACCGAAAGAAATTCGGAATTATAGCTTAACCCCAATTTTAGCCTTAACAGAAACAAATGCTTTAGAGCACACGATAGAACTTTTTCAATCAGGTATCGACGATGTAATTCGTAAGCCAATCCACGTCCGTGAAATCTTAGCGCGAATCGCTGCTATTCGGAGACGAATCGGGAGCGATATACGAGGAACAAATACAGCAATCGAAATTGGCCCTATTAGCGTTTTTAATGACGGACGAGACCCACAAATTAACGGAGTAAACTTCCCCCTTCCACGGAGAGAACGTCGCATTCTTGAATACCTAACAACAAACCCTGGTAGACGCGTTAACAAAACACAAATATTTAACGCTGTCTACGGAATCTTTGATGATACAATAGAAGAAAATGTCATTGAAAGCCACATCAGCAAACTCCGCAAAAAACTAAAAGCAAAACTCGGCTATGACATCATAGACTCAAAAAGATTCCTCGGTTACAGTTTACAAATTAAAAATCGCTTAGATTAAACTTATACAACGACCTCCTCTGACTTTAAAAAATACACTTCACATTAACGTTTCAATCTAATCCGGATCTATAAAGATAAATTATGTTTTTTTTATGATCATGTAGTTTATTTTTATCAAAACATTTAAGCAAAAGCTTCACGCAAGGAAGTTTATTTATGGTAGTGTTATAGGCTAAAAATCATAGGAGATGATATGGGTATTTATGGAATGATGCGTACTGGTGTTTCTGGTATGAACGCTCAGGGAACGCGGCTGTCTGGTGTGGCTGACAATGTCGCTAATGTTGGTACAGTCGGGTATAAACGTACGAATGTTCAGTTTTCTAATTATGTAACGCCTTCAGGACAATATGCTTATGTTCCTGGTGGAGTGAAGAGCCATATTGGTCATGATATTTCGATTAGTGGTCCGGCGCATGCAACAGGTCGTTCTGGTGATGTGATGATTCATGGAAGTGGCTTTTTTCGTGTTGCAGATGAAAATGGAAAAGAATTTTTAACGCGTGCAGGGTCTTTTACACGCGATAAGGATGGGTATCTTCGTAATACTGCAGGGTATTATCTTTTAAATGAAGATGGAGAAAGAATCCAGATTAAAGGTGGTCCAACCGATTTATTCGGTCCTGAAGCGACGACGAAAATTGATTTTAAAGCAAACTTTAATGCGAGTGCGAAGGTTGTGGAGCCGGAGGATGGTGAAATTGATCCTGATGATCCTAAAAGTTATAGTCAGAAAAAGTCAATGACAACTTATGACAGCCAAGGTAAAAAGGTTCAGGTTGATTTCTATATGAGAAAAACCGCTGAAAATAAGTGGGTTGTTGATGCTTATTCTAACGGAGAAAAAGTTGGTTCTACAGAGTTTAACTTTGATAAAGAAGGAAATCTTATAGAGCCTACAGAAGAATTTAGATTAACATTACCAGATAGTGAAGGGGAAACTTTTGAGGTTGATGTTAATTTTGGCGGGGTGGGGGCAGATTCCCTGGTGACGCAAAAGGGCAATTTATTTGCTTTTGAAGCGGAAGCAGATGGTATGGAGTCGGGTGCCTTTGATGGTTTCACCTTTGGTAAAAATGGTGAAATTGAGGTTATGTATTCCAATCAAAAAACGCGAATTATTGGGTACGTAGGCATGACGACTGTGGCTTCACCAGAAAGTTTAACTTTTTTAGGTGGTTCTGTTTTTGAAACTAATAGTCAGACGGGAGCTCAAATGATGGGGCGTCCTGGTGATGGTGTCTTTGGTACTCTATCTTCTGGTTATTTGGAGGATTCAAACGTTGATATGGGCGATGAACTGACAGATATGATTGAAGCGCAACGGAATTATACAGCGAATTCCAAAGTATTTCAAACGGGTTCGGAGTTGATGGATGTTATTGTTAATTTGAAACGATAATGTAAACACAATCAAAAGGGGATAAGATTATGTCGCTTAACTTAGCACTTAACTCAGCCCGAAACTCGCTAAAAGCAACTACAGGTCGACTTGATACTGTTTCGCGTAATGTCGTGAGAGCAGGAGATCCGAATTATACGCGCCGCACTTCATATTTAGAATCGGGGCCGGGGGGAGCGGTTCATGTTGTTGTGCGTCGTGATGGTGATATCCATTTATTGAATAATTATTTGGTCAAAGCAAGCGAAGCTGCTGCTGCTGGCAGTCTTTCTAATGGGCTTAATCGTTTATCTGATATTTATGGAGCGGATAAATTTTCAAATTCACCTTCTAAATTGCTTGGTGAATTTCAAAAAGCACTTCAGTTGTATGCTAATGATCCACAACAGCGTTCTAATGGAGAAGCAGCAGTTGACCGTGCTCGTGATTTGGCCAAAGGGTTGAATGCAGGAAATCGTGAAATTGAGAAATTATGTAATGATGTGAATAGTGACATTGAAGATTCTGTTAATTACATCAATGATTTGTTGCAAAAATTTCATGAACTTGATCAGCTTGTAGTGCAGGAGAGAAATGCAAATCGAGATGATAGTGTTTATATGGATCAAAGAGATGCTATTTTAAAAGAGTTATCTCAAGAAATTGGTATCAATACAGTTAATCATTCTGATGGAACAATGTCCATTTATGGTATGGATGGCAGTACTTTGTACGATAAAATACCACGGACAGTATCGTTTCAATTCAGTACTTCTTTGCCACCTGGTATTTCTGGAAAACAGGTTTTCATTGATGGTGTCCCTTTAGGTCATTCATCTTTTATTGATCCTAATGGAGGAGGTAATCTTGGCGGTTTATTGAAGCTACGTGATGATATTATACCACAATATCAAAAGCAGTTAGACGAAATAGCAAATGCTTTGATGCAGATGTTTCCTGGCCCCCCTTCTTTATTTTTAGATGGAGATCAGCCGAGTGGTCAGATCGGTGCTCTTGAGGGTTTAGCAGGAAGAATACAACTGAATCCTATATTTGACAGCAAAACAGAGGATGGTGGTCCAGAACATTTTGGTGATAATCTTCAAGAATTAGTAGATGCTTTTAATAAAAAACAGAAATTTGGAACGGGTACAGGTTTGGATCCAGAGCAGTCAATTATGGATTTTGGTAAAAACTCAGTAGGTTGGCTTGAAGGTTTACGGTCAAATGCAGACAAAGAAGCTAGATATCAGGGTGCAATGTTTTTGCATGCTGCTGAGGCATTATCCAATGCAACAGGTGTTAATACGGATGATGAATTAGCTTTGATGTTACAATTAGAGCAGACATATGGAGCAACCTCTCGTATTATCAGTACGGTTGGTAAAATGTTAGATGATCTTCTAGCAGCAGTTAGGTAGGTGTAAAGTGAGAGTTTCTTCAATTTCGACATATGTTTTAAACAATGCACGGCGTAATATAATTTCTGAAGGACAGTCTGATTTGATGAAAGCGGGCTATGAAATGGCTACTGGACAGGTGTATGATCCAGGTCTTACATTGGGGCATAAAACAGGACGCTTAATGGATATTGAGAATCAGATGAGTTATCTCGAAGGTTATAGTACGAGCAATAAACTTCTTTCATTAAGACTATCTTCTGTGCAGGTTGCGATTCAAAGTTTAATTGCATCAGGTGATCAAGAAGGAACGCCAGGGGCATTGACTATTTTTAATAATATGCTTGTAGGTGATGCAGGAAGTGTAACACCATCTGCAGCGCAAGCTGTTGCCCAAAATGCTTTGGGTGCATTTATTTCGGCTTTAAATACCAATTTTAATGGTGAGTATGTATTTGGTGGGATAAATACGAGTGAACCACCGTTAAAGTTTTATAAAGTAGGTGGTGAAACGGGTCCCAGTAAAATTGTGCAAGAGACGTTTGAGAATTTTCTAAATGGTAGAAGACTAGAAGATCTCACCAGCGAAGAGATGGAAGAATTTATTGATGGGCCCTTTAGCGATTTATTTAATGAAGAGAATTTTAAGGAATTTTTTTCAAATGCTCAGGATGGTTCTATTGAGAAACACATTGCACCCAATGGTGATAAGGTAGATGCTGCGGTAAGTGCTAATGAACAAGGTTTCCGTGACGCTATGAAAAATCTGATTTTAGTCGCAGAATTTGGTGATATCGGTTTATCAAAAGAAGCACAAGAAAGTCTCTTTTCAAGAGCACGAGTGTCTGCTGATGATACATCTACAAGCAGTGCTGTGGATAAAATTATTACAACAGCTTCTAAAGTGGGAAGTACAGAAGCAAGGGTGAAAGCGGCTACGCAACAAATTGAAACTCAAGTAGGTCTTCTCAAAGGAGCACAAATTAATATGATTGGTGTTGATGCGGCAGAGGTCGCTCAAAAAGTCAAAGCTTTGGAGGCTATGTTAGAAGCTTCTTATACTTTGACAGATATGATAAGACGATTAAGTCTTATTAATTATTTAAAATAAAGAGGTTAAGCTGTTTAATGTATCAAATGCGATATGAAGATATCATGGAAGATGATGCAATGAGCGCTCGTGAGCGTGAACGGTTTTTGTTTGATCGCTGTATTAAGCTTCTTTTAGCTGCAAAAGCGAAAGGTCCTGGTACGTGTGAAGCTAAGGATGCAGTTCAGTTCGCTCGAAAGCTTTGGGTTATTCTTATTGAAGATCTTGGGCAAGCAGCAAATGCTTTACCACAGGCATTGAAAGCATCTCTCATTTCTATTGGTTTTTTTATTTTAAAAGAAATTCAAAAATTAGATGAAGGAGAGATTACTGATTTTGATGTTCTTGTTGAGATCTCTGAATCTATTCGTGATGGTTTAGCAGAAAATGCGGAGATATGTGAATGAGCAAGAAAACAATTCATTTGACACTCAAACCAAATGAAAGGATCTTTCTTAATGGTGCTGTATTACGGGTGGATCGTAAAGTAACTTTTGAGTTATTGAATGATGCGACTTTTCTTTTAGAAGGGCATGTTTTACAAGTTGAAGATACTGATACCCCTCTTAAACAGCTTTATTTTTCTGCTCAGCTTATGTTGATTAATCCAAATGAAGCGGAGAAAGCATTAACTGTGTTTGTTGATCTGTTAAAAAAATTACTTCAAACTTTTACTGATTGTGACCTTTTGAAAGGTTTAAAGGAATGTATTTATTTAACTGAGCAAAATAAAATTTTTGAGGTATTAAAAGTTCTCCGTAGTTTGTTTCAGAAAGAAGCACAAATTATGGGTAAAATGTCTTCAACAAATTCGACAAGTATGAATGTAAGGCAAGTTGGAATATAATATTAACGAGGTGTGATATGGCATTGGACGCGGTTAGTGCTCTTAGAAGTTATTCTCAAGATAGTGGTGGACAGCCGGAAATGGCTGGAGCAAAGAAGAATGTAGATTATGATACGTTTATAAAGCTGTTGGTAGCACAGATGAAAAATCAAGATCCAACAAAGCCTATGGATTCAACAGAATTTGTGGCGCAATTAGCAAGTTTTTCATCTGTTGAACAAGCTATAAAAATGAATGAGACGCTTGCCCAGATGCTTTCTAATGGATCAATCAACGGGGCAGAGGGATATGTTGGCAAATATATTCAATTTACAGATGAAAAAGACACAGTTATTGAAGGATATGTAGTTTCTGTTGATATTTATAGTGATGGTATAGTTGCGACATTGGACAATGGTGAAAAAGTTGTTATTGGTCCAGGTGTTAAAGTTATGGCTGAAAAACCTGATATAGAGGGTGATAAACCTGGTGAAAATGGTGATAAAAGTGAAGCTGATGGTCGTAAATCTTATGTTGGTAGGCTTTAGAGTATGAATGAAGCTGATGCTATTGATATGGTAACAGCGGCTATATGGACTGTTTTAACTGCTAGTGGTCCAGCCGTTTTTGCTGCAATGTCTGCAGGTATTATTATTGCTTTATTTCAAGCACTGACACAAATTCAGGAAATGACTCTGACATTTATTCCTAAAATTATTATTATTTTTTTAGTGTTAGCATTTACAGCTCCATTTGTTGGAGGACAGATTTACGCTTTCACACAATTGGTTTATAATCGAATAGAAACGGGATTTTAGAGATTTTTGTTAAAAGTGTATCATAAGATACTAGAATATTTTTTTCTTATACCCGCATATGTAAAGCTATTAATTGATAGGCTTTCTTGTACAAGCTAAATTATTACGGTTATTGCACAAATAAAATATAATACTATTACAAATTTTTTAGAAAATTCTTTGTAAGACACGCATTAAATTTTTTTGAAAAACCCTTTTTGTTTTTATAAACAATAATTACTTATTTCACACTGATTATTGTAATTCAATTATCACTCTGCAAATTTCACATATATTCATGCAGCACTTTCTTTCTCTACCGCAATTAATTCCCCATCTGTTCTTTGTGCTGTAGGAAACTCTTCTTTCTTTATCATTTCATATTGTTGCATTGGTTGCTTCTTATACTTTTCTGCAGCATTTAAAAAGAAAAAATCATCATAGTTTGTGACTGGTTTCATTATTTTCTGACGTATAATCTCATTAATATGCGTAAGCATATCAGAGATATTTGCTGAAAGAGGATAATGGGGCATGGGTTCAACAACAGGAGCCATTTTTGTAAATTTCTGAGTTGATCGCACTTCATTTTTAGAAAATGTTACTGGCGATATTGGTGTTGTAAAACGCATTGTTGAAGTAACTTTCTCTGGCTTCATAATCATTACCCCTCATTGCATTAACTATTTAATGATTCATAAAAACTACACGAAGGTAATCGATTTTTTTCATAAAATCAAGCAGCTAATAGGTAATATGGGAAAAGGATACATAAATAAAGCACTTAGATTAAGAATATTAAGAGAAAATCTGAATGTTCATTTTATAAATATTCAGGAGTCATGTAACATTAATTTCTTTGTATAAAAAATGACCGAATTAGAATTTGTTTACGTATACCTGTTTTGTTTTTTGTAACACTGTCTTCTATTTTTGAAATAACAATTAGCAGATTATTTGAAATGGTATTGCTACTTTTTTGTCATTAGGGTTGCTATTTTAATGATTACAAAATTTCAGGATCGAGAAAAATTAGTCAGATGAAGAAAAAAAAGATCAAGATTTCTGAGTGTAAAATGTAAATTACTAATTTTATTAAATTTTTTAGAATTTGGATTTGTTCCAAGATTGATGGTATCAGAGTTTACTATTACTCAATATTCAAATTTTACTTTTTTAGAAAATTTTGAAGAGTATGCGAGTTTTAAAGAAAAGTTTTTTATTGGTAATAAAGAGCAATAGGTACATCATTGATGGTTGTAACTTGAATATCCATATCATAAATGTCTTTAAGAATTTTAGGCTGGATAATTTCTTTTGGACTCCCACAATAAACAGCTTTGCCATTTTTGATTGCGACAATCAAATCTGAGTAATATGAGGCAAAATTAATATCATGCATAACAAGAAGAATGGTTTTTTTTAATTCATTGGCTGCACGGCGTAGTTGCTTCATCATGGAAACGGAATGTTTCATATCGAGGTTGTTCAATGGTTCATCTAATAAAAAATAGTTAGTATTTTGACAAATGACCATTGCAATAAAAGCACGTTGACGCTGTCCTCCAGACAGTTCATCTAAAAAGCGCGTTTCTAAGTTTTTTAAACCAAGATATTGAATAGCACTATTGATAAATTGTTTATCTTCATTGTTATATCGACCTTTAGAATAAGGATAGCGCCCAAAACTGACTAAATCACGAACTGTTAGGCGAACAGATAAAGGATTATCTTGACGTAAAAGTGAGAGTTTTTTAGCTAAAATATCGTATGATGTCGTTTGAATATCAAAGCCATCGACATTAATTGTGCCTTTAGTAATCGGCAGAAGGCGTCTAATCATCATCAAAAGGGTTGATTTTCCTGAGCCATTAGGACCAATAAGAGAAATAATTCCTCCCTCTGGTAAATGAAGGCATAAATTATCAATAACCGTCTTAGCTCCATAGGTTTTGGAAAGATGATTGATCTCAATCATTTTAATTGTCCCTTCATCAATAGAGTTAAAAAGACGATACCACCAAAAAATTCAATAATGAAACTTAGTCGTCCTCCCATGTTCAAGATTTGTTCTAAAATAAATTGTCCGCTTACTAAAGAAATTATGGCTAATAATATTGTAATAGGTACAACAACATGGTGTTTTGCTTGAGGTGAAAGCTCATAAGAAAGATTGGCAACTAATAATCCAAAAAAAGTGACTGGTCCAACAAGTGCGGTAGAAATCGATACAAGAATAGAGATAAAAATAAGAATAGCTGTAGCACTTTTGTGATAATCAACGCCAAGATTAAGAGCAGCTTCGCGTCCAAGAGAAAGAACATCAAGTAAGTGACGTAAACGCCATCCGATCAAGCTTACGATGAAAACAATGATTGTAGCAAAGCCAATTAATGATGTATTGAATTTATTAAAATTTGCAAACATAATATCTGTCAAATTCATCATTTGATCTGGATTCAGTTGTAATTGCATAAACATGCGTAAGCTGAAAAAAAATCCACCAAAAACGACACCAATCAATAAAGTTAGATGAAGACCTTGAACGCTTCCTGAGAATAACCAGCGAAAGAGGCTTGTTGAAAAAATAATAAGAATAAGAGCTTCAAGAATTAATTGCCCTTCTTCATTTAGGAATGGTAGAGAAAGAGAGTCGAGAGAATAAAGAATAACGGTTTTGATTAAAATATAAAGTTGATCAAATCCCATGATTGAAGGTGTCAAAAGACGATTATTAATGACTGTTTGAAATAAAACAGTAGAGATAGCAATTGTATAAGCAATGAGAAGAAGAGAAACAAGTTTTGCGAAACGAAATTTCCATGTAAAAATAGTTATATTCCATAACATATACAGACTACTCATGACACACGCCATTATGGTCAGTGCTGTCAATATCAGTATAGTTGTTTTTTTTCTATCCAAGACGCTGCCTCCAGTGTAAAAGTAGTATGATAAAAACAAAGCTACCAATGACACCCATTACAGTACTGATAGGAATTTCAAAATCATGGTGAAGGACTCGTCCTAAAAGATCACAGACTAGTACCAGTCCAGCACCGCTAATCATTACCCAGGGAGCACTATGACGCATATTGTCCCCCATGAAATTTGAGATAAGATTTGGGATAATCAATCCGACAAAAGGAATACGACCAACTGTACAAGTGACCAAAGCGGTAATTGATGCAACGATAAAGAGCCCAAAAAACATGACAATACGGTAATTAAGACCAAGATTATTCGTCAAATCTTCCCCAAGGCCAGCTACAGTAAAGTGATGGGCAGCAAAATAAGCAAGAATGCATAAAGGAAAAGACAACCATAAAAGTTCATATTTCCCATCAATAATCATTGAAAAACTACCAAACAAATGGGCTTGAAGAGAAGGAAGAAGCATTTCATGATCAGCAATAGCATTTGTTAGGGCATTAATAACATATCCCAGCATAATTCCTATAAGCGGTACGATGAGAACAGATTTTAAAGGAACCTTGTATAATAAAAACATAAAAATTAATGTACCAATCATGGCAAAGGCTGTGGAAACAACCATTTTTCCAAGTACAGGTATGTCAGGAATAAAAATCATAACGAAAAGGATGCCGAGTGATGCGGATTCAACTGTTCCAGCGGTTGAAGGTTCGACAAAGCGATTACGTGTTAACAATTGCATAATCGTTCCTGAGAGAGCAAGTGACATACCCGTCAAGAGTACTGCAATTGTTCGGGGAAGACGCGTTTGCCAAAAAAGAAGCCACGCTTTTAAATCGCCTGATAATAAATTAGCAAGTGTCATATCAGAATAACCAACAAAAATGCTACAAGCAGAAAATATTGCAATGATCGCTATGGCTATCCAATAATTTGTCACATCAAATTCTTTTTTTTAAATAACAGAAGCTTTCTGGTATAATAATATAAAAACTTCTGTTATTAAATCTTACTTTATAATGAGCAAGTTATTTTATATTTAACCGTTCTTATTTACTTTCTGTAAAAGCTTTGCTGATTTGCTTTGTTGCTTCATTAAGTCCAGTTAAACCACCACTTGCACGATACCAGCTCCAGGAATCTAGGTAAATAATTTGATTTTTTTTCCCAGCAGTTGTGCGGTGAACAAGTTCATTGTCTAACAATTCTGCTGCAGATTTTCCTTCCCGTCCAATTGCGGCATCGCGATCAATAACTAATAACCAATCAGGATTGGTTTCAAGAATAAATTCAGGAGAAATAGGTTGTCCATGTTTATGCACAACTATTTTATCAGTTGCAGCAGCGATTCCAAAGTTAGTATGAATAATATCTATGCGTGATTTTGGACCCAAAGCATTTATTTTTCCACCTGAAGTCATCAGAACGAGTCCTGTACCTTTTCCCTCCGTGCTTTTACGAACCATTGCTAAATTTTCTTTGAGCATTGCAATTTCTCGTTCCGCTTCTTTTTCTTTACCAAAAATTTTTCCAAGAATGGTGATATTCCGTTCAATATTTTGGAGAGCATTTTCATACCCTACTGTCAAATCAATCGTTGGAGCGATTTTGGATAAATCGTGATATTTAGATTTCGTTCTTGAAGAAATAATAATAAGGTCAGGCTGAAAAGCAGCGATTTTTTCATAATTAGGTTCAAAGAAAGTACCAATTTTTTCATATTTTGCATCATCGAAATGTTGCAAATATATAGGTTTTTTTCCTTCAGGAACACCAACCTCAGTATTAATGCCTAAACGATTTACATTATCAAGCGATGCGAGATCAAAAAACACAACCTTTTTAGGGTTGTTAGGAACAGAAGTTGTGCCTGAAGCGTGTTCAACTGTTAGATTTGCCCACGCCGCGGTTATAAAGCTCATTATTACAGTTAAAATAGAAACTGCCTTTATTATACGTTTAACAATCATTATTTTGTCCTTTTCTTTAAAAAACATTTTTAAAATTTTAGGATCAAGATCCTTATATTAAGTTTTTTACACAATAAATATACAGCAAGAACACATTACGTTATCAAAATGATCTAAGATATGTAATGTTTAGTGTATAATTCAATGTCAATCAAGGATTAAATTTGTTTTGTATTTTTTATGTTGTACAAACTTTTTATGGTTAGTTTACAGAAAACTATTGAGTGAGCTGATAAAGCGTAGCTATGATTTTTTTATTTTTTCACAAAAGTTGTTTCCTTCCTTTTATTTCATATGATTTGTGAGCATGATCTGCAAAGCGAATTTGATACTTAAAAGAGTGAGGGTTTATAAGATTGTTTATAATTTTATTTCTTTTATTGATTAAGGCTTGTTAATATTTTCGTTCTTTTAAAAGAATGAGTGACTAAAAGAATTTGTGGTTATTAAATGCTTTGATTTAAAAAGAATAAGCAATGTTTTTCTCTTTGAGACTAAGGAGTGATTTAGTTTCTTTTTTTATTTATCTGGGTTATTTTATGCGATTTAGTACTTTTAAATGGACAGTATGGCTTATACGAGGAGAATATTTAATGTAGTAAGAGATCTTGTTTCTTACGCAGTTGTGCAATCCATTGATTTTCGCGAATAGTTGTATTGTGTATTGTAATGAGTTCATTCTTTTTAATTGCAGCTGTAACCGTTGCTTTTTCTAGAAGTCCACAAGGGATAGCTTGATGAGCACGTGCTTCTTCAACGCTCATTGTCCAAGCACGATAGCTGTAAAGACCTATAAAATCTAATTGTTCACCAGGGTATAAGTCTTTTTTAGCAACAGCACAAACCTCGGCAACTGGTTGTTTAAGTGGTGCCATATCTGTTTTACCATACAACATAATGCGTGCGCAGGTAAGTGGAACTTCCATTGCAGTTAAGTGGTAGGGGCGGTGAAAGGTAAAGTAAGGTCCTTGACCGATTTTTAAATCTTCCATACGTTCACGTAAACGTGGATGTGCTATTTCTGCAATGACAAAAACACCAGGGGCAACTCCTTTACCTATTGAATAATCTACAACACCGCATCTGTTTAAAATGCCACCATCTTGTTTTGGAATAAGTACTTTATTTAAATCTTTGAGTGCAGCATTAGGGCCATGCATTCCTGGGCAATCAGGAAGAAGTCCTGTCGCATTAGCAATTGCTGCCATTTCAACCATTGTTTTAGATCCATCAATAAATTCAACTAACATACGAACATTCATATTGCGTTTTCTGGCTTCTTCTTCGTACTCATCAGGAGTGGCATCTAAAATAAGTGGATTATTTTTTCCTTTACCTACTGCAACAATCTTATGCCCGAGTGCTGATACAAATTCAATGAGTTCCATACAAGATGTCGGTTCATCACCAGCACCAAGTGTATAAATAAGACCTCGTTTATCTGCTTCATACTTGAGATAAGCACCAATTGTAACATCAGCTTCCACATTCATCATGACAAGATGTTTATTGTTGCTAAGTGTTTTGAAACCAATTTCTGCACCTGCTTCAGGATGACCTGTTGCATCAACAATAATGTCAATTTGCTCATGGCGTAAGACAAGGTCTAAATCATTAGTAGCAGCAATTAAGCCTTTTTCAATAGTTTGGGTTAAGGCAGTAGTGTTTTCAACTTCACATACATGGCCTTCTTCTCCATAGGCTAATGCAGCGGCATCAAAAATACGAGATGGTGTGCGGCTAGCAACAGCTGCAATTGTTATGCCGTCCATATGTGTAATACTAGATAATAAATCTGTTCCCATTTCACCACAACCAATTAGTCCAATACGAATGGGTTTATAGCTTTCTGCACGCTGTTTCAAATCACGTGCTAAACCTGTTAGGTTTATATTGCTGGTCATTGTTGTTTCCTATTTAAATTTTTCTTTAAGAAAACATTTTATTATTAATAAATGCGTTTCTCTATGAGACATTTAAACTTTATGTTGTTGATGCTCTAAACAATGGCTTTTATAAAAGCAAGAGATAAGGCATTTAGTCTTTTATCCAGTAAAACAAGGATAGTGTTATGCAACGAAAAATAGCAGTGAAGGATATAGCCAATTTCATTGGAAAAGAAATTGGCTTATCACAGTGGCGTCTTGTTACACAAGATATGATTAATCAATTTGCATATGCAACGGATGATCATCAATGGATTCATGTAGATGAAGAAAAAGCGAAAGAAACGCCTTTTGGAGGTACTATTGCTCATGGTTTTTTAACATTGTCACTTTTGTCTGTGTTAGCTTATGAGGCATTGCCAGAGTTGGAAGGTGCGACGATGGGGATTAATTACGGTTTTGATAAAGTTCGTTTTATGAATCCTGTAAAAACAGGAGCACGAGTGCGTGCTCGTTTTATTTTAAATAATGCTAAAGTTCGTCCTTCTGGTCGTGTTGTTTTTCATTATGAAGTAACGATGGAGATTGAACAATTAAAAAATCCAGCTTTTATTGCCGATTGGCTTATTATTGCTATGATTGACCAAAACAAGTCAGCTTGTGAAACTTTTTAATATTTTGTTTTATCCAATTTCTGTGCAATTTTATCACCAGTCCATTGAACAATGATATTGAGAATAATTAAAAAAATAATCACTATTGTCATGATAATGGTATTGTAGCGTTGATAGCCGTAGCGAATTGCTAGATCACCCAAACCACCACCACCAAGATATCCAGCAAGCGAAGTAGCACTGATTAGAGAAATGATCATGACTGTAAAACCAGTAATGAGGCTAGGAAGTGCTTCAGGAATAAGAACATGTCTGATGATTTGAAAGCGATTGGCTCCCATAGAACGGACGGCTTCAACTAAATTATGATCAACTGTTTTAAAAGATAATTCTGCTATACGCGCATAAAAAGGAATAGCTGAAATGGTAAGAACAAAAATTACTGAAAAAATTCCTATGCCGCTTCCTATTACCGCACGGGTAATAGGTAAAAGATAAAAGGCCAGTATAATAAAGGGAATAGCACGAATACTATCGATAATAATAGTCAAAAGGCAATGAATAAGGAATGACGGAAAAAGTTCTTCACGTGTAGTTGTATGAAGCAACAAACCAAGCGGCAGTCCTAAAATAAGGGCCATAAAAGAGGCACTTATTGTCATGAATAATGTATCAAAAATAGCATTAGGAAGCTCATGATATAGAATATTAAACATAGCCCAAAACCTCACAATATTGTCCCTTTTCAGTTAACCATTGGACAGCTTTTTTAAAAGCTACTTTATTATGTCCAGGAAGTCCTAAAAAAAGACGTCCGATAGTTTCTCCTTGGACTGTATTAATGCCACCGTGAAGAATACGCGCTCTTAAACCTGTTTCATCTTCAAGGAGATTAAGAAAAGGTTGTTGAACAATTTCACCGGCAATATTGATTTCGATAATCGCTTCTTGACCTATTGATTTAAGATTTTGTGCAAATTCCATAGGAAGTTGTGGTGTTACAAGTTTTAGCATAGCAATGGTTGTATCTTCTTGGGGTGATGTGAAAATGTTTTTGACACATCCTTCTTCTACAATTCGTCCTTGGTTAAGGACAACAACGCGATGCGCAATAGTACGCACAACTTCCATTTCATGAGTAATGAGAACAATAGTAAGATTAAAACGTTTATTAATATCAGCAAGAAGTTCCAGAATAGATTGTGTTGTTTCAGGATCAAGAGCAGAGGTTGCTTCATCTGATAACAAAATTTTGGGGTTTGCTGCCAAAGAGCGTGCAATACCAACACGCTGTTTTTGTCCTCCCGAAAGTTCTGCAGGATAACAATATTCTTTTCCGCATAATCCCACTAATTCAATGAGTTCAGAAGCTCGTTGGCGGCGTTTTTTTTTGTTTATACCTGCTAATTGGAGTGGTAAAGCGATGTTGTCAATAATGTTTTGCGACGATAAAAGATTGAAATGTTGAAAAATCATTCCAATATGCTTGCGGTAGGAAGTCCACTCTATTTCTGATAAGTTGGAAACGTTAACGCCATCAAAAAAGATGTATCCTTCATCAATTTTTTCTAGTCCATTTAAGCAGCGAATAAGTGTCGATTTTCCTGCACCACTGCGTCCAATAATACCAAGAATTTCACCAGCATGGATATCGAGAGATAAATTATCAATAGCTGGAATACCTGTTGTTTTTTTGAAGCGGTGGCTAATGTTCTTTAGGGAAATAAGAGTGTTATTTTCCATTCACAATTACCAAGATATTTGAGCAGCTGTACCAAAAATTTCTTTAATTTTTGTACGAACAGGTTCGCTATTATAGGCATCAACTAATTTTTTGACCCATAATTCATCTTTATCGATAGTGCGCACAACGATGATATTGTGATAAGGGTTATCATCTGTTTTTTCCCATGCGATAGCATTTTTGTGTAAGTTTAATCCAGTGGTCAAAGCCCAGTTTGTATTGACAATTACAATATCAAAATCGTTGATTACTCGCCCTAAAATACCGGCATCTAATTCACGAATTTTCAATTTTTTAGGGTTTTCAATAATATCAAGTGGAGATGCAAGAATATTCTTAGGATTTTTCAATTTAATAAGACCTAAGGAATCAAGAAGAAGCAAAGCTCTCCCACCATTTGATGGATCGTTAGGAATGCCAACAGTTGCTCTATTCCGAAGCTCTTTTATATCTTTGATTTTATGTGAATAGATACCAATTGGAGTGATAAACGTATATCCAGCAATTGAAAGTTTATAATTACGCTGCTCAATTTGATTATTCAAATAAGGTGTATGTTGGAAGGCATTTGCATCGATATCTCCCATATTAACAGCGTCATTAGGGAGGGTGTAATCAGAAAAATAAACAAGTTCAATATCTAAATTGGCTTTTTTTGCTTGTTCAACGGCAACTGACCAAATAATCGCTTCTTTTCCTTCCATAACACCAAGTTTAATTTTTGATTTATCTTCTGCTATAGCGTAGGAAGCATGAAAGATAAAGGCAGAGATAGAAAGGAATAATCCAATGATTGTGTACTGGAACAGTTTATTCAATTTCATGCGTGTTTATCTTTCTTTTATTTTTGTATAAAGGGTTTTAAGGGAAAATTTTATATATTCGAATTGTCTTGAAAAAAATTAAGAATATAAAAGCTTCAAAGAATGTTCAATCATTTTTATTTAAAAAATGATATTATTTTTTATCCTCTGTTACGAAGTGTTTATTTTTAAGCAAATACATCCTATTGGTGGAAGAGCTTTACTCCAACTTAGGTCAATATATTCTACGTTGTGATCTTTTTTGTGGAACCAATAGTATTTTCAAAACTTCTTTAAGAACTGATGATCAAGTGATCAAATGATATTTTTGCATACAATGATCGATAAGGTCAGCATTGTTTGCAAGAGAAAAGCTCGTGTCTATAGGGTGGTGGGAGACACGTAAGAGAGCTTTTGCAATTTTCTCAAGATGTAGCAGACTTTTGAGAAGCTAGAAAATTTACCACGATTTTATTGAAACGAGACAAATTTTTGCAAAGACAAATTTGAGTCTATGAATACTATGAATAGGAAAAAAAGAGAATGTTTAAAAAGAATTTTTTATCAGCGGCAATGATGTTGACATCTTTGATGGGAGCTGGGCTTATGATGGTTACTTGTGATGCAGCTGCTGGAACAGTTGCTAAAATAGAAAAAGGTAAAGCAATTTTACGCGCAGGGCCAGCTACAACTTATAAAGTTACGGCGATAGTTCCTACTGGAGCGAAAGTGCAAATTAATGGTTGCCTTGCTAATAAAGTATGGTGTTTACTTCAACATAATGAAATGGTTGGTTGGGCATCTGCAAATTATTTTAATGTTCACAATGTTCCCGTAATTTCTTTTATACAGATGAAAGAAAAGGCGAAACCTGTAATTCAAAAGCAAATAGTACAAGAAAAAAAGGTTGTCTCTCATTCAAAAAACATGTCCACTGTTCCAGTGGCAGAAAAGAAGATACAAAAAAAAGATGCAACAAGCGTGATGGTTAATAAACCTACAGATATTAAGGATATTGTGCACACAGGTGTGAAAAAAACTGATGATCGAATAATTTTAAAACCGTCTGAAAATACACGTGAAATATCTATAAAACGAGTGACAGCTTATAATCCTTTGTTTCCAGATAATGTCAATTTTGAAAATGCTGAACGCAATGAAACACGTTATCGCGTTATAACATATCCTACTCTATAAAAATTAAGAAAATTTTCTTGTATTTTCTGAAGAAAAAATAAACAAAAATAGCAGTATAAAGAGAATTTTTATGCTGCTATTTCCGTTTAGATAGCTGATTTAGGTGTGATTAAATTACGAGAGATGAGAAGTTCAGCAATTTGAACCGCATTCAATGCTGCTCCTTTTCTTAAATTATCAGCAACAACCCAAAAAGCTAAACCATTTTCAACTGTGGCATCTTCACGAATACGGCTAATAAAAATATCATCCTCTCCTGTGCACTCATAGGGAGAGATATAACCACCATCTTCTTGTTTATCTATGATTTGGCAACCAGATGTGTTGCGTAAGAGAGTGCGCGCTTCATGAACACTTAATGGCTTTGCAAATTCAACATTAACAGACTCAGCATGACCAATAAAGACGGGAACTCGAACAGCCGTAGCGGTTAATTTGATCTTGGGATCAAGAATTTTTTTTGTTTCAGCCATTATTTTCCATTCTTCTTTAGTATAGCCATCTTCCATAAAAACATCAATATGAGGAATGATATTAAAGGCGATGCGTTTAGGAAACTTTTTTAATAAGATTGGATCAGCGACAAAAACAGCTCGTGATTGTTCAAATAATTCATCCATTCCTTCTTTACCAGCTCCGGATACTGATTGATAAGTGGATACAACAACGCGTTTGATAATTGCTGCATCATGGAGAGGTTTTAAAGCGACAACAAGTTGAATGGTTGAACAATTAGGATTGGCAATAATGTTACGTTTAGAAAATGCTTTAATGCTATCTGCATTTACTTCTGGCACAATCAAGGGAACATTGGCATCATAGCGCCATGTGGAGGAGTTATCGATGACTATACAACCAGTAGCACTAATCTTAGGAGCGTATTCTTTGGAAATATTTCCTCCGGCAGACATAAGACATAAATCAGTGTCAGAAAAATTATATGTATCAAGTGCTTTGACTTTTAAAGTTTTGTTGCCATAAGAAACACTTTGTCCTAGTGAGCGTCGTGAAGCTAAAGGAACTATCTCGCTAGCTGGAAAGCAACGCTCTTCTAGAATTGTTAATATTTCACGACCAACATTTCCAGTAGCACCAACAACTGCAACTTTAAAATTCATATTTTAACTTCTTTCTCTATTTTATAAAATAGATATGAGGCTGATCTTTTTGCTTAGATTAAATCTAATAAAGAGGATAAATTAGCCAAGAAATTTGTATATTTTTAATCATTACTTCCTTAGGTCCAAGTGTATGTACACAATTATCATGACGAAGGTACTATAGATCATCTTACTTGACAATACACTGTTTTCTTAGTTCTTTTGGAACTGGAGAGAGTCTGCTATTAATTATCATTCTTTTAGGATTTTTCTTGTTGCGTAAGGATCAGAATTGAAAGGAATCAGTCTGTTTTGGTTAGCAGATGATAAACCAAATTGTTTACGCATGTATCAATGGATATTCAAAGAAATAATATGAGTTTTTATGGAAGCAGAGAATGAGTTTCTTTATTGAAGAAAATTAAAACTTTAACGTTATTAGTAAGTAGCATAATTTTTTGAGATGCTTTTTGAGTATGCGTTGAAAAAAGCTGATCGAGAGAAAATATGTTTTGATATAAATTTATAATCGGTTTTATAAAAAGGAAAATAAAAATTATTTTTTTTCATTATGTTCTAAAGGACGCGCTTCTGAAGTGAGCATAATAGGGACACCACTACGAATAGGATAGGCTAGTTTTGCTTTTAATGAAATTAATTCTTGTGTTTTTTTATTTAAAGAAAGGGGTTCTTTTGTAATTGGGCAGACCAGTAATTCAAGCATTTTAGGATCAGTTGTCATTTTTTTCATATTTGAAAATCCGTTAATGTAAGCGATGATATGCACCTGTTTGTTTCATAAGTGAACGCTCAGTTAAAGCAAGGAGAGTTTGGGCGCGACTTGCGATATCTGGTGCTTCCAGTAAAGCTTGTTTTTCTTCTGGAGCAAAGGGAATAAGAGTTGAAAGAGCATTAACGAGTACAGGTGTAGGCGTTTGTACAATGTTATTCCAATTATGTTCAATTTCATGGAGTACAAGATAGTTTTCAATCGTATTGAGTAAATTTTCTCGATTAACATTCTCTGAATTTTCATGTTCTTGTAAATCTTTTATATTAAATTCAATGATGGCAATCCGATAAGGCTTTTTGCTGACTAATTCTTTTTTTAAAGTAAAACGACAAACACCTTGTAATACGATAAGAAGTCGTCCATTTCCTGTTTCATTATAATTTGTAATACGACCAACACAGCCCATTTCATAGAGTTCTGAGGAAAAATTATCTGTACCCGATGATAACGGCTGAATAATTCCTAATAGACGATTGGATGTCATGGCGTCTTCAATCATTTCAAGAGCACTTGGTTCGAAAATGTTAAGTGATAAAAAACCTCCAGGAAGCAATAATGCGCCTTCTAAAGGAAAAAGAGCAATTTGTTTTGGTAAGTCATTTTCACAATTATAGTGGATATTACCAGCTTTCATGAGTGTTCTGTAACCTTTATCTAATGCAGTTTCGTATATAAAATTATTATAGTTTTTTTATTTATAAGGAAAATTATATTATTGTGAGCAAGATCAGATCACATAATATAAGTTATTATAATGAGGAAAACTATAATCCTTCCTTATAGAGAAAAGGAAGAGAAACAACAATATCTTGGGTTGTATTCAGCAAGATTTTAAAGAATATGAATTCCCTTTAAGTAAAGATTTATGATGATAGTTTGAAAAAACAAGATTATTATAAAAAAAATTAAAATTTAGAGGACTATAATCAGTTTTTTAATGACAGTGTAGAGAAGATAAGTTATAGCGAAAATATATTGGAAAGAATGTCATTGCTTCTTTAATTCTTTGCGGGAGAATGCAAAATACTCACTTTAATATCTGCTGCTAAAGAGTGAAATAATCTGTAATCCTGCAGGTTTGAGACAAAGGGTAAGAAAGACGACCATAATATAGAGTAATAAACGCGATAGAGTAGTAAACGCGGCTTTGGAGAAATTATGAGCACCGATTTGCTGGCATTTGAGGCATTGCCTTTAAAAAAGCTCCCCTTACATGATCTGCATGAAAAAGCACAAGCGAAATTTGGTGCTTTTGCTGGTTGGATGATGCCTTTAGTCTATCCTCTAGGTGTTTTGAAAGAGCATTTGCATACGCGTGCTCAGGCTGGTCTTTTTGATATTTCTCATATGAAGTTGATAGCTGTTGAAGGGCAAGAAGCTGCTGAATTTTTATCTTATGCACTTCCTATTGATGCATCACTTTTACAAAAAGGCCAATCACGCTATAATTATTTGCTGAATGAGCAAGCTGGTATTCTTGATGATCTTATTCTTACTCGTTTAGATGAATACCGTTTTATGCTGGTTGTCAATGCAGGGAATGCACAGGTTGATTTTTCTGAACTTAAAAAACGTGCTGTTGGTTTTAAGTGTCAAATAGTTACGCTTGAGAGAGTATTGCTTGCTCTTCAAGGTCCGCAGGCTGCATCTGTTATGGCTGATGTAGGTTTGCCTGGGAACGAGCTTTTATTTATGCAAGGATTTGAGCCACACCAAGATTGGTTTTTAACACGTTCTGGTTATACAGGAGAGGACGGTTTTGAAATTGCACTTCCGGAAAATCAGGCGCGTTCATTAGTTGAAAAATTACTCAATGATTGTCGTATTGAATGGATCGGTCTTGCTGCGCGTGATAGTCTTCGATTGGAAGCGGGATTGTGTTTACATGGCAATGATATTACGCCTGATACTACTCCTATTGAGGCCGGGCTGACATGGGCTGTGTCCAAAAGTGTTCGGGAAAAAGCTAAGTTTTATGGAGCAGAAGCTTTTCTGAGAGCATATCAGAAAGGCCCTTCTCGTTGTCGCGTTGGTTTAAAACCACAAGGACGTCAGCCTGTACGTGCAGGTGCAGTTCTTCTAGATAATAAGGAGAATCAGATTGGAATAGTAACATCGGGTGGTTTTGGTCCTTCTTTTAATGGTCCTGTAGCAATGGGCTATGTTCCTATTGATTGGAAAATGGAAGGAACAGAAGTTTTTACTGAAGTGCGTGGCAAAAAAATCATGTTGTCTGTTCATTCGCTTCCTTTTGTTGTACAACGTTATATTAAGGGATAATTTTTTATGTCTGAAATTTATTTTACGCAAGATCACGAATGGGTAAGTGTTGAAGGACAGATTGCTACGGTTGGAATTACCAATCATGCTCAAGAGCAATTAGGTGATTTAGTTTTCGTTGATTTGCCACAGAGCGGAACACATTTTTGTAAGGGAGATTCAGCTGCTGTTGTTGAGTCTGTTAAAGCGGCATCAGATGTTTATGCACCTATTGATGGAGAAGTGATTGAAAGTAATAGAGCTTTAGCAGATGATCCTGCATTGGTAAATCGGCAAGCCGAAAAGGAAGGCTGGTTATGGAAAATGAGGATACAGGATAAGACACAGCTTGATGAGTTGTTAGATGAGCCTTCTTATCATGCGTTGATTGGGTAAAAATCATGCAAGAACATCGTTTTGTTTCGCGGCACATTGGGCTTCGACCTGATGAAATACAAAAAATGCTTAGTGTATTAGCACTTGATTCAATAGAAGCTTTGGTTTCTCAAGCTGTCCCCCAGTCCGTTCATTTGAAACGGTCACTTAATTTACCAGAAGCAGCAAGTGAAGCACAAGCTTTAGAAGAATTATCGAAGATTATGGAACGCAATCATGTACGGAAGAGTTTTATTGGGCAAGGCTATTATGGAACATCTGTACCACCTGTTATTTTGCGTAATTTTTTTGAAAATCCAGCTTGGTATACCGCTTATACACCCTATCAGGCAGAGATTAGCCAAGGCCGTTTAGAGCTTTTGTTTTATTTTCAAACATTAGTAAGTGAATTGACAGGATTACCTATTGCTGCTGCTTCACTTCTTGATGAGGCAACGGCTTTAGCTGAAGCTAATGCGGTGGCTGTCCGTTTTGCACGTGAGAAAAAAACAAAGATTTCAATTCAAGGCTTTTTGCATCCTCAAACATTGAGTGTTGCGCAGACACGTGCTCAGACACAAGGAATTCATATGAGTGAAAAGAGCAAAATTTGCTCTGATACAGCGGCTGTTATTTTACCATGGCCAGACACAAGAGGATGCTTTAATGATTACAGTGAAGTCATTAAAGAGGCAAAGGAGAAAGGCGCACTGGTTATTGTTGTTGCAGATCCTTTAGCCCTCACTCTTATGGAAGCACCAGCAAAATGGGGTGCTGATATTGTTGTTGGTTCTATGCAGCGTTATGGAGTCCCAATAGGTTTTGGCGGTCCTCATGCAGGCTATCTTGCAGTGAGTGATGCTTTAATGCGTTTAATTCCAGGGCGTATCGTTGGACAATCAACGGATACGAAAGGGCGTATTGGTTTTCGATTAGCATTGCAAACCCGTGAACAACATATTCGACGTGATAAAGCAACGTCGAATATATGTACTGCACAGGCTTTGTTGGCTAATATGGCGGCGGCTTATGCTATTTGGCATGGACCACAAGGCCTACAGGAAATTGCCAAACGTGTTCATCATTTAACATGTCGTTTCGCAGCCGGTTTAGAAGCGGCAGGTGTTCGTTGTGAAGGTAAATATTTTTTTGATTGTATTAGTGTTTTTGTTGAGAAGAGAGCTCAAGATATTGCGGTTCAAGCAAAAAGGGATGGGCGGCTTATACGTATTCTTGACGATGATTGGGTTGCAATTAATTTTGATGAATTGTCAACAGAAGAAGATGCTATTGCTTTAGCACAGCTTTTTAATGCTCAATTAGCTGATGAAACTGTTTCAAGGCTTTTTGGTAAAGGGCGCGATTCTGCTTTTCTTTCGCAGTCATTTTTTCATACAGTGTGTTCAGAAACAGATATGATGCGTTTTTTACGTCGTTTATCAGATAAGGATTTAGCACTAGATCGGGCGATGATTCCACTTGGTTCTTGTACAATGAAACTCAATGCTGCTGCTGAATTAATGCCTGTGAGTTGGCCTACAGTGGCCAATATACATCCTTTTGCACCTAAAGATGATGCGTTGGGATATCAGGAAATGATGAATCAGTTAAATGCATGGTTATGTGAAATTACAGGATTTTCCCAAGTTTCTTTCCAGCCTAATTCTGGTGCTCAGGGTGAATATGCTGGACTTTTAGCTATTCGCCGATATCATCAATCTCGTGGTGATTATCAACGTAACATTTGTCTTATTCCTGCGTCAGCACATGGAACCAATCCAGCCTCAGCACATATGGCAGGGATGGAAGTTGTGGTAGTGAAATGCTTGAGCGATGGTGATGTTGACATTGATGATCTTAAAGTAAAAGCACAATTGCATAAGACTCATTTGGCAGCTTTAATGATTACTTATCCTTCAACACATGGTGTTTATGAGGAAAACATTAAGGACATTTGTGCCATTATTCATGAAAATGGTGGACAAGTCTATTTCGATGGAGCTAATTTAAATGCACTTGTAGGTCTTGCACGTCCTGCGGATATGGGGGCAGATGTTTGTCACATGAATCTTCATAAAACATTTGCGATTCCTCATGGTGGCGGAGGTCCTGGTGTTGGTCCGATTGGCGTTGGAACGCATTTAAAACCATTTTTACCTGGCCATGAACAAGATAAGACGACGCATGCGGTTTCCGCAGCTCCCTACGGAAGTGCTTCTATTTTAGTGATTACATGGATGTATATTCGGATGATGGGAGCTGATGGATTAAAATGTGCAACACAGATAGCAATATTAAATGCTAATTATGTCGCTGAGCGTCTCTCAAAAGCTTATTCTATTCTTTATCGGGGTAAACATGGGCGTGTTGCACATGAATGTATTGTGGATACACGGTTGCTGAAAGAGCAATATGGAGTCAGTGTTGATGATATTGCAAAACGTCTCATTGATTATGGATTTCATGCTCCAACAATGTCATTTCCAGTTCCTGGAACTTTGATGATTGAGCCAACTGAATCAGAACCGAAGGCAGAAATTGATCGTCTTTGTGATGCTTTGTTATCTATTGCTGAAGAGTCTAAGAAAATTGGCGCAGGCATTTGGCCAAAAGATGATAATCCATTGGTGAATGCACCGCATACGTTAGCAGACACTTTAGATGATAATTGGAAACGGGCTTATTCACGAAAAGAAGCTGCTTTTCCTAATCCTCACTTTGATCCAGTGAATAAATATTGGCCGCCTGTTTCACGTATTGACAATGTTTCTGGTGATAGAATGTTAATTTGTTCTTGCCCACCATTAGTGAACACCTTTTAAATTTATTTGCTTATGTTTCAATCAAATAAGCCTATATAAAATCTGTAGAATTGGATATAAGTTATTTCGATTTTTGTTTAAGATTCATCATGGTTATTTTAAATTCACTTTATGAGAATTCGAAGATTTAAATGTAAATACGTTTATAACGAGAGCCGAGTGAGGTAAGAATTTCGTAAGGAATGGTTCCTGCATCTGCAGCAACATTTTCGATAGTTTGATGTCTTCCAATAAGCTCTACCCAATCACCTCGTTTTGGTTTTTCATGTTTAAGATTGGTTGCATCAACGATAATAGAATCCATAGAGATTTGTCCAATGATGGGTAGCTTATGTCTTTTAAAATAAACGGAACCTTTATTAGAAAGGTTTCGTAGCCAGCCATCAGCATAACCAATAGAAATGGTGGTAAGAATGCTGGGCTTTTGGGTGATGAAACTTCCTCCATAACCAACAGGAGTCCCTGCTTCAGTGTAACGGCTTTGAATAACTTGAGCCTTAAGTTCTAAAACAGATTTAAGAGATGTGGGATGTTTTTTATGGGGATCAATTCCATAAAGTGCAATGCCTGGGCGAACAAGATCAAAATAAAAGTCTGGGCCAAGAAAGATTCCTCCAGAATTAGCAAGTGAGGCTTTACAGGCAGGAAGTTGTGCAAGCGCTGTTTTCATAGCATTTTTTTGGGCGCAATTGGATGCATGTGTTATATCATCTCCGTTAGCAAGATGACTGATAATATATTTTATGTCTGCTCTTTCGAAGAGAGTAGGGTTTTGGATTAACCATTTTAGCTCTTCTTGATCGAGCCCTAGTCGATTCATATTAGTATCAATTTGAATGATTGCTGGAAATTTTTTACCATTTTTTTGACAATGCATTTGCCAGGTTTCAATTTCATGCCGAGAATTAAGAACAGGAACAATACCAGCTTTAGTTATGAGTTCTTCTGCAGTAGGGGGAATACCGTTCAGAAGGACAAGGGTGATATTTTGTGGTAAAATAGCTTTTAATTGGAGTGCTTCTTTAAGATGGGCAATAAAAAAAGTGCGGCAACCAGCTTGATAAAGTGCAGGGGCAATTTTTTCAGCTCCTAGCCCATAGGCATCAGCTTTTACAACAGCTGAACATTCTATAGGAGCAACACGTTGGACTAAAGTTTTATAATTGGCGATAATTGCACTAATATTAATAGTTGCTACGGCAGTATAAGGTAAAGTTACATTTGCTTCATAACCAACGAATTTGTCCATTTTGTAATCCTATCTCTATATAATAAGATATGAATTTCCTTTTAAATTATTATCCTTATAACTATGCCTATAATACACAAAAATGCGAATATTATCTTTATTGAAATATATGAAATATATAAGTGGTGAAAGCAATTATTAAAGTGAGAGATGCAATTTTGATATAACGAATAAAAGTATTATTCTCTTTGAATAATAGTTCATACTGGAAAAATGTTTTTTTATTTCAATTTATCTTTTGAAGCAAAAAAAACATGTATCTAAATGTCATAAGAAAAAATAATAGATGATAAATTATTTGAAAAAGAATTTTACAATACCTTTTAGGGGATATCTGTATAGTTATAATATTATAAGAAAATAAAATATAGAAGTAATGGTGATATTGGTTTTGCTTCATAAATATAAAGATGGTAGCAATCCAGTTGAGTTTGCGCTATATTTTCCATGGATGGTGCTAAGAAATAGGTTTAAGAGAAAATGTAGATATCTTTTAAGACAGATTTTTAAAGTGGTTGTGCACTGTTTTTTCATAAGAAATATGGTTCTCTTAAAGAATGTGAAAAAATGCGCAGTTATTGGCAATCTTCATTATTTAAAAGGTATTGCTTTAGATAATTTTTAAAGCCGTAAAATTGAACTTAAAAAGGTAATAAGGTTGGGCATTGCTGTTATTTTGATCATATTTTCTTAAAATTAGGCTGTCTCTCTGTTGTAGAGATAGGCTAAATTGATGTATGTAACATTTTCATTTCAATCTGTTATATATAAAGTTGGAATAGCAGTGAGAGCTCTAAACTGTTTCAGTGTATCACTGCATTAGAAGTAGATTCTTAATTTACAGGTAAAAGTTAAAGTATGTTCTTCAAATTAGGCCAATAATGTAATAAAAGATATCACCGCTATGAACTAAAGGGATATTCCGACTTTTATTAAACACTTCAAAAGCAATCATATATATATAGCTTTGTGTTTGTGTGCCTTTGTGTTTGCTTATTTTGAAATCGATGAGAGTTTATGGTTTTTTGTAACCAGCAACGAGATCAGATTTGATATCTGTTGTTCCAGTGAGGCGCGCTTTGTAAATTTCATAATTTTCTATAACACGCATCACATAGTTACGCGTTTCTGTATAGGGAATACGTTCAATCCAATCGACAACGTTATCAAGAGATTGTCCTCTAGGATCACCATAACGTTCTATCCATTCATTTGCACGACGGAAGCCTGCATTATAGCTAATAAGAGCCAATATATAAGATCCGTTAAAGCGTTCTAATTGTTCACTTAAAAAATGAGCGCCTAATATAGTATTATAACTGACGTCACTGCTAAATTTTTTGTGAGACCACGCTATTGAATGTTTTTTAGCTAATGCTCTTGCTGTGGTAGGCAACAATTGTAACATACCTTGAGCTCCTGCTTTTGATATAGCGATAGGATTAAATTCGCTTTCTTGGCGTGCAATGGCATAGATGAGTGCTTTTTTTGTTGCAGAAATGTTGATGGATGTTGGAATAGCACCGATAGGATGAGCAAGAGCACTGACAGCCTTACCTTGAAAAACAGCAGTTTTACCAATTCTGAGGCTGGTATAATAGTCACCATTTTTTTCTGACATAACAGCTAAAAGAGCTAGTTCACCAGGATTTTCTATTGTTTTGCTGAGTTCTTGATAAAAAATTTTAGCGAGATTAGCATAGCCAGCAGCTTCAAGCCTTTGGATAACTTGGACACCTTTTCGTGCACTAAAATTTTGCCGTTCATTCATTGTTGGTTTAGGAAAATGAATTTCAAGTTTTTTTTTGTTAAGTCGAGAGGCTGCTAATTGACCATAATAAGTTGTACTAAAATGAGCAGCACGTTGAAAATAATGCTGAGCATTTTTATGTTCACCTAAGGCTTCTGCTGTTCGCCCCATCCAGTAATAGCCACGGGATGTTGAGAGAGGAGAAGAAGAGAGTTGAGAAATACGTGCAAAATGGTGCATTGCTGTCTTGGGATTATGCAAAAACCGAAGTGCATACCATCCTGCATGAAATGCAGCATCAATTTCTAATGAAGGTGTTCCTCCAATATGAGCTGAAACAAGTTGATAAGCGATTTTAGGTTTGTTTAAATCAAGCATTTCTCGAGAAAGAACACGTCGTTCTATCCACCATGCATCAGGGTTAATCAGATTTATTGCATCTCGCGGTGCTCGCATCATGAGTTGTGCAGCAGTATGGTATTGTCCAGTTCGTCGAAAATAACGAATTTTAGCAAATTGTAAGAGAGGATCTTTTCTCCATGATTGATCAACAGCTTTTAGTTTTTGTGCGGCTTGAGGTTCATTTTTTTCAACAGCAGCAAAAGCATTAAAGAGAGATTGAGCATAGGCTAATTTTGCAATTCGCTGGGCTGAATCGATACGATTTGCATAAAGCATAATCTTCATACGTTTTAAATGATCAGTAGGTTTTAATGCAGCGCTTGCATTTTTAAGAATAAGATCTTCTTCTTGAGCATTGAGCTGTACTGTATGCCACCATGGCGCAATGATTTGTCGCGCACGGGTGGTTTGTCCAGTTGCGATAAGGGCTTTGGCAAGTGCAGCCATTCCTTGTACTGTGAGGGGGGAGTGGTAAGTAAATTTTTGAATAATAGCTTGTGTAGAATTGTTTTCATTAATGAAGGCACGTTCAGCATTGCGTTTCATTATATTCATACCTGGCCAATCTTTTAATTCATTGATGGCACTTAATATTTCAGAGCTTGGTATATTCGTTTGATATGATGTATTGATTGCCCACGTTAAGATATGGCGATCAAGACTGTTTCGAGGCATTGTATTGCGAAGTGCTATTGTTTTTGTAATATCTTTGTTTGAAAGAGTATCTAAGCCGAATTTAAGTTGGCTAGTTCTAGTAATATTAATTCTTGTTGGGGTGTTATTATTTATAGGAGGAATAGCCTCAAAAGATTTTTTAAGTTTTTTTATGGTCGTAAGAGAATGAGGATGAACTAAAGGGATTGGTCCATTTTGTGGTAGAATAACTATTTGTGCTGAGGCGTTTGAGAATAAAATTATAGCTGCCAATTTAAGTATAATAAAGATTGATACAAAAAAGTGAGCAGAGATTATACGCATGGAGGAAAGACCTTTAGATATTGCTTTTTAGGCAACATTTTATAATTTTAAAAGAGAAGCATGAAAGACATGTTAACGGATTAGTTGTGTTTTTAGGAAATGTTCAGCGTACAGAAAATATAGATTAATAATATAGATTAATATTGTAAGATCTTTATGAAATTCAACTTGCTTTGGCTATAGAGCAAGACTATGTTTTATAATAAGGTGACTATTGAAAATAAAATAAAGTTAAATATTATCGGGAGTTTATTATGCTCAAGGGAGCACTAACTGCATTGATTACACCGTTTAATGAAGATGGTGTTATTGATGAAAAGTCATTTTGCAATTTCGTTGAATGGCAAATTAAACAAGGTATTCACGGTGTGAGTCCCGTTGGAACAACAGGCGAGTCAGCAACTTTAAGTCATGAAGAACATAAGCGAGTTGTAGAATTATGTGTTAAGCAAGTTGCTAAACGCGTTCCTGTTGTTGCTGGGGCAGGATCAAATAGCACAGATGAGGCTATAAAGCTTGCACAGCATGCAGAGCAAGTAGGTGCAGACGCAGTATTAGTGGTAACTCCTTATTATAATAAGCCTAATCAAAAGGGATTATATGCTCATTTTTCTGCTATTGCGAAAGCTATTTCTATTCCTATTGTTATTTATAATATTCCTGGGCGCTCGGTTGTTGATATCGCTGTAGAAACTATGAAAAATCTTTGTCAGGATTTTAAAAATATCATTGGTATCAAAGATGCAACAGGTAAAATTGAGCGTGTAAGTGAACAACGAGAAAAATGTGGTCAGAATTTTATACAGCTCTCCGGTGATGATAGAACAGCGTTAGGTTTTAATGCACATGGAGGTATAGGGTGTGTTTCAGTTGTATCCAATGTTGCTCCAAAGCTTTGCGCAGAACTTTATACTGCTTGTCATCGTGGTGATTATAATACAGCATTAGAATTAAATAATCGTTTAATGCCCCTCAATCGCGGAATATTTATTGAACCCAATCCAGCAGGTATTAAATATGCTGCTGCAAAATTAGGGCTTTGTAGTGATACTGTTCGTTTACCGATTGTTCCATTAGACGATACTACAAAGAGGATTATTGATGCTGCTTTGCAATATGCAGGTCTTATTAAAGAATAAAATGGTGTTGAAATAGCCATGAATAGCAAAAAAAAGACTGCATCAATACGAAAAGTTATCGCAGATAATCGTAAAGCACGTTTCAATTTTGAAATTCTTGATACTCTTGAGGTCGGTATTGTTCTTCAAGGAACAGAGGTTAAGTCTTTACGTTCCAGTCATGCCAATATTTCTGAAAGTTATGCTAGTTTTGAAAAGGGAGAATTATGGTTGATTAATTCTCATATTCCTGAATATACACAAGCAAATCGCTTTAATCATGAGGCACGTCGTTTACGTAAATTATTACTTTCAAAGCGTGAAATGGCGCGTTTCTTTAATGCAACTTCTCGTGAGGGCATGACGATTATTCCACTTAAACTTTATTTTAATGAGCAGGGGCGTGTTAAACTGGAGATTGCTTTGGCACGTGGTAAAAAACTTCATGATAAACGTGAAACGGAAAAAAAACGGGATTGGGGGCGTGAAAAGGCACGACTTTTGAGAAGGCATGGATAATAGGAAAGCAATTTACATATTTTGGTTAGAGAGATTTCAACATTGATTTAAATAGATTTTTGCAGCTTGGAAGACTTGATAAAACATAGTATCTGTCAAGCGACCGGTATTAGTATTATAGCGTGAACAGTGATAGCTTGAAAAAATACGTAATTTACCGACATCACTGATTTTTCCGTGACCAAAAGGGTGTGCTAAGATTTTTGCGTTTAAAGCTCGTATAGTGGAGTTATGAGCGATGCTGCCAAGAGTAATGATGGCTTTAAGTTGAGGAAGATTTGTTAAAAGAGGTGAAAAAAAATGCCGACAAGTGTTGATCTCAGCGCTAGTGGGTTTATTCTCTGGTGGGACACAACGTACTGAATTAACAATTGCGGTATCGATGAGCTCGAGGGTATCATCTGCTCTTTCTGCAAAGGTACCTTGAGCAAAACCAAATTTTTTTAAAGTGGAATACAGGAGATGTCCAGCATAATCGCCTGTGAAAGGACGTCCAGTTCGATTTGCTCCACGTAATCCAGGAGCAAGTCCGACGATTAGAAGGCGTGTTGTTGCAGCCCCTTTATGAGGGAAAAATGGACTGACAGGTGCATTGTGCCAATGAGGCTCTTTAATACGCCAGTCAGCGATAAAGTTGTTTAGGCGAGGACATAAATTACAATTTAGGGGCGGTTCTGGGCACAATGATGTTAATTTACTATTCATGGATTGCAGGTACCAATTATGTTTTATTAAAAATCTTTTAAGTTATTTTATTTCGTATTCAGTAGAGTATATCTTTGTAAACAATCTTATAATATGTATACAAAGATTTTTTCACAATAGATTAAGATGAATTTGTTGCTGATTGTATTATAGGGAGAACATGTATTGCTATGAGTAGTTGCTAATACATTGACTGATATAGTATCAAATGAGTTTAAAACTCTTTCTATAAAATCCGTGATGTTGATGACTTAATCTAGAGCTAGAGATTCATAGATAGTATATTATTATGGGTGCTTCATTAAGTTTTTTTCTCTTCTGAAAAGGGGCATGTTATTTCCTTAATTATAGTGAACCTAATTTTTTGCATAGTTGTGGATCAAAAAAATTATATATTTTAAAGATTCTTGTGGATTAGGTATATTGAGTTAACGGTGAAAAAAGGTTTGGGTATTTATGCCTAATAGCCTTTTATATAGTTTTTATAGTAGTCTATTATATTCATTAAGTTGATTAAAGCTTTATTCTCTGCAATCAGTTTTCATTATATTTTAAGTAAATTTTTATGAATGTAGAGAGAAGGAATATAGCAATGCGTTATTGTAATTTTTTGATAAATGCGCTTATTTTTTTGTACAATCCATTTTCTTTAATTATGATAATCACTGTGTTATTAAGAATGCAATGGTTTGAGATTATTTTGTTTTTAAAAACTTATGGATTTTAGTGTCTTTGTAAACTTAAATTTTTTCAAGATTTTTGGTGTATTGAGAAAAAAGTAATAAGGTATATGTTGTTTTTCTTGTTTTTTGTTTTGATTATTGTATATACTCTGCGGCAATCGTTAATTTTTGAACCTTGAAGAAAGGGACATGAATGGCCCGTGTAACAGTAGAAGATTGTATTGATAAAGTTGATAATCGTTTTGAGTTGGTGCTTTTAGCTGGGCACCGGGCTCGTCAGATTTCACAAGGTGCACAGATTACAATTGATCGTGATAATGATAAAAATCCAGTTGTTGCTTTGCGTGAAATAGCAGATAAAACTTTATCCCCCGCTGATTTAAAAGAAGATCTTATTCATTCTTTACAAAAGCATGTAGAAGTCGATGAACCAGAGGGAGCAATGGAGTTTATTTCTCACTCAAGTGAATCTGGAGGTATTTTGGGCTCTTCATCAGAGGAGAGTAGTGGTTCATTTGATTACATGTCAGAAGAAGAGCTTTTGGCAGGTATTGAAAGTTTAGTTGTGCCAGAGAAAAATGATGATTATTAATGATCATATCTTATTGAAAAAGTAATACATAGATTATCATTTGGTAGATTTATTTTTTCTTTTATTAGTAAGGTATTCAATAATAATTTAATTACGAAATTTCTGAGGATATATCTATATGATGCGTCAGTGTGAGCTGGTTGAGCGTGTGCAGCGTTACAAGCCTGACGTAAATGCGGCTTTATTAAATAAAGCCTATGTTTATGCAATGAGGAAGCACCGCCATCAAAAGCGTGCTTCAGGTGATCTTTATTTTTCTCATCCTTTAGAAGTTGCTGCTATTTTAACGGATATGCACTTAGATGAAGCAACAATTGCTGTCGCTCTTTTGCATGATACAATTGAAGATACAAATGCTACAAGAGCAGAAATTGATCAACTTTTTGGATCTGAAATTGGTAAATTAGTTGAGGCTCTCACAAAGCTTAATAAGCTTGATCTTGTATCGAAGAAAGCTGTGCAAGCAGAAAATCTTCGTAAACTTCTTATTGCTGTTTCTGATGATATTCGTGTTCTTTTAGTTAAATTGGCAGATCGTCTTCATAATATGCGTACCCTTGATGTTATGCGTGATGATAAGCGTCGATGGATTGCTGAAGAGACAATGGATATTTATGCACCGCTTGCTGGCCGTATGGGTATGCAAGATATGCGTGAAGAGTTAGAGGATCTTTCTTTTTTTTATTTAAATCCAGAGGGCTATCGTACTATTACTGATAGGCTTTCAGAATTATCAGTACGCAATCGCGATTTGCTATCCACAATTGAAAAAGAATTGACAAAACTTTTTTTAAAAAACGGTATTAAAGCCAGTGTTCAAAGTCGTCAGAAAAAATCTTATTCAATTTTTCGTAAAATGGAAAACAAGATCTTATCTTTTGAACAATTATCTGATATTTTTGGGTTTCGTGTAATTGTTGAGAGCGTGGATGATTGTTATCGTGCTCTTGGTATTATACACACTACATGGCCAATGGTTCCTGGGCGTTTTAAGGACTATATTTCTATACCTAAACAAAATGATTATCGTTCAATTCATACAACAATTGTTGGGCCTTCAGGGCAACGCATTGAATTGCAAATTAGAACTGGTGCAATGGATAGGATTGCTGAATATGGTGTTGCGGCACATGCCATTTATAAAGATCATGGTTCTGATTATTCAACATCAAGATTATCAAGTGAGGCTAATGCTTATGCATGGTTGCGTCAAACAATTCAATCTTTGTCAGATGGCCATAATCCGGAAGAGTTTCTAGAATATACAAAACTTGAGCTTTTTCATGATCAAGTTTTCTGTTTTACGCCGAAAGGGCAGCTAATTGCATTTCCAAAAGGCGCTACACCTATTGACTTTGCTTATGCAGTACATACCGATATTGGTAATTCTTGTGTGGGAGTAAAAATCAATGGTCGTATTATGCCTATAATGACCAAATTAAAAAATGGTGATGAAGTTAATATTATATGTTCGCAGATTCAATCTCCACCAGCAGCGTGGGAATCGATAGTTGTAACAGGCAAGGCACGTTCTGCAATTCGTCGAGCAACACGTTCAGCAATACATAAGCAATATTCAGGTTTGGGATGTCGTATTCTTGAACGTTCATTTGAATGTGCGGGAAAACAATTTTCGCAAGATATGCTTAAGAAAATTTTACCGCGTTTAGCGCGTAAGGACGTGAATGACGTTTTAGCAGCTGTTGGGCGTGGTGAATTAGCTGCTATAGATGTAGTTAAGGCAGTTTATCCAAATTATCAAGATCATTCTGTGGTGAGAAAGCCATCGTTTAAGTTTAGGGAGAGAAGTTGGTTTAATATTGAAAATGCTCAAGATATGATTTTTAAAATTCTTGAGAATAAAAAAAGAAAAAATTTAAAGAGGGAAGATAAGTATAGAGTATTACCTATTCAAGGCACAAAAGGGGATATTCCAGTACAATTTTCTCCTGAGGGAGCTGTGCCGGGAGATCAAATTATTGGCATTATGCAGCCGGGTGCAGGTATTATTATTTATCCGATACAATCTTCGGCTTTAATGGCTTATGATGATCAACCAGAACGGTGGATTGATGTACGTTGGGATATTGATTCTGAGATGAATGAACGTTTTCCTGCTCGAATTAATATTGTAGCTGTAAATAGTCCTGGTTCTTTAGCTGAAATTACTCAGATTATTTTTGCAAATGATGCCAATATTGAAAATTTATCTTGTGTTCATAAGGCGATAGATTTTACAGAAATTATCATTGATCTTGAGGTTTGGGATTTAAAACATTTAAATTGTATCTTTTCTCAGTTAAAAAGAGCAAGATCAGTGAATATGGTGCGTCGGGTTTATGGGTGAAAGAGATTCTGCAATGAATACACAAGATGTGATTAATATTTTTAGACAAGCAGATGCTATTTTAGAAGGGCATTTTATTTTAACATCAGGTCGTCATAGTGCTACTTATTTACAGAAGGCAAGAGTGTTTATGCATGCTGATCTTACCGAAAAGCTGTGTTACGCTTTGGCTCAAAAAATTAAGAAATATGTGGAAGGAAAAATTGATTACATAGTTGGGCCTGCAATTGGTGGTCTCATTCCTTCGTACGAGACTTCACGTCATCTTTGCGTTCCTTCTATTTGGGTAGAGCGTGTGAATGGTATATTCCAATTACATCGCTTTGAAATTGAAAAAGGTGCACGGGTTGTTATTGTTGAAGATATTATAACAACTGGTCTTTCTATTCGTGAGACCATTGAAGCATTGGTTGAAGCAAAAGCCAATGTGGTAGCGAGTGCATGTATTCTTGATCGATCTGGTGGTAAGGTTAATGTAGGAGTTCCTCTTATTTCACTTGCCGAGTATGAAATTGCATCCTATGATGCTAATGCTGTACCTCCTGAGCTTGCTATACTTCCAGCGATTAAGCCAGGGAGCCGAAATATTTGATTTTTATTAATTTTTCTATGAAAATGCTTGATAGAGTAAACTTGAATAACGTAAAATATAAGTATTATTTAGTGTGTACAAGGTATATATGAGTAACCATATGTTTTTTAGTTATCGAACAGCAATGAATTTTGGAGAGCGTATTCGACGTAAGTTTAGTCTGTGTCGTTCATTTTATTATATACGTAAACGTATTTTACGTATATCAGCAACGCCTCATGAAGTAGCATTGGGGTTCTCTATTGGTATTTTTGCAGCTTGTTCACCTCTTTTGGGGTTGCACGTTATTTTAGCAGTATTTTTTTCTTGGGTTTTACATGGTAATTTTGCTGCAGCAATTATCGGGACTGTTTTTTCTAATCCATTGACATTTTTTCTTATTATTATGGCTGATTATAAGGTGGGGCGCCTATTTTTAGTGTTTTTTGGTAATAAAGATGAAATTTCTTTTTCACAAATTCGCACTATGTTAGGTGATTTGACGTTTTCGCAATCATGGTCATTTTTTTGGGAGACATGGGATTTGATTATGATGCCGATGTTTGTGGGGGGAATGTTTTTAGGTGTTATTTTTGGTAGTTTGTCTTATATAGGCGTTTACAGAACAATAATCCATTTTCAAAAAAAATCGCTATCAAAAAAAGATGGTAAAAGAAAGATGTTTAAAGCAAAAAAGCTTAGGTAATATTTATGATTATTGGTCTTGGCAATGATATGGTTGATATAAGGCGGATTGAGAGGATGTTGGTTCGCTATGGTGGCCGTTTTATACAGCGTATTTTTACAGATGTTGAACAAGAAAAATCTGAAAGTCTCTATCACCGATCTAGTTCCTATGCTAAAAGATTTGCTGCTAAGGAAGCGTGCGCTAAAGCTTTAGGAACAGGGATTGCTCGTGGTGTTAGTTGGAAAGATATGGGGGTAGTTAATTTACCATCTGGTAAACCGACTATGAGATTAACGAATTGCGCGCGCACGCGATTAAAAGAACTATTACCCGCTCACCATGAGGTGATAATTCATCTCAGTATAACAGATGATTTTCCTTGGGCACAGGCGTTTGTTATTATAGAAGCACTTCCATGTGTATAGTTTCTTGAGAGATTGTACTTTTATTATTTGGGCATTATGATGACAAAATAAGTTTTATCTATAAAAAGGTAGCACAGGATGAAACAAGAAGAGAAAATGAAAAAAAAAGATAAAAAAAGTGAAATTATTGAATTTTGTTCTGTTTTGATACAAGCGTTGTTTTTGGCTGGGATTATTCGTACACTTTTTTTTCAGCCTTTTACTATCCCTTCTGGTTCAATGCGTCCTACTTTGCTAGTGGGAGATTATCTTTTTGTTTCTAAATATGCATATGGGTATTCCCGTTTTTCTATACCTTTTTCTCCTCCTATTTTTTCAGGACGGATTTGGGCATCTCAACCTAAGCGTGGGGATGTTTTGGTTTTTCGTTTACCGAGCAATCCGGATATTGATTATATTAAACGTGTTATTGGATTACCCGGTGATCGTGTTCAAGTTCGTCAAAGTGTTATCTATATTAATGGTGAAGCTGTTCCACGTCAGTTTATGGGGAAGATTGATGATCCTGATGTGACAGAGGTTAGTCACCCTGTTGATGTTTATCGCGAAACAATGTCTAATGGCGTAAGTTACGATACGCTTCATTTAGGGTTTGTTCCTCAGGTTGATGATACAAAGGTTTTTGAGGTTCCACCAGGACATTATTTTGTGATGGGTGATAATCGTGATAATTCAGATGATAGCCGTTTGAGTGTAGGATATGTTCCGGATGAGAATCTTATTGGCCGAGCCAATTTGATTTTTTTCTCTATTAGTAATGGTTCTAGTGCGTGGCAGATTTGGCGTTGGCCATTTGATGTACGTTGGGATCGTTTATTTTCTTTCATTCATGCTATTCACTATTTTCCGCTTGATAAATAAGTAGGAATTCGGTGATGAAGTATCACGTTATTGATCAGCTGGAAAAGCTGACAGGTCATAGTTTTAAAGATGTAGACAGATTAAAAAGAGCATTAACACATTCCAGTGTGCAAAGTTCAGAGAATGGTAATTATGAGAGGTTAGAATTTTTAGGTGATCGAGTTCTTGGGCTTTTGATTGCTGAAATGCTTTATAAAATTTTTCCACAAGCAAGTGAAGGTGAATTATCCGTACGTTTAAATGGTTTGGTAAATGCGCAAACATGTGCCGATATTGCATTAGAAATGGGATTACCCGATATGGTTCATGTTGGTTGTGAAATGAAAAACTTAGAAGGTCGTCGGTTAGCTAATATGCATGCTGATGTTATTGAAGCCTTAATCGCTGTAATATATCTTGACGGAGGTTTAGAGAGCGTTCGACCTGTCATTCAAAGATATTGGCAAGATCGAGCAAAGAAGATGAATGCTGGTCGACGTGATGCCAAAACGGAGTTACAGGAATGGGCTCATACACAAGATAGTGCACAACCTCATTACCAGGTTGTACAGCGTTATGGCCCAGATCATGATCCGATTTTTATAGTTGAGGTAAGTATTTGTGGTTATGCACCTGAGATAGGGCGAGGTAGTTCTAAACGTCAAGCCGAGAGAGACGCTGCTGAAAGAATCTTGCGACGTGAAGGTATATGGGAAATAGAGGGGCAACATAATCATGAATGATCTTATTAAAACGCGTTCAGGTTTTGTTGCTCTCATTGGTGTGCCTAATGCTGGAAAGTCAACGTTAGTTAATCAGTTAGTTGGAACTAAAGTGTCAATTGTAACGCATAAAGTACAAACAACACGAACTTTAGTTCGTGGTATTGTAATTTATGATAAAACCCAAATTATTCTGATTGATACGCCAGGTGTTTTTCGTCCTCATAAGCGATTAGAACGAGCTATGGTTTCTGCTGCTTGGGGTGGTGCGAAGAATGCTGATATTCTTTTGGTTCTTATTGATGTCCAAAGCGGTCTTTCAGATGAAGTTAATGCAATGTTAGATATTTTAAAAAGTGTTGAACAGGATAAAATTCTTGTTCTGAATAAAATTGATACGGTTGTTAAATCATCTCTTTTGGCATTAACGGCTAAAGTGAATGAACAAGTGAATTTTTTGCAGACATTTATGATTTCAGCTTTAAATGGTTCTGGGTGTAAGGATTTGCTGCATTATCTTAGTACAATTATGCAGGAGGGGCCATGGTATTATCCAGAAGATCAAATTTCTGATATGCCTATGCGTCAGCTTGCTGCTGAAATTACGCGTGAAAAACTTTTTCTTCGTCTCCATCAAGAACTTCCTTATTCTTCAACAGTTGAAACAGAAAATTGGGAAGAGTGTGCAAATGGTTCGATTAAAATTAATCAAGTCATTTATGTAGAACGTGATAATCAGAAAAAAATTGTTTTAGGAACAAAAGGTAGCACTATTAAAGCTATTGGTCAGGCAGCACGTAAAGAATTAATGGATATCATGGGACAGAAGGTTCATCTTTTTATATTTGTGAAAGTGCGTGATAATTGGGATGCAAACCCAGAGCGTTATCGCGAAATGGGATTGGATTTTTTTTAATGCAATGAAATGGAAAGAACCAGCTATCATTCTCGGTACACGCCAACATGGTGAAACGAACGTTATTCTTGAAATTATGACACGACAGCATGGTCGCTATATGGGAATTGTAAAAGGTGGTCGTTCTCGTCGTATGGCTCCTCTCCTTCAGCCTGGAAATTTTGTTGAAGCTGAATGGTGGGCACGTTTAGATGAAAATTTAGGATTATTTAGGCTTGAAGCACTTGATTTGCATGCTTCAAGATTGATAGTTCTACCAGAGGCACTTTATTCCCTGCAATTGATGGCTTCTCATTTACGGCTTCTTCCTGAGCGTGATCCTCATCCTGTTTTGTATGATATGTTATATTTTTTTATGCGAAATTTTGATGATCCATTTATAAATGCTGAATTACTTGTACGTTTTGAGCTTCTACTGCTTGAAGAACTTGGTTTTGGACTCGATTTGTCTTGTTGTGCTGTAACAGGTCGTCAAGAAAAACTTTGTTATGTTTCTCCAAAATCGGGACGTGCTGTATGTGAGGAAATAGGACGCCCTTGGAAAGATAAGCTTTTACTTTTACCGCAATTTCTTGTAAAAGAAACCGTTCGTCCTGTTGATTTTAATGATATAAACAAAGGATTAATTCTGACAGATTTTTTTTTAACACGCTATGTTTGGGAGGCGAGAGGTATAAAACAGCCGTCTTTGCGTGTTAATTTGATACAATTGTTTGAACGGCGGTTTTGTATGGAAGCGTCAACATTTTGATTTTGTGAAAGTAGATAGAATGCAAACTTTGCAAACAATTGCTGAGTTGCGTCAATACCTCAGAGAGGAGCGACGTTTAGGGCTGTCAATTGGTTTTGTACCAACTATGGGGGCGTTGCATGATGGCCATCTTGCACTGGTGCGACAGGCACGGGCAATGTGTGATCGTGTAGTGGTTTCTATATTTGTTAATCCCAAGCAATTTAGTCGCCATGAAGATTTTAATATATATCCGAGGGATCTAGAAGGAGATTGCTCTTTATTGAAAAGAGCGAATGTTGAGTATGTTTTTGTGCCTTCTGTAGAAGAAATGTGGCCGCTAGGCAATGAGACAATTGTAGAGGTAAAAAAATTATCACGTATTTTGATGGGCAAATTACGTCCAGGACATTTTTGTGGTGTGACCAGTGTTGTTGCTAAACTTTTTAATATTGTGCAACCAGATAAAGCTTTTTTTGGGGAAAAAGATTTTCAACAGCTTTTGATTATCCGTCGTATGGTCAAAGATTTGGCTTTTCCTGTTGAAATTGTCGGTGTTCCTATTTTACGTGATGCAGATGGAGTTGCTAGTTCTTCACGTAATAAACTTTTGACATTAGAAGATCGCAAAGCTGCAAAAATTATTCCTGAAAGCCTTAAAGCTGTTAAGAGACTTTATGAGCAAGGTGAAAGATCCGTTGATAAATTGTGTGAAGTTGTCCGCTCTGTTTTACAAAAAGAACCACGTGCTGTTATTGAATCAATAGATTTACGTGATATAGAAACTTTATGCGTGATTAAAAAGGAATTAAACACGTCTGCGGTTTTGTTGCTTACCGTTTGCTTTGGTGAAGTTAGACTTATTGATCAATATATATTACAATAAAAAGGCTGAAAAATGAGTTCTCATAAAGATATAAAGCGTATTACTGCTTCTGAAATACGTTTGAGAAAGAAACAAGAACCTATTGTTGCTTTAACAGCTTATCAGGCTTATAGCGCACGGATTGCTGATTCACATTGTGATGTACTTTTGGTTGGTGACAGCGTTGGTATGGTTATATATGGGTTTGATACAACGCTCCCTGTAAGTGTGGATATGATGATTTTGCATGGACAAGCTGTTGTGCGTAGCTCTAAACGAGCTCTTGTTGTTGTCGATATGCCTTTTGGTTCTTATGAGCAAAGTCCAGAACAAGCTTTTACTAATGCATCCCGTATTATTGCAGAAACAGGATGTGGTGCAGTGAAGCTTGAAGGTGGTGCTTATATGGCAGAAACAATTAGTTTTTTATGCAATCGTGGTATTCCAGTTATGGGTCATATTGGTCTCACACCACAAGCGGTGAATCGTTTTGGCGGTTTTAAGACGCAAGGGCGTAATAAAAATGATTGGCCACAAATTGAAGCGGATGCTACAGCTATTGAAGTGGCAGGAGCTTTTTCTGTTGTTGTGGAAGGGGTGGTAGAGCCATTGGCGGTAAAACTTACAGAGAATCTTTCTATTCCTACTATTGGTATTGGTGCGTCTAATCAGTGTGATGGACAGGTTTTAGTGATGGAAGATATGTTAGGTTATGGCACTTATGTACCTAAATTTGTGCGTCGTTATGGTGTTTTCGAGCAAGCGATGGATACAGCAATTAGGAATTATGCGAATGATGTTAAATCACGCATTTTTCCAGCTGATTCAGAGGTTTACAAGCTCAAATAAATTAAGTTTAAAAAGGAAATTCTGCGAAAAGATGAAGAGATTCATAGAGAGAGATACAATAGAAACGTAATATTTCACCAAAGTAATGGCCGTGTGATAGTAAGAAATTTTATATTTTTTCAGTTATGACAAAAAAATCAGGAGCCAGAATGTGGTCTTGGAACATCGAGATCATTAAAACGAATTAAAAAGGCGTTTTCAATTTGTTGCGTGGAACATGGTTGTAAATTGAATCCATCAGGTAAAATATTACTTGGATGACCAAAATAACGAAGAGCTTCTTCTATACTAAAACCAGCAAGAGCAGTGGCTTCATAGAAAGCAGCAATGCGATCAGCTTGTTTGATTTTTTTTAAGATCTTTTGAGGTGGATTGACGGGTAGAGAAAAGCGTATGTGAATGGTATCTTGTATACGTTTTTCTACGCGCTCATAATGTTTTCCTATCACAGCTTTAAACGGTGAAATTATATCGCCAATAACATATTCTGGTGCATCGTGAAGAAGAGCACAAAGACATTCTTCATTGGAGGACTGTGGGAAAAGTTTCTGAAATATTTGTTCGACAAAAAGTGAATGTTGTGCGACAGAATAAGCATATTCTCCTTTTGTTTGTCCGTTCCAACGTGCAACGCGAGCGAGGCCATGGGCAATATCTTCAATTTCAATATCAAAAGGAGAAGGATTAAGTAAATCAAGTCGTCGACCAGAAAGCATTCTTTGCCACGCACGCATTGTTCCATCTTTTGATAATTCAGCTTTAGCCATTAGTTAGCCTCTACGGAGCTTTTAGGGAAGGTGAAATTCATATTTTCAGCAATACTAATTGTTACAGGAGTATCATCTACTGTAAATTGAAGATTTTTTTCCATAGCTTCTTTGACATGATCAATACGCATTAAGGCTAAAGCTTCATTTTTGACGCATGTTCCTAATTGACTAAGTATTTTTGTACCTGCTTTAACAGTAGAGCCTGAGGTTAAGGGATATTGGCTTTTGACCACTAAAAAACGGCGGCGAGCTGTTCTGCGATGATGCATTCGTGAAATAACCTCTTGTCCAATATAACATCCCTTATTGAAGAAAAGTCCATGAATTTGATCATAATTAATATCATGAGGAAAGACTTTACCTATTTCATAATCTTGATCACTTTCTGCTATCCCATAATGGATACGCATTCGATCCCAATAAATATTATACTCTGGAATAAGAAAAGGAATTTTTCCATAAGTTCGTACTACTTTTTCCTTCTTTGGGAATCGCTTATCTATAAAACTTAAATTAAAATTCAAACTATCTAATTCATTTTGCCAAAAAACATTTATAATCTCTTGTAATGGTTGTGTAATTTCTATTTTTTTATGGAGTTTATAGAGGGTAAGACGCTTATGAAAAGCATCAGCTAAGGAAGCCGCAATATCAATCATATAGTTTTGGTCTATTTTGCCAATGAGAAAATCAGCAATAACCTTTCCCTGTGGGGATAATAGGGCACCAGGAAAGAGCTCCTGTGAGTTTATTTTTGTTACATCTGTAGTAATAAGAGCTTGCAGAAAATGTGTTGCTTCTTCACCTATAACTTTAATAATTTTACGGTTTTTTAAATTTATGGCATTCTGTTTTTCAATCATGGTTCTTGCCTTTCTGCTCAGAGTTACATAACGATGGAGAAGCGATATACAAGGAGCATGGCTATGTTTAAAACATTTGATACAATTTTTAAAGGCGCAACGCTCGTTAATCATGATGGTAGCAGTAAGCGCGATATTGGTGTTGTGAATGGTCGTATTGTTGAAATTGGTGATCTCACATGCGCATCTGGTGGAGAGGTAATTGATTGTACAGGTCTTCATATTTTGCCTGGTATAATTGATAGCCAAGTTCATTTTCGTGAACCGGGTAAGGAATATAAGGAGGATCTGGAAAGTGGTTCGCGTTCTGCTGTTTTAGGGGGAGTTACAGCAGTATTTGAAATGCCAAATACCAATCCATTAACGATATCGAAAGAAGCTCTGAATGATAAGATTAAACGTGGATTCCATCGAATGCATTGTGATTACGCATTTTGGGTTGGAGCAACACGTGATAATATTTATGAATTAGCAGAGTTAGAAAGACTTCCTGGTGTTGCTGGTATTAAAGTATTTATGGGATCATCGACAGGTAATCTTCTCGTGGAGGATGATAAAAGTGTGCGTCTTATTTTGCAAAATACACGCCGTCGCACAGCTTTTCACTGTGAAGATGAAGCACGGCTTAAAGAACGTAAAGCTTTTTGTGTTACAGAGGATGTATCATCACATCCAGTTTGGCGTGATGAGACTACCGCTTTACAATGTACACAGCGTTTAGTTAAAATCGCACGTGAAACAGGAGCGCGTATCCATATATTACATCTTTCTACAGCGGAAGAAGTTGATTTTTTGAAAGAGCATAAAGACATAGCAACAGTTGAAGTTACGCAGCATCATTTGACTTTGAGCGCTGATGATTATCAACGGTTTGGTACATTTATCCAGATGAATCCACCTATTCGCGAAAAACGTCATCGTGAAGGTCTTTGGTATGGGGTTCAGCAAGGCATTATCGATATTTTAGGTTCTGATCATGCTCCGCACACGCGTGAAGAGAAACATAAGCCTTATCCCTCATCTCCTTCAGGGATAACAGGTGTACAGACAACAGCAGCAATTATGCTTACCCATGTTAATGCAGGGAACATGTCTCTTGAGCGTTTTGTTGATCTTACTTCGCATGGTCCTAATCGGGTTTTTGGTATAAGCTGTAAAGGGCGTATTGCTGTTGGATATGATGCTGACTTGACTATTGTTGACCTTAAACGTCAGGAGATTATTACGAATACGTTAGTTGGTTCACGCGCTGGTTGGACACCTTATGATGGCAAAAAGGTAAAAGGATGGCCAGTAGGGACAATTATCCGTGGCATGCGGGTTATGTGGGAAGGCGAAATTGTTACACCTTCACAAGGTGAGCCTGTTAAATTTACAGAAGTCTTATCGTAGCACCAAGAAAACGGATATTGTGTCTATAAAACAAATCGACTATGGAGTAATGCGCGTACTCGCTAGAAAAGGATGTATGGGATAGTCGGATCGTTTTTTTAATTACTTTGCTAGAAGTAATAATTATTAGAGTATTACTTTCTTGTTGTAACGATGATGATCCGCAAGGACAGTTTACTTAAATTTCTTCTGCAGCTAATAGTATATTTTAAGAAGTAATTATCTCATATTTCATTTGACAAGTTGGCGAGATTTGAAAATTTAAAATTTGGCTTCTCTCAGAAAATCATAAGATATTATTATTTTATGAGAGGTATATTTTTATGGTCCTAAGGATTCCAGATAGAGTGCATTTCCTAGCAACAAAAGTGCTCGGTAAAGTCGATAAAGAGAAAGAAAAGTAAGAAAAATCTAGAGATTATAGAGATCTATAATAAAAGGATAGCATAAAATCATGTTTATCAGAAATAAAATCTTTTGTATTTTCTATAGGTTAATTTATTTTTTGGGATTGCTTATGTCAGTTAAATAAGGGATCTATCGATTTGTTTTCTAGTTTTCATTATTGAAATGCTTAAGTAAGCTTGTGGATAAAGCGTTGCCTTCTTTTACATATCTTTGATCTGCTTCGATTGCTGAATCTGTACAACGATGATAATTTTTTGAAAAAGCGCTGTAAGCTGCATTAAAAGTTTCATATAGATGAGCACGTATTTGGGGTGTTGGTTTTTCTGCTTCAATTAATGCAACCATGTGGTCATACCATTGATTTGTTGGATGGCTACAAAGATTACGTAGATAATGCAGGGATCCTAAAATTTCTGCTAATCGTACAAGTTTGATATAATAGGGTGGAAATTGTTGCGTAAAGGTTGGTGTTGGAACTAAGAAAAAAATTAAAAAAATGATATTTATCAATATATTATTCATTATTTTTATTGCTCTCTTTTAACAGTATCTCTATGAATTTCGATAATGAATAGAGGAATTTTATTACGGACTATATTTTGATAAATAGAGTCAGAAAATAGCTCACTCATTCTTATTCGCTATAGATGTCCAATAAGTATTTAGGGCATGATAGACATAAGAAAATAAATATGAAAATATTAAAATTGAGTATTTTAAAATATTTGTTTTTTATGCAATCAATGTTCTTTTCTCCATAAGATTACATAGTATTTCTTATTTATAATTCTATCTTGATGGAAATTATTTCTGATAGATAAAGGCAGTTAATATTTGCTCATAACAAATAAAATGACTTTGCTTCATTAATAAAAACGGATTATTGTTTTTAGCATAAAATAGATATCTCTTTATTGAATTGAAGCACAAAAGAAAATAACTTTGAATTTTATAAAAAATGTATGTGTAGTTTTTATTTTCAATTACATTTATTGTAGGGTGGTTTGATTATTCTCATTCAAGGGAAATGATGTTATGGACCTTATGATAAGCTCAGTATATGATGATTTTGAGTTTTATCCTATTTCAAATAAAGTTAATAAGACAACTTATATGTTATCAGATATTTTGAGGTTATATCTTTTACCAAACCAAATAGCTAATTTATTCGATATTCAAAACAATGAACAGTTTGATTTGTTTTAATTTTTTGAGTCTGTACAGTTAGTGTGTTTGCTAATGAGCGTTTATTACTATTTTTTTTATGTTATATATGAAAAAATTGATGTTAGCAGTAGATGCAATAGGGCAATATTTCTTTTCAAATAGTGCTATTAGTGCGATGATGTAAACAATTTTTAAAGGAATGGCTAAGAAGTATCACGAATGGAGTGTGATGATGGGAGAGTTGCGGTTTTATAATACGCTGACACGGAAAAAAGAGGATTTTATACCGATCGATGCTACTAAAGTACGCCTTTATGTTTGCGGTCCAACAGTTTACGATTATGCCCATATCGGTAATGCTCGTCCTGTTATTGTTTTTGATGTTTTATTTCGTTTATTACGTCATGTTTATGGCGAGAACCATGTTATATATGCTCGTAATATCACTGATGTGGATGATAAAATTAATGCAAAAGCAGCTTTTCAATATCCCAATCTAGAACTTAACGATGCTATTCATCAATTAACAGAGCATACATCTTATCAATTTCAGCAAGATACATTGGCGCTTGGTTGTTTGCCACCGACTAGTCAACCGCGTGCAACGGATCATTTGGAGGAAATACGGTCTTTGATTGAAAGGCTTCTTGAAAAGGGCTATGCTTATATAGCAGACAATCATATATTATTTTCTGTCAGCAGTATGGGAGACAACCCTCGTTATGGTATGTTTGCAAAACGGTCGCTTGACGAAATGAGAGCGGGAGCACGCATAGAAGTGGCTTCTTATAAAAAGGGAGAAATGGATTTTGTTTTGTGGAAACCTTCCGCTCAAGGAGAACCAGGCTGGACATCACCAGCAGGAGTTTCTGTTTTAGGTCGTCCTGGTTGGCATATTGAGTGCTCAGCAATGTCGATGGCGAAGTTGTTATCTCCTTATGGTGGTGGTTTTGTTTGTGAGGATCCAACTGCAAATATTTTTGATATTCATGGTGGTGGTATTGATTTGATTTTTCCTCATCATGAAAATGAAATTGCGCAAAGTTGTTCAGTTTTTGGGACAGAACGAATGGCTAATTTTTGGATGCATAATGGTTTTTTGCAAATTGAAGGCAAAAAAATGTCTAAAAGTCTTGGGAATTTCGTCACTATTCGTTCACTCTTAGAGAATGATTTTTTCGAGTTTGCGGGTATTTTATCAGACGAAGTAAAACGGATCTGGGCAGGCTTATCTATACGTTTTTCGATGTTACAAACGCATTATCGAGAGCCTTTAAATTGGACAATGCAGCGTTTAGTACAGTCCAGTAATGAGTTATATCGCTGGTATGAATTGCTTCGTAGTGAAAAATGGTGTTTGGATGATAAACAATCTGTTGATTCTTCTTTAATTAAAACATTAAGTAATGATCTTAATACTTGGAATACAATTACTATTTTAAGAAAATTTTATAAAAAACACAATGTTGTAGCTCTTGCACGTGGTATGGATTTTTTGGGGTTATTGCGACAGGAGTTGGTTAAGGAAAAAGAATGTCCACTCTTCATTAGCAAAATGCATTTTGATTTACAATTTATTGATCAGCGTATTGCCGAAAGGCTTTGTCTTATCCATAATAAGGAGTGGGCAGCTGCAGATAAAATTCGTGATGAGCTTGCAGCAGGGGGGGTCTTCTTAAAAGATAGTAAAGATCCGCAGACTGGTGAGCGTATAACCACGTGGGAGATGAAACAATTCTAATTCCCGTATTCGAGTAGCTCTCATAAATATGAGGAGAGATTTTTATGGAATTATATGGTTATGGATATATCGCACTTAAGCTAGTTGTGGGTCTTATCGCTTTTTTGTTTATTTTAAGAACAACAGGTCGTGGCAGTCTCAGTCAAATGACACCAATTGACTTGGTGAGCAATTTTGTTTTGGGAGGCATTATTGGAGGAGTTATTTATAATTCAAATATTAGTAGTATCCAGTTGTTGCTTGTTTTATTTATTTGGCAAATTTTAATTACATCTTTTAATTTTTTGGCACGATATTCAGTATTTTTTCATCGACTTATTGCGGGAGGAAATGCCAAACTTGTTGTAGATGGTGTCTTTCAGCTCGATGAGATTAAGCGTTTAGGGATCTGTGTAAATGATTTGGCTACGATGTTAAGTATTAAAGGATGTAGTTTACATGAAGCCGACTTTGTTCGATTAGAGACAAATGGTGATTTTTCTGTTGTTAAAAAAGAAGAAGGTAAGAGGTCTGTTATTTTAGTAACAAATGGTGAAATACTTGAAGAAAATCTTAAAGAGATTGGTAAAACAAAGAAATGGCTTAAGACAGAGTTGAAAGAGAAACGTGTAAAAGTTGAAGATTTATTTGTTGCAGAGTGGTATGAGAATATAGATAAAAGCAATAAGTTCTATAGTGGATTATTTCTTGTTCCTTTTCCAAGAACGGTTTAATTTTAAATGTATTTGTATTGTGTAGTTTACTAGAGGTAAATAAAAGGTATGATACGTTCTATGAAAGAGCAATATAGGAGCTGTTTTTGTGCGTATTAAATGGGTAATAAAGAAGTAAAGATTTTATGAAACAGAATAGAATCATAAAAACTGTGTCAGCGGCTTCAGGCCAGACCCTACGCACACTTTATAATTTATGGCCTTATATGTGGCCATCAGATCGATCTGATCTAAAAATGCGCGTTGTATGGGCGGTATTTTACCTTATTTTAGCAAAGCTGATTCTCATGTCTATCCCATATTTCTTTAAGTATGCTACGAATGCACTTGATATGAGTTTTAGGCCACCTGTGTGGCCTTCATCGACTTGGGCGGTGCTTATCATATTAGTTTTAGCTTATAACGTTGCGCGTATTGCTCAGGCTGGATTTAACCAGCTACGCGATTCTCTTTTTGCGACCGTTGGTCAGCACGCTATTCGCCAATTAGCATATAAGACCTTTGTTCATCTTCATGAATTATCTTTACGTTTCCATTTGGAACGGAAAACTGGTGGCCTTTCTCGTATTATTGAGCGCGGCACAAAGGGAATTGAGGCCGTTGTTCGATTTTCGATTCTTAATACAATACCAACTATTTTAGAATTTATCCTAACAGCATTTATTTTTTATATAAGTTATGGCTGGTATTATTTTCTTGTCGTTATGATAACAGTTGGTTTGTATACCTGGTTTACGATTAAGGCAAGTGATTGGCGCATTAATGTTCGGAAAGAGATGAATACGGCGGATACAGAAGCAAATACACGTGCAGTTGATTCTTTGTTGAATTTTGAAACAGTTAAATATTTTTGCAATGAAGACCTAGAAGCGCGTCGATTTGATGCTTCTATGGCTGGTTATGAAAAAACTGCAGTGAAAATTTGGACTTCTTTAAGCTGGCTTAATTTTGGTCAAGCCCTTATTTTTGGTATTGGGATGACAATTCTTATGTTAATGTCAGCTTACGAAGTAGCTTACACGACGCAAACTTTGGGAGATTTCGTCTTTATCAATGCGCTTTTAATGCAGCTATCCATTCCATTGAACTTTATTGGATCAATTTATCGTGAAGTTCGGCAGGGGTTAACGGATATTGAAGCGATGTTTGATCTTTTGGATGTTCCGCAAGAAATTATTGATAAGCCAAGTGCTAAATCGCTTGTGGTGACTCATGGTACTATCCGGTTTAATCGAGTGAAATTTTCCTATGATTCAGCTCGTCCAATTCTCAAAGATATTGATTTTGAAGTACCTGGAGGTAAAACTGTTGCAATTGTAGGGCCTTCAGGCGCTGGTAAATCAACTATTTCTCGATTACTTTTTCGATTTTATGATGTTAATGAGGGGTCAATAACCATAGATGGACAGGATATCCGTGATGTCACTCAGAGAAGTTTACGTGAAGTGATTGGCATGGTGCCACAAGATACAGTTTTATTTAATGATACAATTGCATATAATATTTGTTATGGACGCCCAAATGCTACAGATGCAGAGATGCGCAAAGCTGCTAAAATGGCTCAGATATCGGAATTTATCGAGATGCTTCCAGAGGGATTTCAATCTCTAGTTGGTGAACGTGGTCTTAAATTATCTGGGGGCGAAAAACAACGCTTAGCTATTGCACGAACACTTTTAAAAGCGCCACCGCTTCTTATTCTAGATGAAGCAACTGCAGCTCTTGATACAACGACAGAGCAGGAAATTCAGCAAGCATTGAATATTGTAAGCAGCGGACGTACAACATTGATTATTGCCCATCGTCTTTCGACTGTGGTTGGCGCAGATGAGATATTGGTGCTCAAAAATGGTCGTATTATTGAAAAAGGTACACATGCTGATCTTTTATGCAAAAAAGGTTTATATGCATCAATGTGGAATAAGCAGCTTGAGGCTTCACAAGCTGAAGAGAAATTACGAAAAATGCGTGAAGAGGATGAACTAGGTGTTGTTAATCGTGGTAAATAAATTACATAAAATGGTAGCTGATTTTATGTATAGTGATTGATTAAATATACAAATAGGGGAAAAGAATTTATTAGTTATTAAATCATCTATGAATAGGAAACTATATGACTATTGTACAATCTATCCAAAATGGATTCGTCCCAATTCACAAAGAAGGCTATCCATTTATTATAGTATTTTTTATCATTTCACTCATTTTAGGCTTAATCTGGAGTCCATTGTTTTGGTGTGGTCTTGTTCTAACAATGTGGTGTATATATTTTTTTCGCGATCCAGAACGAGTGATCCCTGTGAATTCGAATTGGGTTCTTTCTCCTGCTGATGGTCGTATTTCTTTTGTTGAGCCATGTATTCCGCCTGCAGAGTTGGGATTAGGTGATCAAGAAATGGTACGTGTTTCTGTATTTATGAATATTTTTGCATGTCATATCAATCGTGTGCCTATGAGTGGTACGATAGAGTCTATCGTTTATCGTCCGGGTAAATTTTCTAATGCTGAATTTGATAAAGCTAGTCAATTTAATGAATGTAATGGAATGGTCATTGATGGTGAACATGGAAAAATTGGTGTTGTACAGATAGCAGGATTGATTGCTCGTCGGATTGTTTGTTGGCAGAAACAAGATGACTCAATTATTTCTGGACAACGTTTTGGGTTAATACGTTTTGGTTCTCGTCTTGATGTTTATATGCCAGCTAATGTAAAATTGCGTGTTGCAGTTGGTCAGATAGCAATTGCTGGAGAAACAGTTTTAGGCTCTTTTGGTGATGACGTTGCTGTAAATGACTTTAGGCTTGATTAGGATGAGACATGAAAAATTCTTCACCGTTTTCTTCATTTGAACCTGAAAGAAAAAGTGATGATGGTGCTCATCGGCGGCGTTCACCTATACCGATGCGGTATGTTATTCCTAATATTATTACTATTTTAGCAATTTGTGCGGGAATGAATGGTATTCGTTTGGCTTTTGAGAATCGCTATGAATCAGCTATTTTAGTCATACTTTTGGCAGCAATTTTAGATGGAGCTGATGGCCGTGTTGCTCGTTTGATGGATGGTACTTCATCTTTTGGAGCGCAGATGGATTCGCTTGCTGACGTTATTAATTTTGGTGTTACTCCTGCCCTTGTTATTTATTCTTTTATACTGTCTCAGGCTCATCAGGTGGGTTGGGTAGCTGCGCTTGTTTACTGTGTTGCGTGTTGTTTGCGGTTAGCTCGTTTTAATGTGATGCTAGATGATTCTGATATACCGGAGTGGCAGAGAAATTATTTTATTGGTGTTCCTGCACCAGCAGGTGCATTAATGCTTTTATTACCTGTTTATTTAGGGGGGGTAGGTTTAGTTCCCGATTGGGGATGGGCTTTATTCTTTAGTTTTTATACTGTGATTATTGCCTTTCTTTTGGTAAGCCGTTTACCAGTATGGAGTGGAAAAACAATAGGTAATAATTTGAGGCGAGATATTGTAGTACCATGTATGCTAGCCATTGTTATTTATGTTGGTTTTCTAGCCACTTATATGTGGTATACTTTATTAATAACAGCTCTCGGTTATATGGCTTTTCTTCCTTACAGTGCTTGGATTTATAGTAAACGAGCTGTTTTAGAAGAAAAAATGAAAAACATTATAGATAGCTAATTAATAATCCGAAAGCTCTACAACTCGCTTAAAAAAAATTAGAGTATCTACTCTAGAAAGGCTACAATTAGTTTTGTAGTATATACAGATTACAGTTAATCAGGAATATGATAGTTCATAAATCGTTTTTTACGAACATCAAAAAGCCTTCCTGTTTCTTTTAAGTGAGGTGATGAGAGATAGGCTATCTCTGCTGCAACTTCTTGTGGAGAAGGTAAGGTTTGAGGATCTTCACCAGGTAGAGCTTGTGCGCGCATTGTAGTACGTGTAGCACCTGGGTTAACGCAATTAACTTTAATAGGTGTTTGTTTGAGTTCTTCTGCCCAGCAACGAGCAAGAAGTTCTAGGGCGGCTTTAGAAGCTGCATAAGGTCCCCAGAAAGCGCGTGCGCAATGAGCAACACTTGATGAAAGAAGAATAGCACGTCCAGCATCAGATTTGAGCAATAAAGGTTCGACTGCTTTCATTAAACGCCATTGACTAGTAAGATTTATTTGCAATATATCTTCAAACATTGCATTTTCGGTATGAGCTATTGGTGAAAGAGCTCCTAAAATTGCAGCGTTTGCAACTAAAATATCAAGTTTCTTCCAACGTTCCTCAATTGATATATTTAATGCATCAATAGCTTCCATATTATGCAAATCGAGTGGTATTAGCGTTGCAGAAGCACCTTTTTTTTTAATTTCGTTATTAAGCGTTTTTAAACCACTTATTGTTCGTGCAAGTGCAATAATATGAGCGCCACGTGTTGCTAGCTCTAATGCTAAATGATAACCAATTCCTTTAGAGGCGCCCGTGACAAGAGCAACACATCCAGTAAGATCAAAATCAGATTTTATCATTATTAATTTCTTGTTTTTAGAACAGATAATTTATGAACTATTGGAGTACTTTTTTGATCAGTAAGATGTGTAGGGTAATGGCCAGTAAAATAATGATCAGTAAATTGTGGGTGAGAGTTATTTCGTTTTTCTCCTATAACAGCAAGATATAGACCATCAGTTGAAAGAAAGTCTAATGAATCAGCACCAATAAAATTGCACATGGATTGCAGGTTTGGATATTGATTAGCTAAAAGATTCTCAATTGCAGGTGTATCGATACCGTAAAAATCAGGATATAAAATCATTGGGCTGGAAACACGCATATGAACTTCTTTCGCTCCTGCATTGCGAAGCATTCTTACAATCTTTACAGATGTTGTTCCACGTACAATTGAGTCATCGATTAAAATAACACGCTTTCCTTCAATAATAGAACGGTTTGCAGAATGTTTTAATTTAACACCGAAAGCACGAATTTGTTGAGTTGGTTCAATAAAAGTACGACCAACATAATGATTACGAATAATGCCTAGCTCAAAAGGAATTCCAATTTCTTGCGCGTAACCAATTGCTGCAGGTGTACCTCCATCAGGAACAGGAACCACAACATCACCATCACAAGGTGCTTCTCGTGCTAAATGTATACCCATATTTTTCCGGACTACATAGACACTTCGCCCTCCGACGATTGAATCGGGACGAGCAAAATAGACATATTCAAAAAGACAAAGCCTTTCTGGTTTCTCTATTTCTGGTTTAATAATTTCTGTAGTAATTTGACCGTCTTTTTGTATTTCACATATGATGATTTCACCATTTTTAACATCACGAATATATTTTGCTCCGATAATATCAAGAGCACAGGTTTCTGAACAAAAGATTGGTTTACCATCAAGTTGGCCCATAACAAGCGGTCTAATGCCTGTTGGATCACGTGCTGCAATGAGTTTAGTACGTGTTAATGCTAACATAGCATATCCACCTTCTACTTGTCGAATAGCATCAACAAAGCGGTCAGATGATGATTCATGACGTGAGCGGGCAATAAGGTGGAGAAAGACTTCAGAATCTGATGTTGATTGGCAGATAGCACCAGAGGCAATTAATTCACGGCGTAATGTAAGGCCATTTGTTAGATTACCGTTATGAGCAATAGCAATACCTCCAGCATTTAATTCTGCGAAAAGAGGTTGTACATTGCGTAATGCTACTTCGCCTGTTGTTGAATAACGGGTATGTCCGATAGCACGATCTCCTGGTAGACGAGCTAATGTTGCGGAATCTGTATAGTGATCACCTACAAGACCTAAATGTTTTTCTTGGTGAAATATCTTGTTATGATAAGAAACAATTCCTGCAGCTTCTTGACCACGATGCTGTAACGCGTGCAATCCAAGAGCCGTCACTGTTGCTGCCTCTTCATGTCCAAGGATACCAAATACCCCACATTCTTCATGAAGTGTGTCGTCATCTAATGAAAATTCCTGACAAGAAGCGTTGATTTTTGTCATCATATTCTTTCAGTTATGACGTAAAGGATAGCTAACATCATACACTCCATATTATTTAAAACTCATTCTTAAAAAAACTATTTCTTATTCTGCGAATAATAGCATCGTTAATTGGTTTAATAATATTTGTAATTTAATTATCTGTTGTGTCATCTTTTTTAAAGAACTTTTCTATTATTTCAAAAGTATAATCGAGATCTTTTGGCATCATTTCTGCTATTTTTTTACTCAGTGAATCTAACATAGGTTTTGTTTGTGCATTTTTTAGCCAGTCGGATTGTTGTTCAGGTTTAATAAGTGCATTGATAAGCAGTACGCTGATAACAGTAATCAATAAGCCACGGAATGCTCCGAAAATAAATCCAACGGTACGGTCAAGTGCACCAATTCGACTATCAATAATAAAATCAGCAATTTTCATAGTGATTATAGAGGTAATGATAAGAACAATGATAAAAATCATGAAAAACGTGATAACCAATGCTATCATTTTATTAGAGAAATATTGTTCAGTGAAGGGTAATATAAGTTTAAATGAATAAAACGTTGAAACTGCTGCAATTATCCAAGAAATGAGTGATAATACTTCACGTGAGAAACCGCGAAGCATAGCTAGAAAAGAAGAAAATAGGATGACTACTACGACAATACCGTCTAGAATTGTTACACTCATTTTTTGATTCCTTATATATGCGTTGCATTTCATTGTAATCAGTATGAAAATACATTTTTTATTTTTGGTTATGTCGACTTTCTATTTTTATATCAAGAATCTTTATCATTTTATAGAATTTTCTCTTTAATTATTTTTCTCTGGTACAGATCGTTTTTATCTGAAGTAATGGCCGCAATCAATTCGGGAAGATCAGAGAATGTGTGTTGTTGAAAACTTTGTGATTTTATTGTTTCGGTTGTTGCTGTAGGTTGAAAAGCTCCTTGAAAGCCTAGCTTTTTTGCTTCTTTAATGCGTTGTCCTGAATGTGCAACGGAGCGGATTGCTCCTGAGAGACTGACTTCACCAAAATACACATAGTGAGTTGGAAGAGGGATGTTTGTAAGAGAAGATACCAAAGCAGCTGCAACTGCTAAATCAGCTGCAGGTTCTGATATTCGGTAACCACCTGCAACATTAAGATAGACATCGTGTTGTCCAAAGCGGATACCACAATGAGCTTCTAATACGGCTAGAATCATTGCAAGACGATTCCCATCCCATCCCACGACAGCACGTCGTGGCATACCAAGTGAAGAGGGAGCAACAAGAGCTTGAATTTCTACTAATATAGGGCGTGTACCTTCGATTCCTGCAAAAACGGCAGCTCCTGGTGCTTTTTCATTACGCTCACCTAAGAATAATTCAGATGGATTAGAAATTTCCCGTAATCCTTTGTCTGACATTTCAAAGACACCAATTTCGTCCGTTGGTCCAAACCGGTTTTTCATAGTTCTTAAAATTCGATAATGGTGTCCACCTTCACCTTCAAAATAAAAAACACCATCAACCATATGTTCAACAACACGAGGTCCAGCAATTTGTCCATCTTTTGTGACGTGACCAACAAGAACAACAGAAACTCCTGTTTTTTTTGCAAAGTGGATCATCGCTTGAGCACTGATACGGACTTGTGTTACGGTTCCGGGTGCTGAATCTGCTAGATTCGACCACAAAGTTTGAATAGAATCAACTATAACCATATCAAGTTTTTTATGTGTGTTTAAAGTTGCGAGAATATCTTCAACATTGGTTTCAGCAGCGAGTTGAACCGCTGTATTTGTTGCATTAAGTCTTTGTGCACGTAAGCGAATTTGTGTAATAGCTTCTTCACCTGAGACATAGATGACATTATATCTCTTTTGCGATAAGGCTGCTGCTGTTTGTGTTAGCAATGTTGATTTTCCTATGCCCGGATCGCCGGCAATAAGTAATGCTGATCCACGGACAAAACCACCGCCGGTAACACGATCGAGTTCGGCAATGCCAGAATGGATACGCGGAATATTTTCTATATCTCCAGAAAGAGATGTAAGTGTAACCACATGACCTTTACGAATATTTTTAGGAGGACCACTACCTACACCACTATTTATACTCTCTTCGGTAAGAGAATTCCAATCTCCGCAGGAGTGACATTTTCCAGTCCAGCGCGAATGGACGGCGCCACAATTTTGGCAAATAAATTGAAGACGATTACGTACCATACTAGTTTAATCATATCGTTCTGGAAGATAATTACTGTCTGCCAGATCACTGAAACGTGTGAAATCAGCTTGGAAAGAGAGTTTGACTATACCTGTTGGTCCATGACGTTGCTTTGCGACGATAATATCAGCTTTCCCAAAAACTTGATCCATTGATTCTTGCCATTTTAAATGTTCTGGACCTCCTATCTTAGGTTCCTCATTTTTAAGATAATACTCTTCACGATATACAAAAATAACAACATCAGCATCTTGCTCAATTGAACCAGATTCACGTAAGTCTGATAGTTGTGGACGTTTATCTGTCCGATTTTCGACTTGGCGTGAAAGCTGTGAAAGAGCAATAATGGGAACGTTAAGTTCTTTAGCTAAAGCTTTTAATCCCGTGGTGATTTCTGTAATTTCTTGAACACGGCTTTCAGATGAGCGTCTTGAATTGCTTGTCATTAGCTGTATGTAGTCAATAATTAAAACATCTAAACCATGTTGTCGCTTAAGGCGACGTGCACGGGCAGCTAATTGAGTAATAGATATGCCACCAGTTTGGTCGATATAAAGTGGGACTTTTTGGAGACGATTCATTATGCGTAATAATTTTGCAAATTGCTCCTCTGAAATATTGCCTCGACGAATGTTAGAAGAAGAAATTTCTGTTTGCTCAGAAATAATACGCGTTGCAAGTTGTTCTGATGACATTTCAAGCGAAAAGAATCCGACAATTCCTCCCTCATTTTCTGGCGATGAGTCTTTTTTTGCATCACAGTTATAAGTGTTGGCAATATTGAAGGCAATATTGGTCGCGAGAGAGGTTTTTCCCATACCAGGACGTCCAGCAATGATAATTAAATCAGAAGGCTGTAATCCTCCTATTTGTTCATCAAGTTTTTTTAGGTGAGTAGCGATACCTGATAATCGTGAAGATCGCTTTTTTGCTATTCCTGCCATATCAATAGCTTTTTTAATCGCTTCATCAAAACTCTCAAATCCACCACCATATTTTCCCTTTTCTGCCAGCTGAAATAAATCATGTTCGATTCTTTCAATTTGCTGAATAGGTGTCAATTCTAAAGGAGCATCAAATGCGGTATTGACAACTTCATTTCCAAGATTAATTAAAGAACGCCGGATAAAAAGGTCATAAATTACTCGTCCATAATCTTCAGCATTAATAATTGTCACTGCTTCTTTAGCCAAACGAATAACATAATTAAATACAGTAATATCTCCGATTTTTTCTTCAGCTGGAATAAAAGGTTTGATAGTAACAGGGGTTGCTAATTTTCCTTTTTTGATAATTTGCGATAAAATTTCAAAGAGTTTTTGATGTAATTGTTGGAAAAAATGTTCTGATTTTAAAAAATCTGACACGCGATCAAGTGCATCGTTATTAATAAGAATAGCACCAAGCAATGCTTGTTCAGCTTCAATATTATGTGGCATCTGCCGAACAAAAGTGGATTCTTGTTTTTGCTGAGGAATGAGATTAGAGATGCCGGTTTCTTCCATAACAATCTTTCTATTAATAATATTCAGCCTTTTGGCTGAATATTATCATGATATATCAATTTTAATGGGAGAAAAGAAAAAAAACAGTCAAATAGGCACAAGATATTCATTAACTTTGACTTTCTTCATTAAGATTATTTTCTTCATGGTCATCAGTTTCTTTTGTTAATGCTTGTTCTTGAGCACCATATATTGCTTCAATAGAAGTCAGAGTTTCACCTTCTGCTTGACGCTGTGCTTCATTAGCTGAACGTGCAATATTAATTGTTACAGAAACCTGAATCTCGGGGTGTAAGCTAAGCGAAATTGTGTGAAGACCGATGGTTTTAATTGGGTGGTTAAGTTCAACTTGATTACGTCCAATAGAAAAGCCGTTCTCTGTTATAATATCAGCAATATTACGTGTTGATACGGAACCGTAAAGCTGTCCTGTTTCACCAGCTGAACGGATAATAATAAATGATTGTCCCTCAAGTTTTTCAGAAATTTTTTTAGCTTCGTTTTTGCGTTCAAGATTACGTGTTTCAAGCTGTGCGCGCTGTGTTTCAAAGTGTCTTTTGTTGGCTTCGTTAGCACGTAAAGCTTTACCTTGAGGTAATAGAAAATTGCGTGCATAGCCATTTTTAACTGAAACAATATCGCCAATCTGACCAAGATGAGTGATGCGTTCAAGCAAAATGATATCCATAGTTTTTTCCTTTCGAATTAAGTCAATTAGTAAGATTTGCGTGATTGGCTATTATATTGAATGGTTGCCCAAATACCCATAAGCAGCAGCATAAAAGAAATAGGTACAGTAAAAATAACAGTTAAAATGGCAATGTAAACAAGGGATAATATTATCATTCGGCCACTTATCTCTTTTGTAATATTATGGAGATACGCTAGACCACTAATTGATATGACAAGTGTATAAGCGGTAGTAAAAACATTTGCGCTCAAATTAAAAATGAAACCAATTTCAATCGTTGCGGCTATAAAAGCAGCAATGAAAATGATGAGACCCCCAATTGGAAGGCGGAAATTTTGTTTCCAATCATCACGAGGTCTTTTTAGCCAATCTATATGATGTGCTATCATCATTGAAAAGTAAAGATTAGCAATAAAAAACAATAAACTATAAACAGCCAATATTACTGCTGTGAGAGTTGCTGTATGTGTCGTTAAGAGTTCACTAAAAGAAAGAATATCAGTTTCTTTTATAGATTGCGATTGTCGCATAGTTTGTACTATATTTTCGGTAATTTTTTTTGCAATAATAGGAGAAGTTGGATGATTTTGAACATAAACTCCAATAAAAGTTGATATACAAGCAATAAAATTTGTTAAAAGAAAAATGATTGATGATAATGGATACCATATCAATGAATTTTCTTCCTTTATTGGTTGCGCAAGCCCAAGGAGCCAAGAAGCATAAACAGCAGGAAGAAAAAATAATAACATAAAACTAAAACCAATATAAATATTATTGGTTACGGAGAGAACAAAGGTAGCGCTAATTAAAGCGACAAGACTAGATAATGTACCATATCTGAATGCTGTGGCAAAGATAGGAAGCGAAATAAAACAACCCAAAAAAAGAGAACAATAAGGAATGATATTTAAAACGCTGATGATTGCCATTCCTATACTAGCAGTAAACAGTCCTGCTAAAACACCAATTATTGTTTTATAAGAATAGGAATCTTCCATTGACCGCTGTCCTGCTTTTTGCAGTTAGAGGTATATAATACCCCAACTTTTCTGGATATATTATAATTAAAATGTTTTTTTAAGCATTAAACAAAAAGAATAAGTAGCCAGAAGAGATTCTGGCTACACAATAAATTTAAAATTTATTTGATAACGTACGGAAGTAAGCCAAGAAAACGAGCGCGCTTAATAGCATTGGCCAACTCACGTTGTTTTTTCTGACTAACAGCCGTGATGCGCGAAGGAATAATTTTCCCACGTTCTGAGATATAACGCTGTAACAGCTTGACATCTTTATAATCAATTTTAGGAGCATTTGCACTTGAAAATGGACATGTTTTACGACGGTGATGAAAAGGACGACGTGTCGGAGTTTGATGAATGTCAGTCATCATGCTATTTCTCCTGTTGGATTTTCGTGTTGACGGCGTATATTTTGAGCTTTCCCTTCATTTTGACCAGGAAGGCCATCACGGTTGAATCGTGAAAGTGTTGTCGATTGTTCTTTCTCATGTTTTTCTACGCGGATAGTCATATAACGTAAAACATCCTCATTAATACGCATTTGACGTTCAAGTTCAGTAATTGCTTGAGCTGGAGCATCAATATTTATCAATACGTAATAAGCTTTACGATTTTTGCGGATTCGGTAAGCAAGAGAACGAAGCCCCCAATTCTCTATACGCCCAACTTTTCCACCATGCGCTTCGATAACACCTTTATAAGTTTCTAAAAGCTCATCAATTTGCTGCGGTGCAATATCTTGTCGGGCAAGGAAGATGTGTTCATAAAGAGCCATTATTTTGCCTTTCTTCAATTAAATTCTACTGGTTTTGGCGCAAAGCCTCTGCGACTTGTCTTTATTGGAAGACCCAAAGAAGAAAGGACGCGTTTGCAATTCGAGACACTCGAGAGCGGAGATACAGGAGGCCGGAATTATTATATTCCCACTGGTTGTTTCCCAGCCCTCCGTTCAACCCCCAGCCAAATACCGGTAATGAACATTGGATATTTACAGCTTATCTTTTAAAATAGCAAGTTTGTGTTTACAAAAAATATGATTTATTAAATTTCGGGATATTTTTTATATATTTCACGTTTCATTCTACTCCATCATATCACTGTTTTCTTTACCAAACAGTGATATGATGGAGTAGAAGATAATGATATAATAAGTGAGATAAGAATGAATTTTTTACACCAGATTGATATAGCACTTTTCGAAATGCTTGCTGATAATTATCAAACGGGGTTAGTCTTGGTTTGGTTTGGTATTATTTGTGCAAAGTTTTTAGTTTATATTATTCCTATACATCTTTGTGTATTATGGTTTTGTGGTGGATATATGGAAAGGCGTGTTGCTTTAAGTATTGGTGTTAGTATTTGTGTTGCCCTTGTTATAGGCTATATTATTTCTCTTATTTATTATCGTCCGCGTCCATTTGTTGTAGGTCTTATGCGACCTCTTATTAAACATGGGGAAACAGCTTCTTTTCCAAGTAATCATGCATTAGTGATTGTGTCTTATTTTGTTAATCTTTATTTGTGTCGATACAAAATTACCTCTAAGTTAGCATTGATATTTTTGTTATTAATTTGTTGGGGGCGTGTTTTTACAGGTGTACATTATCCTTTTGATGTCTTGGCTGGTATGGTTTTAGGAAGCTTCGTGAGTTGGTTTATTATTCGGTTTGTTGCGTCATATTTTCCTAAATTTCTATATCAACTTCCACCTTTGAAATATAATTTTCATATAGGTATTCAATTCTAAATAAGTTGATTTGTTGTAATTTATGTTTATTGAATTGGTTGAAAAGAAGATAAATCTAAAATTTAATTTTGGAGATGATGATGGTAGCAGCATTCACTTTCCCAGGACAGGGGAGCCAAGCTGTTGGTATGGGAAAAGTACTTGCAGAGCAATTTGTCGAAGCGCGTATGGTTTTTGAGGAAGTTGATGATGCTTTAGGTGAGAAATTATCACGAATTATTTTTGAAGGACCAGAAGAGACTTTGACGTTAACAGCAAATGCACAGCCAGCATTGATGGTTGTGTCTATGGCAATTATTCGTGTAATGGAAAAGTTGGGATTTAATATAGCAAAAAAGGTGAAATTTGTCGCAGGCCATTCTCTAGGAGAATATTCAGCACTTTGTGCTGCTGGTGCATTTAGTTTAGCTGATACAGCAAAGCTTTTACGGATTCGGGGAAATGCTATGCAAACAGCTGTTGCTGTTGGTGAAGGTGCAATGGCTGCAATTATTGGTTTGGATGAGCGAACTGTTGAAGAAATTTGCAAGCTTGTTTTAGGAGAGGGAGTGTGTCAGATCGCCAATGATAATGGCGGTGGGCAGATTGTTATTTCAGGTGAAGCAAAAGCTGTCCAGTTGGCGATCAAGATTGCTTCACAAAAAGGAGCTAAACGTGCATTGCTTCTTTCGGTATCGGCACCGTTTCATTCAGTTTTGATGGGTCCTGCCGCTGATGCGATGAAAGATGCTCTTAGAGCTGTTAATATAAAAGCACCTGTTGTTCCGCTTATTGCGAATGTTTCTGTTACACCAGAAAGTGATCCAGAGCGTATTCTTACGCTTCTTGTTCAACAGGTGACTGGGCGAGTGCGATGGCGTGAAACAATCGAGTGGTTTGGAGCTAATGGGGTTGATGTTCTTTTTGAAGTTGGTTTTGGAAAAGTATTAACGGGCTTAACACGCCGTGTTAATAAGGATATCAATGGTTTAACAATTGGGACGGCTGAGGAAATTGAAAAAGCATTACAAATTCTAGGTATTTAATCTTAGGGAGTCTAAAAGATGTTTAAATTAACAGGTCGTAAAGCTCTTGTCACAGGAGCATCAGGAGATATTGGTGAAGCAATTGCGCGCGCTTTACACGCACAGGGAGTGATGATTGGGCTACATGGAACGCGTGAAGAAAGACTCAAAGAAGTTGCTTTAGATCTTGGTAAAGACGTTTTTATTTTTCCTGCTAATCTTTCTGATCGTGATGCTATTAGACAATTGGCTGAGACAGTAGAAAAAGAGATGAATGGGGTTGATATTCTCGTTAATAATGCCGGGATTACTCGAGATGGCCTTTTTGTACGTATGCAAGACCAGCAGTGGGATGATGTGCTGACAGTTAACTTAACAGCTGCCTTTACTTTAACGCGTGAACTAATATATAATATGATGCGTCGGCGTTATGGACGTATTATTAATATAACTTCTATTGTTGGTGTTGTTGGTAATCCTGGACAAACAAATTATTGTGCTGCGAAAGCTGGTTTAATAGGTTTTTCCAAGTCATTGGCACAAGAAGTTGCATCACGAAATATAACGGTTAATTGTATTGCTCCAGGATTTATTAAATCCGCGATGACCAATCAATTGAATGAAAAGCAGAAAGAAAAAATTATATCTACGATTCCGATGAAGCGTATAGGAACGGGGCAAGAAATAGCTTCTGCGGCTGTTTATTTAGCCAGTGATGAGGCAGGATATGTAACTGGACAAACAATACATGTCAACGGTGGTATGGCAATGATTTGAGTATTTGCTTTATTCTACATTGATTTACAGCCATTATTATTTTAGATAACGATGCAAAAAGTAAAATAATAAGTTTATTTTTTAAGTATGATAATTGTCCAATCAGGATATCAATTTAGTGCATTTGAGAGGAGATATCCATGGAATATTGTGTGTTTATCGCTAAAGTTTTGGAGCAATGCATCTATTACTTGATTATATGAACTTATATCGCTAACCAAGTATAGGAAAACAATATAAATTCGAGGATACAATATGAGTGATACAGAAGAGCGCGTTAGAAAGATTATCGTGGAGCATCTTGGAGTTGACGCAGATAAGGTAGTAGAAAATGCAAGCTTTATTGATGATCTAGGAGCAGACAGCCTTGATACAGTTGAGCTTGTTATGGCTTTTGAAGAAGAGTTCGGTATAGAAATTCCGGATGATGCTGCCGAGACAATCTTCACAGTTGGTGATGCAGTGAAGTTTATTGATAAAGCTTCTGTATAATTTTACTTAAAAGGCAAAAGTATTTTATGCTTTTGCCTTATTTTCTAGTTAGGTCATATTGTGACAATATGGCTTCTAGCGGTGGGTGATTCAAGGTTAGAAATATGAGACGTGTTGTTGTTACTGGTTTGGGATTAGTATCTCCACTAGCTGGTGATGTTGAATGGAGTTGGAAGCGGCTTCTTGAAAGAAAAAGCGGTGTTCGGCGCATCACTGAGTTTGATGTTGCTGATTTACCATGTCAAATTGCTGGCCGTATTCCTTTAGGTGATGGAACAAATGGTACATATAATGCTGATTTACATATGGAGCCTAAGGAACAACGTAAGGTTGATTCATTTATTACTTATGCAGTAGCTGCTGCTGATCAAGCACTTGCAGATGCTCAATGGTTTCCAAAAAGTGATGAAGATCAGATACAAACAGGTGTTATGATTGGTTCTGGTATTGGTGGAGTTGAGGGCATCGTTGAGGCTGGTTATACACTTCGCGATAAAGGTCCACGGCGAATTTCTCCTTTTTTTATTCCAGGGCGTTTGATTAATCTTGCTTCTGGTTATGTTGCTATTAAGTATGGTCTGCGTGGCCCTAATCATTCAGTCGTAACAGCTTGTTCAACTGGTGCTCATGCAATTGGTGATGCAACTCGTTTAATTGCATTGGGTGATGCGGATGTAATGGTAGCAGGAGGAGCTGAATCCCCAGTTAATCGTATATCTCTTGCTGGTTTTGCTGCTTGTAAAGCTCTTTCTACTGGGTACAATGATGAACCTGAGCGTGCATCACGTCCTTATGATGCAGATCGTGATGGTTTTGTTATGGGTGAGGGAGCTGCTGTTATTGTTTTGGAAGAGCTTGAACATGCAAAAAAGCGGGGTGCTCGTATTTATGCAGAAGTGATTGGTTATGGTTTGTCTGGTGATGCTTATCATATTACAGCTCCTTCGGAGAATGGTGAAGGTGCGCAACGTAGTATGATATTGGCTCTTAAGCGCGCGCAAGTGAATGTGTGCGATATTGATTATATTAATGCTCATGGTACATCAACGATGGCTGATGTTATAGAACTGGCTGCTGTTGAGCGTGTTTTAGGTCATCATGCGTTGAAGGTATCCATGTCATCAACGAAATCATCTATTGGGCATCTACTTGGAGCAGCTGGTGCAGCTGAGGCTATTTTTTGTATTTTAGCTATACGAGATAATATAGCTCCGGCAACACTCAATCTTGAAAATCCGTCTGTTAAAACAAAAATTGATCTTGTACCGCATACACCACGTGAGAGAAAAATTGATATAATTCTTTCTAATTCATTTGGTTTTGGTGGAACAAACGCATCTTTAGTAATGCGGCGCTTTAGTTAATCATAAACAATTTTATTTGTTATGGCTGCTTCCATAAGCTTTTTAATTATAAGATTTTGATGAGAAATTATTAGTAAAATACCTAAAATGATTAAGGTTAGTAAGTTATGTCTGATGTAAAAAGTAAGTCATCATTGCAGGATATAGACGATTTTTCATTAAATTATTCGCCACATAATAATGGATTGTCACATGAAAAACGGAAAAGATCGCATATTTTGCGCAATCCGTTTATTATTATTGGTAATTTTTTTCTAATGCTTATTGTAGTTGTTCTTTTGGTTGTCGGTATTCCTCTCTATATTGTAAAGAACATTTTTGAGAGCAAAGGGATAGCTGAGAAAGAACAAGTTATTCTTATTGATTCTGGAAAAGGAATTCGTGAAATTGCATCATTGCTTGAAAAACGTGGTCTTATTCGGTCATCTGATATTTTTATTTATGGGGTTGGTTATTACCAAAACACAACACGTCTTAAAGCGGGTGAATATTTAATTCCAGCATATGCTTCGATGTATGATATTATGAATATTTTTGTAAAAGGAAAATCTATTGAATATAGCTTTACAGTGCCTGAGGGTTTAACGGTTCAACAGGTATTCGACCGGTTATCAGCTAATGAAATTTTGATTGGTGATCTTCCAGAAGTTTTACCTCCAGAAGGCAGTTTAGTGACTGATACTGTTCATTTTGTTCGCGGCACAACACGTGCGGAAATTATAAAAAGGTTACGTGAAGAACAAACAAAATTAGTTAATGCGATATGGGCTGCTCGTTCACCAGATTTACCCATCAAGTCTATTGATGAATTTGTTATATTGGCATCAATTGTTGAAAAAGAAACAGGGATTGCAGCAGAGAAACCGCAAGTGGCTGCAGTATTTTATAATCGTCTTGCTAAGCGTATGCGTCTTCAATCTGATCCAACAGTAATTTATGGTATTTTTGGTGGAAAAGGTAAACCTGTAGGTCGTCCAATTTATCGGTCAGATCTTGAGAGAGAAACACCATATAATACTTATAAAATTGATGGGTTGCCACCAACAGCTATTGCAAATCCAGGTCGCGATTCTTTAGAGGTGGTGGCAAGTTTTCCGAAAAGTGATGCGCTTTATTTTGTAGCTGACGGTTCAGGTAGACATATTTTCTCTAAAACTTTGGATGAACATAATGCAAATGTTCGTAAATGGCGTGCATTAGAAAAACGATAAATCTTCTTAAATTTAGAATTCATATTTAGAAAATTTTGAAAAGAGTAACATTATGACATTATTTGATCATGAATTGAGTGCTCAGAAAAAAAATAAACGTCGCGGTTTTCTATTTATTCTTTCTTCTCCTTCAGGTGCTGGTAAATCAACAATTTCACGGTTAATTCTAAAAGATCAACAACTAGAGCTTTCTATCAGTATGACAACGCGGGCAAGGCGCCCTAGTGAAGTAGATGGTGTTCATTATCATTTTATTTCAAAAAAAGAATTTGAACGTAAGTGTGCAGGAGAGGAATTTATTGAGTGGGCAGAAGTGCATGGGAATTATTATGGAACTTTACGTGAAAGTGTTGAAAATGCATTGAGTGCTGGTCGGGATATGTTATTTGATATTGATTATCAGGGAACTGAACAACTTCAAAAAAAAATGCCAGGCGATACTGTTTCTGTTTTTATTCTTCCTCCATCAATGAAGGAGCTTGTTGCTCGTTTACATCGTCGAGCAGAAGATAACCAAGACATTATTAATTTGCGATTAAACAATGCACGAACAGAAATTCAGCAATGGCGCTCTTACGATTATGTCGTAATTAACGAAGATTTGAATCAGTCATTATTACTTATTAAAGCGATTTATTTAGCAGAAACAATGAAACGTAAGCGTTGTCATTTTCTTAAATCTTTCGTTGATAAGCTTATTGCTGAAAAAATTGATTAATATGCTTATCATTTTAAGAGAAACTTCGAATTAAAAAGGGTTCTATTTCTTTAAGTGATTAGGTTAGCTAAAGTTACGAATTCAGAAATAGAAAGTGTTTCTGCTCGGCGTGTTCCATCAATGCCAGCTTTTTCTAAAAGTGTTTTGCCTCCAATAGTTTTAAGACTTTGGCGCAGCATTTTACGTCTTTGTCCAAAAGCAATTTTTGTTACGAGGCTTAATTTTTTTATAGAGCAAGCGAGAGGTTGTGAGCGTGGAATAATGTGAACAACGGAAGAAGTCACTTTTGGCTCTGGTATGAAGGCTTGAGGAGGAATATCAAAAGCGATTTTTGCAATGCTACGCCAACCAGTCAATATGCTAAGACGACCGTAGTAAGGAGATTGAGAAGTTGCTGTAATACGCTTTGCAACTTCACGTTGAAACATTAAAGTCATTGATTCATAAAAAGGAGGCCATGATTTCGTTAAAAGCCAATTTAATAAGAGTTGTGTTCCAATATTATATGGCAGATTTGCAATAATTCGCGGTTTTTCGGGATATTCTTCAAAAAGTTTTGAGAAATCTTGTTTTAGTGCATCATTAAAAATAAGTTTGAGTTTTTGTGGATAGTGCTCTTCTATTTCTAAAAGAGCTGGCATACAACGCTCATCACGCTCTATCGCTGTTACAATAGCACCTTTTGCTAGTAAAGCACGAGTCAAACCACCAGGACCAGGACCAATTTCAAGAACAGGTTTTCCTTCTAGATTTCCTGCTTGATGAGCAATCTTAGTTGTTAAATTAAGATTGAAAATAAAATTCTGTCCCAAAGATTTATTAGCTTGTAACTTATATTTATTGATGACGTTACGGAGAGGAGGGAGATTATCTATTAGCATATGATTGGATTGTTTTTTGTGAGTTGATCTGCAAGTTTAAGAGCAGAAATAAAACTTTCGGGAGAAGCTATCCCTTTATGTGCAATATCAAAAGCAGTGCCATGGTCTGGGGAGGTACGAATGAAAGGTAGTCCTAAGGTAACATTAACAGTAGTATCAAAGTCTAATGTTTTAACAGGGATAAGAGCTTGATCATGGTACATACAAAGAGCAACATCATATGTTTTTCTTATACGTTCATGAAACATTATATCAGGAGAGAGGGGGCCTATAATATTCAGTCCTTTTTTTTTAAGATATTCAATAGCAGGAATAATAATTTTTTTCTCTTCTTTTCCTATTGCACCGTTTTCTCCAGCATGAGGATTAAGAGCAGCAATAGCTAAGCGGGGTGAATTCATTGCAAATCTAGTTTTTAAATCATTTTCAGTAATTAATGCAGTTTTAATAATTAAATTACAGGTAAGAGATGAAGATACTTTGTTAAGTGGAATATGAATAGTAATTGGTACCGTTTTTAGTTGAGGTCCAGCTAACATCATAACTGGATGATATTGTTGATTGGAAAATTTTTGAGCAAGATAAGCAAGAAATTCAGTATGACCTGGAAAATTGAATCCAAAATCGTAAAGACTCTTCTTTGCAATAGGGCAAGTAATTAGTGCGCGCCCGTGACCGCTTTGAATCAATTGAACGCTGCGTTCGATTGATTCAATTATTCCAGCAGCATTATCAGGTGAAGATAATCCTAGTTGATCACTTTGTCGATTTTTTAAAGGAATTATAGGAAGAGATATTGGAAAACTTTCTACAACATTATGAGTAGAAACAGATTTTATATCAATATTAAGTTGTAAAAAATGAGCGCGCGAACGAATAATTTCAGGATCGGCTAAGAGAACAAAGGGTGGAATTTGACGTATATTACGCATATTCCATGTTTTTATAACAATCTCAGGACCAATTCCTGCTGGATCGCCACTGCTAACGATTAGCGGAGTCATTATGAATTTTGAATACGTGCTGTTTGTCTCAATTCTTTTAAATATTTTTCACTGATAGCTTCAAGAAGTTGCGGAATATCTTTTTTTTGATGATCTTGGATAGAAAATATCAGTCTGGCTACACGATCATCAGAGACTCTTTTTATTTGACAGACAGCAACTGCTTCAATACCATGCTGCGTTTCTTGAAGGTTGGTCATTTTTCCAGCTGGTGTTGCAAGGATAGCTTGTTCCCAATTTCTAGGAAGTTGAGGTTCCAAAAATTTTCCCAAATGACGGATAGTAATATCTAAAATACCTTTTGCCTGGTTTTTAGCGCTATTACATCCACGGAAATTTGCACGGAACTGATTTGCTTCTTGTATGCGTTTTTCCAGAATTGCTGACCGCCGATGTTCAGGAATAACAAAAATAATTTGTTGTAGTGTATATTCGTTTGTTGAAGGTTTTACACCGCCATTTTTTAATATTCTATGGACAGCTTCTTGTTCTGTAAGAACGCCGCCTTCAGCTTGATAACGTGCGTTAACAAGACGTCCCCACCCCATTTGTCCAAGAATATATGCTTTAAAGTGCTCTACTGTAACGTCAGTTTGAGCGAGCATTTGACTGAGTTGCTCAACAGTCATATTATTTTGTGTTGCGAAATTCTCAAAAGCACTCTCAAGTTCATCTTTGCTAACCTCAATATTCCGCCGCTTTATTTCATTATTTTTAAGGGCTTCATCAATAAGCTCATTTTTAGCTTGTGCAGCAAGATCTCCTTGTCTCTGTTGCAATTTAAGAAAAGCAATGCGCCTTTGAATATCATAACTTGTAATAGCACTACCATTAACTGTGACGACAACTGAAGTTTGTGCAAAAGCTTGTGATGTAAAAAATATGCTTATGGATAAACTGCTTACACTCAAAAAAGTGATACAAAATAAAGCAAGAGCACTATTTTTTAGTATATTCATGTAAGTAAACCTTTATGATCAATTTTCACCCGTTACCCAAAATATATGTTTTTCTGCATAAAAACAATGATAAGTTAAGATCTATATGTTCTCTATTGTAAATCTGATTTTATTTTTTTGCCAATATCTGTGATTGTACGTAATGAAAAAGAAAAATTAAAGTTTTTTAAAGGCATATTTCTTTTGGGATTTTTTACTTGTTGATAGCCAATCGTTATTCCAAAACATTCATCTATATAACTTAGATTTATTCCTTGTTTTACCAAAGCGTTAGATGCTAAATCGTAACTAGCATTATTATTAATATACCAATAGTTGGAAAATTTAAGTCCCACTTGAAAAGAAATTTCTTGTCGATCTTGCGTATATTCATCATTTTGTTGATGTGAAATATAAGCATATTGCATAGATGCCCAAAGATTTGACCATTTTTGTGATGCTTCTAATTCACCACGACGGATTTTCCCTGTTTTTTGATTAAAACGTCCACGAGATGCTATAGAAAAACCACGAGTATGATTTGCTTCAAACATTGCCACATAGTCTGAGTAAGCTGTTTCAAGACCAGAGTATACACCTAAATTGACAAAGTCTTTCTCTGCGAACGAATTTTTTCCTGCGAGATGAAATGACTGTCCAAAAAGCCCATAAAGAGACCAATTATTATTAAAACTTCCAGAATATCTAAGACCTATATTTACTCTTGTTCCGCCTTCTACACGATCATAACCAGAGAATTTATCTCTTTGAAATAAGGTAGTTGCATCAAATACAAGGCTTTGCGCGTCTTCGTTTGGTAATTGTCTTACATATTGTTCGTTATTGCGTATAAAAATTTGTGCTATTGGTTCTAGTATATGTGTAGATATTGGGGCAGTAATAAGAAGAGGATACCGTAACTCCAAGCCTGCCGTTGCCATGCTACGAATTGTTGAGGAAGCAATATTGAAATTTTTCGAAGAGATATTTTCTATTCCAGTAATATAATTATTGTGAGTGTTTATTGTACTTGTATCAATGCGTAAGGCAAAGATGGGGGTTAATACTAAACCATTTTTTGTATTGAAACGTTTTTTCCATTCTAGTTCATTTGTTAAACGAAAACTGTTTCCAGCTATACCGGAAAGCTGAGGGGCATTATCGGAATAATCTGGCAAATTTGTATTATTAAAATCAGCATGACGACGATAAATTGATTGTATATTACTACGGAAGGTAAGATTTCCAGTATAAATTGATTTATTTGGTGTCAAAGAATAATCAATAATAGGAAGAACCCATGCTTGCTGAGAATGGCGATCGTTGGGGCTATCTTTAAGCATTGAATTTTGAATATTGAAACGGTAAAAACGCATGTCAAAATAATTTTTATCTGCAAGACCATTTAAATAAAACTGAGAAATTTTTACAGGGTCACTATAATTTTCAAGTTTGTATGTACGGCTAAAATTTCTGTCTGATTGTGCAAAGATATCCCAGCCGTAAATCCATCGAGAATTAATACGAAAGTCACCTCTTGTTGCTAGCATATAACGATTGGTATTTTGTGAATCAACCTTATCATTATCGAAGTTGTAAGGATTGATTTGGTATATATGAGCAAAGTGGATGTTATAATAACCTGTTTTTAAACGCTGTTGCCATGTACCTTCAGTTAAAAGCCCCTGTTTTGTATAGACTGTAGCAGCAAGTGTGAAATCATTATAAAGTGACAGATTCCAGAAATAAGAATTTTTTATGCCAATACCAAGGTTATCAGCATAAAAAAAATGAGGAGCCAGGAAACCGCTGATACGTCTTACTGTTGGGTCAGGGAATTCGATAACTGGAAAATATAAAATTGGGATGCCAAAAGTTTCAAAATAGCCGTTTTCAAATCGAATTGTTTTTTTTACATTGTCCCATATGATTTTTTTCGCTTTAATTTGCCACGAGACCGCTCTACCTGATTTTTTATGACAAAGTTCACATGCTGTATAGATAGCATTATTAAAAATTGTTATTTTATTCCTGTTGCGGTTAGCATTTTCAGCTGTGAAGTATGTATTATTAGTTGTTTTGATGCGTAAAGAATTTACAAATCCTTCTCCAAAGTCTTTTGTCATATCAATATAATTAGAATAGATTTTATTTCCATCCTGTTGAGTAATCTTAACATTTCCTTGAGCTATGACGCGTCCTGTTTTTTGATTATAAGTAACTCTTTGAGCGACAGCTTTATTGTTGTTATATTCAATTTGGACATTTCCTTGTGCAGAAATGATGTTTGAATCACGATTGTAAATAAGTTTATCAGCAGAGAGTAAGAAAGGACTTTTTGTATTTTGGAGATGATTTTGAAAAAAAGGATTAGAATTTTTTGCTATTGCAGAATAAGATATAAGGATCCCTCCAGAAAAACTGATGAGGCTTTTTATAACCAATGTTCTCAGTTTTGCTAACATTTTTATTTAACCATCCTCTGTATAAAGTAAAAAGGATATTCCAAAAAACAATGCCACTATAACTGGTACCCAAGCAGCAATGATTGGCGGAATGTAACCGGCGTTACCAAAACTTCGAACAAGCATAGAAATAACATAAAGTATAAATCCCGCAGTTACGCCACCAAGAATTAATGTTTTGGATTGTCCAAAGCGTGGAATTTTTAGTGATACAGTTGCTGCAATGAGAGTCATTGCCACAAGTAACATTGGTAACGCAATAAGTGATTGTAAATGCATATCAAATTTATTGGCAGAATAACCAAATGAGCGTGCAACAGCAATTTTTTTTGGTAATTTGTAAAATGGAATAGTTACAGGATCGGCTAAATATTCAGTTAAAAACTCAGGTTTTAAGTGAGTTTTTATTCGTAATTCAGAGAATTTTTCAGGAGTTTGTCCTATTTTATAGATTGTTCCATTTATTAATAACCAAGCACCATCTGTCAACATTGCTTTTTTAGTATTAATCCAGTTCTTTACGGTTGCATTCTCATTATATTGTACAAAGGTTGCATCAATAAGAGAAAGATCTTTATGTATGATTGATTTGGCGCCAATGGTTGTTCTTCCTAAATTTGTGTGTTGTGTTAACCATGGAATACGCGTGTTACTGATAGATATTTGGGTATTATTACTACGCCACGCTGCTACAATTTTTTCTGCTTGGGAAGAGCTCCATGCAGCAAGTGGATTAATAAAAAGAATAGAAAATAATCCAAAGAGAAAAGCTCCGAAACAAGCTGGTGTGAGAAATTGCCATGCGGAAATACCGATTGAACGAGCAATAACAAGTTCAAGTCTTTTATTAAGGGAGATAAGCATTGTTATTGCAGAAAATAATGCAATAAAAGGAAAGAGTTGTTGTATAATCAAGGGAATTCGCAGCAATGAAATAAGGAATGCTCCTTTTGCTGTATAATGAGGAAGCAACGCTAGTTTACTAAAGTTTTCTGTAAAGTCGATTAAGAGGACGAGAATAAAAACACCTAGCAAGAAACAACAGACTGTTTTGAGATAAAGCATGAAAAAATATCGTCCGAGCGTCAATCCAATCATGATACCTTATCCGAGAGATATTAAGAGTTTCGATGTGTAGATATCATGATGCATGCGAATATTCAATGAAACGCAAACTAGCTCTATCATAAGAGTTTGTAAACTGCATGATATGCTTTTATCACAACATTAAAAAGCATTAATGAAGGATTCAGTAGTTTAAAATTTCACCAATCTAACATCACTTTAATTTACAGTACATAAATCATTTTAATCATTTTACATGACCTACAATTTTAGATACTAATAATTCTTTAATATTTTGGATATCTGCTTTATATAAAAAAATATCTTGTAATTTGTCAGAAATGATAACTTCCTATAATTATAATTTAGGTTTAATCAGTTTTCTGTATTTTGTATCAGTATTATTTGTAGAAAATCTATGTCATAATAAAGTACGCATCACACTGAGCTTGAAGATGGAAAAATGGACAGTAGGAAGCTCAGCTATTATTAATCGTTTCCATATTGATACACTATCATTGATGTAAGTTATGATTCAGTTTGAATAAAAGAAAAACTATCTTTGTAAATCAATTCTTTGTAATTTTTTGAAAAATTATTTGAATGACATTATTAAATTTTTCAAGGAAACCAATTTTATGGTCTGTTATCAGCATAAAAAAGGTTAATAAGCATATTCCTATTGGAATGATATAAAGTAGTGGAATATAAGAGGGATTATTTTCTGCTTTCTGTGCAAAAAAATATCCTAACCAATAAATCAATAAGGAAAAAGTAATTGTAGAAAAAGTTGCAGATATATGCGCTTGTCGATATGAGTGTGCATTTCCTGCTATGGCTATTGCAATTAATGCAAAAACAATAGGATAGAGACATTCCGTGAAACGACGGTGGAATTCAGCTCTATATTGAAGTGGTTTTCGTTGATAATGAGGATCGTTTGGACTAGGGTTGGATAAATAAGAAAGAGGACGATCTTTAGGATAAATATTAGGTGTTTTCTTATTGGGAATAAATTCGCTTAGACTAAAAGTATGGGAGCTAAATTTGATAATTGAAACATTATCATTTTTATAATCAATTCTTTCTATTTCACCATCATTGAGGATTAAAAAATTACCTTTTTTATTGTTAACAATAGCTCCTTTTGTTGCATAGTAAAAAAGCCCAAGCTGAGGATTGCGTTGATCAGCAATGAAAAGACGGCCAATGGTTCCATTTGCATTTCGTTCACCAATTTCTATGTAAAGATTTTTAGTTAATTCTTGGAAGCTACCCTCACGAATGAAAAGACTAATAAGATCAGAATGAGCATTTGCTAACATTTGTCGCATATTAAGACGTGCGTGAGGGGCAATAAAATTAGTAATGGCAAAGGAAGTAAATGAAGCCAGAATTGCTAAAAGAAGAATTGGCTTCCAAACAATATTTTTGGATATGCCTGAGGCGCTGATAACAGCTAATTCTGTGTCTTGATTCATTGTCGAAAGGATGATTGTAATTGCAATAACTAATGCGAATGGTATAACAAGAGAAGTGACAGAAGGAATTAATAGAGATGAAAAATATAAAATTGTTAAAAATGTTTGTCCGCTTGTTGTAAGAAAATTGATTCGTGCAAGAATTTGTACAGTCCAACTGATGCCAATTGCTCCAAGCATCACAGCACTAAAAAGAATAAAAATGCGTTTTAATATATATAATTCAAGAATCCGCATAGAATAGATGTTATCCTCAGTTTTCACTTCAAAATAGATATTCTATAATGCGTTAAATTTAAGCATATAATCAAAATTTAAAGATTGTTTCTATGTGCGTATTCTTGTTTCCCATTAGCAATAGAAGATGATTAACTTATCTTAAATATGGTTAGCCTCATACGGACAATTCATTTATTATTTTGAATAATAAGTTTCCAACAGAATAATATTTTTCAGTCTTTCTTATTTTGAATTACAAGGTGTTTTATGTATGCATTATGTAACGAGACTAGTATATGAATAAAATCGTTTGAGAAAAGAATCAAGACATTTTGTATGAAATATTTAAATGCAAGGAAATTATAATATCAGGAATTAGTAAATATAATGGTGATGTTGGCTTGTTACTCTATAAACATAGCACTATTCTGAGGGCTTTTTACATTTGTGGATATTTTAGAGAAATGGGATTAGGTGAAAGTAAAAATTCCTCTTTAAAAGTTATATGAATTAGCTGCATCAAATGATATGTAGCTTTATGTGAAAGAAGCAATTCTATTAAAAAATGCAAAAAGAAAAGCTCTGATTGCAATTATATAATTCATCTTATTTTCTGGCTTATATTGATAATAATATAATTTTATAAATATCAATATATGATATTATTTTTTCAGAATATAATCATTAAAATAAAACAAGATTTTCAACTCTAACTTACTTTATTATATAAAATACTGAAGACTTAATGAAGAGCTAATAGTGCGTTATAATGAAAAGTATTGAGGATTAAAATGGTTGATATTCTTTTCTATCATTTAACGAAGTCAACTTTAAAAGATACTTTGCCTGTATTGGTGGAGCGTGCATTGAAGCGTTTTGGTAGAATAACAATACAATGTATGAGTAAAGAACAATGCAATTTTATAGATACTTGTTTATGGGTTTATTCTGATGAATCATTTATTGGACATGGGACAGAATATGATAACTATCCAGATTTGCAGCCTGTATTTCTTACTACAGGACAAGAAAATCCAAATGATTCACAAGTGCGCTTTCTTATAGAGGGAGCTGTTTGTTCAGATATTGATATTTATCAACGAATTGTGATTATGTTTGATGGTCATAATGATGCACAATTGAATCTTATTCGCGAGCAGTGGAAAGATTATAAAACAAAAAATTATAATTTAACTTATTGGCAGCAGACTGAAGATTATCGTTGGGAGCAGCAGGTTTGAGACATGAGATATCTTTATTTTGATTTTTTCAGTATTGAGCTCTCATAAATCAGAGCTCTTGTTTGGTAAATAATCAGGTTGAATTTTTCTTATGATTTTTATTTTAGGGGTTATAAAAATATAGCCTAAGATTAAAATATTCAAATGGAATGATAATGATATTTGATCGAGTTTTACTTATTCTGTGGGCTGTAATATTAGCTTTTTTTTGTGTTTCATGGTTGGGAACAACAAATATTCTATCGCAGATATTTTCTGTTTCTCATATTAATACTATTATTATTGATATCTTATTCTTTTTCCTTTGTGCATTATTTGCTGGAATATTATGGTGGACTTTACCTAAACCGATGCCCTTACAAATGAAATTAGCGGCATCTCTGCCGCTAATATTAGTTTCATTATATTGTATTTTAGTGTGATATCTCTTCATCTGTAAAGCCAATAAAGCAAACGAGTGAGATAAAAGAAGATAAGAAGAGATAATAACTAATATAAGAAGTACTAAAATTTTGTACTAGATATTCTGCAATATAAGGTGCAATAGCTGCGCCTAAAATACCAGCTAAATTAAAGGTTATAGAAACACCACTATATCGAACTTCTGTTGGATATGCTGATGAAAGAACTGCGCCAATCTGACTATATGTCATTCCCATCAGAGATAAACCAATAATAGACATTGCACAAATACCTAAAATTCCATTATCGAAGAAGTAAGGAATTGCAAAGGAATAAATGCCAGTAGCTATTGTAACCCAAATCATCAAACTTCTGCGTTTAATATGATTAGCAATTTTCCCTGTAAGAATAGTAAAAATACCAAAAAAAACAGCACCGATCATTTCCACTTGAAGTGCTTCATTAAATGATAATTGCAGATGATTTGTTGAATAACTTAGCAAATAAGTCGTAACCAAGTAAAATAAGACAAGAACTGTCATGCTACAAAATGTACCAAGAAACAAAATTCGCGGGTGTTTGAAGAATACATCTAGCACAGGTATTTTAGAGATTTTTTCGTGGCCGACATTTTTTTTGAATTCAATTGTTTCATTGATCGACATACGAATCCATAATCCTAAAATAATGAAGACAATTGAGCCAACAAAAGGAATACGCCATCCCCATGAAAAAAGTTGCTCTTCATCAAGCGCATGCCATAATGCTAAATAAACTATAATAGATACACATAAACCGATTGGAGCGCCTAATTGCGGAAACATTGCATACCAACTACGTTTTTCTGGGGGGGCATTTTCTGTTGCGAGTAACACAGCTCCTCCCCATTCTCCTCCTAATCCGATTCCTTGTCCAAAACGACACACTGTTAAAAGGAAAGGTGCAAGCCATCCAGCTGTTTCATAAGTAGGTAAAATACCAATAATAATTGTTGAAATACCCATTGTAAGAAGAGAGGCAATGAGTGTTATTTTTCGTCCAATTTTATCACCAAAGTGTCCAAAAATAACTGATCCTATAGGGCGCGATAGGAAGGCGACACCAAAAACAAGGAAGGATTGCAAAATAGCGAGTTGTTCATTTTGAGATGGGAAAAATAATCGAGGAAATATGAGAGCTGCGGCAGTTGAAAAAACATAAAAATCAAAATATTCTATTGTTGTGCCGATAAAACTCGCGAATAAAATTCGACTGGGTGAAGATTCTCGGTTAGTGTTGCATTTTTCTATGCTTGTAGACATGGATAGAAAGTTCCTTTATGTGTGAAATTAAATTACAAAGTTTATAATTATAAAAAATTCATATCAGTATCGAATCATTAGCTTTGTTGATTTTATTGCTATGAATTCTAAATTAAACAAAAATGAAAAACTATATATTTGCATAAAATACATATTTGCGTGCAATACGCGTTGCTTTTGCTAATCAGATTTGTAATTACATTTTGATATTTTCAATTGAATATAAAATCCATATAATAAAGTGTCACCTATAAGTCAAGAATGTATAATGTTCTTGATTTTTGTTGTATTTTTTATTGAAATTTTGTTATACTTAATTTAAATTCAAAAAATCAAAATGTTTAAATTAGACTAGCTTTAGTGTTTTGCAAGGCTGTGAGAATTTGTGCCTAGTTATTTAGTTAGTAAAAGGAGAGTTTTGTGATGATTTTCTGAAGTGCTGTGTAAAAGTATGTTTTTACGTTTTAGGTAAAATTTGAAGAGAGAAAGAGTTTCTTAAAAGAGATCTGTTAAATGTTTAAAAGAGAGATACAGAAACACGCAGTTTCGAAATATGCTTCGGATTATGCTATACCTCAAGCTCTAATAAAAAGGCGTCGTGAAACAGTTAATTCAGTTATCAGCGCGTGTATGCTTGAAGGGTATATTCTTAACTCTAAAACGTTAGACGTTTTAGAAAAATATGCGAACGGAGATTATTCACTAAAGCAGTTTAACACTGAGATGGATCATTCTGTAAAAGAAGTAAAGGCGCGAAAGAAATATTCAACTCATGGTGTTAGTACTACTAATGGAATGCTGATAAATAAATATGGAATAACAGATGCAGTTGCTCTTCGTGAAAGAAGTGCACATGATATAGCAAAAGCAATTATTAATCTATCTTGTGAAAAGGTACCAGAACAATTTGATTCCTCTTATCTTAAATATCTTCATAAGCGCTTATTTGGGAATATGTTTGAGTGGGCTGGGTGGACTCGCGAAGAAATTCCATATTTTGAAGATGTAACAAACGCTAAGCTGTTACCAATGGAAAAATTGAGGTCTGTAAACAGCAATGAAATTGAAGAATGTTTTAAAAGAATTGACAGAATTCTTTTTGAGAAGAATAATCTGAAAGATTTGTCGTGCGAAGAATTTTCTCATAATGCAGCAAGAATCTTTGTTTTGCTTAATGATATATATCCTTTTATCAGTGGGAATGAATGTACGCAACTGGTGTTTTTTGATCAGCTTGCTAAAGTTGCTAATTATAAACTTGATTTTTCAGTTATAACAAAAGAACGCATGAAATTTGTCAGCGATGCTGCAAAAACTTTAGAAGGCAATATAGGCGATCTAGCTCCTATAGAACATTTGTTTGAAGATATTTCTGATCCAAACAAAGTGTGTATGCTGAAAGAGTTTATCAAAAATAATGAGTGTAAAGATATAGAAAATCAGATTATTGTAGCTCCTCGTAAAGATGTTGTTTATGATGGTATCTGTAGAATCTGTAGCTCAAATTCCATTCTAGTCGAAACGAAAGATGCGTACGTTGTATGCTACAAAGATTATTTAATGCCAGAAGAATTAAAAACATTAAAATTAGGTGATCAAATGTCTTTTAAAGCTGTAATACCTAAGGCTCTTGAAGACGTTCTCATTCCAGAAGGAATATTAGTCTCTTTGACGAAAAAAGAAATTATTAAAAGAGTTAAAAAAGATTTCTCTGTTCAAAGAAGCCGGGAAAATGTTAAGTCTTATTCAAAATTGGTTTATGATAATTCAGACATATTGAAAGAAAAGATGGAATTGATTGATGAATTTGCATGTTTTGATACGCAGCTTGCGAAGCAGCTTGGGAAGCAAATTGCGGAGCAAATTATGGAAGCTCCTCAATCTGTTTATGCGCTTGCAGGTATTGAGATATTTGGTATAAGCAATTCAAGGCGTAAAAAAGCTGAAGAATGTTGTGGTGAACTTAGTTCTGCAATTAATCAATATACAGATAATGTAATATACACTAGAGATGCAATTTTACAACAACATGAAGCACACAATAGTGTTAAAAGGAAAGCTGTGGCAATGCCCAATAAGGAAATACAAGATGTTTTAAGTTTGCCAGAAAGTATGCGGCAAAAAATATTTGACACTTCTTGTTCATTACAGCAGGAGGTTTGTGATTTTATAAATAAAGTCATGAACCGTCTTTCATTTAGCGAGTATCAAGCACTTAATGATAATAATTATAAAAAGCTCGCTCAAAATTTGGGCGTGTCAGTGGATAAAGCAGAGAGAATTACAAAATTTGTTAAAGCGGGTGAGAAAGTGTATCTGCAAACTAGAGGTCTCAAAATTAATCACTTAGAAAGTATGGCTGTAGCTAGAGTCAGTTAAATTGTAAGTCATTGCCTCTTCATTTTTGTGCATGGATAGTATTTAAGAAAATAAAGAGGCTACTTTCTAAAAATTTTTGCTTTATTTTAGGTAAAGCAGAGGGGGTTTTTACGATTGAGTGTAGTGAAAGAGTGAATGGGTACGCTTATATTTTTTGAATGAAATTACCAATGATATTAAAGCTTAGCAGTTTTCATAAATTTTGCAGATGCATATATTAAACGATATAGTTTAGATTTTGATAGTTTATTTGCGAAGGTAGTTTAGTTATAGCGTATTCTGTATTAACTTATAGTGATTTTGCTAATTTGTTGTATTTTTGTCTCATATCATTTCAAAAATCAGATTAGAGCTTTATGCAGAATCTTTGATTTATTCAGAATGGTGATAATTTTCTGAGAGTGATAGGAAATATCTTCTGATATATTTAATTGTATTTTGTGATATAAGTCGCATAGTGATTTATTCGTGTTGGATGGATATTATTAATAATATTAGTGAAAGCATTATTTGAAAGTTTTCTATACTAATTATGTTACACCAAAGTTTAGAATAGCATGTTGAAATTGCTATTAAAAGTTCTAATTTCTGATTTTTATGTGTAGTGTATTTTTTACTTAATAATAAAAATGAATATTTTAAAAAATATCAAATGTATAATGTATATCGTTTAATTCTGAAGAATGTTTCCTGAAAAGATGAAACAATAAAAATATATGCTTGTTAAAAAATGCTTTTTTATAAAATGCTGAAAGGGTGGATACAAAATTTGGAAAGATGGAATGGTTTTGTATTTTAAAACACAAGCTATTAAAGGTCTGTACACTTTTTACTTTTTGTAAATTTTGATGGGTTCTGGTTGAAATGTAATTTTGCAGAGCTATTTACTCCCATTAGTTTGTCCAAGACGGAATAATAAGGGTGTAGTTATGCAATATAAGTGGAAGTTAGGTTATTGGATACTTATGATCAGTAGCTCTTTTGTAGGAGTTGCGAATGCAGATAAGAATGAAATGCAGAGATTTGATGGCAGCTATAGTGGTAATGTTGTTTATGATCAGAATGAGAAAGAAAAAAATACTGAGATTGTTAGAAAAGGCGAAATTACTGTTATTGAAGATGGAGCAATTTTAAAAAATTTCATAATAGACAATGATATTAAAATCTACGTTGGAAATGATGGTAAGCAAGATAATCCAGGTCAGTCTATCAATAACATAGTTAGAAATTCCGGAAACCTTTATATTTATGCAGGCGGTTTTAGTAAAGGTACTAAAATTGAAAATGGCGGTGTTGAAACTGTTATGGCTTTCAGCGGTAAACAAGGTTTTTCGAGGAATGCTATTATTTACAAAGATGGACAACAACAGGTTAAGAATGGAGGAAAAACAGAGGGAACGAAAATTTATGGTGGTAAACAGTTTATTTTCGGGGAAGGCAATGTTGGAGGCCAAATAACAAAGAGTTCTGCTAATGGTACTATCATTTATGGTCAAGGTGACATACTAGGAGAACAGAATGTATATGAAGGCGGTGTGGTGTGGAATGCAAAAGTGATGGAAGGGGGCATACAAAATCTTTATGCAACAGAGGATGAAGGAGAGGGAGGTACTGCAGTAAATACTGAAATTTTTAAGGATGGAAGACAGCGCGTTTTTACAGAAGGTACAGCTATTACTGTTGCTTTACATGATAATGCTGTCCAAGAGATATATAAGGGTGGTTATGTATACGATCTAACTATTAATGATCATGCGAGTTCATGGGCATATGCTGGTGCAATGTTAGAAGGAAATACAATAATTAATGATTCTGGCAAGTTTTTGCTTTATGCTGGTGATGAAAAAGATCAATCTACAGTAGAAAACTTTATTTTAAATGGGAAAGATACAGAATTATTTGTTATTAGTGCACGTGATGAAGACAGCGCTTTGATTAAGAAATTAAGTGGTAATGGAACTGTTAGTTTTATTCTTGATCAGGCTCAAGCACGTTATTCTCGTCTTCATATTGAGAACCTTTCTGGTGAATTAGGAAGTTTGCATTTTAGATTTAATACCACTATTGCAGAGGATCGTGGTGATTATCTTTTGATTGACAATGGTGATGGTAATCACATGATAAGCGTTGTTGATACAGGCGCTGAAATTACCACTCCTCTTTCACAACAACGTGATTTGATTACCGATAAAAGTGCAGGAGCTCATTTTACTTTAGCAGATTTTTCTGGAGCAAAAATTAATGCTGTTGATGGTGGCGCTTATATGTATAGTTTGAAACAAAGAGAAGATGGTTCTGAAAAGATTTGGTATTTAGCAGCAGATCATTTTGATCAGCCAAATCCTCCAGCTCCAGATCCGGCTCCAGATCCAGATCGAGTGCCAAAACCAACACCAATACCAACTCCGTCTACAACACCATCGACAGATGCAGTGTTATCTTTGGCAGTAACTCCTGAACTTGTTTTTAATAATGAGTTGCAAAGTTTGCGTTTTGGAAGAGGTATTTTAGGAAGGAACAAGAAGAATACAGCTTTATGGACATATGGGATCAAGGGTCGAGATCGTTTAGCTACAGATCATACGCATTTTAGACTTGATCAAACGGGTGTAATATTAGGTGTTGATTGGTTGAAAGAATTAATGAATGGGGATTTTTATATTGGTGGTTTTGGAAGTTATGATCAAGCGCGTATTACCCATGCACGAGGCGGTGTCAGTAGTATGGATGCTTACAGTGTTGGAGTTTACGCGACTTATTTTGATAATCAAGGATGGTATTTAGATAGCGTTTTGAAATATAATTATTATATCAATAATTTAAAGACTATTTCAACGAATGGTTTGGGTGTTCAAGGTGATTATAATCAATGGGCTATAGGTAGCTCATTTGAGGCAGGTTATCATTTTGATGTAGCGCCAGATACCTGGATACAGCCTTATACTCAACTCACAGGAATACGTGTTTCAGGTCAGGAAGTAAAACTTTCTAATCAGATGATCGGCGATATGGATAGCTCTCTTTCATTACGCAGTGAAGTTGGGGTATCTGTAGGTCATAAGTTTAATTTAAATAGTGATACTCACTTAATGACTTATATAACAGCAGCTTGGTTGCGTGAATATATAGATAGCAATCATACGATAATTAATAAGCAACATGAGTTTACCACTGATTTGTCTAGGGATGCAGGTAAATTAGGAGTTGGTTTGAATAGCTTTGTTGGTGAAAACTTATCGCTTTACGCTGAAACTCATTATCTTAAAGGACAGAAGGTAGAACAATCCCTTCAAGGTATTGTAGGATTACGCTATAGTTTCTAAAATCTAGCTGTGTTTTGTTTTCTGATCATTTTGTAATTATATTTTATAAGACAGATATTAATGATCAGAAAACTCTTTTTGAGAGAATATAGATATTGGATGCTTCTGCAATTTAATGTGCAATATCAATCTTCAATTAATTAAATTCATTTTGTACAATACATAGCGTACATATATTTTTCTCTTTAATTTTTCAATAATTCCTATAATCTAATATAATTTTGTCATAATAGCTCTTTGTTAGATATTATTATGTTGTAATATAAAATACATTATGATATATATAGACACATTATGATATATATAAACGAGCTATTTGATAGTTAGGGGGTATTAATCTAGCTTTTGGTGATGGAGTGTAGATCGTGCAATATTATAAATTAAGTTTTTCAGTATTAATGATCAGTACTTTTTTCATACAAAGTGTGAATGCGCGGGAACAAATGCAGGAGATGTCTGATGAAACTTTGGATTTAAGTGAAATAATAAGAGATTTCTCCTCTATGTTTATCAATGGAAAGGTATTGAAAAACTCTTCAATTGCTACTCAAGGTGTCAGTATGCACACTAAAATTGAAGAGGGTGGTCTTGAGATAGTTGAAAATAATGGAACTTCAACGAATGCCATTGTTTCTAAAGGTGGAAAACAGCTGATTACGCGTGGAGCTACTGCAATATCAACTCGAGTTGAGGGTGGTTCGCAGTTTATTTTTGAAGAAAATCCTAGAAATCTTGGTACAGAATCTAAGCGAAGTAGTGCTTATGATGCTATAATTGTTGGTACAAATGGAAATAGTGGGCAACAAAATGTGTATGATGGTGGGGAAGCGTGGAATACAAAAGTCATGGGAGGGGGAATACAATATCTTTATAAAGGAAAAACAGCAAAAGGTGGTTTTGCATCAAACACTGAAGTTTCTTCGAATGGTAAACAGCTTGTTTTAGCAGGAGGTGAAGCTTCGGGAGTTACTTTGAAGGATAAAGCTCTTCAAGTAGTGTATCCTGATGGGACAGTAAAAAATTTAACAATTCAAGATCAAGCGCAATCATGGGTACATGTTGGTGCAAATTTAACGGGGGCCACAAGGGTCAATGGTCGAGGATATCTTCATTTTTATGCTGGTGATGATATTAGTTATATTACAAAAGAAGATATTACTCTGGAAGGGCGAAGTCCTGAAAAACTATTTTCTGTCGGTGCACGGAATGGCAACCGTAATTCTGATATTCAGATTGAGGATTTAGGTGGGAATGGTGGAACAATAGGTTTTTCTTCTGTTGAATATGATAAACGTCATTCTAAACTTCATATTGAGAAGCTTTCAGGAAATTTACATTTCAATTTTAATATTAGTGATGTAGGGGAGGGAAGCGATTATATATTTATTAAAAATGGCTCAGGCAAGCATACAATAAGTGTTGCTGATTCTGGTCGTGAAATTACAACTTTTTTTTCGCAAAGTCATGGTCGTATTGCTGAGATCAATTTAGTTACTGATACAAGTGAAAATGGAGAAGCGAGTTTCACTTTGGTAAATAGTGCAGGTGAGTCAATTAGCGCTATCGATGGCGGAGCTTATATGTACACTTTACAAGAGAGAAATAAAAGTGGAAATTGGAAGGTTTGGTCTTTGTCTGCAGATATCGGTCAATCTCGTTATATAAGTCCCCCTCCTAAACGGTTAATTCAAAAACCAGTTCCAAATTTTCCATCTACTTCTAATGGTAAATCGGATAAAAGTAAGCTAAAAAACAACAAAAATTCTCGTCAACATTTAGAGACTCGGTCCCGCCCTCCTCGGCATGTGAGACAGTCTGAGCAGAGTTCTTTAGCACTTAGTTCGGGGGAGGTACAAACTTCTTTATATAAGGAGTATCAAAATGATGAGTCAAAAAGTCGAAAACGTATCTTACAGTCTCATGATAGTGGTGATGGGGGTACGTATAATTATCCGGTGTTGAGTGGTTCTCCAATCTTAGATTCAAAGCAATTGAAAATTCCTGATATTGAAGTGGTTCCATATAAATTGGGACAACAGATTGATGTTAATGAAGAGATTCCAGCTTACTCAAATCAGATTCCGGCTTACTCAAGTCGTTTGCATCTAAAAGAAGATACTAGTTTAGAAGACCTAAAAGAAGATACTAATTTAGAAGATCAAGAAAGTGCCCCACAATTAATGAATCAAGATGATGAGGAACAGTTTCCAATATTAGACTCGATCTCTACTCCTGCTCTATCTACTACTCCATCGACAGATGCGTTGCTATCCTTGTCGGTAGCTCCTGAGCTTATTTTTAAAAATGAGTTGCAAAGTTTGCGTGCTGGAAGAGGCTTTTTAGGAAGAAATAAAAAGAGTACTTCTTTATGGACATATGGGATTAAGAGTAAAGAAAATCTTTCTACAGATCATACAAATTTTAAGTTGGATCAAACTGGTATAATTCTAGGAATTGATGGGTTAAACGATTTAATGAACGGGCAACTTTATATTGGTGGTTTTGGTAGTTATGACCAATCAGATATTGCTCATGCACGAGGTGGTATTAGTCGTATAAATACTTATGGCGTTGGGGCTTATGCAACTTATTTTAGTGATCGCGGTTGGTATTTAGATAGCATTTTGAAATATAATTATTATCAAAATAATTTGAAGGCTATTTCGACGAATGGTTTAAATATCAAAGGAGATTATAATCAGAAGGCGATAGGTACTTCATTTGAAGTAGGGCGCCATGTTAAGCTAGCACAAGATACTTGGGTTCAACCTTATGCCCAATTAATTTGGTTAAAAGTTGAGGGTAAAGAAGTAAAGCTTTCCAATGAAATGACAGGTAATATTAGTCCATATACTTCATTGCGTAGCGAAATTGGGATATCTATAGGGCATGAATTGAATTTAGGTACTCCTGGTCAGATGATGACTTATCTAACAACAGCTTGGTTGCATGAATATATAGATAACAATCATACAATAATTAATAAACGGCATAAATTTAATACTGATTTATCTGGTAATGTTGGTAAATTTGGTGTTGGTTTGAATAGTTTTGTTAGTGAGAATTTGAATTTTTATGTTGAAGCTCATTATCTCAGAGGGAAGAAGACAAAGCAATCACTTCAGGGCGTCTTAGGATTGCGTTATAGTTTTTAAACAAGAATAGCCTCATTCTCTATTTTGAGATGTTGTCTCGTGATGATGTGAGGCTACTTAATTCATTAATTTTGATAGTAGAGTTTGAATAATGCGCTATAAATTAGTTTCTGGAATGTTAGTAATGAATATTTCTCTTGTACAAGCTGCTTCATCTAATTCTAATATGAATATAGAAAGGCAGGGACAAGTATTATTATCTGCACCTTCAAATGATCTAAAAACTTTCCCTTATGGTCAAGGTGACATACTAGGAGAACAGAATGTATATGAAGGCGGTGTGGTGTGGAATGCAAAAGTGATGGAAGGGGGCATACAAAATCTTTATGCAACAGAGGATGAAGGAGAGGGAGGTACTGCAGTAAATACTGAAATTTTTAAGGATGGAAGACAGCGCGTTTTTACAGAAGGTACAGCTATTACTGTTGCTTTACATGATAATGCTGTCCAAGAGATATATAAGGGTGGTTATGTATACGATCTAACTATTAATGATCATGCGAGTTCATGGGCATATGCTGGTGCAATGTTAGAAGGAAATACAATAATTAATGATTCTGGCAAGTTTTTGCTTTATGCTGGTGATGAAAAAGATCAATCTACAGTAGAAAACTTTATTTTAAATGGGAAAGATACAGAATTATTTGTTATTAGTGCACGTGATGAAGACAGCGCTTTGATTAAGAAATTAAGTGGTAATGGAACTGTTAGTTTTATTCTTGATCAGGCTCAAGCACGTTATTCTCGTCTTCATATTGAGAACCTTTCTGGTGAATTAGGAAGTTTGCATTTTAGATTTAATACCACTATTGCAGAGGATCGTGGTGATTATCTTTTGATTGACAATGGTGATGGTAATCACATGATAAGCGTTGTTGATACAGGCGCTGAAATTACCACTCCTCTTTCACAACAACGTGATTTGATTACCGATAAAAGTGCAGGAGCTCATTTTACTTTAGCAGATTTTTCTGGAGCAAAAATTAATGCTGTTGATGGTGGCGCTTATATGTATAGTTTGAAACAAAGAGAAGATGGTTCTGAAAAGATTTGGTATTTAGCAGCAGATCATTTTGATCAGCCAAATCCTCCAGCTCCAGATCCGGCTCCAGATCCAGATCGAGTGCCAAAACCAACACCAATACCAACTCCGTCTACAACACCATCGACAGATGCAGTGTTATCTTTGGCAGTAACTCCTGAACTTGTTTTTAATAATGAGTTGCAAAGTTTGCGTTTTGGAAGAGGTATTTTAGGAAGGAACAAGAAGAATACAGCTTTATGGACATATGGGATCAAGGGTCGAGATCGTTTAGCTACAGATCATACGCATTTTAGACTTGATCAAACGGGTGTAATATTAGGTGTTGATTGGTTGAAAGAATTAATGAATGGGGATTTTTATATTGGTGGTTTTGGAAGTTATGATCAAGCGCGTATTACCCATGCACGAGGCGGTGTCAGTAGTATGGATGCTTACAGTGTTGGAGTTTACGCGACTTATTTTGATAATCAAGGATGGTATTTAGATAGCGTTTTGAAATATAATTATTATATCAATAATTTAAAGACTATTTCAACGAATGGTTTGGGTGTTCAAGGTGATTATAATCAATGGGCTATAGGTAGCTCATTTGAGGCAGGTTATCATTTTGATGTAGCGCCAGATACCTGGATACAGCCTTATACTCAACTCACAGGAATACGTGTTTCAGGTCAGGAAGTAAAACTTTCTAATCAGATGATCGGCGATATGGATAGCTCTCTTTCATTACGCAGTGAAGTTGGGGTATCTGTAGGTCATAAGTTTAATTTAAATAGTGATACTCACTTAATGACTTATATAACAGCAGCTTGGTTGCGTGAATATATAGATAGCAATCATACGATAATTAATAAGCAACATGAGTTTACCACTGATTTGTCTAGGGATGCAGGTAAATTAGGAGTTGGTTTGAATAGCTTTGTTGGTGAAAACTTATCGCTTTACGCTGAAACTCATTATCTTAAAGGACAGAAGGTAGAACAATCCCTTCAAGGTATTGTAGGATTACGCTATAGTTTCTAAAATCTAGCTGTGTTTTGTTGTGTTGTGATTTCTATTGTATGAGAAGTTTTTAAAGGCCTTTTTTATGGAAGAGCTATTATTCTATTAAGCGAGATAGCTAATGGTGTGGTGGTTATGTTTTTGCATGATTTTTTGTTTCATATTGATTAGATAAATCAAACCAAAGTGTTTCCGCTTCTTCTAGTTTTTTCATTGTTTTAGCGCGTTCTTTTGCTTTTTCAGAAAACTGATTATGGGACAAAGCAGGGATTAATTCTTTGTCAAATTGTTCAATTTGTTTTTGAAGAGAATTGATCAATGCTTCAGTCTCAGCGATTTGTTTGCGTAATGGTGCAAGAAGAGAGCGATTTTGTGCATTGATCTTTCTTTGCTCATTTTTAGAAAGAAAACGTTCTTTTTTAGGAGAGGTATTTGTTTCTTTTTTAGAGGAAAGGCCAAGAACTTCTGTGCGGTAAGTGTTGATATCACCATCATAAGGTAGAACGGTTCTATTTTTTACAAGCCAAAACTGGTCCATTGTTGCTTCAATAAGGTGACGATCATGAGAAATGAGTATAATTGCTCCATTAAAATTATTAAGTGCATGGATTAGTTCTTCACGACTATCAATATCAAGATGATTGGTAGGCTCATCAAGGATAAGAAGATGGGGCCCTTTGAAAACCATAAGTCCCATAAGTAAGCGTACTTTTTCACCTCCTGAGAGATCTTTGACTTTTACCATCATTTTTTCTGTTGATAGTCCCGTCTGTGCTACTGTAGAACGTATTTTGGTTTCTGATTGTTCTGGCATTAGATAGCGCATATGTTCTATTGCATTTTTCTCTGGTATAAGATCATCTAATTGATGTTGTGTAAAAAAGGCAATTTTTAGATGGGGAGCGAGTGTTATTGTTCCTTGTTCTGATTTAATACGGCCTGCAAGTAATTTGGCAAGAGTTGATTTGCCGTTTCCATTTGAACCTAAGAGAGCGATACGGTCATCATTATCAATTCTCAAATTTAGTTCTTTAAGAATAGGTTTTCCTTTTTCATAACCAATATTTACATTTGATAATGCAATAATAGGAGAGGCTACAGGTTTATCAGCTTTCGGAAAAATGAAAAATTGAGTATGTCTTATTTTCCATGGTGTAATTAGTTTAAGCTTTTCTAGTGCTTTAAGGCGTGATTGTGCTTGTCGGGATTTACTTGCTTTTGCACGAAAACGGTTAACAAAATCCTCCATATGTTTTTTTTGTGCTTCTTGTTTTTCCTGTTCTTTTTGTTGTAGTCTGATAGTTTCTGCTTTTTGGTGTTTAAATTGATCGTAATTACCACGCCAGAAGGTAAGCTTATTATTTTCGAGATGCATGATAGAGTTAACAGTATTATTTAAGAAGTCGCGATCATGGCTAATGAGAATAATTGTATGGGGATATTGGTGTATATACTCGATGAGCCATAAAGTGCCTTCAATATCAAGATAATTTGTTGGTTCATCGAGCAATAAAAGATCAGGTTCAGTAAAAAGTACAGCTGCCAATGCGATACGCATGCGCCATCCACCAGAAAAAGAGGATATAGGTTGTTGGTGTGTATGAGGATCAAACCCTAGACCAGAAAGAATTTTACTAGCGCGTGCTTTTGCGGAATGAGCATTAATATCATTTAAACGTGTATGAATGTTCGCAATATGCATCGGGTCAGTAGCTGTTTCTGATTTACGGAGAAGATTAATAAGTTCTTTGTCTGCGTCTAAAACAATTTCGAGTAAGGACTGTTCGGTTGCTGGTGCTTCCTGGGAAACTAAACCAATTCGTGCTTTTTGTGGTATGAGAACCTCGCCATTCTCAGGCGAAATTTCACCTGTAATAACGCGAAAAAGAGTTGATTTACCAGTCCCATTATTCCCAACAAATCCAGTTTTTGAGCCAGCGGGAAGTGCAACATTAGCGCCATTGATCAAAAGGCGTCCAGCCATCCGTATTGTAATATCATTCAATACCAACATAATGAAAAGTTTCTTTTACATGATTTTCCAATAAGCACAAGTTTATTCAATTTTTGCAGGAAAAATGATAATATGATTATTAAGATAAATGACTACTAATATTTTTATTGTATGAAGATTACGATCTTTAAAAGAATTATACAATTGAAAATTAATACAAATTTTTTTACCGTTACTTAGTAGAAGGTTCTTTACTTGTTATAGAGAAGTGAAGACAGTTTTGAAATGAAAGAAAGGTAGATAATCAAATGGCTGTAGAGCGGACTTTATCGATGATTAAACCGGATGCAACACGCCGTAATTTGACAGGGGCAATTACAAAAATGCTTGAAGATGGTGGATTGCGTGTTATCGCATCTAAGCGCGTGTGGATGAGTCGACAGCAAGCAGAAAGATTTTATGCAATCCATAAAGGGCGTCCATTTTTTGAAGAGTTGGTAACATTTATGTCTTCTGGTCCAACTGTTGTGCAGGTTTTAGAAGGGGAAAATGCAATCGTTAACAATCGTGAAATTATGGGAGCTACAAATCCTATTGATGCACAGGAAGGAACCATTCGTAAAGTACATGCTTTATCGATTAGTGAAAACTCTGTCCATGGTTCAGATAGTGCTGAGTCTGCAAAAACGGAGATAGCTTATTGGTTTTCCGACATTGAAATTGTTGGTTAATAAAAGGCTATTTAGAAAATGAAAAGTTCCGAAATATATTGCGGGACTTTTTTAGCAAAATTATTCGCTTTAAAAAGAGCATGTTGATATGGTTATGTCTAAAAAGTATTTTTCTACCTTCTTAGATTTTAATTATATACGTGCCTTGTTTTCCAAATGTTCTATGTATCAGTTGAAGTAATGGTAAATGCCTTATTATTTAGTGTAATGAGCCTTTATTCATGTTGTAATTTTATCGTTTATTTTTTTTATGTAATAACATGTTTCAAGCCGGCGCGAAAATAATCCCATCCTGTCCATAATGTAAGCAAAGCAGCAACCCATAGCATAGCAATGCCGAATTCTGTTGTGTAAGGAATTATTTTATTAGCAGCAGGTCCTGCTAAGAGTAATATAATAGCTATCATTTGTACAAAAGTTTTCCATTTTGCAAAACGAGAGACGGGAACACTTACTTTTAACTCAGCTAAATATTCACGTAGTCCAGAGACAAGAATTTCTCGGCAAAGAATAATAATCGCTGCCCAAAGTGTCCACCCAGCGATAGTACTTTCTGCGGCAAGTAAAAGCAGGCAGGCAGAGACGAGAAGTTTATCTGCAATTGGATCCAACATGCGGCCAATATTAGAAGTTTGTTGCCAAATACGGGCAAGATAGCCATCCAAAAAGTCAGTAATAGATGCAATAATAAAAATAGACACAGCAGTCCAACGAGCAATATCACTTGATTGTAGTCGTCCTTCTAAGAAAAAACATGCTACAACCAATGGGACAGCAATGATTCGTGCATAAGTCAGAATATTAGGAAAAGAAAAAGTATGATTTTTCATAGAGCAATTTTCAGTTTTTAGAGTATAAGTTATTGTATGAACGTAACAAGGCAAAGCTTATGAAACAAGCCTTATTTTTTATTAAAATAGTTATGAATTTTGTACGCAATTGCTTTAGAAATACCTACAACTTTTGTTAAGTCTTCAACAGATGCTCTGGAAACTGCTTTAGAGCTTCCGAAATAGTTAAGCAAAGCACGCTTTCTCGTAGGACCTATTTTTTCAATTTCATCAAGTGGATTCTTGAATGCTTCTTTTTTTCGTTTTGCTTTATGAGTTTCAACTGCAAAACGGTGTGCTTCATCGCGTAGACGTTGTAGAAAATAAAGAATAGGATTGTGTGGGGGGAGTGTAAAAGGTTGTTTTCCTTTTATAAAAAACCGTTCTAGACCGGCTTTCCGGTTAACGCCTTTAGCTATGCCGATTACAGTGATAAAATCATCTAAATCTAATTCAGATAACACTGCGTTGGTAATATTTATTTGTCCTTGTCCTCCATCAATTAATATAAGGTCAGGCCACGGGGGACAAGAATCTTCATAGCCAATATTTTTATTTTTTTTAGGTAAACCATACGTTTTGAGAAGGCGTAAAAATCTTCGTTCAATTACTTCTTTCATCATACCGAGATCATCACCAGGTTTGATATTGGTCGAGCAAATATTAAATTTACGATATTGATTTTTTACAAAACCTGTTTGGTCAACAACAATCATTACACCCACTGCATTAGTTCCCATAATATGTGAGTTGTCATATATTTCTATACGGCGCGGGGTATGGGACAGTTGAAATGTTTTAACAATACTATGAAGGAGTTTTTTGTGTGCTGATGTTTCAGAAAGCTTGCGTTGGAGTGCTTCATGGGCATTAGTGTAAGCATGATTCACGAGAGCTTTGCGTTCTCCTTGTTTTGGTAAAGATAAAGCTATTTTGTGGTTTGCTTTCAGGCTTAATGCTTGAGTGATAAGTATTTCTTCTTCAATTGTATTAGACAAAAGGATAAGCTTTGGAATTGGCTTATTATCATAAAATTGTATAAGAAAACTTGCTAGAATTTCAGAGCTGGAAAAAGACGGATCTGCTTTTGGAAAATAGGATCGATTTCCCCAATTTTGGCCCATACGGAAAAAAAATACTTGAATACAAGTCATTCCTTCTTGTTGTGCAATTGCGAAAACATCTGCTTCTTTCACAGTTTGAGGATTAATACTCTGATGGCTTTGTATGTAAGAAAGAGCTGATAAGCGGTCGCGATAGGTTATAGCGCGTTCAAAATCAAGATTTTCTGCAGCTTTATGCATAGCTTGAACCATATCATTTTTAATTGATTGACTTTTTCCTGAAAGAAAAGCTTTTGCTTTTTTAACAAGTTGTAAATAATCACTATTGCTAATTTCATATGTACAAGGAGCTGAACAGCGTTTAATTTGATAAAGTAAGCAAGGCCGTGTACAGTTTTCAAGAACTGAATCAGTGCAAGTTCGTAATAAAAAGGCGCGTTGTAAAACATTGATTGTTTGTGTAACCGCTTCCGAAGAAGCAAAAGGACCAAAATAATGGGCTTTTCGTGTTCGGGCACCACGGTGTTTGTAGAGTGCAGGTGCTCGGTGATCATCTGTGATAATGATATAAGGTAAAGTTTTGTCATCACGCAATAAAACATTAAAACGTGGATGTAATCTTTTAATTAAATTGGCCTCTAAAAGGAGGGCTTCTGTTTCTGTATGGGTAACAACAAATTCCATATGATCCGTTTCACGAATCATACGTGTGATACGGTTATTGTGACCATGTTCACGGGTATAATGTGAAACACGTTTTTTGAGATTTCGCGCTTTGCCAACATAGAGAATATCGCCATTTTCATTGAGCATCCGATAAACTCCTGGTTTATGAGGCAGATTTTTGACAAACTCTTGGATGAGTGCAACACCTTTAGATTGGTTACTCTTGTTTTTTTGATGAGCATTGTGCCATGTAATGTCAGATAAAAAAGGAAATTTTTCTTCATTTTTTGTATAGGGGAGTATACGATTGTCTAAGCTCATTAATTTACCTGAAACTATTTTATATTTGAAATATGAAATGTTTGTTTTTAGTCAAGCGCTTTGTTTATGAATTGCTATTTTTTATTTATGGCATCAAAATTGATAATTTTTAGCATGAATTTTTATTTAAAATACAAAATAATCAATATCGTAGGTTAGTTCTATGAAAGCCATTTTTGTATAATATGCGCATGCTTATCTTGTCCAAGATGATTGATAAGGAAAGGACCAATTTTTTTTATTTCGTCTTCAAGAAGATAAGGAGGATTAATAAGAATCATGCCACTACCATCCATTTTAGGTGGTGATGCGCTTTTCCGAATACGCATCTCGAGTTGTAAAATTTTTGGAATTTCTGTTTTTTGCAGTGCATAAAGAAAAATTTCAATCTCTTTATCATATTTAACAGGATACCATAACGCATATACTCCTCCAGAGAAACGTCTATATGCTTTCACTATTCCTTCAATAAAACGGGAAAGTTCCCCTGGTTGTTCAAAAGAAGGATCAATGAAAATGAGTCCACGCTTTTCTTTTGGTGGTAGGTGAGAATTTAAAGAAAGCCAACCATTTAGATGCAGAATTTTTGTTTGGTAATCACCAGAAAAGTGACGGGCTAGAATTTGGTAATCTTCATGGTGCAATTCAATTGCGGTTAGTCGATCTTTTTTACGCAATAGTTGGCGAACGAGAATAGGTGATCCAGGATAGAATACAATCTCTTTAGTTCTTTTATTGATTGCAAAAATAACATTATACCATGGAGCAAGAAGTTCTTTTAAGTCTTGGGGGATAGGAATTGAGAGAAGTCGCCCGACGCCTTCACGCCATTCTTCTGTTTTATGTGCTTCTGCAGAAGAAAGATCATAGAGTCCAATACCCGCATGCGTATCTATAACGCGAAAGGCTTTTTCTTTGCGCTTAAGATATTCTATTATGCGTGTGACAATAATGTGTTTAAAGACATCAGCAAAATTGCCAGCATGATAAATATGCCGATAATTCATGAGTAAAATTTATCATATATATAATTGTTTAACAAATTTCTTTTTAACGTAAATAATGGCTTTTGTAGCAGTAAAAGATCTAAACCTAGAAAAATTTAAATCTTTAAAATCTATGGAGATTATTAGAGTTTTAATAGCGTTGAGGATTTTATTGTCAAATTTTTATGATCTTTAATGTAAAAGTAAAATTTTTAGAATAATAAAAATTTTAACGACCATTGATATTTTCGAGTAGCTTAAACACATTCTATTACATTTCTGATATCAAGATATTTTGCAGAGATAAACATTAAAAATATTCTTTAGATTTAAGAGCATGCTGAATTTAAAGTAAATCAATTGTAGATAGAAAAGATATTTGAATCTAATGACAGTATATTTTTATAATTTTATTTATGTTTCTTTATTAACAAATTAACTTTATTGGTGGGTGATGAGGGAATTGAACCCACGACCCGCTGATTAAGAGTCAGCTGCTCTACCAACTGAGCTAATCACCCACATTTTTCAAGAGGTAAAAATGAGCACTCTCCTATAACGTTTCAAAAAGAAGATGTCTAGATAGGCTTGTTGTTTTTGATCTATTTATAGGGAATAAAGAGAGCTTATAGTTATATTATAAGTTAAAAAATATTCTTCTCCTCTTGATATTATATAAAAATAAACCTATTAGTTAAGGTATTCTATAAATAGATGTTCTACTTAATGTAGAGTGATAATTGGAGGGTCGTCGAGCGTAATGCCCGGGCAAGATTCAGGAGAGCCTTCTTGTAGTGTCAAGCGGTGTGGGTTATTATTGTTTTTTATATATTCCATCAATAACCATATGGGTTCAAACACTGCTTTGAAGATACTTACTTTTGCATGTAATTTATTTGTACTCAATATTATTGATTACTTATGCGGATGAAAGTTTATGATCTTTTTCATCAGCAACATGTGTTTAAGCTTTTTAATTTTAAAGATGTTTTTAAAGGGTGAGCTATAATGGAATGGATCACTGATCCCCATGCGTGGTTTGGCTTGGTTACATTAATTTTTCTCGAAATTGTTTTAGGCATAGATAATCTTGTTTTTATTGCGATCTTAGCAGAAAAATTACCGTTACATTTACGTGATCGTGCATGTTTTATAGGGCTAACTTTAGCGTTATTGATGCGACTTTGTCTTCTCACGGTTATTGGTTGGGTAATGAGTTTTGATAAGGTAATTCTTTCCATCTCATCCTTTGTATTTAGTTGGCATAACCTAATCTTGATTGGTGGTGGAGCTTTTTTATTAGCAAAAGGAACATTGGAGTTACACGAAAGATTAGAAGGTACGATGCATACACAAAAAAAAGGAGTTATTTATGCTGTTTTTTGGCAAGTGATTATTCAAATTGTTGTGCTTGATGCAGTGTTTTCTCTTGATAGTATTATCACTGCAACGGGTATGATTGCTAAAGAGCAAACAATGGTTATGTATATAGCGGTTATTATCGCTATGGGTGTAATGATGTGGGGATCAGGAATCCTTATGAATTTTGTTAATCGTCATCCTACTATTGTGATTTTGTGTCTTGGTTTCTTGATGATGATTGGTTTTGCTCTCATTGTTGAGGGTTTTGGCTTTCATATTCCAAAGGGTTATTTGTATGCTGCAATTGGTTTTTCAGTTGTCATTGAAGTTTTTAATCAAATTGGACGTCGTAATCGTGAAAAGATGATTACGACAAATGATCTACGTGAACGGACAGCTGATGCTGTCTTGAGGCTTTTAGGAGGTGGGAAAAAAGGTGGAAATCTTAGCGAAACTGTAGATGTCATTGTTGAACAAGCTACTACTTCAGAAATTTTTCGGCCAGAAGAAAAAGAAATGATTCGTGGTGTTCTTGATTTAGCAGATCGCCCTGTACGTTCTATTATGTCACCACGTAATGAAGTTGAATGGTTAGATTTAAATGGTGACGAAAATGCAATGCGTGAAGAATTGCAACGAGTTAAACATAGTCGCTTAGTTCTTGCGCGTGAAAAAGTAGATGAATTTGTCGGTGTTGCTTTGACAAAAGACCTTCTTTTAAATTTAGCTGAGGGTAAAAAGATTAATTGGCAAAAAGCTATGCGTGAGCCACTTGTTGTTCATGAGAATACAGGTGTTTTAAGATTAATGGAGAAATTACGTCATTCTCCAATTCAACTTGCGATTATTGTTGATGAGCATGGATCTTTGAAAGGTATTGCAACACCAACAGATATTTTTGAAGCGATTGCAGGTGATTTTCCTGATGATGATGAATCTGTTGTGGCAGAAAAACTCGAAGACGGAAATCTACTTGTTGAGGGATATGCTGATATCCGTCGTTTAAGCGGTTATCTTGAGCGTAATCTTGTTGATGAAGCAGACCGTTATACTACGCTTGCAGGGTTCATGCTTTGGCGTTTGGGGTATTTACCAAATGAAGGTGAAAGTTTTGAAGCTGAAGGTTTATGTTTTAAAGTCGTTGAAATGGATCGCCGGAATATCTCTAAAGTTCTTATTTCTCCAATTGTTATGTAGTAGAAATACTAATTGTTGTGGTAATAAAATAAATGGAGAAGCAAACTTAATTATAGTCAATAACTGAAATAATGGAAAAATCATTTGTATCGATTACGCAAATATTATCACACTAGTAGATTGCTAATCATATGTGAAGAGATTAAGCTTCAAACGAGTTTTCCTGTGGAAATCTTATTAGTTAAATTTAGATATTAGTTTGTATCAACATAGTATAATTCTTTTTTATTCAGGCGGTTTTTTTTGTATGCGTTTAAAATATTGTTTGGTTTCAAAAATTGCTATAAAGAATAATGAAATGATAAACGGTATGATCAAATAAAGCATTCTAAATACGATAAGTGCTGCAATAACATCGGTGGGGTCTATATTAGGCATACCTGTTATAAATAAAGCCTCAAGTACTCCCATACCTCCTGCGGGGGCATTAGAGAGAAGAGTTATAGAGAAAGATGCAAGGAATACACCAAGTACAGAGATAAAATTAATATCAGCATCATGTGGTAGTACAGCATATATAATTCCTGCTGCTCCTAAAATCTCTAATGGGCTAATAATAAGTTGTCGAATAACAATTTTAAGCCGTGGATAAAAAAGCTGAACTTTTTTGCTTATACGTAAGGGTTTTAACTGCAGCCAACTGCCGAAAATATAAAGAGCTATACAGGTGAGTAAAATCATACCAATTATCTTTCCTAACCATTGGGGAAGATCATTGTGAATGAGGGTAATAATTTCTGGTTGTAAAATTAAAACAATACCAGAAAGTAAGATTGTACCAATTACAAAAGTGAATGAACAAAAGCCGACTAATATAGCAATTTCTGTTCCACTTAGCCCTTTTATTGTATAAGCGCGATAACGTACGACAGCACCAGAAAAAATTGATGCACCGATATTATGTGAGAGTGCATAAGTAGTGAATGAACATATAGCTATAAATATCCAAGAAATTTTACGACCAAGATGTTGCAAGGCAATTCGATCATAACCAGCAAGAGCTGTATAAGCAATGAGTGAGCAAAAACAGGCTAAAAGCCAATGATGCGTGCTTAAATTAGAAAGACGTTCTAATACAGCACTAAACGAAATAGCAGATAACTTTATATAAAGAATGCGAATCGATATCAACATTGCTAAAATGCCAATAAATGGCCATATAAATTTCTGTAGTTTCACACTTCATTTACCCGTTTTGGTTTTTGTTTACGTTTTTTGTAAAGTTAATTCATTATTAGGCATATTCGTTACAGATCGCTGTCCAATTATATACTCAATAAAACCATTAGCGATTTCTTTGTCATTCGTTACTACAATATCTGCTCCTAAATCCATTAAATAAGATGTTTCTGATTCAGATAGTGCATGAGCAATTATTTGAAGGTTTTTGTTCAGATGGCGTATATTTACTATACATTGCCCCGCTTCAATAGTACTTCGCATTGTAATAACGACTTTACATGCGCTTTTAATATTGGCTGCATGAATAATTTCCTTTTTAATGATATTACCACAAATGGTTTCTATTCCATTTGCTATTGCTTTATCAGCAAGACGCTTTGATTCTTCAACTACTATAATAGGCTGACCTCTTTCTATTAAAGATAATGTTATGTATTTTCCAATACAGCTATAACCAATAATCACAATATGGTCAGTTTTTGAAGTAATTGATAGAGATTCTTCATCGGAATCTTCAGGATTGATATTAATAATTGTTTGTTTATCTTGCGAGTTAGCAGAAGAATTTTCTAGATATTTTTTAATTTTATCAACAGCAATAAAAACAAGAGGATTGAGCAAGATAGAAAGAATTGCACCTCCAAGAATTAAATCGCGAGCGTTGTTATTTAAAAGTCCAAGGCTTGAACCCAGTCCTGCAAGGATAAAAGAAAATTCTCCAATTTGTGCCAGGCTGGCCGAAATAGTCAAAGCTATTCCATTAGAATAGCGGAAAGCTTTAACAATAAAAAAAGCAACAGCAGATTTCCCTACGATGATAATCGATAAGGTTGCGAGAAGAGAAAAAAAGTTGGTCAGAATTTTCGTAGGATCGAATAACATGCCTACAGAAACAAAAAAAAGAACTGAGAATGCATCTCGCAGTGGTAAAGATTCTTCTGCTGCACGATGACTTAATTCTGACTCGCTCATCATCATACCTGCAAAAAAAGCACCAAGAGACAGTGAAACACCAAATAAATGAGCAGCTCCAAAAGCTACTCCTAATGCAATAGCAAAAACACTAAGGCGGAATAATTCACGCGATCCAGATTGTGCGCTCACTTTTAATAACCATGGTATAAAACGCTTTCCAATAACGAACATTAGAGCAAAAAATACAATGATTTTTAAAATTGTTAGGCCAACAATTCCCCAGGTGTTTAAATTGAGCCATTGAATAAGAGGGTCGATTGGTTCCTTTTTTGTATTACCAAGGATGTTTGCTAGTGCAGGCATAAGAACTAGTATTAGAACCATAGCTAAATCTTCAATAATTAACCAACCAATGGCAATACGTCCTTTTTCTGTTTCAATCAGGTATCGTTCTTGCAGAGCACGCAGCAAGATTACAGTACTTGCTGTCGATAATGCTAAACCAAATACTAAACCATCACTAAATCCCCATCCCATAATCCAACCGAGGCATAAGCCGAGAAAAGTAGCAAATACCATTTGTATAATAGCTGCAGGAATAGCTATGGCTTTAACAGATAAAAGATCTTTTAATGAAAAATGCAATCCAACACCAAACATCAGCAAAATAACGCCGATTTCAGCAAGTTGGTTGATCAAAACAGAGTCTACTTTAAAACTTCCGACATTAGGTCCTACGACGACACCAGCTAATAGATATCCTACTAATGGAGAGATACGCAAACGGTTAGCAATCATTCCGAAAATAAATGCTAAACATAAACCTGCAACAATAGTTGTAATTAATGGCGTATCGTGAGGCATAATTATAGTATAGTGCTTTCTTTAAAAATAGTTGTCACAATGATTATAATTTTTAAAAAGAAAAAAGAATAACATATTATATAAATTAACACGCTATTTTAATTAGTAGTTATATAATTTGAATTGTTGTTTCTTTTATTTTTCCTATAGCACCAATTATTTAATAATAATAAAATGGGAGCTGCAATAAAAATAGAAGAGGATGTTGCAATAATAATTCCAAAGACTATTGGCCACGCAAAATTATTAACAGCACTTCCTCCCCATAGAGCCATAGGTAACATAGCTAATATCGTAGTGGCTGATGTAAAAATACAGCGTATAAAAACCTGATTAATTGAGAGATCAATTATTTCACGCAATGGTGTTTGTTTATAAAGACGCATATTTTCACGCATTCGATCATACACAACGACTTTATCATTAATTGAATAACCAACAATTGTCAAAAGAGCAGCGATGGCTGTTAAATTGAAATCAAATTGAAATAAAACAAAAAAACCAATCATTTTTGTAATATCAAGGATAAGTGTAACTATTGCTCCAATAGCAAAAAACCATTCAAAGCGCCACCAGATATAGAGAGACATAGCCGCTATTGCTAGAATGACAGCAGTAACACCAGCTGTAGCAAGCTCACCTGAAATTTTAGGACCAACAATTTCTGTTTGATCAAATATTGTATCTGGGTAAATGCTTTGCAAAGTTTTTTTGACTTTATCAATAGCAATAGTGTGTTGAATTTCTCCACCATTTTGTTGTTGTATGCGAATCAGTATGGTATTTTCATTATCAATATTTTGTAATGTAACTTCACCAATATTAAGAGCAGAAAGATGTGAACGCAAAATTGCCAAATTTGCGGGTGTTTTTGTCGTAATGGTCATTTGGCTGCCACCAACGAAATCAATTCCAAAGTTTAAACCAGGTTTAAAAAACAAAAAAATTGAAAACAGAGATAAAACGATTGAAATACCAATACCAATGAAACGAGCATTCATGAAACGAAAAGTGGTGTTTTTAGGGATAAAATTGAAAAAAGACTGAAGCTTCAGTTTTTTTATTTTCCATTTATTCACTACCCAAATCATCATAATTCGTACTATGGTGATTTCAGTAAACATCGATATAATAATGCCAAGCAGCATTGTTACAGCAAAACCGCGAACTGGGCCGGTACCAAACCAAAATAATAAAACAGTTGCAATAACAGCTGTCACATTGGCATCAAGAATAGTTGCAAAAGCTTGTTTAAATCCACGATCTAAAGCAGCGAAGGCACTTATACCTTTTTGACTTTCTTCGCGAATACGTTCATTAATTAAAATATTGGCATCAACAGCGATACCAATACCTAAAATAATACCAGCAATGCCAGGTAAGGTAAGCGTTGCACCAAGAAGGCTTAGAGCAGAAAATATCAAAATAGCATGCAGTGCTATTGCTATATCAGCAATAATACCCCAGATGCCGTATAAAAGAAAAATAAAGACTGTAACGAGAATAAAGCCTATAATGCCTGTATATAGGCCCATTTTGATAGAATCAGCGCCAAGATTTGGACCTACAGTTCTTTCTTCAATAACGGTTAATGGTGCCGGTAAAGCACCAGCTCTTAGTAGAGCAGCAAGAGTTGATGCTTCTTTAGAATCAAAATTGCCTGTAATTTGTCCTTGTCCATTAGGGATGACACTATTAATGACGGGAGCAGTTAAGACTTTATTATCAAGAACAATTGCAAAAGGACGATTGATATGTTGGCGTGTTATTTCTGCAAATATCTTTGAGCCGATAGAATTCATAGTGAATGAGATGATAGAGCGCCCTGGTATTTGCGGATCAAATGCTGCCCGTGCATCTTTAAGAACATTTCCATCTAAAGCAATTTGGTCATAAATTGCATATTTTTGATTTGCATCAGTATAGCCAGAAAGAATTGAAACACCTATAGGTGGATTATTGATATCGACATTAGAAGGTACAAGATGAAAAGTCATTTTAGCAGTAGTTCCTATAAGATCACGTAATTGTTTTGGATCTTGTAGGCCAGGCAATTGAACCATAATACGATTGGTTCCTACCTTTTGGATAGCAGGTTCAGTAACACCGACTTGATCAATACGGCGGCGAATAATTTCCAAGCTTTGCTCGATAGCTTTGCTAACACGATCATTTATACCAGATTCAGTTAATGTCACATGAATAGTTTCATTTTGATTGTTAATCGCAATGTCACTAGTGGTCGTACCAAAGCTATTGTGTATAGGAGTGATTAATGTTTCTAAAGTAGTAATGGTTTTTTTATTTTGTGCGGTGTCATAAAGAACAACAACAATACTATCTTCAATGATACGGATACTGGATGTATGAATTTTTGCTTCACGCAATTTTGTACGTACATTACTTAAAACTGTACGTAACTGATCTCTCTTTAATGTTTTGGTATCTACTTCGAGTAAAAGGGAAGATCCCCCCTGAAGGTCAAGCCCAAGTGTTACATGGGTATTAGGCAGGAATTTTGAATTTTTGATTTGTTCTTCCGAAAATAAGTTAGGCAAGGCGACATAAATGCCGCTTAAAAGAATGAAACAATAAATAGTAGCCAGCCAGGCAGGTGTACGCATGATATATTCCAATTAGTAGATACGTTAAAATAATCAAAATTAGACGAGAAAAAAGTAAAATAAAATTGTTTTTATAAATCAAGTAAAAGGAAGTGAATGTTGATTTAAAAATTTTGCGTTTAAAGACTTTGAAATTGTATAGGAAAATTATGGCAGGAATTGAAAACACATTCAATACTAATATATTTTGAAAAAGTACAGCTATTAAGTTATGGTATTCATAGGATATTGCAATTTTTTATTTACAACTTTTATAACGAAATTGATTATATCTGTTTCTTTGAAAAAAGAGCACTATTTAAATTTTACAATCATTGTGTTGTTTAGATAGATATAGGTTTTTGAACCAAATGTTATCCAAAATGTGAGAATTGGATAAAAAAGAAAAGTTATAAAGAAAAAGAATTTCTTTTTTACAATGTGAATGCAAAAAAAACACAGTTAAGTGCTTTTTTCTATTGTTGATTTTAACTTATACTTATCAGCATTATTGGATGAGAGAAGGTTTTTATAAGCTTTTTTTATAAAAAAATGAGATGTTTATCGCATATCATAATTTTAAGGGAGTACTCAATAAATGCTTATTCTTAAGATAAATATGTCTTCATTTTTAAATAGAAACTTCCTTTTTTCCTTAGTTTTTCTAACCAATGTTTTCTCTAGTTTTAGTGCATGCGGAGATTTAGTATCACCAACTGCGACAGTCGTACAGTCAATAGGCTCACAATCAGTTGATAGAATGATTCAACAACAGGAAACGGTTATTGAGACTCTTGTGCAGAATATTAAAATTTTACAAACAAACTTAGAAAGCAAATCAGAAGATATACATGTTTTGACAAAATGGAGATTACAGGCACGAGATATCAGTAAACGAGCTTTAGACGCGGTATTTGTTTTGCGCACTTCTCTTAATGAAGTTAATGAGATTATCGATCAGTTGACTGCATTAGATGATAATCCAAAAAAATTGGAAAGCGAAAGAAAAAAATACTCAAATATCATAGAGCAAAAAAATAGAATTAATAAAGCACTTCATCAATTGGAGGAAATATTTTTAGCTGCAAATGAGATAGCGAAACTGACAATTTCTCAGTCTCGAGAACTTTTTGTATATATGTTTAAACAAGTTAAATTTTCAATATCAATGCTTCAAGAGGTTGTTGAAAAAACAAAAGAGGCCTTTTTTGATTTTATTTTATTATTTGATTCTTGGTGGAAATTTGTATCTTATTTTAAACCTTCACAATTATTTTGTGCTTTTTTTATTCCATTTGTTGTTACCTTAGGTCTTGCATATTTTTCTAGTAAATTTATTAAGCATGTAAGATCTTATGTTTTCAAAGAAAATGATGAGGTATCTTATCTACAACGTTTATTAATTGTTTTAATTTCAATTTTACTGCCTTCTTTTGTATGTGTTATTTATGTTTATCTGACGTTATTTTTATTTCGTAGTTTTGGCACAGATGTAGGAACACTTACAGATGTATTTCATACGATTGGGCATCAAATTATATTGGTCTTTTTATTGAATCGTACAGCAGTTATTCTTTTATCACCGCGTAGACCACATATACGTCTTTTAAATGTTACGCCATTGGCAGCATATCAATTGATAATTTGTATGACTCTTTTAGGTGTGGTTTTTGCATTGGATACGATTCTGGATAGTATTTATCGAATAATATCAGAATCTTTTTCCTTGATTATTGCAAAAAGCTTTATTGCTGTTTCTCTTGTAGGAGTCTTGTTGCTTATTATCTCGTTTATACCTTTGCGATTTAAGCGCCAAAGTATAAGAGAGGAAATTCCGTCTTGGCTGTTTTATATGCGTGTTTTGCTCATTATACTTGGGTTATTGCTAATTGTAATGAATTTCTTAGGTTATATTGGTTTAGCTCGTTTTATTATGCAACAAATTGTGATCTGTGGTGTATTTTTGGTGTTAATGTATTTAGGTATGCAAAGTGCTTGTGCTATCGGAAACGAAGGAGAACTTATCAGAACGAGTGTTGGTAGTGCTTTGATGAAAAGGTTTCATTTAGAAGAAAAAACAATGAATCGATTGGGGATCATTAGCAGCATTTTTTTAAATTTCGTTGTTATTGTATTTTGCACAATACCAATTGTTATGCAGTTTGGTTTTTCGTATTCCGATATGAAAACAATATTGTGGCAATTAATGACTAGTATTCAAATTGGGAATATATCCATTTCTTTGATTTCTATTATCATGGGAATAATCGTTTTTTTTGTTTTTTTGTTTTTTAGCCGCTTATTTATTAGTTGGTTAGATAGTATGATAATGGTGCGTGGAGAGTTCGATTCTGGTGTACGTAATTCTATCAAAACAGTCATAAATTATAGTGGTATTGCTTTATCAGCCTTAGTAGGGTTATCAATTGCAGGATTCAATGTTAGAAATTTTGCACTTATTGCTGGTGGGCTTTCGCTTGGTATTGGTTTTGGTTTGCAGAATATCGTCCAGAATTTTGTATCTGGTCTTATTATTCTGATTGGGCGGCCGTTTAAATTGGGCGATTATATAGAAACTGGAGCAGTGCGGGGTATTGTAAAACGTATTAGTGTACGTGCGACAGAACTTGAAACATTTCAGCGACAAACAATTATTGTTCCCAATTCAAGTCTTATTAATAATAATGTGAGCAATTGGACTCGTCCTAGTAAAATGGGACGAATTGATATACCTTTAACTGTTTCAACTAAAGTTGATCCAGAACGTGTTGTTGAAATGTTGTTGGAGGTTGCTTCAACAATAGAAGGAGTTTTAAAAAACCCTGCGCCACAGGCCAGTTTTACGGCATTTGATAGTAAGAATTTTTCATTTACTTTGGCTGTTTATGTGCCCAATATTACTTCTACATCTAAGGTTACTAATGCACTTCGTTTTATACTTTATAAACGTTTTGTTAAAGAAGGAATTGTGGAATGCTAAAATATAATTATATTATTTTGCAATAATCTTATTAGACATTTTTACTATAAAAAGTTTTTATGCAGTGATTAAAGATGCTGATTCAAAAGTGTAGCTTCTTGTTTTTGCTGAAAGGGAAATTCTTTCAAATATTCACTCAATTCCACTCACACAGTTATAAAAGTTGTATAAAAAACTATTTTATTGCTATTCGCTAATAGGCGAGCATTTTATAATAAAAATGGATGGTAATATATAGATTAAAGAGGGTAAGGTATTTTTAGAATAAGATAGTTTATTATTTTGCATAATATATTAGTTGCTATAAAATTATCACTAAATTTTATTTTTAGATCTAAATATACTTTTACATTTTTTCCAATGTATAATTTGTTGTTTGCAATGTGAAAATTTAAATTTATTAAGTTTTATCTTATTATTAAGCAATGCTGTGATTATCTGCGAGATATAAAGTACTTAAGAGGAAGAGATTGCTTGTTGTCCATAAAATTTTTGAGTTTAAATTTAAATATGGTTATAAGGAAATATTGTTATGCATGTTTATTATGATAGTGATGCAGACGTTAATTTAATTAAAAAGAAGAAAGTAGCTATTGTTGGTTATGGTTCTCAAGGATGTGCACATGCATTAAATCTTAAGGATTCTGGTGTTAAAGATCTGAAAATTGCTTTGCGATCAGGGTCAGCAACAGTTAAAAAGGCTGAAACAGACGGTTTTGAAGTTGTTAATGTTGTTGATGCGGCAAAGTGGGCAGACTTCATTATGATGGCAGCACCTGATGAATTGCAGGCGGATATTTATAAAGATTCTATTCATGATTATTTACGTGATGGAGCAGCAATTGCTTTTGCTCACGGTTTTAATATTCATTTTAGCTTAATTAAAGTTAAAAAAACAGTCGACGTTGTAATGGTTGCACCCAAAGGGCCTGGTCATGCGGTACGTAGTGCATATCAACGTTATGGTGGTGTCCCTTGTTTAATTGCAATTGAACAGGATAATTCGGGACAAGCTCATGATATAGCATTGTCTTATGCTTGTAACATTGGTGGTGGACGTGCTGGTGTGATTGAAACAACGTTTAGAGAAGAATGTGAAACGGATCTTTTCGGTGAACAAGTTGTACTTTGTGGTGGGCTGGTTGAGCTTATTCGTGCAGGTTTTGAAACACTTACAGAAGCAGGTTATGCATCAGAAATAGCTTATTTTGAATGTTTACATGAAGTTAAATTAATTGTTGACCTTCTTTATGAAGGTGGTATTTCCAATATGAATCGTTCAATTTCCAATACAGCTGAATGGGGTGAATATATATCTGGGCCACGGATAATTACTGGTGAAACTAAGGCTGAAATGAAGCGTATTTTGAAGGATATTCAGACAGGTAAATTTACATTAGATTGGATACAAGAATATAAAACTGGAGCAACTCATCTTAAAAGTATGCGTCGTTTAAGTGATGTCCATCCCATTGAAGAAGTTGGTAAAAGAATTCGTACTATGGTACGGTCAATGAAATCTGGTGCTTTAGTTAATAAGGAACACAATTAAATTTTATATTGAATTAATCCAAAAGTGATCTCTTATATAAAAGAGTAAAAGAAATTATCCTTTATTTATTTGATTGATAGAGTCTTTTGTTCCAAAAATGGAATACATGATTCCTAAGAAAATAAACCACAGTGGAGTGCATTTTAAAGCTGTCAAGGTATCAGATTCTAGTGTCAATAAAAAAAGAATAAAGGCAAAGAAAGCTAAAATAATCCAACACATAAAAGTACCTCCTGGCATTTTATAGGTAGAAGTAATGTGCTGCGTAGGATAGTTGCGACGATAAATTATATAACTGATTAAAATTATAGACCATACAAATATAAATAAAATTGCTGCAATGCTGGTGATAATTGTAAAAGCGCTTATAATTGTTGGTGATAATAACAAAAGTGTATAGCTTAATAAAACACATAAACAAGAGAAGAATAGTGCATTAGCTGGAACATAATTGTTAGAAAGTTTTCCTAAAAAACTAGGAGCTCCCCGTCTAGTAGCAAGACCGTATATCATACGGCTAGTAGAAAAAATTCCACTATTTGCGGAAGATACAGCTGATATGAGAACAATAAAATTAACTAATCCAGCAGCAGTTGGAATACCAGCTAGCAAAAACATGTCGACAAATGGGCTTTTATCTGCAGCAATCTGATTCCAAGGAGTAACTGACATAATTACAATGAGAGAAAAGATATAAAAGAGTACGATACGGGTAGGGATTGAGTTGATCGCTTTTGGCAGGACTTTTTCAGGCTCTTTAACTTCAGCTGCAGTGATTCCAGCTAGTTCAATACCCACGAAAGAAAAAATACTAATTTGAAATCCGGCAAAGAAACCTGCAATACCTTGAGGGAAAATATCTCCATCATTCCACACGTTACGGAGAGAAGAAACGGTACCATATGGAGAAGTGAAGCCAATAAAGATCATATAAGATCCAATAACGATTAATGCTAAAATTGCTACAATTTTAATAAGGCCAAACCAAAATTCAAGTTCACCAAATAATTTTACTGCTACGAGATTAAATATTAAAAAGAAAACAATACAGATGAAAACAGGAATCCATGGATTAAGTTCATACCACCAAAATTGCGCATAATTGGCTATTGCGATAATATCTGCTGTTCCGGTTACAATCCAACATAACCAATAAGTCCAGCCGATAAAAAATCCAATCTTTGGTCCTAAAAAATGAGCTGAAAAATCAATAAAAGACTGGTATTCTGTATTTGAGAGAAGCAATTCTCCCATAGCGCGCATTACAAAATAAAGAACACAACCGATAATGGCGTAAACTAATATGATTGAAGGACCAGAGATACTAATTGTTTTTCCTGAACCCATGAATAGACCGGTTCCAATAGCACCGCTGATAGCAATGAGTTGTACATGACGATTGCCCAATCCACGTTGTAATTTCCTTTGATGATTTTCAGCTAAATTTTGTTTATAGTCCATTTTTATGAAGACCTCCTTATTATTAAGGCTAAATTACGCTAAAAAAGGCAATTACTCATATAGACGCATGATATAAGTGAGTCGTAAAAAAGAAAACATTTTTAATGGTTTTAAATGACTTATAAATTCAAAAAATGAAGTGAGCTGATAATGATTTTATTATTTTATTTGGATGAGTAACAATAGAAAGTTAGATATAGTACTTTAACTACTCTTTGGAAATTGAATTGTTTTTTTCTGGGCTAATGCATAAATGTTATTCTCGTTTATATAGAAAAAACTATTTTCGTGCTTATCAATGTATTCTAATATCTGTTTGGTTGTAGGAGATTTTCAATTATCTTAATTGTTTTTTCTAAGTCATTGACTGCATCTACTTTCATTATATGTTCTGTACTTGAAATTCAAAATAGTATATCAATATTATAGGCTTATATTGGGATTATTATTTTATCTTTATACACTTAAAATTTTAAAAAAAGCAATAAAATACTTTTTGTTTTTTATTGTTAATATTTTAGGAAGGAATAAGTACTCTTAAATAAAATAGCAGATTTATGAATGAAGCAGTTGAAGGTTAAGAGGCATATATATTAGTTTATAATTTCTTCTTTTATAAATTAAAGTGGTCAAAGCTAATTGTAGTAATCATTTCGCTTGTTGTGTTTGTGGGAATAGAAATCTTACACACTATAAGAGATAAAATTTGTACATATCAAGTCAAGAAAATTTTTTCTAAAAAGGTAAGTAAATACAGTATAGTTTTGAGGAAAAATAATATTAATATTACTAATGATAATGCAAAAAAGCATAAATTATGCTCTGCTAGTATTAAATCAAGAAAAAGTTATGCTGAGGAGGAAAAGTTTAGCTTTATCGGATGTTTTAATAGAATTTGAAACGAAGGAGCACTAATTAATATACAGGGATAAATAATTAGAGAAAGTTCTCCTAAATTGAAAGTTAAAGCTGTTGTCCCACAAGTTTCGAGCTATCTTCTTTTCCCTATATGTTTTTCTTAATACTTTATTGAAAATTATTGAGAATCCGAGTGTAATTAGAGTTATTAATTTCTATAGGATATTCTTTATTTGCAGCTTGTAACATTTCTAATTTTAAATCTTCTCTTATCATCATATCTATATTAGTGCGTATATCAGGTAAAAGAGTATGAGCTGTAATATCTTCAGGTATGATTGATGTCGTTATTTTATAAATAATACGATTTTCTGCATTTACACCTTTTACTACGCCGTAATGATCTTTGGGACTATAAAACAGTGCTTTAACTCCTTCAACGCCGAAGATTTGTGAGGAATCTTGGCGTCGCAGAGCTGGAGTTGTTTGTTTTATAATACCAAGCTCTGTTGCAAGAGCATCAAGACTTTTTCCTTTAGCTAGTTGTTTGAGAGTATCTTGAGCTTTTTCATCAAGAAGACGCTGAATTTCTTCCTCTTTCCATTGAATAATCACGTTTTGTTTTGCTTCTGAAAGTGTTCTATCACGGGCAGGAATAATCGTATCTACTTGATACCAAAGATATCCTCCTTCTGGAAGAGAAAGTGGATCCATATCAATACTTTCATGTGATTGATAAATAGCATTTAATAAAATATCTTTCTGAGGTAAGTCTGTGAGTGATATTCCTTCAGTTGTCTTTCCTGTTTGATCAATAGTAATTTTGCGTAGAGGTAATTTATATTGTTTTGCCAGCTCTGCAAGAGAAGCACCTTCAAAACGAGCATTTTCAATTTCTGTATACTTATTACGTACATGAGTTGTAGCATAGTTTTTGGCAAGTATTTGGCGAATCTCTTTTTCTACCTTTTGAAGGGGAATTGGAGTTGAAGGCGTAATATGTGCAACGCGAATAATTACAGGGCCTTGCAGATCATTAATGACAGCACTAATTTGCCCTTTTTTGAGCTCAAAAATCTCAGATGCTAAATGATTAGGAAGTTCATTTTCTGCTAGAGGTCCCTTCGTTATATCACTGAGTTTTTTTTTCTCTTCTTTAACTAAGGCATCAAAACTTAAGCCCTCGGCTATTTTTTTTGCTGCATTATCAGCGGCTTCACGTGTAGAGAAACGTAGTTCTTCAATTATACGTTTTTCAGGAATAATAAAACGCGAAGCATTTTGAGTATAATAAGTCTGTATTTCATTTACTGAGACGTCTTGTGGTTTTAAAAATTCTTCTGATGTTATAGATAATAAAGAGACAGTACGATATTCTGGAGCACGAAATTTTTTCTTGTGAGTATCAAACCATTTTTCTAATATCTCTTGATTAGGATCAGCAACTTTTTCCCCTTTTTTTAGATTTATAACGAGGTAATCAGCGATGCGTTTTTCTTCGTGATAAGTAGCAAGTGCTTTGTAGAAAATATCTGGTGCTTTCATACCAGATAATGAAGCTAAAATAAGCTGATTACGTTTTTCTTTTTTTGTATAATAGTTTAAGAAATTCCTTTCGTTAGTATGTAATTGTTGAAGATAGTTGAGAAATAAATCGCGATTAAAGGTTCTATTACGTTGAAAAATATTATCGTTACCAATGATCCGAGCTAGCATATCTTTTGAAAGATTAATTTTCATTTTACGCGCTTGTTCATCAAAAAGGACATCCTGTTGCAACTGATTTAGTACAAAAACGGGAATTTTATATCTCTGTATTTCATCTGGTGTAAACATTCGTCCAAGATGAGAAGTAATCGCTAAACGTAAACTTTGATCAGCAAGTGCGAGACGATAATTATCAATAGTTATTGTAGATTTCCCAGAAGTAAGAAGCTCCTTTTCATTCATTATATGTAATTGTGGTACACCCCATAGAAATATAAAGCATAAAAGCAAAGTGGTAAGAAAAATCTTGGCAACCCAAGAATTTACAGCCTTTCTTATGGTCTTAAGCATTATTCTATTAATCCTATAATTGGGTATATTGATTATTAACAAGGATAGAATTTGCAATAAAGATGAAGAAGATGCAAGCTTAAAGACTTGCTTTTGTTGTATAATTTGATACTTAACGCAAAAAATGTATTAAGATAGCCTTTGAGGTGAAAATATGGCTTCGGATCTCCAACCTTTGATTGCTGGAAATTGGAAAATGAATGGAACAGGCGAATCTCTTGGAGAGCTGCGAGCTATTGCTGCTGGTGTTAGCTCTGATTTGGGTCGTTTGTTTGAGGCACTTATTTGTGTTCCAGCCACACTTTTGTCACGTGCTTCTGATATATTACATGATGAAAAGCTTCTTTTAGGAGGACAAAATTGCCATTTTGACAGGAATGGCCCTTATACTGGAGATGTTTCAGCATTTATGCTTAAAGAGGCTGGAGCTAGTTATGTGATTATTGGACATTCAGAGCGTCGTATAGCCTATAATGAAAATGATGCTGTTGTTTATGCTAAAGTAAAAGCTGCATGGCGAGAAGGTCTTGTTTCTCTTGTTTGTATTGGTGAGACGTTAGAAGAACGTGAAGACGGTAAGGTATTTGATGTAATCAAACAGCAGCTTGAAGATTCTTTGCCAGATGGTTCAACAGGAAAGAATACAGTTATCGCTTATGAGCCGGTGTGGGCTATAGGTACGGGGAAAATTCCTACTTTGACAGATGTTGAGAAGATCCATAGTTTTATTCGTGAAAAGATTAGCTTTCGCTTTGGTGATAATGGGTATAAAATACGCTTGCTGTATGGCGGATCAGTAACGTCGTCTAATGCATTTGAGCTTTTGAGCATCCCCCATGTTAATGGTGCTTTGATCGGTGGAGCAAGCTTGAAAGCAGTTGATTTTTTAAATATTTGCGATGTTTATCGTAGATTATAAGGAGTAAATCATAATTACCTCTTGGATTATATTTAATTTATGTGTAGGTAGTTGTGAGTAATTATAAAGAGCAAAACTTATGCAAACAGTACTAATTGTTATTCATTTTTTGGTTGTTATCGCTTTGGTTGGTGTTGTGTTACTTCAGCCTTCGGAAGGCGGTGGATTTGGCGGTGGTTCAGGTTTTATAAATACCCGTGGTACCAAAAGTGCATTGACGCGTTTGACGACTCTTTTAGCAATTTGTTTTTTCGCAATATCGATTGGGCTTATTGTGATTGGAAATTTATCAAATTCTAGTTCTGATATTCTCAATCGTATTCCAATTAACTCGGAACAAAATTCAACAAAAGAGAATACGTCAGAGAGTACACTATCAGTTGGGGATGAAGCTCAGCCTTCTATTATTGATCAATTGGGTGGTATTCCTGAATCTTCTCAACAACAAAATGGTTTAGCTGTGCCTAAAAATGAAGATCCACTTCCTCCACCAGTGGGTAATCCTATTTCTAAATAATAAGCCTAAGTGGTTTTATATAAATTCGTATAGATCATTATGAAGTATTGTGTTCCGCATTTTTATTTTGTGAAATAAAGATTGTTTTTTTTCATTTTTTACTAGAAAAATCATCATGAATTATTTATCATCACAATCCCATGGCACGTTATATTTTTATTACTGGTGGTGTGGTTTCTTCTCTTGGAAAAGGCATTGCTGCGGCAGCTTTAGCCGCATTACTTCGGGCTCGTGGTTATCACGTACGGATCCGAAAACTTGATCCTTATTTGAATGTTGATCCAGGAACAATGTCGCCTTATCAACATGGTGAAGTATTTGTTACTGATGACGGTACAGAAGCAGATCTTGATCTTGGCCATTATGAGCGTTTTACTGGCTGTTCTACGAATAGCCAAGATAATATTACGACGGGGCGTATTTATCGCAATATCATTGAACGAGAACGGCGTGGTGATTATTTAGGAGCAACTGTTCAGGTTATTCCACATGTTACAGATGAAATTAAGAAATTCATTACTACGGGTAATGAAGAGTTTGATTTTATCTTGTGTGAAATAGGTGGAACCGTTGGTGATATTGAGGCTATGCCTTTTCTTGAAGCAATTCGTCAGCTGCATAATGAATTGCCAAAGCAAAGCGCTATTTATGTGCATCTTACATTAATGCCTTATATTTCTTCTTCAGGAGAATTAAAGACAAAGCCGACACAACACTCTGTTAAAGAGTTACGAGCAATTGGTATTGCTCCTGACATTCTTTTAGTGCGTACAGATCGACCTATTCCAGAAGCAGAACGGCACAAGTTATCTCTTTTTTGTAATGTTCGTCCAAGTGCGGTTATTCAGGCATTAGACGTTTCAACGATTTATGATGTGCCTATGGCATATCATAAAGAAGGCTTAGATTTGCAAGTTCTTTCTACTTTTGGAATTGATTGTGCTCCTGAACCAAAAATGGATTGTTGGGAAGATATTACATATCGGATTCATCATCCTGAAGGAGAAGTTACAATTGCAATCGTTGGAAAATATATTGGTTTGAAAGATGCTTATAAATCTCTTATCGAGGCGATTGTGCATGGTGGGGCAGCAAATAAAGTAAGGGTTAATGTTGAGTGGATTGAAGCAGAGCTTTTTGAAAAAGAAGATCCTACATCTTATTTAAAAAAAGTTCATGGGATTTTAGTTCCTGGAGCTTTTGGCGCACGTGGTGCAGAGGGTAAAATCGAAGCGATTCGATTCGCACGAGAGAATAAGATTCCCTTTTTAGGTATTTGTTTGGGTATGCAATTAGCCTGTATTGAGGTTGCACGCAATGTCGCAAATATTAAAAATGCTTCATCAAGTGAATTTTGCAAAACAAAAGATGCAGTTGTGGGTTTAATGACCGAATGGTTCAAGGGAGATGTTTTTGAAAAGCGCACTGCATTTGGAAATCTTGGTGGTACAATGCGTCTTGGTTCTTTTGTGGCTGAATTAAAAAAAGGTAGCCATATTTCAAAAATTTATGGCACTACAAAGATTTACGAGCGGCATCGTCACCGTTATGAGGTGAATATTCATTATAAAGATCGACTAGAGCAATGTGGATTAATTTTTTCTGGTATGTCGTTAGATGGCATGTTGCCAGAAACAGTAGAATATCTAGATCATCCATGGTTTATAGGTGTGCAATATCATCCAGAATTAAAATCGCGTCCATTTGATCCTCATCCACTTTTTTCTTCTTTTATTAAAGCTACTATAAAGCAAAGTAAGTTAGGATAGTTTATAAATTTATTTGCCTACTTTTGAGGAATGAAATGTTTAAATCAGACATCACCGTTAAAGTTGGAAATGTTATTTTTTCAAATGAAGCACCGCTTTCTTTAATTGCAGGTCCTTGTCAAATGGAGAGTCGAGATCATGCTTTTGAAATGGCGGGGCGGATTAAAACAATTACTGATCAGTTTGGTATTGGCTTTGTTTATAAATCTAGTTACGATAAAGCCAATAGAACATCTTTAAGTGCGACACGTGGCATTGGTCTTGAGAAAGCAATAGCTATTTTTTCTGATCTTAAAAAGGAATTTGGATGTCCAGTTCTGACTGATGTGCATACAGAAGAGCAATGTATGGCAGTTGCTTCAGTTGTAGATGTTTTGCAAATACCAGCTTTTTTATGTCGTCAAACAGATCTTTTAGTTTCAGCAGCTAGAACGGGACGTGTTATTAATATTAAAAAGGGACAATTTTTAGCTCCTTGGGATATGGAAAATGTCTTAGAAAAGGTGACTAAAAGTGGTAATCCTAACGTTATGCTTTGTGAGCGAGGTACTTCATTTGGTTATAATCGTCTAGTTTCTGATATGCGTTCATTGCCAATTATGCGTTCATTTGGTGTTCCTGTTATTTTTGATGCTACGCATTCTGTGCAGGAGCCAGGTGGTAGAGGGAGTTCATCTGGTGGGCAACGTCAGTTTGTTGAAGTATTAGCACGTGCTGCCGTTTCTATTGGAGTAGCCGGTATTTTTTTGGAAACACATCAAGATCCAGATAATGCACCGTCTGATGGTTTAAATATGATCAAAATTGATAATTTATACAGGTTACTTGAAATTTTGATAGATTTTGATTGTTTAGCAAAAAGAACAAATTAAATATTGAGCATGGGAAGTATTTTAGCACTATGGTATTTGTGGATAAAGTTAATAAAGGTTTTCGTTGAATGAGGGGTTTCGTATGACTGTAATTGTAGGTATTATTGGGCGTGAGGTTCTTGATAGTCGCGGTAATCCAACTGTAGAAGTTGATGTTCATTTAGAAGATGGAGCTTTTGGTCGTGCTATTGTTCCTTCAGGAGCATCGAGGGGTGCACATGAAGCTGTAGAACTTCGTGATGGTGGTCTACGTTATCAAGGTAAAGGTGTTGAAAATGCTGTTGCTGCAGTTAATGGTGAAATTTTTGAGGCCCTTATCGGACAAGATGCAAGAAACCAAAGAGCAATTGATCAAACAATGATTGCTTTAGATGGAACACCTAATAAAGCTCGTCTTGGTGCTAATGCTATTCTTGGTGTTTCATTGGCAGTTGCAAAAGCCGCAGCAGAATCATTAAACTTACCCTTGTATCGTTATATTGGTGGTACGCAAGCGCATGTTCTTCCCACTCCAATGATGAATATTATGAATGGGGGTGTTCATGCTGATAATCCAATCGATTTTCAAGAATTTATGATTATTCCAATTGGCGCTCCTACACTGAAGGAAGCAGTTCGTTATGGTGCTGAAGTTTTTCATATGTTAAAAAAACATTTGCAAAATGCAGGCTATAATACCAATGTTGGTGATGAAGGTGGCTTCGCGCCACATCTTAGGAATGCTAGTCAAGTCATTGACTTTATTGTAGATTCTATAATATCATGTGGATATAAACCGGGTGAACAAATTGCTATTGGTTTAGATTGTGCTTCAACAGAGTTTTATAAAGATGGTTCATATTTTTACATAGGTGAGAGTAAATATCGTAATACACAAGAACAGGTAAAATATTTGACTCAACTTGTTGATACTTATCCTATTATTACAATTGAAGATGGGATGGCTGAAGATGACTGGGAGGGTTGGAAGTTGCTGACCGATTCGATTGGTAAAAAATGTCAGCTGGTTGGTGATGATCTGTTTGTTACAAATTCAGCACGTTTACGCAATGGTATCAAAATGGGTGCGGCTAATTCTATTCTTATTAAAGTGAATCAGATTGGTACTCTAAGTGAGACTCTTGATGCTATAGAAATAGCCCATAAAGCAGGCTATCGTGCTATTATTTCTCATCGTTCGGGTGAGACAGAGGATTCTCTGATTGCGGATCTTGCAGTTGCGACTAACTGTGGACAAATTAAGACAGGTTCATTGGCGCGTTCGGATAGATTGGCGAAATATAATCAACTTATTCGTATTGAAGAAATGCTAGGAACACAGGCTCGTTATGCAGGTAATTTTTATCATTAATGGTTTTTAGCAGAAAGATAGAAAAACATTGTATTTTAAATATAATTTACACTGATAAATTTAAGTATTTATGCATAGCGTTTTAATGTAGCGATTTTCTTTGGGGAGTAAGAATGAGGGGTATAGTTATTAGCCAAGAACAGGACGTTTATCTTATATCAGGTGATGATGGTAAGCGTTATCAATTTGCAATTTGCGATTGGTTAGGAAAAAATCCACCACAAATTGGTGACTATCTTGATTTTGTATGTGAAGATGAAGTTGTTAAGTCTGTATTTCCGATCTTAAAAAAGGAAACAAAGCAATTAAAATTGATGCTCGCACTTATTTGTTGGTTTACTGGTATGTTTGGTACTCATCGCTTTATAGTTGGTAAAGTTGGGACTGGTATTGTAATGCTTGTTCTTTCTTTATCAGTCGTAGGGTTAATAGTTACTGCGGTTTGGGCAATTCTTGATTTTGTCTTTATTTTAGCAGGAAGCTTTACTGACAAAAACGGGAACAAAATTACACATTAGTAGAGCTTTGTTATGGAAAGACAGCTTAAAAATAGCAATAGATTACTTGTATATGGTTGTTTTGGTAATGAGGTGTTAATTAAAGTAATGCATAGTTGAAACAAATATTAAAAAGACTGTGCTGTATGTGGACAAAACAAAAACAGAGATCAATAAAAGCGCGCTTTATATTACCACTGATAACAGTGGGAGTGTTGAGTTATTTTAGTTATCATATTTATCATGGAAAATATGGACTTTATTCACGTAGTAAAATTAATCAACATATCATTGAGTTAAAAGAAGAACTTCGTCAAATAAAAACTGAGCGGATATCTATTGAAAAGCGTATTTCTCTTTTACGTGATGGGCATATTGAGAAGGATATGCTCGATGAGTATGTCCGGAAAAATTTAAACTTTTCCAAGCCGAATGAGCTAACAATTTTAATTTCTCCTACTGATCTGAATGAACTAGAAATGAATTAAGCTGAAAAAGATATTTTAACAGTTACTATAGTATAGTTTGAACTGATTTATAATGCTTGTAACTTTTATTCGTAGAGGTTATTTCTAATAATCATCGAAGGGAGTTTAAGTATGGTAGGACGGGCTAAAAAAAATTCTATGTCGACAGTGTATGCTGCATCATCAGATACCACTAAAACGGCAAAGATAGCTAATTTCACCAAAGAAGAAGAAATTGATGCTTATCGTGAAATGCTTTTGATTCGGCGTTTTGAAGAAAAAGCAGGACAACTGTATGGTATGGGCTTGATTGGTGGCTTTTGTCACCTTTATATCGGACAAGAAGCTGTTGTTACTGGTACATTAAAAGCAACAAAAGTAGGTGATCAAATTATCACATCTTATCGTGATCATGGTCATATGTTAGCTGCTGGTATGAGTCCACGTGGTGTGATGGCCGAATTAACGGGGCGTCAAGGTGGCTTTTCCAAAGGGAAGGGGGGCTCGATGCATATGTTTTCTAAGGAAAAAAATTTTTATGGGGGACATGGTATTGTTGGTGCGCAGGTTCCAATTGGCTCAGGTTTGGCATTTGCGAATCAGTATCTTGGTAAAGATAATGTAACATTAGTTTATTTTGGTGATGGAGCTGCAAATCAAGGACAGGTTTATGAGAGTTTTAACATGGCTTCGCTTTGGAAACTTCCTGTTATTTATATTATTGAGAATAATCAATATGCTATGGGAACATCGGTTTCACGTGCATCTGCAGAAACTGATTTTTCTCGCCGGGGTCTTTCTTTTGAGATTCCAGGCATTGCCGTCGATGGTATGGATGTTCGTGCAGTGAAAGGGGCAGCTGATGAAGCAATTATTTGGGCACGTTCGGGTAAAGGACCAATTATTCTTGATATGCAGACTTATCGCTATCGTGGACATTCTATGTCTGATCCAGCGAAATATCGATCAAAGGAAGAGGTAGAAAAAATAAAATCTGAGCAAGATCCGATTAATCAAGTAAAAAGTCGTTTGATTAAACAAGGCTGGGCAAGTGAGGATGATTTAAAATTTATTGATAAAGAAGTACGTGCAATTGTAGCTGATGCAGCGGATTTTGCACAAAATGATCCAGAGCCAGATTCTTCTGAACTCTATACTGATATTTTAGTTTAAAACAGGGGAAGCAAGTATGCCCATTGATATTTTAATGCCGGCACTTTCGCCAACAATGGAAGAAGGTAAGCTATCTAAATGGCTTAAGAAAGAAGGTGATAAAGTTAGCTCTGGTGATGTGATTGCTGAAATTGAAACGGATAAAGCAACAATGGAAGTGGAAGCTATTGATGAGGGTATTGTTGGTAGAATTTTTGTAGCTGAAGGTACTGAAAATGTTAAAGTTAATACTGTTATTGCAGTATTATTGGAAGAAGGTGAAAGTGCTGAAAATATTTCACAAACTTTAAATAAATCACAAGGAGGAGAGACTGCTACTATGCTATCAGTCCCGGTACAACCTATTTTTGAAATTGCTTCTGATCCTGATATTCCTGTAAACACCGAAATGATTATGATGACAGTGCGTGAAGCGCTTAATCAAGCTATGGCTGAAGAAATGCGGCGCGATGAGACAGTTTTCTTAATGGGAGAAGAAGTAGCACAATATCAGGGTGCCTATAAAGTTAGTCAAGGTTTATTAGAGGAATTTGGTGCACGCCGAGTTGTTGATACACCTATTACAGAGCACGGTTTTGCAGGGTTGGGTGTTGGTGCTGCATTTGGAGGCTTACGTCCTATTGTTGAGTTTATGACATTTAACTTTGCTATGCAGGCGATAGATCAAATTATCAACTCAGCGGCAAAAACTCGTTATATGTCTGGTGGACAAATGTCTACTCCTATGGTTTTCCGTGGTCCCAATGGCGCTGCTGCGCGTGTTGGTGCTCAACATTCGCAGTGTTATGCTGCATGGTATAGTCATGTGCCAGGCCTTAAGGTTATTATGCCTTATAATGCAGCAGATGCTAAGGGTTTGCTTAAGGCCGCTATTCGTGACGACAATCCTGTTATTTTCTTAGAAAACGAAATTCTTTATGGTCATCAGTTTGAAGTTCCAAAGATGGATGATTTTATTTTACCTATTGGCAAAGCGCGGATCCATAAATCTGGTAAGGATGTAACAATTGTTTCTTTTGGAATTGGAATGCATTATGCGGTTCAAGCATTGCCGGAAATTGAAAAGCTTGGCATTGATGCTGAATTAATTGATTTACGCACTATTCGTCCAATGGATTTACCAACAATTATTGCTTCAGTTAAAAATACAGGTCGTTTGGTAACAATTGAAGAAGGTTACCCTCAGTCATCTGTTGGCACTGAAATAGCAACACGTGTTATGCAACAGGCTTTTGATTATCTTGATGCACCAATTGCTACAATTGCTGGAAAGGATGTACCTATGCCTTATGCAGCAAACCTTGAAAAATTGGCTTTGCCAAATATTGCTGAAATTGTCGAAGCCGTTAAGGCTGTAACTTATAAAGCATAATTGAGGAGAACACTATGCCTATTAAGATTACGATGCCTGCGCTTTCTCCTACAATGGAAGAAGGAAATTTATCAAAGTGGAATATCAAAGAAGGTGATAAGGTTGCATGTGGTGATATTATTGCTGAAATTGAAACAGATAAAGCAACAATGGAAGTAGAAGCTATTGATGAAGGAACGGTTGCTAAAATTGTTATACCTGCTGGAACACAGAGAGTTAAAGTCAATAGTCTGATTGTTATTTTAGCAGAAGAGGGTGAGGATCTATTTGAAGCTGCAAAAATTGCAGAAGAAACTTCTTCTGTTGTGGTGAAAGAGCCAGTTATTAAACAATCGGTGGAATCAGTAAGTGTGCAAGCTGCTCATTCATCAACAAATCAGCAATTAGTAGGACAAAATGGGGATAATAGACGTCTTTTTGCATCTCCTTTAGCGAGACGATTGGCAGCTCAGGTGGGGATCGATTTATTACTTATTTCTGGCACTGGTCCTCATGGGCGTATCATTAAACGCGATGTGGAGAAAGCTCTGAATAATGGTATTGCAAGTTCTCATTCACTGCATATCGATCAGTCGATATCTTCAGGCACTTCTGATAGACAGATTTTACAATTGTTTAAAGAGAATGAATATACATTCGCACCCCATGATAATATGCGTAAAACAATTGCTAAGCGTTTAGTTGCATCAAAGCAGATGGTACCACATTTTTACGTAACTATAGATTGCGAATTAGATGCGTTATTGGAATTACGTACGCAATTAAACGCTGTTGTTCCAATGGTTGAGATGCAAGAAGGTATGAAACCTGCTTATAAGCTATCCGTCAATGATATGATTATTAAAGCTGTAGCGCTTTCTTTGAAAGCTGTACCTGATGCTAATGTATCATGGCTTGAGGATGGAATGCTGTATCACAAACACTGTGATGTTGGCGTTGCTGTTTCTGTTCCGAATGGGTTAATGGTACCGATTATTCGCTGTGCAGAAGAGAAATCTTTGGCAATCATTTCTAATGAAATGAAAGATCTTGCAACGCGTGCTCGTGAACGTAAATTGAAAATGGAAGAATACCAAGGAGGGACAACAGCTGTATCAAATATGGGGATGTACGGTATAAAAAATTTTTCTGCTATTATTAATCCGCCGCATGCAACGATTTTTGCAATTGGTTCAGGCGAGAAGCGTGCTATTGTTAAGGATGGTGCATTAGCAATAGCAACAGTTATGTCGGTTACTCTTTCAGTTGATCATCGCGCTATTGATGGAGCACTAGCGGCAGAAGTTGCTCAGACTTTTAAGAAGGTCATTGAAAATCCATTAACGATGTTAATTTAAATTATTTTTAAATATTGTGCTTATGTGCTTAAGAGTGTGGAAGAATGTACTGAAGGAGATGGATCTCAATAATTTGATATGATGGTTTATAATCTCTTTTGATGTAATAAAGTTTTTCTATAGTATTTGAAACGGTATATATGAAAGAAGTTTATCTGTTAATTTTCAGTTTAAAGTTTGGATAATACATATCCATTTTTGCATATATCCATGGAGGGATTATTGTGGCAGGTCTTTATGATGTGATTGTGATTGGTTCAGGACCAGGTGGATATGTAACTGCGATTCGTGCGGCACAATGTGGTTTTAAGACTGCAATTGTTGAACGTGAGCATTTAGGCGGGATCTGCTTAAATTGGGGGTGTATCCCAACAAAAGCACTCTTACGTTCCGCAGAAATAAAACATTTTGCTGAGCATGCAAAAGATTATGGATTAAAGCTTAATGGTTCCATAGAAGTCGATATTAAAGATGTTGTACTACGTTCTCGCGGGGTTTCAGCACGTTTAAATGCTGGTGTTGGTTTTTTATTGAAAAAAAACAAAATTGATATTATTTGGGGTGAAGCGAAACTAACAAAGGCAGCTAAAGGTAATCAGCCTGTAGAAATTATGGTTTCTGCATCATCAAAAAAAGTTATGCAGCCACAAAATCCAGTTCCTAAAGGGGTATTGGGGGAAGGAGCTTATCAAGCAAGGCATGTAATTATTGCTACTGGTGCACGTCCTCGTGTTCTTCCTGATATTAAACCAGATGGAAAACTCATTTGGACTTATTTTGAAGCTATGGTTCCTCCTGTTATGCCAAAGTCTCTTTTAGTGATGGGATCTGGAGCGATAGGTATTGAATTCGCTTCTTTTTATCATGATATGGGTGCTGAGGTAACTGTTGTTGAAATGATGCCTCAAATTATGCCGGTTGAAGATATTGAAATTTCAACATTCGCTCGTAAACAGCTAGAGAAAAAGGGTATACGTATTCTTACTGAAGCAAAAGTGATCAAAGTTGAAAAAACTGCTGATTTTGTTACAACGCATATTGATGTTAAGGGTAAGATAGAAACAGTAATAGTTGATCGATTGATTTCAGCCGTTGGGGTTCAAGGTAATATTGAAAACCTTGGATTAGAAGCATTAGGTATCAAAACTGATCGTGGATGCATTGTTACTGATGAATGGAGTTGGACAGGAGTGAAAGGAATTTACGCTATTGGTGACGTTGCTGGTCCTCCTATGTTGGCCCACAAGGCAGAGGAAGAAGGTGTAATATGTATTGAACATATTGCTGGTTTGAAGAGTGCCCATTCTCTTGATAAAACGAAAATTCCAGGATGCACATATTGTACGCCACAAGTTGCTTCTGTAGGACTTTCAGAAATGACGGCAAAAGAAGCAGGTTATGATATACGTATTGGTCGCTACTTTTTTTCAGCGAATGGTAAGGCAATTGCTTTAGGAGAAGATCAAGGATTAGTTAAAACTATTTTTGATAGAAAAACAGGACAGCTTCTTGGTGCGCATATGGTAGGGGCAGAAGTGACAGAGCTCATTCAAGGTTTTGTTATTGCTATGAATCTTGAGACAACAGAAGAAGAATTAATGCACACTATTTTTCCACATCCGACATTATCAGAAATGATGAAAGAGAGTGTGTTAGATGCTTATGATCAGGTTTTAAATGCTTAATGATTAGGTTATATGCAAATCTGGATTATGTGATTTTTTATCAATGTTTTATATCTAAAAGACAGAGGTCTTGAATGGTTACGGTGCTTGATAAAGTTACGAGTAGGCGTATGCGGCATCCTGAAAAGGCACATCTTCCGGATACAAGTATTCAGAAAAAACCGAGTTGGATTCGTGTAAAAGCACCAGTGTCGCCAATATATAAGGAAACGCATAATGTGGTGCGTACCAATAAATTGGTTACCGTGTGTGAGGAAGCAGGTTGTCCCAATATTGGCGAATGTTGGAGTAAACGACATGCCAGCTTTATGATTTTAGGTGAAATATGTACACGAGCTTGTGCTTTTTGTAATGTTGCAACAGGTATTCCATTTGCAGTTGATAATAATGAGCCAGAACGCGTAGCAGACGCTGTTGTGCAGATGGAATTGAAGCATGTTGTTATTACATCTGTTGATCGTGATGACCTTTCTGATGGTGGTGCACGGCATTTTGCCAAAGTTATTTACGCTATTCGCCAGAAAGCTCCAACGACAACAATTGAAGTATTAACGCCTGATTTTCGTAATAAGGATGGTGCATTGGAAATTGTTGTTGCTGCTAAGCCTGATGTTTTTAATCATAATTTGGAAACAGTGCCATCAAAATATTTGAAGGTACGTCCAGGAGCACGCTATTTTCATTCGATTCGGTTATTACAACGCGTTAAAGAACTTGATCCAACAATCTTCACAAAATCAGGAATTATGGTTGGGCTTGGGGAAGAACGGAATGAAATTCTTCAACTGATGGATGATTTGCGTTCTGCAGATGTTGATTTTATGACGATTGGGCAATATTTGCAGCCTACGCGAAAACATCATCCTATAATTCGTTTTGTAACTCCTGAAGAATTTGAGTCTTTTGCCAAAATTGGCAAAGTAAAGGGTTTTTTACATATGGCTTCTCATCCTTTGACACGTTCATCTCACCATGCGGGAGATGATTTTGAAGCTTTGCAAAAAGCACGTGCTGCAAAATTTTCCCAATAGAGATAATTATGCCGACTTTTACGACACATCGGAAAATTGCTCATACTGCTCATGAAATGTTTGAGCTTGTTGCCGATATTGAATGTTATCCTGAATTTTTACCCATGTGTGAGGCTTTGATTATACGTTCTCGAAAGGAACATGAAGAAAAGATTTTGCTTTTTGCTGATATGACAGTGGGTTATAAGGTGTTTAGAGAAACTTTTACAACTCAAGTGCTTCTTCATCCGAAAGAAAATCTTATTGAAGTGAAATATATTGATGGTCCATTCAAATATCTTGATAATCGTTGGGTCTTTCATGATATTAAAAATAAAGATGCATGTGATATAGAATTTTTTATTGATTATGAGTTTAAGAGTAAAATGCTTGGGTTAGCTATGGGGTCAATGTTTAGTATTGCTTTTAATAAATTTACTGATGCTTTTGAAAAACGTGCACATCAAATTTATGGTTTCCCAACAGTATGATTTTATCAATTATTAAAGGGATATCATTGGAAATATTTAAGAATAAGCTTTAAAGCATTTTCAACAGTTATATGGCGAATAACATTCCGATCAGAATTCCCAAAACGCATTTCTTGATGCATGGTTGCGTGATTTTTATAAGCTGTTGCACAATGGACAAGTCCCACTGGCTTATCTAAATATACTCCTCCAGGTCCGGCAATGCCTGTTACAGCAACTGAAATTGAAGCTCGTGAATATTTCAGTCCACCTTCAGCCATTGCAATAGCAACTTCTTTTGAGACTGATTTATATGTTTTGATAAGTTTAGGGGATACACCAACGAGATTAGTTTTAGATTCGTTTGAATAAACAATAAATCCACAGTCGAATACATCTGATGATCCTGCAATGCTGGTAAGATTTGCAGCAATAAGTCCTCCTGTGCAAGATTCTACAGTGGTTAGAAGCAAATTTCTTTCACGACAAACTTTAAGGACAGCATTCGCTAGTGTTTCACAAAAGTATGTCATTGTGGAATTTCTCCTGGATAAATAACTGTGGTAACTGCAAGAGCTGCAATTCCTTCTTCACGACCGATGAAACCAAGTTTTTCATTGGTTGTTGCTTTAATAGAGATGCGATTGGTTGAAAGTGTGAGTATGTTCATCAAGTTTTCTATCATTATATGACGATAGGCGCTAATTTTAGGTTCTTCAGCAATTAAGGTAATATCCACATTAGCAATACGACCACCTGCTTTCTTAATTATATCAATGGCATAACAAAGAAAAATTTCTGATGATGTATCTTTCCATTGAAGATCAGAAGGAGGAAAATGAGTTCCGATATCTCCTGCTCCTTGAGTTGCTAAAAGAGCATCTGTTAAAGCATGAAGAGCAACATCAGCATCAGAATGTCCACTTAATTTCTTTTTAAAAGGGATTTTTATACCACACAAAGTGAGATAATCACCTTTTTCGAAAGCGTGGACATCATAACCATGTCCAGTACGGATATCAGGGAACATTTGCGTCCTTTTTTTAAAATATGAATAGGCGATTTCAAAATCTTCTGGCCACGTAATTTTTATATTATTAGGATTTCCAGGAATTGTTTGCATAGGGATTCCGAACCATTCAGCAATCGCTGAGTCATCAGTAAAATTTTTTTGGTGAGATTGTATTGCTTTTTCATGAGCTGCTAAAATGAGTTCAAATGGAAAACACTGTGGTGTTTGTGCGGTATACATATTTGTCCGTGGGATTGTATCTACAACATGGTTTGTATTATCTAAACGTTTAAGGGTATCGGAGACAGGAATGACGGGGAGAACACCTTCTCGATGATTAACAATAGTATGTATTTGTTCAAGAAGCTTTTTTTCTACAAAAGGACGTGCACCATCATGAATGTGAATATATTCTGGCTTGATATTTTTGAGTGCATTTAATCCATGTAAAGTAGAAATTTGACGTGTATCACCTCCTTCAACAATGATAAGGTGTTCTTTCAAATCAGCTATAGCATTTTCACATATTTGACGATCATCTGGATGGATAACCAAAACAATAGGTGTAATAGAAGCGTGTTGTAAAAAACAATGTATAGTATGATAAATAACCGGTTTTTGTCCTAAAATCCGGTATTGTTTAGGGCCACTTTCTGGAGAACCTGCTCTTTTGCTGCGTCCGGCAGCTAATATTATGGCTGCAATAGAAATATCGAGTTCCTTTTTGAAATTTTATCTTAGTTAGCTAATTGTCTATTTTTTCCTGCATCAATTTTAAATTGATGTTGAGAGGATAATAATTGCAGATCAGCAATTGATGTCAGTGATAATACATCAAAAAAAGAGTCTAAAGCTTTTTTCAATACAATATTTAAACCACAGAAATTTATTAGTGGACAATTACTTAATTTATTATCGAAGCATTCTGCCATGTAAAAGTTATCTTCTGTTATCTTAATAACATCAGCTACTGAAATTTCTGTTGCAGGTTTAGCTAGTTTAACACCACCATTACGTCCTCTTACTGTTTTCATAAAGCCCGCTTCGACTAGCGGTTGAAGGATTTTGAATAAAAAAAGTTCAGAAACAGCATATGCTCTGGCAATTTCAGGAATACGGCTTAGTGCTCCCTGATTAGCAGCACAATACATGAGCATCCGGAGTGCATAATTTGTTTGTTTGGTTAATCGCATTGCAAGTCCTATGAAATATTACTGAATAATATGTCCTATTTAAAAGCTCCTATTAAAAACATGGAAGCTCTTTCTTAATTTTAGATTAGTTATATTTTAAATCATAGTATTGTCAATTTTTGACATAAGGATTTATATGAGAACAATGAAGTAAGTAACATAAGGTAATTAAGTAACATAAGGTAATTATGAATATAACATCCGTGACGAATCTCCAAAACTTAGATCAAAACATCGGTAAAGATGAGTCGCGACGTTTGAATAGTGTGTATACGTTCTTGGGTATCACAATTATTGTATTAGCTTTGCTGACCGCTTCTATCTCGTTTATTATTCTTATTGGATTAACGCCTGTTGTTCCCAATAGGGCTGTAACATTATTTTTTATAGCTATTAATAGTATTTGGGTTTTGGGACTTATAGCCATTGTTTTGTATGAGGTAATTCCCATTATTTATGCTTGGCGATCAAGGCGTGCTGGTTCGCGTCTTCATGTACGACTTATTTCTTTGTTTGCGCTTGTTGCAACATTGCCAGCTGTTGCTGTAGCCCTTATATCTGGTCCTGCTCTTCATCTAGGCCTTGATCGATGGTTTGATACGACGACTCGACAAATTGTAGGTTCCTCTATTGATCTAGCGAATGCTTACGCAGATGAAATGCTTCAAAATTTGAAGAATTTATCCTATGCTATGGCATTAGCACTGGATGATAAAAGACTTCTAGCACGTAATCCAGCTGAGTATCGAATGCAATTAACACGTCATGCTGTAGGGCGTAATCTTCGAGGGGTTTTTTTATTAAGCTCAAATGGAACTGTTTTTGCATCAAGTGATCTTGGTGATGAGGAACAGCTTCCTATTCCACCACCTCATCTAATTGGTCAAGCAACTAGTGCAAGGCCTTTCTCTTTTCAGCCAGGAGTTCACGATTATTTTGGTATTATTTTGAAATTTAATAATATTTCAAACACATTTTTGTATTTAGTGCGTGATGTTGATCAAAGTGTTTTGTCTGCTTTGCGTTTGACGGAAGTTAACACAGAGCGTTATCGTGATTTGAATGAAAATCGGTTACCAACACAAATTGCATTTGGTATGCTTTATTTGTGCCTTTTTTTAAGTTTATTCTTATCAGCTATTTGGACTGGTATTGCTGTCGCTGATCGTTTGGTGTGTCCTATTCGGCTTCTTATTAGCGCAGCTGATGATGTTGCTGCTGGAAATATGGAAGTTTTTGTACCGGTACGTGCAAGAGATGGGGATATTGGACAATTGTCAAAGACTTTTAATTATATGGTCAGTGAGCTTAAAAGCCGGCGTAATGAGCTGATTGCAGTTCGTGATCAAATTGATGAGAGACGGCGATTTTCTGAAGCTGTTTTATCTGGTGTAACAGCAGGAGTAGCTGGAATTGATGTTAATGGCAATATTACAATTATTAATCGGTCTATTGAAACAATGTTTGGTATTCATTCTGAGCAAGTTATTGGGCGTAATCTTGTATCGTTAAGTTCTGAAATTGGACAGGTTTTTAAGCTTGCTTGTTCATTAGGGCGTAAGAATTATCATGAGCAAGTGACTTTAAAAGTTGCAGGACAAGAGCGTGTTTGTAATGTGCAAATGACAATGGAAGAGAATGATGGACAGGAACAGTCATGGGTGTTAACAATTGATGATATTACGGATCTCGTAGAAGCACAGCGTTCATCAGCATGGGCGGATATTGCGCGTCGTATTGCACATGAGATTAAAAATCCCCTTACGCCTATTCAGTTATCAGCTGAGCGTATTCGTAGGCGTTATAAAAAAATTATCACACAGGATCGAGAAGTTTTTGATCAGTGTATTGATACGATTATTCGGCAGGTGGGAGATATCGGGTGTATGGTCGATGAGTTCTCTTCTTTTGCACGTATGCCCAAACCGCAAATGCGTATTTTAGATATACGGGAATTATTGCATGAAGCGTGTTTCTTGATAGAAGTTACTCGTCGTGATATTCATTTTGAGAAAGATTTAGGAGATATACCATTGATAGGTGCATTTGATAATCGTCTTATTGTTCAGGCTTTTGGAAACGTTATCAAAAATGCGAGTGAAGCAATTGATGCAGTGGCGCGAGAAAAAAGTGTTTGCGGTCATATTCTGATACGCTCTTATCGTCAAGAAGAGTGTTTAATTGTTGAGATTATTGATAACGGTAAAGGATTTCCTAAGGAGCAAAGGCATAAATTATTAGAACCTTATATAACAACGCGGGAGAAGGGAACAGGGCTTGGGTTAGCCATTGTACGTAAAGTTATTGAAGATCATGGTGGTTACATGGAATTGCATGATGCATTAGAAAATTTTTATGAGGGCCGTGGTGCGATGATTCGTATGGTGTTTCCGGTAGATAAAGCAGAGCATAAAAGTGTTACATAGATCACAAATCATGAGATAGGTGAGTAAAGATGGTATCAGATATCTTAATTGTTGATGATGAAGCAGATATTCGTGAACTTGTTGCTGGTATTTTGGATGATGAAGGTTATGAAACGCGTGTTGCATGTAACTCTGATGAAGCGTTAGCACAAATTAGTGAACGTGTTCCAAAGTTAATTTTTTTAGATATTTGGTTACAAGGGAGTCGTCTTGATGGTCTGGCGTTGTTGGATGAAATCAAAGTTCAATATCCTTCTCTTCCGGTCATTATGATTTCCGGTCATGGTAATATTGAAACAGCTGTTTCTGCTATAAAACGGGGAGCGTATGATTTCATTGAAAAGCCTTTTAAAGCTAGTCGACTCCTATTGGTTGCAGAACGGACTCTTGAAAATTCGAAATTAAAGCGTGAGCTTTCAGAATTACGAGAGCGGTCAGTTGAAACACCAGAATTGCTTGGAACGTCTAGTGCTATGAAGCATTTGCGTCAAGTCATAGAAAAAGTAGCTCCTACTAATAGCCGAGTTATGATTGTTGGTCCTTCTGGTGTAGGAAAAGAGATGGTTGCTCGTTCTATTCATGCACTTTCAGCACGTTCTAATGGTCCATTTATTACAATAAATGCTTCAACAATTACCGCCGAAAGAATGGAGATAGAGTTATTTGGTAGTGAATTGGAGGGAAAAGAACGCAAGATTGGTGCATTAGAAGAGGCTCATGGTGGAGTATTGTATATTGATGAAGTCGCTGATATGCCCCGTGAAATTCAAAATAAGATTCTTCAGGTATTAACGAGTCAAACATTTGAAAGAGTTGGTGGGACAAAACGTGTGAAGGTAGATGTTCGTGTCATTTCTTCAACAGCGCAAAATCTTGAGCGTCTCATTGCTAATGGAAAATTTAGAGAAGATCTATTTCATCGTCTTTCGATTGTTCCTATTTTTGTTCCACCACTTTCTGCACGCCGTGAAGATATTCCAGAACTTGTACATCATTTTGTTAAAAAGATGTCGCAGCAAGTTGGTATTAAACCTCGTGAAATTAGCAATGACGTTATAACTATTTTGCAGACACATACTTGGCCAGGTAATGTGCGCCAGTTACGCAACAATATTGAACGTTTATTGATTCTTGTGCGTGACGATGATGGACCAATAACAAAAGAATTACTTCCTGCTGAAGTTAGTGATTCTATCCTGCATATTCAAATGGATACAGATAAAAATATAATGGATTTGCCACTACGTGAAGCACGAGAGTTATTTGAAAAGAGGTATTTGATGACTCAGATTGAACGTTTAGGCGGAAATATATCACGTACTGCTGAATTTATAGGTATGGAGCGTTCAGCTTTGCACCGTAAACTTAAGGTGCTTGGGGTTTCATAAGTTATGCATGTTATTATTTGTGGAGCAGGGCAGGTCGGGTATGGGATAGCAGAACGTCTTGCTGCAGAGAATCATGATATTACTGTTGTTGATACCGAAGCAAAATTAATCGAGAAAATTCGTGATACATTAGATGTTAGATGTATTATTGGCCATGGTTCAAGGCCTGAAGTTCTTTTAGCTGCAGGTGCTGATGAGGCTGATATGTTAATCGCAGTGACTCTATTTGACGAAGTTAATATGGTAGCTTGTCAAGTAGCGCATTCATTGTTTAATATTCCAACTAAGATAGCCCGTATTCGCTCACAATCATATTTAGAACCACGTTATAAGAATCTCTTTGCAAGAGAGAATATTCCTATTGATGTAGTTATTTCTCCAGAAGTTGAAGTTGGAGAAATGGTCTTGCGTCGTATTACTTTGCTTGGAGCTATAGATGTTCTTTATTTTTGTAATGATGCTGTTGTTGCATTAGCTTTAGAATGCATGGAGGATTGCCCGGTTATTAATACGCCTTTACAGCAGTTAACAGAGCTTTTTCCTGATTTGCAAACAACGGTTACTGCTATTAAACGTGGTTCAGAATTATTAATAGCACATTCAGATACACAATTACGTGTTGGTGATATCATTTATCTTGTTGCAGCTCGTGATCAAGTACGTCGTGCACTTAGACTTTTTGGTCATAAAGAACAAGAAGCACATCGTATCATTATTGTAGGTGGTGGTCATATTGGTCTTTATGTTGCTCAAGCTATTGAGAAGCGATTGCATAAACTAAAGTTAAAGATTATAGAGGTAGATAAAGAAAGAGCACTAACTATTGCTGATCAACTAGAAAAAACAACTGTTTTATATGGGAATGTTTTAGATCCTGTTATTCTTCAAGAGGCTGGAATTGGTCAAGCTGATTTAATGATTACATTGACCAATCAAGATCAGGTGAATCTCTTGAGTGCTATTATAGCGAAAAGACTAGGATGCAAGGCCAATATGGTGTTGATTAATAATGTGGCTTATCAAGAGTTTAGTCGTGCCGTTGGTGTAGATGCATATTTTAATCCTCGAAGTGTAACTGTATCAAAAATTTTACAACAAATGCGTCGTGGACGTATTCGCGCTGTGCATTCTGTTTTTAATGGTGCTGCGGAAATTATTGAAGCTGAAGCAATGCAAACATCTTCATTAGTTGGTAAATCGTTGAGAGAGCTTAATTTACCAGAGGGTTTGAGAATTAGCGCTATTTATCGTAATGAAACAGTAATACAGCTTTCAGGAGATACACGTATTTTGCCTGGTGATCGGATAGTAATTTTTGCTCTTGCTGATAGTGTACGTGATGTTGAACAATTATTTCGTGTAAGCTCGGAATATTTTTGATAGATTATCTATGGATATTTGTACTTTTTGGTATGGAAAACAATTGAGACTAGTTGATTGGTTGTGTTTGGCATCGATGGTTAAGGTTGGTCAGCGTGTTAAGCTTTTCAGCTATGAAAAAGTAGAGAACATACCTGTTGGTGTTGAATTGCATGAAGCCGAATCAATTTTGCCACGTTCAGTAATTTATCGCCTTGATCCCAATTTCCCTGACTATGAGCCTGGTCTTACAATTGTTCAATTTTCAGATCTTTTTCGCATTATGTTGATGAAATATGAAAAGGGAGTTTGGTTAGATACGGATGTGTATCTTGTTAAACAGTTTCGTCCAGAAGTAAGTCGGGTTTGGTTAGCAAAAGAAAATGCTGCAAGAGTAGGAGTCTCTGCACTTTATTTACCACCTGATAACCCTATTATAAAAGCATTTGAGGATTATTTGGCAAATGCAGAGATTATTCCTGATTGGTTAGGTTTTAAACGTCGTGTTTGGATGCCATTTTGGCTGAGGAGAAGAAAATTGCCGGTTTTACCAGGAAGGATTGGAATTACTATATTTGGTAATGATGGTATTTCGCGGTTAGCTAAAAAGAATGGTTTTTTTCATGAAGCAAAGGAGAAAAACACTTTTTATTATTGGACAGGACGAAAAGCTGAAAGGATTTTTGATCCAGCTTTTGGTGTTGAACCAATGAAAGATCCACATTTTATAGGGTTTCATATTCACAGAAAGGAAAAAACAATCCAGAAGCCTCAGAAAGGAAGCTTTTATCATTGGGCAGTATCACGTATTTCTGGTGCTCAGAATTTATTTGATTAGGTATTATTATTGTCATTTTAACCATTAATATTTTAATCTTACTGAAACATAATTGATTGTGGCTTGCGTAAGAGAGTATTGTTAGCTTATGGATAAGCTATTGAAAATGTAAATGGCGATTCTTAATTATTAATGGAAGTGAAGATATGAGCGATCCAACAAAAAAAGTCTTAAGTTTAGTTCCTATGGTTATTGAACAGACTAATCGTGGTGAGCGAGCCTATGATATTTTTTCTCGTCTCTTAAAGGAGCGGATTATTTTCATTAATGGTCCTGTTGAAGATAATATGGCAATGCTTGTTTGTGCACAATTGCTTTTTTTAGAAGCAGAGAATCCTAAAAAAGAAATTAATCTTTATATCAATTCTCCAGGTGGTATGGTGACATCTGGTATGGCAATTTATGATACTATGCAATTTATTCGTCCTTCTGTTTCTACTTTGTGTATGGGACAAGCTGCGTCTATGGGATCATTACTCTTGACAGCTGGAGCAAAAGGTCGCCGTTTTGCCTTACCAAATGCACGTATCATGGTGCATCAACCTTCTGGTGGTTTTCAAGGACAAGCCTCGGATATTGAACGGCATGCGCAAGATATTATAAAGATGAAACGACGTTTGAATGAAATTTATGTTCAACATACAGGGCAGAATTATGAAGTCATTGAAAAAACTCTTGATCGCGATCATTTTATGACAGCAGAAGAAGCTAAACAGTTTGGTTTGATTGATGATGTTATACAATATCGTGCAGAAACTGAAAAAGAAGAAAAAGATTAAGAGTTTTTATAGAAAAGGTAGTTATTTGTGAAGTGTATAAGAATTGCCATTAAAATAGCTATTTTTAAAAATACGATCTCGTAAAAATAATAAAGAAAATTACCTAAAGATATTATGTATGTTTTTAATTGTAGTTAAGAAAAATTATTTTTAAATAAAAAAATATTCATATATCGCAGTGAAAGGAAAGTGAAATGAGCAAAACTAGCAATAGCGAGAGCGAATCGAAGAATACTCTCTATTGCTCATTCTGTGGCAAAAGCCAGCATGAAGTGCGTAAGCTTATTGCAGGACCTACCGTATTTATCTGCGATGAGTGTGTAGAGCTGTGTATGGATATTATTCGTGAGGAAAATAAATCTTCTGGAATTAAGGCGCGTGATGGTGTTCCTACTCCGCAGGAAATTCTGACAGTTCTTGATGACTATGTTATTGGCCAGCGTCATGCAAAACGTGTTCTTTCTGTTGCTGTTCATAATCATTATAAACGCCTCGCTCATCAATCTAAAAGCAATGATGTTGAGTTAGCAAAATCAAATATTCTTCTTGTTGGGCCGACAGGATGTGGTAAGACATATTTAGCACAAACATTGGCACGTATTATTGATGTGCCTTTTACTATGGCAGATGCAACGACTTTAACTGAAGCGGGCTATGTTGGTGAAGATGTTGAAAATATTATTTTGAAGCTACTTCAATCTGCTGATTATAATGTTGAACGTGCGCAACGTGGTATCGTATATATTGACGAAGTTGATAAAATTTCTCGTAAAGCTGATAATCCTTCAATTACAAGGGATGTTTCTGGTGAGGGTGTTCAGCAAGCACTGTTAAAAATTATGGAAGGGACAATAGCATCTGTTCCTCCGCAAGGAGGGCGTAAGCATCCACAACAAGAATTTCTTCAGGTTGATACAACAAATATTTTGTTTATTTGTGGAGGCGCTTTTGCTGGCTTAGAGAGAATTATTTCAGGACGTGGTGAAAAAACTTCAATTGGTTTTTCCGCTGCTGTTAAGGCTCCTGATGAGCGTCGTGTTGGTGAGATTTTCCGTGATTTAGAACCTGAAGACCTTATAAAATTTGGTTTAATACCAGAGTTTATTGGTCGTCTTCCTGTTATAGCTACTTTGGAAGACTTAGATATTTGCGCGCTTGTTCAAATTTTATCACAACCAAAAAATGCATTAGTTAAACAGTATCAACGTCTTTTTGAGATGGAAAATGTTCAGTTAGTTTTTCATGAAGATGCTTTACGTGTTATTGCTAAAAAGGCTATTGAACGTAAAACTGGTGCACGTGGCTTACGCTCTATTATGGAAAGAATACTTCTTGATACTATGTTTGAATTACCAGCTCTTGTAGGTGTTCAAGAAGTGGTGATTTCTAGTGATGTAGTTGAAGGTAAGGCTTGTCCTCTCTACATTTATTCAGATCATGTAGAAAATAAAGAAAATGTATCAGCGTGATCTATATTATAAATTCAGTTATAGTATTATTTTGGTGTAGATATTTTGAACATGACAGCGTAATGACTTGATTTATTGGTCCATAGTTATCACTTCATTTATTGTAGAGAGTTGGCTTTTTAAAGGGTGACTTGTATTGTAAACGAGTTAGAGGCTCTAGAAAGGAAAAATATGCAATATATTGATGAAAAGACAGGCAAGGAAATAGAAGAGTTTTATGCTGTTTTGCCACTTCGTGATATTGTTGTCTTCCCGCATATCATTGTTCCGCTTTTTGTAGGCCGAGAAAAGTCAATTTGTGCTCTTGAAAAGACAATGGTAATGGATAAACAAATATTACTGGTGACGCAAAAAAATGCTGCTGATGATGATCCAACTTCGGAAGATATTTATGATGTTGGTACTATCGCTAAAATTCTTCAACTTTTAAAGCTTCCTGATGGAACTGTAAAGGTTTTGGTTGAGGGTACTGCACGTGCAAAAATTAATCAATTTATTGAGAACGATGATTATCTTCAAGCTTATGTAACTATTACAGAGGAAACTAAGGATGATGATATTGAAATCAAGGCGCTTTCTCGATCGGTAATTTCTTATTTTGAAAATTATGTAAAACTAAATAAGAAAATTTCTCCTGAAATTGTCAGTGCTATTAGTCAGATTGATGATCCTTCTAAACTTGCTGATACTATTGCATCTCATTTAGTTATTAAACTTGCAGAAAAACAAGAAATATTGACATTATTGCCTATACGTAATCGTCTTGAGCGTGTACTTTCTTTCATGGAAGCAGAGATTTCTGTTTTACAAGTCGAAAAGCGTATTCGTTCACATGTCAAACGGCAGATGGAAAAGAATCAACGAGAATATTATCTTAATGAACAGTTAAAGGCTATTCAGAAAGAATTAGGGGCAGGTGATGAGGGCCAAGATGAACTATCTGAACTAGAAGAGCGTATTAGAAAAACTAAGCTTTCGAAAGAAGCACGAGAAAAAGCTGGGTCAGAACTCAAAAAATTACGTAATATGTCTCCCATGTCTGCAGAGGCAACAGTTGTGCGTAATTATCTTGATTGGCTTTTAGCTATTCCTTGGAGCAAAAAATCAAAAATTAAAAATGACCTTAGTTTTGCTGAAAAAACTATGGATAATGAGCACTTTGGTCTTGAAAAAGTCAAAGAGCGAATCATTGAATATTTAGCAGTGCAAAGCAGATCATCAAAAATACGAGGTCCTATTATTTGTTTGTTAGGCCCTCCTGGTGTTGGAAAGACATCACTTGCACGTTCTATTGCAAAAGCAACAGGTCGAGAATATGTTCGTATCTCATTAGGAGGTGTTCGCGACGAAGCTGAAATTCGTGGACATCGTCGGACTTATATTGGTTCTATGCCTGGAAAAATTATTCAGTCTATGAAAAAAGCTAAAAAATCTAATCCGCTTTTTTTGCTTGATGAAATTGATAAAATGGGGCAAGATTTTCGTGGAGATCCCTCATCAGCTTTACTAGAAGTTCTTGATCCTGAACAAAATGGTACATTTATTGATCATTATTTAGAAGTAGAATATGATCTTTCTGATGTTATGTTTATTACAACTTCCAATACATTGAATATTCCAGGGCCATTAATGGATAGGATGGAAATCATTCGCATTGCTGGTTATACTGAGTGTGAAAAAATGGAGATTGTTAAACGGCATCTTTTGCCAAAAGCATTAAAGGATCATGCTCTTTCTAAAAAAGAATTAAGTATTTCTGATGATGCAATAAGATCAATTATTCAATTTTATACGCGTGAGGCTGGTGTTCGAAATCTTGAGCGTGAGTTGATGAAAATAGCGCGTAAATCAGTTACAAAAATTCTTAAAACTAATCAAAAGTTTATAGAAATTAGAAAAGACAATATTAATGATTTTCTAGGTGTTAAGCGTTATCGCTTTGGACAAGTTGATGGTGAAAATCAGATTGGTGTCGTTACAGGGCTTGCTTGGACTGAAGTGGGTGGGGAGCTGCTGACTATTGAAGGTGTTATGATGTCAGGTAAAGGTAAGATGACTGTGACTGGTAATTTGCGCGATATTATGAAGGAATCAATTTCTGCAGCAGCATCTTATGTGCGTTTTCGTGCTGTTGATTTTGGTATTGAACCTCCATTTTTTGATAAACGTGATATTCATGTTCACGTTCCGGAAGGTGCTACACCTAAAGATGGTCCATCAGCTGGAATTGCAATGGTAACAGCAATTGTTTCAGTGTTAACAGGAATACCTGTTTATAAGGATGTTGCTATGACTGGTGAAATTACCTTGCGTGGATGTGTGTTACCGATTGGTGGATTAAAAGAAAAATTGCTTGCGGCTCTTCGAGGGGGAATCAAGAAAGTACTTATTCCTGAAGAAAACGCGAAAGATCTAGTTGATATTCCCGATGATGTCAAAAATAATATGGAGATTATTCCGGTAACTCATATAAGTGAAGTTCTTAGACACGCTTTGATTCGTTTTCCTGAGGCTATAGAATGGACAGAGCCTTCTACAATATCTGAAACTGTTAAAACAGAAAGCGATAATGAGGGAATCTTAGTTGCGCACTGATTCACATTATGAGCTATAATTATGCTGTAAAAAGCACATGAGAACCATTTTGGGAGTTATAATTTTATCTATTTTAGAGAAATAATAAAAAAATTCCGTGAATAACTGCGATTATTTCTAAAAAAACAATGTGTTGAAGAAAAATAGCACTTCTGTTTCCTGTACTTTTCAATAAAATCAATCGTAGTCGGTTAAATTTTATTATTCGGCAATATAGGGAAAGGAAATGTTAAATGAATAAAAGTGAATTGGTTAATTCAGTTGCTGAAAAAGCAGGTATCTCGAAAGCTCAAGCTGGTTCTTCTGTGGATGCTTTTATCGCTTCTGTTACAGAAGCTTTAGCTTCAGGAGGTGATGTTCGTCTTCCAGGTTTTGGTTCTTTTGAAGTTTCTCATCGTGCTGCTACAAAAGGACGAAATCCTTCAACAGGTGCTGAAATTACTATTCCTGCACGTTCTGTACCTAAATTTTCTGCAGGAAAAAGTCTTAAAGAAGCTGTTAATAACAAATAATTCACACTACTTTTTAAAGAACCGGTTTATAAATAAGCCGGTTCTTTAGGGATGCCTAAAAGTAGTTAGCACATGTTTGTGAGATATATTATTTTAGCTTTATAGATGAAAATGTAAGAGCTGTAAATGTTGGCCTACATAGCGGGAATTCAAGCAATGACTCGAGTATTTATATTAAAAAGTAACTGAGATATATCTATTTTATTATTTTTTATTATAATCATTCAAGCATAGTCATAGCTGTTTTTAGTTCATTGAGATAATGCACCCCTTAGATTTTTTGTGTAAAAAAGCATAGATACTCTTACTTACATCTTAATATTGGTTAGTGTATCTAACTGACAAATAGTACCTTTTCATTTATTATATTAATAATATTTAGATAAATTATTGTTAAATAATATTTAATAGCGTAGGAACATTTATAAATATAGCAATAAAAAAGTAAGTTTTTATCATAATAGAAATGTATTGTTGAGACTATTAATATCTATATAATCGCAATGTTCTCTTCTTATTATAGCAGAAAATAATACACACGTTAATAAAGTGAATAATCTTAAACTATTTTTTAGCAATAATCCAAATTATTTAATAACTCAAAAATCGGATTAGCAAGTATTATGTTATAACCAAATACAAAGATTCAGTTAAAAGCTATTTTTTAACCATTGAATACAATCGTTTAAAGCTCGTTCAATTATAGCTTGTTTTTTTTCTTTATGTGGTAAACGTTTTTCTAAAGGATTGGTGGAAATAATAGGCGGAAAAAGACCAAAATTGATATTCATTGGTTGGAAGGATCTTTTTCCTGTTTCGTTAGTAGCAATATGACCACCAGTAATATGATTCAAAAGAGCTCCAAATGCTGTAGTTTTTGGTGGTAGAGAAGGGCAAGTACGATTATATTCAGCAGCAGCAAAACGTCCAGCGAGCAGTCCTATCGCTGCTGATTCTATGTAACCTTCACAGCCTGTAATTTGTCCAGCAAAACGCAGTTGTGGTTTTTGTTTTAAACGAAGACTCTCATCAAGAAGAATTGGTGAATTGAGATATGTATTGCGGTGAAGACCACCAAGGCGTGCAAATTCTGCTTTTTCAAGACCAGGAATCATTCTAAAAATACGTGTCTGCTCACTATATTTCAGTTTTGTTTGAAAACCGACCATATTGTAAAGCGTACCTAGCTTGTTATCTTGACGTAATTGTATAACAGCATAAGGTTTGATTTTGGGGTGATGAGTATTAGTGAGTCCCATAGGTTTCATAGGGCCATATCTTAGAGTTTCAAGCCCACGTTCAGCCATAACTTCAACTGGTAAGCATCCATCGAAATAGGATATGTTTTCAAATTCACGAAATTCTACTTTTTCTCCATTTATCAATGCTTGAACAAAAATTTTATATTGTTCTTGATTAAGAGGACAATTAAGATAATCTTTTCCCGTTCCTTCAGGACCAATTTTGTCATATCGAGATTGGTACCAACAAATATTCATATTAATACTTTCAGTATAAATAATAGGCGCAAGAGCATCAAAAAAAGAAAGCGCTTCTGTTCCAGTTATTGCTTGTATCGCTTGAGCAAATTTGGGTGAGGTAAGAGGACCAGTAGCAATAATAACATTATGCCAGTCTTCAGGAATCTCGTGAATTTCTCGGCGTTGTATAGTTATAAGGGGATGTTTTTCAAGTGTTTCTGTAATAGTTTTTGAGAATTCATCACGGTCAACAGCAAGTGCACCTCCAGCTGGCACTTTATTACTATCTGCAGCTTTCATAATTAAGGATTTGGCTAATCGCATTTCGGCATGTAAAAGTCCTACAGCATTTTTTGATGCATCATCTGAACGAAATGAATTTGAACAGACGAGCTCTGCAAGTTTATCTGTTTTATGAGCATCAGATTTTCTTTTTGGGCGCATTTCATGCAAGACAACAGGAATTCCTAATTGAGCAATTTGCCAACTTGCTTCACTACCTGCAAGACCACCGCCGATAATATGGATTGGAGTTTTCAATTTATTTAACATGATTTACTTGTAGCGGAAGGAGTGCTTTCTGAAAAGGATGAATTTTATCTCTATAATTTTGTGAAAAGAATTGTTTATTGAGTTAATAAAGGATATTCATTTGCTTTTTTTCTTTAATTGCTTGGAATTGAATGCTATAAAAATGCCGCTTACATGAATTTTTGGTTTATAAGTTTGAGCGGATGTGGCGAAATTGGTAGACGCACCAGATTTAGGTTCTGGCGGGAGACCGTGGGGGTTCGAGTCCCTCCATCCGCACCAAAGTAATAGCTTTAAACGCTACGGATGTCTGTATATACAAGGTCCGTTTATCTAGATCTAACATTAAGTGTTAGTATTATGATTGTTATCCGGAGTAGGTTTATCCATCTCCTCAGAGAAATAAAGGTTGTTCGATGCAGGTTACCGAGACGCTTAATGAAGGACTGAAGCGCGAAATTAAGATTGTGGTTCCGGTGAAAGATCTGGAAGAAAAATTAAATGAACGGTTGGATGATAGCAAAGGTAAGATAAAACTTAAGGGATTCCGTCCTGGTAAGGTTCCATCTGATCATCTCCGAAAAATGTACGGTAAATCTTTTATGGCTGAAATTCTTAATGAGATCATTAACAATGCTCCGCGTTCTATTTTAGCAGAACGTAATGAATATTCAGCAACGCAACCGCAAATTGATATAAATGAAGATACAAAAGTTATAGATGGTAAGGCTGATTTTGTTTTTAGTTTGAAGTACGAGGTTTTGCCAAAATTTGAGGTTAAAGACTTCAAAAATATTAAAATCATTCGTGAAATTGCTGATGTACCTGAACAAGAAGTTGATGAGCAAATAACGCGCATTCTTTCTTCTACTCGTAGTTATTCGCAAAAAAATGGTCCTTCAAAAGAAGATGACCGCATAACAATTGATTATTTGGGGAAAATTGATGGCGTTCCGTTTGATGGTGGTACTGATAATAATGCACAATTGATTCTTGGTTCGAAACAATTTATACCCGGTTTTGAAGAGCAATTAATTGGTCTAAAAGCGGGCGATGTAAAAACAATTTCTGTTAAATTTCCTGATGATTATAGTGCTACGCATTTAGCTGGCAAAAATGCAGAGTTTGATATCACTGTTAAAACTGTTTCTAAACCGGATGAATTGAAGATTGATGATGAAGCAGCAAAAAAACTTGGTTTAGAATCTCTTGATCGCTTACGTGAAGTCGTTCGTGGACAGGTTGAAAGTCGATATGGTTCTATGACACGTCAAAAAATTAAGCGACAAATCCTTGATGCTTTAGATGCAGATTATAGTTTTGATATTCCTGAACAGCTTTTAGAAATTGAATTTAATAACATATGGAATCAGATTAATGAAGATTTAAAAAGGATGGGCAAAAGTTTTGAAGATGAGAATATCACAGAGGAACAAGCGCGAGAAGAATATCGCATGCTTGCGCAGCGTCGTGTTCGGCTTGGTTTAGTGCTTTCTGAAATTGGTACAAAAGTTGGAATTCAAGTAAGTGAAGATGAATTAAAGGCTGCAGTTTTTGAACAGGTTCGCCAATATCCTGGACGAGAAAAAGAAATGATGGATTTTTTTCGCCGTACACCAGAAGCTGTTGCTAATCTACGTGCGCCAATCTTTGAAGAAAAAGTTATTGATTATTTGCTTACACAGATAAAAATAACGGATAAAAAAGTGACAATCGAAGAGCTAATGAGAGAATATGATGAATCAGATTTAACTGATAAAACTTCTGCCAAGAAACAATCAGCAGTAAAAGAAAAAGGTACAAAAAAGGCTTCAATTAAAAAGAAAATCCCTAAAACAAGTTAAAATTTATACCAATAAAATAATTCTGATAAATCATTTTTATATGTATTCTAGACTTGCTCTGGCAATCGTTTTAGGTTAGCCATTGGATGTATTCTGAAATGTTGATAGTGAATTGATAATGAAAATCGTTGATACTCGTCTTCCTGATCCTAAGCGTTTTATTTCTGGAGTTACAGGCGACTGGGAAGTTATTATTGGCATGGAGGTTCATGCACAAGTCATATCAAATTCAAAACTTTTTTCAGGCGCATCGACTAAGTTTGGTGCTGAGCCGAATAATCACGTATCGCTTATTGATGCAGCGATGCCTGGTATGTTGCCTGTTATTAATCAAGTATGTATTCACCAAGCTGTTCGAACTGGTTTAGGATTAAAAGCTAAAATTAATTTAAAATCTGTTTTTGATCGTAAAAACTATTTTTATCCAGATTTACCACAGGGATATCAGATTTCACAATTTCAGTATCCTATCGTAGGTGAAGGGAAAGTAGTTATATCTATTGGACCAGATTCGAATGGTCAGTTTGAGGATATTGAAATTGGGATTGAAAGGTTGCACCTCGAGCAAGATGCAGGAAAGTCTATGCATGATCAGCATCCAACAATGTCTTTTGTAGATCTTAATCGCTCAGGTGTAGCTCTTATGGAAATTGTTTCTAAACCAGATATGCGATCATCAGAAGAAGCAAAAGCCTATATGACAAAATTGCGTACGATTGTTCGTTATTTGGGTACTTGTGATGGTAATATGGATGAAGGCTCTATGCGCGCAGATGTAAATATATCTGTGCGCCGTCCTGGTGAGCCTTTTGGAACACGCTGTGAAGTTAAAAACGTTAACTCAATTCGTTTTATTGGCCAAGCAATTGAATATGAGGCACGTCGCCAAATTGCAATTTTAGAGGATGGAGGTATAATAGATCAGGAAACTCGGCTTTTTGATGCAATAAAAGGTGAAACACGATCTATGCGTTCAAAAGAGGAAGCATATGACTATCGTTATTTTCCTGATCCCGATCTTTTACCATTAGAGCTTGATCAGGAATTTGTAGACACTTTAGCTTTAGAGTTACCTGAATTACCAGATGATATAAGGGTGCGTTTTATCAATGAGATGGGGTTAACTGCATATGATGCTTCTATTCTTGTAACAGAAAAAGCAATTGCAGATTATTTCGAAGAAGTGGCACATGGGCGCGATGGAAAAATGGTTGCTAATTGGGTGATCAATGACCTTTTAGGCGCTTTAAATAAAGATAATCGTGATATTGAAGATACTCCAATTACAGCAAACCAATTGGGAGCAATTATTGATCTTATCAAAGACGGAACTATTTCTGGAAAAATTGCAAAAGATCTATTTGAAATTGTTTGGAATGAAGGTGGAGATCCACATCAGATTGTAGAAAAGCGTGGTATGAAGCAGGTAACGGATGCAGGAGTTATTGAAAGAGCTGTTAATGAAATTGTCATCAATAACCCTGACAAAGTTTCTCAAGCACGAGAGAAGCCTGCTTTGGTTGGGTGGTTTGTTGGACAGGTAATGAAAGCAACAGAGGGGAAGGCAAATCCTCAAACCGTTAATAAATTGGTTAAAATTAAGCTTGGAATAGATTAATATATTCGGGATGGAAATTCTGTAAATATGATATTAACTTGTGATATAATTTATATGAGTTGACAGCTGGTTATTTAGTTCAACTGCAATTAGAATCTCTGATAAATTTCTTGCTTTTGATACTTTCAAGTACCATAATAAATTTATTCTTGATAGAGTTATCTTATGGGTTTCCAAAGAAGTAGGAGAAGAAATGTCTGGTTTTTTCAAGCAAATTTTTACGTGGTGGAATGGTAATACTATTAATACACGCTTTTTTACGTGGCGCCATGGTAAACGTATAGGAGAAGACCAGTTTGGTAATATTTATTATGAAGGCAGTCGCCATAAGGATGGTTATTTACGTCGCTGGGTGATTTATAAAGATTACTCTGAGGCTTCTAGTATTCCTCCAGGTTGGCATGGATGGATTCACCATCGTTGTGATATACCACCTACGGAAGAAAATTATCAATCATATAGTTGGGAGAAATCGCATATTTTAAATATGACGGGCACAAGCGAAGCTTACCGACCAAAAGGATCTATTGCTTATAATAATGGGTATTTTTATGCTCGTGAGGATTATGATGCATGGTTACCTGAGGAGTAATCGGTGTATTGTCTCCTTTGTTATGTTTGTAATGATTTTTGTTAGCTGTGATTAATTTGATATTATGAAGTTTTTACGATCAAAATCTAAGTATTTTTTTTATACTTATTTATTAGTAGGGATAGCAGTTTTATTTACAGTTAGCTGTGTGCAAGCAGAACGTATTAGCAATGAAATTGTTATTTTTACAGGTCTTGATAAGATTACTGGTCAAGTTACTAGTTTTGAAGTCCATATCGGTCAGGTTTATCAATATGGTGCTTTGCAAGTAATGCCCCGAGTGTGTTATACAAGTTCTAAAAATGAGCCAGCTCGTACTATTGGTTTTATCGAAGTTAATGAAATGACATTGGAGAAAAAGACACGGCGCATTTTTACAGGATGGATGTTTGCAGATAGTCCTGGCTTAAATGCTGTTGAGCATCCTATCTATGATGTATGGCTAAAAGATTGCAAAAAAAGTTCTGATACTCTTATACATTAATGATTGTTATCACTTTGCTGTATCATTCAAAAAATATGTGGTTATTTTTGTGGTTAGCGAATAAGTGATTTACTTGTATTGTGAAGTGTTAATTATCAAGCCAAAAAAGTCATTTAAGCATAATAGTTATATGCAAGTAATAGAAATTCGTTTTCCGGATCCAGCGTCGAATCCATATTTTGCGTTTTCAGCACTTATTATGGCTGGTCTTGATGGTATAAAGAATAAGATTCATCCTGGCCCAGCTATGGATAAAGATCTTTATGATCTTCCGCCCAAAGAGCTCAAAAACATTCCTACAGTTTCCAGAAGCCTACGTGAAGCACTTGAATTTCTTGATAAAGACCGTGATTTTCTTAAATCTGGAGATGTATTTGACGATGACCAAATTAATTCCTTTATTGAATTAAAACTGAAAGAAGTTCTGCGTTATGAAACCACCCCTCATCCTGTTGAATTTGACATGTATTATTCTGTTTAATGTATGAATAAAAGTTTTTGTTTGATTTTCATGGAATGCTGCGTCAACTATAATTAGGCGATTATTCTTCTATCAAATAGATTTTTATAGGATGTGTTTATTAGGAAGCAAGTAATATAGATCATTTTGAGATTGGTGGTGAGAAGATTATTATTACGAGCTTAGGCGATTTTTTTGGAAATTATGGTTGGGTTATTTTTGTATTTTGAAGTTTAATAAGACATTTCTTCTATATTTTGTTTTGCTTCAGACATGAATTCATGGTGATTATCGAAAGGATTATAGGTTCCATACTTTTTCTGCCACTGTATAGGATCAATAAAATTGCTGGACCAAAGGCCGATTTTATTGTTATACGCGTTTTGTTCAGCACTTAGATATGTTGTTGGGATTGGGTATTTATTGTTTTTTGATATTATCAACATACCTTCTGCAAGTCCTATTTCTGCTAAATCGATTCCTTGCACAAAACACTGAGCATAGAGGGTTTCTTTTTCTATAGCAGTTTGCTTACAAGATAAGTTATGTCCTAGAGTTTTGGTCACCAGCCACGCTGTTGTGACAGCTCCACATGGCCATTCTTGGTTATTTAATTTTGCTTTTTGACGGGGTGCACATGTATTTACACCATATAAGTGAATATTTCGGATGATAGGTTTATGTTTAGACTTTTCAGGAGGGGTTATTAATTTGAATGTGACACCGCTGGTAACAGATGCTATACCATTAAACATATCTTCATAATTGTTTGGAGCACTATTAATCCAATTGAGATCTAGTTTATTATTTAATTTTTTTTGAATACTCGCTTCATAGTGCTTATTTTGTTCGAGATACATATTCATTGTATCTTGGTTTTCTTGCATTTTTAATGCCTCGAGAATATCTAAATTTGTTTGGTTTTGATTTTGGCTTATTATCCATATTCCTATAGAACAAATAATGTAGACAATAATAATCGGTTTAAATCGCATTCGCCCAATCCTGATTGTTTTTATACCCCATAAATTTTTTATACATCTCTGCTTTTCTCCTAATTTTCAAGAGAGAGTTTCAATAGTACTTGTTGTAAATTAAACACATTTTGCAAAGAAAAATATTATTTTTGTATTTTTAATATTGTCATTTTGATAAAATAACAATACTTGTGCTTGCCTCTTCTGATTATTTCTGTCTTTGGTTCTAAAAAGATTTTTTGATAGCTTGATAGAATACTTACGATTAAAGAAGCTTAAAGTTGTGAACCTGAGTATTATTTGTAGAAATAAAAGGATATCAATGTGTAATCAATCTTCTTTTGAAGAGAGGCCAAATGATAAACAATGTATCTAAGAATATTTACTATATCGCCTTTACACTCCTTTTAACCATGTTCGTTGTATTAAGTCCTGCTTATGCTAATGCTACTGCTGGCGGCATGGGGAATCTTGATACGGTTTTGCGGAATATTGTTACTATGATGACAGGTACAACAGCGAAGCTCATTGCGACCATATGTGTTGCAGCTGTGGGTATTGGTTGGATGTATGGTGTTATTGATTTACGCAAAGCGGCATATTGTGTTCTTGGTATTGGTATTGTTTTTGGTGCTTCGGCTCTTGTTAATTTATTAATGGGTGGTACATCATAAATGAACGAAGACACTCTTTTTCTTGCCTGTACACGACCAGCCATGTTTGCGGGTGTTACTGTAGAAGCAATGGCATTAAATGTCATAGCAACGTCTACTCTTTTTATCATTACAAGTAGCTTTTCAATGATCGGTCTTGGTGTTGGTTTGCACTTTATCTTACGTGAAATCACGAAACGCGACCATAACCAATTTCGTGTTCTATTTGCTTGGCTCAATACTCGAGGCAAACAAAAGAACCTGACGAGATGGGGGGGAGGATCTACATCTCCTTTACGTCTCATCCGTACTTACAAGGAGCTACAATAAAGGAGATAAATGCAGTGATGAAGCGGGAATCGAAGCGGGAAACTTTACCCGAAGAATACATTCCCTATGTCCGTCATGTCAATCAACATGTGATTGCATTGGCTTCACGTTGCTTAATGACAGTAATTACTGTTGAAGGCATAAATTTTGATACTGCAGATATCAGCCAATTAAATTCTTTACATACCCAATTAAACACGCTTTTGAAAAATATAGCAGATGAACGTGTTGCTTTATATTCTCACGTTATCCGTCGACGTGAAACGATTTATCCAGAAAGCCAATTTTCTTCATCTTTTGCAACAATCTTAGATCAACAATACAAACAAAAAATGATTTCGCAAGATCTTTATCGAAATGATCTATTTCTTTCGGTTCTCTGGAATCCTGCAGCAGATAAAACTGAACAGCTAGCTTCTTTTTTTCATCGTTTAACACAAGCAAAAAAGATGCAATCGGAACCAGACTTTGAATCTGTTCGGAAAATCGAAGAGTTAAGTCAAGATCTTATACAAGGTCTGGAATGCTATGAAGCACGACTTTTATCTACTTACGAATACAATGACATTTTATTTTCTGAGCAAAGTGAATTTCTTCATCAATTGGTGGGAGGAAGGCGTGAACGCATACCCCTTACCTTTGGGACTATTGCCTCAACGATTTATTCAGATCGTATTATCTTCGGCAAAGAAATTATCGAAATTCGTCATGAAAGCAATGAACGCTTTGTCGGTATGTTTGGCTGGAAAGAATATCCTTCTAGAACACGTCCTGGCATGACCGATGGCTTGTTGACAGCACCCTTTGAATTTATTTTAACGCAATCCTTTGTTTTTAAAAGTAAAGCAGTTGCAAGTGCTATTATGAGCCGTAAACAAAATCAAATGATTAATGTAGCGGATCGTGCCAGCTCGCAAATTGGAGCTCTTGATGAGGCACTTGATGATTTAGAGTCCAATCGTTTTGTTTTGGGAGAACATCATCTCTCTTTAGCCGTTTTTGCTGATCGTCCACAAGAATTGGCAGAACATCTCTCCAAAGCGCGTTCATATCTTACTAATGGTGGTGCAGTTATAGCGAGAGAAGATCTAGGATTAGAAGCAGCATGGTGGGCACAACTTCCTGGCAACTTTAGCTATCGAGCACGCTCTGGAGCTATTAGCAGCAGAAATTTTGCAGCATTATCCCCCTTTCATTCATTCCCCATTGGCAAACTAAAGGGTAATGTTTGGGGCTCTGCTGTCGCTTTATTACAAACGCAAGCTGGCTCTCCTTATTATTTTAATTTTCATTTTGGTGATGTTGGGAATACCTTTATTTGCGGTCCGTCAGGATCTGGAAAAACAGTCATTGTTAATTTTCTTCTTGCACAATCGCAAAAACACAACCCAACAATAGTCTTTTTTGATAAAGACCAAGGAGCAGAGATTTTTGTTCGTGCTGGAGGTGGCAAATATAAGCCTTTGAAAAATGGTAAACCTACCGGTATTGCACCATTAAAAGGCATAGAATACACAGAAAAAAACAAACTCTTTCTTCAGCATTGGGTTTTAAAGTTGGTTACTACGGACGGCCAAACAGTGACAGAACAAGAGCGACAAGATGTCGCTAGAGCGATCGATTCCTTAGAAAGTCTTCCTCTAGAACAACGCTCACTCGGTGCACTTCAACTGTTTTTTGATAATACCTCCACAGAAGGTATTGCGATACGTTTAAAACGTTGGATCAAAGGCAATCCTTTAGGGTGGGTCTTTGATAATGATCACGATGACCTCAATTTAGATGCTCAATTCATAGGTTATGATATGACCGATTTCTTAGATAATGAAGAAATTCGTCGCCCTTTGATGATGTATCTGTTTAACCGCATTCTCGATCTTATTGATGGTCGGCGTATCATTATTGTTATTGATGAATTCTGGAAAGCCCTTGAAGATGATTCATTTAAAGCTTTTACTCAAGATCGTCTTAAAACAATTCGTAAACAAAATGGCATGATGCTCTTTGCAACACAAAGCCCCAGAGATGCTTTGAATTCAACAATCGCTCATACAATCATTGAACAATGCCCCACTCAAATGTTTTTTCCAAATCAAAAAGCCAATTACAACGATTATGTTGAAAACTTTAAATTAACTGAACGTGAATTTGAACTAATCCAATCAGAATTAAGCAGAGAATCTCGTCGCTTTCTCATTAAACAAGGTCACAATTCTGTTGTTGCAGAACTCAACTTACGTGGAATGGATAATGAAATCGCTGTCTTAAGCGGAACAACCAGAAATATCGAACTCGTGAATCAAATTATAAGTGAACACGGAACAAATCCCAATGTATGGCTACCTATATTTTATCAAAGGAGACAAGCTCAATGAAACCATTGTATCTGATTACGCTTTTATCATTATGCTCTACCTCTCTTTTATCATTATGTTCTATCTCTTATGCAGTATCGCAAACAGATACTGAGACATATTATCAAAATGCCATACAAGCTTCATCAGGATCAGAAATCTCAGATTTAGAAACAGCTAAATCTGTTTATGCTTCGGCAGTTGCAAATCAAGAAAAGATTAAAGAAATCAATAATAAATTATCACAGAATCTTACGCCAGAACAAAAAGCAGCTCTTCAAACGGAGTTGGCTATTCTTCAAGCTAATCTTCAAGCGGATATTCTAAAACTTCAGGCTTCTGCTATTATAAAATCGGAAAGTGCTCAATCAAAAGAACAAGAACGTGAACAAGAGCAACAGAAAAACCAGGAAGCTGTTCAACAAACACTTCAAGAACAGTTGGAGCAAGCTAAAACTAAGCTCAAGTTATAAACTTACTCCAGTTAGTAAAAAAGAAGAAAGGGAAAGCTCTTCAAATACAGTTGGCTAGTTTTCAAATAAATTCTCTCATTCAGGCTCCTTCTATAATTCAATGGAAATACTCAATCATAAGAAGGGCGTGAAGAGGTGCAAGAAAAATCATAAATTCATATTTATCGAACATTACAGGCAAAATTAGAATAAGATAAAACTGATGTCAGATTTTAAATTTACTCCGTTTGAAACTGTTTCTTCGTATATTTTAGCACCACTCAACGATGTAGTGGATACAACAGTCAGTAGCTTGTCTTCTGCTATTGCAGCACCCTTAAATCTTGCTGCAATCATTTTTATCTTTTTATATGGCTATAATGTTATGACTGGCCACGTCGCCCTTTCAATGCATAGTCTCCTTAATAATGTCATTAAAATCGTTGTTGTGACAACAATGGCAACAAATGCAGATGTATTTAATACTTACATCAAAGATATATTTTTCGGTAATTTAGCCAATGCTATTGGGAATGCGTTCAATAGCAGTCCCGTCGACTCTAATGTTTTCGATTATCTCTTGTTAATTACGAATACGCGCTATCAAGATTTTGTAGGTAGGGCTGGTTTTTTTGAAAAGATTATGGTGGGATTGATTGGTGGTATAATGTTTTTGGCGGTTATCTTTTTTTGTACAGTTGGTTTTATTATCCAAATGTTTGCAAAAATTACATTAATCATGGTGATAGGTCTTGGTCCTCTTTTCATTAGTTTATATTTATTCAATGTAACTCGCAGATACGCCGATGCATGGATTTCAACATTAGTTAATTTTACAGTTTTGCAAGTTCTTGTGATGATGCTTGGAACAATGATGTGTAAAATTATGCTGTATGTTTTCGATAGCTCATATACTTCAATCTATTTCTTGCTGCCTCCTGTCCTTGTAGTCTCAATAGTGGGAATTGTTCTCTTCCAATCACTTCCTACCATTGCTTCTGCACTCTCTAGTGGAGGACCATATCATCATGCTGGTGTCTCATCAGGATCACAAATAATCTCAATGGCTTCTGGCGCCTTTAACCTCGCTGGAAGAGGCTTTACAGTCGGTAGCAGTGCAGCAAGAGGTGCATCTGTAGGAGGTTCTCGTGCTGCGCAGCAAGCTGCACAAGCTGCGGAAATGATGCGTGGAGGTGGTCGTGGCGCATTCTAATATCAACTGTCTCTCCAATACGGCTATAGTCAGACCCTTAACCCAAAAGGTATTAACCGTACGCACAGCCGATGAAAAGCTCTCTTCGCTTTTTCAAAAAATCAGTTCTCATGTTTTGGAAAAATTACGCACTGCAAAATCCCAATATTTTATTTTTCAAAATATTTGCGAGTTCAGATAATGAAACTAAAAATAACTATCATTTTAATTCTTTTGATAGCACTTACGGGTTGCGCTTCTTTTAAAAGTGGCCCCAAAAAACTTCCACGCTGTAGCGGACAGAATATCCGTATGCTCAATCAAGGAAAATGGAACTGGAACAATAATAGCACCTTCCTTCACAATACGGCAATCAAGCCAATCACAACTCCTATTATCCTCAACACACAAGAAAATGAAGCACCAAAAGCTCATGTCGAACTCCCTGCACCTCCTGTGAATACAATAAACCATCAAACTCCCTCTTATACGAATGCGGAGATCACACATGAAAAGTGATGAATTTAAAGAATATATAAGAGAAGCGCGGTCATTCGATATTGATCGTATGTGTAGTACGCGACTGCAAATGAAAATGGCTATAGCTTTGACCGTGCTTTTTGGGTTGATAACAATCGCTTTGGCTTTAGCCGTGGTAACCTTAACACCCTTAAAAACCGTAGAGCCTTTTGTTATCCGCGTAGATAATTCTACAGGTATTGTCGATGTCGTGAGTGTTCTAAAAGATGAACCTCAAAATTATGATGAAGCAATAACACGCTACTTCGCGAGCAAATATATTCGTGCACGCGAAAGTTTCCAATTATCAGAAACAGAAAATAACTTTCGTATCACTTCTCTTTTATCTTCCGTAGAAGAACAAAATCGCTTTGCCAAATGGTATTCGGGAAATAATCCAAATAGTCCGCAAAATATCTATAAAAATATGTCCGTGACAGTCACAATAAAATCCATTTCTTTTTTAAGTAAAGATCTCATTCAAGTGCGTTACTATAAAACGATTAGAGACACTAATGGAAAAGAAGATATTTTCCATTGGGTTTCGGTCTTAAATTTTTCCTACGTTAATACACGCATTTCAGTAGAAAATCGCTTAATTAATCCGCTTGGTTTCCAAGTGTCAGAATATAGATCTGATCCAGAGGTAGTTCAATGATTAGAGTAGTAAAAATATTCTTTTTAACTCTCATCGTTGCAATAAGCTGTGATGCATCTTTATCATGGGCAGAAATTTCTCCCGTGGGTGCCCAAAAAGATAATCGGATCAGATTTATTAATTATGACCCATATAATGTCACAAAAATCATTGGATCTATTCGCTCTTCAGTGCAGATTGAATTCGCTAGCGATGAAAATATTTCCTATATTGGAATTGGCAATTCCGTTGCTTGGCAAGTCGCACCAGCCGGTCACTTTGTCTTCCTCAAACCCCGTGAAGTTCAGCCTATCACCAATCTACAAATTGTCACAACTCGCCAAGATGGGACAAAACGATCTTATCAATTTGAACTTCAAGTGCGTGAAGGCGATGTTTCTATCGGTAATGACACATATTTCCTTGTAAAGTTTCGTTATCCAGAAGATGAAGCTTTGCGTAAACAATTAGCTCAAGAAGCTAAAGCACAAAAGGATGAAGAAGAATATGCCGATAATATCCTCAATATGCATGAACATTTTGGACCGCGCAATTGGGCTTATATTGCTCAAGGTTCCCCCCTCATTGAACCAAGCTCAGTCTATGATAACGGTAGAACAACAACATTTACCTTTTTAGGAAATAATGAAATCCCTGCCATTTATCTTGTCTCGCTTGATGGACAGGAAACTATCGTTCCAAAATCAATTAAAGGAAACCAGGTCATTGTTCATGCCATAGCCATGCAATTCACTTTGCGACGTGGTAACGAAGTTCTGTGTATCTTTAACAAAGGTTTTATCCCAAGAGGAATTAATCCCGGAACCGGGACAACATCACCTTCTGTCCAACGTGAAATAAACGTAGAGAAACAGCCATGAATAATGATGAAGTGGATGAAATAAATCTTAATAAGTATGACGCGATAAAGGATCGTGATACAATAGAGGATGGTCAAGAAAAAAAAGAGGGCTTTAATTTAGGAAAAGGCCTTGCTCTTCTTATTCTCTTTAGTGTCTGTATTTATTTAATATATATAATCCTTTCATCTTCAAAAGATACAAAAAAACAGCCCATAGAATTACCTAAAGAAGCAAGCAGCAGACAAACAGAACTGTTCCAATCGATAAAACCCACGATGGCTCCTCTAGAGCTAGCTGATAAAAATAATCCCCTGTTGCCTAAGGTCGAATTACCAACACCAACAATCAATCAGCCAAAATTTGATCATAAATTATTAGAAGCAGCACAACGTGCTCCCGTTTTAGCCTATGTTAATCCAAATCAGCAACAAGTTACTTCAGAAAATAATAATAATACCGTTTCTCTTGACCAAAATAACAATCGCTCAAATAAAACAGCACAATCCTTTAATCACCTCCTCGAAGCAACAAAGTTAGACGGTGTTCATGCATCAACACTCGGTAACCGAAATTACATCATTGCAATGGGAGCCTCTATTCCATGTATCTTAGAAACAGCAATCAGCAGTGAACAACAAGGTTTTGTTAGCTGTATCGTTTCCAGAGATATCTTGTCAGACAATGGTCGTATCGTTTTGCTCGATAAAGGAACACAAATCATCGGTGAATATCGTAGCGGTTTAAAAAAAGGCCAATCGCGTCTCTTCATATTATGGAATAGAGCTAAAACACCAGAGGGTATCATTATAACATTGTCCTCACCAGCAACAGATTCCTTAGGCCGATCAGGTGTTGATGGTGATATTGATAATCATTGGTTTGAACGACTTGGTTCTGCACTTCTTGTTTCAATCGTCAGAGATGCAACAAATTACGCAAATAACCGGCTAAATTTACTCAAAACACCAACACAACAAGAACAAACAATAGACACCTTGTCTTCAGGAACACATAGCCTTTATGCAGGAACAGATATGGCAAAAATTATCGCAGAAAATTACGTCCATATCCCTCCAACCTTGACCAAAAATCAAGGTGAAATGGTTAATGTTTTTGTTGCCCGCGACCTAGATTTCTCAACTGTATATAAATTGAAAATTATCGAAAATAACAAAAAGGTTATTCATCGCGCCTTTTCGGGAGACTTTCATAAAAACTCTACGGGGACATTGAAATGAAACAAAACTTCCAAAATATAAATGATGAAACCATTGCTATCGTTTTAACAAAACTCAAACCAATTCATAATTTTCTTAAAGATGAAAGTCTTTTTGAAATCGTTATTAACCGTCCTTATCAGGTCATGATCGAAGGAACTACAGGATGGAAAACAATAGAAGTACCAGAGCTCTCTTTTAATGAACTTATGGGTATGGCTAAAGTGATCGCTGCTTATTCTAAGCAAAGTATTTCCGATAAAAATCCAATACTATCGGCTACCTTGCCAAATAATGAGCGTATTCAAATCGTCATTCCTCCAGCTGTAGAAAAAAACACTATTAGTATGACAATTCGTAAACCATCATCCCAAAGTTATTTACTGGAAGATCTAGCCGATGAGGGTCTCTTTTCAATATGTGAACAGGTTTCGTTCACTCCATTGCATGACTATCAATCGCGTTTTAATGAACTCAAAAACATCGATCATGAATTAGCAATCGATTATTATAATAAAAATTTTGTTTCTTTTTTAAATCAAGCTGTGAAACTGCAAAAAAATATTCTTATTTCAGGGAAAACAGGATCTGGTAAAACAACACTGTCAAAAGCATTGATCACTAAAATTCCTGATGATGAGCGTATTATAACTATTGAAGATACACCAGAATTAGTCGTGCCGCATCCTAATCATGTCTCTATGATCTATGCAAAAGATGGGCATGGTTTAGCTTCTATTGGGCCAAAAGAATTACTAGAATCTGCCTTACGAATGCGTCCTGATCGCATTCTTCTACAAGAATTGCGAGATGGTACTGCCTTTTATTATATTCGCAATGTTAATTCAGGACATCCAGGTTCAATTACTACAGTTCATGCATCAACAGCACTCGCTGCATTTGAGCAAATGACTCTATTGGTTAAAGAAAGCGAAGGAGGAGGAGATTTAGAGCGCGATGATATTCGTGGGTTATTAATTTCAATGATCGATATTATCATTCAATGCAAACGGATTGAAGGAAAATTTAAAGTGACAGAAATTTATTATGATCCTTTTAAACAACGAAATATCTTTGGAGGGAACTAAATAAAAAAGTATAATAAAAAATTTCACACTTCAAGATCAATATCTATACTAAAACGTTTGAAATTTTACAAGAACGCATGTGCAAAAGTCATATTTATTAAAAATAATATTTGTGTAAACGATCATGAGAAAAACAAATTTAAAATCTCTAAAAAAAACTTTTAGGCCTTTAACAAAAAAGATAAAATCATTAAACTTATTTTCTTGTGATTATACTTATCCTGACAATAATACATTAATAAATAAATATGGGATAAAAGATGCTCAGTCTCTTGATAAGAAATGTGCGCGTGATTCAGAAAAAGCAGCTGTTTATTTGCGTCAAGAAACACTGCCAGAGAAGTTTGATTCCTCCTATTTAAAATATCTGCATAAACGCTTATTTACGAAGACGTTTGAATGGGCCGGATGTACTCGCGATCTTACATTTAAATTTGAAAATGGTATAACTGCCAACATCTCAAAGATGCAAATACCAAATTCAGATGCTTTTTTCAAAGATAGTAAAAAAGTATCAAAAAGCTTACATAAATTTGATCAAATACTTGCTGAAAAAAATAATTTGCAAGGTTTATCTCGTGAAGATTTTATTGAGGAAGCAGTAAAGCTTTTTTCCTTTCTCAACTATATACATCCGTTCAGAGATGGCAATGGGCGTACACAACAAATGTTTTTTGAAAAACTCGGAGAAGCTGCAGGCCATAAGCTCGATTTTTCAGTTGTAACAAAAAAACGCATGATACATGCCTGTAATAGTACAATACCCATAAAAAGTAATGTAAATTATGAAGCAATGCAACATTTGTTCGAAGATATCTCCAATCCAGAAAAAACGCGCGTTTTAAAGGACTATGTATATTCTGCATCTCGGCATAGACGTAAGTTTTTGAATGAACAAATTATTATAACACCACGTGAAAATATAGAGTATACGGGTATTTATAAGAATAGTAATGCGGATTCTATTATAATTGAAACAGTAGACTTATATATCGTGTGCTGTAAAGATTATTTTGCACCAGAACAACTTAAGGCATTGAAACTTGGTGATAAGATTACCTTTAAAATTCCAATAAATAAAAATTTAAATCAAATTCTTATCCCAGCAGAAAAACTCACTTCTTTGACGTTAGAAGAAATGCTTAAAAAGGTTAAAGACACTGCTGTGCTTACAGAAGATTGGAAAGAAATCAAGTGTTTATCAAAAATTGTTTATGGAAGTTCAAAAGTATTAGATCAAAGTCTCGATATGATTAATCAAGAGCAAGGGGCGAGTGAAAAAATTGCTCAACAAATTTTAAAATATCCTCAATCTATTTCTAAGCTCGCTGGCTTTAAAATATGGTTTATAAAGAGTCCCAAACGCATAAGGGCTGAAAGAAAGCTTTCATTACTGAGTCGAAAAATTAAAGAGTACGGGTATGGTGTAGGGCTTGTTAAAAATATGATTATTCGAAATCATGAAATAGAAAAAAAACGCCTTGCACAAGAAATAAAGTTGCCTGGTGAAGCAGTGCAAAATATTCTTAACATGTCTCCAAGTGAGAGAGAAAAAGTTTTCAACGGAGAAGATTGTGTTGAGATCCAAAAAGAGCTCTTCGACTTTTTATTGAAAATCGAGTCTCGTCTTTCAATAGATGAGACTAAAGCGCTCAAAATAGGTGATCATAAAAAACTCGCCCAAAGTATTAATATGTCAGAACATAAAGCAAAAATACTTATAAAAACTGTTCGTGAAACAAAAAAAGTGTATCGAGAATCTCAACAATTCACAGTGAATAAGTTAAGACGGATGGCTGTAGCAGTCTAACATACAAGATTTTTATGATAAATTTATAAATTATTTCCATGAGGAAAAAATTGTTCTTAAAAACAAAAAAAATAATATCAAAATAAAAGTATAACAAAGTAAAAACATATTTCTATTTTATAAATGAAAAAAAATAGGAAGAGTTATGCCAGTGGAAGCACATAATTTAACATCCCTGGTGTTAAATGTGATTATAAAAAACGCAACTAACTTGATGAAATAGTTAACTTTTTTAAGACTTAAGGTAGATAATGGTAGCACTTTTTGATACATCTTTAGCGCGTAATTATATTTATCCTCACACGCAAACGTTAAAAAATAAATATGGTATAATGGACCATAAAAAACTTGAAAAGCAATGCAAGCATGATGCGAAAAAAATAGTCGATAGTTTACGTAACGAAGCGCTACCAGAAAAATTTGATTCTTCTTATTTAAAATATCTTCATAGACGCGTGTTCGAGAGTGCATTCGAATGGGCTGGATATACCCGTGATCTTTCATTTGCATTTGATGATGGTACTATTGCTCAAATGTTAATGATGAAAATTCCGGCATCAGATATTTATTTTGCACATGGTAATCAAATTCAAGAAAACTTAAAGAAATTTGATGAAATGCTTGCCTCGAAGAATAATTTGCAAGGTTTATCGCGTGAAGATTTTATTGAGGAAGCAGTAAGGCTTTTTTCTTTTCTCAACTATATACATCCTTTTAGAGCTGGTAATGAACCTATACAGCGAATATTTTTTGAAAAACTTGCTCAAGCTGCAGGCCATAATCTTGATTTCTCAGTTGCAACAGAGAAACGTATAATGCGTGCCTGTCATGATTCGATGATTCTAAAGGGCGATGCAGCTTATAAAGCAATCAAATGCCTGTTTGAAGATATCTCTGATCCAGAAAAAGTAATTATTTTAAGGGATTTTTTTCAATCCATACCTAAAGTTGAGCTCCAACGTTTGGATAATGAATATGTTATAATGCCACAGGAAGGTACAACTTATACAGGTACTTATCAAGTAGGTGCTACAGATTCTATTATAATCAAAACGGCGGATTCTCACATCCTATGTCTGAAAGATTATTTTGCGCCAGAACAACTCAAGACATTAAAACCTGGTGGTGAGCTTACCTTTACAGTTCCGATGAAAAAAAACTTAGATCAAATTCTCATTCCAGGAGAAAAATTAGCTCCTTTAAAGGAAGAAGAAATAATCAAACGGACTAGAAAGGTTGATTGTATTCGAGAACACCAAAAAGAAATTGATCGTTGCTTAGAGGTTATTTATAAAGACAGAATGATATTAGATGAACATATGATGTGTATTCATAAACATCCTGAAACAGGTATACAGCTTGCCGAACAGATTAGAAAATCTCCTCAATCTATTTCTAAGCTTGCTGGCTTTAAAATATGGTTTATAAAGAGTCCAAGACGCAAAATGGCGGAAAATAGTATTTTGGAACTCACTCAAAAAATTGAAAAACATGTGCAAATGGTGAAATCTGTTAGAGATGAGATTTGTATAGAGCATAAAAGAGAACAAAAACGTGTTGAATACGTAGTAAAAAAACCTAGCAAAGAAATACAAGATATTCTTAATTTGCCAAAAGATGAGCAAAAAAAGGTCTTAGAATCCTCTCCTTCACTTTATAAAGATTTCTGTCGTTTTCTAGATGAAGTAAATTCTCGTCTTTCAGTAAACGAGCAAGAGTATATCGTTCATAAACAGGATAAAAAACTTTCTTGCAGTGTTGGCGTATCAGAAAATCAAGCAAAGATGATTGTAGACATAATTAATAAAAGCGTAAAATTACACAACCAAATTAAAAAAATCCAACCTGATCGTTCGCAAGTAATGGCTATGGCCATTTGAAAATACGAATTTTTGTTTTTATTCTTGTGTGGATGGGTGAAGATTATGTGATAATAACTATCTCATAAAGAAGGGGAAATTGTTTCTGAGTAGCTACATAACGTCAAAAGAATATAACAAATCAAAAATATGTTTTTTATAAAAGTTAATAAAAAAGAGAAATTATGTATTCTGGTTATTATTATCCTGATAGTAAAGTATTAAAAAATAAATATAACATAATAGATAAAAAAGAATTAAAAAAGCGATGTGCTTATGATACAAAAAGAATAATGATTGATCTGTATCAGGAGCGACCACCAAAAGAATTTAATTCTTCTTATCTAAAATATCTTCATAAACGCTTATTTGAGAGATCATTCGAATGGGCAGGATGTATTCGGGGTCGTCTGTTTCAATTTGCAGATGCTACAACTGCCAAAATGTTGGTAATGCGAACACCAGATTTTCAACATGAGTTTTTAGTTGGTCATAAAATCGAAAAAAGCTTACATCAATTTGATCAAATCCTTTCTGAAAAAAATAATTTGCAAAATTTATCGCGCAAAGAATTTGTCGATGAAGTAGTAGAGCTTTTTTCCTTTCTCAACTATATACATCCATTCAGAGATGGCAATGGGCGTGCACAACGAATATTTTTTGAAAAACTTGCTGAAGCTGCAGGTCATAAGCTCGATTTTTCAGTTGTAACAAAAAAACGCATGATACATGCCTGTAGTAATACGATGCTTAAGCGTGCAAATTATGAAGCGATGCAGCATTTGTTCGAAGATATCTCTAATCCAGAAAAAGTATATATTTTACAAAAGGCTATCTACTACGACTCTAAGATTAAGAGAAAAAATCTGAATGATGAAATTGTTATGGTAGCACGTGAAGGTATTACCTATAGCGGTATTTATAAAGAAAGTAATTTTGATTCTATTATGGTCGAAACAATGGGTTCTTGTATCCTATGCTGTAAAGATTATTTTCCACCAGAACAACTCAAAGCACTAAAATCCGGTAATGAGATTACCTTTACAATTCCAATAAATAGAAGAAACTTAGATCAAATTCTCATTCCAAATGAACAATTAGCTCCTTTAAAGGAAGAGGAAATAATTAAAAAGATTAAAAATGATTTTCGTGTTCAAGAAAGCATAAAAAAAATCAAAGAGTTATCAGAATTTATTTACGGTAAGTCTGAAATAGTGGGAAAAAGTATAAGTCTTATTAATGCAAATCCTAGAATAGCCGGAGAGATTTCTCAACGTATTGTAAATATTCCTCAATCGATTCATAAGATAAAGGGTAAAAAAGTTTTGGGCATAAAAACATCAAGATACAAAACCTCTGAAAGTAATAGTAAAATACTTGGTACTGAAATTTTAAATTATGCAGATATAGTATCAGAGATTAGACATACAGCTATTAGAACACATAAAGCAAAAGAAAAACGCGTTGCACAAGTAGTAAAGATGCCTAGTTCAAAATTACAAAATGTACTTAATTTGTCCAAAAGATTGCAACTAACTGCTATAAATGACTCTCCTGAAATTTATGCAGAAATGAATGGACTCATACGTTCAATTACCTTGCGTTTATCAACAAAAGAAAATAACGAGATGCGAAATGCTAATTATAAAGCGCTTTCTGAAAGCATTGGAATATCAGAAAATAAAGCAAAAGTGATTACAGAAACTGTTAAGAAAATCAATGCAGTTTTGGACATAGTGCAACCTAAGCGCCCGAAAATGCAATATATGAGCCTCTAAAATTAAGGCTTTATATTTCATTTAACATTCATGAATAAGAGTTATTTGTAATAATATTATGACTTTTAGCAAATGTCACTTACATTATACATTCTGCTAATAAAGTGTGATTTTATGGCATGATAAAAGCAAAAGTAGGTCGTAATGAAATATACTAAAACACAATTATTTCTTATTTTAACGCCAATAATTTTAGGTAGTTTAATAATATTCCTTGTTCCTTATGTGTTATTATTTCTAATAAACGGATTACAAGATTATGAAAAATATTGGTATATTCGTTCAGAACCATTATTAGCGCAACTACTCGTTGTTGCTGTATCATTTATTTACACTATATCGCAAAAGCTATATCTACGCAGAGCAATTACAATTGTTACAGCATTTTTTTTTACTGGTGTCTCTCTTTACTATCTTAACTGCGAAATTAAACGCTTAAGCCCTTATATTGGCCAACAAGGAATAACATGGAGCTACGCTTTGCAGTTTATTGATGTCATGGTTATCTTTGGCATAATTGGCGGTATTCTTCTTTTAATAGCTCAATTCTTAACAACTACTTCGCTTAAAAATACAAAAGGCGTGAAGCGTGCCAAAAAAGGAGTTTTTGGTGATGCATCATGGATGAATTTAAGTGAGGCAAAAAAAATTTTTCCTGCGAACGGTCAAATTGTTGTTGGTGAAAGATACCGTGTTGACAAAGATAGTGTGCGTAATATCCCCTTTGCACCCGGAGATAAGGCAACATGGGGAAAAGGAGGAACGTCACCCTTATTAACCTTTAATCTTGACTTTGGTTCAACTCATATGATTTTTTTTGCTGGTTCTGGCGGATATAAAACAACAAGTACAGTGATTCCAGTATGTTTAAAATATCCAGGCTCTATTATTTGTCTTGATCCTTCAACAGAAGTTGCACCAATGGTTCAATTGGCGCGTAAAAAGATGGAGAATAGAAATGTTATTGTTCTTGATCCAACTTCAATATCAACCAAAACTTTCAATGTTCTCGATTGGCTTTTAGATGATAGCGTACCTCGCACACAACGTGAAGCGAATATCGTGGGTTTTTCTAAACTGCTACTTACTGACAAAAAATCAGAAAATTCTTCAGCAGAATACTTTTCAACACAAGCCCATAATCTTTTAACTGCTCTTCTTGCACATGTCATATTTTCTGATGAATACGATGACAGTGAGCGTAATCTAAAAACATTGCGCAAAATTCTTTCTCAATCAGAAACGGTTGTTGTTAACCAATTGCGCAATATTCAAGATACATCACCTTCTCCTTTTATTCGTGAAATGGTTGGTATTTTCACAGAAATGGCAGATCAAACTTTTTCAGGTGTTTATACAACTGCCTCGAAAGATACTCAGTGGCTTTCTTTATCTAATTACGCAGATCTTGTTTGTGGTGATGATTTCCTGTCCTCAGATATAGCAGATGGGAATACAGATATTTTTCTTAATCTTCCTGCAAGTATTTTAAATAGTTATCCAGGGATTGGACGTGTGATTATTGGTGCTTTTTTAAATGCAATGGTTACAGCTGATGGGAACTATAAAAAGCGTGTTTTGTTTGTTTTGGATGAGGTTGATTTGCTTGGCTATATGAACATTTTAGAAGAAGCGCGTGACCGTGGACGTAAATATGGTATATCTTTAATGTTATTTTATCAATCCTCTGGTCAGTTAGTAAATCACTTTGGAAAATCAGGAGCGCAATCATGGTTTGAGAGTTGTTCGTTTGTGAGTTATGCCGCTATTAAAGATTTACAAACAGCTAAAGATATTTCAGAACGTTGTGGTCAAATGACTATTGAAGTGACTGGAGAAAGTAAATCTAAAGGACAATTTTTAAAAGGCTCTAAAAATATAAATTATCAACAAAGAGCGCTGATTTTACCTCATGAAATTATTCAAGAAATGCGACAAGATGAACAAATCATTCTTATGCAAGGACAACCGCCTTTACGCTGTGGACGAGCAATTTACTTCAGAAGAAAAGAGATGTTAGCTGCTACTGAAAAGAATCGCTTTGCTCCAAAAGGAAAGAAAAACTGATTAGAGATGATAATAGGCACACATAACAAAAATTTTTGAAAAATTCGCTGAAATTGCAGATCAATAACTGAATTTTTTAGTTATTATAGCAGAACACATGGTGACTTTCCAATATGGTTATCTGTGACGAATATAGAACGCATGTGCAAAAGTCATATTTATTAAAAATAATATTTGTGTAAACGATCATGAGAAAAACAAATTTAAAATCTCTAAAAAAAACTTTTAGGCCTTTAACAAAAAAGATAAAATCATTAAACTTATTTTCTTGTGATTATACTTATCCTGACAATAATACATTAATAAATAAATATGGGATAAAAGATGCTCAGTCTCTTGATAAGAAATGTGCGCGTGATTCAGAAAAAGCAGCTGTTTATTTGCGTCAAGAAACACTGCCAGAGAAGTTTGATTCCTCCTATTTAAAATATCTGCATAAACGCTTATTTACGAAGACGTTTGAATGGGCCGGATGTACTCGCGATCTTACATTTAAATTTGAAAATGGTATAACTGCCAACATCTCAAAGATGCAAATACCAAATTCAGATGCTTTTTTCAAAGATAGTAAAAAAGTATCAAAAAGCTTACATAAATTTGATCAAATACTTGCTGAAAAAAATAATTTGCAAGGTTTATCTCGTGAAGATTTTATTGAGGAAGCAGTAAAGCTTTTTTCCTTTCTCAACTATATACATCCGTTCAGAGATGGCAATGGGCGTACACAACAAATGTTTTTTGAAAAACTCGGAGAAGCTGCAGGCCATAAGCTCGATTTTTCAGTTGTAACAAAAAAACGCATGATACATGCCTGTAATAGTACAATACCCATAAAAAGTAATGTAAATTATGAAGCAATGCAACATTTGTTCGAAGATATCTCCAATCCAGAAAAAACGCGCGTTTTAAAGGACTATGTATATTCTGCATCTCGGCATAGACGTAAGTTTTTGAATGAACAAATTATTATAACACCACGTGAAAATATAGAGTATACGGGTATTTATAAGAATAGTAATGCGGATTCTATTATAATTGAAACAGTAGACTTATATATCGTGTGCTGTAAAGATTATTTTGCACCAGAACAACTTAAGGCATTGAAACTTGGTGATAAGATTACCTTTAAAATTCCAATAAATAAAAATTTAAATCAAATTCTTATCCCAGCAGAAAAACTCACTTCTTTGACGTTAGAAGAAATGCTTAAAAAGGTTAAAGACACTGCTGTGCTTACAGAAGATTGGAAAGAAATCAAGTGTTTATCAAAAATTGTTTATGGAAGTTCAAAAGTATTAGATCAAAGTCTCGATATGATTAATCAAGAGCAAGGGGCGAGTGAAAAAATTGCTCAACAAATTTTAAAATATCCTCAATCTATTTCTAAGCTCGCTGGCTTTAAAATATGGTTTATAAAGAGTCCCAAACGCATAAGGGCTGAAAGAAAGCTTTCATTACTGAGTCGAAAAATTAAAGAGTACGGGTATGGTGTAGGGCTTGTTAAAAATATGATTATTCGAAATCATGAAATAGAAAAAAAACGCCTTGCACAAGAAATAAAGTTGCCTGGTGAAGCAGTGCAAAATATTCTTAACATGTCTCCAAGTGAGAGAGAAAAAGTTTTCAACGGAGAAGATTGTGTTGAGATCCAAAAAGAGCTCTTCGACTTTTTATTGAAAATCGAGTCTCGTCTTTCAATAGATGAGACTAAAGCGCTCAAAATAGGTGATCATAAAAAACTCGCCCAAAGTATTAATATGTCAGAACATAAAGCAAAAATACTTATAAAAACTGTTCGTGAAACAAAAAAAGTGTATCGAGAATCTCAACAATTCACAGTGAATAAGTTAAGACGGATGGCTGTAGCAGTCTAACATACAAGATTTTTATGATAAATTTATAAATTATTTCCATGAGGAAAAAATTGTTCTTAAAAACAAAAAAATAATATCAAAATAAAAGTATAACAAAGTAAAAACATATTTCTATTTTATAAATTTCTATTTTATAAATGAAAAAAAATAGGAAGAGTTATGCCAGTGGAAGCACATAATTTAACATCCGTATCAGTCAAAGAACTTCAAAAGCGTCGCCGAATTGCTGATTCAGTGATTCATACTCATACTATTGAAAGTATCGCTTTGCATTCTCATACAATTACAATTTTAGGACAATACGCAAGGGGAAACTATTCATTGAGTGAATTTAATGTTATCATGGATAGTTTTGGAAAAATTATTCTGGATGATGTGAAAAGCGTGCAAGTGGAAGAACCTGTGCTAGAACCTGTGCTACCATTTGACTCTAACCTCCCGTCATCTCACAATTATAATTATCCTCAGACCACTGTACTAAAAAATAAATATGGAATAACAGACATAAAAGCTCTGAACGCAATGAGCGGACATTACACAGTAAAAGCAATGGTTAATTTATACCATGAACCGCTACCAGAGAAATTTGATTCTTCTTATTTAAAATATATTCATAAACGCTTGTTCGAGAATACATTTGAATGGGCTGGATACACCCGTGACTTTCCATTTGTATTTGAGGATGGTACTATTGCCATTATGCCAACAATGCAAAAGGTAAACTCGGGAAGCACTTTTGCAGAAAGTGAAAAAATTTTTAACTATCTAAATAATATGGATAAAACACTTGCACAGCATAATAATTTGCAAGGTTTATCGCATAAAGGTTATATTAATAAAGCAGCGGGTATGTTTGCTTTTCTTAATTATATACATCCTTTTAGAGATGGGAATGGTCGCACGCAACGAATATTTTTTGAAAAACTTGCTGAAGCTGCGGGTTATCAATTAGATTTCTCAATTGTTACAGCAAAACGTATGATAGTTTGCAGTAGGCTTTCTATGATGAATGCTGATACTCCGAGCAATATAAGTGTTGTCAGAGATATCTTTGAAGATATTTCAAATCCGAAAACAGTAGAAATTATGAAGGAGTTCATAAACTCCATGAGCAATATCGAGTATATAGATGCTCAAAAAAAGATTATTTTAATGCCAAAGAAAAGGGATACCTATGTAGGCGTTTATGAAAGTGATAGCCCGGAATCTATTCTACTCAAAATAGATCGTGATTATATGGTAGAACCAGTTTATGTGATATTCAAAAAAGATTATTTGTTACCAGAGCAAATTAAGGCATTAAAATCTGGTAATGCATTACATTTTGAATTTTCAATAAAAGAAGATATAAAAGACGTTCTTATTCCAAAAGAAATATTAGCTCCTTTAACATCAGATCAAATTAGTGAAAGGGTTATGAATCATCATGCTGTTCAATTAAAGCAAAGACAAGTTAATATTTATGCAAAACGTGTTTATAAAAAGCTAGAAACATTCAGCGAAAAGATGGATCTCATTCCTGAAAGTGGAAATTTTGATAAAATGCTTATAAAGCAAATAACTGATTCTCCTGCATCTATTTCTAAATTAGCAGGTAAAAAGATATTATGCTTTAAAAATTCAAAATACAAAACAGCTGAACAAAATATTGGAACACTTACGCAACAGATTAGTGGCTATGGCAGTATTGTAAGAAATGTGAGATATGAAATTGTTCGACAGCATCTAGTAAAACAACAACGTCTGATGACAGTAGTGAAAATGCCCAGCAAAGAATTACAGGATGTTTTCAATTTGTCAAAGGATATGCAGAAAGAAGCTTTAAGTTCCTCTCCTTCATTGCAAAAAGAACTCAGTACTTTTGTAGAAAAAGTTCGTTTCCGTCTTACACCAAGCGAGCACAAATGGCTATGTGATGCTAATTATCAATTGCTAGCCGAAAGCATTGGTATATCAGAAAGTAAAGCGAAGATAATTCAAAAGCTTTTTGCGCAAGGTGAGCAATTACAGAACTTGTTAAAAAGAGTTAAGAGTAATGATTTAAAAGTAATAAATATAGCTAGTTAAAAATGTGAGGATTTATAATTCATTTAATATTTGTAGGTGGCACAATTGTTGTAAGGACATTCCGTTCATAAAAAAGCAGAAATATTTTACATAAGTTATTTAAGACCTAACAAATAAACATGCCTTTATTTTATAAAAATAAGTAAAGAAAAGGAAGATTTTATGAAAAAGAAATCAACTGATTATTCTACATCTTTGACACCAGAAGAATTACAAAAACGCCGTGAAGCGGTTGATGCAGCTATCAGCACACATGCAATTGAAGGGATCACTCTTCATTCTAAGACGCTTGAAATTTTAGAGGGATATGCTAAGGGAGAGTATTCATTAGAAGAGTTTAATACTCTTATGGACAATGCAACGCTATAAAGAGCTAATCATAGACAATAGATGTTGAAATAAACAACTAATAATATTTTGTTGTCTTTAGCTTACGGTTATATTTATTTTGGCAGCAATATATTAAGAAATAGACATGGCATAAAAAAAATCTCAGTATTTTAATGAGAAGTGTGCGTATGATCGGAATACGCAGTTGTTTATTTGTATCAAGAAATACTGTCAGAAAAGTTTGATTTTTCCTATTTACAATATCTTCATAAATGCTTACTTGAGAACATATTCGAATAGATTAGATGTATTGGAATTTTAGATTTAAATTTGAAAATAACATAATCAAACAACATCTCGAAGATGCAAATATAAAACTCAGGTGTTTTTCATTAAGATCTATATTATTTTATGAGTAAAATCAATTTACGCTTCTCATCAAGAGAACATAGTACACTCAATGATTATATAAAAATTCGCTAAATGCTCCTTAATCATTATAAATATTTTATCATCATTTTTTGATTAATTTATTTTGAACTTCGAAAATCTAAAGTATATTTTTGAAGTTTTATCAAAAATTTCTGCAATTGTCCTCGTTGTACTTTCTGATATGCTAATACTTTCAGAGAATACTTTATAAGCGATATCACATGAAAGAAAAATTTTGATATTTTAGTTTGCGACAATAAACTGTTTTTCAAGGTTAAATGCTACTTTTTGTATTTGTTGGAATACTTCTTTAGCTTCTTGAGCAACTTTGATGATTGTTGTTGCTTTATTTTCTGATATGCCAAGACTTTTAGCGAATTGTTGATGATCACTTTCACAGATATTTCTGCGCTCTTTTGGTGAAAGACGAGTATTGAGTGCATGCATAAATTCATCCAGTTCTCTGGCAATCGAAGAAGATAACTTTTCCTCTGATAACAATTCCTTTCGCTTTTCTTCTGGTAAGTTAAGAATGTTTTGCAATATTGAGCTGGGTAGTTTTACTGTTGTTTGACAGCGTTTTTGTTCTGATTTGTGCTGTTGAACTATTGTTGCCTTAACATTGTTTACAATAGATGCATAAGTGTCAATCGAGTTAGCGAGTTTGATAGCATGATCTTCAGCTTTTTTACGCACCGAGTTTTTCATACCCAATATTTCAAAGCCTGAAAGATTAGCAACAGAGTTGGGAGAAGACAGAATTTGTGAGGAAAGCTGTTTGCTTAGCTTTGGATTCTTATTAATCATCTTTATCTGTTCATCTAATATTTTAGCGCTACCATATACAAGTTTTGATAAACGTTTGATTTCTTTTTGTTTGTTTTGAATGTCAGTATTGTTTTGAATTTTTTTTAATATTTGTTTTGATGTCAAAGGAGCTAATATTTCTTTTGGAATTAAAACATTTTCTTTATTTTGAGTGGTTGGAATTGTAAAAGTGATGGTATCATCAAATTTTAATGCCTTAATTTGCTCTGGTGTAAAACTATCTTTGCTACAGATTGTATAGATATTATTCGTTTTGATTACAATACTATCTGGGCTTTCACCTTTATAAGTTCCTGTATAGGTTACACCTTCATCTGCTGCTACAATAATACAATTATTAATATTCTCTTGATCAATATTTTGTGTATTGCTTATGAATTCCTTTAAAATAGCGGTTTTTTGGGGGTCGGAGATATCATCAAAAAGCTTTTTCATAGGTTCTAGATTGTTGTCTTGTGCTGCTGCAATACTGACCTCAGACATACGTTCTGAGGTCACAATTGAAAAGTCAAGATTATAATTTGCAGCTTGAGCAAGCTTTTCGCAAAATATCCGTTGTGTACGTCCATTGCCTTCTCTGAAAGGATGCGTATAGTTGAGGGAAGCAAATATTTGTGCTATATGATGAATAAATTCTTGGCGCGGTAAGTCTTGTAAATTATTTTTTTCAATGAGCATTTTATCTATACTTTTTAAACCATCTTGCACTTTATTACCGGTTGCAAAAATGATTGGTTGGTCTGTTTTCCAATTTGATCTTATCATTTCTGGCATAACAGCAACTGTACCATCTTTAAATGAGAAAGGGATATCGCGAGTACAGCCAGCCCATTCAAATGTATTCTCGAACAAGCGTTTATGAATATATTTTAAATAAGAAGAATCAAACTTCTCTGGCAATGCTTCTTGACGCAAATTAATAGCTGCTTTTGCTGAATCATGCGCACATTTATCCGTAAACTCTTTATGGTCTATTATTCCATATTTATTCTTTAGTGTAAGACTATTGGGATAGTTATAATTCTTAGGTAAAGGCAAGCTGGATGATGGTTCTGTTACTATTGCTTCATTTGAGACTGTTTCTGTCATGATTATCCTTTCATAAGGTAATTTTTTTCTATAGAATGTTTAATCAATGTTTTTCTACAGCTGGAGGAATGACGATTTGAATACGCTCATTATTTGGCAAGGTAGCCGATAGTATTGGATTTTTATCGGAAATACTTTGCTTAGAATAAGCAGCGATCACTTTAGCCATACCCATAAGTTCATTAAAAGAGAGCTCTGGTACTTCTATTGTTTTCCATCCTGTAGTTCCTTCGATCATGACCTGATAAGGACGGTTAATAACGATTTCAAAAAGACTTTCATCTTTAAGAAAATTATGAATTGGTTTGAGTTTTGTTAAAACGATAGCAATGGTTTCATCATTTATATTTTGGAAGTTTTGTTTCATTTCAATGTCCCCGTAGAGTTTTTATGAAAGTCTCCCGAAAAGGCGCGATGAATAACCTTTTTGTTATTTTCGATAATTTTCAATTTATATACAGTTGAGAAATCTAGGTCGCGGGCAACAAAAACATTAACCATTTCACCTTGATTTTTGGTCAAGGTTGGAGGGATATGGACGTAATTTTCTGCGATAATTTTTGCCATATCTGTTCCTGCATAAAGGCTATGTGTTCCTGAAGACAAGGTGTCTATTGTTTGTTCTTGTTGTGTTGGTGTTTTGAGTAAATTTAGCCGGTTATTTGCGTAATTTGTTGCATCTCTGACGATTGAAACAAGAAGTGCAGAACCAAGTCGTTCAAACCAATGATTATCAATATCACCATCAACACCTGATCGGCCTAAGGAATCTGTTGCTGGTGAGGACAATGTTATAATGATACCCTCTGGTGTTTTAGCTCTATTCCATAATATGAAGAGACGCGATTGGCCTTTTTTTAAACCGCTACGATATTCACCGATGATTTGTGTTCCTTTATCGAGCAAAACGATACGACCATTGTCTGACAAGATATCTCTGGAAACGATACAGCTAACAAAACCTTGTTGTTCACTGCTGATTGCTGTTTCTAAGATACATGGAATAGAGGCTCCCATTGCAATGATGTAATTTCGGTTACCGAGTGTTGATGCATGAACACCGTCTAACTTTGTTGCTTCGAGGAGGTGATTAAAGGATTGTGCTGTTTTATTTGAGCGATTGTTATTTTGGTCAAGAGAAACGGTATTATTATTATTTTCTGAAGTAACTTGTTGCTGATTTGGATTAACATAGGCTAAAACGGGAGCACGTTGTGCTGCTTCTAATAATTTATGATCAAATTTTGGCTGATTGATTGTTGGTGTTGGTAATTCGACCTTAGGCAACAGGGGATTATTTTTATCAGCTAGCTCTAGAGGAGCCATCGTGGGTTTTATCGATTGGAACAGTTCTGTTTGTCTGCTGCTTGCTTCTTTAGGTAATTCTATGGGCTGTTTTTTTGTATCTTTTGAAGATGAAAGGATTATATATATTAAATAAATACAGACACTAAAGAGAATAAGAAGAGCAAGGCCTTTTCCTAAATTAAAGCCCTCTTTTTTTTCTTGACCATCCTCTATTGTATCACGATCCTTTATCGCGTCATACTTATTAAGATTTATTTCATCCACTTCATCATTATTCATGGCTGTTTCTCTACGTTTATTTCACGTTGGACAGAAGGTGATGTTGTCCCGGTTCCGGGATTAATTCCTCTTGGGATAAAACCTTTGTTAAAGATACACAGAACTTCGTTACCACGTCGCAAAGTGAATTGCATGGCTATGGCATGAACAATGACCTGGTTTCCTTTAATTGATTTTGGAACGATAGTTTCCTGTCCATCAAGCGAGACAAGATAAATGGCAGGGATTTCATTATTTCCTAAAAAGGTAAATGTTGTTGTTCTACCGTTATCATAGACTGAGCTTGGTTCAATGAGGGGGGAACCTTGAGCAATATAAGCCCAATTGCGCGGTCCAAAATGTTCATGCATATTGAGGATATTATCGGCATATTCTTCTTCATCCTTTTGTGCTTTAGCTTCTTGAGCTAATTGTTTACGCAAAGCTTCATCTTCTGGATAACGAAACTTTACAAGGAAATATGTGTCATTACCGATAGAAACATCGCCTTCACGCACTTGAAGTTCAAATTGATAAGATCGTTTTGTCCCATCTTGGCGAGTTGTGACAATTTGTAGATTGGTGATAGGCTGAACTTCACGGGGTTTGAGGAAGACAAAGTGACCGGCTGGTGCGACTTGCCAAGCAACGGAATTGCCAATTCCAATATAGGAAATATTTTCATCGCTAGCGAATTCAATCTGCACTGAAGAGCGAATAGATCCAATGATTTTTGTGACATTATATGGGTCATAATTAATAAATCTGATCCGATTATCTTTTTGGGCACCCACGGGAGAAATTTCTGCCCATGATAAAGATGCATCACAGCTTATTGCAACGATGAGAGTTAAAAAGAATATTTTTACTACTCTAATCATTGAACTACCTCTGGATCAGATCTATATTCTGACACTTGGAAACCAAGCGGATTAATTAAGCGATTTTCTACTGAAATGCGTGTATTAACGTAGGAAAAATTTAAGACCGAAACCCAATGGAAAATATCTTCTTTTCCATTAGTGTCTCTAATCGTTTTATAGTAACGCACTTGAATGAGATCTTTACTTAAAAAAGAAATGGATTTTATTGTGACTGTCACGGACATATTTTTATAGATATTTTGCGGACTATTTGGATTATTTCCCGAATACCATTTGGCAAAGCGATTTTGTTCTTCTACGGAAGATAAAAGAGAAGTGATACGAAAGTTATTTTCTGTTTCTGATAATTGGAAACTTTCGCGTGCACGAATATATTTGCTCGCGAAGTAGCGTGTTATTGCTTCATCATAATTTTGAGGTTCATCTTTTAGAACACTCACGACATCGACAATACCTGTAGAATTATCTACGCGGATAACAAAAGGCTCTACGGTTTTTAAGGGTGTTAAGGTTACCACGGCTAAAGCCAAAGCGATTGTTATCAACCCAAAAAGCACGGTCAAAGCTATAGCCATTTTCATTTGCAGTCGCGTACTACACATACGATCAATATCGAATGACCGCGCTTCTCTTATATATTCTTTAAATTCATCACTTTTCATGTGTGATCTCCGCATTCGTATAAGAGGGAGTTTGATGGTTTATTGTATTCACAGGAGGTGCAGGGAGTTCGACATGAGCTTTTGGTGCTTCATTTTCTTGTGTGTTGAGGATAATAGGAGTTGTGATTGGCTTGATTGCCGTATTGTGAAGGAAGGTGCTATTATTGTTCCAGTTCCATTTTCCTTGATTGAGCATACGGATATTCTGTCCGCTACAGCGTGGAAGTTTTTTGGGGCCACTTTTAAAAGAAGCGCAACCCGTAAGTGCTATCAAAAGAATTAAAATGATAGTTATTTTTAGTTTCATTATCTGAACTCGCAAATATTTTGAAAAATAAAATATTGGGATTTTGCAGTGCGTAATTTTTCCAAAACATGAGAACTGATTTTTTGAAAAAGCGAAGAGAGCTTTTCATCGGCTGTGCGTACGGTTAATACCTTTTGGGTTAAGGGTCTGACTATAGCCGTATTGGAGAGACAGTTGATATTAGAATGCGCCACGACCACCTCCACGCATCATTTCCGCAGCTTGTGCAGCTTGCTGCGCAGCACGAGAACCTCCTACAGATGCACCTCTTGCTGCACTGCTACCGACTGTAAAGCCTCTTCCAGCGAGGTTAAAGGCGCCAGAAGCCATTGAGATTATTTGTGATCCTGATGAGACACCAGCATGATGATATGGTCCTCCACTAGAGAGTGCAGAAGCAATGGTAGGAAGTGATTGGAAGAGAACAATTCCCACTATTGAGACTACAAGGACAGGAGGCAGCAAGAAATAGATTGAAGTATATGAGCTATCGAAAACATACAGCATAATTTTACACATCATTGTTCCAAGCATCATCACAAGAACTTGCAAAACTGTAAAATTAACTAATGTTGAAATCCATGCATCGGCGTATCTGCGAGTTACATTGAATAAATATAAACTAATGAAAAGAGGACCAAGACCTATCACCATGATTAATGTAATTTTTGCAAACATTTGGATAATAAAACCAACTGTACAAAAAAAGATAACCGCCAAAAACATTATACCACCAATCAATCCCACCATAATCTTTTCAAAAAAACCAGCCCTACCTACAAAATCTTGATAGCGCGTATTCGTAATTAACAAGAGATAATCGAAAACATTAGAGTCGACGGGACTGCTATTGAACGCATTCCCAATAGCATTGGCTAAATTACCGAAAAATATATCTTTGATGTAAGTATTAAATACATCTGCATTTGTTGCCATTGTTGTCACAACAACGATTTTAATGACATTATTAAGGAGACTATGCATTGAAAGGGCGACGTGGCCAGTCATAACATTATAGCCATATAAAAAGATAAAAATGATTGCAGCAAGATTTAAGGGTGCTGCAATAGCAGAAGACAAGCTACTGACTGTTGTATCCACTACATCGTTGAGTGGTGCTAAAATATACGAAGAAACAGTTTCAAACGGAGTAAATTTAAAATCTGACATCAGTTTTATCTTATTCTAATTTTGCCTGTAATGTTCGATAAATATGAATTTATGATTTTTCTTGCACCTCTTCACGCCCTTCTTATGATTGAGTATTTCCATTGAATTATAGAAGGAGCCTGAATGAGAGAATTTATTTGAAAACTAGCCAACTGTATTTGAAGAGCTTTCCCTTTCTTCTTTTTTACTAACTGGAGTAAGTTTATAACTTGAGCTTAGTTTTAGCTTGCTCCAACTGTTCTTGAAGTGTTTGTTGAACAGCTTCCTGGTTTTTCTGTTGCTCTTGTTCACGTTCTTGTTCTTTTGATTGAGCACTTTCCGATTTTATAATAGCAGAAGCCTGAAGTTTTAGAATATCCGCTTGAAGATTAGCTTGAAGAATAGCCAACTCCGTTTGAAGAGCTGCTTTTTGTTCTGGCGTAAGATTCTGTGATAATTTATTATTGATTTCTTTAATCTTTTCTTGATTTGCAACTGCCGAAGCATAAACAGATTTAGCTGTTTCTAAATCTGAGATTTCTGATCCTGATGAAGCTTGTATGGCATTTTGATAATATGTCTCAGTATCTGTTTGCGATACTGCATAAGAGATAGAACATAATGATAAAAGAGAGGTAGAGCATAATGATAAAAGCGTAATCAGATACAATGGTTTCATTGAGCTTGTCTCCTTTGATAAAATATAGGTAGCCATACATTGGGATTTGTTCCGTGTTCACTTATAATTTGATTCACGAGTTCGATATTTCTGGTTGTTCCGCTTAAGACAGCGATTTCATTATCCATTCCACGTAAGTTGAGTTCTGCAACAACAGAATTGTGACCTTGTTTAATGAGAAAGCGACGAGATTCTCTGCTTAATTCTGATTGGATTAGTTCAAATTCACGTTCAGTTAATTTAAAGTTTTCAACATAATCGTTGTAATTGGCTTTTTGATTTGGAAAAAACATTTGAGTGGGGCATTGTTCAATGATTGTATGAGCGATTGTTGAATTCAAAGCATCTCTGGGGCTTTGTGTTGCAAAGAGCATCATGCCATTTTGTTTACGAATTGTTTTAAGACGATCTTGAGTAAAAGCTTTAAATGAATCATCTTCAAGGGCTTTCCAGAATTCATCAATAACAATAATGATACGCCGACCATCAATAAGATCGAGAATGCGGTTAAACAGATACATCATCAAAGGGCGACGAATTTCTTCATTATCTAAGAAATCGGTCATATCATAACCTATGAATTGAGCATCTAAATTGAGGTCATCGTGATCATTATCAAAGACCCACCCTAAAGGATTGCCTTTGATCCAACGTTTTAAACGTATCGCAATACCTTCTGTGGAGGTATTATCAAAAAACAGTTGAAGTGCACCGAGTGAGCGTTGTTCTAGAGGAAGACTTTCTAAGGAATCGATCGCTCTAGCGACATCTTGTCGCTCTTGTTCTGTCACTGTTTGGCCGTCCGTAGTAACCAACTTTAAAACCCAATGCTGAAGAAAGAGTTTGTTTTTTTCTGTGTATTCTATGCCTTTTAATGGTGCAATACCGGTAGGTTTACCATTTTTCAAAGGCTTATATTTGCCACCTCCAGCACGAACAAAAATCTCTGCTCCTTGGTCTTTATCAAAAAAGACTATTGTTGGGTTGTGTTTTTGCGATTGTGCAAGAAGAAAATTAACAATGACTGTTTTTCCAGATCCTGACGGACCGCAAATAAAGGTATTCCCAACATCACCAAAATGAAAATTAAAATAATAAGGAGAGCCAGCTTGCGTTTGTAATAAAGCGACAGCAGAGCCCCAAACATTACCCTTTAGTTTGCCAATGGGGAATGAATGAAAGGGGGATAATGCTGCAAAATTTCTGCTGCTAATAGCTCCAGAGCGTGCTCGATAGCTAAAGTTGCCAGGAAGTTGTGCCCACCATGCTGCTTCTAATCCTAGATCTTCTCTCGCTATAACTGCACCACCATTAGTAAGATATGAACGCGCTTTGGAGAGATGTTCTGCCAATTCTTGTGGACGATCAGCAAAAACGGCTAAAGAGAGATGATGTTCTCCCAAAACAAAACGATTGGACTCTAAATCATCAAGTGCCTCATCAAGAGCTCCAATTTGCGAGCTGGCACGATCCGCTACATTAATCATTTGATTTTGTTTACGGCTCATAATAGCACTTGCAACTGCTTTACTTTTAAAAACAAAGGATTGCGTTAAAATAAATTCAAAGGGTGCTGTCAACAAGCCATCGGTCATGCCAGGACGTGTTCTAGAAGGATATTCTTTCCAGCCAAACATACCGACAAAGCGTTCATTGCTTTCATGACGAATTTCGATAATTTCTTTGCCGAAGATAATACGATCTGAATAAATCGTTGAGGCAATAGTCCCAAAGGTAAGGGGTATGCGTTCACGCCTTCCTCCCACCAATTGATGAAGAAATTCACTTTGCTCAGAAAATAAAATGTCATTGTATTCGTAAGTAGATAAAAGTCGTGCTTCATAGCATTCCAGACCTTGTATAAGATCTTGACTTAACTCTTCGATTTTCCGAACAGATTCAAAGTCTGGTTCCGATTGCATCTTTTTTGCTTGTGTTAAACGATGAAAAAAAGAAGCTAGCTGTTCAGTTTTATCTGCTGCAGGATTCCAGAGAACCGAAAGAAATAGATCATTTCGATAAAGATCTTGCGAAATCATTTTTTGTTTGTATTGTTGATCTAAGATTGTTGCAAAAGATGAAGAAAATTGGCTTTCTGGATAAATCGTTTCACGTCGACGGATAACGTGAGAATATAAAGCAACACGTTCATCTGCTATATTTTTCAAAAGCGTGTTTAATTGGGTATGTAAAGAATTTAATTGGCTGATATCTGCAGTATCAAAATTTATGCCTTCAACAGTAATTACTGTCATTAAGCAACGTGAAGCCAATGCAATCACATGTTGATTGACATGACGGACATAGGGAATGTATTCTTCGGGTAAAGTTTCCCGCTTCGATTCCCGCTTCATCACTGCATTTATCTCCTTTATTGTAGCTCCTTGTAAGTACGGATGAGACGTAAAGGAGATGTAGATCCTCCCCCCCATCTCGTCAGGTTCTTTTGTTTGCCTCGAGTATTGAGCCAAGCAAATAGAACACGAAATTGGTTATGGTCGCGTTTCGTGATTTCACGTAAGATAAAGTGCAAACCAACACCAAGACCGATCATTGAAAAGCTACTTGTAATGATAAAAAGAGTAGACGTTGCTATGACATTTAATGCCATTGCTTCTACAGTAACACCCGCAAACATGGCTGGTCGTGTACAGGCAAGAAAAAGAGTGTCTTCGTTCATTTATGATGTACCACCCATTAATAAATTAACAAGAGCCGAAGCACCAAAAACAATACCAATACCAAGAACACAATATGCCGCTTTGCGTAAATCAATAACACCATACATCCAACCAATACCCACAGCTGCAACACATATGGTCGCAATGAGCTTCGCTGTTGTACCTGTCATCATAGTAACAATATTCCGCAAAACCGTATCAAGATTCCCCATGCCGCCAGCAGTAGCATTAGCATAAGCAGGACTTAATACAACGAACATGGTTAAAAGGAGTGTAAAGGCGATATAGTAAATATTCTTAGATACATTGTTTATCATTTGGCCTCTCTTCAAAAGAAGATTGATTACACATTGATATCCTTTTATTTCTACAAATAATACTCAGGTTCACAACTTTAAGCTTCTTTAATCGTAAGTATTCTATCAAGCTATCAAAAAATCTTTTTAGAACCAAAGACAGAAATAATCAGAAGAGGCAAGCACAAGTATTGTTATTTTATCAAAATGACAATATTAAAAATACAAAAATAATATTTTTCTTTGCAAAATGTGTTTAATTTACAACAAGTACTATTGAAACTCTCTCTTGAAAATTAGGAGAAAAGCAGAGATGTATAAAAAATTTATGGGGTATAAAAACAATCAGGATTGGGCGAATGCGATTTAAACCGATTATTATTGTCTACATTATTTGTTCTATAGGAATATGGATAATAAGCCAAAATCAAAACCAAACAAATTTAGATATTCTCGAGGCATTAAAAATGCAAGAAAACCAAGATACAATGAATATGTATCTCGAACAAAATAAGCACTATGAAGCGAGTATTCAAAAAAAATTAAATAATAAACTAGATCTCAATTGGATTAATAGTGCTCCAAACAATTATGAAGATATGTTTAATGGTATAGCATCTGTTACCAGCGGTGTCACATTCAAATTAATAACCCCTCCTGAAAAGTCTAAACATAAACCTATCATCCGAAATATTCACTTATATGGTGTAAATACATGTGCACCCCGTCAAAAAGCAAAATTAAATAACCAAGAATGGCCATGTGGAGCTGTCACAACAGCGTGGCTGGTGACCAAAACTCTAGGACATAACTTATCTTGTAAGCAAACTGCTATAGAAAAAGAAACCCTCTATGCTCAGTGTTTTGTGCAAGGAATCGATTTAGCAGAAATAGGACTTGCAGAAGGTATGTTGATAATATCAAAAAACAATAAATACCCAATCCCAACAACATATCTAAGTGCTGAACAAAACGCGTATAACAATAAAATCGGCCTTTGGTCCAGCAATTTTATTGATCCTATACAGTGGCAGAAAAAGTATGGAACCTATAATCCTTTCGATAATCACCATGAATTCATGTCTGAAGCAAAACAAAATATAGAAGAAATGTCTTATTAAACTTCAAAATACAAAAATAACCCAACCATAATTTCCAAAAAAATCGCCTAAGCTCGTAATAATAATCTTCTCACCACCAATCTCAAAATGATCTATATTACTTGCTTCCTAATAAACACATCCTATAAAAATCTATTTGATAGAAGAATAATCGCCTAATTATAGTTGACGCAGCATTCCATGAAAATCAAACAAAAACTTTTATTCATACATTAAACAGAATAATACATGTCAAATTCAACAGGATGAGGGGTGGTTTCATAACGCAGAACTTCTTTCAGTTTTAATTCAATAAAGGAATTAATTTGGTCATCGTCAAATACATCTCCAGATTTAAGAAAATCACGGTCTTTATCAAGAAATTCAAGTGCTTCACGTAGGCTTCTGGAAACTGTAGGAATGTTTTTGAGCTCTTTGGGCGGAAGATCATAAAGATCTTTATCCATAGCTGGGCCAGGATGAATCTTATTCTTTATACCATCAAGACCAGCCATAATAAGTGCTGAAAACGCAAAATATGGATTCGACGCTGGATCCGGAAAACGAATTTCTACACGTTTTGAATGTGGCGAAGTACCAAATGGAATACGGCATGCTGCAGAACGATTACGTGCAGAATAGGCAAGAAGAACAGGTGCTTCATACCCAGGAACTAAGCGTTTGTAAGAATTAGTTGATGGATTTGTGAAGGCATTGAGTGCTTTTGCATGCTTGATAATACCACCAATAAAAAATAAACAAGTTTCTGATAGCCCAGCATACTCATCACCTGCAAATATTGGTTGTTTATCTTTCCAAATTGATATGTGAACATGCATACCTGAACCATTATCTCCTAGAATTGGTTTTGGCATAAAGGTTGCTGTTTTTCCATAACTATTAGCAATTTGATGCACAGCATATTTAAAAATTTGCATTTTATCAGCTTCACGAACCAGTGTATCAAACCGAATACCTAATTCATGCTGAGCTGCTGCTACTTCATGATGATGTTTTTCAACATGTACCCCCATATTTTTTAATGCAGTAAGCATTTCAGAACGTATATCTTGGCAAGAATCGATAGGAGGTACTGGAAAATAACCACCTCCCATACGTGGGCGATGACCAAGATTGCCCATTTCATATTCAGTATCATCATTTGATGGATTTTCACTTGAGTCGAGTTTGAAACCTGTATTATAAGGATCAGTTTTATAGCGTACGTCATCAAAGATAAAAAATTCCGCCTCTGGTCCTACATAGATTGTATCACCGATTCCTAAAGATTTCATATAAGCTTCAGCTCTTTTAGCAATAGAACGTGGATCTCTATGATAGAACTCTCCTGAAACAGGATCAAGTATATCACATAGTATGGTCAAAGTTGATTGAGCAAAAAAAGGATCAATATAAGCTGTTTCTGCATCGGGCATTAAGACCATGTCCGATTCATTGATTGTTTTCCAACCAGCAATTGAAGAACCATCAAACATAATACCATCGATGAATGTATCTTCGCAAATTTCAGCAATATCCATTGTAACATGATGCAATTTGCCTTTTGGATCGGTAAAACGTAAATCAACGAAGCGTATGTCATTATCTATAATTTGTTTAAGAACGTCTGAAGCGGTAGTCATATTCAATTTCCTTATTGGATTGAGGTGAATAGAAAAGATAAAAATTTATAGATATTTAAAGAGCGTCAATACCGGTTTCACCAGTGCGAATACGAATAACATCATCGATAGGTAAAACAAATATTTTTCCATCTCCTATTTGTTTTGTTTGAGCTGCTTTACGAATTGCTTCAATTGCTTTCTCTAGGATTTCATCAGTAACAACAACTTCAACTTTGACTTTAGGTAAAAAATCAATAACATATTTTGCACCACGGTAAAGCTCTGTCTGTTCTTTTTGGCAACCAAAACCTTTTGCCTCTGTTATTGTGATACCTTGTAGACCAATTTCTTGAAGCGCTTCTTTTACTGCATCAAGCTTAAAAGGTTTTATGATGGCTTCAATTTTTTTCATATTGAAATTATCTCCAACGATTTTATTTTATAAGTTTATATACCATTATACTATTTACGATTACGATAATAAGATGTTTTAAAAAAGCATTTTCTTCACGAAAAAATTAAAAATAATGCAATATAGAATATAGCACTATTATTTTATAGGATAAAAAATTATAAAATTTATAAAAGGCAATAATGATATAAATTAAGGCGTTATTTTTTATAGTGCTTTATTAGATATTTGTGATTTATTTTAAGATTTTAAATTATGTAAAGGTCGACGTAGCAAGAGCTCTTTTAAAAATTTACCAGTATAAGAGGAGGGGACATTAATAATGTCTTCAGGGCGACCGACAGCAACAATTTCACCACCATTATCTCCACCTTCCGGTCCCAGATCAATAATCCAGTCAGCTGTTTTTATGACTTCAAGATTATGTTCAATGACGATAACTGTATTACCTTGTTCGACCAGTTCATGGAGCACTTCAAGAAGCTTGGAAATATCGTGAAAGTGTAAACCGGTTGTTGGTTCATCTAAAATGTAAAGTGTACGACCAGTCGTTTTGCGTGAAAGTTCTTTAGCGAGTTTTACACGCTGAGCTTCACCACCAGAAAGTGTTGTAGCTTGTTGCCCGATTTTAATATAACCAAGACCAGCTTTAACGAGGATTCCTATTTTGTTATGAATAGTAGGAATAGCTTGAAAAAATTCTTCTGCTTTTTCAACTGTCATATCAAGTATATCAGCAATAGACTTGCCTTTAAATTTCACTTCGAGTGTTTCTCTATTATAACGTTTTCCTTGGCATACATCACAAGTAACATAGACATCAGGTAAGAAATGCATTTCGATTTTGATAACACCATCTCCTTGACATGCTTCACAACGTCCTCCTTTAACATTAAATGAGAAACGTCCAGCTTGATAACCGCGAGCTTTTGATTCTGGGAGTTCTGCGAACCAATCTCGGATTTGGGTGAAAATGCCAGTATAAGTTGCTGGATTCGAACGTGGGGTACGTCCAATAGGTGATTGGTTGATATCAATCACCTTATCAAGAAACTCTAATCCTTCAATTTTATCGTAGCTTGCTGGAATTTGATGGCTTCCCATGATATGACGCGATACAGCTTTGAAGAGGGTTTCAATAAGAAATGTTGATTTTCCTCCACCAGAAACACCAGTTATGCAAGTAAAAGTTCCAAGAGGAATATTTACAGTGATATTTTTCAAATTATTACCTCTGGCTCCAATTACTTTAAGTGTTTTTGATTTTGATATTTTGCGTCGTTGAGTAGGAAAATTAATTGTTATTTTTCCGGAGAGATATTGACCTGTAAGTGAAGATGGATTGTCCATAATTTTTTGTGGTGCTCCTTGAGCTATGATTTGTCCACCATGAACGCCTGCAGCAGGACCGATATCGACAATATAGTCTGCAGTGAGAATAGCATCTTCGTCATGCTCAACCACAATAATTGTATTTCCAAGATCACGTAGATGACATAACGTCTTTAAAAGACGTTCATTATCACGTTGATGTAAACCAATGGATGGTTCATCTAATACGTATAAGACTCCTGTGAGACCAGAGCCAATTTGCGATGCTAGTCGAATACGCTGACTTTCTCCACCTGAAAGTGTACTTGAAGCTCTGGATAAGGTAAGATATTCGAGTCCCACACGATTTAAAAATGTTAAGCGCTCGCAGATTTCTTTTAAAATTCGTGCTGATATATTACGCTGTTTTTCATTGAGATGTTGATGAACATTGGAAAACCAATGACTTGCTTTTAAAATGGAAAGTTCTGATACTTGCCCGATATGCATTCCATGAATTTTGATAGCAAGTGCTTCTGGTTTTAAACGGTAACCATTACAGGTTGGGCAGAGTGAAGAAGACATGTAAGGTTCAATCTCTTCACGAAAACGTGTAGAATCTGTTTCTTTCCATCGTCGCTCCATGCTTGGAATAACACCTTCAAAGGCTTTTTTTGTAGTGTAAGAGTGTGCACCATCTTTATAGAAAAAGGAGATCTCTTTTTTTGTTCCATATAAAATAGCGTTTTGTGCTTCATTTGAGAGCGTATGCCATTTATCTGTGAGCTTAAACCCATAAACTTTTCCTAATGCTTCTAAAGTTTGATGATGATAAGATAAGGATGATTTGGACCAAGGAGCAATAGCTCCAGCTTTTAAAGTAAGATTTTCATTTGGTATGATTCTTACCGGATCAATTACTTTTTTTGTACCAAGTCCATCACAAGTAGGGCAAGCTCCAAAAGGATTGTTGAATGAAAACAAGCGTGGTTCAATTTCAGGGATTGAGAAACCAGATATAGGACAAGCAAACTTTTCTGAAAAAATGAGTCGTTTGTGGGTTTCATTTGTTGATGTATTAAAAGATCCTTTTATAGTTTCCTTTTTTGTTAAAGGCTGATCTGTCATTTCAGCAATTACAAGTCCATCTGCTAGTTGTAAGCAAGTTTCTATACTATTAGCTAGTCGAGCAGTGATATCATTACGTACGATAATGCGGTCTACTACTACATCTATATCATGTTTATATTTTTTATTAAGAGGAGGAACATCAGCTATTTCATAAAATTTCCCATCAACTTTTGCACGTTGAAATCCTTTTTTTAAAAGTTCTGTTAGTTCTTGTTTATATTCGCCTTTTCTTCCTCTAACTAAAGGTGCCATAATAAAAATTCGAGTACCTTCTGGAAGTGTCATAATTTGGTCAACTATTTGACTCACTGTTTGGCTCTCAATTGGGAGACCCGTAACAGGCGAATAAGGAGTACCAATACGAGCAAAGAGTAGACGCATATAATCGTAGATTTCAGTGACAGTACCAACTGTTGAACGAGGAGTGCGGATGGTTGTTTTCTGCTCAATGGAGATAGCAGGGGAAAGTCCATCTATTTGATCGACATCTGGTTTATGCATCATTTCCAAAAATTGGCGTGCATAAGCGGAAAGGCTTTCAACATAACGACGTTGACCTTCAGCATAAATTGTATCAAAAGCTAAAGATGATTTTCCTGAACCAGAAAGACCCGTTATGACGATGAGTTTATCACGTGGGAGATCAAGATCAATATTTTTTAGGTTATGTTCACGTGCGCCGCGAATAGAGATATATTTTTGGTGAGACATGTCAACCCTCAGCGTATATGAACAAAAATTAAGCCATGAATATGAAATAAGATTATTTTTTAAAAATTACAATGTGTTCAATTGCTGCATCTAAGAAAGAATGCAAATTCGGTTAAATGATAAAGTTAAGATAGTGGTTTTTTATTTTTTATGTGAAATAAACTATACGTTATTATTAGCTTTTGTTATAATGGAAATGATTTAAATTTGTGGAGTTTATACAATGGCTGGGAGCCTTAATAAAGTTATTTTGATTGGTAATCTTGGTGCGGACCCTGAAATTCGCCGGTTAAATTTTGGTGATCAGGTGGCAAATTTACGTATTGCTACTTCAGAGAGTTGGCGGGATCGCAATACAAATGAGCGTAAAGAGCGAACAGAATGGCACAATATCGTTATTTTTAATGAAAATCTGATTAAAGTTGTTGAGCAATATTTAAAAAAAGGAAGTAAAATTTATATTGAAGGTCAGCTGCAGACACGTAAATGGCAAGATCAAAACGGAAATGATCGTTATACAACAGAGATCGTTTTACAAAAATACCGTGGTGAATTACAAATGCTTGATAGCCGTGGGGTAGGAAGTGGAGAGCAAGTATCCAATGCAAATCAGTCCAGCGGTAGTTTTGATCAAAAAGATGATTTTGATCAGAAGAATAATCAATTAAAAGGGAATTTTTCACAGCAATTGGACGATGATATTCCTTTTTGATAATCTTATAGCGATATTCTATTTCGGAAATATTCGTTTATTTTATCATTGAGATAATGCTTAAAATAATGCAGAGGATGTATCTACTTAGCTATTTATTTTACTTTTTATTGAGGAGAGAACGCTCTATCCATTTCATATACGATTACGATTTTTAATAAAAGCAAATAACATATTGAAAATTATCGTTAAATTTTTACTCTTTGTAAAGAGGGAGATTAGCATTTTGCAATTTTTTTCGATATAAAAGATCAAAGTGATTCTTTTTTGAAAGTATTGAAGTTGTGACCGATCTTACTACACAATCAGAACATGATGTGCTGACCGGTATTGAGCCAGTTAGTATTATTGAAGAAATGCAACGCTCTTATCTCGATTATGCGATGAGCGTTATTGTATCGCGTGCATTACCTGATGTGCGCGATGGTCTTAAACCTGTTCATCGACGTATTCTTCATGCGATGAATGAAATGGGTCTTTCTTTTAATAAATCTTATCGTAAATCAGCAGGTGTTGTTGGGGAAGTTATGGGGAAGTTTCATCCTCATGGTGATGCTTCAATTTATGATGCATTGGTGCGTATGGCACAGGATTTTTCCTTACGAAATCCATTGATTGATGGACAGGGAAATTTCGGATCGGTTGATGGCGATCCTCCTGCAGCAATGCGTTATACAGAGTGTCGTTTAGAAAAAGTTGCGGAAGAACTTTTAGCTGATATCGATAAAGAGACAGTTGATTTTCAAGATAATTACGATGGACGTGAGCGTGAACCTATGGTTTTACCGGCACGTTTTCCTAATCTTTTAGTTAATGGATCAGGTGGGATTGCTGTAGGAATGGCCACCAATATTCCTCCACATAATCTTGGTGAAGTTATTGATGGATGTATTGCTTTAATTGACAATCCTACTATAACGCTTGATGAAATAATTGAAATTATTCCTGGTCCGGATTTTCCTACGGGTGGTATTATTCTCGGTCGTTCAGGTATTCGCTCAGCTTATGAAACAGGACGTGGTTCAATTATTATGCGTGCTAAGGTTGATATTGAAGAAATTCGCAATAACCGGCAGGCAATTATTGTAAGCGAAATCCCTTATCAGATTAATAAAGCAACGATGATTGAGAAGATAGCTGAATTAGTACGTGATAAGCGCATCGAAGGAATCTCTGATCTACGTGATGAGTCTGACCGTGATGGGTATCGGGTTGTTATTGAACTTAAGAGGGAAGCTGTTGCAGATATTGTTTTGAATCAACTGTACCGCTATACGCCATTACAAACTTCTTTTGGTTGTAATATGGTGGCGTTGAATGGGGGAAAGCCTGAGCAAATGACGTTGCTTGATATGCTTCGTGCTTTTGTTTCTTTTCGCGAAGAGGTGGTCAGTCGGCGCACAAAATATCTTTTGCGTAAGGCACGTGAACGTGCGCATGTTTTAGTTGGTCTTGCTATTGCTGTTACCAATATTGATGAAATTATAGCATTAATTCGCACGGCACCTGATCCTCAGACAGCCCGTATACAGTTAATGGAGCGGCGTTGGTTGGCCGCTGATGTGGCATCTTTAATTAAGCTTATTGATGATCCTCGTCATATTATCCATGAGGATAACACATATAATTTATCTGAAGAACAAGCTAGAGCTATTCTGGAGTTACGTTTACAGAGGCTCACTGCACTTGGACGTGATGAAATTGCTGATGAATTAAATAAAATTGGGGTAGATATTACAGATTATCTTCATGTCTTGGCATCACGCTTGCGGATTATGGGCATTGTTAAGGATGAACTAAGCACTCTTCGCGAGGAATTTGTAACTCCCCGGCGTACTATCTTTGGTTTTGGTAATGCTGAGATGGACAATGAAGATCTGATTGTGCCGGAGGATATGGTGGTAACGGTTAGTCATAGTGGTTATATTAAACGCGTACCTCTCAATACATATCGTGCTCAGCGTCGTGGAGGTAAAGGGCGTTCTGGTATGTCCACAAAGGACGAGGATTTTGTAACCCGTTTGTTTGTAAGTAATACACATACATCTGTTCTTTTCTTTTCATCACGTGGGATTGTTTATAAAGAAAAAGTTTGGCGTTTACCTATTGGTACACCCCAGTCGCGTGGGCGCGCTTTAGTCAATATGCTTCCTTTACAGGAGAAAGAGCGTATAACAACAATTATGCCATTGCCAGAAGATGAAGCAAGTTGGAGTAAATTAGATGTTATGTTTGCAACAACTCGTGGAACAGTACGCCGCAATAAATTATCGGATTTTATTCAAGTAAATCGTAATGGTAAAATTGCTATGAAACTTGATGACGAAGATGAAATTTTATCTGTAGAAACTTGTACAGAGCATGATGACGTTGTTCTGACAACAGCCAATGGACAATGTATTCGTTTTCCGGTCATTGATGTTCGTGTTTTTATGGGGCGTAATTCGGTAGGGGTACGTGGTATCAATATGGTTGATGGTGATAAGGTTATTTCTATGACTATCTTAGAGCATGTTGAGGCAACATCGGTCGAGCGTTCTGCTTATATTAAACGTGCAATTAATGAGCGACGTGCTGCTGGTGCAGATGCGGAAGATGTTGTAATTGTTGATGAAGATGAAGAGGAAATAGAAACAGAACTAACAGATGAGCGTTATGCAGAGCTTGCTGCTCGTGAGCAAATGCTTTTAACAGTTAGTGAGTTTGGATATGGAAAACGATCTTCTTCTTATGAATTTCGTATTTCAGGGCGTGGTGGAAAAGGAATTCGCGCAACTGATCCAACTAAAGCTACTGAAATTGGCAAGTTAGTAGCAGCTTTTCCAGTCAAAGCGCAAGATCAAATTATGTTGGTTTCAGATGGAGGACAACTTATTCGAGTTCCCATTGAGGGTATTCGTATAGCCGGTCGTTCTACAAAAGGGGTAACAATTTTCAATACAGCAAAGGGTGAAAAAGTTGTATCGGTTGAGCGTATTTCTGATCCTGAGGATGATGCAAACAAACTAGATGATGACAGTGAAAAGCATTCTGGTATGGTTGATGTTAATTAAGATAAATAACTCTGGGATTATCGGAAAAAATAGATGAAAATTGCTCTTTATGCAGGATCTTTTGATCCTATTACAAATGGTCACCTTGATATTTTGCGAAGTAGTTTAGTTTTTACTGATAAAGTGGTGGTGGCTATTGGTATACAAGCTACAAAAGAGCCATTTTTTAGTTTTGAAGAACGTGTTGCTTTAATTACACAAGTGAGAAAAGATTTATTGAATATAGGTTCTGATCGATTACAAGTTATTTCATTTGATAATCTCATCATTGAGAAAGCGCGTGAAATTGGTGCTTCGTTTCTTATTCGTGGATTGCGTGATGGTACTGATTTTGATTATGAAATGCAGATGGCGGGAATGAATGAAGTAATGGCTCCTGACTTGCAAACAATTTTTTTACCAACAAGTATTTCTAGCCGTATGATAAGCTCTACATTGGTGCGTCAAATTGCTACTATGGGGGGAGATGTTACGCCTTTTGTTCCTCAAAACGTTGCACAAGCTTTGTACTCAAAATTTAAATCTTAAAGGGAAGAATGATTGTGTTTTTTAGAATTTTTACTGTTTTAACATGTATTTTTTACTTATTTTCATTTAGTGCTGTTGCAGATGATCATAATATTCTTGTTTTATCTCTTAAAAATGGTGATGTGATTATTCAATTGCGTCCAGATCTTGCACCAAAACATGTTGCTCGAATTAAGAAATTAACAGAAGAAGGTGCTTATAATAATGTTGTATTTCATCGCGTTATTCCTGGTTTTATGGCACAGACTGGTGATGTGAAATTTGGAAAAAAAGATAGTGTTGATTTTGATCTCAAAAATGTTGGTAAGGGTGGTTCAAACTATTCTAATTTACCAGCAGAATTTTCAAAACAACCTTTTAAGCGTGGTACTGTTGGTATGGCTCGTTCACAAGATCTACATTCAGCAAATTCTCAATTTTTTATTTGTTTTGATGATGCTACTTTCTTAAACAGTCAGTACACTGTTGTTGGAGAAGTTGTAAAAGGAATGGAAATTGTTGATAAAATTAAAAAAGGAACTGTAGATAATAATGGGTCTGTAATAGATCCCGATGTTATTAATGCTGCCTATTTGCAAGTTGAGAAAAAAGTGAAAGTAGAAATAAAGGAATAACACTATGATCGAGCACAAAGATCCCGAAAATACTTTAATTCTTGAAACAACAAAAGGAAAAGTAGTAATTGAGCTTTTTGCTGATTTAGCTCCTGCTCATGTTATACGTATCAAAGAACTTGTGCGTGAGGGCGCATACGATGATGTTGTCTTCCATCGTGTTATTGACGATTTCATGGCTCAAACTGGTGATGTGCAGTTTGGCAAAAAAAATGCTGAAAAATTTAATTTATCACGTGTTGGTATGGGTGGTTCAGATAAACCCGACTTAAAAGCAGAGTTTTCAAATCTTCCTCATAAACGTGGTACAGTTTCTATGGCACGTAGCCAGAATCCAAATTCCGCTAATTCGCAGTTTTTTATTTGTCTTGCAGATGCTCCTTGGCTTGATCGTCAATATTCCATATGGGGACAGGTGCTTAAAGGGATGGAAAATATTGATAAAATCAAACGCGGTGAACCTGTCGTGGATCCAGATGCAATTATTAAAGCTACAATTGTTGCAGATGCTAAATAATAGAGATGTTACGTAACATTTTTTGCAATTTTACAGCGTGAGAGCTGCATATAAATGGTGTATTTTCATGCAGAAAGAGTTTTGAATGTTGAGATTTCAAAATAAAAGATTGCACTGAAGATTAGCTTATCTACGTGAAAATACATTTTTCATAAAATTTGCGATTAAAAGAAAGCACATTGGCTAGCATCATAAAATGTTAGATATTTTTTTTGTATTAAATAATTGTTTTTATTTTGTTGATCATTTAAGAGCAGATTTTCTTTAATTTTTTTGACTAATTTTAGTATTAGTGAATAAAAGAGAGCCGTAATTTATAACTGCGGTAAAAAGGCGATTGCTTTTATTTTAGTAGTAATATGGGTTTCTGAGATCAAAAAGATAAAATAATGATAAAAGGATTTCACTATAAAAAAAATTCTCAAGATGGATACGCTCGTCAAGGTGAAATTATAACGGGACGAGGGCGTATTCGCACACCTGCATTTATGCCAGTTGGGACGGCTGGAACCGTTAAGGCTATGTATATGGACCAGTTGCATGCTCTTGGTGCAGATATTATTTTGGGCAATACTTATCATTTAATGTTACGACCAGGAGCTGAGCGTGTTGCCCGTTTAGGGGGGTTACACGAATTTGTTCGTTGGTCTGGACCTATTTTAACGGATTCTGGTGGTTTTCAGGTTATGTCTCTTTCAGGGATATGTAAGATTACGGAGCAGGGTGTTATTTTCCGCTCTCATATTAATGGGGCATATTATGAAATGAGTCCAGAGCGTTCTATCGAAATCCAAGGGCTTCTTGATTCTGATATTCAAATGCAACTTGACCAGTGTATTGCATTACCGGCATCAGAGAGAGAAATAGAAGCTGCTATGGAACTTTCATTGCGTTGGGCAGAGCGTTGTAAAAAAGTTTTTGGTACTCAACCAGAAAAAGCAATTTTTGGTATTGTTCAAGGTGGAGATAATATGAAATTGCGTGAACGCTCTGCTCAAGCATTAAAAGAAATGGATTTGAAAGGCTATGCCATTGGAGGTCTTGCGGTTGGCGAACCTCAGGATGTTATGACAGCTGTCCTAGATGTTACTTGTTCAATTTTACCGGAGGACAAGCCGCGCTATCTCATGGGAGTAGGGACACCAGATGATATCTTAAAAAGTGTAGCTCGAGGAGTAGACATGTTTGATTGTGTTATGCCAACTCGTGCAGGGCGCCATGGTTTAGCTTTTACTCGTTTTGGAAAAATTAATTTGCGAAATGCACGTTATGCAGAAGATCCAAATCCTCTTGATTCACAATCACCTTGCTCTGCTGCACGCGATTATAGTTGTGCTTATTTGCATCATTTAATCAAATCTGGTGAATCTCTTGGAGGCATGTTATTAACTTGGAATAATCTTTTTTATTATCAGCAGCTAATGCAAGGTATCCGTGACGCTATTAAAGCAGGATGTTATGCTGACTTTTGCTCTGATACCGCAGCTTTGTGGATGCAAGGGCGATAAATGATTGTAAAGAAAATTTTGTTAATACAGAAAAAATGTTCAGATAGCTCTTTCAAGGAATATAAATGTGCTGCTCTAAGTAGATATACGGATGATGTTATTTATTTCTTTATGGTATTACCTATTGAACAAAAAATATTGCTCCGGTACGCACTACCTGATCCGGAGAGAAGCAGCTTATTTCTGTTTCTAATAACTATCTAAATTAACAATGTTAATTCTAAGTTAGTAAATCCTTAAAGAAGTATGAAAATTATCTTTTTAAGATGCTTTGTGTTTATCTTTATAAAATATCATAAAAGTAAAACGTGAAAGCTGTATATCTTTTTTTTAAAGAAATTGCTTTTTGATATTAAAAACGTATTATTTGCTCATTTTACAGCGCATTTAATAGACTAACATTCAAAATATAAAAATAATAAGATATGGATTTTCTAAGGATAAAATTCTTTAATGTCTTTTAGAATTGATTTTAAAACCAAGCATTTGGGCATTTTAGCTCTTGCAGTAGGAAGCTTTGCTATTGGTACTGCTGAGTTTGTTGCAATGGGTTTACAACCGGAGATGGCGAATAGCTCACATATTAGTATTGCTATAGCGGGACAATATATTTCTTCTTATGCTTTAGGAGTTGTGATTGGAGCACCTATTTTAGCTGTTGTAACAGCTAAGCTGCCACATAAGGCTGTTTTGATAGGATTGATGTTTTGTTATGCTTTGGCGAATATTGTTAGCGCATTTTTTTCTGATTTTAATGTATTGGTGATCTTGCGATTTATTAGCGGTCTTCCACATGGCATTTATTTTGGTATTGCGACTATGGTTGCATCTTGTATGGTAGAAAGAAATGAACGGTCAAAAGCTGTTGGCAGTGTTATGCTTGGTTTGACAATTGCAACAGTTATTGGAGCACCAAGTGCAACTTGGATCGGCCAATTTATTGGGTGGCAGGTTGCATTTTTTCTTGTAGGTATTGTTTCTTTTGTGTGTTGTTTTCTTATTTGGAAATTTTTACCTTCTGTTTCTAATTTTGCTAAAACAAGCATTTTAAACGAGTTAAGTGCATTAAAGAAAAAGGAAGTATGGTTCCTTTTAGCTATGGTGTCAATTGGTGCATCAGGATTATTTTCTGTTTTTACATATATTAAGTCAACATTGCTTTATGTTTCTAATGTTTCTCTTGAATGGGTACCATTTATTATGCCGTTGATGGGATTGGGGATGGTTGTGGGTAATATTTTAGGTCCTGAATTCGCGGTTAAGATTGGTTCTTCAGCAACGATATTTTTTACTATGCTTTGGAGCACATTTATTTTTTTTCTTTTTTTCCTTTTATCATATACTCCGCTAACAGCAGCATTAGGATGTTTTCTTATTGGGACTTCTTTTGCATCTATGCCTTCTATACAAACAAAAATCATGGATATTGCCGTACCTGCACAGATATTAGCAAGCGCTTTAATGCAATCTGCTTTTAACATTGCTAATGCTCTTGGTGCCGAATTGGGAGCATGTGTTTTGAAATTAGGCTATAGTTATGAATATACAGCTATCCTTGGAGGTATTTTAACTTTGTGTGGATTGTTGATTTTCTGTTTTTTATGGTACATGGAAAAATATAATCAATATTTTTCTGAGTAAGTAAAGCTATTTTAGTCTTTTATAAAGCGTAAGAATAATTAAAAGAGAGCAGCATAGTGGTGACCTCGATAGAAAATAATACAACAAATATAATAAAAAGTGTTTTTATACATATAAAAAGAGACTTTTATCAGAGCGAGTCATAAAATGTGTATTTTAACTATTTATAGAAGAAAACTCAAAGCTTTCTAAATAGAAAGCTTTGAATTCGGAATGATATTAATGAGTCATTTCTTTTTTTAGGTTTTCATCAATTTTATCAAGAAATCCTGTTGTAGACAGCCATTTTTTTTCGGGACCGATTAAAATAGCAAGATCTTTTGTCATGAAACCTTCTTCAACAGTATGAATACAGACTCTTTCCAATATAGTAGCAAAATTTTTTAATTTTTCATTATTATCAAGCTTGGCACGATGCGTTAATCCACGTGTCCAAGCAAAAATGGACGCAATAGAATTTGTTGATGTTTCTTGATTTTTTTGATGCTGACGGTAATGACGAGTTACTGTGCCATGTGCAGCTTCTGCTTCAACAATTTTACCATCTGGTGTCATGAGAACAGAAGTCATAAGACCGAGAGAACCAAATCCTTGAGCAACGATATCTGATTGAACATCACCATCATAATTTTTACATGCCCAAACATAACCACCTGACCATTTAAGTGCAGAAGCTACCATGTCATCGATAAGACGATGCTCATAATATAATTTACGATTTTCAAATTCGGCTTTAAATTCTGTGTCAAATATTTCTTGAAAGATATCTTTAAAACGACCATCATAGGCTTTTAAAATGGTATTTTTTGTCGAAAGGTAGACAGGGACATTGCGTTGAAGCCCGTAATGAAAGGATGCGCGGGCAAAGTCGCGGATTGATTCATCAAGATTGTACATCGCCATTACAACTCCTGCACTTGGAGCATTAAAGACATCATGTTCGATAATTTGACCATCATCACCAACAAACTTAATACTTAATTTTCCTTTACTCGGAAATTTGAAATCCGTTGCTTTATATTGATCGCCAAAGGCATGACGTCCGACAATAATTGGTTTTGTCCAACCTGGAACGAGACGTGGAATATTTTTACAGATAATAGGTTCACGAAAAATAACACCTCCTAAAATATTGCGAATTGTTCCATTTGGAGATTTCCACATTTTTGTTAAGTTAAATTCTTTAACGCGTGCTTCATCAGGAGTAATGGTTGCACATTTTACACCAACCCCATATTGTTTGATAGCATGAGCAGAATCAATTGTTATTTGATCGCTGGTTGCTTCTCTATTTTTAATGGAAAGATCGTAATATTTAAGATCAATATCAAGATAGGGATGAATGAGCTTATCCTTAATATATTTCCAGATAATACGAGTCATTTCATCGCCGTCAATTTCGACAATGGGATTTGTCACTTTAATCTTTGCCATTAGGAATCCTTTTTTTATTTAAACAATATTTTTTGCTTATAGCATTTTCAGATTCATGATGGAAATTAAAAACAGAAATCGAGAAAAAGCTTTTTGCATATATAACTAAGTTTTTATTTTAAAGTTTTTTTATCTGTGTTATATTAAGCACAATGTAAGGTATTAGGGTGTACCATTTAAATGGGGGAAGATAATGGTTTCTGTTGGCTCATTTCAGGTAAGTCCGAGAATTGATGGTTACCAAAAACATAGCTCACATAAAGAGCAGAATTTCAATGAGGTGCTTAAGGGTACTATTCAGGTGCCATCTGTGCACATTAGTAGTAAAAATATTATTCCTTCGATTTTGTATGATACATTATCATCTTTTCAAGAGTTTTCTGATAATTCTGATAGTAAAGTTCAATTTACAGAAATCTTACCTTCTTTAATTGGTAGTACTCATTCTCTTTCTTTATGGGATACTTTAATTGAAGCTGATGCATCACAATTTCAAGATTATGATGGCGTTCCAAGTGGTCGTTTTCAGGTTTATGTTCCTTTGGTAATGGATGGTAATCAATTGAGAGATCTTGTACATTCTTTAGCAAGAGAAGGGAAATTGCTTGGAGGACCACAAGCTTTGTTTACAGCTCTAGAACGTGATACTGCTAGAATATATAATCAATCAGATATAGAAAATCTTATTGGAAAATCAGTTAATTGGAAACAAGGTAATATGTTTGGAACAATGTGGGATCGCCGTGTGATTGATGAGCAATTAATTCAAAAATTTCAACAGGAAGGTAAGCAAATATTTACTGGAGCCATAGGATCTCTTCGTTTTTCTATTATTTATTAAATAAAGTAAGAAAATTTATTTATATCAATTTCTTTGTTTTATTATTAGAGATTGCATTAGCCAAACTAAAATTTTTAAATTTGGTTATTATACAATTAGAGACTCTTTGTAGTAGTATAAATATGAACTATTACGAGCATTATGTTTACCTTCTGGTATCTAACACAAGACACATTAGGAATGTTGATCGTTATCACGACTGAAATTTTCAGATAACAAGTTTGGTTATAAAAAATTTACAAAGAGTGTTAATCTATACTCAAGATAAAAAAACAATAAAATAAATATCTCGTTGTCAAAATTGTCAAAGTTAGAATTTTATAGTTTATTGGTTTTGTTTATGTTTTTTCTTCACTATTCTTGATCATTTTGTGGCTTTTTTATCGTTTAACTTTCATCTCAATATTTTATAGAAGTAATAACCATTAACAATGTTAGTTACTAAATATATAATAATATTTTTATCATAAAAAAAACATATTGATAATAATATAATATACATATTAGAATTTTATATTTTTTTAGCTGTTAAAAATGATTAGTATTATTTATCAAAGCTTATTGAAATTAAAGAAATACACACAAAAGAAATCAACTCGTAATTTTACATCTTCTTTATTAAAGGAAGAACAAAAGTCAAATGAAATGGTTGATATAGACAATGTTTCCGGTGCAGAATCGACACATATAGACATTTTTCGAAAAGCACCAGAAGAGCTTCTTAGAGTGATTGATATAACCATCAATATGTATATGGTTCATGGGCTTGATATCTCTCCTGAAAAACTCGCAACTGTAAGAAAAGATGCTGCTAATGATTTTTTACGCAGATATTCTTCATCTAAATCTAATGATTTTAGACTTAGGGATTTTTTCCTCAGAGATTTATTCCTTAGGGATTTGTCTTCTATAGATTCTTCACTGAAGAAGTCTAAGATTCCAATGGATGACGTTTTACTAAATAGTTATGCCTATTTAAATGGTTATACTTATTCTGATAGTTTAACATTAAAAAATAAATATGAATTGCGTGGTATAGATTTTCAGGAAAGATGTGCGCGTGATATAATACAAGCGAGTGTTAATCTGAAAGAAGAGCCACTGCCAGAAAAATTTGATTCCTCTTATCTAAAATATCTTCATAAGCGCTTGTTTGAAAATACATTTGAATGGGCTGGTTGTACCCGAGAGCTTCCATTTACATTTTCAGATGGTACAGTTGAGATGAATTCAACATTAAAAATACCTGACCTGAAGTACTCTATAAGCAGTGATAAAGTTAAAAGCGGTTTAGAAGAAATTGATCGAATACTTGCCGAGAAAAATAGTTTGAAAGGTTTATCACGTGAAGAATTTGTTCGTGAAGCATCAACAATATTTTCTCACTTTTATAATATATATCCTTTCCGGAGTGGAAATGGATGTGTACAACGTATATTTTTTGAAAAAATGGCAGAGGCCGCAGGGCATAGACTTGATTTCTCAGTTATAACAAACCAACGTTGGAAATATGTCCGCCATGCTGCATTATCATTTGATAAAAATGATGTAACCACTATACACAATCTTTTTGAAGATATCTCTAATCCAGAAAAAGTAAATATTTTAAAGGAATTCATACAACATAAAAATGATATCAAAGATTTCGAGATTGGAAATAAGCTTATTGCAGTAGCAAAAGAAGGCTCTACCTATATGGGCCTCTATAAAGGTTGTAGCCGAGATTCTATTATGCTCTTGGTAAATGATCAGTATGTTTTATGCAAAAAAGATTATCTTGCACCAGAAACAGTAAAGACATTGCGGCTTGGTGATAGAATTACTTTTACAGTTCCAACGTCCAAAAAAATTGTTGAAAATGTTCTCATCCCAGACGAAAGAGTAGCCTCTTTGACGGAAGAAGAAATTATTTCAAAAATTGCAGAAAATGGCTCCGTCCAAAGGGCTATGCAAAGAATCAGAAGTTTATCAAAATGTGTCTATGGAAGCCCGGAAATGTTGGATAAGGATATAAATCTGATTCATGTAGATTCAGGTCTCGGTGAACAGCATATCGAGCAGCATGTGAGTCTTTTTAAATATAAGTTTGCAGGTATGACAATATTAGGTGTCGACAGTCCAGCGCGCAAACGAGCTAGGATAAATTACTGTAAGCTCGAGCAAGCACTGGATGATTATATAAGTACTGTAATTTTTACTAGAGAAAGAATTCTTCAAAGACATCAAGAAAAACACGAACGTTGCCAGCGAAAGATAAAAATGCCTAGTCAAGTGCGAAATATCCTTTCTTTATCTGAAGAAGATCAAATCAAGGCCTTAAATGCCAATTCTTCTCTTCACGAAGAGATCAAAGATCTTACGAATCAAGTCAGAGAGCGTCTTACACCATGGGAGTATCAAGCACTTGATAAGGAACAGTATGATAAGCTTGCTGACAGTATAGGCATATCAGTAAGTAGAGCACGGGAAGTTACAGCAATTATTAAGCAAGCTCACAAAGTATGTCAGTTAACCAGAAACAGAGTTCATGACTCGAAGACGATGAGTATAGTCTATTAAAAATATAAAAGCTTTTACTTTTTTATATTCATGGATAACTTCTTTTTATAAAGTAACCCATGTAAGGTACTCATACCTGTTTCTATTATAATAATTTAAGGTGCAATAATCTTTTAAAGAAACTTTGATTTATAGTGGTTATTAAAGGAAAATGTAAAGCCCTATTTCTTTGCCTGTAAAAAAAGATCAATAACTATCTAAAAAAAGCATCTGGTACGCCCAAGGGGAATTGAACCCCTGTTTCCGCCGTGAAAGGGCGATGTCCTAACCGCTAGACGATGGGCGCAGTCCAATTATGAGGCTTATAGAGAGGATCCTTTTACTTCGCAAGTCCTGTAAGTGATTTTTTTTAAAAAAAATGCATTTTTTTGAATTATTTTTTGAAATATACTTGGGATTATATAACTCAGATCATTTGATAAAATTACAAATGATCCAATATTTTATAAAAATCGATAATATGTTTTAGTATGCAAAATAGTGATACTTTCATTTTTTTTGATAAAAAAATAGATGAAGATGATTAATCCAGGAATTTTATAATGAGTATCACTCACTTTATTTTTTATCATAGGATTGATGCATAGTAAAAGCATTACTTAACATAAAAAAAATTACTCCCTAAAAATCATTATCTGCATTTAATAAATAAATTACAAGCCACAGTTTATTTGATGCAATTGAGCTGGGAGAAATATGCATCGCGAAACTGAAATATTGTATGATAAGGTGAGAAAGGATCATTAAAGCAGATAAAATATTTACAAGATGCAATACTATATAAAGCTTTTTGATTTAGTTAATGAACATTTAAGGGGAATGAGATTATAGTTTTCTCTTGTAAAAATCTTTCATCTTTATAAAAGCTGTATTATTGATATTTAGGAATAAAATGCTAATGTCGTTTTATGAATACTAATCCGGTAGGACTTTTTATATGACGCAATCAACTCAAAAGATCTTAAATGGACTCGATCGTATTTTAACTCTCGAGTTAGTCCGTGTGACTGAGTATGCCGCTGTTGCAGCTGCACATTGGCGAGGACGTGGTGATGAAAAAGCAGCCGATCAAGCTGCTGTGGATGCGATGCGTCGAGAACTTAATTGTTTACCTATTGATGGTATGATTGTAATTGGTGAGGGAGAGCGTGATGAAGCTCCTATGCTTTATATCGGAGAGAAAGTAGGACTTCAAAATGGAGTAGCTGTTGATATTGCACTTGATCCACTTGAGGGAACGACTATTTGCGCAAAAAATCTTGTTAATTCACTTTCCGTGATTGCGATTGCTCAAAAAGGGAATTTACTTTATGCTCCTGATGTTTACATGGAAAAAATTGCCATTGGTCCTGGTTACCCAAGGGGAGTGGTTGATATAGATGCTGAGCCTGCTGATAATATTCATGCTCTTGCAAAAGCTAAAGGGGTAGATGCTAATCAAATTACTGTCTGCATTATGGATCGGCCTCGTCATGCAGAATTGATTAATAAAGTGCGTATGACTGGCGCATCAATTCGTCTAATTGGTGATGGAGATATTGCTGCTGTTATTCATACAACTGATCCAGATGCAACAGGTATTGATATTTATATGGGCATTGGTGGAGCACCAGAAGGTGTATTAGCTGCGGCAGCTTTACGTTGTACTGGTGGACAAATACAAGGGCGTTTACAGCTTAATACAGAAGAGCAAATTGCCCGTGCTGCTAAGATGGGCATTAAGAATCCTAATAAGGTTTATACAATGGAAGAAATGGCTAAGGGTGATGTTCTATTTGCAGCAACAGGTGTAACTGATGGTAACATGTTATCTGGCGTTAAATTTACTCGTGATTATATCCAAACAGATAGTCTTGTGATGCGTTCACATACTAGGACAATTCGGAATATTAAAGCACAACACAGAAATCAATTGAAATTTGGCTGATGATTTTTTAGCCGATATTGTGACAATATAAGGGTGCACTACTCAGAGAAATATATCTTTATAAATTTTTGAAGATGTTTTTAGTTTCTTATATAGATATTATGATAGTCGAACAGAGTGTACCCAACCGTTTTTATCTTCTATATTTCCTTTTTGTATATCGATAAGTTGTGTGCGCAATTTTTCTGTAATCTCACCACATGTTTCATTTGCAATGATACATTCTCCATCTTTATATTTAATACGTCCGATTGCTGTTATAACAGCAGCTGTGCCACACGCAAAAACTTCCTTAAGGTGACCATTTTTCACATCTTCTTTAAGTTCCTCAAAAGAATAAGGCCGCTCTTCTATTGTTAAACCCATTTGTTGTGCTAACTTCAAAATTGAATGACGAGTTATTCCTGCAAGAATAGTGCCGTTGAGTGCAGGTGTTACAAGTATATTATTTGCCATAATAAAACAAATGTTCATTCCACCGAGTTCTTCAATCCATTTATGTTCAACCATATCAAGAAAGAGTACTTGACTACAATTGTTTTGAGTTGCATTTTTTTGCGCGATTAGGCTTGCTGCGTAGTTTCCACCACATTTAGCAGCTCCTGTGCCGCCAGGACCGGCACGACTGTAGTCTGTTTCAAGCCATACGCTAATAGTCGTTTTTTGTCCTGTAAAATATGATTCAGCTGGAGATGCTATGATACAAAAAATATATTCTCGAGAAGGATGAACCTTCAATAGGTTATCGTTGCCAAACATAAAAGGGCGTAAATAGAGGCTAGCATTTGGATGATCAGAAACCCATTTTTGATCAATTTTTACTAATTGCTTCACTGCATTCAAAAAGATATCCTTTGGTAATTCAGGCATAGCTAACCGTTTCGCTGATTCCACAAAACGCTGTGCATTAGCCTCAGGGCGGAATAATAAAATACGTCCATCTTTTGCACGATATGCTTTTAAACCTTCAAAAATTCCCTGCGCATAATGCAAAATGACACTCGCTGGACTGATTTCTAAAGGTTTGTACTGAGAAATAATAGCATCATACCAGCCTTTATCTTCAGTCCATTTAATAATGACCATATGGTCTGTAAAAAATTGACCAAAACCAGGACTTTTCAGAATTTTTTCACGCTTTTTATCTGATAAAGGTGATGGATGCTTATTTATTTTAAACAGAAATGGCGATTTAGGAAAATTCATAAGTTAAACTTTCTGAAACAAGATTTTATTTCTATGTTTTTGGGCAAGATAACAAAACGTTTCTATAATAATATTATGATTAGCAACTTCTGTATGTCAACATTCTCTCACATGAGCTAGATTCTAGCAACTATTAATAGGTATATGATGTTAAAATTTTTGTTCATAATTCTTATAGAGGAGTTTGGAACTTTTATAGATACATAGCGTTTTCTGAGATACCGTAAATGTTTATATTATTGAATTATGATTAACAAATAAAGGAATTGAGAAAAGGAATTCGCTATGATTGAAAAAAAATATCCAATACATGATCAGCAGGAAATTGTAGAAAAAAGAAATTGTCAATGGTCTAATTCAATTGGCAAAAGTATTTTTACTATTGTTCTTTCTCTTCTCATTATTTGGCTTATTGTAGCTTTTTTAGGGTCTTTTTGGAACAAATCACCAAAACACATGCCTGATAATAATACAACAGGAGTAAATCCAACAACAATGAGTCCAAAACAAAACCCAACAGTGCCTTCAATACCTTAAAAGAAAGGTTTTTTATCATTTCATGAAGTAGATTCTATGTAGATAAAAAGATGAAACTGTGCACAAGTAAAGAAAAATAAGCATCATAAAAGATAATTTATACATAAGTATAATCTCTAGAAAAAGAGAAGAGAACGAATAAAATATAATGACAGTTGCCTAGACTGTCATTACACTTCTTTAATTTGTGATAAAACAGCTTCCCCCAGATTGTTTGATATCTTCACAAAGGCTTACAGCTTCATTACGATTTTGTGTTTGAATTCGGACACGATAGTAGGTGCCTTTCCCTGATATAAGGGCAGATTGAATATTTAATGGCCGAGGACCAATAATAGACCCAAATTTAGATTTTATTTTTCTCAAAGAATTTTGTGCTAATTCATGAGTGGGTTGGGATGAAAGCTGTACATAATATTTTTCCTCATTTTGCACTGTTGTTTGTTTTAAAGGATTTGAATGAGAAGAAGTAGGCATTGGAATCTTTGAATTCAACTGGGCAGATGAAGGAATTGGTATAGATGAATTTCGAGTTTTTTCTTGAACAGCAGAAATAGCATTGCTTTCTGTGATAATGTGATCAACATCAGTTATAAGAGTATGTTGCGTTTTTTCGCTATTCGAAAAGCTATGTTTTTTTTCATTGTTCTTTACATCGGATGATTGTGAAGAAACAGATGATTGCTTTTGAGATTGTTCAGGTTCTGATTTATTAGTTATTTCAGATTGAGCAAAAGGCTCTTCATTTGTATAGTGAACTGGAGCTAATACAGTTCTGCCATCTGGTTTTACAACAACAGTTTTAACTTCATGTGTTGGAACAGTATGATTAAGCGCTGCAGTGATTGCATCTTCAACATAAGCTTTATTAAGAGAAGAAGATGTAGGATTTTCAGTTGCTTGTTTATTTTTTTCAGCTTTTTGTTGATTTAAGGCTGTTAAATCTTCAGGCGCTTCAGACTTATCAAAAAGAAATTGCTGCGCATTTTCTTGCTTCTCATTTTTTTCGGTTATCTGTTTGTAAAGGTCTAAATTATGAGTAATATTATCTTCAGATTCAGTTATTTCTGGTTTGACTTTAAAAGGTGTATTATCAGCACGAATAATATTTGGACTTTCGTTCGTATCTGATAACATAAAAAAGTGAACATAGCTGAAAAGACCAATTGCAGCTAAGATAAGAAAAGCAAGGCTTTTAGAGAGTATGCCTCCAATAGTAAAACCTTTGAGGGAAGAATTTGCTAACGTATTGGCAGGTATCTCGTGTGCATACCCATATTGTGAATCTTTAGGAAAGGAAGAAGAATGATGTGTGCCATTGTCAGGAAAAGAATAGCTGGTATTTTGTTCTTGAGTATTTATGTGTAAATCTGCTGTTAGATTTTTTGTATCAGAATAAAAAGCTTCACTTTGCTGTTTTTGAGAAAAATTCTTTGTTATATTGCTACCTAAGCCGAATACATCAGTAAATTCTTTTTCTAAGCCGTCATTAGGTACATCGTATTTTGGTTCTTCATACGCAACATCTGAAACCATAATTGGCTCAGTTCGTTCTACTATTTCCTCTGCAAATTTATAGGTATCAACATTAGGAGGAGAATTATAGCTATATGGAGGATTTCCTACAGGAAAACTATCAGTTTGTGCAATATTCAAGGTCTCTAACGAGGTGTGTGTATAATTCGAATTGTTTTGGTTATATTGCTCCCTTTGTTTATTATTTTTAGAGTCGTTTTTAGTATATTGGATTTGAACATTATTATATAATGAAGATTTTGTTATATTATCTTCTTTTGAAGTTTCTGTTTCATGATGATTAATGATATGTTCTTCTTGTGAAAAATCTTCTAAACTGACGGATTTATCAGTTCCTGACGAAACCATAGTAGATGCGACATTAGTTGATTCATCCATTGTAACGCTGTTTATATTTGAAATCGCATTAGCAGATGAAGATAATGCACCTGTATCCGTGGAAGAAATTGGTATATCAGCATCATGATTTTTAACAAATTTTTGTTGAGCAGTCGGCATTTCATATGAGTAGTTTATAGATGTATTATAAGTATTTTTCTGGTAAGCATACTTTGGTTTTAAATTATAAATATCCGGCTGTTGCTCATTTGTCTGTAAAGGAGTCTTAGTTTCTTTATACAGAGCTGCATTAGATGTATATCCACTTTGTGCACTTACCTCATCAGGAAAAGAATTTTGTGTTTGTGTATTGAAATTATTGGTTTCAAAAGAAGAATTAACATTAGCAGACTCTGATCTATCTCCTGTTGCCTGAGTGTTTGGGATAGGTAATGGGGAAAGTGTATCTAAAATTTTTTCTTCATGATTATCAGTATGAAGAGGGTGTTCTACCACATTTGTATGATTTTGGTTATTGACATTTAATTGTGGAGACCATTGTTCACTATCATCAAATGGTAATTCGCCGGCTGAATTACTTTCAGTAATATCTTCCATAAAAGGTAAATCAAAACTATTAGTTGAAGAAGAAACATCAGAAGTTTGAGGTGCCAAATTTTCAGATTTTAATGAAGATTGGGTATGTTGAAAATTTTTTTGTTTATCTTCTAGGTTTGAATTGAAAATTTGCGTAAGTCTTTCCAATGGATCATAATGCTCATGATCTTGTTTCATTTCTTCTGGATTTTTGCGATCATTATCGCTCATAGGTTTTCTCGCATGAAAATCTGTATCTCTTTATGTACAGCTATTATTTCCAATTTTATTGTATACTAAACTAATTTACTGTATATTAAATTTAGGTCTTTATAAATTAAAGAATATACAAAAAATATTAAATTAAATATTCATTTTATACATTTATAGAACTTTTTCAACGCATTTCTGTTGGTGCTTTTACCCCAATAATTGTGAGACCCGATGATAAAATATTAAGAATAGCTTGAATCAAGCCAAGTCTGGCTAATGATAATTCTTTATTATCAGGTATAATAAAACGTAAATTAGGGTTGTCATTGCCTTTATTCCAATGTCCGTGGAAGTATGAGGCAAGATCATACAGATAAAATGCTAATCGATGTGGTTCTTTATGAGTGACAGCTTGTTCAATGATCCGTGGATATTCGGCGAGTTTGCGTATTAATAATATTTCACTCTCATCTATTAATCTGTCAAGATGTGCGATCATTGTATTGTTTGAAGGGTTTCCATTAAGAAAGACTTCTTGGGCTTGACGAAAGATTGAATGACAACGTGCATGCGCGTATTGTACATAAAAAATCGGGTTATCTTTCGATTGTTCTGTCACTTTTGCAAAATCAAAATCAAGAGGTACTTCACATTTACGATAAAGCATCATAAAACGAACTGGATCGTGGCCAACTTCTTCGACAACATCACGAAGAGTGACGAATGATCCAGCTCTTTTAGACATTCGTACGGGTCGACCATGGCGAAAAAGTTTTACTAATTGACACAAAAGAACCGTTAGTTTGGCTTTATTCCCAGAAATTGCTTTTGCTACAGCTTCTAATCGCTTTACATAACCAGTGTGATCTGCACCTAGAATATAAATCATTTCATCAAAGTGGCGATTAAATTTATCACGAAAATAAGCAACATCAGTGGCAAAATAAGTATAAGAGCCATCTGATTTAATTAAGGAACGATCTTGGTCGTCACCAATATCAGTTGAACGGAATAGAGTTTGTTCGCGTGGTTCCCAATCCTCTAAGTTTTGTCCTTTTGGTGGTGGTAGTGTACCCTTATAGATATAACCACTTAAAGTAAGATCATTAATAGTACTACGGATGGCTTGAGCATTATTTTTGTAAAGCGTGCGTTCAGAGAAAAAGACATCATGATAAATATTAAGAGCAGCTAAATCTTTGCGAATCATTCCCATCATTGAATCAATTGCATGTTCTTCCACTATAGATAAAGCTTCTTTTTGATCCATAATTAATAATTTATCACTGAATTTTTTAGCAAGAGATTGGCCTAATGGTATTAGATATTCACCTGGATAAAGTCCTTCTGGAATTTCACTGATTTTTTGTCCAAGTGCTTCACGATAACGCAACATTACAGAACGAGCGAGTACTTTTATTTGTTCACCAGCATCATTGATGTAATACTCTTTAGTAACTTCATAACCAGTAAATTGAAGCAAATTAGCAAGAACATCTCCAATAACAGCACCACGGCAATGCCCAACATGCATAGGTCCGGTTGGATTCGCAGAGACATATTCAATATTAACTTTTTTTCCTTGTCCTATTTGAATTTGGCCATAGGATGTCCCTTTTTCAATCATTGATTGTAAGGCGTTTTGCCAAAATGATTGTGTAAATTTAATATTAATGAAGCCAGGACCAGCGACATCGATGTGATTAATGTTGTCAAAAGATTGATCACTATTGATAAGGTTTATAATTTTTTCGGCCAAAGCACGTGGATTTAGTCCAACAGATTTAGCAAGTACCATAGCAGCGTTTGTCGATAAATCGCCATGTAAAGAATCACGTGGAGGATCAGTGACGATTTTTGATAAATCTAAAATTTCTCCATTTTTTCCTTTTATATCAGATAATTCGATTAATTTTTTAATTTTATTTTCGAAATTATTAAAAACATTCATATTCAAATTCCATGTTGTATTCGAAATAGTGAATCGAAATCATCTTTATGATTAAATAACCGATGATATTCACGCAAGGCATAATGATCGGTCATACCTGACAAAAAATCAGCAATAAATCGCGCTAGTTCTTGATCGGTTAAATTAGTTATTTTAATGTACCAATCTTCAGGCAATAAGCTTGGATTTTTATAATAACAGTCGAACAATCTTTGTACAATGCATTTTGCTGTATTGCGACGTATAAGCACTTTATCGTGGTAATAAAGATTTTGAAAGAGAAAATCCTTTAATTGTTTTTCTTGAATAGTCATTCTTGGAGAAAAGGTAACAATGGTTTGCTTCGCTTGATAAATATCGTTTATGCTCTTTGGTTTGATGAGTGCTAAATTTTTTTGTGATTGTTTAATAACATCTTCAACCATGAGTGTTATTTGTCGACGTACCAATTCATATCCGCGACGAGTTTGATCAAGTTGTGGATATTTTTTTTCGATATCTTTTAATAATGAAGCGGTCAAAGAAACTTGCTCTAACTGATTAATTGTTAAAAAGTGCGAACGTAGACCATCATCAATATCATGAGCGTTGTAAGCAATATCATCAGCAATAGCTGCACATTGCGCTTCTAATCCAGCAAAGCAATTAAGCTCAAGATTCTGTTGTGCATTATAGTGCAAAATATCGATAAAAACATTTTTATTGTTAGAATAGGGACCTAAAAGAGGCCCATTATGTTTCACAAGTCCTTCAAGTGTTTCCCAGGTAAGGTTTAATCCATCAAAATCCGCATAACGTTGTTCTAGTTTTGTAACAATTCGTAGCGCTTGTGCGTTATGATCAAAACCGCCATAAGGTGCCATTGCTTCATTCAGAGCATCTTCTCCTGCATGTCCAAAAGGCGTGTGCCCAAAATCATGAACAAGGGCAATTGCTTCTGCGAGATCTTCATCAAGGTTTAGTGCACGGGCTAATGTGCGTGCAATTTGAGAAACTTCGATTGAATGAGTAAGCCGTGTTCGATAATGATCACTTTCATCAGCAATAAAAACTTGAGTTTTATGTTTAAGACGTCGAAATGCATTGGAGTGAATAATACGATCACGATCACGTTGAAAAGGTGTGCGCCTAGTGTTTTCTTTCTCATAAAATAGTCTACCACGACTTTTTTGAGGATTCGTGCTATATACCGCCCGAGATTGATAATTGTAATTGATATTTTTTATATCCATTGCAAGTTATCCATTCTCATCTTATCTTAAACTTAGAATCGGTCATTATTAACAAAATTCTATGTATTTTGGATACTCTTTCTTTACAATTGGCTTCATTAATTCAAGGATTCAGTAACGCATGAGTGTAAATATTTCAGATGTTGCTGCCAAACAAATTGCACAGATACTTGCAGAACAACCCGGAAAAACAGCTTTACGTATTTCTGTTGAAGGGGGCGGATGTTCGGGCTTTTCTTATAAATATGATTTGGTCTCTGAAAATAAAGAAGATGATCTTATTATTAAAAAAGATGGAGCGGTTGTATTTATTGATTCAATATCTCTTCCTTTTATGGAAGGAGCCGAGATTGATTTTGTCGATGATCTTATGGGGCAATCTTTTCAAATTCGTAATCCTAATGCTACTTCATCATGTGGTTGTGGTATTAGCTTTTCAATTTAGAATAATTACTTTTCCGTATTACATCTTGAAAAGATTATCAATTTGATCAACAATATAAAAATGAGAGTTTTTGTAAAAAAATCATATCAGATTTTGTGGTTGATAATAACGTGTATCTTATTGATTTGGAGTAATTTCACATTTTCTGAAGAAGGAAAATTTCAAAAGAATCAACGAGAAAGATTAGCTACTTCTAATATAGATTCTCATGATCATGAAAAGGATAATTCATACTCGCAACTTACATTACACGCTCAACTAACAAGTAAGAGCGAACATATTATGAGCGGATTAGTGTGGCGTGTTTATGCACCTATTTTAGGGAGTGATAATAAATTGCCGTTGGTTGCGATTTATAAGGGTGGTACTGCCCGTTTTGATTTAAAACCAGGGAGCTATCTTGTTCATGTTTCATTTGGTCATGCAAGTGCTGTGCAACGTATAAGTTTAGAAAATGGACAACACCTTGTTAAAAATTTTAATCTTGATGCTGGTGGTATTATTTTCAATAGCACATTATTTAACGGTACAATCAATGAAAAAGAATTGCGTTTTACTATATATGAAGATGAAAAAGAAAATGATGATACGGGTATAATCTTAACAAATGTTAAGCCACAATCAATTGTACGTTTAAAATCTGGTCACTATCGTGTTGTTTCTCATTATGGTTCAGTTAATGCCATTATACGTGCAGATATTCAGGTAGAAGCCGGTAAAATTACTGAAGTGACTCTTGAGCATCAAGCTGCTCAAATCATTTTAAAGTTAGTACGTCAAGAAGGAGGAGAAGCACTGGCAGATACAAGTTGGTCTATCACTAATGATTCTGGTGATATTATTTATGAAACAGTTGGTGCTTATGTTTTGCTTGTGTTAGTAGAGGGTGATTATATTGCTATTGCTAAAAATAAAGACAAAATTTATCAAAAGGTTTTTTCAGTAGTTTCTGGCCAGGATAAAGATGTGAATGTTATAGCAAATTCACAAAATATACAGCAATTTGATGAAACAATAGATTAATTTATTATTTTAAATGTAAACTGTAATTATAAAGGAGATATTTAAAGTTTTGGCTATAGAATTTTCAACATTTAGTGTCTTTTTTGCTGGTGCATTATCTTTTTTATCACCATGTGTTTTACCACTAGTTCCTCCTTATTTGTGTTATATGGCAGGTGTTAGCATTGATGATTTTCGATCAGAAAAACAAGATAAAGCAGCATCTGTACGCTTAGTACTTTTGTCCTCTGTTATTGCTTTCATTCTTGGGTTTACAACTGTTTTTGTTCTATTGGGTGCAAGTGCAAGTACACTTGGCAAATTCATCGGTTACTATCGTGATTGGTTTGCTATTGCTTCTGGAATTATCATTATTATTTTTGGTTTAAATTTTTTAGGTCTTTTCAAGATTGGTTTATTATTGCGTGAGGTGCGCTTTCAAACACGAAAAACGCCTGCTGGACCTTTAGGTGCTTATATTATTGGATTAGCTTTTGCATTTGGTTGGACACCATGTATTGGTCCAATTTTGGGGCCTATTATAACACTTGCAGGAACGAAAGAAACTGTAAGTGAAGGCGCTATACTTTTGAGCATTTATGCATTAGGTCTTGGAGTGCCTTTTCTGTTAGCAGCTTTATTTTCGAGTAGTTTCATGGAATTTTTAGGGGCTTTTCGTGTTCATTTAGGTAAAGTTGAAAAAATTATAGGTATTTTTCTAATTATTACAGGTATTTTATTTTTGACAGGTTCTATGCAAAACTTGTCTTTTTGGCTTTTAGAAAATTATCCTTTGTTGAGTAATATTGAAACGATTAGTTGGGATGATATTGTAAGTTTATTTGGATTTTTCCATTAATTAATTATATGTGCTTTTATGGTTAGAAGTTGTCTTTCTATTGTTCTTGCTGCAGGTGAGGGGACGCGTATGAAATCGTCTCTTCCTAAGGTGCTTCATAAAGTAGCTGGATTGCCACTTGTGTGTCACGTGATAAGACAAATAAAATTATTAGGTTCTACACAATTAGCGGTAGTTGTAGGAGTTGGTGCAGAAGATGTTACTAAAGTTGTCCAATCATTTGTAGAAAATGCAATGATTTTTGAACAAAAAGAGCGTTTAGGTACTGCTCATGCTGTTTTATCTGCGCGATTTGCTTTGCAAGAAGAAGTGGATGATGTTCTCATTGTTTTTGGAGATACTCCTTTAATTGAGCAAAATACATTGGTCAAAATTCGTGAACAACTTGCTAAAGGAGCAGATGTTGTCGTCACTGGTTTTTATACTTCTAATCCAACAGGTTATGGTCGTCTTCTCAATAAAGATGGTAAGATTATTGCGATTGTAGAAGAACAAGATGCAAGCGATGAAGAGAAAAAAATTTCTTTTTGTAATGGTGGGATAATGGCCATTAATGGGAAGTATGTTCTTTCTCTTTTAGATAAAGTTAATAATAACAATTTGAAAAAAGAATATTATCTGACGGATATTGTTTCTATTGCAGCGTGTGAGGGTTTAAATATTCAGGTTGTTGAAGTTTCTTTTGATAAGGTTGTAGGAATTAATAACTGTTTTGAACTTTTTGAAGTTGATGTTTTATGGCAAAAACGTAAAGCGCGCGATCTCATGTTATCTGGTGTTCGAATATTAAAACCAGAAAGTGTTTATTTTTCTTATGACACAGAAGTTGAAGCAGATGTTGTGATCGAGCCAAATGTTTATTTCGGATTAGGGGTAAAAGTGCAATCTGGTGCAGTTATTCATGCATTTAGTTATTTAGAAGGTGTTGTTATTGGTACGAATGCGCAGATTGGACCTTATGCACGTTTGCGGCCTGGCACAGAGTTAGAACGATCAGTTAAGATCGGGAATTTTTGTGAAATTAAGCAAGCAAAAATAGGAGAGTTTTCCAAGATTAACCATTTGAGTTATATTGGGGATGCAGAAATTGGGATGCATACTAATATTGGAGCTGGTACAATTACTTGTAATTATGATGGTTTTAACAAACATAAAATTGTGATTGAAGACAATGCCTTTATTGGTTCTAATTCAGCACTTGTTTCTCCTTTGATCATAGGGGAAGGAGCCTATATCGCTTCAGGAAGTGTTATCACTGAAAATGTGCCTGCTGATAGTATGGCTTTTGGTCGTGCGCAGCAGGTTATAAAAGAAGGTCGTGCAAAAAAATTACGTACGCATTTATCAGCAAATAAAAAAAAGAATTAATTGTTTTTATTTATCTCTCAGTTTTAATAGTGATCTAATAATTATGAAAAGACTTGTTCTTAGTTATGACCATGCCATATCAATTTATATGGCTGTTTAAAATCTAGAATGCAGATCGTTTGATTATTTTATAGTATTTATTATAAATTTGGGATGTAAATTGGAGCTTTTGAATGTGTGGAATTATTGGAATTCTTGGAAATAAATCTGTTGCATCCCATTTGATTGATGGTTTGAAACGTCTTGAGTATAGAGGATATGATTCATCTGGTTTAGCCACAGTGCACAATGGGCATCTTCATCGTGTTCGAGCTGAAGGTAAATTGATTCATTTAGAGGAAAAGTTAGGAAAAATACCTTTAAAAGGTAATTTAGGGATTGGTCATACCCGTTGGGCTACACATGGAATTGCTGTAGAGCGAAATGCTCATCCTCATATGACTGAGCGACTTGCAGTTGTTCATAATGGTATTATTGAAAATTTTGTAGAACTACAAAAGGAACTCGTTGAAGACGGTTATATCTTCGAAACAGAAACGGATACGGAGGTTATTGCTCATCTGATTACGCGCGAATTAAAAAACGGTCTTTCTCCACAGGAAGCAACATATATAGGTTGGAAAAGACTCCAGGGTGCTTTTGCTTTTGCTCTTATTTTTGAAGGTGAAGATAATCTTATGATTGCTGTTCGCTCTGGTCCACCGTTAGTAATTGGCTACGGCAAAGATGAGTTTTTTGTAGGATCTGATGCGATTGCTTTAGCTCCATTTACGAATCGTATCAGCTATCTGGAAGATGGAGATTATGCAGTTATCAAGCGTGAAGGAATAAAAATTTACGATACAGATAATCGGCAAGTAGAACACCCTATTACGACCTTATTTGAAGGATCTTTGCTGGTTTCTAAAGGTCATCACCGTCATTTTATGCGTAAAGAAATGTTTGAGCAGCCTGAAGTTATTTCACATAATTTGACGCACTATCTTGATTTGAGACAATATACTGTGCTTGAAAGTTTGATTGATTGGAGCAAGATTAATCGAATATTATTTGCTAGTTGTGGAACAGCTTATTATTCGACTTTAGTTGCACGTTATTGGTTTGAAAAATTTGCTGCTTTAAGTATTGATAATGATGTAGCTTCTGAATTCCGTTATCGTGAACCACCGATAGCATCTGATGTGTTATCAGTATTTGTTTCCCAGTCTGGTGAAACGGCTGATACTTTAGCATCTTTGCGCTACTGCCGAAATCTTGGTGTAAAAACAGCAACAGTTGTGAATGTTATGCAGTCAACGATGGCAAGAGAAGCTGATTTTGTTTTACCGACATTTGCAGGTCCAGAAATTGGTGTTGCTTCAACAAAAGCTTTTACTTGTCAATTATCTACTCTTGCAGTAATGGCACTTAGCGCGGCTAAACAGCGTGGATATCTTTCAAAAACAGCAGAACAGCAATTAGTTCAGCAATTAGCAGAATTACCTCGGATTTTAAATGAAGTTTTAAAGCTGGATGAAAAAATTGAACAATTATGTCGCGGTTTAGTAAACGCAAAAGGTGTACTCTATCTTGGACGAGGCACTTCTTATCCAATTGCTTTAGAGGGAGCACTCAAACTGAAAGAGCTTTCGTATATTCATGCTGAAGGTTATGCTGCTGGTGAATTAAAACATGGGCCGATTGCGCTGATTGATGAAACAATACCGGTTATTGTTGTGGCGCCTTATGATAGATGGTTTGAAAAAATATTTTCTAATATGCAAGAGGTGGCTGCGCGCAATGGTCGTATTATTTTGATAACAGATAAAAGGGGGAAGGGAGCAGAAACTCATTTTACCTCCTTATCAACTATTATTTTACCGGAGGTTCCAGAATTTATTGCTCCTATTATTTATGCTTTGCCTATTCAATTAATAGCTTATCATACAGCTGTTTTGTTGGGAACAGACGTTGATCAGCCACGTAATTTGGCAAAGTCAGTTACTGTCGAGTAAAAAATGATTTATTTAAAATAACTATAGAAATTATAAATGAGCATCTAAAATAGATATATACAACATTTTATTTGATTGGAACTACTTTAAATTAAATATATCGTAAATTTAAATTTTTTCAGAGGATAATTCATTCCTTTACGCTTATTGCAATGTATTAGAGTCTTGGCTAGCAAATGATTTGATTGACAAAATTATTAAAAAATTAACCTGCGCGTAATAGCTGAAGAGCGTCATCGCGTCCAAAAAGATAAAGAAGTAATCGTATAGCGTGTCCTTGTTCTGAAGAAAGATTAGGATCACGTTGTAAAAATAAATGTGCATTCTTCTTTGCTATAAGTAAAAGCTCACGATGGACTGCAAGGTTTGCCATATAAAATTCAGGTATACCAGATTGTCGTGTTCCTAATAGTTCGCCTTCACCTCGTAGACGCAAATCCTCTTCAGCAATTTTAAAGCCATCTTCTGTATTGCGCATAATGTTGAGACGTGCTTCAGCTGCTTTTGTAAGCGGAGCTTTATATAGCAAAATACAAGAAGATTTTTTATCTCCTCGTCCAACACGTCCACGTAATTGGTGGAGTTGTGCAAGACCAAAATGTTCGGCATGTTCGATAACAATGATTGAGGCATCAGGAATATCTACACCTACTTCAATGACTGTTGTTGCAACTAAAATATATATATTTGCATTTTTAAAAGATGTCATCGCTGCTTCTTTTTTATCAGTAGACATTTTTCCATGTATCATACCGACACAACTTCCAAATCGTTTTTGCAAGCTAGCAAAACGACTTTCAATGGAAGTAAGCTCGAGATTTGTAGATTCTTCTACAAGGGGACAGATCCAATAAATTTTTTCTTTTTTTTGTAACGCAGTAGCAATTCGTTCTATAAGCTCATTTATCCGCTCTGAAGAAATTGTTGCAGTTTTAATTGGTTGCCGTCCAGTTGGTTTGTCTGTAATTTGTGAGACGTCCATGTCACCATAAGATGTTAATACCAACGTACGAGGGATAGGGGTCGCTGTCATAACAAGTATGTCAGGTTTATTGCCTTTTTCTGTAAGGGTAAGACGTTGCTGTACACCAAAACGATGTTGCTCATCGATAATAGCTAAGGCAAGATTATTATAGGTAACATTTTCCTGTATTAGAGCGTGAGTGCCAATAATGATAGAAGCTTCTCCTGATAAAATAGTATCAAGGATATTTGCACGTACTTTCCCTTTTTCTCGTCCAGTTAATAAGACTGTTTGTAAACCGATTTTCTCGGCAAGGGGGGTGATTGTAGCAAAGTGTTGTCTAGCAAGAACTTCTGTTGGGACCATTAAGGCTGATTGTCCTGAATTTTCAGCGATTTGAGCTATTGCCATCAGTGCCACTATAGTTTTTCCTGCTCCTACATCGCCTTGAAGAAGTCTTAACATGGGGGTAGGTGAAGCTAAATCATTTGCAATATCTTTTATTGATTTTATTTGTCCACTTGTAAGCTGAAAGGGTAGGGCTTCAAGCAGTTTTTTAGTATAAAAACCTGTTGGTGGACGAGATGTACCTGAAAATAATTTAGTTTTTAATCTTACAAGACCAAGAGCTATTTGATTAGCGAAAAATTCATCATAAGCAAGGCGTTTACGTGCTGTACTTTCTAAAGCGAGGTCATCAGGATTGATAGGAGCATGAATACGGCGTAAAGAAACAGGAAAAGAAGAAAAATTATGCTCCTTTTTTATACTTTCTTCTATCCATTCTGGTAAGGAAGGAATATATTCAAGAGCTTTTTGCATTGCGCGTCTTAGTGTTTTTGTAGAAAGCCCTGCAGTAGAAGGATAGATCGGTTCAATGAATGGCATCTGATCTAATTGCTCATGGAAAACTATATGATCAGGATGAATCATTGAGAGCTGTCCTTTAAACCTTTCTACTTTACCTGATATGATTACTTTTTTTCCTTCTGGTAATTGTTTTTCTAACCAAGAGCGTTGGGCATGAAAAAATATCAAATTTATTGTACTCGTTTGATCATGGCCAATAACACGGTAAGGCGATTTGTTATGATTTGTTGGTGGTTTATGCTGGTCGATAGTGACCTCGAGAGTAACAATGCTTCCTTCTTGTGCGAAGGCAATACCAGGTTGCTTTCTGCGATCTATAACAGAATGAGGCATCAATCGGAGAAGATCAATAAGAGTAGGTTCACGTTGCGTAAGATTAATATTTAAAACTTTAGCAAGTAAAGAACATATTCTTGTATTGATTCCCGGGAGGGTACTAATAGGGGTAAAAAGAGGATTTAGAAGGCTTGAATGCATAGAAAAATTTAGCTTTCTTTCTTCGTTTTTTCTAGTATTTAGAAAGAATTTTTTGAGGATAAATCACTCAATATTATGAGAAGTCGTTGCATTATTGTTTCCTTAAGACTTGGATCACGAAATTAAATAGAAAGTGAGAATATGATAAAAAGGTAATCAACATTAGTTATTTTATATGATATTCTATTTTATATTTATATGAGTTTTTTATTATGGCTATAGTCTTTATGATGGTCATTGTATGAATATCAATGAAATTAGTGCGTCTTCTAGATATGCTAGAGTGCTAGAATTGTGACTTTGATATAAGTCAAAGGTCATTCTTTACAAGAATAAAATTGCAATTTGGCATCTATTTTTAATGGGCAATAGTGCAAATGTCAGGAAAAAAAAGAAAAACACTAAATAATAAAGATTCCTTCCCTCGCTTTATTCACTTGAGAGTGCATTCTGCTTATTCACTTCTTGAAGGTGCTTTAAAAATAAAACAAATCATTCAGCATGCAATTTCTGATAATATGCCGGCAATAGCTATTACAGATACAAATAATTTATTTGGTGCTTTAGAATTTTCACAGTCCTGTTTTATTGATGGTATTCAACCCATTATTGGTTGTCAGCTTGCCATTGATTTTGGTGATGAAAATTGCAATTCGTCTTTGGCTAAGTTGCGTCATTCTTCTGATTTTTCTTCCATCGTATTGTTTGCTGCTAGTGAAATAGGTTATGCAAATTTGGTTCAACTTGTGAGTCGGGCTTATCTTGATAAGAGCGATGTTGATTGCCCCCATATTAAAGCTGATTGGCTCTTGACTCATCATAAAGGAATTATCGCTTTAACTGGTGGTCCGAGTGGTCCGATTAATTTAGCTTTAGCTGAAGATAGAAAAGAACGGGCTGTTAAGCGTTTAACTTATTTGAAAAAAATTTTTAGTGATCGTCTTTATGTTGAATTACAACGGTATAGTTCTTATGATCAGAAAGTGGAAGCTGCACTCGTTGAATTGGCTTACACATACGAGCTTCCTCTTGTTGCTACTAATGAGGCTTTTTTTCTCAATAAAGAAGGATATGAAGCTCATGATGCACTCATGGCAGTTGCAGAAGGGCAAGTTGTTTCTAATCCAGATCGTAAGCGTGTGACACCTGATCATTATTTAAAGTCGCAAGATGAAATGGTTTCATTGTTTTCTGATCTTCCAGAAGCTTTGGAAAATAGCGTTGAAATTGCTTTGCGATGTCATGCTTATGCACCAATTAGAAAACCAATTTTGCCCCGTTTTATAGAAAGCTCTGCAGATTTGTCTTCTGTTTTAGAAGCAGAAGCAAAAGAATTATTAGATCAAGCTGAATCAGGTTTAAAAATGCGTCTTGAGACAATTGGCTTAGCAGAAGGCTATACAATTGCAGATTATGAGCAGCGGCTTAATTATGAAATTTCAATTATTACACGGATGCAATTTTCTGGCTATTTTCTTATTGTTTCGGATTTTATCAAATGGGCAAAAGCTCATGATATTCCTGTTGGGCCGGGGCGTGGTTCTGGTGCTGGATCGCTTGTTGCTTACGCATTGACTATTACCGATGTTGATCCATTGCGTTTTTCTCTCTTATTTGAACGTTTCCTTAATCCAGATCGTATTTCTATGCCAGATTTTGATATCGATTTTTGTCAAGAACGGCGTGAAGAGGTTATTCGTTATGTCCAGGAAAAATATGGCTGTAATCAAGTAGCACAAATTATTACATTTGGTAAATTGCAAGCACGTGCAGTGTTGCGTGATGTTGGTCGTGTTTTAGAAGTACCTTATCGTCAGGTAGACTATCTGACAAAATTGGTTCCTGCTACTCCTGGCAGTAATGTTGAGTTAGCAAAGGCTATTATCGATGAGCCGAAATTTGAAGAAGAAAAGAAAAAAGATCCTGTTATTGGGCGGATGTTGGATATAGCGCTTCAGCTAGAAGGACTTTATCGTCATGCTTCCACTCATGCTGCAGGAATTGTTATTGGTGATCGTCCATTATCAGAGCTTGTGCCAATGTATCGTGATCCGCGCTCTGATATGCCTGTAACTCAATTTAATATGAAGTATGTTGAACAATCTGGGTTGGTAAAATTTGATTTTTTAGGTTTAAAAACACTCACTGTTTTGAAGATGGCTGTGGATTTTGTTGCACGAAAAGGTATAAAGATAAATCTATCATGTATTCCCCTTAATGATGAAGTAACTTATGCTATGATGTCACGCGGTGAGACAGTTGGCGTGTTTCAAGTTGAAAGTGCTGGTATGCGTAAAGCACTTATTGGGATGAAACCAGATTGTATTGAGGATATTATTGCACTTGTAGCGCTTTATCGTCCTGGTCCAATGGAAAATATCGCAACATATAATATACGTAAGCATAAAGAAGAAGAAATCACTTCTATTCACCCTAAAATAGATCATTTGGTTAAAGAAACGCAAGGTGTTATTGTTTATCAAGAACAGGTAATGCAGATTGCTCAGGTGCTTGCTGGTTATTCACTTGGAGAAGCAGATTTATTGCGTAGAGCTATGGGTAAAAAAATCCATAAGGAAATGCAAGAACAGCGTACGCGTTTTGTAAGTGGAGCTGTTGATGGTGGCATTGATAAAGACCAAGCTAATGTAATCTTTGATCTTTTAGCAAAATTTGCAGATTACGGGTTTAATAAATCTCACGCTACTGCTTATGCGATTGTTTCTTATCAGACAGCTTATATGAAAGCGCACCATCCCGTAGAGTTTTTGGCTGCATCTATGACATATGATATGACAAATACGGATAAGCTAAATGATTTTCGACGTGAGGCATTAAGGCTGGGAATTGAAGTTATTGCGCCTTGTGTGCAAACATCACACCGCATTTTTGAAGTTGGTAAGAATTGTATTTATTATTCTCTTTCTGCTGTTAAAGGGGTGGGAGATATGGTCGTTGATCATATTGTAGCTCGTCGTGGGGATAAACCTTTTAGGGATTTAGAAGATTTTTGTGAACGTATTGATCCTCGTATTGTGAATAAACGTGCTATGGAAAGTTTGATTTATGCTGGTGCTTTTGATTGTTTTAATATTGCACGTGAAGTTCTATTGGCAAGCCTTGCAACTCTTAATGCGCGTGCTCTTCGTATTCTTGATAATAATTCTAGTGGTCAAATCGATATATTTGGGATGATAGGCGGATTAAAAGAGCCTTTAATTTTATCTCAAGTATCGCCTTGGTCTTCAGCTGAGAAGTTGTATCATGAATTTCAGACAATAGGTTTTTATTTTTCTGCTCATCCTTTGAGTGAGTATCAAGATGTTCTTATTAAAAAACGTGTTCAGACTTGGAACGATTTTGCTACCTCAGTTAAAGGAGGAGCAACCGCTGCCCGACTTGCTGGAACAGTTGTAGCAAAACAAATTCGTAAAACAAGATCTGGCAAGAAAATGGGTATTATTCAGTTTTCTGATACGAGTGGGCAGTATGAAGCAGTTATATTTTCTGAAGGACTTTCTGTGTATGGAGATATGCTGGAGCCTGGAAAGTCATTTATTATTACAGTCACTGCAGAGGATCGTTCTGAAGGAATTAATTTGCGTATTGAGACAATTCAATCTTTAGATGAAGATGCACTTCAGTATCATAAAATGATGCGTCTCTTTATAAAAACGACAGATATGCTTTCTCAAATTGAGCAAAATTTAGATTCTAAAGGCAATGGAGAAATAGCGATTATTCTAATTCAAGAGGATGGATTTCGAGAAGTTGAGATAGCTCTACCAAAAAGATATAAAGTGGATACACGTGTCGTAAATGCTATGAAAGCGCTTCCTGGTGTTATCGATGTTGAATTAAGCTAAATCAGAGAGTATAATAATTATTTATTTGGTATTTCGAAAATTACATTTTTGGTTAGTTTAAAATATTAAAATAGACTAGTATTTTAAAATTTATATTTGCAAAATAAACACTCTATTTTTTCTACAAATTTTGTCATTTTTTTCAAAAGCTTTTTAGCTCCACTATGAAAAATAAATTAGAACTTTTTTAGCTTAAAGTGATCTAGCTGTAACTTTTATAAACTTTTTACTATATCTTTTTTAATATTATTCTTTGTCTGATTCATCGCATCATAAGTATATAGCCAATCAAGACGGGACATAATATTTTCTGGTGTATGAATTTTCATATAGAAATTACGAGCAATTGCTGTAGGTCCAGTTGCATGATAGACAAATCTATTAAAATCTCCGCGTTTTTTTACAGCTTTAACGCGCGGTTTGCGTATTTTTTCATAAAGTGTAGTGGCTTCAGCAAGTGAGAGATCATTCAGAGAGAGTACTTCTGCTAATGTGGCGGCATCCTCTATTGCCATAGAAGCGCCTTGTGCTGCAAAGGGTAAAAATGCGTGCGCACAATCCCCCACAAAAACTTGCTGTTGTAAACCTAAAAAACGATTATGTTTCATTCGAAATAGTGGCCAATAGCTCCACTCATCAATGTGATTAAAAATTTGAAGAATTTTTGGATTCCAATCATTAAAAAGAGATTTAAGTTTCTCTTTATTTCCTGTTTGTTTCCATTTTTTTCCTGGATTTTCTCCATGAGTGATGGCTACAAAATTGAATGTTTTTATTGACTGAATGGGATAGGCAACAAGGTGATTTTTAGGTCCCATCCAAGCAGTAATTGTTTTTATATTTTGTAATAAAGAACAAAATTTTGGAGAGAGACTTTCAAATGATTTTGTTGCTCGCCACGCGATAAAGTTACTGAAACTAGCTTTTTCATGAAAGGGGGGAAATTGTCGTAATGTTGACCAAACACCATCACATCCAATAAGAAGTGGCGTTGAATAAAATTGATATCGTTGTATTCCAGTTTTTTCTTCTATTGTGATTGTTTTTATTTTAATAGTATCGGTTGTAGATTGAGTAGATGATACGATCTTTTCTCCCATTTTGTATTTGATAAGAGGATTCTTAATAACAGCATTGTATAAAACGTTCTGTAAATCAGCTCGGTGAATTGTAATATAAGGAGATTTCCAGCGTTTTTCAGATAATTCAATAAGATCTGCACGTAAATGCGTTTTCAAAGATATACCATCTTTTAATTCAAGGAAATTCGGTTTAATACCTAATTTAATAAGTGTGTTAAGAACTCCCCAACGAGCAAGAATCCGTGTTGCATTTGGAGTAAGTTGAATACCAGAGCCAATACTATCAAGCTGCGCACGCTTTTCAATAATAGTACTTGCGATTCCTTTATGAGCAAGCGCTAAAGCAGAGCTTAGCCCTGCAATACCTGCTCCAATGATAATTGGAGATTGATCTTTCAGTTGTTTCATATCAAAGAAACAGAGAATATTTTATAGAGAATCTTTGAGATGATATATGCATCCTGTAGGATTTGTCTGATTATATGCTAATGTATGATTATAGCGATAAAGCGTTGAACAATAGGGGCAAATTTTTTCATCAGCTGCTCCCATTTCAATAAAAATATGAGGATGATCAAATGGTTGTGTGGCGCCTATACACATAAACTCTTTTACACCAATTTCGATTATTTTGTATCCATTATCATTTTGGAAATACGGAATATTGTGATCAGCCATAATGCATAAACTCCAGATAAATTATCCTAATAAGGTATGATTTAAATCATGTATTTTATTATTAATTTGTAATACGATATACTATAATGCAAGATCCTTTTTCAGATAATTTATAAATGAAGATAGATTCAATTATTTTAAAGTATTTATATAGTTGTATGGAGAGAGTTAGCCATTATATTATAATTTATGGTTGAGCTAAAACTTTTTGAAATTTTTATAGTTTACAAAATTTGATAAAAAATAGATAAAATTAAAATCTTATTTCCATAAGAGCGGGATTTTTATTTTGTAAAGTTTTTTATAAAATATAAAGCAGCTTAATTGAATATATGACACAAATGCTGGCAGATCAAATTACTATGCAGGATATAACGATGGATAATCCAGCGCGATTTGTTAATCGTGAATTTTCATGGTTACAATTTAATAATCGTGTTTTAATGGAATCTGCAAATTCGAAGAATCCTTTATTGGAACGGGTACAATTTCTTTCGATTTCAGCAACTAATCTTGATGAGTTCTTTATGGTTCGCGTTGCTGGCCTTGTTGCTCAAATTCGTGCTGGGATTATAGAACGTAGTGCAGATGGGCGTACACCGCAGGAACAACTTGATTTTATATTAACTGAGATTGCATATTTGCAAGCTAATCAGCAACAAGAATTACGTACCTTATGTTATGAGTTAAAACAGAACAATATTGAAATTATTTGTTCTGACAAGCTTTCAGAAGTTGAAAAATTATGGCTTGAAAGGTATTTTTTAAAAGAAATTTTTCCTGTTTTAACACCTTCTCTTATTGATTCTAAACATCCTTTTCCCTTTGTTCCTAATTTAGGTCTTTCTATTGCGTTTCAATTATTACGGCGCGTTGATCAGCATCCTATAATGGTGTTGTTACCTGTGCCTAATACTTTGAGGCGTTTTATTCTTCTTCCTCAAGAGGGAAATAGTTTTCGTTTTATTTCATTTGAAGATCTTGTTTGCCTTTTTATTGATCGTTTATTTCCTGGCTATGACAATAATGGGGCAGGAACATTTAGAATTATCCGCGATAGCGATATTGAAGTAGAAGAAGAAGCAGAAGATCTTGTTCATTTTTTTGAAACTGCGCTTAAAAAACGTCGTCGTGGAGAAGTTATTCGAATTGAGTTTAATATTAAAATGCCTGAAAATTTACGGCAATTGATAACGCGTGCCCTTAGAGTGCCTAGTAATTGTGTTAGTGTTATCAATGGTTTATTAGCACTGAATATGATTTCAGAAATTGTTTCTATTCCGCGCAATGATTTAAAATTTATTCCTCATAGTTCTCGTGTTCCCGAATGTATTCGTGAGCATGGTGGTGATTGTTTTGCAGCTATTCGTGAAAGAGATATTATTATTCATCATCCTTACGAAACATTTGATGTTGTTATACAATTTTTACGTCAAGCTGCTGATGACCCTAATGTGATTGAAATCAAGCAAACTCTTTATCGCACATCAAATGATAGCCCGATTGTTAGGGCTCTTATTAATGCTGCTGAACGAGGTAAGTCGGTTACAGCTTTGGTAGAATTAAAAGCGCGTTTTGATGAAGAGGCTAATATTCGCTGGGCACGTGATCTTGAATGTGCAGGAGTTCAAGTGGTTTTTGGTTTTATTGAATTAAAAACACATGCTAAGATGTCTTTAGTGGTAAGACATGAAGAGAACTGTCGTCGTTTTTATGTTCATCTTGGAACTGGGAATTATCATCCAATCACCGCTAAAATGTATACCGATCTTTCCTTTTTTACAACTGATGATGATATTGGTCATGATGTTGGACTGCTTTTTAATTATCTTACCGAATATGCGCAGCCAAATGAATCAATGAAAATAGCTTTTTCACCATTAACATTGCGTAGTCGTATTCTTGAACATATCAAAGAGGAAATGACTAATGCACAACAAGGGCGAGTAGCAGCTATTTGGATGAAGGTAAATTCATTGGTTGATCCTGAAATCATTGATGCTTTATACCGCGCTAGTCAAATGGGAGTACAGATTGATCTGATTGTACGTGGTATATGTTGTTTACGTCCTGGTATTTTAGGGATTTCAGATAATATTCGTGTGAAATCGATTGTAGGCCGATTTCTTGAGCATAGTCGCATTTTCTGTTTTGCTAATGGTGAGAATTTGCCAAATAAAAATGCTATTGTTTATTTGGGATCAGCTGATATGATGCCTCGTAATCTTGATCATCGTGTTGAAATATTGGTTCCAGTTTTAAATAAAATAGTTCATCAACAAATTCTTTCACAAATTATGTTGGCCAATATTATTGATAACCAACAAAGCTTTGATATATTGGCCGATGGAACATCAAGACGTAGAACACCGCAAAAAGATGAAAAGCTATTTAACGCGCAGGAATATTTTATGACCAATGTGCTTTTTTTTGAGTATGAAAATTTTTTTCAGACTTCTACTTCACATTTGATTGAATTGCTTCAACAGCAGATGAAAACACGTAAAGACTGAAATATCTAATGACACATATAAATATTCAAAGTCGGCTGAAAGGGTATAAACCCATTGCAGTTATCGATATTGGTTCGAATTCTGTTCGACTTGTTATTTATGAAGGGCTTGTACGTTCACCAGCAGTTTTATTTAATGAAAAAGTTTTTTGTGCTCTTGGTCAAGGTGTTGCAAAGACTGGAATTTTGGAAGAAAAATCAATCGAGATGGTGCTGCGAACACTGAAACGATTTTATGCTGTTTGTCAACAGGTTGGTGCAGATGCGATCTATACTTTAGCAACAGCAGCAGTACGAGAAGCAAAAAATGGATTGGCGTTTATTCAAAGCGCTGAAAGTATTTTACAAAATAAAATATATGTCCTTTCGGGAAGTGAAGAAGCCATTTATTCAGCTTACGGAGTTATTTCTACCTTTTATCGGCCAAATGGTATTTCTGGTGATCTTGGTGGTGGAAGCCTTGAACTTATTGATATTCATGATTCTAATGTAGGTGAAGGGATCACATTGCCATTAGGCAGTTTACGACTACAATATATGTCAAATAATGATTTTGTTTTGGCAAAAAAAATTGTTCATGAGCACCTTTGTAAATCTTCTATTGTTATGCATAAAGATACAGATCGTTGTTTTTATGCGGTAGGAGGAACTTGGCGTAATCTTGCAAAACTATATATGGTAATCAAAAATTATCGATTACCTGTTATGCATGGCTATGAAGTTGATGCACAGGAGATGGAGGAATTCTTGCTTCTTGTTATCAATGGTGGTATTGATAAAATAAAAGAAATTTCAGTTATTCCCAAAAACCGTCGTCAGCTTTTAGCATATGGAGCGATTGTTCTTATTGAGTTGATTCAATTCATAAGTTTAAAAAGAATAGTTTTTTCTGGAGCAGGAGTTCGCGAAGGTTTTCTTTATTCGAAATTACCGCGAGAAGATCGTATTTCTGATCCATTAATTACAGCATGCTTAGAAATGGCTATCTTAAGAGCACGCTCACCAAAGCAAGCAAGTGAACTTATTGATTTTACCACAGGTGCGTTTGAGGCTTTTGGAATTTTAGAAACTGAAAATGCATGTCGTTATCGTAAAGCTGCTTGTCTTCTTTCTGATATCGGTTGGCGTATACATCCAGATCATCGGGGTAATGAAGCAGCCAATCAGATAGCGTTAGGATCTTATCCAGGAATTTCACATAAGGGGCGTATTTATGCTGCATTAGCTGTTTTTTTCCGTAATACAGGTTTATCGCTTGATAAGGAAGCTCCTGAGATTCTCAAATTAGCAACTAGCGATATTGTTGAAAAAGCAAGAATCCTTGGTGGAATTATGCGTATTGCTAATCTTTTTAGTGCTTCTACTGCAGGGATTTTACCTAATTTATCATGGCAAAAGAAGCAAAATAATAATATCGCATTGCATGTTCCAGTACGCTATGCAAATTTAATAGGGGAACGGCCTTATAAACGCTTACAGCAATTATCAAAAATAACTCAATTTTCCTTAGCTTTTGAAGTTTTTTAATTCTTTTGCAAGATAGAACATCAAAATGTATATTATAACATTTTCATATTTATAAATTAAAGTTTTTTGATCGTTACTTCTCCATTGTTATAATAAAATGCTATTTGACCTTTTAGCATTTGTTCTGCTTTTTGACCAAAAATTTCATAACGCCAACCATTCATAGCAGAAATATTATGCATTATATTGCCATTAGAAAGTTTTTCTAAATCACTAGAGGTTGCAATAATTTTAGGTGTAATATTATTCTCATTTGCAACAAGCTTTAATAATACTTTAAGAAGATCGATTGTAACAGCTTTTTTCTCATCAATAGTACTATGCTTGGGAAGGGTAGGTAAAGTAGCAAGATCGACTTTTAAGCCTTGATGTATGGCTTCAATTAATGTACGCATAGCTGATAGATCATTCCAGCTTTTGTTAATGCTACGTAAGCGCTTTAGAGCAGCTTCATCTTTTGGTTGTTGGATTGCGATTTCAATAAGACATTCATCTTTCATTATATGGCGACGAGGGATATTATATTTGTGTGCTTCACGCTCACGCCAAGCTGCTATTTTTTGCAACACAGCAAGTTCACGTCTTTTTGTGATTTTTCCCTTTACTTTTTTCCACGCTTCATTTTCTGGTATATCATAGGTTGTCGGTGTTAAGAGGATTGCCATTTCATCATTCATCCAATGGGTACGTTTTTTTTCCTCTAATTGTTTTTTTAATACAAGATAGACGTCTCTTAGATAAGTAACATCAGCGAGTGCATAGAGCAGTTGCTTTTCAGAAAGGGGGCGACAGCTCCAATCTGTAAAACGAGATGATTTATCAAGATGATGTCCAGTGCAACGTTGTACAATTTGATCATAGGAAATAGAATCACCAAATCCACAGATTGATCCTGCTACTTGTGTATCAAAGAGGGGAGAAGGAATAACTCCTCCAAGATGATAAATAATTTCGATATCTTGGCGCGCAGCGTGAAAAACTTTGACAATTTTTTTATCGATCATTAGATCAAAAAATGATTGTAAATTAATATCTTGCGCCATTGGATCAATAAGTGTTGTAATATCTGGCGATGCAACTTGAATCAGGCATAACTGAGGCCAGAAGGTTGTTTCACGTATAAATTCAGTGTCTACTGTTACAAAATTAGACTTGCGCAAAGCGGCAATAGCAATTTCAAGATCTATAGTATTTGTAATAAGTTTCATTATTTTATTATAGCTAAGTAGATTAAATTTGTCTTTTATTGTATTTTTTTTTAGTCTTTGTAATCATACCTTGACAAGTGATTGTTAAAAAGCGTTTGTAATGTATGTGAGATAAATTACAACCAAAGGAAAAAATATGCACCGTTACCGCAGTCATAATTGCGCTGCTCTTCGTAAATGTGATATGGGGAGGCAGGTTCGTCTTTCTGGATGGGTTCATCGTGTTCGTGATCATGGTGGAATTCTTTTTATTGATTTACGAGATCATTTTGGGATCACACAAATTGTTGTTGATCCTAATTCACCAGCTTTTACAATTATAGAAAAGGTGCGTTCTGAATGGGTTATTCGTGTAGATGGAGAAGTACGTGCCCGTGCTGATGAAGTTATCAATACAGCTCTTCCAACGGGTGAAATTGAAATTTTTGCAAAAGAGGTTGAAATTCTTTCAAAAGCTGATGAACTTCCTTTACCAGTTTTTGGCGAACCTGATTATCCGGAAGATATTCGATTGAAGTATCGTTTTCTTGATTTACGTCGAGAAACCATGCACAAAAATATAATGCGTCGTACTGAAATTATTGCTTCCATAAGGCGGCATATGCAAAATTGTGCTTTTACAGAATTTACTACACCAATTTTAACAGCGTCATCTCCAGAGGGAGCACGTGATTTTTTGGTTCCTAGCCGCATTCATCAGGGACAGTTTTATGCATTACCTCAGGCGCCTCAGCAGTATAAGCAATTGTTAATGATGTCTGGTTTTGATCGTTATTTTCAAATAGCTCCATGTTTTAGAGATGAAGATCCACGAGCAGATCGCTTGCCAGGTGAGTTTTATCAATTAGATATCGAAATGAGTTTTGTTGAGCAGGAAGATATTTTCGTGACGATAGAGCCCATTATACGTTCTATTTTTGAAGAATTTGCAGATGGAAAATCTGTGACGCAAAATTTCCCTCGTATTTCATATGATGAAGCAATGCAGAAGTATGGTTCAGATAAACCTGATTTGCGTAATCCAATTATTATGGAAGATGTTTCTAAGCATTTTCAGAATTCTGGTTTTAAAGTTTTTTCTCAGATTTTAGCAAGCGATCAGAATGCATGTGTTTGGGCTATTCCTGCAAAGAACGGTGGTAGTCGTGCTTTTTGTGATCGCATGAATGTGTGGGCTCAGGGTGAGGGGCAACCAGGTCTTGGTTATATTTTTTGGCGTGAGGAAAATGGAAATTTTGAAGGAGCTGGTCCTATCGCTAAAAACATTGGTGAACAAAGAACTGAAGCTATTCGTATGCAACTTGGACTTGAAAGTGGTGATGCTTGTTTTTTTGTCGCAGGAGATCCAAAGAAATTTGCATCTTTTTCTGGTGCAGCACGTACGCGGATAGGAGAGGAATTAGGACTAATTGATCGAGATTGTTTTTCTTTTGCTTGGATTGTTGATTTCCCATTTTTTGAATGGAATGAAGAAGAAAAAAAGCTTGATTTTGCGCATAATCCTTTTTCAATGCCTCAAGGGGGAGAAAATGCTCTTGATCTTCAAGATCCTCTTTCTCTTAAAGCTTTTCAGTATGATCTTGTTTGTAATGGTTATGAAATTGCATCAGGTGGAATCCGTAATCATTCACCGGAAATGATGCTGAAAGTTTTTAAGCTTGTGGGTTTTTCTAAAGAAGTGGTAGAAGAACGCTTTGGTGGTCTTTATCGTGCATTTCATTATGGAGCTCCACCACATGGTGGTATGGCAGCTGGTATTGATCGCATTGTTATGCTTTTGCAAGGTGTAAAAAATTTGCGTGAGGTTTCTTTATTCCCGATGAATCAGCAAGCACTTGATCTTTTGATGAGCGCTCCTTCCAATGTTTCTGCTATGCAGTTATCTGATTTAGGAATTCGGGTTGCTCCAGTGGTAAAAAATCGTTGATGAAAATTGATTATGCTGTTTATGTATAAAACTTTGGATCAAGATTTCCTATATTAGCTAAAATTAGATAAATTACAAATTGTAATTGATACAGTTTTTATTAGCTTACAATTTAATCTAGTTGTAAAACAATAAAACACATGTAATCTGATATAATCAGAAGAATTATCGGTTATATTATGATTTTATTATGATATTAGGTTGTGAGAAAGTAACTTTGTAAAATCATACTGTTTATTTTATGTCATATAGTTTCGAATAAAAGAGTTTCTTATTCTTATTAAGAAGGTCATATTTGAGCTCTTTTTATAGCAGGCTTGTTCCTTATTTTTAAAATTGCTACCTTATATTATGTCTGATGAAATGATTCGATCTTTTGATAAGGAGCATATTGAGTCAATAGAATTGCAATCTGCTTTGCAAGAGCGCTATTTGGCATATGCACTTTCTACTATTACGCATCGTGCATTGCCTGATGTACGTGATGGATTAAAGCCTGTTCATAGGCGTATTGTTCATGCGATGCGCTTATTAAAGCTTAATCCTGGACAGGCTTATGCTAAATGTGCGCGGATTGTGGGTGATGTAATGGGAAAATTTCATCCTCATGGTGATGCATCTATTTATGACGCGTTAGTACGTTTAGCTCAAAGTTTTGCTGTTCGCTATCCATTAATTGATGGTCAGGGTAATTTCGGTAATATTGATGGAGATAATGCTGCAGCGATGCGTTATACGGAAGCACGCATGACTGAAGTGGCAATATTGCTTCTTGAGGGAATTAATGAAAATGCTATCGATTTTCGTTTAACCTATAATGAAGAAGATGAAGAACCTGTTGTTTTACCAGGAGCTTTTCCTAATCTTTTGGCTAATGGTTCATCAGGTATTGCTGTTGGTATGGCAACGTCTATCCCACCACATAACGTTGCGGAACTTTGTGATGCCGCGTTGTATTTGATTGCTAATCCTCAAGCAGATCATGAAGATTTAAATCAATTTGTACTTGGACCTGATTTTCCGACAGGTGGTATTTTGGTTGAGCCCAAAAAAAGTATTGAGGATTCTTATCGTACAGGACGTGGATTATTTCGATTACGTTCACGTTGGCATCAAGAGGAGGGAAATCGGGGTTCTTATGTGATTGTTGTTACAGAAATTCCATATCAAATACAAAAATCACGCCTTATTGAGAAAACAGCAGAATTATTACTTGCGCGGCGATTACCGATGCTTGAAGATATTCATGATGAATCGGCAGAAGATATTCGGATTGTGCTTGTTCCTAAAAATCGCACAATTGATCCTGAATTATTGATGGAGTCACTTTTTAAGTTAACTGATTTTGAAGTAAGATTTCCTCTTAATCTCAATGTACTGACTTTAGGGAAAGTACCTAATGTTCTTTCTTTACGTGAAAGTTTGCAACAGTGGCTTCAGCATCGTAAAGAAGTGCTTATTCGTCGTTCAGATTATCGACTGAATGAAATTGATTGTCGATTAGAAATTTTGCAGGGATATCTTATTGCATATTTGAATCTCGATGAGGTGCTTCAAATCATTCGTGAAAGTGATGAGCCTAAAAAAGAATTGATATTGCGCTTTAAATTAACGGAAAATCAAGCTGAATCTATTTTAAATATGCGGTTGCGTTCTTTACGTAAACTTGAAGAATTTCAGATTCGTAAAGAATTTGAATCTCTTAAAATTGAAAAAGAAAAATTACAAAATTTATTGGCTTCTAATATCAAGCAATGGAAAATCATCGCAGAGGAGATCACAAGAGTTCGTAAAATTTTTGGTCCTGAAACTTTTTTGGGGAAAAGGCGGACAACATTTGAAGATGCACCAAGGCATGATGTGAATGATATTCATCAAGCAATGATTGAAAAAGAACCAGTGACTATTGTTATTTCTGAGAAAGGTTGGATGCGTGCTTTAAAAGGCCATTTGAATGATTACAAAACACTTTCTTTTAAAGAAGGTGATTGTTTGAAACTAGCATTTTCAGCATTTACTACAGATAAGATTATAGTGATAAGTACTGGAGGAAAATTTTTTACTATTAGTGCAAATATTTTACCTGGAGGGAGAGGGCATGGTGAACCAATTCGTATTTTAGTAGATATGGATAATGAGCATAATATTCTCACAGCTTTTGTATATAATACGCAAAGAAAAAGACTTTTAATTTCATCCTATGGCAATGGTTTTATTGTTTCTGAAACCGATATTATTGCCAATACACGAAAAGGAAAGCAAGTGATGAATGTTAAATCTCCTGATAGTTTAAAACTTTGCATTCCGGTAGAAGGCGATCACATTGCAATAGTTGGAGAAAACCGAAAAATGCTTATTTTTTCTATCGAACAAATACCAGAAATTAGTCGTGGGAAGGGTGTTCGTTTACAACGTTACAAAAATGGCGTTGTTGTTGATGCTAAAACTTTTACTTTATCAGAAGGTTTAAGTTGGCAAGATACAGCTGAGCGCAGTTTTAATCGCCAGGCTGATGAACTCATTGAATGGATGGGAACGCGTGCAGGAGCAGGACGTTTGGTTCCAAAGGGATTTCCAAAATCAGGTAAATTTTCCGGTTAGGATAACGTAAGTATATTTGATTGCTTGTTTATATAAGTTTCATAAAAACATTGAGAATTTTTTTGTAGGAAAGTTGCATTTTATTGCTAGATTGATTCAGAATTATATTTTGTAAAAAAACGTCCATGCTCAGCCCATAAAACAAGAAGAATAGCTATGAGACTAAGAAAGAAAAATCCGGCTGAATTAGGAATTGTTGTTTCATCGAAGCATTGTGCTATGAAAAAACCAAGACCTGCACCGATGGACGTTTGAAGAAAACCGGATACAGAAGATGCAGTTCCAGCTATTTTTCCTAAAGGTTCTAGGGCGAGTGTATTAAAATTAGCCATAATGCCGCCACATGCAAACATCAGTATGCAATATAATAGCATAAAAAACGGAAAAGATACAACGCCGCCTGTTAAAACTGATCCAACAAACCAAATGCATGAAATACTAGAAAACAGTAAAAGCATTGTATGAGAAATACGTCGCATTCCAAAGCTTCCTACAAGACGAGAATTGAGAAAAGATGATATAGCTTGAAATGCAGCACCAAGAGCAAAAGCGACAGGAAACCAAATGCCTAAATTATAGATTCCTTCATAAGTTTGTTGCGATGTGTTAATAGCAGCAAAAATACAACCTAAAATAATAGAAGTTGCAAGTGTATAACAAAGTGTTGAACGATTGGTAATGATAAGCCATAAGTTATTTTTTACAGAAGAAAAAGAAAGAGATCGTGGTATATAAATGGTTTCAGGTAGACGTACTTGAATCCAAATCATTAATCCAAAACCAACAATTGCCATGAATATAAAAATTAATTGCCATTGTCCAAATAACAAAATAATTTGTCCTATTGCTGGCCCCATCATTGCTGCAAGAAGAAAAATCATCATGACTATGGACATAACTTCTGCCATTTTTCGACCATTGTAGAGATCTCGTACAATGGACATTGTGAGCACACGCATAGCTGCTCCTCCAATACCTTGCAAGACACGCAGAATAAGAAATATAGGAAAACTTGATGCAAATATACATGCGATTGCTGCACATGAATAGCAAGCAAGACCAATAAGAATAAGCTTATGCCGTCCATAACGGTCACTTATTGGGCCAAAAAATATTTGCGTAGCACCATAGCTGATTAGATAACAAGAGATGATATAATGCTGATCATTTTCATTAGTAGCATGCAAGCTGTTTAAAATATCAGGCATAGCTGGTAGCATAATATCAATTGCTATCGAATTGATTGCCATAAGTGCTGCAATGAGGATAACAAATTCTTTATATCCAATTTTTTTTTTAATTGCATCTATGTGCTTTTGTTCGTCGGCAGAATATGACATATGTATCCTTAAAATAAGAATTTCGACTGAACAATACCTAATAAGAATTTGAATAATTAGAGGTATTTATGATTTGGTAAAGGTTATACTTTTTTCTTTCAGCAGTTCCTGCAACTCATTGTTTTGAAACATTTCCTTGACAATATCACAGCCACCAATAAATTCACCTTTAATATAGAGTTGTGGAATTGTTGGCCAATTTGAATAATCTTTTATTCCTTGACGTAATTCGTTAGAAGTTAAAATATTAATCCCTTTATAATTTACTCCTAAATAGTCAAGGATTTGAACAACTTGTCCAGAAAATCCACATTGAGGAGAATTAGGCGTCCCTTTCATGAATAAAACAACTTCGTTTGTTTTAATTTCATTATCAATAAAATCATGAACAGCAGTCATTATTATTCCTCAATATTGCCGATTTTGAAAAACACATATTTATACTAATACCATTTTTTTAACCGTATTAACAGAATGAATGCAAGAGAAAATTTTGAGATTATTTAGGAACACTTGTTTGCAGAGCTAAAGCATGGAGAACGTTTCCCATATTCCCTTTAAGAGCATCATAGACCATTTTGTGCTGTTGAACGCGGCTTTTTCCTCGAAAATTTTCTGAAATAATTTCAGCTGCGTAATGTTCACCATCTCCAGCAAGATCACGAATTATTATTTTTGCATCGGGAATGCTTTCACGAATAAGGATTTCAATTTCATTTGCACTCATTGCCATGGAAATTCTCCTTGATTTATTTACTTTTATCCATAAATTTTGGAAACCAATTTTCATAAGCCTGTGTAAGTTCAGTTATTGAAAGTGTTAATACATCTTTTATATCAAGCGTGTTACCTTCAACTATACCAAGCTCTATTAAGGGAATTGTGTTTGTTTGCGCAAGCATTTTAAGATTATCTAATGCATTAGGTTTAATGGCTAAAAGGTAACGCCCTTGGTCTTCACCAAAAAGTTCAGCGTGATGTGGTGATTGATTACTTAATTCTACTTTGATTCCTTTATTTGCTTTAATTACCATTTCTGCAAGAGCGATAGCTAATCCTCCATCAGAAATATCATGAGCAGCATGAACAAAACCGCGATGAATAACATTGCGAACAAATTCGCCATGTTTTTTTTCAAGGTGTAAATCTACATAAGGTGGAGCACCTGCTTCAATATTTAAGATGTTATGCATATAGATTGATTGTCCTAGGTGTGATCCGCAGGAGCCAACTAAAACAATAATATCTCCATTGTGCATACCATTGATCGTAGCCATTTTTGACCAATCATCAAGGAGGCCAACACCCGCTATTGTAGGTGTAGGAAGAATTGCTGCTCCATTAGTTTCATTGTAAAGAGAGACATTTCCTGAAACGATTGGAAAGTCGAGTATTTTGCAAGCTTCGCTTATACCTTTGATAGCTAAAACAAGTTGCCCCATAATTTCAGGTTTTTCGGGATTACCAAAATTAAGATTGTCTGTGGCAGCGAGTGGTGTTGCGCCTGTGGTGCTTATATTACGCCAGCATTCTGCAACGGCTTGTTTTCCTCCTTCATAAGGATCAGATTCACAATAACGAGGTGTTACATCGGTAGAAAAAGCAAGAGCACGTTTATCATTATTCCTTACACGGACAACACCTGCATCACCACCTGGTCTAACAAGAGTGTTGCCTTGGATCAAGGTATCATATTGTTCGTAAATCCAGCGCCGTGAGCTTTGATTAGCAGAATTCAAAAGCGTAAGAAGTACATTACCAAGATTATCAACTTTTTCAACTTCTTCTACTTTTAAGGCAGGTTTTTTAAGGGGTTCTATCCAAGGACGATCATAGATAGGTGCTTCATTACCAAGTTCTTTGATTGGGAGATTTGCTACTTCTTTTCCTTTATGTAGCACACGGAAACGTAAATCATCAGTAGTTTTTCCGATAACAGAGAAATGAAGTCCCCATTTTTGAAAAATTTCTTCTGCTTGTTCTTCTAGCTCTGGCTTAAGCACCATAAGCATACGCTCTTGGCTTTCAGAAAGCATCATTTCATAGGCTGTCATATTATCTTCACGAACTGGTACTTGATCAAGATTAAGTTCTATACCTAGATCTCCTTTTGCACCCATTTCCACCGCAGAGGAGGTTAGTCCTGCGGCTCCCATATCTTGAATAGCAATAACAGCTCCTAATGCCATTAATTCTAAACAGGCTTCAAGAAGACATTTTTCAGTAAAGGGATCACCTACTTGAACAGTTGGACGTTTTTCATCAATCGTATTATCAAATTCAGTGGAAGCCATTGTTGCTCCACCAACACCATCACGCCCTGTTTTAGCACCAAGATAAACAACAGGAAGGCCTACACCTTGTGCTTTGGAATAAAAAATGGAATCTACCTTCGCAATACCAGCTGCAAAGGCGTTAACAAGAATATTACCATTGTAGCGTTTATCAAAATTAACTTCTCCACCAACAGTTGGCACGCCAAAAGCATTACCATACCCACCAATTCCAGAAACAACACCAGAAACAAGATGACGTGTTCGAGGATGGCCAGGAGAGCCAAATCGTAATGCATTCATAGTCGCAATAGGTCGGGCTCCCATCGTAAAAACATCGCGTAAAATGCCACCGATGCCTGTTGCAGCACCTTGATAGGGCTCAATGTAAGAAGGATGGTTATGACTTTCCATTTTAAAAACAATGCATTCACCATTACCAATGTCAATGACTCCTGCATTTTCTCCAGGGCCTTGGATGACACATTGCCCTTTTGTTGGTAAGGTTTTAAGCCATTTTTTTGATGACTTATAAGAACAATGCTCATTCCACATAGCAGAAAAAATTCCAAGCTCTGTAAATGTTGGTTCTCTACCAATTAACTCCAAAATACGTTGATATTCATCAGTTTTTAAGCCATGGTTTGCAATTAATTCTGGTGTAATGGCAATATCATTGCAAAAGGTCATATTAGTTTTCATTCCGTTAAATTAATTAAAATTAACATTTATTATTGCCAGTAATCCAATAATCCAGATTATTAGCTTTATTCATTTATAAATCAACAATACTGCGTATATAGAGTAATATATTTCATTATGATGGCTGAAGAAACATAACTGATAAAATTTATTTTATATATTTTCGTATTATTGGCTGTTTTGTATAGACAGTTAATGCAAAAATATCTAGAAATTCCAAGAAATATTTTTATGGTCATGAGACTAATTCTAAAACACTTTGAAAAAGTAAACGGCCATCAGTACCGCCATGTGCTGATTCAATAAGGTTTTCAGGATGAGGCATCATACCAAGCACATTACCAGCTTTATTAATAATACCAGCTATATCATTTATTGAACCATTAGGGTTTTCGCCTTTTGCATAGCGGAAAACAATCTGCTTGTTATCTTCCATTTGTTTCAATATATCATTATCAGCAAAGTAATTGCCATCATGATGAGCAACAGGGCAGCGGATAATTTGTCCTTTTTTATAAAGCCGGGAAAATTTCGTTTCAGCATTGGTTACTTCAAGTTTTACTTCACGGCAAACAAATTTCAAGGAAGTGTTACGCATTAGAGCACCTGGCAATAATCCTGCTTCTAACAAAATTTGAAAACCATTACATATTCCTATAATTGTTATACCCTGTTGTGCTTTATCGCAAACAGCCCGCAAAACTGGTGTTCGTGCACCAATAGCACCACATCTTAAGTAATCACCATAGGAAAAACCACCAGGAATAACAATCATATCCACATTTGGAATTGTTGTTTCTGTTTGCCAAATTTTTAATGGCTCAACACCTGTTATATGATACAAAGCTGCAATCATGTCTTGATCGCGATTTAATCCGGGTAATTGAATGATAGCAGTTCTCATGATTAATTTACTTAAAGAAGTTCTATTGTATAATTTTCAATAACAGTATTCGCAAGCAATTGTTCACACATTTGTTCAAGTGTTTGTTTTGCAGATTCAATAGCCATATCATTAAGGATAATATCAAAAACTTTCCCTTGGCGAATAGATTGAATATTTGTAAAGGCTAAGCTATTTAAAGCATTAACTATTGCTTCCCCTTGTGGATCAAGGACACTATTTTTTAAAGTAACTGTGACACGTGCCTTCATTTTTTTTCCTATTATTTAAATAACTCTTTTTTGAAGAATAGTATTTTTATTAAGTAAGTTAGGAATTGAGTTATTTTGCTTTTTATTTAACTAAGACTGGACCACTAGGCCGTGGAGGTTCGTTTTCATTCATAATACCAAGACGTCTTGCAACATCTTGATAGGCATCAATAAGTCCACCCATATCACGCCGAAAACGATCTTTATCCAATTTTTCTTTTGTTTGAATATCCCATAAACGAGAAGAATCAGGTGAAATTTCATCTGCGAGAACAATACGCATTGTTTCACCTATCCATAAACGGCCAAATTCCACTTTAAAATCAACCAACTGGATACCAACGCCTGCAAACAGCCCAGAGAGAACATCATTAATACGAAATGAAAGTTGCATAATATCTTCTACTTCTTGTGGAGCAGCCCATCCAAAAGCAACGATATGTTCTTCTGTTACCATTGGATCATCAAGAGAATCATTTTTATAATAAAATTCAATGATAGATTGTGGAAGAGCTGTTCCTTCTTCTAGTCCTAAACGCTTAGAAAGGGAACCTGCGGCGATATTACGTACAACAACTTCTAATGGAATAATTTCAACCGCTTTAATAAGCTGTTCGCGCATATTGATACGTTTAATAAAATGTGTTGGAATTCCTAAACGACCAAGTTGAGTAAAAATATATTCTGAAATACGGTTATTTAAGACTCCTTTGCCATCGATGATTTCATGCTTTTTTGCATTAAATGCAGTTGCATCATCTTTAAAAAATTGAATATAAGTTCCCGGCTCAGGCCCTTCATATAGAATTTTGGCCTTTCCTTCGTAAATGCGGTGGCGACGATTCATCATATTTTTCTATTCGTTTAGAGGTGTCAAATATTACTACGAAGGAAAACATTATCCTAATTGTCAAGAATTCTCAATGATTGCTATAATATTTACTACAGTTTTTGTTATTTAAAGTATGTGAAAGAAAGGCTATAATAGATTCAGAGTTTTGCAAAGAAATGAGAAAGAATTATCAATCCTTCTGGCCAAGGTCCATGTCCAGATTCTACATTAATATGACCAGACTGTCCAGCATCAATGAAAAGTGCACCCCAGTCATGAGCAAGTTTTTTTGCTACTGAAAATTGGCAAAATTCATCGTTATGGCTAGCTATAACCACTGAAGGAAAAGGTAAACTTTTACGATGATATGGACCAAATGTTATCAAATGTTTAGGATGTATCTTTTCATTCTCTATATCCGGTGGGGCAACAAAGAAAGCACCACGAATTTTTTCCGGATTATGTGCAATTGCGTGAATAGCTGTTGGAACTCCTAATGAATGAGCTATAATAGCGATAGGTTTATTAGCTTGTTCAATAGCAGATTCAACAGCATTAACCCACTCTTCGCGAACAGGTTTTGACCATTGGATTTGTTGTACGCGGCGAGCTGTAGATAATTTTTGTTCCCAACGTGTTTGCCAATGATCAGGGCCAGATCCTTTATAGCCGGGGATAATAAGAATATCGAGTTGATTTGCTTTCATAAACTTTTTTATCCAAAAACCCGTTTGAAAATTGTATCAACATGTTTAGTGTGATAAGAAAGATCAAATTTTTCACGAAGTTCTACTTCACTTAAAATTTTTAAAACATCTTCATCTCTTAGCAATTCTTCTAAAAAATCTTTCCCTTGTTCCCAAGCTTTCATTGCATTGCGTTGTACAATCTGATACGCATCTTCACGGCTAGTACCAGCTTGTGTAAGTGCTAAAAGTACACGCTGCGAATAAATAAGGCCACAAAATTTGTTGAGATTTTTTTTCATATTTTCTGGATAAATAATTAAGTTTTCAATTACAGATGTTAATCGGGCAAGAGCGAAATCAAGTGTAATAGTAGCATCAGGACCAATATAACGTTCAACAGATGAATGAGAAATATCACGTTCGTGCCAAAGTGCTACATTTTCCATTGCAGGTACTACAAATGCGCGTACCATGCGGGCTAATCCAGTTAAATTTTCTGTTAAAACCGGATTACGCTTATGAGGCATTGCTGATGAGCCTTTTTGACCAGAGGAAAAATATTCTTCTACTTCAAGAACTTCTGTTCGTTGCAAATGGCGTATTTCTATGGCTAATCTTTCAATAGATGAAGCGATAATACCAAGTGTTGCAAAAAACATAGCGTGACGATCACGTGGTATAACCTGAGTGGAAATAGTTTCAATATGCATACCTAATGCTTTTGCTACATATTTTTCAACACGTGGATCAATATTAGCGAAAGTTCCAACAGCTCCAGAGATAGCACAGGTAGAAATTTCTTCTCGTGCAGCGAGTAAACGTTTATGACAACGAGCAAACTCAGCGTATGCGAAAGCAAATTTGACCCCAAATGTCGTAGGTTCAGCATGAATACCATGACTACGTCCAATCGTAATTGTTTCTTTATGTTCAAAGGCACGTTTTTTCAATGCTGCAAGAAGATGGTCTATATCTTTTAGAAGAATATCGGTAGCGCGCATCAATTGGATATTGAGCGTTGTATCTAATATATCTGACGATGTCATGCCCTGATGAATAAAACGAGACTCTGGTCCAATAAACTCAGCCAAATGAGTTAAGAATGCTATTACATCATGCTTAGTAATTGTCTCAATTTCATTAACACGATTCACATTAAATTTGGCAATTGCACCTTTTTCCCAGATGGTTTTAGCTGCTTCTTTAGGAATAATACCAAGCTGAGCCATTGCATCACAAGCATGTGCTTCAATTTCAAACCAAATACGATATTTTGTTTCTGATGACCAGATAGCCACCATTTCAGGACGAGAATAACGTGTGATCATGATTTTTCCTTATTGTGAGAGAATTACAGCTTGGCGCAGTGCACTAATACGTGTTTTGTAAAGATTTTTGTTACCATTTTTATAAATTGCAGAGCCTGCAACAAATATATTTGCACCTGCTTTTGCAGTTTTTCCAATTGTATCAACTGTAATACCACCATCAACTTCAAGATCAATAGGACGATTGGCAATCATATTTTTTACTCTTTTGATTTTATTTTCCATATCTGGAATAAAATTTTGCCCACCAAATCCAGGGTTAACTGTCATAATAAGGATGAGATCTAATTGATCCAGCAAGTATTCGAGTATATGTTCTGATGTGCTTGGATTTATTGCAATGCCGGCTTTTTTACCCATTGCTTTGATCATTTGCAATGAACGATGAAGATGAGTACTTGATTCTGCATGAATGGTTATAATATCTGAACCAGCTTTTGCGAAAGCTTCAAGATAAGGATCTACAGGTGCTATCATAAGATGAACGTCAAATACTGCTTTTGTTTGTGGACGTAAAGCTTTGACAACATCTGGTCCAAAGCTGATATTAGGGACAAAATGACCATCCATGATATCAAGATGAATCCAATCTGCACCAGCATCAAGAACATCTGATAATTCTTGACCAAGTTTAGAAAAATCAGAAGCTAAGAGTGAAGGGGCAATAAGATGGGAACGGGACATTAAGATCTCCTTAGTTGATCTTTTTTAGCATGTAATTTTAAATGATAAAATATACATTTTATTTTTCATATATGATATTAAGAGAGTGATAGTGTATAATAAAAGAAAATATTGAAATATATTTTGAAATTTTAATAGCTGTATAAGTCAAAAATTATGTCTAAGCATAAAATATATTTAACATCGAAATCTCAATCAATAGTTCCTGTTTCGTCTCAAGAATATCGGGATACAATGAGTTATTTTGCAGGAGCTGTCCATATTGTAACAACAGATGGTATTAAGGGTAAGCGTGGAGTAACAATTTCAGCTTGTTGTTCCTTATCAGATGATCCTCCAACACTTCTTGTCTGTTTAATGCGATATAATACTGAAAATAAGCTATTTATGGAAAACGGAAATTTTTGTGTCAATAGTTTAACAGGAAAACATCGTTTATTAGCTGATGTCTTTTCTGGACGCTATAGTTTCACGCAAAATGAACGTTTTGCTGCAGCTGAATGGGGTATTTTGCAGACCGGTGCTCCGAGTTTATCCAATGCTTTGGCTTCGTTTGACTGTAATTTAATTTGTTATCATGAACATGCAACTCACTATATTTTGATTGGTGAAGTTGTTGCAATAAACCGTAATCAAGAAAAAGATTCTTTAATGTATTTTAATCGCGACTATCACACCTTATCTTTACCTTTGTAAGCGTATATTTTGCAAATGTTGGTAATTTGTTATTAGTACGTTTAACATTTTAGTTTGGTGATTAGCTTATTCTAGGATAAAAAAATCTTTGCTAAATCATACTAATATTTAAAATATATGTATATCTGGTCTAGCAAGATAAACAATCAGTTATATTGGCTTGATTAACCTTTTTTGCAATTTTTCTAAAATTTCATGTGCTTCTCTTATTATATCATTTTTTCAAAGAATTAATTTAGCACAAAATATGTTTTTTCTGCTCATTTATAAAACGATCATTTTTACTAGCATAATATTTATCATCATTCATTTTATACAACTTCTACATATAAAAAGCTTAAACGCATATTTTGAATATAATTGGAGTGATACAATTGAATTACGTATTCTTGGTCGATGAAAAAAACTGTTGCAAAAATAGATGCAGCTTTGAAGCGTATTGATGATGTTAATTACAGATTTTGTAAGAGAAATGAAGAATCTAATCGTATAAAGCATTTTGAAATCAGACTAATTGGAGTTTTGCATTGGCAATACAAGAAAACGCTACGAACAACAAAAAACAATCTATCGTGCTGATTTAAAAACAGCTATTTGGGAGAACATACATCAATCAAAAAACTTACTGTCTAAATTTTAATATAGTCATAAAGGGAGAGAAAATACTAGCTATAAAGAAGTATAAATTTACGGAAGAGGATTTTGTTTCTAAGAGTTAGAAACATAGAACAAATATTGATTTCTACTGTATTAATATCAGCTATCTATTTTTGGGTTATTTATATGAGGTATTTTATGCAGTATATTTTCTAACAATATCTGATTCCACATTGGCAATATTTGATTCTATAATAACAGCTGTTGATCCACCGATAAGAACTAAATGTTCTATATTATCTCGGCGTATTAAAACGAGACGATGTGTACGATCAATAGCGACTGTATCACATATAGCTAACCGTGGTTGATACTTTCTGCTAGTTCTAAATTGTATTTTATTTAACTTAGTTAAAAGCTTAATAATTATGGCGATTGCTACAATTATTAGCATGAGATAAAAAAAGTTGATCATCACTTGTGTTATCGGCACGTTTATATAATCTGATAACCAACTTTTCATATTATCCCTCTTAAATCTTAATAATAAGCCTATTATTTTTCCATTTATAATATTATAAAAATTAGACTTTTAAAATTACATTATACAATATATTATTTAATATCAATAATTTATAGAAACCGTAAAGGCAATTTGTGACATAAAAATAGTCATAATTGAGGTAAAAATGGATAAAAATTTTGAGAATATTAATAAATTATTGTCTACTTTCGTGCGTCGGGAAATTATAATTGGAGTTACTATTTTTACAATAATTTTTTTATTCATTATTGGATTGATAGGTTTTTTTTATCCGCAAGGCTATTTTTATAAGACTGCTTTGATATTTCTTTTAGTTTTAGCGATAATAGGTATTATAGCACTTTTTTTATTAGGAATGAACATTTTCAGATGTAGTGCTGTGCAATTACATAAAGATTTAGATTTTAACATTTTTAATGAGATAGATGATATAATTATAGTTTCTGATTTATCTGGCTTTGTTTATTATTCTAATCAAAATTATCAAAAAATTTTTACTTATAAGCCTGAAGCTTCTTGTTATGTAGTTATTGCTGATCTTCCAAACACTGGGGCGCTTTTATACCGTTTAAAAGTGGCAGCATTAAGTGGTTCTGCAGCTCAAGAAGTATTGAGAATGGATCGATCAATTTTTATTAATTCAAAACAAAAAGACGCTATTTGGTACAATATTTCTACTCATCCTATTACAGTTAAGAGGGGAAAGAAGCTTTTATTTTGGCGTATCACAGATGTTTCTCATTTACAGCAATATCATCAGTACAATGAAGCTTTTTTCTTAAATTCACAGGAAGCTATTAGTTATTTAGATCAAGCTCCTATTGGATTTTTATCTGTGAATGCACAAGGAATAATTATATATTTGAACACTATTTTTGCTAAATGGTTTTTAATCGATTTAACAAATTTTACTGTTGGTCAATATAGTTTTGATCAATTATTTCATTCCGTTGGAAATAATAGCACATGGAGTGATATCTGTTCGAACAATAACAAATATCAGAATTCAAATTGCACGATACCCTATACATTTTCTTTATGTTCGATTTCAGAAACTGGTAATAAAAGAATATTCAATTGTTTTATGTATGCTTCTGCTCTTGTAGAAGATGAGGCTATTTATCGCATTATTATGATACCACAGAAAATAAAAAAGAATGAAAGTAATAGCCAATCAAAATTGCCAAGCATATTGATCGAATATTTTAATGCGAGCCCTTTTGCGATAGCAATCGTTACTCAAAACGGGCAATTTATATATGTCAATAATGCCTTTTTATTACTCACGGGAAAATCTAGTAAAGCTGTTAGTTTTTATGATATTATATCTCCCTGTGATCATGAACAGTTAGATCGTGTATTTCAGCAGATTACAACGAATAAAAACTATTTAGCTCCAATAGAAACAGTATTAGAAGGTAATCAAAAACGCTATTTGCGTCTTTATACAATGCTTATAACATTAGATCACGATAATGCATTACAAGATTTAGTGATTGTATCTGGAATAGAAATAACAGAACAAAAAATCCTTGAAGATAAAATGATACAAAGCCAAAAAATGCAAGCTGTGGGACAGTTAGCTGGTGGTATTGCTCATGATTTTAATAATGTTTTAACAGCAATTTTAATGTCATGTGATTTTCTTTTAAATACACATCGCAGTTCTGATCCAGCACATGCTGATCTTATTAACATCAAAAATAATGCTAATCGTGCAGCTGCACTTGTACAACAGTTATTAGCTTTCTCCAGAAAGCAAACGCTTCGACTTGAAAAAATTGATTTTACAGAGCTTTTATCAGATATACGTAATCTTATTTTACCTCTTTTAGGGAATAATATTCAATTAAAAATCATTCATGGAAAAGATCTGTGGAACGTTAAAGTTGACCAAGCATCTTTTCAACGTGTTATTATGAATTTAGTTATCAATGCGCGTGATGCTATGCTTGATGGAGGAATAGTAACAATTGCGACAAATAATATTACAAAACAGCAAAGTGCAGAATTCGATTATGCTGGTTTTGTTGTTGGTGAATATGTACAGTTAAGCATTTCAGATACAGGAACTGGTATATCTGCTGTTATACAAGAAAAAATGTTTGAACCATTTTTTACAACAAAAGAAGTTGGTAAAGGTACAGGGCTTGGCTTATCAATGGTTTACGGTATTATCAAACAGACAGGGGGATATATTTACTGTGATAGTCAAGAAGGAGAAGGCACAACATTTCATATTTTTCTACCACGTTATATTCCTATGAGTGGGGAGATTTTTCAACAGATTGAAAAAGTAGAAGAACAGGAAAAGAATACAGATCTAACAGGTTCTGCTACTGTTTTATTAGTTGAAGATGAAGATTCTGTAAGAATGAGTAGTGTAAGGGCTCTCCAAATGAGAGGTTATACGGTTTTAGAGGCTGCAAGCGGGGTGGAAGCACTTGCTATACTTGAAAAAAACAGAGGTGTTGTTGATATTATTGTATCTGATGTAGTTATGCCAGAGATGGATGGACCTACTTTACTCATAGAAGCACGTAAAAATTATCCTAATATAAAAATCATTTTTGTTTCTGGATATACAAAAGATGCTTTTACTAAAAATCTTCCAGAAGAGGCTGTTTTTGGGTTCTTATCTAAACCATTCACACTTAAACAGTTAGCACTAGCAGTTAAAGAAACCCTCGCACAATAGAATATGCATTTTTATATTTTTAACTTTTAAAAGCCATAAGACTTCTATATTTTCAAGTATTGCACCTTAAGTAATAATGAATAAATGCTAAATGTATTCCTATGTTAAATATTCTTTTAGCAATTTTGTATTTTTATCTTAAAATTCTTGATAGAAAATTGTTGTTTAAAGGGAAAAAAGTTGTTGTTGATAATCTGTTGCTTTATTACTTCCTTGAATAAATGCTTTTAAGGCTTCTGGATAGAGTTTATTTTCAGCTTTTAAAACTCTTTGTGCCAAACTTTCTACAGTATCATGGGGGTGTATTGGAACCGCAGCTTGCGCAAGAATCTTTCCTGCATCCATTTCTTCTGTAACCAGATGAACAGTACAGCCAGTGATTTTCATTCCCGCTGCTAAAGCTTTTTCATGGGTATTTAGGCCCCTAAATAAAGGAAGAAGAGAGGGATGAATATTAAGTATCCGTTTTTCATACAGCTTGATAAAATATGATGAAACAAGCCGCATATAACCAGCAAAGCAGATTAGATCTGGTTGATATTGGGATAAAATAGTGAGGATGTTCTCTTCATGTGTTTCTTTTGTTGGATAATTTTTGCGATTAACGACATGAATAGGTACATTATTATCACGTGCTTTTTTAATGCCAGCAGCATGAGGATTATCACAAATAACCGCAACGATTTTAGCAGGATATTCTGTTTGTTGGCTAGCCTTAATAAGCGAAACCATATTAGATCCGTTACCGGAAATAAAGACAATGACTTGTTTTTTCATAAATTAAGCTTACCTTTATAAGTAACTTTTTTATTTTGGTATTTTTTTAAAATACCAATTGGAGTAATGGTTTCTCCTTGCTCCTCAAGTGCTTTTGTAACAGCTTCAACTGAATTTTGTGCTACAATAACAATCATGCCAACACCACAATTAAAGGTTCGGAGCATTTCTGTTTCTTGTATTTTACCCAGTTGAGCAATCCATAAGAATATTGGTGAAATAGGAATTGCAGAGAGGTTAATTTCAGCGCAAAGAGAAGATGGTAGAACACGTGGAATATTTTCAGGAAAGCCACCCCCTGTGATATGAGCAAGAGCTTTAATTCCTTTGTTATTCCTTATAACTGGCAGAAGAGATTTTACATAAATACGAGTTGGTATTAGCAGTGCTTCACCAAGAGTTATTTCAGGATTAAAAGGAGCAGGGTAATTCCATTTAAGATCATTTTGTTTAATGATTTGTCTTATGAGAGAGAAGCCATTTGAATGAACTCCAGATGAGCTAAGACCTAAGATAACATCCCCTTCTGCAAGGTCTTTTGAAGGTAACAATGAATTCCGTTCAGTAGCCCCTACAGCAAAACCTGCTAGGTCATAATCCCCTTTTGCATACATACCAGGCATTTCTGCAGTTTCCCCTCCGATAAGAGCTGCTCCTGCTTGTTGACATCCTGCTGCAATACCAGAAACAATTTCTACTCCTTGTTTTGTATCTAGTTTTCCAGTCGCAAAATAGTCTAGGAAAAAAAGAGGCTCCGCACCTTGTACAATTAAATCATTAACACACATGGCTACGAGATCAATACCAACAGTATTATGAATACCTGTTTCAATAGCAATTTTTAATTTTGTACCTACGCCATCATTAGTTGCTACGAGAATAGGATCTATAAAACCTGCTGCTTTTAAATCAAATAGACCACCAAACCCGCCTATTTTTGTATCTGCACCTATTCGTTTTGTTGAGTGCACATAGGGCTTAATTTTTTCTACCATTATATTGCCTATGTTAATATCAACGCCGCTATCTGCGTAGGTAAGATTCTTATTAGTTTTTTTATTCACTAGTTGTTGATTGCTCATTGGAGCCTTCCTTATAGGAAATGAGATTTTGATATTTATGCAATGCCATGATAAAGTTATCTCTGCAAGAGTTATTGGATTTATTAATCAAAATACAATTATTGTTTACTTGACTCAAGCAGAAGAAATTCCATAATCTTTTAAAAGAATTTCAGTAATATTTATTAAATGGATATCAAGTAGTTAAAAGAACTCTTTAATGCCAATGAACAAGAAAATGAATAAAAAAAACAAATCTCACGATTATTATACGGCCTATATACCCGCTTATGCCCAAGTACCATTACCAAATGGTATGAAAAAGCAAATTTTTTTCTGGCTAGGCACATTGATTTTTTTTGTTATTTTTATGTTTATTTTTGGATCAATTTTGTTTCCTTTTATAGCAGGAATTGTATTAGCATATTTTCTTAACCCAATTGTACAAATCTTTGAAAGAATTGGAATTCATCGTGTTTTTGGTACTGTACTAATTACTTTGTCTATTATTATTATTTTTGTGGTTGCTTTAATAATTTTGATTCCTATTATCAGTGGACAAATACAACAATTTGTAAGCAACGGTTTACCGATTTATGTCAATCGCATTCAAACTTTTTTTGTTGAGCATAATTTTGATTGGGTAAGGCGTTACTTTGATAGTGATCCAAATGAGCTACATACTAATATTAAAGCGCTTTTAGGACAAAGCTCTGACTTTATTACGTCTCTATTGAACTCGCTTTTAAAGTCAGGAAAATCTATCGTTAATATTGTTAGTCTATTTGTAGTAACGCCAGTAGTAACATTTTATATTTTATTAGATTGGCCACAAATGGTTAAAGCCGTTGATTCTTGGATACCACGCAGTCATCTTATAACTGTCCGCAGTCTTTTTCATGAAATGGATAAAGCTGTCGCAGGTTTTGTACGTGGACAAGGAACTGTTTGTTTAATTCTGGCGGGGTATTATGCTATTGGTTTAACTATTACAGGACTGAATTTTGCTCTTTTAATTGGTATATTTGTTGGTCTCATAAGTTTTATTCCTTACATTGGTACAATGATTGGCTTTATACTATCTATTGGTGTTGCATGGGTTCAATTTTATCCAGATGATTGGGGTTGGGTTTTTGTTGTGATGATAGTTTTCTTTATTGGACAATTTATTGAAGGTTATATTCTACAACCAAAGCTTGTTGGTTCATCAGTTGGCCTTCATCCAGTTTGGTTGATGTTTGCACTTTTTGCTTTTGGTTCATTATTAGGATTTACAGGTATGCTTGTTGCCGTTCCTGCAGCTGCTATTATTGGCGTTCTAGTTCGTTTTGTTCTGCATATTTATCTGAATTCTCAGATGTATGCTCAAAATGAAAATTTGGAGTCAATAGAATGAATAAATATGAAACGCAGTTACCTTTGGATCTTTCTCATAAATCAGTTTTTCAATTTGATGATTTAATAATGACAGATAGCAACCGCATGGCTTTTCAACTGATTAATCATTGGCCGAATTGGGTTCCACCTATTGCCGCCTTAATCGGAGATAAAGGATCTGGGAAGACGCATTTTTCTAGTATCTGGGCTCAAAAAGCTAATGCTTTAAATATTTGTCATGATGAAATTGATCAGGTTATAGCCATAGCTTCTTCAGGTAAATCATTTTTAATTGAGGATATTGATTCAGCTGAGATCAGTGAAATTGGTCTTTTTCATCTAATTAATAGCGTTAAACAAGCAAATCTACATATGAATCAAGCTACTTTATTGATGACTGCACGTACATTACCGTCTACATGGAACTTGCAATTGAATGATCTGAAAAGTCGCCTTAACTCAGTTATGCTAGTTGTGTTAAAACAGCCTGATGATGCATTATTAACGGCTATTGCTTTTAAACTATTTTCTGATCGGCAAATTACAGTTCATCCAAGTGTTATTCATTATCTTATAAACCGTTGTGAACGTTCTTTGTTCTCATTAAAGAGTATCATTGATTCCGTTGATCAATTAGCTTTACAAAGAAAAAGTAAAGTAACGCGTGCTATTATTAGTGAGGTTATCAATATGCAAATTCAGTAAATACTTTTTGACATATTCTAATGTTTTTTAATCTTAATGTTATATAAATTTATGATAAAAATACAGCTTATTTTTTTAAATAAATATCTATTTAACGAGTAATTATTTCATTTGCAGTTTTTAGTATGGGCGTATTTTCTGATTTTAATGATAATTTGAAGGATAATATTAGGATATTTTATAGTGCATTCTATTATAAATATACATAATAATAGCCTATCATTTGCTATAATGAATTATTATTAACTTCGTTGAAAATCTATATTAAGGACATTTTATTCTACCTGATATGGATTTTGTTTCTTATAGAGTATTTTTTTATTTTTATAGTTTATCATTTGATTAAAAAGTGTTTAAAAGAATTATTATATATTAAGGAATAGAAAAATTAAAAAAAGTGTGTTTTTCTCTTGCACTTCTGCTATGAAAATTTTAGGGAAGATAGGTTAAATATAAATGACGGAGCGTAGCGCAGTCTGGTAGCGCACCTGATTTGGGATCAGGGGGTCGTAGGTTCGAATCCTATCGCTCCGACCATGTTTATTCGATGAAAGATAATATCACGAATTGGATGATATGTGGTAAAGTTATTATTTAGCTTTAGCTATTGTCTTATCTAAGGGAAAAAAAGATCTATGGTTGCGCGTATTTATAGTCCTGCAAAAACACCAATGCAGTCAGGCAAGGCAAATACTGGTTTTTGGATTCTTCAATATGAGCCAGCACAGAGAAAAATGATTGAACCTCTTATGGGTTATACAGCAACATCTGATATAAATAGTCAAATAAAAATTCGGTTTCAAACAAAAGAAGAAGCAATAAATTTTGCTATAAAAAATGCTATTCCTTATCGTGTAGAAAATTTGCATAAAACTTTACGACGCGCTATTTCTTATTCTGATAATTTTCATAGTAATCGGCAACAACCTTGGACCCATTAACAAGGATGTCGCTCATAAATTAAGATGTTTTTTGTTTGGTCCCGTAGCTCAGCTGGATAGAGCAACGGCCTTCTAAGCCGTAGGTCACAGGTTCGAATCCTGTCGGGATCGCCAAATATCAATAAAATAAGTGAGCTATATAAAAGTTAAAAATTTTTGCTCATATTGATTTAATTTTTTATTTCCTCTGTGTTGCTAATATTTTCTGAGAATGCTCCATCATGGTGGAAAAAAGTTTGGAAAGCATTTATAAATACTATAAACTTTTAATTTATTATCTTATCAAATATTTGAAATGGTTCGAATAGATGATTTTCACTTAGATTATCCAAATTATTAATCAAATCAATTCGATAAATAATTATTATTAAAGAACTCAAAAATGCTGATAATCTATAAATAATAGAATGCTTTAGCAGTTTTATTACACAATGGAGCTCACGGAATATGACTGAATATTAAAATAATACTCTGAATGCAAATATTTGTATTGAGTGAGCTTTTTCATATTTAAAACTAATTTTTATAAAATATTTAGCAATATTAAATATACTATTCGTCAAATGAGATATCATCAATTAATATAAAAAATCATTAAAATTTATGAGATTGAGATATATAATTTAATGCCTTTATGAGTAAAATACGTTAAATATTTTTTTAACGCCATGTATAAAAAAGTATAAGCAGTATTTGCTTTTATAACTGTAGATATATATTTGATTTCAAAATTATTGAGTTTCTTTTTTGGTTTTAAATCATAAATTTCTCAGCTTTTTGAGTAATTTAAATATTATTTTTTATTGAAATGATATTTATAATTAATTTAATTGTATCACTGTACGATAAATAATGAAAAAATGCTTCTATTATGGTTTATTTAGATTTTTTAAAATTTATAGTTTTTTATCATCTTAGCTTAGTGATAATTTATTCTAGTATATAATAGCCTTTTTATATAGGAAGGGCAGGAGTTATACGAATGTTAAAAAAAGTCATGATCGTGGAAGATAACGAACTTAATATGAAGCTATTTCGTGATCTTATAGAAGCGTGTGGCTATGAAACCATTGAAACGCGTAATGGACTTATTGCGTTAGATCTAGCTCGTTCCTCAAAACCTTCTCTCATTCTCATGGATATTCAATTGCCTGAAATATCAGGAATTGATATTATTAAACAATTAAAAGAGGATGAAGAACTTAAATCTATTCCCGTTATTGCTGTAACAGCTTTTGCTATGAAAGGAGATGAAGAACGAATTCGCGCAAGTGGGTGTGAGGAATATATGTCAAAACCTATTTCTGTTCCTCATTTTATTACAACGGTAAAATCTTTTTTAAATTAAAAGCTTTATTTTAGACAGCAACAAGAAAAAATATCGTTTTATTAAATAACTTTAGTTGTTTTTTAAAACAAAAAAAACTCCATTGAAAACAGAAATTGAACATATCATTATAAAAATTCGAATTAACGTTTTGAAAATTGGAAAGAACGCCGCGCTTTCGCTTTACCGTATTTTTTACGTTCAACAACACGGCTATCACGTGTAAGAAATCCTCCTTTTTTTAAAATAGTGCGGAGTGTTGGTTCGTAATAAGTTAGCGCTTTTGAAAGTCCATGCCGTATTGCGCCTGCTTGACCGGAAAGACCTCCTCCAGCAACGGTTGCAACAACATCAAATTGAGTATCCCTTTTGGTTGCTACAATTGGTTGGCGAAGAATCATTCTAAGAACAGGACGAGCAAAATATTTGTCGAACTCTTTATCATTAATAGTAATTTTTCCAGATCCTGGTTTGATCCATACACGAGCAATAGCATCTTTACGTTTGCCTGTTGCATAAGCACGTCCTTGTGAATCAAGTTTTTGTACGTGAATGGGAGCAACATTTTCATTAGATTCTACAATACCTGCTGCGGTACCAAATTGAGAAAGAGAATTGAGTTCAGCCATATCTAAGCAATCCTTTTATTTTTGCAATTTAAAGCACCTACATCAAGAACTTCAGGCTGTTGTGCTGTATGTGGATGCTCATTACCAGCATAAACACGCAAGTTTTTCATTTGACGGCGACCAAGAGGACCACGAGGGATCATACGTTCTACAGCTTTTTCAATAACTCGTTCAGGAAAACGCCCTTCGAGAATTTGGCGAGCTGTGCGTTCTTTAATGCCACCAATATAACCAGTATGCCAATAATACTTTTTATCGGTATATTTTTTCCCGGTGAGAGCTACTTTATCTGCGTTTATAACAATAACATTATCTCCATCATCAACATGTGGAGTGAAAGTAGCTTTGTGTTTTCCACGTAAGCGGTTAGCAACGAGCGTAGCAAGACGACCTAAAACGAGGTTTTCTGCGTTAATAATGACCCATTTTTTTACCACTTCGGCTGGCTTTTGTGAAAAAGTTGCCATGAAGTATCCTTTATAAGAATCCCTTTGAAAGTAAGGGCATTTTTTGTTGCTTGGCGTTGTGTATTACTATCACAACAAAATACATTACAAGTATGCTATTTATTTGATATAATGTCTGATGATTTGCGTCAAGAGAAAATAAAACTTATATACGTGTACTGTTATAATAACTTTACCAATGATGATTTACTCATTTAAGGCGTGATTGTATTTTTGTTACTTGTTGGAGTATTATCAACAATAATGCGGCGATTTCGTTATTTACTTAATGTTCAATCTTCTGCTTGTAATCAAGCTTGGATTGATGCTCTTGATATGGATAGGATTAATAACGCTCGTGCCATTTCTCAAAAATTTGGTTTACCAGATCAACTTGCGCGGGTTCTTGCAGCGAGAGATGTTGATGAATCGGAAGCTATAGCTTTTATTAACCCAACACTGCGTATTTTAATGCCTAATCCAAAAAAGATTACAGATGTGGATTGCGCAGCAGAGCGTTTAGTTAAAGCTATTATAAATCGAGAAAAAATTGCTGTTTTTGGCGATTATGACGTTGATGGTGCTTGTTCAGCAGCGCTTTTAGCGCGTTTTTTACATTGTTTTGGTATAATAGTAAAAATCTATATTCCTGATCGTATTATTGAGGGATATGGTCCAAATGAACAGGCAATGAAAGGATTGGTACAAGAAGGGGCAAGTTTAATTATTACTGTTGATTGTGGTGCCAATAGTCCGGATGCAGTAAGAGCAGCGAGGCTTGCGGGTGCTGATGTCATTGTTTTAGATCATCATCAAATGGAGAATATTCACGAAGAAGCTGTTGCCCTTGTTAACCCTAATCGTCCTGATGATTTTTCTGAGCAAGGACATTTATGCGCTGCTGGTGTTGTATTTATTACATTAATGTGGGTTAATCGTTTATTGCGGGAGAAAAAATGGGGAGGGGCGCTGCCTGATCTTTTAAGTATGCTTGATCTTGTTGCATTAGCTACTATATGCGATGTTGTTCCATTGCAAGGTGTTAATCGTGCTTTTGTGGTTAAAGGGCTTCAGGTAGCTCGGTCTATGTATAATCCTGGAATAGCTGCTTTAGCGAAGGTTGCACATATAGGAGAGCCACTCAATAGTTTTCATTTGGGTTTTTTATTGGGACCCAGGATTAATGCGGGGGGACGTATTGGAAATCAGGCCTTAGGAGCATATTTGCTCAGCTGTAATGATAGAGATGAAGCAGATAGAATAGCACAAGAGCTAGACCGACTTAATAAAGAACGTCAAGAAATGGAGATGACTCAATTAGTTCAAGCTGAATCTTATCTTGATGCTATTTATCAGGAGAAAACAATACCATCATCTTTTGTGATTGCTCATAAAGAATGGCATCCTGGTATCATTGGCATTCTTGCAGCTCGTTTAAAAGAACGCTTTTTTTGCCCTGTTTTGGTAATAGCTTTGAAAGAAGATGGAAGAGGTATTGGATCGGGGCGTTCAATTAGTGGTATAAATTTGGGAGCACTTGTACGTGAAGCAGTTACATTAAATTTATTAGAAAAAGGGGGAGGACATAGTATGGCAGCGGGATTTACAATTCAGTCAACAAAAATTGAAGCTTTTCGTGAATGGCTAGAAGAAAAAGTGTCTTTACTGGTTTCACAATTACGTGCTGAGAAGTCTCTCAGTATAGATGGTTTTCTTTCTGCTTCTGGTGCTAATAAAGATCTTTTTGATATGATTGAAAAGGCTGGTCCTTTTGGTTCAGGAAATGCTATACCTGTTTTTGCCTTTCCTTCTCATCGGTTAGTTAACTTATATGAAGTTGGAAAAGGCCATTTGCGCCTTATTATTTCTAATATTGAAGGCGAAAAATTGCAAGGAATCGCTTTTGGTGCAGTAGGAACACCACTTGGTCAGTTTCTTTTTGAAAATATTGGTAAAACAATTCATTTGGCTGGTAATCTTAGTTTAAATCATTGGAGAGGAAACGTCAGTCCACAATTGCGTGTTATTGATGCAGCTGCAGTAGTTTAATAAATACATTTTAAAGATCAAATATCTAGATTATCTGCAAAAGTGGAGTTTTCTTGTATAAATCGAAATCGTGCTTCTGGTTTAGTCCCCATTAAACTTTCGACTATATTTGTAGTTTCTTGTATGTTAACTGAATCGATAACAACACGTAAAAGCGTGCGTTTTTGCGGATGCATGGTTGTTTCTTTAAGTTGTTCAGCGCGCATTTCTCCAAGGCCTTTAAAACGTCCAATTTCAATTTTAGCCTTTCCAGTAAATTCAGTTTTTAGCAATTCATCTTTATGGATATCATCACGCGCATAAGCAACTTTTCCTCCTTGTGATATTCTATAAAGAGGAGGCACAGCGAGATATAAATGGCCCTGACGAATAAGATCAGGCATCTCTTGAAAGAAAAAGGTAATCAAAAGTGATGCAATATGAGCACCATCAACATCTGCATCTGTCATAATAATAATACGCTCATATCTTAAATCATCTTCCCGATATTTAGAACGCGTTTGACATCCTAGTGCGAGAATGAGATCACTAATTGTTTGGCTTGCACTCATTTTTTCACGCGCTGCACTAGCTACGTTTAATATTTTTCCACGAAGGGGTAAAATTGCTTGATTAATTCTATTTCGTGCCTGTTTGGCAGAGCCACCAGCAGAATCACCCTCAACAATGAATAATTCAGCTCCAGCAGCAGAATTTTGGCTACAATCTGCTAATTTTCCAGGTAGTCTTAATTTACGTACAGCAGTTTTTCGATTTATTTCCCTATCTTGGCGCCGTTTTAAGCGTTCTTCAGCTCTTTCAATAACCCAATCAAGAAGTTTTGTCGCTTCTTGTGGAGAATTAGCGAGCCAATGATCAAAAGGATCACGTATTGCATTTTCAACAATACGGTGTGCTTCAATTGTAGCTAGTCGATCTTTAGTTTGTCCAACAAACTCAGGTTCTCTGATAAAAACTGAGAGGATTGCAACTGCTGAGATCATCACATCATCAGAAGTGATGATGGCAGAACGTTTATTACCTATTAATTCGGCATAAGCTTTTAAGCCACGCAAGAGAGCTTGTCGTAATCCTGTTTCGTGTGTTCCACCTTCTCCAGTCGGAATAGTGTTACAATAAGATTGTACACAAGCATTACCACCATACCAAGCGATAGCCCATTCAACTGAACCATGACCACCATGTTGTTTTGTTTTACCAGAAAAAACTTCAGAGGTTACACGATATTCATTTTTTAATGAGGATAATAAATAGTCTTTTAATCCATCTGGAAAATGAAAAATAGCTTTTTCAGGAACATTTTTTATACCTTCAAGTATTATAGGATCACAATTCCAGCGAATCTTTACTCCACCAAAGAGATAGGCTTTAGAGCGAGCTATCTTATAAATTTTCTCTGGTTCAAAAGCTGCTTTTTCGCCAAAAATTTTACTGTCGGGATGAAAGCGCACACGCGTACCGCGACGATTATAAACATCACCTAGATTTTCTAAATCAGATTGAGGAATACCGCGTGAAAAACGTTGGCGGTAAAGTTTACGTTCTCGTGCTACTTCAACTTCCATATCATCAGAAAGAGCATTAACAACAGAAATACCTACTCCATGTAATCCACCAGAGGTTTGATAAGCTTTTCCATCAAATTTCGCGCCTGAATGAAGTTGTGTCATAATGACTTCAAGGGTAGATTTATCCGGCATTTGGGGATGATTTTCAATAGGAATTCCACGCCCATTATCTGTAACTGTTATATAACCTTGTCCATCTAATGAAACATCAATTAAATCGGCATAACCAGCAACAGCTTCATCCATTGCATTGTCGATAATTTCAGAAAATAAATGATGAAGCGCTTTGCTGTCTGTTCCGCCAATATACATCCCAGGCCGTAAACGTACAGGCTCTAAACCTTCAAGTACTCGGATAGATAAAGCGTTATATTCATTTTCTTCTGTATCATTTTGGGAAGCAGATACAGAAATTGCCCGAGATACCTCTTGCCGGCTTACTGAAATTGGCTTATTTTTTTCTTTCGTTTCTATGCGAAATTGAGCATTATTTAAAATACTAAAAAGATCTTTATTATTGTCGCTCATAGCACTCGATCGTTTATCTAAATTTAGGTTATATAAATAAACCTTTAATCAGAATTAAGTTTTATGCCTGTTTTTTATTTAAAAATCAATGCACTTAAGAAATAGCAATTGTTGGACCAAAAATTTGTTCAAAAGTTTGTTTCATAGCAATATCAACATCATGCATTGTTACAGGTAAACCTAGATCTAATAAACTTGTTACACCGTAATTTGCAATTCCGCAGGGAACAATTCCTGTATAGTGAGATAGATCAGGATCGATATTAATACAAATGCCATGAAAGCTTATCCATCTACGCATACGAATACCAATAGCAGCAATTTTATCTTCTGCTGGTGTTCCATTTATTGTTGGTGGACGATCAGGGCGAATAACCCAAACACCAACTCGATCTTCGCGACGTTCTCCTTTAATGTTAAACTGTGCAAGTGTTTCGATGATCCACTGTTCTAATGCACTAATAAAAGCGCGTATATCTTGTCTTCGACGTTTAAGGTCAAGCATAATATAAGCAATACGTTGTCCTGGACCATGATATGTAAATTCACCACCACGACCTGCTTCATATACAGGAAGAGAATGAGGAGCTAATAAATCTTTTTGTTGAGCACTTGTTCCTGCTGTATAAAGAGGAGGGTGTTCGAGAAGCCAGACTTGTTCGTGTGCAGTTTTTGCAAAAATATTCTCCACGCGTTCTTGCATATAGCGTAATGCTTCAGGGTATTCGACTAAACTATCACTTATTTTCCACTCAACTGGTGAAGTATGGTGAGTTGCTTTAAAATAATGTGATAAATGATTGCGATCAGTATATTTCAATTTAGATGTCACCAAAAAAATGTATATTAAAGTTATTTGGTCTTTTATCACTTAAAATGATAGCACACGATATAGAGTTGCTTCTTGAAATGAAAATTAAAAAATAAAGAGTATCGACATTGTCATTAAAATGAAGGTTATTATTCTAAATCATTACAGTCTAACAAAATCTTAAAATAATTAGAAGATTTTTGATTAATAATTGAATTTATTATTATATTTCGTTTTTTAATAATTTTTTATCGTATGGATTAATATTTAATATATGAAGTGATAAAATTCGTCTTTTAAAGATATTTTACCATCTTCCTGACGCTCCACCACCACCTGATGAGCCACCTCCACCTCTAAAACCACCGCCATTTGAATGTCTTCTGAAGTTACCATCGGAGCGTCTGCCATTAGTGCTCAAATTGATAAACCAAAGAGTAAAAATGATTCCCATCCAGCGATATTTTTGTGGACCTACTTTTTTACCAAAAATCATTGCTAAGATGGGTAAACCAATCACTGTAAAAAAGATTAAAAATATAATTGCATTAACTATCATTTCTTCTTCTTTTTCTCGTTGACGTTGTATTTCAATGGCTTTAGCCTTTTCTTTGATTCGAAAAGTAAAATCAGAATCATTTTCTATAATAATTCTCGCAATTGCATTGATTGCTTCGATAATTCCCTGTTGATAATTTTTTTTACGAAAATTAGGAAGAATAAAATTATTAATAATGACGGCAGAAACTGCATCTGTTAATTCTCCTTCTAAACCATAGCCAACTTCAATACGTACTTCACGTTCATTTGGTGCAACAACAAGTAATACGCCATTATTAATCTTCTCCTGACCTAAAGCCCATTTTCGGAAAAGGGTATTACTATAGGTTTCAATATCAATTCCAGAAAGAGTAGGGATAGTTACAATAACAATTTGATCACCTGTTTTTTTTTCTAAAGCAGAAAGCTTTGTTGTCAGATTTTCTATTGTTGCTTGATCAAGTAAGTGAGCTATATCATTAACGTGGCCAGTTAAGCGAGGGAATGAGCTTTGAGAATAGACAACACTATTCAATATAGTAATTAAAAATAAAACACTTATAAAAGCCAAAAAATATAAAATAATACTACGTTGAATAGAATATCGAAATAGCATCATTTAATTAAAATTAACCTGTGGTGTTTGGTGAGCATTACTGTCAATAGTAAATGTTTGCATAGATTTTGCATCGCGAAACCATAATTTTGCCCAAAGCATTGTTGGCATTGTTTTAAGTGCAGTATTATACATACGTACTGCTTCAATATAATCACGACGAGCAACAGAAATACGATTTTCAGTTCCCTCTAATTGTGATTGAAGAGTTAAAAAATTCTGATTTGCTTTAAGGTTGGGATAATTTTCAACAATAGCCATCAGGCGTGAAAGTGCGCTTGATAAATTTGCTTGATTACTGAGATATTGTTGCATAATTTCTGGGTTATTTAACATATCAGCATTAATGGTTGTTTGCGTTGCTTTTGCCCGTGCTTCGATAACATCAGCAAGTGCAGTTTTTTCGTGTGATGCATAACCTTTAACAGTTTCTACAAGATTAGGAACGAGATCTGCACGACGTTGATATTGGTTTAACACTTCACTCCACGCTGCATGCGCTTTTTCTTCATTTGTTGGTATCACATTAAATCCACATCCGCTTAAAAATGGTATTAAAAACGCTAAAAAAATAACAATAAAAAATAGCTTTAATATTTTTAATTTAGGATAGACAGTTATAGTTCGTTGTGTAGTGAGTGCATCTAGCATAAAATATCTCCAAAAACTTATTCATGTATATAGGGCATAGCTTATTATATGACAAAATTTATATGACAAAATATTTTGAACTTTGTAAATTAGCTCATTTATATTAACGGATTAGTCTAATTTTCAATAACTAGTTTAGCGAAAAAGCTAATTATTCATTCTTTAACAAGAATTTATGAATCTTGGTTATTTATTAATGATTAAAAATTAAAATGATTATTGAAGTTACTCCGCACAAAAAATGTAATTATGGAATTCCAAGTGTTTGTGTTATCTCTGCTAAAGAGACAACAGGAAAGCTTAAGCCAAATTCAATATTTTTAGAAGAAATTATAGATAAAATACGTTAATAAAAAAGTTTTCAATCAGAACGAAAATTAATCAATAAAAAAAATCTGATAATGGCAGTAGCTGTATTTTTTGCTTTGTTTGAATTATTAGCAAAAGTTTTTTGCTTGGTAAAAAAGCTGAGAGCTGTAATGTGCTTTTTTGTATTGGTTTGTCTCTAATTTATCTGAAGAGAGAAGACTGTACTGTCATCAGCTCAAAAAACAAAATTTGATAAGACAGATCTTAAAGTATAGCAAAGAGATTGGCCTTTATCGCTTTTATGTCTGTTATTGATATTACCCATCTTTATGGGATGCATCAAATTCTCATTAAAAATAGTTTAGGCTTTTAAAAGCTTGAGTAAATGGACTTTATTATAGCATATAATTTCACAACTCTAATTCCTACGTGCTCATCAATAATATTTTTTAATATTTTCTATGCATAAATTAATAAAAAATTGTTGAGACGATTCGTTGAATATGTCTATCTGCTATTCTTAAATTAAAAGCATTTATAAGTTATTCACATAAATATATACTATTTGTTTAATAAACTATATCGTGATTATTTTATTCAAGATTCTACTTTAATGAATTGATTTTATTAAACTTTAATGACTATTTTATCTTTTTAAAATGGTATTTATCATTTCTAATAATATAATAAATATTTTGAACGTTGTGTTAAGCTATTGATAAAAAGTCAATTTTAATAATACCATACACATTCGCATGGGAGTAAGGATTTTTAATAGCGTTAATTTCCTTATCATATGCAGAGATTTTAGTTTTGTTTGTTTAAATGATGTAAATATAGAAATAAGCGGGTTGATAAATGCTTTTAGATAGCAGAGTAAAATTTACCTCCATTGTTAAACTGATATTTCGATTTATTTTTATAATAGTTGCCACTCAATTGTTGACAGCTTGTGCAAGTCCAATAATGCAACTTTCAACAAAAAATATTGATAATAATAAAGTTATAAAGGCTAAAGCTGTTTCTGTACCTGAAAGAATTTTAAATGGACAAAATAAATCAAAAAATAAAGTTGTAAAACGAGCTGTTATTGGTAAACCTTACCAAATAAAAGGAAAGTGGTACTATCCAAAAGCTGATCCAACATATCAGCGTGTTGGGCAGGCATCGTGGTATGGTTCGTATTTTCATGGACGCTTAACTGCAAATGGTGAAGTTTATAATATGAATCTTTTAACTGCAGCACATCCTACTATGCCGTTACCTAGTTATGCTCGTGTTACTAATTTGAAAAATGGATCCTCTATCATTGTTAGAGTAAATGATCGTGGTCCTTACATGAAAAATAGAATTATTGATCTATCAAAACAAGCTGCAACAATGCTTGGTTATTTAAATCAAGGCACCGCGGATGTTAAAGTAGAATATGTTTCTGAAGCACCCATTAATAATTATGATAGTGAATATTTAATAGCTTCTTATAAACCTGGAAATTATAACCCATCTATGATGATGGCATTATCAAATAGCATAGAAGCACAAAAAGATGTTACATTATTTACTTTTAATGCGAATAATGATAATGTGAGCAATCAAAATGAAACTATTTCAATAAAATTGCCGCAAATTGGCCCGGTTTTGCTTGATAAGCCCACGTCATTCTATCAAGTTGCTTCTATTAAATATTTAAAATAGGTTCAGTAAGCTAGGCGTTTAAAGCATTTTTCTAATCTGCAAACACTTTATTTAAAAAGAGAATAAATCTTTTCTTGTGTAATAAACCTCTTTATGTTGATTCTAAAAAATAGGGAGAATCAGCATGTATCTGTTATTAAAAGTTTTATTTTCCTTAGTTTGGATATTAATATTCAATGAACAAGGACAAACAAAAAAATTTCAGACATCTGCATTACAATTACTGATATTTGATGATAATACAGATACAATACTTTTTGAAAAACAAAGCGACGTTGTTTTTTTTCCTGCTTCATTAGTAAAATTGATGACAGCTGAAGTGGTTTTTTATCAACTTAAAAAAGGATTTTTAAATAAAACACAAAAATTTAAAGTCAGTGAAAATGCTTGGAGAAAAGGGGGGGCACCTTCCGGTACAACCACTATGTTTGCAAAGGAAAAAACAGAAATTAGTGTTTTTGATCTTTTGCAGGGTCTTATTATTGTTAATGGAAATGATGCAGCTATTACTTTGGCTGAAGGAATAGCTGGTAATGAAACTAATTTTGCAAAATTAATGAATAAGAGGGCTAAAACACTTGGATTGCTACAGAGCCATTTTGTTAACGCAACAGGGCTACCTGAAAAAGGGCAATTTATAACATTACGTGATATAATTACGTTAGCACGCCATATTTCTCGCGAATATCCTGATTATTATGCTCTTTATCGTGAGCCTAAATTTACTTGGAATAAGATTACTCAACATAATAAAAATTCCTTTGTTTTTCAAGAAAATGATATAGAAATAGAGGGGCTAGGTTTCGGTTATAGTGAAGAAATAGGTTTTTCAACAGTTGTTTCTGCTTGTAAGAATCAGCGACGTATTTTTCTTGCAGCTAACGGTTTGCAAAATAAAAAAGAGCGTACAAAAGAAATAGAACGCATTCTTGAATGGGCTATGACAGCTTTTGATCTTAAAACAGTTTTTACAAGAGGTGAGACGGTTGGTTACGCTTCTGTTTATGGTGGAGCACAAAATTCTGTTCCGCTTATTGTTAAAGAACCGATAAGTTTTATGCTTTCAAAGCAAAAAACTTTTAATGATGTTAAAGCAATAATTCAATATCATGGTCCGTTAAAAGCTCCTATCACTATAGGGCAAAAAATTGGTATTATTCAAATTTTTTCAGATAAACAACTTCTTGTTGAAAAATCAATCTGGGCTGGAGCAGATATTCAAAAAGGCAATTTTTTTGCAAAAGTAAAAGATGCAATTTATGAAATAACAATTGGATGGTCACGAAAATACTTATAATGCGCAAATGTGCACCAAAATAAGGAATTAAGAGATTCTTACATGTCAGGCTATTTTATTACATTTGAAGGAGGAGAGGGCACAGGAAAAACAACTCAAATTTCTTTGCTTGCTCAACATTTAGGTAGAAAAGGTTACGATGTTATTATAACACGTGAACCTGGAGGAACAGCAGGTGCAGAAGCAATACGCTATATTTTATTATCAGGTAGCGTAGCCCAATATGGGCCATTTATTGAAACGTTTTTATTTACAGCAGCACGTGTTGATCATGTTTCTGAAATCATTAAACCTTCTTTGCAAGCTGGAAAGATTGTTTTATGTGATCGATTTATTGATTCTACACGTGTTTATCAAGGATTAGATAATAAAGTGGATGCACATATTTTTTCTATTTTAGAGCATATTGGTATGCAAGGAATAAAACCTGATTTAACGTTTTTATTAGATATACCTGCAAAACTTGGGATGGAGCGTGTAAACTTACGAAGAAAAAAAATAGAAAAAATTGATTATTTTGAAAAAGCTAGTCTAGCTCTTCAAGAACAAAGACGCCAAGCTTTTCTTGAATTAGCGAAACATGAACCTCACAGATTTCAAGTTATTGATGGGACATGTTCAGTCGAAATAATCGCAGATCAAATAAAAGATATTTGTCATCAGGCACTATTGGCTTTTCCATGAATGATATAAATTTTTTACGTCAGTATGACGATATTGATGGCATTTTATCACCTTCACAGAATAATATCCTCATTGGCCATGAAGAGGTTCGTCATTTTTTAGAGCAAATGCTTAGAGAAGGGCAGCTACATCATGCGCTATTATTTGAAGGAGAACGTGGAATAGGAAAAGCAACGTTAGCATTTCATCTTGCTTGGAATATTTTAAACTCTCAAAAAAATAAATTTTTACAACCAAGACAAGATTCAATCATATGGCGCCAAATTAAGCAGGGTAGTCATCCTGGTATTATACACGTCTCACGTCGTTTTAATGCAAAAACAAAAAAGTTCAAAACGGGTATCACAGTTGACGATATCCGTGATATCAAGCATTTTTTAAGTCAGACGTCTCAAGATGGTTTGTGGCGCATTATCATTATTGATTCTGCGGATGATATGAATAGAAATGCTGCAAACGCTATTCTTAAGACACTTGAAGAGCCTCCAACAAAAACTTTATTCATTATTATTTCTCATTCTTTAGGAAAATTGCTTCCAACAATTCGTTCACGTTGTCAAAAAATCTCTCTAAGACCTTTACATGATGATGAAATGCAAAAAGCCATTTCACATTTTTTTCCTAATCAGGTATTAACTAATCCGCAAAATATTGAAACAATTATTCAAAAATCTCAAGGTAGTCTTCGAAAAGCAGCATTACTTCTTTGTCATGGTGGACTTGAAATTATTCAAACCATTAATAAACTCTTAGAGCAATCTATTTGTGATCCAGTTATTGTACATAATCTTGCTCAAGCACTTTCGTTATCTGATACAGACATACAATTTCAACAGTTTTGTGATGAAATTCTTGATAGAATTCATAAAAAAGCTATTATGTTGCTAAAAGAGGGAGCTATTCATTTATCGAAAAAGTATGCAGAAACATGGCAAAATATCTTTCAAGAAATAATAGAAATACAATCATTTAATCTTGATAAAAAGCAATTCGTCATTAATCTTCTTTTTAAAACTCATGAGATTGTTTATGAAAATAAGCTTTTTCCGTGACAATGTTACAAACAAACGTTATGTCATTCATATTCTTTGATTACATTTTATAATGGGCATAATTATGCGTGACATATACTATATAACGACTCCAATTTTTTATCCCAATAGTGCTCCGCATATTGGACATGCCTATAACGCAATTGTAAGCGATGCCTTGGCCCGTTTCCAAAAAGCCGATGGAAAAAATGTATTTTTTCTATCTGGTACGGATGAGCATGGTCTAAAAATGCAACAAACAGCACAGATGTTAAATATGACACCTCAACAACTTGCAGATCGCAACAGTGCTGTTTTTCAAAAAATGCTTGCAATGCTTAATTGCTCTAATAATGATTTTATCCGCACAACGGAAGAACGGCATCATAAAGCTTGTCAAGAACTTTGGAAAAAAATGGAAGCTAAAGGTGATATTTATCTTGGTTGTTATGCTGGTTGGTATTCAGTTCGTCAAGAAGCTTATTATGAAGAAAAAGATACCGAAATTGATCAAGAAGGGATCCGTCGTGAGAAAGAATTAGGATCTCCAGTTGAATGGAATGAAGAAGAAAGTTATTTCTTCAGGCTTTCACGTTATGAAAAAGTTCTTCTTCAGCATTATGAAAAATATCCTGATTTTATTGGGCCTAATGAACGACGCAACGAAATTATAAATTTTGTCAAATCAGGCTTAAAAGACCTTTCCATTTCACGAACAACTTTTGATTGGGGAATTCGTGTTCCAGGGAATCCAAAGCATGTAATGTACGTTTGGGTTGATGCACTTACAAATTATCTTACTGCAGTTGATTTTTTTGATGAAAATTCAAAGAAACGTAAGTTTTGGCCTGCAGATATTCATATTATTGGTAAAGACATTATTCGTTTTCATGCGGTTTATTGGCCAGCATTTTTAATGTCTGCTGGAATTGAATTACCTAAACGGATTTTTGCACACGGATTTTTACTTAACCGCGGTGCCAAAATGTCAAAGTCTGTTGGAAATGTCGTTGATCCTTTTGAAATGGTTGAGCGCTATGGTCTTGATCAAGTACGTTATTTTTTTCTTCGTGAAGTACCATTTGGACAGGATGGTAGTTACAATCATGATAATTTTGTCAATCGCATTAATGCTGATCTTGCTAATGATCTTGGTAATTTAGCTCAACGTTCTTTATCTATGATTGAAAAAAATTGTAATATGAAAATTCCTACACCAGCTGCATTTCTAATTCAAGATGAACAGCTACTGAAACAATCTCTTCAAGTGCTTGAAATTGTACGCCGAACTATGTTAGATCAGGCCCCACATTTAGCGCTTTCAGCTATTTTTTCAGTTGTAGCAGATGCCAATCGTTATTTTGCTAGTGAAGAGCCTTGGAGTTTACGTAAAAATAATCCAGAAAGATTTTCTACAGTTCTTTATATAACCTTAGAGGTTTTGCGACGAGTAGGGATCATGCTTTTACCTTTCATTCCACAATCAGCAGCTAAACTTCTTGACAGTCTTGCAGTTGCTGAAGAGGATCGACTATTGCATCATATTAGTGATTTAAGAATTAAAGAAGAGACTGTACTTTCACCACCAGTGCCAATTTTTCCTCGTTATATTTCTAAAGAAAGCTGATATTGATGATGTTAATTGATACACACTGTCATCTTGATTTTGAGGATTTTTCGCAAGATTTGAATGGAATTATTCAGCGAGCTCTAACTGCCAATGTTGGACGTATGATAACGATTTCAACGCATATTCATAAATTGGATAAGCTTTTAGAAATTACACAGACTTATGATCAAGTCTTTTGTTCTGTTGGAACTCATCCTAATTATGTAAATGAAGAACAAAATATTAAAGTTGAAAATCTTATTCATTTATCAAAGCATCCTAAAATCGTTGCATTTGGTGAATCTGGACTTGATTATCATTACAATTATTCTTTACCTCAAGAGCAAAAGGAAAATTTTATAAAGCATATTATCGCTTCTCAAGAAACACAATTACCTCTTGTAATTCATTCGCGCAATGCTGATTTAGATATGGAACAAATATTACGTGAGAAAACAAAAGAGAAATGTTTTCCATTTATTCTTCATTGTTATTCTTCTGGAATGCAACTTGCTCATACTGCTATTGAACTTGGTGGCTATATATCTTTTTCAGGTATTCTCACTTTCAAGAATGCTCTTGAAATTCGTGAAATAGCGAAAATTGTTCCTCATAAGCGCTTATTGATTGAAACAGATGCTCCATTTTTAGCACCTGTTCCTTATCGTGGCAAAACAAATGAGCCATCTTTTTTGTGTCATATAGCTACTGTTCTTGCTAAAACTATTAATTTAAGCATTGAAGAAACAGTACAAGTAACAACGCAAAATGCCTTTCGTTTGTTTAGTAAAATGAGATAGAACACAAAATGTCTGATCGATACCGTTTTACAATATTGGGTTGTGGTTCATCACCAGGGGTGCCACGTCCTAATGGCTATTGGGGAGTTTGTGATTCAAATAATCCTAAAAATAAACGTTATAGAACTTCTTTATTAGTTCAACGAATTGATAAATCAGGAATGAAAACGACAGTCATTATTGATACTGGTCCGGATTTTCGTTCACAAATGATTAATGCGCGTATTAGTCATCTTAATGCTGCTGTTTATACGCATTTCCATGCAGATCATACTCACGGTATTGATGATTTACGCAGCTATGCCCTCGCACAAAAATGTTTAATAGACATTTATGCAGATGCTTTTACGTTAAAACACCTTAATAAAGCTTTTGGTTATTGTTTTCAAACACAAAAGGGATCACATTATTCACCCATTTTAAAAGAAAATCTTATATATGAAAACAGTGAGTTTAAAATCCAAGGGCAGGGTGGAGCCATTGTTTTTAAGGCACATTTACAGATTCATGGTGCCACTCATTCTTTGGGTTTTCGTATTGGTAATGTTGCTTACTGCACAGATGTTAGTGAATTTCCTGAAAAAACACTGTCAGGTCTTATGAATTTAGATGTTTTAATTATTGATGCTCTCCAATTTAAACCTCATCCAAGTCATTTTTCAGTTGATCAAGCATTATATTGGATAAAATATTTTAAACCAAAACGAGCTATATTAACACATATGGATAACTCACTTGACTATAATGATGTTGCAAACTATGTCCCAGCGCATGTTGAACCAGCTTATCAAGGACTTATCTTTGAAACGAATGTATTATAGTATTATAAGCGTAGCGGATATTTTATAAATTATCGCATAATATATATTATGGAACTTTAATTCATTAAAACTGATGTAAGAATAATTAGGTTATTTTTTATTATCTTTTACACCTAATTTTGGAAAAAATTGCATAACAGCACCAATACAATAAATGTAAAGACCAGAGATTGAAATACCAATTTTAATCCAATTTGGAGCATTTAGCTGGTAAAAAAATGCAGCTATACCAAAACAGCACCATATAAGAAAAATTGAAAAATTAAGCATACGTAATCGGATAACTCTCACTGGATGGATAAAATAAATGGGTAAAAAAGATACAATTGCCGATAAAGAAATAATAATGAAAGCAACCCATTCCCCCGGTCTTACCACAAAAAGCATAAAAATCATCATATTCCAAACGACAGGAAATCCTTTAAAAAAATTTTCTTCAGTTTTCATTCCAGTATTTGCGTAATAAATAGCTGATGAAATGACAATAATAGCGCTTGATATAAATGATAATCTAGGATTCATAAAACCACTTTGGTAAAGTGCAAATGCTGGAATTAAAATATAAGTTATATAATCAATAATACTATCCAGTATTTCACCAGACCATGCTGGAAGTATATATTTTATGTCTAATTTACGTGCAATTGGCCCATCAATACCATCGACAAAAAAAGCAAGTCCAAGCCAAAAAAACATAGAGACCCATTCTTTTTCGGATGCAGATATTAGAGAAAGAAATGCCAAAAATGAGCCTGATGCTGTTAATATATGAACAGAAAATGCTTTTGCTTGCAACACTGTCATTATTTTTGGATATAATCTATCTCTATTAATTTGAGTCTTAAGTTTCAAGGCTTTTCTATCCTAAATTAGAGCTTTTATTTATTTTCTCAAATGCTATCTCTATTTATTATATGACTGATAGCTAAAAAGAGTACAAGATAATTATTTTATATTTATTTAAGTATATAATAAGATATAATTTATTTGAAGATGCTGTAACGATTAATATTAAAAAGGCTTAAACAATCGTGATATCTAAAAAAAATATGCATCAAAACATTGCTGTTATTGGTGCAAGTCAAATTGGTATGTTAGCAGCACTTAATCTTGCTCGTAAAGGACATTCTGTATCTCTGATTGGTCCACCTGCTGCAATAGATGAATTACGAACAACTGCTATTATGATGCCTACAATCCGTATGCTGCAAACGCTCAGTATTTGGGATACTATAAAATGTCATGCAGCTGCCTTATCTTCAATTAGAATTATTGATGTAACATCTCAGATTGTACGAGCTCCTACTGTAAATTTCCATTCCACTGAAATTGGTGAAAAAGCTTTCGGTTATAATATACCTAATTTAAAATTAAATGACGCTTTGATCAATACTATTAAACAAACACCAAATATTACCAGGTTCTTTTCTTTAGCAAAAGACTTTGATCATCAAAAAGATCATATTTGTATTACTCTTGAAGATAGACAAGTTATTAAAGCATCACTTGCCGTTGCTGCTGACGGACGTTATTCTCCGACAAGAGCTGCTGCTGGAATTAATATTAAACAATGGAATTACCCACAAATAGCACTTGTTTTCAATTTTTCACATAATTTACCTCATCAAAATATATCAACTGAATTTTATACAAAAGATGGTCTTTTTACACAGGTTCCTTTACCAGGAAATAAATCTAGTCTTGTATGGATTGGTAACTCCTCTCGTGCTAAAGAGCTTTTGAATATGAAATTAGAAGCAGTTGCAAAAATAATTGAAAATCAAATGCAATCAATTCTTGGTGAAATAAAAATAGAAACTAAAATTCAAACATGGCCTCTTTTAGGCCTTATTCCTAATCTTTTTGCCGCTAAAAGAATAATTTTGGTTGGAGAAGCAGCTCATGTTTTTCCTCCTATTGGTGCGCAGGGATTTAATTTAGGGATGCGTGATATTCAAACTTTGGTTGATCTTATACCTAATGAAATATCTACTGCTATTTCTCAAAAAATCACTGCGAATTATAATCAACATCGTAAATATGATATTTTTACTCGAAGCGGATTTGTCCATGCACTTAGCTATACTCTGCTCTCCAATATGCTACCTGTTCATATTTTGCGTAGCGTTGGGCTTGAATTGTTACGTAATTGCTCACCATTACGTAATTTATTTATGAGAGAAGGAATGTGTTATGGTTATAGCTTAAAAACAATTATGAATATGTTTATAACAAAATCAACTAATATTAAGATTGAATAATAAAAAATACGTTCTTATTCACCCCTGCACGGGTCTATCATATGAAAATGGAAATCTTGAATTTTTTTTCATTATTAATATAGGCTCTAGTAGCTAGAAAATTCCTAAAAAGTTTTTTTCATAAATAAAGACCGATATATAAATGCGCACGCATTAAAACAAACCTTCGTACAATTTGTTAAAACGAAAACAATCTTATTTATTCGATAAACAAGATTTGAAAATAAAATGTTAGGGAACCGATTAAGAATAAAAGGGTTAAGTTAACATGAAAGTAAATATTTTAGAGATTTTTTTAATCAATGGCAAACATAAATGAAACTAAATAAAAGTTTTAGAGCAACTATTATTCTTTTTATGGTGATGGTTTGTATCTCGCCCACCGTTATAGCTTTACCAACAAATATTTATTACGATCCCTGTTATCAAACATCCCAATATATTTTCTTTCAAAAAAACAGCAAAGCAGGAAAAAACTCATTCACCGCTTCACAAATCAAAAATCATCTTACAGAAAATGGTTTTAAAAATATTAAACGATTACGTTTAGATGATCAAGGTATTTGGCGTGCTTTAGTAGAATTTAAAAACTGTTATTTTCTTATATCCATTGATTATTCTGGAGCAATTAGTATTCAAAATGAAAGAAAAAAATATGATTAATTTTAAAGCGCATAGCGATATTAACTCAAAAAATTATGAAAAAAACTTTTTGAAAAGAATCTATTATTGTATTAAAGATTCAGCATTTATTGGAGGCCTCAATGGTAGTTTATCAGGAGCACTTGCGGCAATTCTTGCGAATTATGGCTATATTGCTCTTCCAGGATTTGGCCCAATTGTGGCAATAGGTATAAGCCTAACACTTCCTGCTGGAATAATAATTGGCGTTACAGTAGGATCAATAATAGGTGTTATTATTAGCATTGTTTTCAATTTTTTAAATAATTTTAATATTTTGTAATAATTATTTTTTAAGTTTTGTGGTGAGAAAAAATTCCCTTATTTATATTATTTTGCTAAATTGGCTCACTATACCTTGCAAACATGTTAATTGATATTTGTTAGAGTATTGCGTTTTTTCTGTATTCTAATGATAAATGTTATAAAATATTAATCTCTGAAAAGACGAAAATAGTAATCTGTTTTGATCAAAGTAATTTTTATGTGTTTGAACAAAAAACTAAACAAAAGTTCATAATTTGAATGATCGCCCTCCTCCCCCTTTTCTGCTTTTTAATATTAGAATTTACAATCTGGCTTCTTAAAAGTATTACTATTATCGATAATGTTTATTCATTTTGATAAAAATACTTAAAACGATTTAATTAAAATGTTTAGAAATACAATTTAGGTCATTGACCTTTTAAAAGAACCTTGTAAAAAGTATATTGCTCTTTAAATAAAGTTGTATTTACTTTGGAGGGGTGGTCGAGTGGTTTAAGGCACCGGTCTTGAAAACCGGCGTGCAGGAGACTGTACCGTGGGTTCGAATCCCACCCCCTCCGCCACAGCACTTTTATAGTTCTATAATATTTTGATTTTGTACATGTTTTTTTAAGGCGCAGGATAACAAAATAAAGGTTAGGGAATAGGAATTCACATATTTTCTCTAAAATATATGTGGGTCAATATCGTTTTTTAGGTCTTTTTAATTTTTATGATTTGATCTTTTGCGCATGTTGGCACCCACAGAAATGTTCACCTTATTTGTTATGCTTTAAAATTTTTTTGCCACGCTTGAGTCAATGACAATACATAATTCTTTCTTTTCAAATATATTGTGGAGACTGGCCAATACAAGAGAGCATTTCATGAATGCTATGAGGCTAACAACGATAGTGCATGATAAATGAATATGCTTCTTGGATTAATGTTTTTTTACATCGGTTTGTGATGTGATGATTCAATACGAATCAATTGGAAAAAAAATATTTATCTGTGATAAATAAAGCGTCAACTATTAAAATAAGCATAAAGAATCAATCAAAAGACTACAATCAAGTTTAGAGCTCCAAAAAAACTAAAAAGAATCAATAGAAGCAAAATTTCTGAATATATAATCTACTGATTTTATTTAAATATGGTGAGCGCGCAGGGATTCGAACCCTGGACCTACTGATTAAAAGTCAGTTGCTCTACCGGCTGAGCTACGCGCTCCCCAAACAAGTTAATCTTGCTTATAGAAAGTGGGTCGAACATACGATTGACTCTTCATTTGGTCAACACTTTATTAAAAAAAATATCATTTTCTAATTTTATTTATTAAAATTCTATAAGAGTGTAAGTTTGATTTATAAAATATTTAGCGCAAAAAGAAATTAAATACTTAATTTACAAAGTTATTTAATAAATAACCTTTCTTAAGAAAAGTAGTAAAATGGCAGAAATAATGAATCAAATGAGACCTTCATTAAAGAATTTGCAGGAATTGTTATGGTAGCGCCTCGTATTAGTTTTGTTTCTCTCGGTTGTCCAAAAGCACTTGTAGATTCTGAGCGCATTATCACACGCCTTCGTTCTGAAGGTTACGAGATCTCAAATAAACATAAAGGAGCTGATTTAGTTATTGTTAATACCTGTGGTTTTATTGATTCTGCTCGAAATGAATCATTAGCTAATATTGATGAAGCTATCAAAAATAATGGAAAAGTTATTGTAACCGGATGTCTTGGTGCTCAACCTAATATTATTCTTCAAGCACATCCTAATGTATTAGCTATTACTGGACCACAAGATTACGAAAGTGTTATACGAGCAGTTCATAAAGTAATACCTCCAGTTCATGATCCTTTTGTAGATTTAGTACCTCCGCAAGGTATTCGTTTAACACCTCGCCATTACGCTTATTTAAAAATTTCTGAAGGATGTTCGAATCGGTGTAGTTTTTGTATTATCCCTACTCTACGTGGTAATCTCATTTCACGCCCTATAAGCGATGTTCTTCGCGAAGCAGAAAAACTTGTACAAGCAGGTGTGAAAGAACTTTTGGTTATTTCTCAAGATACTGGCGCATACGGGATTGATCTTAAATACGCTGAAAGTGTTTGGAAAAATCGCATTATCAAAACAAAATTTTTAGATCTTTGTCGCGAACTAGGTGAAATGGGAATTTGGGTGAGAATGCACTATTTATATCCTTACCCTCATATTGATGAAGCTATTGAGCTCATGGCTGCAGGAAAAATTCTTCCTTATCTAGATATCCCTTTTCAGCATGCATCACCAACTGTTTTACGTAATATGAAACGTCCTGCCCATGTCGAAAAAATAAGCCGTAGAATTGAAAGATGGCGAAAAATTTGTCCGGATTTAACGTTACGTTCAACATTTATTGTTGGCTTTCCAGGAGAAACCAATGAAGATTTTAATATGCTTCTTGAATGGTTAGAGGAAGCAAAAATTGAACGTGCTGGCTGCTTCAAATATGAAGCAGTGAAAGGTGCTGTAGCAAATGATCTTGGATTGGAAAATATTACAGAAGAAGTGAAAGAACAACGTTGGCATCGCTTTATGACAAAACAACAAAAAATTTCCGCACATCTTTTAAAGAAAAAAATTGGAAAAAGACTTCAAGTTCTTATCGATGAAACACAAGGTAAAATCGCTAAAGGTCGTAGTAAATATGATTCTCCAGAAATAGATGGTGTTGTGCATATATCATCTCGGAGACCACTTCGTATAGGTGAATTTGTTACTGTTAAAATCGAGCAATCAGATTCTTATGATCTTTATGGAAACGTAATTTGAAAATATCAACAACTTAAACTTATTTTCTAGTATCTTATAATTATAACAAACTCTTAAAAGAAAAAAGTTTTTTATCAAGTAAATGACTAGGACGAACATTTGTCAAGGCACGGATCATGATGTCTTTGCGTCCTGGCATTTTTTTTTCAATATCATTGAGCATTTTTTTCATTGCATTGCGCTGTAAACCATCTTGACTCCCACAAAAATTACAAGGAATGATAGGGAATTGCATCGCTTGAGAAAATTTCTCTATATCTTCTTCAGCAGCATAGATAAGAGGACGTAAAACAAAAAGATCTTTTTCATCATTTATAAGTTTTCCAGGCATAGCTGCTAATCGGCCGCCATGGAACAAATTCATAAGGAATGTCTCTAAGACATCATCACGATGATGACCAAGTACCAAAGCAGAGCATCCCTCTTCACGTGCAATCCGATATAAATGTCCACGTCGCAACCGAGAACAAAGTGAACAATATGTTTGTGTTTGTGTTAATTTATCTGTAACAATTGAATAAGTATCTTGATACTCAATGCGATATGGAATCTGATGGTAATTTAAAAAATCAGGAAGAATATGCTTTGGAAAAGCTGGCTGACCTTGATCAAGATTACAAGCTAAAATGTCAATAGGTAGAAGACCACGCCATTTTAAATCAAGCAAAAGTGCTAGTAAAGCATAAGAATCTTTTCCACCTGATAAGGCAATAAGCCATTTTTTTCCTGAAGAGAGCATAGAAAAATCATCTAATGCCTGCCTTATATGGCGCAAAAGACGTTTACGTAATTTATTAAATTGTACAGTTGAAGGAGCAACCCGGAACATCGGATGACAATCATCAGTCTTTTCTTCCAAAGGATCACTCGTATCCATATTTTTTTTTTCATCACACAAAATTTGATTAAAATTCAATTTATAATATCATAACTCTGTATAATACAATGATTTAATCCTGCAATAATAAATTATAATCCAATAGCAGACATATCACATAATCTAAGTCTATTTTAATCAATTTGTACGTTTGAATTATACAAGAAAAAATCATCAAAATGCACTGCTATAGAGCACAATAATAGATACCACCCGTTTCTATTATCAAGAACACTGCTATAGCATAACAATTTTGATATATAGAGAAAATTAAAACAATGATCTCTGTATTAAAAAGCTAACGAGAATAAAACTCAACAACCAAATTGGGCTCCATATGAACAGCATACGGAACATCTGCAAAAGCAGGTATACGGATAAAGGTTGCTTTCATCTTGTTATGATCTACACTAATATATTCAGGCACATCACGCTCAGCTAATTGTACAGCTTCCAAGACTAAGACAAGTTGTTTTGATTTTTCACGGACCTCAATCACATCTCCTGGTTTACAACGGTATGACTGAATATTTGTACGCCGACCATTTACATTAACATGACCATGATTAATAAATTGACGAGAAGCAAAAATGGTAGGCACAAACTTTGCACGATAAACAATAGCATCCAAACGCGACTCTAAAAGACCTATAAGATTTTCACCTGTATCTCCACGACGACGAGCAGCCTCTTCATAAGTTTTGCGAAATTGCTTTTCTGAAATATCGCCATAAAACCCTTTTAATTTTTGCTTAGCGCGCAACTGGACTCCATAATCAGAAAGTTTCCCTTTACGGCGTTGACCATGTTGTCCAGGACCATATTCACGACGATTAACTGGAGATTTTGGACGCCCCCAGATATTTTCTCCCATACGGCGGTCAATTTTATGTTTTGTTGTTTCGCGTTTACTCATCGCATTTCCTTTAAATAAAAAATAAGATCAAAAATTAGATCTTAAGGAAACGCACCCTCCTCTGTTTTCAAAAAAGAAAACCGACAGGACAACACCTGCATTAACTGCAAATTACCCACGGGACACGTCAATTAATGATCTTTCTCAGAAAAAACATTCTAGCTTCTACTTATCTTACAATTTAAAGTCAACTCCCTTCATTATTTTTAAGTGAAACTTTTGCAATAAATTTTCAGTTGAAGGGCTTATATTTTGTGATGTAAACAAAGTGAAATCTGTATATTCCTTCATATTCTTGTTTTGGATTTTCATTGGTAATAATGATCTTATGTGTTTAGCTATAGCTTTTGCTGGATCGATCCAATCAACTGGCCATAAAGCTTGTTCACGAAATAAGTTGATCAAAAAAGGATAATGTGTACAAGCTAAGACAATAATATCAGTTAATTTGCCATTTTTCTCAATAAAGCATGGCAAAATTTCATGGCGTAATTCTTCATAATTGATAGGATAACCACGTAAATAATTTTCAGCAAATCCTGCTAGCTTTTCACTTCCTACAAGCTGTACATAACATTGACCAGCAAAAGAATTGATTAATTCATGTGTGTATGCACGTTTAACTGTGCCAGGAGTTGCTAATACTGAAATAACACCAGATTTTGTTTGTTCAGCAGCTAATTTAATTGCAGGAACAGTTCCTACAAAACGAATATTAGGAAATTCTCGTCGTAAATCTTCTATCATTAATGTAGAAGCTGTATTGCAAGCAATCACACATAAAGCAGGATTATAAAGTTCTAGAAGATATGTAAAAATCTTTAAAATACGGTGTTTTAACATCTCCTCTTCCCAGATACCATAGGGAAATCCTGCATCATCAGCAACATAAATAAATTGGTATTCGGAAACAAAAAGGCGTACTTCTCTTAATATTGTTAGTCCACCAATACCACTATCAAAAAAAAGAAGAGGTTGTTCACTCATTAAGTATTCACATTTTTTTTAATTTTTTGCGATCACGCCCTTCGGGGGCTCCACTACCCCGCGGAAATTTAGGCGAAAAATGATCCAGTGAAGATATAACACCTCGTAAGAGCTGAATTTCAGACTCGCTAAAATTTGCGCGTGTAAAAACAGAGCGTATATTTGTAACCATTACTTCTTTACGCTCTTGAGGTCTAAAATATCCACGAACATCTAAAGCATCTTCCAACTGTGATAAAAAACCATGAAGTGTTGCTTTATCGGCTGGTTTTAACTTTATTGCACGAAAAGCCGTATCACTCAAATCTTCCAAGCCTGATTTCATCCATTCGTAAGCTATTAACAAAACGGCTTGCGCTATATTAAGTGATGCGAAAGCAGGATTAACTGGAAAAGTAATAATCTCATCAGCAAGGCTAATTTCATTATTTTCCAATCCCCACCTTTCTCTTCCAAATAAAATACCTGTTTTATGACCAATATTCTCATAATAACGCAAAATATTTGCAGCTTCTACAGCACTTTTAACAGTTTTAAAACCACATCTTTCACGTGCTGTCGTAGCGTAAACATAATTTAAATCCGCAATTGCATCGCATAATGTATCAAATATTAGTGTATCATTAATGATATGATCTGCTTTGCTGGCCGTAGCCTTAACTTTTTCATTTGGAAATATTTCTCGTGGTTTAACAAGTCGAAGTTTTGATAAACCAAAATTGGCCATCGCCCTTGCTACCATACCAATATTTTCTGATAATTGTGGCTCAACTAAAACAATAATTGGGCCATTCATTACGTTTTGACATTTTCTATTTGTTCCGGCCATTTACTTCACCAGTTTTCATAAATTATGCCTTCATTATTAATTTTTTGAATGCAACTTTTTAAATGAATATTTCATAAAATAACCTTATTGAGGACAACCATAACTAATTTATTTTTGTAAATGATGCTATTCTATTGATTGAATAGTCAATAGAATAATGAACTTTGAAAGAAAAATAACTAAAATATTTATAACAATAATTATAAAGACGCTATTTAAGCGCTAAGATAACGTTAGTATAACTTCTTTATTATGATCCGAGTTGAATTAAAAAATCATACATTTTAATAAAGGCCTTATGTTCTTTGTTTCCAAACTTCATCCTGCAAAACTTATTTGTCGTTATAAACGCTTTCTTGCTGATGTCAAAAAGAATGATCAACACATCTTTACGGTTTCTGTTCCTAATACTGGTTCGATGCTTGGATTAACAACTTCTGATTCTAATGTTTGGCTTTCGTATAGTGATGATCCAAAACGGAAATATCCGTATCGATTAGAAATTGTTGAAGCAGATAATACCTTAGTTGGTATTAATGCAACTTTAGCAAATAAACTTGCTTTGGAAGCAATTCAAGGTGGGATATTGCCTGAATTTAGTGATTATAAAACAATTTTGAGCGAACAACGCTACGGCCAATCACGTATTGATTTTCTCTTACGCAATAACGATTTGCCTGAATGTTATTTAGAAGTAAAAAATGTCCATTTTATTCGCCAAAAGCAATTAGCAGAATTTCCTGATACCATAACAAAACGTGGTGCACGCCATCTTGAAGAACTTATAAAAATTGTGCAACAAGGAAAACGAGCTGCCATGTTGTATGTAATTCAACGAGAGGACTGTTCCGCTTTTAAAATTTGCCATGACCTTGATCCCGTTTATGGATGTAAATTTGATTTAGCATTAAAATCAGGGGTAGAATTTTATGCTATAAAATGCCACGTAAGTGTCGAAGGTATTTTTCCGATTCATCAAGTAAAGATAGAAAATAGCAAAAAAAATGGTTAGTTATATTGAATATAATAAAGCTCCCTTAAAATTTAATGGTCAAATCCGTATTTTCGATGATTATGCTTTTTCTCAAATGCGTAAAGTTGGTCGAATTGCAGCAGAATGTCTTGATGCACTCACCGACATTATTAAGCCTGGTGTTACAACACAAGAAATTGATGATTTCGTTTTTGTTTTTGGAGCTGAGCGAAATGCTTTGCCCGCTGATCTGAATTATCATGGATATGGTCATTCGTGTTGTACATCTATCAATCATGTTGTTTGCCATGGCATACCAAATGAAAAACCCTTACAAGCAGGTGATATTGTTAATATTGACGTCACATTTATTCTCAATGGTTGGCATGGAGACTCAAGCCGTATGTATCCTGTTGGAAAAATCAAGCGCGCTGCAGAACGCTTATTACAAATAACTCATGAAAGCCTCATGAGAGGAATTGCTGCAGTCAAACCTGGAGCAACTACAGGTGATATTGGTGCTGCTATTCAACATTATGCAGAATCTGAGCGCTGCTCCGTTGTAAGAGATTTTTGTGGACATGGAATTGGTCAACTTTTTCATGATGCACCAAATATTTTACATTATGGAAAACCAGGCGAAGGTGTAGAGCTTAAACAAGGCATGATATTTACTATTGAGCCTATGATTAATCTTGGCAAACCACAAATTAAGCTTTTATCGGATGGTTGGACTGCTGTTACCCGGGATCGTTCTCTTACGGCACAATACGAACATACAATTGGCGTAACAAGTGAAGGATGTGAAATATTCACTCAGTCTCCTAAAAACATTTTTTATACTTTAAATTCACCTGCTTAAATAAATGTAGAAATATCATGGCAAAAAAGACTAATAAAAATGGAGGCGCCGAAAATAGTTCCTTTGAACTAACATCAAGTGTTCCAACTCATCCAGTGCCACAAAGGAATAATAAAAAAATTAAGAAAAATTCAAAAGTAAATAGACATTATCAAGGACATCGTGAACGTCTTCGTAAACGCTATTTAAAAACAAAGGGTAACGCGATTGAAGATTATGAATATCTTGAACTATTGCTTTCTCGTACTATTCTTCGAGCTGACATCAAACCAATAGCTAAAAATTTATTAGCGAATTTTGGTTCATTAGCTGATGTGTTGACAGCGGATATTCATCGACTTCAAGAAATTGAAGGATGTGGTCCAGCTACTGCTATCGATCTAAAAATTATTTCAGATGTAGCAGGACGTCTTGCTCGTGCACAATTGTATAAACGTGATATTTTTTCTTCATGGGATAAAGTATTAGCTTACTGCAAAGCCGTAATGGCTCATGAAACGCGTGAGCAATTTCGTGTGTTATTTCTTGACAAAAGGAACGGTTTGATTTCCGATGAAGTACAACAAACTGGAACTATTGATCATACCCCTGTTTATCCTCGTGAAGTAATTTCTCGAGCTTTGGAATTATCGGCATCAGGATTGATCTTAATTCATAACCACCCTTCAGGGAATGCTTCACCTTCTAAAGCAGATATATCGATGACACATAGATTAAAAGACGCTGCAAACGCATTAGAAATTACTATTCATGATCACATTATTATCGCACGTAATAATTATACAAGTTTTAAAGACTTAAAGCTTATATAAAAATTCACTTAGAGAGAAATTCTGTTTAATTACAATCATATATCAATTATCTAAGTCGATACCTAATATGGCCATAGAAAAATTGTAAGATACTTCATTATCCTCTTCATCGCGATAAATAATACCTAAAAACTCATCTCCTATATAAACTTCGCAAGAATCATTCTTTTTAGGTCGTGCCTTTATTTGTAAGGATGAATTTTGAAATTTGGTTTTAAAATAACTATCAAGTTTTTTCATTTCATCAACATTCACTGTACTCTCCTCTATTTTGAGATTACTAACTTAAAACATTATTGTATCAATAAGCAGCTCTTATTACCATTGGTAAAGATAGAAATTTTGTCTAAATCCTCAATCAATAATATATGTATAAGCAAGATTACTTTTTATAAACTTTACTAAATGATCTTTACATAAAATTTGTAATGTTAAAATTTATCCGATAATATATGGCATAAAGGCTTTTCTTCGATGCATAAATAAAAATTTTAGCACTCATTACATCTTTTAGAACTGTTATGATAGATAGATTCTATATTTCATTGAATACACCACACGTTATTACTTATCTTTTATAAAATCTTATGGAAAATTTTTATTTAGATTTTTACTCATTTTGATATTAAAGAAAATAAAAAAATAGATAATTTATTCAATGAATTAGTATTATTAGATATTCTAAAGTTAAGATTATAAATTCATTTTAAATCCAATATCATACATTTTAATTATTACAATTATTTGTAAATCTCGTAATTGCGATTATTGTAATTTTTTTATAAAAGCTCGTATATTGCATTTTTTATCAAAAGCGAGCAATTATATTATGCATTAAAATATAAGAATTTGATAAGGATTCAAAAAAACAAAAACATAATTTATTGTTTTTTATATATTTTCTCCTTTTATCAATCTATCATTATATTCGCTAAAATTCTCGTTTCTTGTGAAAAGTGTACCATTTGATGATAAAAATTGTATTAAGTGCACAATATATAAACAGATATATAGTTAGAGGGAATGAGATTCATGTTTGCTTTTAAATCTGAATTTTTACATATTATGAGCGAACGGGGATTCATTCATCAAATTTCAGATGAAAAAGGCTTAGATGATCTTTTTTTAAAGGAAACCGTAACTGCTTATATTGGGTTTGATCCTACAGCTTCGAGCCTACATGCTGGAAGCCTTCTTCAAATTATGATGCTTCATTGGTTACAGAAAACTGGTCACCGCCCTATTATATTAATGGGTGGTGGAACAGGCTTAATTGGTGATCCTTCCTTTAAAGACGAAGCTCGGCGTCTTTTAACACACAATGATATTACTGAAAATATCATGAGCATTAAAAAAATATTTACGAATTACTTAACATTCGGCAATAAAAAAACTGATGCATGTATTGTGAATAATGCTGAATGGCTATGCCATTTAAACTATCTAGAATTTTTACGCAATGTAGGAAAATATTTTTCAGTTAATCGCATGTTATCATTTGATTCTGTTCGACTAAGACTCGAACGTGAGCATTCTTTATCATTTCTTGAATTCAATTATATGATTCTGCAAGCTTATGATTTCGTGGAACTTAATAAGCGTTATGGCTTACGGGTACAAATGGGTGGTTCTGACCAATGGGGTAATATTGTAAATGGTATTGAATTAGGACATCGCTTAGAAACACCCCAATTATACGCATTAACTTCACCATTACTTACAACTTCTTCTGGTGTCAAAATGGGTAAGTCATTCAATGGTGCTATATGGCTCAATGCAGATATGTTTTCTCCTTATCAATTTTGGCAATATTGGCGTAATACAGAAGATCTTGATGTTACACGATTTTTAAAGCTTTATACTACATTACCAATGACCGAGATCGCTAAACTTTCTGCATTAAAAGGTACTGAAATTAATGAAGCAAAAAAGATTTTAGCAACAGAAGTTACAGCAATGCTACATGGTCGCACTCTCGCAAATGAAGCGTTAGAAACCGCACGTAAGACCTTTGAAGAAAAAATGTTTGGAGAAAATCTTCCAAGTATTAAAATCAATGCTACAGAATTAAAAGCAGGCATTGGAGTGCTTACTCTTTTAGTGCAAGCAGGGCTCGCTAAATCAAATAGTGAGGCACGTCGATATATCCAAGGCAGTGGTGTACGTGTAAATGATCAAATTATTGAAGATGAAACGCACCTTATTGTTGAAAAAGATGTCAATGCAAATGAAGTAATTAAGTTGTCTTTTGGTAAGAAAAAACATGTTTTAATTAAACCAGTATAATTATTTATTTATATTAGTACACCATATTATGATAGAGAAAAGTTTTCTGAGTAATCTATCCTATAATTGAATAATTTTGTGCTATACGTTCATATCTTATGAAATGATTTTACATAACAAAGAGAGATAATTTAATGACAAGACTCATGAAAGGTGATACCGCTCCTAATTTTAATTTGCCGCGTGATGGTGGAGGCCAATTAAGCCTTTCTGATTTTAAAGGAAAATCAGTTGTTTTATATTTTTATCCAAAAGATGACACAAGTGGATGCACAAATGAAGCGATTGATTTTACCCGATTAAAAGAGAAATTTAATGAAATCGGAGTCACGATCATTGGTATATCTCCAGATAATATTGCTAAACATGATAAATTTAAAATAAAACATAAACTTGATATTATCCTTGTTTCAGATGAAGAAAAAACTACACTTGATGCTTACGGCGTTTGGGTTGAAAAAAGCATGTATGGACGTAAATACATGGGTGTTGAACGAAGTACTTTTCTAATTGATTCAACTGGAAAAATCGCTGAAGAATGGCGTAAAGTTTGTGTATCTGGACACGCTGAAAATGTTTTAGCCGCTGCGTGTGCTCTGTGTGCTGTAGGATAATACTACATAATTAATATCTCTCAATTCTTGTTTTTTCCGTGAACGCGTTGAGCAAGTGCGGCTTCTATAAACGTATCTAAATCACCATTGAGCACAGTTTGTGGATCAGTATTTTCAAGTCCTGTACGCGAATCTTTAACAAGCTGATAGGGCTGAAGAACATAAGATCTAATTTGATGTCCCCAGCCAATTTCTGTTTTAGACGCCTCAACTGCGTTAATTTCTTCTTCTCGTTTTTTTAGTTCTTCTTCATAAAGGCGTGCGCGTAACATTGACCAAGCTGTTGCTCTATTTTTATGTTGAGAGCGTTCCGTTTGACATTGAACAACAATACCAGTTTTTATATGCGTAATACGTACTGCGGAATCTGTAGTATTAACATGTTGCCCTCCAGCGCCTGATGCACGATACGTATCAATACGAACATCTGCTTCTGATAGATCAACTTCAATATTTTCATCAACAACCGGATAAACCCAAATGCTTGCAAAAGAGGTATGTCGTTTTGAATTTGAGTCATATGGTGAAATACGAACTAAACGATGAACGCCTGATTCAGTCTTTAACAAACCATAAGCATTATGTCCTTTTACAAGAATAGTAGCTGATTTTATACCTGCTTCTTCACCATCATGAGTTTCTAGTACTTCAACTTTCATTTTATGCTGTTCAGCCCAACGAGTGTACATACGCAAAAGCATAGAGGCCCAATCTTGGCTTTCTGTTCCCCCTGCTCCAGCGTGAATTTCTAAATAAGTATCGTTTGAATCTGCTTCTCCTGAAAGAAGCATCTCAATTTGTCGCTTGTCTATTTCGCTTTTAAGTTGACGTATTGTATTTTCAGTTTCAGTAATAATTCCTACGTCATTTTCTTCTTCACCCATTGCTATTAGCTCGATACATTCCTCAAGCCTTTGTGCAAACAACTGAGTGCTATTCATCGAGTCTTCGAGATTTTGACGTTCACGCATCATATCTTGTGCTTTTTGCGCATCATTCCAAAGCAATGGATCTTCTGCTTTTTGATTGAGATACTCAAGGCGTTTTAGTGACTCCTCCCAGTTAAAGATGCCTCCTTAGCAAACTAATCGCCTGCTGAATTTCACCGACTAATGTTTCTATTTCTGCTCTCATAATTTAACACCTTAGTCATTATTTTTAAAATAATAATTTTTTTGAATTTTTTATTCTAATAATTTTACAAAGTTATTTATTACATCTCAATTATGAATAATACGGCGAATATTATTCATATCTGTTACCCTATCAAAAGAATTTCTTTTCAAATCAATATAATCCACCGCTACCATCTTGAAGAGCTTTATTAACTTGTGGAGAAGTAGTGACGGCTGGAATTCCTTCTTGAAAAAAATCTGTTCCACCAATCACTTGATATATATCAGCAGGGCCAGTTCCTGGTTTAAATGCTTCTATGATAACATCATTATCTCCTGCTTGAGCAAGCATGCCTGTTTTGCGATTAATTGGCATTAAAATCATATCTTCTGGCACTTTAAACGGCACATCTGGTTTGCCTTGCAGAGCAGCTTGTATAAATTCACCAAAAACTGGTATTCCTAATGAACTTCCTGTTTCGTTATATCCCAATGAAGCTGGTTGATCATATCCCATGAAAACACCAACAACAAGGTCAGGTGTAAATCCTACGAACCATATATCTTTAGAATTATTGGTTGTACCCGTTTTACCAGCGATATGCCGATTAAGATAACGTAAACGTGCAGCTGTACCACGTTGAACAGCTCCTTCCATCATAGATGTAATTTGATAAGCCGTCATAGAATCAAGAACTTGATCTCGTTCATCGATTAATGTCGGTTCGCTTTGATTATCCCACGATTGAACATTACAATTTTCACATAGACGGTTATCGTGACGGTAAATAGTTCTGCCGTAACGATCTTGAATTCGATCTATAAGAGAAGGTTTAATAGAACGTCCACCATTAGCAATAACTGAATAAGCTGTTACCATCCGTAAAAGTGTTGTTTCTCCAGCTCCTAAAGCCATGGGAAGATAAGGTTGCAATTTATCTGTAAGACCAAAACGCTCTGCATATTCAGCAACAATAGACATGCCCATATCATTGGCAAGCCGCACAGTCATAAGATTACGAGAGTGTTCAATTCCATAACGTAATGTAGAAGGTCCTGCAAATGTACCACCATAATTTTTAGGTCGCCAGATTTGCCCATTAGTTTGACGTACTTCAACGGGACCGTCTAAAATTACTGATGCTGGTGTATATCCATTATCGAGCGCTGCAGCATAAACAAAGGGCTTAAAAGCAGAACCTGTTTGGCGATAAGCTTGCGTTGCACGATTAAATTGAGATTCAGAAAAGGAAAAACCTCCTACCATTGCAAGAACACGTCCTGTATGAGGTTCCATAGCAACAATAGCCCCTTCAATTTTGGGGATTTGTTGTAAACGATAAGTATCATTACTATTTGATATTTTTTCGACAAAAATAACATCTCCAACTTGCAAGACATTCGATAAACTCTGAACAGTTTTTCGATCACCATTTTTGTCAATAACACTCAATGCCCATTTTGATTCAGATTCGGATAATGTAGCAATTTCTTTTTTTTGTGATAATAAACCTGAATTTTGATTCTGTGGCTGTAAACCAATTTTTACTGTATTAGTGTCAGTAGAAAGAACAACCGCTAAACGCCATTCAGGTACATCACTTAATCCAGCAATACCTTTGAGTACACTATCCCAATCATCTCCGATATTGATATGTTTATAAGGCCCACGCCATCCCTGCAAATGATCAAATCTAATTAAACCATTTCTCAAAGAACGTTGCGCAATAAGTTGAAAATTTGGATCAAGTGTTGCACGAACTGAAAGCCCACCTTCATAAAGTGTTGTGGCTCCATAGAGATTCATTAAATGACGGCGTATTTCTTCAGCAAAATAATCAGCAGCAAAAACATAGCTATCACGACCGCGTATCACTGCTCCCAAAGGCTTTTCTTTAGCTTTCTCACCTCGTTCTGGCGTTACATATCCATTTGCAACCATTCTATCTATAACCCAATTTCTCCGATCAATGGCACGCTGTATATGCTTGAATGGATCGTAATTTGCTGGACCTTTAGGAAGAGCAGCCAAATAAGCACATTCTTCCAAAGTAAGTTCACTCACAGGCTTATTAAAATAGGTCAGTGAAGCTGCTGCAACACCATAAGTACCACGACCAAGGTAAATTTCATTGAGATAAAGTTCAAGAATATGATCTTTTGAATAAGTTTTTTCAATACGCATTGCTAAGATGGCTTCTTTTAATTTACGCTCAAATGTTGCATCTGAGCTTAAAAAAAAGTTTTTAGCAACCTGTTGTGTAATAGTTGAAGCTCCTTGTGGACGTTGGCCAGAACCAATATTCATAATGTTTTTGATTAGAGCTCTAAAGAGCCCAGCAGGATCTAAGCCAAAATGATGATAAAAATTTTTATCTTCAGCTGCAATAAAAGCTTCTTTAAGAATCTTCGGTATTGATTTGATAGGTAAATAAAGGCGATATTTGTTGGCAAATTCGGCCATAAGATGACCATTTGCAGCATGAACACGAGTCATCACAGGTGGCTCATATAATGAAAGAACCTCATAATCAGGAAGCTCTTTAGCTTGATTAGGAGTCATTATTACCCACATCATTGCTCCACAAAGCGCAATAACTTTAGAAAAATTCAAAAAACATCTAAAAAAAATTATCATTGAAATGGGTATCACTCTCTTTAAAATTTATCAGACGGAACATACTTTAATTTACCGCTAATGAAATGTAATTTTTACTAATATTGAGACAAATATAAGACTATTATTTATTTTCATATAAAATATTAATATTGTTTACTCTATCTTCCCATATACTTAAAGAGACTGTATAGTTTTCTGCCGATCTGCTGCAAATTGGCGAATAGAGTTAGCAATAGCAGTAACCATTTTTTTTCTCCATTGGGAATCATTTAGTAATTGTTCATCTTCTTTATTAGATAAATAACCTATCTCTATCAAAATAGAAGGGATATCTGAAGCTTTTAAAACTAAAAAATCAGCATATCGATGAGGTTTATTTATCAAATTGATTTTATTTTTTGATAAATTTAAAATAACACGATTAGCAAAATCAATCGAGAATATCTGAGTTTCACGTCGAATAAGATCAATTAAAATATCTGTAACTTCAGCTGTTTCTTCTGCTATTAATCCATCAAAAAAATCTACTTTATTTTCATGATCAGCTAAAGACTTTGCAATAGCGTCAGAGGCTTTATCAGAGAGAGTATATACTGTAACACCACGAAGGGAAGGAATATTAATACTATCTGCATGAATGGATATAAAAAGATCAGCGTCAAAATCTTGTGTTTTTTTGACTCTTTCGCTTAACCTTAAAAATTCGTCAGAGTCACGTGTTAAGATAACGTGAATACTAGAGTCTTTTTTTAATTCATCCCGTAATGCACGAGCAAAAACAAGTGTTATATTTTTTTCTAAAACTCCAGTAACACCTTGTGCTCCACTATCAATTCCACCATGACCAGGATCAAGAACAACGTGAAAATGACTTTCTGAACTTATTTGTTTTTTTATATCACGATGAATTTTTTCTTGATTTTGTAGTGATTCGTTAAAAGCTTTCTGTGAACTTTGAGTAATATCAATTAATATTTGCCATAAGCCATTATCTAATTTTTCTACTCTACTATTTTTTATAGAAAAGGCAGTTTTGCTCGTAAGAATAATACGTGAATCTCGCATATCAGAAAAATCATAACGTACATCTAATAGCATATCTGACAAAATATTTTTGTTGTTTAGAGATTTATCTTGTGTTGAAAAATCAACTATAGGTAAATTAATAACCAAACGTGTAGGTGTATTTAAAATCTCTAAATAAAAATTTGGTTCAGCATCAAAAACTGCAATAATACGTGTAGACGAATTAACATTAACGGTTTGCAAATTAATAAATTTTAATGCATTGGCAGCTTGAATATGAGGCTGAAACATTAAAAAAAATAGTAAATAGCATACAAGATGCAAAAAAACATTTCTATAACCAATTTTTGGCTTTTTATTAAAGAATCGTTTAATCATAAGTGAAATGCTTTTTTTGTATTCGCTATTAGTTTTAAAGTATATATTATTTTTTCAATTTAAGCGTTGAATCTTTTAGCCACAAAATATCAAAAAAATCAAATTTAAGACAGTGATTATATTGTATTATTCAGAAATTACATTATTACTTGCCAAAAGCATAATATCAACATAAAAGAATATATTAAGATTCTTAGGTGATGTAACCATCTAGTATTGGTAAAATTATTGATAATTCATATTAAGTTGTCTTTAAAAGATTTATCGCATACTATGCGTTTATGCTTTTTATAAGTAAAAAGTCTTTATTCCTCAATACAGTAGGATTGCGTGATTTAAGATTCATTGGTTTGGTTATCCAAACTATTATCGAAATTGTTTTGCCGGAGACTTAAAAATATGAGTCATATAAGACAGACAAGAGCAATGAAAGTAAATGCTGTAATGTGTTTGCATATGGCAGTCTGTTTAGCTATATCGGCCTCCCTTTTTTATGGCAGACAGCTCTTTATTTTTGCAAATAATTATACTGTTTATTTAAATAAAGTTATACATGTCGCCTTCAGGATTTTAACTTATGTCAAACAAAATGCTTATCGATGCCTCTCATCCAGAGGAAACACGTGTTGTTGTCGTTCATGGTAATAAAATTGAAGAACTTGACTTTGAATCAGAACATAAAAAACAACTTAAAGGAAATATTTATTTAGCGCGTATTACGCGTATAGAACCGTCGCTGCAAGCTGCTTTTATTGAATATGGTGGTAATCGCCATGGTTTTTTAACCTTTGCAGAAATTCATCCTGATTATTATCAAATTCCTGTTGCCGATCGCCTTGCTCTGCTTGAAGAGGAGAAAGCTGCTATTAATGAAAATTATGAGGATGCTCCCATTGAGGAAACAACCCTAAATAAAAAACGCTTAAAAAAAATAAAAAAAAATAAAAATAATAATGTTATAGCAACGAATATTGAAAATGATCTTCTATCTGAAGAAATTATAGCTGATGATGTTGAAGAAATACTGGATGTTTCCAATGATGATATCGAAATGGTTGGAGCAGAAGATGCACTTGAAGAATTACCTGCCTATCCGCGTAAACAGGGGCGTCAATATAAAATTCAAGAAGTCATTAAGCGCCGTCAAATTTTATTAGTTCAAGTAATCAAAGAAGAGCGTGGTAATAAAGGCGCAGCACTCACGACTTATTTGTCTCTAGCGGGTCGCTATTCTGTTTTAATGCCTAACACAGCTCGAGGTGGCGGTATTTCACGGAAGATCACTAATATACAAGATCGCAAACGTCTTAAAGATATTGTAAAAGAACTAGAAGTTCCGAAAGGTATGGGAGTTATTTTACGAACAGCTGGAGCAAATAGAACAAAAGCTGAAATTAAACGTGATTATGAATACCTCATGCGCCTATGGGATACTATTCGCACCTTAACACTTAAATCAACTGCGCCGTGTTTAATTCACGAAGAAAGTAATCTTATAAAGCGTTCTATTCGTGATCTTTATGATAAAAATATTAATGAAATTCTCGTTTCGGGAGATCAAGGATATCGCGAAGCTAAAGACTTTATGCGCATGCTCATACCAAGTCATGCGAAAGTTGTTCAACCTTATCGTGATACTACTCCTATTTTCACGCATCATAATATCGAAACTCAGCTTGATAAAATGTTGCATCCGCAGGTTAATTTAAAATCTGGAGGTTATTTGGTAATTAACCAAACAGAAGCACTCGTCGCTATTGATGTAAATTCTGGTCGTTCTACTAAAGAGCATTCTGTTGAAAAAACAGCCTTACAAACCAATCTTGAAGCCGCAGAAGAAATAGCACGTCAATTACGTTTACGTGACCTTGCAGGTTTAATTGTAATTGATTTCATTGATATGCTAGAAAATCGGAATATTAAGCTTGTTGAAAAAAAATTAAAAGATTGTTTAAAGCACGATCGCGCTCGCATTCAGGTTGGTCATATCTCACATTTTGGTCTTATGGAAATGAGTCGTCAACGTATTCGTGTATCCGTTCTAGAAAGCACTACACAACCTTGCCCACATTGCGCTGGAACTGGAAATATACGCTCTGAATCATCGATCGCTTTACATGTTATGCGTTCAATTGAAGAATATCTACTTCACAATTCACAACATAATATTATTGTACGCACACCCGTAACAATAGCACTCTATGTACTAAATCATAAACGCCATATTCTTGTTAATTTAGAAACACGTTTTGGGCTCAGTATTAACATTGAAGCAGATGATAGTGTTGGAACACAACACTTCGCTATTTCTAAAAGCTCAATAGCAAAGGGAGATCCTTTTTCTTCAACAGTTATTGAAGATAATGATATAAAAGAAATTGAAAATGCTGCCCTAATTAAAAACAAAACCGTTGAAAACAACAAACGACATCAGCGTAAAAACCACCAAATTGAATCTAATAATGATAGTATTTCTTCTGCTGCTGATAAAAATGATACTCCCAATGGTGAAGATACTCATCGCCGCGGGCGTCGTCGTGGACGCCGTGGAGGTCGCCGTAATCAGAATAATAATTATCAGTCTCGTGTCTCCTATGCAGAGCCTGTTGGAGATTTTGCTAAGAAAGCTTTAGAAGAAATTAAAGCAGAATATCGCCAGTATCATAATATTCCAGCTGCTGAGACTGTTGGCTTCAATAAAGACAGCCACTATAAAAACCATTTAAGCAGTACACAGAAAAATGAAATTATAGAAGGCCCTACTGCTATTAAATCCAAAAAGCGTAATGTAAAATCTTCAGAAGTTTTACAAAATAAAGAAGTCCTTACAAAGGACAAAAATATAACAACACCAAAACAAGAACTTGTTGAGGAAAAGTTAGTTACCAAATCTAATCGGAAAAGTAAAATAAAAGAAATAAATGAACTCGCGAATGAAGTGATTTCTACAAATACAAAAAAATTAACATTGAAAATACGAAGAAAAATAGCAACTAAAAAATCTGTACAAACGACTGAAATGACAGAACAAGAACCTGTAATTGAAAAAAATGTTGAACATATTTCTTCTTCAGTTGCGACAACATCTACTGAACCTATTGTGACATCATCAGAAGCTGAAACTAATAAAAGAACTGAGCGTGTAGGTTGGTGGAAACGTAAAGGTTTTTTCTCAAAAAAATAATTAACAAAGAACCGCTATAAAATATTTTATAGCGGTTTAAACAGATGAATATTAAAAGATAAATTGAAAAACTTTTTTAATTTTTTTCTTTAGTTCACTGTTTGTTTTGCTTTCTCTTGTTCAGCTTTCATACGATCTTCAATCTCTTTTTGCTTTGATTGAATAACTTTTTGTAATTTCATTTGTTCTTCTTGAAAAGCTTTTTCATCTATGCCAGGACCTGTATATGCTGCAGTAAACCCCTTAAGAGAAAATTCTATAGGGTTAGCTGTTCCACGCAGATTAACAGTAGTTATGACCATTTTTGAACCAGCTTTCATAGCAGAAATTAGCTTATCATCTAAAACATCGTTGGCAATACAGCTAGTTGCATTACAAACAATATAAGGAATTTTTTTAGAGAAATCATCTCCAATTTGAATATGAACACCTTCTGGTAATAAACGCCCCGTAGGTATTTGAAGGCCTATGCGTCGTTCATTTTGTTTGCCTTTTATTTCAACTAAATTAACAGCTGTCAAAGGCTGACCGGTATCTGATACAACTGTGTTCATCGTATTACAAATATCAACATCATGTTGTTTGTTGCAAACTTTATACCATCCCTGAGATAAACTCTGTGCATTTACTGGAGTGTGGATGGCAAGAAAAAAAGCAACAGCTCCAGCTAACACTGAAACAAAAAAGTAAGTATTTTTATGCGACATGATTAAGCTAATCCTTTCAATACGCCTTTAGAACAATTTCTAAGATATAATAACTTTCAGATAGGACATTAAATATAATTTTCAATCAAGTATAATTAAATTATAAAATGGTATTTCTCTATTTTAATTACTTTAGTACAAAGAAGAAAGTAAAATCTAGAATAAGAAAGCTCATTGAATAACTAATTAACTTTTTATATACTATGTATAGCACATTTTTTTATCTTATTAGCTTTTTTTTTCAAATTGATGCATAAAATATTCTAATCTTTGAAATAAAATTAAAGAATCATCGTTAGATTATAATGAAAAAAAACTCTATGTCATGCCATAGCGCTCGTTACTTTAAATTTTTTCTGACTTTCATAATGTTCTTTTGTTGTCATAATGTCATAGCAACAGGTATTGCTATGCATGGAACACCAAAATTATCTGATAATTTTGACTATTTTCCTTATGCTGATCCTCATGCAAATAAAAAAGGAAAAATTACCTATGGAGCCGTTGGGACATTTAATGGGTTAAATCCATTCGTCATCCGTAGTTTTCGTACAACTGCACAAGGTCTTGTGGCTGATGAGCGATTTTCTGGCCTTGTTTATGAAACAATGATGGTACGTTCTCGTGATGAGGCCTTTACATTATACAATCTTCTTGCAGAAAAAGTTGAATTAAATGATGAACGTACTGAAATTACTTTCTTTCTTAATCCCAAAGCTCGTTTCTCAGATGGAAAATCTATAACAGTTGAAGATGTTTTATTCACAATCGAACTGCTAAAAGATAAGGGAAGACCACCCTTTGATCGATATATGAAACGCATAGAGTCTATCGAAAAAATTGGCTCTCATGGTATTACAATACGTTTTTTACACTCTAAAGATCGTGAACTTCCACTTCTTTTGGCAAGTGTAATGCCAATATTGCCAAAACATGCTATTAATGTTGATGATTTTGAAAAAAACGGTTTAGTTAAAATTCCAGGTAGTGGTCCTTACATTATTGAGCATGTTGATCCAGGTGAACGAATTATCTATAAACGCAATCCTGACTATTGGGGTAAGGATCTTCCTATTAATAAGGGACTAAATAATTTTGATACCATTCAAATAGAGTATTTTCGCAATGATACCGCACACTTTGAGGCTTTTAAAAAAGGACTCATTGATATTTTCGTTGAAACCAATCCAAATCGCTGGCGGCTTTCTTATAATTTTCCAGCTATTCGTGAAGGGCGAGTTATAAAAGAAAGTTTTTCGAAAGGTACACCTGCCGATCTTATTGGTTTTGTATTTAATACACGCCGTTCTATTTTTAAAGATAGAAAAGTACGACAAGCACTTTCGATGCTTTTTGATTTTGAGTGGATTAATCATCATCTTTTTAATGGTATCTACACTAGAACAGAAGGTTATTGGGATGGATCTATTCTCTCATCTATTGGAAAGCCAGCAAGTGAAAAAGAAAAAGAACTTTTAGCACCTTATCCTGATGCTGTTCTTCCTGAAGTCATGAATGGACATTGGCATATCCCTAAAACAGATGGATCAGGTATGGAGCGTCAATTTGCTCAGAAGGCTTGGGCACTTCTACAAGAAGCAGGTTTTACTAGAAAAAACAATAAAGCTATCACTCCTGATGGTTTGCCTTTTAAATTTGAAATTATGACTCAATCACTTGAAGAAGAAAAAGTTGCGCTTGCATTTCAGAGCAATTTATCACGTCTTGGTATCGATGTTGAAATAAGAACTGTTGATGATAGTCAATATCAAAATCGCTTAGGAATGTTTGATTATGATATGATTATTGGCAAATTAAAAAATTCTCTGTCACCAGGTAATGAACAAATAAATCGGTGGGCTTCTGTTTCTCGAAATTTGAAAGGAAGTTTTAATTTTGCAGGAACCTCTGATCCCGCTATAGATGCTATGATAACGGCAATACTTGACGCACGCTCAGAAACTGAATTTATTGCAGCCGTGCGTGCTTTAGATAGAATTTTGATTTCTGGCAGTTATTATATACCGCTTTATCATTTACCTAAACAATGGGTAGCAAGATGGTCATATCTTAAACATCCTGCGTATACATCGTTATATGGTTATCGCCTTCAAGCTTGGTGGCGTGAGTAAAAAATATAAATGAAAACAGCCTATGAAAATTATTGCGAAAAAAAAGTATCAATATAAAAGTATATGCGATGTATAATACTTTTTCTTTTGTTGGGAAGCATTATATTGTGTATCTCTTTGTAAGCTTTACACTCTGAAGGAATTTCTTTTAGGTGTTGAAAATACCAAGCTTCATCACCTGTAGTGAACTTTTTTATAGTACTCAGCACTTCTTCTTTAAAATCAGAGGAAAGAAAGCCTTCATATAGAGGCCTGAATTCATTTTTTAATGCGGGACTTAAAGCGATCGCATCTTTTGCCCAACTAAAGTCTTCGTCTTTCCAAGAGAAATTTTCACGCAATACAGGCCCTACATCACTTTTTTTAATACATCTCCTTGTGTTTTGCATACAAGGGCAGCCTGATACACCTCCAAATAAGAAAACGCCCGAGTCATCTTTTCTGACTGAAACTTGTTCCAATATTTTAGTGCTTTAATCTGTTTTTCTTCATATTCTCCTGTTGCATATTCTTTTGCTATGACACGCTTTTCTAACAGTGAGCGCACAATCTCTATTTCATGAAAAATCACCATACTTTCTGATAAAAGATTAGTTATTTTATTTAAAACTTTATTTTGTCATCAAAAATATGTTCAGCTATAGGAGAATTTTTAGCTCTCTTTTCACGAATTATATTCGTAAAAAAGTCCTTTTCTTTTTGAAGAGAATCATTTTCATTGTGAATAATTTTCTGTTGCTCTATAAGATACTTGAATCTCTCATCAAGAGTTAAACCAGAAAGGGATTGCTTTAGGGATTGTTTGAGCGATTCTTTACTTAAAATAGCCTCAGCATAAGCATACTTTACTCTAAATATTATACTGAGTAACAAAAGAGCTGTAATTAATAATTTTTTTGTAATAATCATATTATATTTATTTCTTTTTAAATTGTTTAAGGAAATTATTACAATATTATACGCATCAATATAAATAATAAATATATTATTAGAATAATATGTAAAATAAAATGAGTATAAAAAACTTTTTTAAGTTAAATTAAGCTGCACATTCTGTTGCTATTTCTGCAAGTTGTGTCATAATATTTGCTACACCAATAAGTCTTTCATTTACTTTAGTCCAATCACGAATAAAAACAATACTTTGATCTGGTCGAATTTTTGCCATTGATCCTTGTTTCTCTACCCATTGAATAAGAGCAATACCATTTTCAAAGTAATTATTGCGAAATTGTATAACAATTCCCTTTGGTCCAGCATCTAATTTTTCCACATGTGCTTTTCGACATAATATTTTAATATAAAAGACTTTAAGTAGGTGTTGAACTTCGAGTGGTAAAGGACCAAAGCGATCAATTAATTCAGCTCCAAATTCATCAATTTTTTCTAAATTATCAAGCTCTGTCAAACGACGATAAAGTCCCATACGTAATGATAAATCAGGGACAAAATTTTCTGGTATAATCACTGTTGTGCCAAGAGAGATTTGAGGTGACCACTGATTATCTCTATCATGTTGACCATCTTTTAATTCAGCAACAGCTTCTTCAAGCATTTTTTGGTAGAGCTCAAACCCAACTTCTTTGATATGTCCTGATTGTTCTTCACCTAATAAATTACCTGAACCTCGAATATCCATATCATGACTAGCCAGTTGAAAACCTGCACCTAATGTATCAAGAGATTGTAAAACTTTAAGACGACGGTCTGCTACAGGAAGTAAAACTTTACCAGAAGGAAAAGTAAAAAGTGCATAAGCACGTTGTTTTGAACGCCCTACTCTACCACGTAACTGATAGAGTGCAGAAAGACCAAACATTTCAGCACGATGTACAATTAATGTATTAGCTGTCGGAATATCGAGACCTGATTCAATAATAGTGGTTGAAAGTAATACATTATATTGCCCGTCATAAAACGCATTCATAATATCATCAAGTTGCCCAGCTGGCATTTGTCCGTGTGCTATAATAAATTTAAGTTCAGGTACATGTGTTTTGAGATATTCTTCTACATACGAAAGATCAGAAATACGAGGGCAAACATAAAAACTCTGTCCACCTCGATAATATTCGCGCAATAATGTTTCGCGTATAACCATCACATCAAAAGGTGAAATAAAAGTACGTACAGCCATTCTATCAATAGGAGGAGTTGTGATTAGTGAAAGTTCACGTAGTCCCGATAAAGCAAGGCTTAAAGTTCTTGGTATAGGAGTAGCGGAAAGTGTAAGAACATGAATATCACTTTTTAGTTCTTTTAGACGCTCTTTATGTTTTACTCCAAAGTGCTGTTCTTCATCAATGATAAGAAGTCCTAACCGTGAAAAACTCACTGTGTCATTGAGTAATGCATGCGTTCCGATAACAATATCGATCGTACCCTCTGCAATACCTTTTTTAATTTGCGCCAATTCTTTGGGTTTTACAAGCCTTGACAAATGAGCAATCTTAACTGGTAGCCCTTGAAAACGGACCATGAAGGTCTTGTAGTGTTGTCGTGAAAGCAAAGTTGTAGGCACAACAACAGCAACTTGATAACCATTTAATGCTGCAACAAAAGCACTTCGAATAGCAACTTCTGTTTTACCAAAACCCACATCACCACAGATTAAACGATCCATTGGTTTTCCTGATGCCAAATCATCTAAAACAGCATTAATCGCATCCATTTGATCATCTGTTTCCTCATAAGGGAAACATGCAACAAATTCATCAAAGAGCCCTACTGGTGGAGTTAAAGCAGGTGCAGAACGCGTAGCGCGTTCTGCAGCTATACAGATCAATTGACCAGCAATTTTTAATAAATGCTTTTTAAGGCGTGCTTTACGTGTTTGCCATCCAACGCTTCCTAATTTATCCAACGTGACATTTGTACTTTCTGATCCATAACGGGATAAAAGCTCAATATTCTCAATGGGTAAAAATAGTCGATCGCCTCCAGCATAGTTGATTTCTAAACAATCACGTAAAATCCCAGTTGCCATGATAGTCTTGAGACCAATAAACTGTCCAATACCATGATCAACATGTACAACGATATCACCAGAATTTAAGGAAGCAATTTCAGAAATAAAATGCGCATTACTCTTACGTTTCTTTGCTGATCTTACTAGTCGATCACCAAGGATATCTTGCTCTGCTATAACAACAAAATCTTCAATTTCAAAACCATGCTCTATCATTAAAACAGCAGCTAAGATCCGATCACGCGGTGTTGCTTTTACAGTCTGAAATGATTTTGTAATTTCTACTTTTTGTAGCCCGTGTTCGTCAAGAACTTGCAATAAACGATCCATCGATCCTTCACTCCAAAAAGCCAAAAGTATTTTCTTACCAGAAGACCGCAACGAAGCAATATGCTCAACCACACTTGAAAAAACATTTTTATCTGGAGCATTACGCTCTTTTATAAAATCATAGCCTTGTGTAGCATTTGTATGAATAACTGTTTGTTTAACTGTTTGTGAAATATTAAAAGGTGTAAAATCAATCCGCAGACCACACTGCTCTATATACGTTAAAACTTGTTCTGGTGTCCAATAAAGAAGATTAGGCTCTATTGGATGATAAGAAACATCATTCTCTTGATTACTTTCGCGTTCTTTGCGAGCACTATAATAATCTACAATAAGACGATATCGTTCAATGAGAGCTTCTTCTATGAGATGCTCAAAAACAACAGGTAAATTACCACAATGATCAAAAAAGCTATTGAGATTTTCATAAAAAAATGGGAGCCAATGCTCCATACCTGAATAACGCCTTCCTTGGGAAACAGCCTCATAAAGCATATCACTTTTTTTTGGTGCTCCAAAAGCACGAATATAATTGCTTTTAAATCTGCTGATAAACTCAGGAGTGAGGGTAATTTCACTCATCGGCTGCAAAAATAATTCTGTTTTATTAGCTATTGTTCGTTGTGTTGCTGAATCAAATATGCGAATTGTCTCCAAGGTCTGACCAAAAAAATCAAGACGAAAAGGCTCCGTATAACTAGGAGAAAAAATATCAATAATTCCTCCTCTTACAGCAAATTCACCAACATCACGTACAGTTGCAACGCGTTCAAAGCCATTGCGTTCTAAATAATGAAGCAAATGTATCATATCCATGCATTGACCAACACGCATATGGATAATTTGATCATCAATCATTGCACAAGGTGGTAGTTTTTGAATAATTGTATTGGCTGTTGTTAATATAATAGAACACCGTGGATTTTTACGCAAATCTGACATATGAGCCAAAGCTGAAAGACGACGTGCAGTAATAGCTATTCCAGGTGATACGCGATCATAAGGTAAACAATCCCATGCCGGAAACTGAAGAACAGGTAAATTAGGTTCAATGAAATTTAAAGCTTGCTGTAAATAAGCCATTTTTGTTCCATCACGGACAACGTAAACAAGTGGTTTATTTTGAGCAATTTCTGCACTTAATTTAGCAAGTGCAAAAGCTTCAAATCCATCAACAACACCATCAAAAATCATACAACTATGCATATTTGGGGGAATAATAATTTTTTTTAACATAGTCATTTTAATTAATTAAAATTTATACGAGAACAATAATTTATAATATCGCGAAAAAGTGGACTATCTACTTCAGATGGTATAGAAACTTCCCCTGTAATCCAGGTTAATAAATCACGATCTTCAAAAGACATAATGTATTCAAGTTTAGCAACTGTTTGATCACTCATCTTACTAATATGTGCATCAACATATTGACCAAAAATCAAGTCTATTTCACGAATACCTCGGTGCCATGCACGAAAAATCAATCGGCGACGACGTGAATCTAATTGATTTTCATTAATGGCCAAATTTGTCATAAAAATCTCCTAACAGACGAAAATAAACATACACTATACTGTTATTTTTTTAGAATAAATTTTGTATCTCAATATTAAGGAAGTTCAATAATTTTTTTTTCTTTTATTGTAATTCGACGATGCATCTGTTTGGCTAAACCATAATTATGTGTGGCAACAAGAGCTGCAAGACCAGATTGGCGCACAAGCACTGATAAGGCTTGAAATACATAAGCTGAAGTTACAGGATCAAGGTTTCCTGTAGGCTCATCAGCTAAAAGTACAGAAGGTGCATTTGCTACAGCACGAGCAATTGCGACACGTTGTTGCTCACCCCCCGATAATTCTGATGGACGGTGTTTAGCTCGATGAGCAACACGAAGATAGCTTAATAATTTAAAGGCACGATCTTCGGCAGTAGATTTTTTCAATCCTGCGATCATTTGAGGAATCATAACATTTTCTAAAGCTGTAAATTCTGGTAGTAAATGATGAAATTGATAGACAAAACCAATATCATTTCGTCTGATTGCCGTGCGTTCATCATCAGAACGTTTTGCACAAGAAATACCCCGTAACAAAATATCACCAGCTGTTGGTCTTTCTAATAATCCTGCGATATGAAGAAGTGTTGATTTTCCAGAACCAGACGGTGCTACAAGTGCTACAATTTCTCCACGTTTTAGAACAAAATTAGCTTTGTTCAAAATAACTAAAGGTTTACCATTGTCAAAAAAATGTCTCTCAATCTCAATAAGCTCTAAAATAGTAGACATCATTCATACCTTAAAGCTTGTATAGGATCTAATTTAGCAGCACGCCATGCAGGAATGAGTGTTGCAAGAAAAGATAAAAACAAAGCCATCATAACTACCATAGCAGTCTGTCCCCACTCAATTCGAGCTGGCAACTTTGCTAAAAAATAAAGTTGAGGATTAAAAACATCAACATTAAACAGCCAAGATATAAAATCTTGAATATGATTAATATTTATAGTAACTATAATACCTAAAATTAAACCAAGTATCGTTCCAATAAATCCAATTACCATGCCAGTGGTAATAAATATATGCATAATTGCACTTTGATCTGCTCCCATTGTACGCAGAATTGCGATATCGTGGCTTTTATCTTTTACAAGCATTATCAATCCTGAAATAATATTCAAAGCAGCAACGAGAATAATAAGAGAGAGAATGAAAAACATAACATTTCGTTCAACTTGTAATGCTGAAAAAAAAGCCTGATTTCGCATACGCCAATCAATTATATTAATTGGTTGATTAACTGCTTTTTCTATAATCGGCTTTATTTGATCAATAGCATCAGGATCATTAAGAAATAACTCTAGAGACTGAATTTTTTCATCTAAATTAAAGAAAATCTGTGCTTCATGAAGAGGCATAAAAACAAATATTGAATCATATTCTGACATACCAACCTCAAAGATAGCAATAACTTTATAAGCTTTGACACGCGGCGTAACTCCAAAGGGCGTATCATCACCATTTGGTGTAATGATGCGAAGATCACTTCCAACTGTAAGACCCAATTTTTCTGCCAAACCACTCCCAATTGCAACACCTTCTTCTTTGTCAAATTGAGCGAGCGTACCTGAGATAATATTTTGGGCTACCGTTTTCAGTTTTCTCAAATCTTCTTGACGTACACCACGAACTAAAGCACCAGTTCCTCCTTCAATATTACCCTGGACAAGAGCTTGTCCTTCAATAATGGGTAGAACGAATTTTATATCCTTGATAGATTCTAGAGAAGAAATAAGAATATTATAATCAGTAAAATTGGAATCAATTGTTTGTACAACAAGATGCCCATTCATTCCTAAAATACGACTGAGGAGTTCTGTCCGAAAACCATTCATGACTGCCATAACAACAACTAAAGCAAAAACTCCTAGCATAATTCCAATTAAAGAAATAATTGAAATAATAGATGTAAACATATGTTTTTTATTAGGAATCATATAACGGAAAGCAATCATCCATTGATAAGATGAAAATCCTTTATTCCTCAAAACATTCATGATATTGCCTATCAAATTACTGCAAATCGGTGGAGTGCAGCTTCAACCGTTAAAACTTCTCTAAGACCTGTTTTTCGGTCTTTAATTTCAACTTCATTTTGTGTAGCATTTTTAGGACCAATAATCATTTGTATCGGCAAACCAATTAAATCCATTGTTGCAAATTTCGATCCAGGACGCTCACTCGTATCATCTAACAATGGATCAAAACCATTATGTATAAGCCCCTGATAAAGAGTTTCACATATATAACTACATTTTTGATCATCTGGTTTCATATTGATAATGCCAAAATCAAATGGTGCAACTGATTTTGGCCAAATAATACCATGTTCATCATGAGAAGACTCAATGACTGCTGCTACAAGACGCGAAGGTCCAATTCCATAAGATCCCATAGAAACCAAGTGCTCTTTTCCATCTTGTCCCATAACTTTTGCTCCCATAGGAGCAGAGTATTTTGTACCAAAATGAAAAATATGCCCTACCTCAATACCACGCGCTGAGAGCTTATTCATACTAGAGACTTTACTCCATTCTTCTTCATTGTGCATTTCTTCTGTTGCAGCATATAAAGATGTCCATTGTCTAACAATATCAGCCAAAACATCCTTATCAGTAAAATCAATTGAAACAGAGGGGACAGTAAATTCCAAAAATCGTTTGTCACAGAATATAGAGCTTTCACCTGTTTCGGCTAAAATAATAAATTCATGACTAAGCTCACCACCAATTGGACCTGTATCAGCACGCATAGGAATTGCTTTCAAGCCAATGCGAGAAAAAGTACGTAAATAAGCAACAAACATACGATTATAGGATGTTTTTGCACTCGCATAATCAAGATCAAAAGAATAGGCATCTTTCATCAAGAATTCGCGTGCGCGCATCACACCAAAACGTGGACGAATTTCATCACGAAATTTCCATTGAATATGATAGAGATTAAGTGGAAGATCTTTATAAGAACGAACATATGAACGGAAAATATCTGTTACCATCTCTTCATTGGTCGGACCATAGAGTAAATCACGGTCTTGACGATCTCTAATGCGCAACATTTCAAGACCATAATCATTATAACGGTTACTTTCACGCCAAAGATCAGCAGATTGAATCGTTGGCATCAATATTTCTAAAGCTCCAATTCGTTCTTGCTCTTCACGAATGATCTTACAAATCTTGTCAAGAACTTTCTTACCTAATGGTAACCAAGAATAAATTCCTGATGTTTGTTGACGTATCATACCAGCCCGCAACATAAATCGATGTGAAACAACTTCTGCTTCTTTAGGATTCTCTTTTAAAATAGGAAGAAAATATTGAGAAAGACGCATTAAAACTATTAACTCCTAATTAGACTTATCAAATTGCAGCAATTTACAAGTGATATTTATAGCTATTTCTTAAGGCTTGCAAATATGATAATAATATTGAAATATTATCTACTATCTTCTCTTTAGCTGCACTTACACAAAAAGTGTAGAATATGTGTTTATGCAATAAGCTAGTTGAATAGCTTTATCTCCTTTTTATAAAAAAGTAATCGAATACTAAAATACTTTTATTTTGAACGATGTAAAAAAACTACACAAATAGGCTTTTTCCCCCAAATCTTATTAACAGATGCTCTTACTGCACGCCTCGCAGCTTCTCGGATAAGTTCATTATCTTTTCTTTTAGCACGTGGAATATTATTAATGGCATTTTCAATAACATTTAAAAGAATATTTTCCAATAATTCCCCTGCTCTATCACTTTTAGGAAGACCCAATGTTATAAGACCAATATCATCAATTAAATCATGCTTGCTATTCATGTGAAGAGAAACAGAAACATGACCAACATAACTTAATTTGCAACGCTCACGGATTCCTAATTCATCTTCATTACCAAGCAGAAAACCATCTTTATAAATACGACCAACAAGGACTTGATCGATAATTTCTACTGGTTCTGGTGCAAGACGAAATATATCACCATTTCTAATCCTAGCAACAACTTTTATGCCAACTTGATGTGCTAAAGTTGCCTGAGCTGTAAGATGTACTGCTTCACCATGTACGGGAATAAGTATCTGTGGTTTTGTCCAATCGTACATTTGTAAAAGTTCCGAACGACGAGGATGACCTGAAACGTGCACAAGAGCATCACGATTCGTAATAATGTTAATACCCTGATCAATAAAACGATTTTGTATATCAATAATAGCTTTTTCATTGCCTGGAATATTACGTGATGAATAAATAACTGTATCACCAGGAGAGAGAACAATATTTTTCATTTCATTTCGCGAGAGTTTTGCTAATGCAGCGCGTGGTTCACCTTGACTGCCAGTTACCACCAAAACAATATTTTCTCGTGGAATATGACCATAATCTTCTTCCGTTATAAATGGTGCTATATCATCCATATAACCAAGCTCTTGCGCTACCATAACACTACGCTTTAAAGAACGTCCTACTAAAAGAACTTGACGTCCAACAGATGCAGCAGCAAGAGCAATTGAGCGTATACGGCCAATATTAGAGGCAAAAGTTGTAATAGCAATTCGACCTCTAGCTTTCAAAATAATTTCAGAAATACTTTCCTGAACTTGTTGTTCCGATGGCGATATACCATCTTGAAGTGCGTTAGTAGAATCACACAGCAAGGCTAATACACCTTTATTCCCTAAAGCACGAAATCGTTCCTCATTCGTTATAGCCCCAAGTGAAGGCGTATGATCAATTTTCCAATCTCCAGTATGAATCACATTTCCTAAAGATGTTGTAATAGCTAAAGAAACGGCTTCTGGAATTGAATGATTAACAGAAATAGCTTCAATTGAAAATGGTCCAACCTGAAAGCAATCGCCAGATTGAAAAATATTGACTGGAATTTCATGAAATTCAAAATCTGACTGTCGTTTACTCTCTAATAATCCAGCTGTAAAACAAGTGCAATAAAGTGGAATTTTAAGCTTTGGCCATAAATCAAGAACAGCCCCATAATGATCTTCATGAGCGTGTGTTAAAATAAGACCACAGATATTATGTTTTTCACTTTCTAAAAAACGAATATCCGGCAAAATAAGATCTACTCCAGGTAATTCAGGACCTGCAAAACTAACTCCCATATCAACAAGTAACCATTCACGACAATCTTTAGGACCAAATCCGTAGGCAGCTAGATTCATTCCTATTTCTCCGACTCCTCCTAAAGGTAAAAAAACCAATTCATTGTTGTTAGCAACAATCATAAATGTCTCCTAAATTATTAAGATAACTCATGCTGAAATAAAACTTTATAAGTCAATTACGGCCTACATCAGCAGAAGCAGCTAAACCAAAATGAACATCTCCAGATGTTATGATTACCTGCTGACCGTTTTTTTGTTTTACAATACAGTTAAAATCACAATCAAGACCATCAAAAATACCTTCAATGATCCTTTCATCACTGATCACTTTAATAGGTTGCCCAAGATGAGAACAAGATAAAAGCCATTTTTTACGAATTATATCACATCCACAGGGTTGTTTCCAAAGAAGATAATTTTCAGCAAAATATTGCGTTAGAGCCATAAATAATTCTTTTTTATCAATACTCAAACCAATATTCTTTATACTTGAGGTTGGATATGGTGCATCTTCATAATGGTATTCTACATTCATACCAATACCAATAACTAATGCATATTTTTGTGAAGTTAGTTTAAAAAGCTCAAGCAAAATCCCACAGCTTTTCGCTCCTTTAAGCAAAATATCATTTGGCCATTTCAAGCTAACAATATTATTAGCTTGTTTTTCATTTTTTATAAATTGTTTGATAGCCTCTAACATACTTACTCCAGCAACAAAACTAAGCTGAGCAGCAGTCTGATCGATAATATCATCAATTAATAAAAGGCTAGAATAAAGGTTTCCTTTTGGACTATTCCATATTCTTCCTCTTCTGGCTCTCCCTTGGGTCTGCTCATTCGCAACAATCCAAAGATAACCATGATGACCAGAATATGCCTTTTGCTGTGCAACAAGATTTGTTGAGTCAACACTTTCATATGACTCAATATCATACCCTTGTTTTTGTGCAAAATCTGACAATACATAAACCATATTCACTAAAACAATGCTGCAGCGGCTTGTTCTGCTAATTCAGAAAACAAAATTCCAAAAAATACGTAAAATAAAATGAAAAATGCAGAAAGACTAAGACAAAACTTAAGTTCACTTGATAAAGAAATAAAGTCAGCTTTTGCATTATCAAACCACATAATTTTGATGACACGTAAATAATAAAAAGCACCAACCACAGAAGCCAATACACCAACGACAGCAAGCGGAGTAAGACCTGCATGAACAGCTGCAGAAAATGTATACCATTTCCCAAAAAAGCCTGCCATAGGTGGTATACTTGCTAAAGAAAAAAGTTGTATTGTCATAATAATAGCCATAAATGGATTGTTTTTTGCCAATCCTGCAAGGTCATAAATATTTTCAAGATTTCCATCATGCGACCGCATACTAAGAATGAAAGAAAATGAACCAAGCGTCATACCAAGATAAATAGTCATATAAATGATAACACCTTTTACTCCAAGCATATTTCCTGCAGCTAACCCAACAAGAGCATATCCCATATGACTAATCGACGAATAAGCCATTAGACGCTTAATATTACTTTGACCAATTGCAGCAAATGCACCTAATATCATTGATGCAATCGCTATAAATATTATAATTTGCTGCCATGCAGGCATAAGATTATCAGAGTTATTAAGTGGAATAAAAGCAACAACAATTATACGAATAATTAATGCCATTGCTGCAACTTTAGGTGCACCAGCAAAAAACGCTGTAATAGGTGTTGGTGCACCTTCATAAACATCAGGAGTCCACATATGAAATGGAACTGCAGAAATTTTGAAAGCTAAACCAGCTAAAATAAAAACAATTCCAAAAATAACGCCTAACTGTAAAGCCTTACCTTTTAAAGCCAATGCAATTTCATGGAAGCCAATCTGACCAGTAAAACCATAAAGCAATGAAATACCGTAAAGGAGTAATCCTGAAGACAATGCACCTAAAACAAAATATTTTAATCCTGCTTCAGAGGATTTAATATTATTACGATTAATAGCAGCTAAAACATACAAGGATAAAGATTGTAGTTCTAAACCCATATAAAGAGACAGCATATTACCTGCTGAAATCATGAACATCATACCAAGGGTTGCAAACAAAACCAATACTGGAAATTCAAATATATCAAATTTTTGAGCACAGGTAAAAGAAACAGACATAATGAGAGCAAATAACGCACCAATAAGCGTTAAGATTTTCATATAGCGGCTAAAAGAATCAATGATGAGCGCATCTGTAAAAAAAAGACCGCTTTTTGGAAAAATTATCATGATAACAATAGTTGCAATAAGAAGAGCAATTGCCAAACCTGTAACAGTTAAATATGAACGCGCACCGGAATAAACACCTATTAAAAGTAGTGTTATTCCTCCCAATGCAATTAAAATTTCAGGAACAATTAATACTAATTGAGTTATTATTTCAGTTTGCATGAGCGTTCATCTTTTATTTAATGCAGCTGGTTGATCAAAGATTCTACTGCAGACATTGTTGTTTTAAAAATTGGTCTTGGATAAACACCAAAAAATATTGTAAGAATAACCATTGGATAAAGGGTAAATTTTTCTATTGGTGATAGATCAAGAAGAACTTTTAAATTTTCTTTTTCTAAAGAGCCCAAAACGATGCGCCTATAAAGATAAAGTGCATAAGCTGCTGATAAAATAACGCCAGTTGTAGCAAAAACAGCGACCAATTTATTAACTTGAAAAACACCTATTAGAGTTAAAAACTCGCCTATAAATCCTGAGCTTCCAGGTAAACCAACGTTTGCCATAGTAAAAATCAAGAAAACAACAGCATATTTGGGCATATTATTTACTAAACCACCAAACGCTGAAATTTCACGTGTATGTAAGCGATTATAAATTATTCCAACACAAAGAAATAAAGCTGCTGAAACAATTCCATGCGATAACATCTGATAAATAGCACCTTGAATGCCTTGTTCATTAGCAGAAAAAATGCCCATCGTTACGTATCCCATATGCGCCACTGATGAATAAGCAATAAGTTTCTTTATATCATTTTGAACAAGCGCGACTAACGATGTGTAAATAATTGCAATAAGTGATAACGTGAAAACTAAAGAAGAAAAATCAGCTGAAGCAATAGGAAACATTGGTAACGAAAAACGAATAAAACCATAACCACCTAATTTAAGTAATACGCCAGCTAAAATAACAGAACCCGCTGTTGGTGCCTCTACATGTGCATCAGGTAACCATGTGTGAAATGGCCACATTGGCATTTTAACAGCAAAAGAAGCAAAAAATGCAAGCCACAACCATGTCTGCATATGTGTAGTAAACTGGTAGGTTAACAAAGTCGGTATATCAAGTGTTCCTGCTTCCCAATACATAACCATGATAGCAACCAGCATGAGCACTGAGCCAAGCAAAGTATATAAGAAAAATTTCATACTTGCATAAACACGACGCGCTCCACCCCAAACGCCGATAATAATAAACATTGGAATAAGGCTAGCTTCAAAAAAGATATAAAATAAGATTGCATCAAGAGCACAAAAAACTCCAATAATTGCAACTTCGAGAAGAAGAAAAGCAACCATGTAATCTTTTAATCTATCTTGAATAGTATTCCAACTTGCTAAAATACAGAAAGGTAATAGAAAAGCTGAAAGAACAACAAAAAGTACAGAAATGCCATCGATACCCATATGATAACTAATATCACGACCTAACCAATGGAATTTCTCAACCATCTGAAAATCAGAGTTTGTAGTATCAAATCCTGCCCAAATAACTAAAGAAATAATAAAAACAAACACAGTCGTAAAAAATGCTACATTACGTATATTGCGTTTTGCTGCTTCACTATCATCCTTAATTAATAAAATCAGAAACACACCAATAAGAGGTAAAAAGGTAACAGTAGAAAGAATAGGCCAATCGGTCATCAATTTAAGCTCCTGATCATCATCCATGTAATCAGTATTGCCACACCAATCAGCATTGCATATGCATAATGATAAAGATAACCTGTTTGCATGCGAACAACTTTATTTGTGATATTAATAATACGCGCCGCAATGCCATTTGGGCCTAAACCATCAATAACCTTATTGTCACCTATTTTCCAAAAAAAGTTGCCAATTCCCAAAGCAGAACGAACAAATAAAATATTATAAATTTCATCAAAATACCATTTATTATAAAGAAATCGGTATAATATAGGTAAAAATTCAGCAATTCTTTTAGGAATTGAAGGAACTAAAATATAAAATAAATAAGCTAAAATGCCCCCAAGAATCATCGCTGTAAATGGCGACCATTTTACCCAGTTCGGTACATTGTGCGCTTCATGAAGAATATGATTATGATTTCCTGTAAATAATGCGCTCTTCCAAAAAGAATCATAAAAGTCACCCCAAAAATAAGGTTGAAAAATTACGCCCGCAAATAGTGCTCCAATAGATAAAACAAATAATGGAATTAACATAACTGGAGCTGATTCATGCACATGATGCATAACATCAACAGTTGCACGCGTCTTACCATGAAATGTCATAAATACAAGTCGCCAAGAATAAAAACTCGTTAATAAAGCAGATAAAATAAGGAGCCAAAAAGCATATTCTGATGCAATATTATGCGATGCAAAGGTAGATTCTATAATAGCATCTTTTGAAAAAAATCCTGCAGTACCAAAAAGAGTTCCAGGAATCCCAAAACCGGTTAATGCAATAGTCCCTATAAACATCATCCAATAAGTTGTTTTTATATGTTTATATAACCCACCCATCTTTCGCATATCTTGCTCATCAGAAACAGCATGAATTACAGAACCTGCGCCGAGAAATAATAAAGCTTTAAAAAAAGCATGCGTAAAAAGATGGAAAATAGCTGCTCCATAAGCCCCAACTCCTAGGCCAACAAACATATAACCAAGCTGAGAACAAGTAGAATAAGCAATAACACGCTTGATATCATTTTGTACAACTCCTATAGTTGCGGCAAAAAATGCTGTGGTTGCCCCAATAACAATAATTACTGTTAAAGCATTTGGAGAAAGTTCAAAAATCGGTGACATACGCGCTACCATAAAAACACCAGCTGTTACCATGGTGGCTGCATGAATGAGTGCAGATACTGGAGTTGGTCCTTCCATCGCATCAGGAAGCCATGTGTGTAAAAGAAATTGTGCTGATTTACCCATAGCACCAACAAATAAAAGAAGACATGTAATAGTAATTACTGTTTGTCCACCAAAATGACCACCTAAAAACGTCATACCTTTTATAAAATTATTGTCTGCAGCTTTTGTAAAAATATCTACAAAATTAACTGACTGAAATAAAACAAAAATATTGAAGATTCCTAATAGAAAACCAAAATCTCCAACACGATTAACTATAAAAGCTTTCATTGCTGCTTTATTAGCCGAATCCCGCTGAAACCAAAAACCAATCAGCAAATAAGACACAAGGCCAACACCTTCCCATCCAAAAAACATTTGAATTAGATTATTAGCCGTCACCAACATCAACATCATAAATGTAAATAAAGAGAGATAAGCAAAAAAACGAGGTCTTGAAGGATCATGATGCATATAACCAATTGAATAAATATGAACTAATGCTGAAACACTATTCACTACAACAAGCATAACAGCTGTTAACGTATCAATACGCAAAGACCAATCAAATACTAATTTACCAATACCTATCCATTGCAATAGCGGTATATCAACCGTTGAAGCATTGCCAAAAGTTACACTCAAAAAAGAGATCCATGATAATCCAGCAACAATCACCATAAAGCTAGATGTTACGAGCTCACTAGAACGAGGAGCTATAGTCTTTCCAGCTATTGCAGCAATTAAAAAACCTAAAAGCGGAAGAAAAACGATCATATAATACATCAGTTATCAACCCTTCATCACATTAACATCTTCAACCGCAATGGAACCACGATTACGAAAAAAGGCAACAAGAATTGCTAGACCAATTGCTGCTTCAGCAGCTGCTACTGTCAAGATAAATAAAGAAAATACTTGCCCAACTAAATCATGAAGAAAAGCTGCAAACGCAACAAAATTAAGATTGACTGAAAGTAATATAAGTTCAATTGACATAAGAATAACAATCACATTCTTTCTATTTAGAAAAATACCAAGAATACCAATTGTAAATATCAATACAGAAACAATGAGATAATGAACAATATCAATATACATAATAATTTTTCCGCTAAATACCTTTACCTGATTCAACTTTTTTGATTTCAATTGCATTTTCGGCTGTTCTCGCAACTTGAACTGCAATGGACTGCCGTTTAATCCCTGATCTGTGACGGAGTGTCAGAACAATAGCACCAATCATTGCAACTAATAAAATTATTCCTGAAATTTGAAAGTAAAAAACATAATCTGTATAGAGAATATCTCCTAGTGCTTGGGTATTTGTTCGTTGTGCTAAATCTGGCATTGGTTGTGTAATATGAGCTCCTGAAACTAGAGAAAAACCGTTGCTAATAAAAACAAAAATAAGCTCTATAGCGATAATAATACCAATAAAAGCACCAATAGGAGCATATTTGAGTGCCCCACTTTTCAATTCAGCAAAGTCAACATCAAGCATCATAACTACAAATAAAAATAAAACTGCTACAGCACCAACATATACAACTAATAAGATAAGCCCTAAAAATTCTGCTCCTGCAAGTAAAAATAAAACTGCAGCATTAAAAAATACTAATATTAAAAATAGAACTGAATGAACAGGATTACGCGCAGTAACAACAATGACCGCGCTTATAAGCATAATGAAAGCAAAAATATAGAAAAATGCCACCGCTAGACCTGTTAGCATGGACTTCCCCTCAATCAATCAAACAATAGGTATGAAAATTCATACCTGACTATTTTTATCGGATACATTATCCGACTACTCCATTTAACAATACACCTAACGATAAGGTGAATCTATTAATATATTGCGAGCAATTTCTCGCTCCCAACGATCTCCATTATTTAAAAGCTTTTCTTTATCATAATAAAGTTCTTCACGCATTTCTGTTGCAAACTCAAAATTCGGACCTTCTACAATAGCATCAACTGGACAAGCCTCTTGACAAAAACCACAATAGATACACTTGACCATATCAATATCATAACGAATAGTTCTACGTGTGCCGTCATTACGTCGAGGACCTGCTTCAATTGTAATAGCCTGCGCGGGACAAATTGCTTCACATAATTTACATGCGATGCATCGTTCTTCCCCATTTGGATAGCGACGCAAAGCATGCTCACCACGAAAACGTGCAGAAACAAAACCCTTTTCATGAGGATAATTAATTGTAGGTTTCGGAGAAAAAAACTGACGCATTGCTAAAAAAAAGGCACTTATAAATTCTAATAAAAGAAGTGATTTTGCTGCTTGAATAAGACTTGACATATAAGATTTCCTCTTAAGCTGAACCAGTATATTGCAAAACAGCAGCAGTCATTACAACCATTACCAATGAAATAGGAAGGAATACCTTCCAACCAAGACGCATTAACTGATCATAACGATAGCGGGGTACAAACGCTTTAACCATAGCAAACAAAAAAAATACAAAACAAACTTTCAGAACAAACCAAATGACACCAGGGATCCAATTAAGCCACCATACATCAAAAGGAGGTAACCAGCCACCTAAAAACAAAATAGTTGTCAATGCACACATTAAAACAATTGCAACGTATTCTCCAAGAAAAAAAAGCATATAAGGAGTTGAAGAATATTCAACCATGTGTCCAGCAACAAGCTCAGATTCTGCCTCAACCAAATCAAAAGGAGGTCGATTTGTTTCCGCAAGTGCAGAAATGAAAAATATAATAAACATTGGAAAAAGAACTAACCAATTCCAATCAAGAAAACTACTGAATGGCAAACCAATATTCTTTCCAAAACCATTATTCTGTTCAAGAACAATTATTGTAAGATCTAATGAACCACTTACTAAAACAACTGTAACAAGAACAAGACCAATTGAAACTTCATAAGAAACCATTTGTGCCGCTGAACGAAGAGCTCCTAAAAAAGGATATTTCGAATTTGATGCCCATCCTCCCATGATAACACCATAAACTTCAAGAGAAGAAATAGCCAGTATATATAATAAACCAACATTAATACTTGCAATTTCCCAACCTTCATTAACCGGAACAACTGCCCATGTTGATAACGCAAGTACTGCTGAAACAAAAGGAGCAAGAAGAAAAACACCTTTATTAGCACCAGCAGGAATAATTGGTTCTTTAACAGCAAATTTTATTAAGTCTGCAAAAGATTGCAATAGCCCCCATGGACCAACAACATTCGGTCCACGTCGCAATTGTACAGCTGCCCAAATTTTCCTATCTGCATAAAGCAAATAAGCAATCAAAATCAAAAGAACAACTAAAAGAATAAGGGTTTTACCCACTATAATCGATAATGGCAATAGCCAGGCCATAAAGAAATCGTACATAACTGTTCCTTTTCCCCTTTGTCCTTACTTCATAGCTTCTGCAGTGTGACTTTTCGCAAGAGATGAACATTCTGCCATAACTGCAGAAGCACGCGCTATTGGATTTGTTAAATAAAAGTCTTTAATCATAGAAGTAAATTTTTGTGGATTCAGAACAATTATTTGTGAACTCAAAGCCTTAAGATCATTTATACATGAAGGCGCTATATTATCAATGGCACAAAGATGTGGAAAATCATTAAATAAATTTTGTCTCAATTGAGATAATGAATCAAACGGAAGCTTTTTATTTAAAACATCAGATAAAGCACGTAAAATAGCCCAATCCTCCTTTGCTTCACCTGGAGCAAAACCAGCTCGATTTGTCATCTGAACACGACCTTCTGTATTAACATAAAGCCCTGATTTCTCAGTATAAGCAGATGCCGGTAAAATCACATCAGCAGCATGCGCACCATTATCACCGTGGCTACCAATATAAATTATAAAGGCTTTGTTATTGGTTAATTCTACTTCATCAGCGCTAAGCAAAAATAGAACCTCACAAGTTTTAACAATATTTTTAACTCCCAATTTATAGGTAAAACCAATATCTAGTCCTCCAACAATCGATGCAGCATTATGAAGAATGCCAAATCCATTCCATTCTTCACTAAGAGCTCCAACGATATCCGCTAGTTTTGCAAGATTCTTTAAAACAGATAAACCTTCCTTACCTGAAATGGCACCCTCTCCAATAAGAATAAGGGGCCTCTCAGCTTTTTTTAGTACATCAAAAAATACATTCTCTCCACTAATAAGTGTATCTAATGCATCAGTACCAGCACCAAGATAAGAATATGGATAACGCAAATCGACCTGCTCTCCGATTAACGCAATTGGAATTCTTCCTACTCGTTGACGTTTTAAAATACGTGCATTTAAAACAGCAGCCTCAACACGTGGATTCGATCCTACAATTAACAATGCATCAGCACGTTCGATGCCTGCGATAGTAGGATTAAAAATATAACTCGAACGCCCTAGTTCAGGTGATAAAACCATACCCCTTTGGCGACAGTCAAAAGCCTTTGAACCCAATGAAAGCAATAATAATTTAAGTGCATACATTTCTTCAATAGACACAAGATCTCCAGCAATTGCTCCAATTTTTTTTGCTGAAGTTTCAGATATAACCATTTTAATTTTTTCAAAAGCCTCCGACCAACTTACAGGCTGAAGTTTGCCATCTTTTCGAACATACGGTTTATCAAGTCTTTGAGTGCGCAATCCATCCCAAATAAAACGTGTTTTATCTGAAATCCATTCCTCATTTATATCTTTATTAATGCGTGGCACAATTCGCATAACTTCACGCCCTCGGCTGTCAATGCGAATAGCACTACCAAGAGCATCCATCACATCAATCGACTCTGTTTTAATCAATTCCCATGGACGCGCAGAAAATGCATAAGGCTTTGAAGTTAAAGCGCCTACTGGACAAAGATCAATAACATTGCCCTGCAATTCAGATGTCATAGCTCTTTCAAGATATGTCGTAATTTCAGCATCTTCACCACGGCCAATTAAACCAAGATCTGAAACACCTGCAACCTCTGTTGTAAAACGAACACAACGTGTACAATGAATACATCGTGTCATAACAGTTTTTACAAGAGGTCCAATATACTTATCTTCAACAGCACGTTTATCTTCTGTATAGCGAGAACAATCACGCCCATAAAAAATTGCTTGATCTTGAAGATCACATTCACCACCTTGATCACATACAGGACAATCTAACGGATGGTTAATGAGGAGAAATTCCATAACGCCTTCACGGGCTTTTTTGACCATTTCCGTATTGATAAATATTTCAGGCATCTCACCGTTCGGTCCTAATCGTAAATCACGAACTCCCATAGCACAAGAAGCCTGTGGTTTTGGAGGTCCACCTTTGACCTCAACCAAACACATACGACAATTCCCAGCAATTGATAAAGCTTCGTGAAAACAAAAACGTGGCACCTCAGCACCCGCAGCCTCAGCAGCTTGAAGCAATGTGTAGTGGTCGGGAACTTCAATTTCTTTACCATCAACTTTAATACTTATCATCACCAATCCAGCCCGCGAATAACCTACTTAATTTGTATTTCATTATTTTTAAAAACAAAACTCTTTATTTTATTGTTTCCAAAGTAATATTTTTGCTTTGAACTGCACTCCGCGTATAATTATCAATTCTTTGTTCAATCTCTGAACGAAAATTACGGATTAAACCTTGTATAGGCCATGCTGCAGCATCTCCAAGTGCACAAATAGTATGCCCTTCAACCTGTTTAGAAACCTCAAATAGAAGATCAATTTCGCGTTTTTGCGCTCTTCCTTCAACCATACGCCCCAAAAGACGCATCATCCACCCAGTTCCTTCACGACATGGTGTACATTGACCACAGCTTTCATGTTTAAAAAAAGCCGCTATACGCCAAATTGCCTTAATGATATCAGTTGATTTGTCCATGACAATCGCACCACCTGTCCCAAAAGAAGAGCCAACATCCCGCATCCCATCGAAATCCATAATGGCATTTATCATATCTTCTCCACGCACAATCGGACAAGAAGCACCCCCTGGAATAACCGCTAAAAGATTATTCCATCCACCGCGAATACCACCTGTGTGTTTTTCAATCAATTCACGAAAAGAAACACCTAGAGCTTCTTCGAATGTACAAGGCGCATTAACATGTCCAGAAATCATAAACAATTTTGTTCCAACATTGTTTGGCCGACCAATCGATGAAAACCACGAAGCACCTCGACGTAAAATCGTAGGAACAACTGCAATAGATTCTACATTGTTAACAGTTGTTGGACAACCATAAACTCCCATATTTGCAGGAAATGGAGGTTTTAATCGAGGCTGGCCTTTTTTCCCCTCAAGACTTTCAAGAAGGGCTGTCTCTTCACCGCAAATGTAAGCTCCAGCACCATGATGAACAATAATATCACAAACATGACCATACTTAGTCTTTTTGCCGAGTAATCCCGCTTCATAACACTCATCAATTGCAGCCTGAAGCGCTTCACGCTCACGAATATATTCACCACGGACATAAATAAAAGCAACATTTGCTCCCATTGCAAAAGTAGCAATAACACATCCTTCAATTAAAGTATGGGGATCGTGTCTTAAAATATCACGATCTTTACATGTTCCTGGCTCCGACTCATCTGCATTCACGACCAAATAATGAGGCCGACCATCACTTTGTCTTGGCATAAATGACCACTTCATACCAGTAGGAAAACCAGCACCACCACGACCACGTAAGCCTGAGGCTTTCATTTCATCAATAATCCAATCACGGCCTTTTTCAATAATCGCTTTGGTACCATCCCAATGTCCACGCAATACCGCAGCTTTCAATGATTTATCTTTCAAACCATAAATATTGGTGAAAATGCGATCCTTATCAGCCAGCATACCCCACCTTTTTTTCTACAACTGAATGCATTTTTAGCATTTTCCTAATTCAATTTTTTAATATTTTTCCAAAAATTCTATTGTATATTTAGATGTTTTATTCAATTCAAAGAAATATTTATTCAACTTCTATGCCTTCATTTCTCTTTTTCTTTGAAGATTTAAATGATTTCATTTTATTTTTATTCCCATCAACTAAAGAAGTTAAACCACTAATAGGTTCTGATGATTTACGATTATTTTGTGGTCCTACAGCTATATTAGAACCTTTACCTGCCTCAAATGCATCGATAATTTCTTCAAGACGCTCAGCTGTAAGATCTTCATAAGTATCTTTGAAAATCATAACCATTGGAGCGTTAACACAGGCACCAAGACACTCAACTTCTTCCCATGACAATGTGCCATTTTGATTAGTAACGAAAGGCTTATAATGAATTTTTTTTTGACAAACTTTGATCAATTCTTCAGAACCACGTAGCATACAAGGAGTCGTACCACAAACCTGAATATGCGCCTTTGTTCCAACTGGTTTTAGTTGAAATTGAGTGTAAAAAGTCGCGACCTCTAAAACACGAATATAAGCCATAGAAAGTATTTCAGCAATATGTTCAATTGCAGCACGGGTTACCCAACCTTCCTGTTCTTGAGCACGCATCAATAAGGGGATAACAGCAGATTGTTCACGCCCTACAGGATATTTCTTTATGGTATGTTGCACCCATACTTGATTCTCTTTCGTGAAAGAAAATTTCACTGGCTGATGGATATCATCGGCAAGACGACGTACAGACATTAACGATCAACCTCCCCAAAAACAATATCAATCGAGCCCAAAATAGCTGTTGCATCTGCCAGCATATGGCCTCGAGTCAGAAAATCCATAGCTTGAAGATGAGCAAAACCAGGAGCACGTAATTTAACACGATAAGGTTTGTTTGTTCCATCAGAAACTAGATAAACACCAAACTCACCTTTTGGTGCTTCTACAGCGACATAAACTTCACCAGGAGGAGTATGAAAACCTTCTGTATAAAGCTTAAAATGATGAATAAGCGCTTCCATCGAATTTTTCATCTCACTGCGTTTTGGCGGCACAATTTTACGATCTAAGCTTGATACTGGTCCATTTTTTTCAGAAGAAAGTAAACGGTTCACACATTGCCGCATAATTTTTGTTGATTGCCTCATTTCTTCCATACGAATGAGATAACGATCATAACAATCACTATTTTTACCTACAGGAATATCAAATTCCATTTCATCATAACATTCATAAGGTTGGCTTTTACGCAAATCCCATGCTACACCAGCTCCACGAATCATTACCCCAGAAAAACCACGAGCCCAAGCTTCATTAATATTCACCACACCAATATCTACATTCCGCTGTTTAAAAATTCGATTGGGCGTTATAAGCGTATCTAGTTTATCAAGAGCAATAAGAAATGGATCAATAAAATTACCAATATCTTCAATTAAATTTTCTGGTAAATCTTGATGCACACCACCAGGACGAAAATAATTGGCATGAAGACGTGCGCCACATGCACGCTCATAAAAAATCATCAATTTTTCACGCTGTTCAAACCCCCAAAGTGGCGGTGTTAAAGCACCAACATCCATTGCCTGTGTCGTTACATTAAGCAAATGATTAAGAATACGTCCAATTTCAGAAAATAGAACGCGAATCAATTGCCCTCGCTTAGGAACCTCAATATCCAATAATTTTTCAATAGCAAGCACAAAAGCATGTTCTTGATTCATAGGAGCAACATAATCTAAACGATCAAGATAAGGTCCTGCCTGAAGGTAAGTTTTTGTTTCCATTAATTTTTCTGTACCGCGGTGCAATAATCCAATATGTGGATCCACACGCTCAACAACTTCACCATCCAATTCTAAAACCATACGCAAAACACCATGCGCAGCAGGATGCTGTGGACCAAAATTAATATTAAAATTTCGGACATTAACCTCAGGCACTATCAACCCCTTACTTCTTTCAATACATCCTAAAAACTGAATACCAATAAATATTTGTTATTATAATGCACAACACAAAATAACTATTCACTGTGTATAAATAACTTATATGCAATGATAACTTTCTTATACATCACCCCTACTGAAAATGCTCAATTATTTTTCAATACTTTGTTCTTTAACACATGACGAAATATGCTCATTACCTTCCCAAGGTGAAAGAAAGTCAAAATTACGCATTTCTTGCCGTAAAATAATAGGCTCATAAATAACTCGTTTGGTTTCATTATCATAACGACATTCAACAAATCCTGTTACAGGAAAATCTTTGCGCAAAGGATGCCCTTCAAAGCCATAATCTGTTAAAATACGTCGCAAATCCGGATGTCCTGAAAATAAAATACCATACATATCATAAGCTTCACGCTCATACCATTCTGCTCCAGGATAAATCGAACAAGCAGAAGCAACAGCTACATTCTCATCAGTACGCACTTTAATACGTAAACGTAAATTATATCGTGGAGATAATAACTGATAAGACACATCAAAACGTTTTTCACGAGAAGGATAATCTACACCGCTGATATCGATAATACTAATAAATTGACAACGAGAATCATCGCGAACAAACATTAAAACATCAGTAATTGCATCAAGACGTGACACAATTGTCAATTCACCAAATGCAAAGATACTTTCTTCTATCTTATCTCCCAATTTATCTTTCAAATAGTTAGAAAGCTCAATTAATGTTTCACTCATTATTATAAAGCCCCTATCGCTCTATAGACCCAGTCCGACGGATTTTTTTCTGCAATAATAAGATACCATATAACAGTGCCTCTGCTGTAGGAGGACATCCTGGAATATAAATATCCACTGGAACAATACGATCACATCCACGCACAACCGAATAAGAATAATGATAATACCCCCCACCATTCGCGCAGGATCCCATAGAAATCACATAACGCGGCTCAGGCATCTGATCGTAAACTTTACGTAAAGCAGGTGCCATTTTATTTGTTAAAGTACCAGCAACTACCATCACATCTGATTGACGCGGTGAAGCGCGTGGCGCATAACCAAAACGCTCATTATCATAATGAGGCATTGAGCATTGCATCATCTCAACCGCACAACAAGCCAGACCAAAACTCATCCACATCAATGAGCCGGTGCGTGCCCAAGTGATTAAAGCATCTGCTGAAGTTACTAAAAACCCCTTATCTCCTAATTCAGTATTAATATCACTGAAAAACTTATCATTAGAATCTACCAACTTACCTGTATTTGGATCAATGATTCCTTTTGATTTTGGAGCAACAACCGTTGAATTATTAAATCTTAATTCCATTCAAGAGCCCCTTTTTTCCATTCATATATAAAACCAATCGTCAAGATCGCTAAGAACACAATCATCGACCAAAAACCAAATATACCTATTGAGGCAAATGAAACAGCCCAAGGAAAAAGAAAAGCAACCTCAAGATCGAAAATAATGAATAAAATTGAAACTAGATAAAATCGAACATCAAACTTCATTCGAGCATCATCAAATGAGTTAAATCCACATTCATAAGCCGATAATTTCTCAGGATCAGGAGCACGATAAGCCACCATATAAGGTATGATTAAAAGAACTCCAGCAATAATTACTGAAACAGTAATGAAAATCAATACCGGTAAATAAGAGCTCAATAAATGAATCATAATTCTTTTCCGCTTTAGTGAGGTTTTGAATTAGCCTAATCATCCAATGTTGTCTAGATAAAAATACAATAATCATCACGCTAATTTCGCTCGTACAGCTTAAAGAGCATACCGCGCAGTATCTAATCTCTTTGTTATAGGTATTGCAAAGAAAAGAAAGACGCAAGCCCTTATTCTCATAAAACTATATGAAAAAAGAAAAAACTAAATATCAGCTAAAAATTCTACAGAATGCGCTATAATTATTATCATCCACAAAGAGAAAAGCACAAGCTAAATAAATCAGGAAATCGAAATGGCGCGAGTGACGGGGCTCGAACCCGCGACCTCCGGCGTGACAGGCCAGCACTCTAACCAACTGAGCTACACCCGCGCACTTCTTTGAACCAATTAATATGGTATCAACGGTCGTGTAGGACGTTCATTCGTTTCTGTCAAGAAAAATGAAACATTTTTTAAAAAAAATTAAATAAACAATAAAAACTCACCTAATTCCAGAAAAACATTAATAAATAATATTTTTTATTCTTGCCTTTAATTTTTTTTTTCCTTAATAGGGTGCTTATCCAATTGTAAACTATTACATTGGGCGATTAGCTCAGCTGGTAGAGCGCCTCGTTTACACCGAGGATGTCGGGAGTTCGAGTCTCTCATCGCCCACCAGATGTTTTTACTGTAAATATAACATACTGATTTCATTGATTCTTTTCAAAGATACAGAATAGTGAAATAAAGGTTAGGGAATAGAATTTACACTCTCTTTTGTACGCGTTAAAAATCAAAACTTATTTTCAAATAGATTTATAGTGCCTTTATTAAGCAATGTAGAGGTTTGAAAAAGTCGTTGTCCCTATAATTATAATAAAGAGTAGCAAACTATTCATCACTTCAGTCTACACAAACCACTTGCTCTACCACCTACTCATATTGACGCAAATCGGCTACAAGCATAATTTGCGCTTTTTTTGTAATAACCATGCCTTCAACAATCATCGGCTTACCGGCTTTTCTGTATGACCATATCCTATGGTCCAAACGCCGGAAGCATCTTGATAAGCATGAAGCTGTAAAGCTGCCCACTTCTTTAAATAGTTAAGACAATTTTCAGTGATTTTTCGTGCCATCGTTTAATTCCATTTTATAGCTAAACCTTGATTAATACGGCGCCATCCCTACCATTTTATTTGATGAAGATGTTATATCTTTTCCAAGAAAATAATCACCACCATAAACACTATCATTACCTTTAACAGTACGACCACTCCACATGCTAAGGCCACTATTACCGACTTGACGACCGTTTTCTTTATATTATCATCCTTACACAAACCTTTTTGATAAAGTTTATTTGAGCCTCCACTCATAATAGATTGAATAACTTTTGTGGTGCTGCCTGTAAGGTCACTATGAGCTTTTTGAACTTTTCCAATACTGACCAAACTCTTTCCAAAAAACTTTTTTCTTTGTTCTTAAGTGTGCACAACCAGCACCAAAACTACTTTTGCCGTCAATGCCATCATCCCAAGCTCATGCCTCAAGCTCTGTCTCATCAGTGACACCTTCTGGCCAAGGAATATCGGCGTTTTCTGTCATAAAAATTTTAATCGGTTTGCTCTTTCCATTACAATGACAGTTTCCATTGCTGTTATTGTTACTGATATTAAAATAAGCTTATAGTTTAAGAAAATTAGCGACAGCAAAATTTGCACACTCAGATGCGATAGTATCATAATTCAAAGTAATTTTTAGCTGGACAGATGATACCATGGCAGCTCTTTATACAAAGAATGCTGATCGCAAAAGTTAGCCATCAAAATGATAAAAAAGCTCAAAAGTAATGTATAGGACAAAAAAATGTAATAAAATATTGATTTTATTATCATTTTATTTCTTTTAGTACCATCCAACAGCAATCTGTGCTTCTTCTGACATACATTCAGGCGTCCACGGAGGATCAAATGTCATAATTACTTCAACACTTAAAACGCCTTCAACTGCACTTACAGCATTTTCCACCCAACCTGGCATCTCACCTGCAACAGGACACCCAGGAGCTGTAAGTGTCATTTCAATTTTTACCGAACGATCATCTTCAATATCAATCCGATAAATCAATCCTAATTCATAAATATCAGCAGGTATTTCTGGATCGTAGACTGTTTTAAGAGCAGCAATAATATCGCTCGTCAAACGATTAATTTCAGATTCTGGGATTGCTAATAAACAAGACTCTTCCTTTTCACTCTCTGTACTAACAGGCTTAGCCGAATGGCACTTGTCAATTAACCTAACCATTAAAAAATATCCTTGCTTTTTCTAACGCTTCAACCAATTGATCAATATCTTCACGATTACTATACATTGCTAATGATGCACGACAGATAGATGTTAAACCAAGATGTTGTAATAAAGGCTGTGCACAATGTGTTCCCGCACGTATAGCAACTCCTTGTCGATCAACAAACATAGCAACATCATGTGCATGAATACCTTCAAGTTCAAAAGATATAATAGTACCTTTGTTAAAGGCGCGTCCGTAGATATTTAATGACTGAACTGCTTCAAGTCTTTCATGAGCATAATTTAAAAGTGCCATTTCATGCGTATAAATTGCATCTCTATCCTTTTCTTGTATATAATCGATAGCTGCTGCTAACCCAATAGCTTCAACTATAGGAGGAGTACCAGCTTCAAAACGGTATGGAGGAACATTATAAGAAACCTTATCAAGTGTCACTTCTTCAATCATTTGCCCTCCCCCCTGAAAAGGACGCATTTCCTCTAGGCGATATTTTTTTCCATAAAGAACACCAATGCCTGTAGGACCATAAATCTTATGACCAGTGAAAACATACCAATCACAATCAAGATCTTGCATATCAATTGTTAAATGTACAGCTCCTTGAGAACCATCAACAAGAACAGGAATAGCATTTTGATGTGCTAATTTAACTATTTCTCTGATAGGAGACACACTCCCCAATATATTTGACATATGTGTAATAGCAACAAGACGAGTTCTATTACTTAAAGCGTTTTGAAAATCTTCAATATGTAAAACACCATCCTCATCAACTGGCACAAAAACAAGTTTTACACCTTTTTGTTCACGAATAAAATGCCAAGGAATAATATTTGAATGATGCTCCATAATAGTGAGAATAATTTCATCACCTTCATTTAATTTAGACATCCCCCAACCATAAGCTATAGTGTTAATAGCTTCTGTTGCACTTTTCGTAAAGATAATTTCTTCAACTATTTGAGCGTTTAAAAATGCACGAACTGTTTCACGAGCATCTTCATAAAATTGTGTTGCTGTATTTGATAAATAATGCATTCCTCGATGTACGTTAGCATAATGATATCGATAAAAATTATCCATAACATTAAGAACTGATAGTGGCTTTTGAGCAGAAGCTGCACTATCAAGATAAGCTAACCGCTTACCGTAAATATTACTCTGCAAAATAGGAAAATCACACCGAATTTCTTCTACATTATAATTTAATGTTTTTTCTACATTATAATTCAATGTTTTTATGTTATTTTCCATTTTTCTACCTTAAACGTTCTTTTCTAACCATTTACTAATGATATTACTCAAAATAGCGTGAATATTATCTTGCTTGATGTCATCAATTAATTCTGAGATAAATCCTTTTACCAAAAGTTCACAGGCAGTTTTAAAAGAGATACCACGCGCCATTAGATAAAAAAGATGATCATGATTAAGTTTAGCAACTGTTGCACCGTGAGCGCAAGTAACATTATCAGCAAAAATTTCTAGTTCAGGTTTTACATCAAATTCTGCATCATCAGAAAGAATAAGGCTATTGCAGGCCATACGAGCGTCTGTTTCTTGTGCTTTTTTTGCTACACGTATTACTCCTTGAAAAACACCATGCGCCTTATCTGTAACAACATTACGTACAATTTCTCTTGAAACTGATTTTTCTTCAATATGACGAACAGTCATTGTAAGATCATTATGCGTTTTTTCAGACAATAAATTTATTGCTCGCAATTGAAAATTAGACTTTTTTCCCAACAACTCAATATCAATTTCTTGACGATTAAGTTGGCCACTTATATTAATCACATAAAGTGTTAATTCAGCATTTTCAGCAAGCACAGCACGAAATTGGCCAAATTGTGTAGTATTGAATCCCCTATCACAGATAAGAATCCATGTTACATTGCTATTAGCAGCAAGATTTAATGAAAATACTGAACTAACAAAAGTATCTTTATCATTGCCGATTTGACGTTCAATAATGACAGCTTGACTATTTTTTCCAACTTTGATGCTTGAAAAAGTATGTGACTGCCCTCCCATTTGAATATTTTGTAATTCAATTGGTATATCCAATCTAATATTGTCAGCAATCTGGAAAATCCAACCATCGGTAACGAAGGCTGTATTTAATTGCCCAATAAAATTTTCATCAGCAACAGTTAAATTTATTTTAGTGCTATTTTTATCCAACGCCGTTGCAAGATGCTCTACTTCAACACCTGCTATTTTATTTGACGTAAGCGCTTTACCATTTTTAATAGAAAAAACAATATTTTCCGGAAGTAATGCATTAATCTGCTGTTCGTCAATAAGTTCTGAAAAATTACTTACAGATTTTAATAAAACACGTAAATTAGTATAATGCCAATACTCCATTTTGCGTGAAGGAAGACGTGTTTTTTGAAATAGCTCAATAGCTTTCTTACGTACAGCTTGCATTGTTTCATTACCAGGCAAATCATCAATGCGTTGATCAAAATTATTAATAATATCTGCTTCAACTGCTATTAATTCTGATTGTGAGTTTGTTCTCATATTTAATAACCTCAAGCAGTTTTATTTATAATATCAGCATACCCATTTTGTTCCAAATATAGTGCTAAAGATTTATCTCCACTCTTAATAATATGACCTTTATGAAGAACATGTACTGTGTCAGGAGTAATATAATCAAGTAAACGTTGATAATGAGTAATAACTAAAAATGAACGTTCCGGACTACGAAGTTTATTAACACCATCTGCAACAATTTTTAATGCATCAATATCTAAGCCAGAATCTGTTTCATCTAAAATGCAAAGCTTAGGCTCAAGTAGAGCCATTTGAAGAATTTCAGCACGCTTTTTTTCCCCACCTGAAAAACCAACATTCAATGAACGTTTAAGCATAGCCATATCTATTTCAAGTTCAGAAGAAATATCTTTAATACGTTGAATAAATTCAGAAATTTTAAGTTCTTTCTCACCTCGAGCTTTGCGTTGAGAATTCATTGCAACTTTTAAAAATTCCATTGTTGCAACACCAGGTATTTCCATTGGATATTGAAATGCTAAAAAAATACCACGTACTGCACGCTCCGTTGGACTCATTTTTAAAATGGATTGCCCATTATAAAGAATATCGCCTTCTGTTACTTCATAATCATCACGCCCAGAAAGTAAGTAAGACAAAGTAGATTTTCCTGCTCCATTTTGCCCCATAATAGCAGCTACTTCACCATCTTGAATGGTTAAATTTAAACCACAAATGATTTCAGTATTAGTTTCAGAAATACGGGCGTGCAAATTTTTGATTTCTAACATAATTCAATCCTGTTATTGCTGTATTTGCTTAAATAAGCAATTAGCCTACACTACCTTCAAGGCTAATACCGATCAGTTTCTGAGCTTCAACAGCAAATTCCATTGGTAATTTTTGAATAACTTCTTTTACGAATCCATTAATGATTAATGCAATTGCCTCTTCTTCAGAAATCCCTCGTTGCATAACATAAAAAAGTTGATCATCAGAGATCTTTGACGTTGTTGCCTCATGTTCAAACTGAGCTGTCGCATTTTTTGCCTCAATATAGGGTACTGTGTGAGCACCGCAATCACTGCCAATCAGCAAACTGTCACATTGAGTAAAATTACGTGCATTCTTCGCTTTTCTGTGTGCAGTCACTTGTCCACGATAAGTATTACTTGAAAAACCAGCAGAAATTCCCTTGGAAATAATACGACTTGATGTATTTTCTCCTAAATGGATCATTTTTGTACCGGAATCAATTTGTTGATAACCATTTGCAACAGCAATAGAATAAAATTCCCCACGTGAATTATTACCTCGTAATAAACAAGATGGATATTTCCAAGTAATCGCAGAACCAGTCTCAATTTGAGTCCATGAAATTTTAGAATTATCTCCTCTACAATCCCCACGTTTAGTTACAAAATTATAAATTCCTCCCTTTCCCTTTTTATCTCCAGGATACCAATTTTGTACCGTCGAATATTTAATTTCTGCATTTTTTAGAGAAATAAGCTCGACAACCGCAGCATGTAATTGATTTTCGTCACGCTGAGGCGCAGTACACCCTTCCAAATAAGAAACATACGAATCTTCATCTGCAATAATTAGTGTGCGCTCAAATTGTCCTGTATTGCGTTCGTTAATCCTGAAATAGGTTGAAAGTTCCATAGGACAACGCACTCCTTTAGGAATATAAACAAATGAACCATCTGTAAAAACAGCTGCATTTAAGGCAGCATAATAATTATCACCAGCTGGCACAACTGCCCCTAAATATTCCCGAATAAAAGCAGGATGCTCGATAATAGCTTCTGAAATAGAACAGAAAATGATACCAGCGCGTGCTAATTCTTCTTTAAATGTTGTCACAACTGAAACAGAATCGAAGACAGCATCAACAGCCACTTTTCCTGATGCATACATATTATCATCGAGTGCAGAAAGATTCTCCTGTTTTGTTACTCCTGCCAAAATTTCTTGCTCTTTTAAGGGAATACCAAGCTTTTCATAAGTTGCTAATAATTCAGGGTCAACTTCATTTAAAGATTTTGGCCCTGTATGATTTTTAGGAGCAGCATAATAATAAAGTTCTTGAAAATTGATTTTTGGATGTTCAATTCGTGCCCAACGTGGTTCTTCCATTTTAGACCACCGGCGAAAAGCTTGTAAGCGCCATGTCAACATCCACTCAGGTTCACATTTTTTAGCGGAAATGAATCGAATAATATCTTCATTTAAGCCTTTTGGAGCCTTATCCGTTTCAATATTTGTTTCAAAACCATATTTATATTGATCAACGTCTATTTCACGTACTTGGCGTATTGTTTCTTGCACTGCCGGCATTGACTTTCTCCATTTTTGCCGGCGTCAAGAACCGGTAATCAAAGATAAATACTTATTTCTTCACAAAATTAAAACACGCAGTTTTATATGGCAAAATGGGAGAACTCTATCAAGCTTAATCTTAACTTTTAAGAATAGCGCTCAATTTTTAAATGACTAACTTTATTTTTGTTACCTATAATTTGAGAAAAAATCAATAAAAAATCATCAATATCTTTAGAAGTTGTACAACGTCCTGTTGAAACACGGATTGCACCATTCAATATATGATATCCCATTGCTTTCAAAACTCTACTTTGTTTCACTTTTCCTGAAGAGCAAGCAGAACCCGCTGATACAGAAAATCCTGCTAAATCAAAACTAATTTGCATCGTTTCAGCTTTTATATCTTGCACAGTAAAATAAGTAGTATTTGGCAAACGTTGAACACCTTTGCCAAAAATTGTAACATCATGACTAATTTTTTGTAAACCATCTTCTAATCTATTACGTAAATAAATTAATTGTTTTATTTCTTCTTCAGTAAAACAATCAGCCATTGCAGCTCCGAAAGAAGCAATAAGTGGTAAAGCTTCTGTTCCTCCACGTAGTCCTTTTTCTTGTCCACCAGCAATAATAAGAGGGTGAGGAGTAAGAAGATTGCTACATGAAACAAATGCACCAACTCCTTTAGGGCCTCCAATTTTATGGGCCGATAGTATAAAGAAATCACCCCCGAAATGATTAATATCAATGAGATGTTTATCTACATACTGGACTAAATCAACAATGAGAGTACCTCTAGCTTCCCGAACAATAGCAGCTATTTCTTGAATATTTTGAATAACACCAGTTTCACCATTTGCAGCTTGAATAGCGATAAGGGGTAAACCTTTTGCATTATCATGCGCCATTAATAAAGATTTTAACTTATCCTGCTGGATCAAACCATGCTGATCAACATCAATTATACTAATCAATTCTTTAGAAAAACGCCCCCCTTCTGCAATAGATGGATGCTCACTCGCACCAATATAAAGGTGAGAAAATTGCACTTCAGAACGTCCCATATGATAAAAAGGTGTTAATAGAGTCATTGCTGCTTCACTGGCACCAGATGTAAATACGACATTATCCGGATTTGCCTTAAGTCTATCAGCAATTTGTCTACGGGATTTCTGTAAAAGCGCTTTAGCAGCACGCCCTTCTGTATGCACAGATGATGGATTACCAAATATCTCTAAGGATTCTAATAATGCCGTTCGCGCCATTTTTGTGAGTGGTGTCGTTGCATTATGATCAAGATATCGGCGTTTTACAGCCATTTTAAATCCTAATTATCTATCCTACAAATTGATTAAAAAAATAATGCAATTTTCTTGAAAAACGCCTTCAAAAAAGGATATCTAGTGATTAATTAAAGAAAATAACAGATTCTATTGTAAAATTTGACCAAGGTCAATGAAAACATTCACAGCTTTTAAGGAGCATTTAATGCCAGAAATCATTTTTAATGGTCCCGCAGGTCGTCTTGAAGGACGTTATCAACCTTCTCAACAAAAAAATGCGCCAATTGCGATTGTTCTGCATCCTCACCCTCAATTCGGTGGAACAATGAACAACAAAATTGTTTATGATTTATTTTATATGTTTCAACAACGTGGTTTTACTACACTGCGTTTCAATTTTCGTGGTATTGGTCGAAGTCAAGGGGAATTTGATTATGGTATAGGAGAACTTTCAGATACTGCCGCTGCCCTTGATTGGATGCAAACACAGCATCCTAATTCTAAAAATTGTTGGGTAGCTGGTTATTCATTTGGTGCTTGGATTGGAATGCAACTTCTCATGCGCAGACCTGAAATTGAAAGCTTCATATCTGTTGCTCCACAACCGAATATCTACGATTTCTCATTTCTTGCTCCTTGTCCTTCATCTGGCTTAATAATTCATGGTGATATCGACAAAGTTGCACCTTCAAAAGATGTTCAGAATCTTGTCGATAAACTAAAAATGCAAAAGGGTATTACTATTACACAAGAAATACTAAAAGGAGCTAACCACTTTTTCAGCGGACATAATGAAGAGCTTATTGAGCGATGTGCACAATATTTAGATAGACATATTGCAAATGACTTATCAACTCCTCCTTCACATAAAAAACCTGCACTTTTAAAATAATAAAATAAAGCTGCTTTAATTTTGAAACATTAATAAATAGAAAGAGCACTTATTATCTAAATAATTAAAAGCGGAATTCTTAGAAGAAATAATAAATTTGGGCATTAGTTATCCTATCCTTGATAGTTTTAATATATCGAAGGTATTCATAACAAATTATAACAAATAGATTATTTCTTTAATATCTCGAACGCCTTTAAACAATAATTAAGGAATAGGATGACGAGCAAGAAAATCGATAACACCTTTTTTATAAACTTTATCTCCAACAGCAAGCATATGATCACGACCAGGAATTTGTAATGCCTCACCGTGTGGCAACAAAGCTGCTAATGGTTCAGCTTCGCCACTAATTTCATCCAATGAACCAACTGCAACGAGTGCAGGCTGCTTAATTTTACAAACTTCATCCTCTGTCAATTCCTGTTTCGACGTCATGATACAAGCAGCAAGAGCACGTCTATCGCTCTTAGTTTGTTCTGCAAATTTACGAAACATTAAACCACGCTGATTGGTAATTGTTGAAATATCTTTTTCTAAAAGAGCCTGAGCAACAGGCTCCCAATCACCTGCCCCCGTTACCATACCAATTCCTAAACCACCAAAAATAACACTATGTACATATGTCGGATATAAAAGAGCCATAAATGCGCTAATTCGAGCTCCCATAGAATATCCCATCACATGAGCCTTGGATAACCCTAAATGTTGAAGCAATTTAACCGCATCACCCGCCATAGCTTGAGGTGTATAAAATAAAGGATCATAAATCTTATCCGAATCACCATGACCACGATTATCAAAAGCAATAACACGATAGCCTGCCTCAATAAGGGTACGAAACCAACCTGTTGCATACCAATTCATATGCGCAGAAGATCCAAAACCATGAATCAATAAAATAGGAGTACCCTGTCCTTCTTCACGGTAAGCAAAACGCAAACCATCGTGTTCAAAAAAACGAATTTCTTCTGCTGTCATGATTTACTCCTTTCACATTTCTCATAAATAATAGGATGCATCACACATTGTCCTTGCTGTATCTTTTTATCAATAACCTCACCAGCATTAAGCTCAATAGCAAAAGCTGCAGGTACTTTTGACGAAATTATATTTTTTGAAAATGGAAGAGTATTTTCAATAATTGAAACAATAACTCCCTTAGAATTTAAAAAAATTATATCTAAGGGTAGAGGTGTATGAGCCATCCACATAAACATTTTTTCTTTATCTTCTGGCATACTACCAAGAAAATTCTTGAATAACATAGCACGATTACGAGGAAAATGAGTACGATACATCAAACCAGCACTTGCTTGAGTTTCCGAAAATGCAATCTCTACCTCATAAAAAATCGCATTCTGTTTTGTATTAATTCTTAAAAAAGCTGAATCAACAGGAATCTCTATAGGCTTTCCTGCTATAACCGTACTCGAAATATTGGCCACCAAAAACAGAATAATTTGTTTTTTCTTTAAAAATTTCAAAATTCTTATCCTGCATTATTATTATTTTTTTTAAAGATAAATCACGCAGCTTAAAAAACAGAGACGACACTTTTTGCCTTAGTAATATTAGAAATTTAATTTGTAATAAATGGAAGTGCTATATCAGGATAAATTTCTGCTGTCATCAAACCCTTTTTTCCCTTGCCAAAACGCACAAGAACAATCTGACCAGAACGAAGTTCCGCTAAACCAAAACGACGCAATGTCTCCATATGAATGAAAATATCTTCTGTTCCCTGCCCCCGGCTAAGGAAACCAAATCCTTTTTCGCGATTGAACCACTTAACAATTGCACGTTCTAAACCACTTTCAGGAGTTACTACAACATGTGTACGTGCTGGAATTTCTGAGGGATGAGTAGCTGATGAGCAATCAATAGACTTAACTTGGATACATTTTAGTCCTCTCTCCGTTTGTTTTACAACACAAATAACTTTAGCTCCTTCTAAAGCTGTTTGAAAACCATCTCGCCGCATCACTGTCACATGCAATAATATATCAGGAAGACCTGGAAAATCAGGAATAATAAACCCATACCCCTTGCTGCCATCAAACCATTTAATGACACCACTAATTTCAATAATTTCACCACAAATACCGAGATCATCTTCAGATGAAGAATAATCTTTTAATGTATCCTTACTTGTCATAACCAAACGCGATCCTGTAGGTTTGAATTCTACAAATTGATTCTTCTGCGTAAGTAGACATCGTAGTTACACCAACAAGCAAGACCTAAGATAAGATTTCCCCATGTTGTCGTATCTACCTCGTAATGCCAGCTCATAAATCATAAATTTCATCCAAGAAAGTTTATACACATCATGCATATAATAATTTTAAAGACTTTCTGTATACACTCCATACACACTGATCAACTTTATTAAGACGTATAACTTGCATGATAATAAAGTTCAAGATAATGTACGGAATTTATAATAAAAAATTATAAATGAAAATAAGGAAAAGTATTCAATGCAATTGAGAAAAATCCTTACAATAGCTTTTATAATAAGCGCATTTCTAACAAGCGCCTCTGCGGAAGATCCTATTAAGATTGGTGTTTATCTTCCATTAACTGGACAAAATGCGTTTGGAGGAAAACTCGAACTTGAGGGTATACAATTAGCACATAAAAAAACTCCAGAAATACTAGGACGCAAAGTTGAACTGATTGTTGTTGATAATAAATCTGATAAAGTAGAAGCAGTCAATGCTGTAGCACGTTTAACCGCTAATGACAAAGTTAATGGAATCATTGGAACCTATGGTTCTTCTCTATCATTAGCGGGTGGAGAAGTATCTGAAAAAGCAAAAACACCTACTATCGCAACCTCATCAACAAATCCATTGGTTACACAAGGCAAAAAGTATTATTTTCGTGCATGTTTCACTGACTCTTATCAAGGTATAGGTGCTGCGACTTATGCAATCAAAACTTTACATGCCAAAAAAGCGGCTATCTTAAAAGATATATCTAACGACTATGCAATTGGTCTTGCACGTTATTTTATCAGTTCATTCAAAAAGTTAGGTGGTGAAGTTATTTCAAATTTAAATTATAACTCTGGAGACCAAGATTTCTCAGCTATTCTTATACAAATCATAGCACAAAAACCTGATATCTTATTCATCCCATCTTATTTTTCTGAAGGCGCCATAATTATAAAGCAAGCACGTGAATTAGGAGCAAAATTTCGCATTATGGGTGGGGATGCTATGGACAATCCAGAAACTATTGCAATTGCAGGACGAGCTGCAGAAGGATTTTTGCATACAACACTTCCTTACAATGAAGCTATGCCAAACATGTCAAAAGCTGCACAAGAATTTACAAATAAATGGAAAACCATTTATCCCAATAAACAACCAAATATCAATGCAGTTTTGGGGTACACCGCATATATGATGTTTATGCAAGCTATTGAAAATGCTGGCAGTGCTGATCGTGATCAAATTACAGCTGAACTGAGCAAATTAAACGATTTTCAAACCCCTTTTGGAGCTATATCCATAGATGAAAATCATAACCCTCAAGTTTCTATTGGTGTAATTGAAATAAAAAATGGAAAACGTATTTATTTACATGAAATACAGTCTACTGACTTAAAAAAAACAATTCAAAATAATAAGTTGCTCAATTAAAAGTACAAAATTGGTTAATGTATTTCGAGACTAGACCATTTAGAACAATCATATTTCATATTAATACATAAAAGGAACAAGAGATGAGCACTGAAATGTTCATTCAATATTTCTTTAATGCGCTAGCATTAGGATCACTTTATGGGCTCATTGCAATTGGTTATACCATGGTTTATGGTGTTTTAAGGTTAATTAATTTTGCTCATGGTGACCTCTTGATGTTGGGAGCATATTTTTTTTCCTTTTCCACAATTAGTTTTATGCCTACATGGACTGCTATTTTACTTATATTGTTCGCAGTCTTCATTTATTATTCGATCTTTATTGGATTTCAAAACAAACAAAAAAATTATTGGATTTCTGTCTTTTTTATTCTTGTTTCAGGGCTTATTTATTACTCACAAATTGCTCCACAAGATTTTAAGCCCATTTGGATTCTAGCCATTCTTTTTTCCATTTTTATTACGGGCGCAGTAGGAATTTTTGTTGACCAGTTAGCCTATAAGCCTTTGCGTAATGCCCCGCGTATTTCGGTTCTTATCAGCGCAATTGGCATTTCCTTTCTTATTGAAAACCTTGCAATCATGTTTTTTAGCAGCGTTCCAAAAGCTGTAAAACAACCAGATTTTCTTGTAACACCAATCTTATGGTCTTTCGGACAAGATGCCAAGAGTATCATTCGAATTGCTCCCATGTTTCTCATCGTTCCTATTATTTCATTTATTCTTATTATTATTTTATTATGGATCATCAATAAAACAAAGCCTGGTCTTGCTATGCGTGCAATATCATATGATATTGAAACAACTCGTTTAATGGGTGTTTCCGTTAATAAGATTATTGCATTTACATTTTGTATAGGCTCTGCATTAGGTGCCGTAGCAGGCATTATGTGGTCTTTACGTTATCCTCAAATTCATCCTTATATGGGTTTGCTTCCTGGATTAAAAGCTTTCATCGCAGCCGTTATTGGAGGTATAGGCTCAATTTCAGGAGCAATGCTTGGAGGCCTACTATTAGGATTTATTGAAATTATGGTCGTTGCCTTCTCTCCAACTTTATCTGGATATAGAGATGCTTTTGCTTTTATCCTATTGATTCTTATCTTATTAATAATGCCAAATGGTTTAATGGGTAAGAAAAATCAGGAGAAAATTTAATGGTAAAATCATTAAACATTTTTCTATCACTTGTTAGCATTATAATTTTTATTAGTTTTTTATTTTATGCTGATAACCATTTTAATGACTACACATTACGCATTATTAATCTTATCGCCATCAATGCAATATTAGCAATTTCACTCAATTTGATTTACGGGTTTACGGGCATGTTTTCTTTGGGACATGCTGGTTTTATGGCTATTGGTGCTTATGTATGCGCAATTTTTCTTCTCTCTCCTGAACAAAAAGAGATGATGTGGATTTTAGAACCGATAGCTGAACCCTTAAAAAATTTGCAATTATCGTTTTTCGTTGCTGTTATTATAGGCGGTCTGTCTGCTGCAATTATAGGTTTGCTAATTGCTTTCCCTGTTTTACGCCTTGGTGGTGATTATCTTGGAATTGCAACATTGGGCTTTGCAGAAATTATTCGTGTTCTCATTATCAATGCTATACCTTTAACGAATGGTTCATTAGGAATCAAAGGAATACCTCAATATGCTACATTATGGTGGAATTTTGGTTGGTTAGCATTTACAATAATTTTTATTACTCTTTTATTACAAAGCAATACAGGTAATGTGTTACGCGCTATTCGTGATGATGAAATCGCTGCGAAAATGATGGGAGTAAATACTTTTTTCTATCGCTGTTTTTCCTTTACGGTTGGTGCATTTTTTGCAGGCATTGGTGGTGCATTAACCGCTGCTCTTATTTCAACCATCGACCCCAAAATGTTCAATTTTACCTTAACTTTTAATATTTTAATGATTGTTGTGGCTGGTGGTCTTGGTTCTATTACAGGCAGCGTTATAAGCAGCATTATTATTACAATAATGCTTGAATGGCTTCGCATTGTTGAAAATCCATTAAACCTAGGCTTTATATACATTCCGGGAGTACCAGGTCTACGAATGGTTATTTTTTCACTTATATTGCTAGCAATTATCTTATACTGGCAAAAAGGATTATTAGGTCAACGTGAATTTTCATGGAATTGGATTTACAATCTTTTAATGAGAAGAAATCTCTTCAAAAACGAGAAAAAATCATGAATGATACGATCCTTTCGCTCAATAATCTTACAATGCATTTCGGTGGATTAATTGCTGTAAACAACGTTAATATGGCTATTAAACGAGGAACAATTACTGGGCTAATTGGTCCAAATGGTGCTGGAAAAACAACTATTTTTAATATGATTTCTGGTTTTTACGCACCAACAAATGGAACAATTCTTTTAGATAATAAAAAAATTTGTGGCCTTCCACCTTATACTGTCTGCAAACTCCACATTGCACGAACATTTCAGAATATTCGTCTTTTTTCAGGATTAACAGTCTTACAAAACATCATGGTAGGCGCTCATATTCGACAAAAACAACCATGGTTTACTGCAGCGTTATTATTACCAAGCGCACTTAAAGAGCAAAGACAAATTCATAAAAATGCAATGGAGCTTCTTAAGAGACTTCAGCTTGATCATCTCGCTAATCAAAAAGCAACCACCCTACCCTACGGAGCACAACGACGTTTAGAAATTGCTCGAGCTTTAGCAACAAAACCAAAACTGCTTCTTCTTGATGAACCTGCAGCAGGTATGAATCCACAAGAAAGTGATGAATTAAGACAATTTATAGAAAAAATCAAAAAAGAATTTGATCTTACAATCCTTCTGATTGAACATGACATGAAAATTGTTATGAAACTTTGCCAATATATTTGTGTATTAGAATATGGCCGTTGTATCGCTAATGGCACACCTAATGAAGTGCGCAATAATCCTAGAGTTATTAAAGCTTATCTCGGTGGAGATATATATGAATATTCTTGAAATAAAAAATCTTCATGTCCATTATGGTGCGATTAAAGCTGTTCAAGGCCTTTCTATGTCTATAAAAGAAGGAAGCATAGTTACTCTAATTGGAGCGAATGGGGCAGGAAAAAGTAGCACTATAAACTCTATTGTAGGTCTCAATCGATCGATTCATGGAGAAATTATATATAAAGGTAAATCCATCATTGAAAAACAGCCGGAAGAAATTTTGCGATTAGGTATTGCATTAACTCCTGAAGGAAGACGTATTATACCTCACTTTACTGTTTTAGAGAATCTTCAACTAGGAGCTTATATCTGTAATGATAAAACTGTTATTGCTCGCAATATCGAATGGATATTTGATTTATTTCCACGATTGCGTGAAAGATCTCAGCAGTTGAGCGGTACAATGTCAGGTGGCGAGCAGCAAATGTTAGCTGTAGGTCGCACCCTTATGAGTAATCCTGATATAGTTATATTAGATGAGCCATCTCTTGGTTTAGCACCTCTTCTTGTACGTGAAATCTTTTCGATTATTAAAAAAATTAATAATATGGGAAAAACTGTTCTTCTTATTGAACAAAATGCATCTGCAGCACTTTCCATTGCTAATTATGCTTATATTTTAGAAGTAGGAAAAATATTATTTCACGATGAAGGAAAAGCTTTGCTTTCCGATCCACGCGTCAAAGAAGCATATCTTGGAAATTAAAAAAATTACAGTACTTATATCCCTATTATTTAACTCTAATGATTATGCAATTAATTAAAAGCTACTTCTTGTCCATAAATCATTAGAAATATGTTTTCAAAATGAATAAGTTTCATGTATTGAATTAGCTTTCTATTTATTTTTTGCATTACTTAAATCAATGTAATTTCATTATCATCATTAAGACGTGATAATTATATTGATTAGATGCATTAATATAGATAAAAAATAGAATTAAATAATATAAATACTCTATATCTTGAATATCACAGCTAATCTATCAGAAATTTTTGCTAAAATAATTTTCCCTGTTAAATATACATTCTGAGCCGCAGAAAAAATATAATACATTATACAATAAGATAATACTTACCTATCTTGTAATATAATAAAAAATCATAGCTTTTATGGAATGAGTGCATTTTTGTAAAGATATTTTCAGGGCTCAGCAACTTTGCACCAGCAAGACTTTTCTTTATCATTAAGAAAGCTTAACACCTAACCATAAAATCGTATCTGGCAAGCTTTCTGTACATAAGTAATGATAATCTCTTATCATAGTTTTCTTGCTTCGTAATACTGATTTTGTATAAATTTTTCTTTGCAAAGATAACCAAAAAATTAGTATAATCAGGATTTTCTTATATACTCCATTCATAATGCTTAGCGTATATTTCAAGATCCATAAGTTTTTTCCTGCTCTTGCAAAAATTCATTGCATTCTCTAATTCTTTCTTTAACTTCAAGCATTATTTTTATAGCATTGTATTTTTGACTTTGCTGTTTCTATCAAACCAATCCTGCATGAAAAATTAAAATAGAATAGTGTCATCCCTATGCTACAATATGATATCCTGACAGCATATGATAAGCCCTGATCGTTTTTCGTATATATTTTAGTAAGCTCTTACTCCTATTGAGCGCATCATCTTCATTTACAATGCGGCTTTAATCGTAATCTTTTTTGTTAGATATTAAAAATCTCTACGATTAATAATTTTTCGCATTGTTATCTTACTATACAAATTAAATTGGCTTATAATACAAAATATTGCTCTTTTAAGCTATTTCACAAAAACTGTTATTCTACTCTTCAATTTTGTACTTAAATATTCAAAGATGAATTTGATTATTACTTTTCATGTTTTATCTTAATTATTTAACTCAGAATCACGCGTTTGATTGTTATTCATAACCAAATATCTAAGAGATTTTTAAAGTCTGTACTTTTTACGGCACACAATTGTCTTTTGTTAGGTTTTCAAATGTAATAGATTATTTAATTAAAAAGGAAATGTTTTTACTTTAATTATTTTGTCTACTTTTCTAACATAGTTAAAAAATCATAATACACTCATAATGTATCTTTGATTTAGTTGTGAATTTAAATTACATATTTGATTGTGATTTATAATTATTTTTTAACTAGCATTAAAATTATAAACTATATTTTATGTCCACCATTTTTCAGCATTTAATTTTCCTGCTGCTTGTTCTATAATATATGCTATTTGAAAAATTACTTCCTCAGAAAAAGATCTACCTATCAATTGTAATCCCAGAGGCAAACCATCTAATGATAAACCTGCAGGAACAGAAATTCCTGGTAAGCCAGCCATATTAACTGGCACAGTAAAAATATCATTGAGATACATGGCTATTGTATCATTTTTTATTTTTTCATCTGTAATACTAAAGGCGGATGTCGGTGTTGCAGGAGTTAGAATAGCGTCAATACCAAGTTCAAAACAATGATCAAAATCACGCTTAATTAAAGTTCGTACTTTCTGAGCTTTAAGATAATAAGCATTATAGTAACCCGCTGAAAGAACATAAGTTCCAATCAGAATACGTCGCTTAACTTCATCGCCAAAACCAGATGAACGGGTATTTTCATACATTTCAATAACATCTTTTCCTGGTATACGAAGTCCAAAACGAACACCATCATAGCGTGCCAAATTAGAAGATGCTTCTGCAGGAGCGACAATATAGTAAGCAGGCAAAGCATACTTTGTATGAGGTAATGAAATATCAATAATCTCTGCTCCTGCATCTTTTAGCCAATTAATTCCTTTTTGCCAAAGATCAACAATTTCATCAGACATCCCTTCAATATAATATTCTTTTGGGATACCAATTTTCATTCCTTTGATCGATTGACCAAGATAGCTTTCATAATCAGGTACTGGTAAATCAACTGAAGTTGAATCTTTATCATCAAAGGAAGCCATTGATTTTAACATAATTGCACAATCACGCACATCTCGTCCAATAGGCCCTGCCTGATCAAGCGATGAGGCATAAGCTATCATTCCCCAACGCGAACACCGTCCATAAGTTGGCTTTATCCCTACAGTACCAGTAAAAGCTGCTGGCTGACGTATTGATCCACCAGTATCAGTTGCTGTTGCTCCCGCACAAAGACGAGCTGCAACAGCAGCAGCAGAGCCTCCTGAAGAACCACCAGGAACAAGCTTTTCATCTGATTCTTTTTTTCGCCATGGATTAATAGTTGGGCCATAACATGATGTTTTATTGGATGATCCCATAGCAAACTCATCCATATTCAGCTTACCTAACATAACTGCTCCATCTTTCCATAAATTAGCAGTTACAGTTGATTCATATTTCGGTTTAAAACCATCAAGAATATATGAACAAGCCTGAGTGTGTATATCTTGTGTTGCAAAGAGATCCTTAATACCCAATGGAATACCTTCTAAAATACCAGCTCTTCCTTTCGCCAAACGGATATCAGATTCAGCGGCCATTTTTGTTGCTTGTTCTGCAGTTACTGCTACATAAGCATTCAAAATTGGATTAGCCAATTCAATTGCTTTCAAATAAGCTTCTGTTAATTCAATTGCTTTCAGGTCTCCCTTTTTTAAAGCATCACGAGCTTGTGCAATTGTTAAGGTTATTAAATCGGTCATGTTGATTCTCGAATTTTAAAATGTAAAAAATTATTCGACTACTTTTGGAACAAGAAAAAAATTTTCTTCTGCTAAAGGTGCATTTGCTATAATATCCGTGGCCTTATTACCATCCGTAATCTCATCCTCACGTTTTCGTAAAGCCATCGGAATTACTGATGTTAGTGGTTCAACTCCATTAACGTCAATTTCGTCAAGCTGTTTTACAAAATCTAAAATGGTATTAAACTCCTCTGTTATACGCTCAACTTCATCATTATGGATAGCAATACGCGCTAATTTTGCCACCCTCTTGACTGTTTTACTATCAACAGACATATTGCACCTTTCTACTTGATTTACTCTAATATTATTAACCCATTCATTTTTTGGCTATACAAGTCTACGTCTATAAGCGCAAGAATATTGGTATATACACCCCAATTTTTATTGTAACCAACCAAAATATTATGATACTCTAAGCATACAACATGGCCATTATCAGTATAAACGAAGTTACGACACATCTTTTATTTGGGCAAACAATAGCAAGCTTAGATTTGGGTGCCAAAACAATTGGAATTGCTATTTCTGATATTAGTTTAACATTTTCAAATCCGCGACCTGTTATTTATCGAAAAAAGTTCACATTAGATGCTCTGACACTTATACAAATTTTTAACAATGAAAATGTAGGAGCTATTATCATTGGCTTACCCATTAATATGAATGGAAGCAACGGTCCACGTGTTCAAGCAACCAAAACTTTTGTTAGTAATATGGCAACATATACAAAAATTCCTTTTATTTTTTGGGATGAACGGTTATCGACAATTGCTGCAGAACGTTGTCTTTTAGAAATGGATATGTCGCGCTCTAAAAGAAAATCACGCATTGATTCAGCTGCTGCTGCTTTCATTTTGCAAGGCGCTCTCGATAGAATTAAGACTCTGCAATCAAACAGCAGGATAGAGAACATCTAATAATTGTGTTGGATTATATCTTGCGATCAACATACCATAAGATGATCTCCATTGTCCTCCAAGACGACTTTCCATATAAGCATTTACAACATGTTCAACTTCTGTATAACGTAACGCTGCACTGGCAGATGCATATGCCATCTGTTCAACAAAAAACCTACCAGCTCCTTCATTTATCGATGCCATATTCACAGCGGATTTAATAATTTCAATCGCTCGTGGACCAGCTTGTCCAATATCAGCTGCAATTTTTTCTAATAATTGCTGAAATAACCCGGGTGCTTTATCACCTATAAGAATTGCATCCCTTACCAATTGATTAACACCACTATTTTTAACTATTCGTGCAGGACTGTCACGCAATATTTGCAACAAAGGATTACTATCCGTGAAACTCACTATACCAACCTGTGCAATAATTTCACCAATAATCGGAATAACTAATTGACTGACATGACAAGCAACAATAGGTGTCATAATTCTTGCGAAAGCTGCCTCAGAACGATTATCTGCGGCGTTATCAAACGCTCGTGCTAAGCGCATAACCAATGCTTGCGAAGCAGCTATATCAAGTGCAATATCCGCAAAAATACGCTCTGTTAATGGTGGGAAAGGCTGATTTGGAGTTTGCTTCCGAAGAAAATCTATACTAAATTGAAGCGCAGAACGCAAAACACCTGCTGATATTATAGCCTGATCGAAACGCATCATGGTTTCGATATCCTTAATCACCTTAGCCCCTTCTCCTATGTTACCGACAAGCCAACCATAACAACCTCGGAATTCGATAACTCCTTCTGGAGCTGAATATTCTCCAGACCGCTGAATTAAATAACGAGTTAATATAACACCATTTAATAAGCCATTTTCTTGCATACGTGGAATTAAAAAGCAGCTTAAAAGGCCATCTATTTCTGCGCTTACAATATATCCGTCAGCCATCGGATTAACAACATTAGTTTTTATAATGTTTAAACGATATAGATCACGCCCCATTTTTTCATCAAAAGAAATCCTTTGAACAGCTGGAAAATTAAAAGTATATTTTTCACTTTCCTCAACATTATCAAAAGCACAAGTCAGTGAAGCTCCCCTTTTATTCTCAATAGATCTAGAAGACAAATCATATTGGCGTGATAAAAGCGCATCTTGCCATTTTTTAAATAATTCAATATCACCAATTAACACTGCAATAGCAGCACTTGCTACAGTGATCTCATTTAAATGTCCTGTTTCCAAACCAGCCAATAAAGCCAAGCGAATAGCACGTGCCTGATAACGTACTCTATTTTCTGAAGTCGTATTTTCCCAAAGCGAAGAAACTAAACCTGCTTGTCTAGAATATCGTTGAAGAGTATGATAAGAAGGGTGAATATCTAATTCTTCTTTTGATTGTCTCCATCGGTTGTTATAGTGCAACGTGGGTCGGTGACTGTTTGCTAAACGTGCAAGATCCCACGCTTCATCACTAGCGACAAAAGCTCCTATTTCCTCAAAACTTGCCAATAAGGAAGTAGGTAAAGTAGATGCGATACGAAACATAAGCGTATCACTAAGAAATGCATTTTTTCGCTGGGAATTCTCCGTGGATACAACATTCATAAGTATATTCCTATTATTAGAATCACTCATATCATAGACTATTTGCCTTTTTACAGCTAAAAACATTTATTATATTTAAACAAATGCTCATTTAAGCTCTTTAGAGATCTATAGAAAAGAATACTATGACTCATAATACTATTTTTCCAATTTTTCCTCACCGGCACCTTTTAGGGATTAAGCACCTTAATGTACAAGACCTTAATATATTACTTGATCGCGCAGATGAGAATGTACTTTTTTCCAAGAACATTGATAAAAAACAATCTATATTACGTGGGCATACTCAAATTAATCTCTTCTTTGAAGCTTCCACAAGAACTCAATCTTCGTTTGAATTAGCTGGCAAACGATTAGGAGCAAACGTGATGAATATGGCTATTAGCAATTCGTCTGTAAAAAAAGGGGAAACATTAATTGATACAGCAACAACTCTTAATGCGATGAAGCCTGATATACTAGTTATTCGCCATAACTGTGCTGGAACTGCAGCTCTTTTAGCACAAAAAGTTGATTGTTGCGTAGTTAATGCAGGTGATGGTGCACATGAACACCCAACACAAGCTTTATTAGATGCTCTAACCATTAGAAGAATAAAAGGTCATATTGAAGGATTAACTGTCGCAATTTGTGGCGATATTTTACATTCACGCGTTGCACGTTCTAATATTATCAGTCTCAATGCTTTAGGAGCTCGCGTTCGCGCTGTTGCGCCATCAACACTTTTACCTACTGGAATCTCAAATATGAGCGTTGAAGTATTTAATACAATGAAAGAAGGTCTCAAAGATGCTGACGTTATTATGATGCTACGCTTACAACGCGAGCGTATGATAGGTACTTTTATCCCTTCTATTCGTGAATATTTCCATTATTTTGGTTTGCATAAAGAAAATTTAGCGTATGCTAAAAATGATTGTATTATTATGCACCCTGGCCCAATAAACCGTGGTGTAGAAATTGCTTCTGATATAGCAGATAGCGCACAAAGTATGATTCATACACAAGTAGAAATGGGTATTGCTGTGCGTATGGCTGTCATGGAAGCTTTATTAGATTTACGCCAAAATTGGAGTAAAAAAAAGAAATGACAAGACCAATAGTTTTTCAAAACGCCCGCATTGTTGATCCTTCACGCGCAATTGATGAAATTGGTACAGTTATCATTGAAAATGGACTGATTGTAACCGCAGGAAAAGAAGCTTTAAATCAAGGAGCACCAGAAGGAGCAGAAATCATTGATGCACAAGATAAAGCAATTCTCCCTGGACTCATTGATGCTCAAGTCTTTATCGGAGAACCAGGAGCTGAACATCCTGAAACGATTGCTTCAGCAAGCCAATCTGCAGCGGCCGGTGGTATTACCTCATTTCTTATGATGCCTGATACACAGACGATAATTGATAATATAGCCCTTATTAAATTTATTACATGCACAGCACATGAAACATCATTAGTTAATATTTATCCAGTTGCTGCTATCACGCAAGGTCTGAAAGGACAAGAAATTACTGAATTTGGTTTATTGAAAAATGCAGGAGCAATTGCATTTAGTGAAGGAAAAAAGACACTTCAAAATTCAGCTATTATGCGGCGCGCAATGATTTATGCGCGTGATTTTGATATGACATTGATCCACGAAACACAAGACTACGATCTTTCTGATCAAGGCGTTATGAATGAAGGTTTGTTAGCGAGTTGGCTTGGTTTTCCTGGAATTCCACGTGAAGCAGAAGTCATTCCACTAGAAAGAGACTTACGGCTAGCTGTTCTCACACAAACACGCTACCACGCAGCACAAATATCGACAGCTATGTCTGCTGATGCTGTTCGTTTAGCAAAACAACATAGTGAAAAAATTTCAGTTGGTGTATCCATTAATCACTTATCTTTGAATGAAAATGATATTGGTGAATATCGTACTTCTTTCCGCTTAATGCCCCCATTACGTGCAGAAGAAGATCGTATAGCAATGATTAACGCAATAAAAGATGGGACAGTCGATATCATTGCTTCTTCCCACAATCCTCAAGGAGTTGATGCAAAACGTTTGCCATTCCAAGAAGCTGCAACAGGCGCTATTGGCATGGAAACTTTGCTAAGCGCGGCCTTACGCCTTTATCACAATGAAACCGTATCTCTTTTACGATTAACTGAACTTTTATCGACAGCACCTGCAAAACTTTTTGGTCTCAATGCTGGAACACTTATGAAAGATGCTCCTGCAGACCTTATTTTGGTTGATTTAGATGAGCCATGGATCTTATCCTTAGAGATGCTGCATTCACGTTCAAAAAATACTCCTTTCGAAAATGCTCGTTTTCAGGGACGTGTTCTCCAAACTTTTGTAAAAGGACAATCAGTATTTAAAATTAATCAACAAAGCAAACGAGATTCTTAATGAGTGAAGTAGAAATACTTTTGCAATTCAATACATGGCTTATTTTCCTGATATCTTATCTCATTGGTTCTGTGCCATTTGGACTACTTTTTACAAAATTTTCTGAATTTGGCGATATAAGAGCAATTGGTTCTGGAAATATTGGAGCGACAAATGTTTTACGAACAGGCAATAAAAAAATCGCAGCTCTTACCCTTTTATGCGATATATTAAAAGGAACTTTTGTTATTTGGATGACAAAATTCTTATTTGATACTGTAGAAATTGCTCTTCTAACTGGATTTTTAGCCTTCTTAGGGCATCTTTATCCCATATGGCTTAAATTCAAAGGAGGTAAAGGTGTTGCAACTTATCTAGGTATATGCTTAGGTTTTTATTGGTTAGCAGCTCTTATTTTTATTATTGCCTGGATAGGAGCATTTGTATTGACTCGCTATTCTTCATTTTCTGCACTTGTAGCTGTAATTATTACTCCAATTTTTATTTACTGTTATTCCTCTTCTCTCTATGTTGCTTACATAATAATAACAATGAGCATACTCGTTGTTATAAAACATCAAACTAATATTCGCAGATTATTAGCAGGGAAAGAAAATAAAGTTGATACCACAAATAGGAACAAATAAAGGAATTTTGCTTACTGATCAGCAACGGTTAAATTGGTTGCGATTATTACGGAGTGAAAATATTGGAGCGGTTACTTTTCGTAATTTGATTGACCATTATAAAACAGCAGAAAATGCTCTTGCTATGCTTCCTCAACTTAGTAAAAAGGGAGGGCTTGCTAAATCTATTCGAATCGCGACATTAGATGATGCTGAGAAAGAGATGCAACAAGCTGAAAAACAAGGTATTCGGTTTATCGGTATAGGGGAACCAGATTATCCACCATTCCTCAAAGTAGTAGAAGCATCGCCTCCACTTATTGCTATAAAAGGCGATTGCTCAATTTTTCAAAAACCCTCTGTTGGGATTGTTGGTTCTCGAAATGCCTCTGCAGTTGGCAAAAAATTAACTAGCCAGTTTGCTCATTTTATTGGTAATGCTGGTTTTACAATTGTTTCTGGACTTGCACGTGGAATTGATAGCACTGCTCATCAAGCAAGTTTGCTAACAGGCACAGTTGCAGTCATGGCTGGTGGTATTGATTACATTTATCCTCCTGAAAATAAAAAACTCTATGATGATATTCTTAGTAATGGTGGAGCAATTATTAGTGAGATGCCCATTGGTTGGAAAGCACGTGCTAACGACTTCTCAAGAAGAAATCGTATTATTGCAGCTCTATCGCTTGGTCTTTTAGTGGTAGAAGCAGCCATGCGATCAGGCTCCTTAATTACAGCACGCCAAGCTGTTGATATGGGACGATTGATTTTTGCTATTCCAGGTTCTCCACTTGATCCAAGAGCAATTGGTACTAATAATCTTATCAAAGAAGGTGCTTTGCTGGTTACACATCCCTCTGATATTATAGAAACACTCACACCGTTAACCTCGAAGACGACCGAACCACAACTCAGCTTTTTTGAAGAAACATATTCAATTCAATTTCCACAAGAAAATGCTCATTCACCTAAGAAAATAACTAATGAAACTCCTTTAATTGGAGATGATATAGAACGTGCAGCTGTCCTTTCAGCTCTATCAAGCACTCCAATTGATTTAGATACACTCAGCATTTATTCAGGTGTTTCGTTACAAAAACTCTACCTCTTGCTAATTGAACTCGATCTTGCTGGAAAGCTTATTCGGCACTCTGGTGGTTATGTATCATTGTCGAGTTAGGATCTTCTCCAAGAGCCTCAGCACTATTAATAATACTTTGTCCCTCTTCAGCTACCATATCCAAAAGCAATGCTAAAAGTGGACTATGAGCTTGACGTGCCATCTGGCTCATTTGTTTTGACATATCTGTAATATAGTGGATAATCTTTAAGTGATTTATAAACATAATCTTTTATCCTTGAGCATTCTCCCCACCTCTCAATAGACGTTATCTTAGTATTTTGCCGTATACTTTTTATATTAGCTGTGGAAAATAAGTTATACGATTTCTTTTATAGGGTGTATTTTTAATAATAACAATCAAAAGTTGTATAATGTAGTTTTTTTTATGTGCTCTTGACCAATTGTCATTAGCTATTCATTTGAAAGAAGTTTATAAAGAGAATTTTGTTTCAACATTCGGATAAAATTATGGATATTGTTATCGTTGAATCTCCAGCAAAAGCAAAAACAATCAATAAGTATCTTGGATCTCAATACAAAGTCATAGCATCATTTGGGCATGTACGTGATTTATCTGCAAAAGATGGCTCTGTTCTTCCTGATAAAGATTTTGCTATGAAGTGGGATATTAATACTGCTTCTGCAAAACGTTTGAATGAAATAGCAAAAGCAGTCAAAGATGCTGATAGCCTTATCTTAGCAACCGACCCTGACCGTGAAGGAGAAGCTATTTCATGGCACATCCTTGATGTTCTAAAACAAAAAAAAGTTTTAAATGATCAACTTGTTAAGCGAGTTGTTTTTAATGCAATCACAAAAAAATCCGTTCTTGATGCCATGAAGAATCCACGTGATATTGATATATCACTTGTAGACGCCTACCTTGCACGTCGAGCTCTCGATTACTTGGTTGGATTTACTCTCTCTCCTGTTTTATGGCGCAAATTACCTGGCGCTCGTTCTGCTGGTCGTGTTCAATCAGTTGCCCTACGTATCATTTGCAATCGCGAATCAGAGATAGAGCAATTCGTTAAAGAAGACTACTGGTCAATTACAACGTACTTGAAAACACTCCGAAATGACATTTTTCATGCGCGGTTAACAGAATTTAACCATAAAAAACTTGGTAAGCTTGATATTCAATCCCAAGAACAAGCTGATCAAATCCTCTTTATGTTGGAAAGAGCAAATTATCGCACATTAAGTATTGAAGCTAAGCCTATAAAAAGGAACCCTTCTCCACCATTTACAACATCTACATTACAACAAGCTGCTTCTTCAAAATTAGGTTTTTCAGCTTCTCGCACAATGCAAGTTGCTCAAAAGCTTTATGAAGGTGTTGAAATCAATGGTGAAACAGCAGGACTTATCACTTATATGCGTACTGATGGAGTACAAATGGTTTCAGAAGCTATTGATGCAGCAAGAAAAGCGATTATTGATTCTTTTGGAAAGCACTATGTTCCTGAAAAACCGCGTTTTTATTCAACAAAAGCTAAGAATGCACAAGAAGCACATGAAGCTATTCGTCCTACAGACTTTACACGTCATCCTAATCAAGTGTGCAATGTTCTCGATAGTGATCAAGCAAAGCTCTATGAATTAATATGGAAACGCGCTATTGCCAGCCAAATGTGTTCTGCTGAAATTGAACGTACAACTGTCGAAATTGAAGCATTGCAAGAAGAAAATCATGCCCATTTGCGTGCGACAGGTTCTGTTATTCGTTTTGATGGCTTCATTTCTGCTTATACGGATCCAAAAGAAGAAGAAAATAGTGAGGAGGATGAAACAGGACGTCTTCCGCAGATTAATGTTGGAGAATCACTTACAAAAGAAAAAGTTGAATCGATACAACATACAACAGAACCACCTCCTCGTTATTCCGAATCGGCATTAATTAAAAAGCTTGAAGAATTAGGAATTGGCAGACCTTCAACTTATGCATCTATATTAAGCACACTTTGCGATCGTGGGTATATCATAACTGATAAACGCAAACTTATTCCTGATGTTAAAGGACGTATAGTTACGGCCTTTCTTGAAAATTTTTTTAATCGCTATGTAGAATGTGGTTTTACAGCAGCTCTTGAAGAAAAATTAGACCTTATATCGGATGGAAAACTTTCCTGGAAAGATGTTTTACGCGACTTTTGGGATGAATTTAATGCATCTATTACGAGTATCCAAGAACTGCGTATAATGAATGTTCTTGATGTTTTAAACATAGCGTTAGCCCCTCTTGCTTTCCCTACACGTGAAGATGGAAGCGATTGCCGCTCTTGCCCCCTTTGTACAAACGGCCAATTGTCATTAAAATTAGGGCGTTATGGCGCATTCGTTGGTTGTTCTAATTATCCTGAGTGTAAATATACATGCCAATTGGGTTCAGATACAGAAGAACAAAGTAAAGCCATGCACAATGATGAACCTATTATGCTTGGTATTGATCCTGAAACAGGGAAAGATATTTCTCTTCGTAATGGCCGCTTTGGTCCGTATATTCAACTTGGCGAAGGTAAAGAAATTAAGCGTGCAAGTTTGCCTAAAGGATGGCAAATAGAAAATATTGATTTTGATAAAGCCTTAGCTTTACTATCTCTACCTCGTGAAGTTGGAACTCATCCTGAAACAGGAAAAATAATTACAGCCGCAATTGGACGATATGGTCCTTATCTTGCTCATGATGGACAATACACAAATCTTTTTAGTATAGATGAAGTTTTTGATATTGGCATTAATCGTGCCGTTACAATACTTGCTGCAAAAAAAGACAGTGCAACCAATAAACGTAGAATAACGCCTGCTGCGCTAGCAACATTAGGAGATCACCCAAAAGGTGGAGCAATTACTATACGTGATGGGCGTTACGGTCCATATGTTAACTGGAATAAAATTAATGTTACCTTACCAAAAGATAAAGATCCAGCTACAATCACACTTGCAGAAGCGTTAGAACTTATATCAACTAAAACATCAATTAAAAAAACAGCACAAAAAGCTACTTCAAAAAAGAAGGCAACATCTAAAAAGACTTCACCCCGCAAAAAGAAGGCATAAATTTTGGCTAAAAGTGAGAAAAAAATAAAATATTTTCAATCATCTAATATTAAGCAGCTACCTAGTAAATCAGAAATTCTATCCTTTATCACTAATAATCCTAGCCAATCGAGTAAACAAAAAGTTGCTAAAGCTTTTAACTTGAGCAGTGCTTCTCATATGTGGTTAAAAGATATATTGCGTGACTTAAAAGATAATTATGCAATACCACAAAAACGTAAAAATTTAATCATCAAAAAGGCATTACCATCGATTACTTTGGCCAAAGTTAGTGCTCTTGATAAAGACGGTAATTTTATTGCAGAACCTCTTGAATGGCCCAATGATCCAAAGCCTAATATTCGGGTCTCTTCTTCTCATCACATAAAAGGAGTAAGCATTGGTATTGGGGATCACGTTCTTATAAAAATTTTTCGAAAAACAGTTTTGCAAAATTCCCCCTATACAGGACGAATCATCCGCAAGATTGATAAGAAAAAAAGAAACATGCTTGGTATAGCGAGAAAATTAGAAAATGGCGGATGGCAGCTTGATCCCATAGAACGTAAAAATAATGAACTTATTATTGATATGGCTACGAACATAGATATAAAAGCTGGTGATCTGATCGAAGTTGAAATTAAAGACAGTACTAACTACAGCTTCAAGCAAGCAAAAGTAAGAAATATTTTAGGACACATTGATAATGAAAAAGATCTTTCAATGATTGCCCTTATATCGAAAGAAATTCCTTATATTTTTCCTTCAGATGTCCTTGAGCAAGCCGAAAATGTAGAACCTGATAATACAATTAATCGCGAAGATTGGCGACAATTATCATTTGTTACAATTGATCCTCCAGATGCAAAAGACCATGATGACGCAGTTTATGCAATAAAAGATGAAAGCCCTACCAATAGCGGAGGCTGGATTATCGTTGTCGCAATTGCAGATGTTTCTTGCTACATAAAAACAGGAAGTATTCTAGACCAGGAAGCTTTAAAACGAGGAAACTCTGTTTATTTTCCTGATCGTGTTGTACCAATGCTCCCAGAACGTATTTCTAATGATCGATGTTCATTGCATGAAGGAAAAGATAGACCCGCACTAGCTGTTCGTATGATTTTTGATGCGAATGGAAATAAACGTAAACATAGTTTCCATCGTATTGTAATGCGTACAGCAGCCAAATTATCCTATCAAGAAGTACAATGTGCAATTGAAGGAAATACGAATAAAAAAACAGCTCCCTTGCTTGAAAACATTTTACAACCATTATGGGATGCATATTCCTGCCTTAAAATTGCACGCAATCGTCGACAACCATTAGAATTAGAAATACCAGAAAAAAAGATTATTCTTGATCAAAATGGATATATTAAAGATGTTGTGGTTTTATCTCACCTAGAAGCACATCATTTAATTGAAGAGTTCATGATACAAGCTAATGTTGCAGCTGCTGAAACATTAAAAGAATATCACCAACCTCTCATCTATCGTATTCATGATAAGCCATCTCTTGCAAAACAGGAAATGCTCCAGAACTTTCTTCAAAGTCTCGGAATATCACTTGCTCGAGGAGCTGAACTTACATCAGCACAGCTTAATAATATCCTTATAAAAGTTATGAATACACAACAACAGGAATTAGTAAATCAGATTATTTTACGCTCGCAATCTCAAGCCGAATATAATCTTGAAAATATAGGCCACTTTGGTTTAAATCTACCTAACTATACACATTTTACTTCACCAATTCGCCGTTACGCTGATTTAATTATTCATCGAGCACTTATAAAAGCTCTGCAACTAGGTAATGATGCACTCACAGATGAACAAGAGCAAAATCTTGCAAAAATCGCCAATCAGATTTCTTTATACGAACGTCGTGCAATGATAGCAGAACGAGAAACTGTTGATCGGCTTGTCGCCCATTATTTAGCTAATAAAATCGGAAATTCATTTGCAGCCCGTATTTCAGGAGTTACAAAAGCAGGTCTCTTTATCGCACTTGATAAATTAAACGCAGATGGTTTTGTGCCTCTTTCTACACTTAAAAGTGATTATTACTATTTTGACGAAGTACAGCATGCCCTTATAGGAAAACGTAGCCATAAATGTTATCAACTTGGAGATGCAGTCGAAGTAAAGATTTTAGAAGTACAACCTTTTGCTGGTGCTTTATGTTTTGAAATGTTAACAAAACCTCGCCTGATAACTTTCTCACCTATCTCCTATCACAAAAATAAATCTATAGCGAAAAAACGCAATTATATTTTTGATAAAAGAAGATAACACTCAATAAAGCATTCAAAAATTAAAATTATATTTCGACATACAAAGATTGAAAGCTATAATAAACCCATAACAATATTTAATTTTAAAAACCCAATTGATTGTTGATGACATCAATATAAAGGTGTTTTAAGCTCATTACTACACGAACAGTGATTTAAGAAAAATCTTTATTTCAAAATCTTTTTTAAAATGTAAGAAGCGCTATATAGCTAATATTTTAAAAGTAAGAGATTATTTAAAAACCTCTTGTCATTGTATTATTAGTCATTGTATTATTATTATTTGATGCATACTGTTTTTTTAGCTATGTATAATAGCTTGATATGATTCTTTTTTGATTCAGAAAAGGTCAAAAAGGCTTTTATATCAAATATATTAAAGAATATGCAACATATAGACTTGTCTAACTTTTCTACCTTTTGTCATCTAAAAATCTACACAATTATCGCACAAACTATGTGCTATGCTGTGAATGCTATTTTTTTTAATTGCAATTTTCTTTTTCTATTTTCAACTAAATTTATTACTAATCATATGATCTAAATAATTTATAATTAAACTTCCCTCATGATAAACAAAACCTTCAACTTTCCAAATAGCTCTTTGCGTGCAATTATTGCCTCGATTACTACCATTGGTGCTGTCGGTATAGCATTAGGAATGGGAACACAACTTATTTCGTTGCTAATGACTGAAAAAGGATTTTCAAATAGTATCATCGGTTATAGTGGAGGCATCGGTGGAATTGCCACAATTATTGCCGCTGCTCTAACTGCTCAAATCGCCTTATATTTCGGTGTTGTCGAATCGATATTACTTATGATGGTTATTGGTTCTCTGAGTTTTTTAGGATTCTATTTCTTTGAATCGATATGGATGTGGTTTATTTTGCGATTTACACTGCATTTCGCCATGACAATTATATTTATTCTATCAGAGTTTTGGATTAATAATGCATCTCCACCTCACAGACGCAGTTTAGTAATTTCTATCTATGCCATTACTTTAGGTCTGGGATTTATTTTAGGCCCAATGCTTCTGGAAAAAATAGGAACACAAGACTTTACACCCTTTGGTAGCGGCTGCCTTCTTATTATAATTGCTATCATACCCCTTCTTTCTGCCTGGAAATTAAGCCCCAAATTTCAGAGTAAGGAAAATATAGCATTTTTTTCACATATTTTACGTGTCCCCACCTCAACAATGGCAGCACTTATTTATGGTGCTATACAAATGGGAACGCTAACACTTATAACACCTTTTAGCTTATCAATTGGATATAATAAAAATGAAACCATACATTTTATGGAAATTCTTGCTCTTGGTAATATCCTACTTTTAATACCTATCAGCCTCATAAGTGATTATTTAAAAGATAAACGCTATTCCCTTATGGGTTGCGCTATTTTAGGATTGATTGGAACCCTTATTATACCACAGATAGCAGAGCATAAACTGATTTTGATGATTGATCTTTTTTTTCTTGGTGGTATACCTGCAGGTCTTTATACAATTGGACTTGCACAACTTGGTGAATGCCTTAAAGGACAAGAGCTTGCTGCAGCTAATTCTGCTTTTATTTTTTGCTATGGAATTGGTATATTGATTGGACCAGCTATTATTGGTCAAACAATGGATATTTTAAAACCATTTGGTTTTTCTTTGGCAATTGCCTGTTTTTTTAGCTTATATATTATTTTAGTGCTTATCCAATTAATGAGAAAATTAAACAACTCTTGACTTTTTGTAGAACATCCGTAGTGTCATATGTAAAATGTAATTGCATCAAAAATAAATTTTGATAGCGAAATAGTATTATTTTACTATAATAGGACTCTTATTATGGCTAAGGCAGCAACCATTAAGATTAAGCTTTTGTCAACTGCAGATACGGGCTTTTTCTATGTAACAAAGAAAAATAGCCGCACAATGACAGATAAAATGAGTAAACGTAAATATGATCCAATTGTTAAAAAGCATGTTGAGTTTAAAGAAACAAAAATTAAATAATTAGTCTTTTGTTTAAATTATTTAAATTGAGAATGCTATTATAAATAGAAACACAGAGTGTGTTGTAATGTTTTTATAATTTAAAGCTTTTTTATAAAAGCTCTTTTGTTGTTAGCCCTTAATAAAAAGGGAGAGCAAGTGTAATTGCATTCTTTTAAGATAAGTGTCTAGCTTTTCTAGCTGAAATTTTGACATTTATTTTTTGCAAAGTAACTCATTGCTCACACTGATAATAAAGAGCGATATATTACTAAGTGCATTTTATCAAAATTATATTAAACAATCTTTATTGATACAAACCTAAGTGCTCATAAATAATTATATTACCTTATGATCATTAGTGTAAGTGCTAACTTAAAATATATAGATAAAGCATAACAAATCCTTTTTAAAATGAAAAAGTTAGTACAAATTACCAATGTCTTATCCTAGCTCATACTATAAACGTATTGTTATAATTTCTAGCTCATGACAATAAATAACTCTCCTTCTAATCCGAATAGTTTTAGCAAAAAACTTATTATCTTCAGTATCATTATAATAATTATTGTTCTTATCAATGGAACAATTTATTCGAAATGTATTGCGGCATCTCCCCCCAACATAATTTCTATTTCACAAAAATCTCTAAAAGGTAACGCATTGGTCATTGATGGTGATTCAATCAAGATTTCTAATGTCGTAATTCGACTTGCAGGAATCGATGCTCCTGAGCTTAATCAATTTTGCGGCATACAAAAAAAACGCTATGCATGTGGCTTCCAAGCCAAAAAAGAATTAGAAGAACTGATAGCTCACCAATCTGTTACATGTTATTGGTCTAAAAAAGACAAATATCATCGTATTATTGCTATATGTGGAACCAAAAAAATTAATAATATTAATGCAGCAATGGTACGTAATGGTTGGGCTATCAGTTTTTATAACTACCGTAAAGAAGAACAAAAAGCCAAAAAAGAAAAAAAAGGAATATGGCAGTCAACTTTTCAAAAACCGCAAGAATGGCGTAAAGCTCATCCTCGCATAAAAAAATAAAGTAATTTCTTTACTCCATAAAAATATCTTTCTAATTTCTCATTTATCATGAACAAACAACAATGTAATCATATTATCAAATTAGAAAAAGATATTCATTCTTGTCGTGTTTGTATCAAACATCCGCATTATCTTCCTCCCCTTCCCCATGAACCAAGACCTATTGTCTATTTATCGAATACTGCGTCTATTGCAATTGCAGGCCAAGCACCGGGATTGCGTGTGCATGAAAGTTTTATCCCTTTTAATGATCGTTCTGGCGTAAAATTACGTAATTGGCTGGGCGTAACCAGTGATGAATTTTACAATAGATCCCTATTTGCTATTGTTCCTATGGGATTTTGTTTTCCTGGCTATGACCAGAATAAATCCGATTTGCCACCAAGAAGTGAATGTAGAGAAATATGGCATGAAAAAGTATTTCAAGCTATGCCACAAATAAAACTTGTTCTTGCTATTGGAAGTTATGCACACAAATGGCATATCACAAACCTACAACATAAAACTGTCTCGGAAACCGTCAGTGATTGGAAAAATATCTTATCCATACGTCAACCCCGAGGATATAATGTTATGCCTTTACCCCATCCGTCATGGCGAAATACTTTTTGGTTAAAAAAACACCCATGGTTTAATGATGAGCTTATTGTATATCTCCGCTGTTTAGTACGTCAATTCTTATGAATTTGGTATTATATCAATTTTTTATCAAACTAGCTGACTTTAACAAAGTTTATAGTGCCACGTGAACAATATAAGAGATTATCAATGTCAAATATAATGGATTAATCACGATAGTTTTTACTATAAGATTGAACCACTATGCATAACAGCAGCAATCTTTATCTGATGTGTTGTAGCACTCAATATCCCACTGAAATTGTTAATAAAAACTCTACTTAGTTAAAATGCTATTATTATAACTAATTGAAATAACATCTAATTTTAAATATAAATTCACTAAAAGAAGATTTTAAATTTATAACCTATAAGATAATATCTGGTTGCATTAGAAGCCACTAGTAAAGCCAATATACCTAGAATATACTGTAATGATTAGTAATCACTAAAGATTCCAACTTACACGTTCTAAATTTAGATATTATGAAAATTTGTAATTCATTCGTGATATGCTTTTTTCAACTGAAAAATACCAATAAAAAATGTGAAACCAGCTAATTAAAATGAAAGAGCGATAATATGAGATATCCATCTTTTAAAATTACACGATCAAAATACCTCTTGATGCGAAAAAATGAATGATTTTAGGAAGCTTAAATTTTATAGTTGGATAAAGTTTTTTTAATATTTATGATCATACTTTCACTTTTTAATATTAAATTTTTCTACTCAGACATTCCCATTTGCGCGTGAACTAAGACGGCTGCTTTAACAACACCAGCTGCTATAGCTGCACCTGTTCCTTCACCAAGACACATTTCTAAATCCAAAAGTGGTTTTTTCCCAATTTTTTCTAAAAGTTTACGATGAGCTGCTTCAGAAGAAACATGCCCAACGAGTGTATGATCAAGAGAGCTTGGATTCATTTTATACAGCACTGCTGCTGCTGCTGTTGCTACAAATCCATCTAAAATAACTGGAATTTTTTCCATTCTTGCAGCTAAAATAGCTCCTACCATAGCAGCAATCTCACGCCCTCCTAAGCGGCGCATAATTTCAAAAGGATCATTAAAATAATTCTTGTGTAAAGAGATTGCTGTTTTTACAGCCATGACCTTGCGCTGATAAAATTCTCCGACAGCCCCCATACCAGATCCTACCCATTCCTCAGCTTCTCCACCAAATAAAGCAAGACATAAAGCTGAAGCTATAGTCGTATTGCCAATTCCCATTTCCCCAATACACAAGAGATCTGTTCCTCCGGCAATTGCTTCCATTCCAAATGCCATTGTTGCGGCTGCACTACGCTCATCCATTGCAGCGTCTTTTGTAATATTCATTGTTGGATATTCTAATGCCAAATCATATATTTTCAATCCAAGATCATAAGCTACACAAATCTGATTGATAGCAGCACAACCTGTTGTAAAATTTTGTACCATCTGTTGTGTCATAGATTGCGGAAACGGCGTAATACCCTCATCAGTAACCCCATGATTTCCAGAAAAAACAGCAACTAGAGGCTTCATTATAATTGGTTTTTCTTCGCCCCTCCATCCCGCATACCACACTGCAATATCTTCCAATTTTCCTAGTGCGCCTTTTGTTTTCAATAATTGTGCATGCCGTTTTTTTGCTAGAGTCATTGTAAATTCATCAGCAACAGGTAAATTTATTAACAAAGCACGAAAATCATCAAATGGCCTAGCAATCATGAAAATACCTTTTCGAATCTACAATATATAATTAGAATTTTCTTTTATAGATAAGATATAAATAATTTATTGTTTTTTTTCATGCTACAAATGTAAGATGCACCGCTTAATAAGTATTTAGGATGATAAGAGAGCGAATATTGAAAATCTCTTTAAAGGGAACATATTAAACTGATATCTTGCTGTATATAATTATTTCAGCAAACTTTCATATCTTTTTAAATTTTTAACAGAGCTTAACTCTAATTAATTAAGATATTTATTTTATCTCTTCCTGGAATTACTACAATTTTTTAATAATTACTCATAAATTACAATTTATTATACAATATTAAAATTTTTATCAAATTATCTTAACTGATAGCGGCAAAAGCTTCTTTTAAAATATGTACATTGGCATCCGTCTTTGTTGCATTATGTGATAATATTTGCCGCCATCGTCGCACACCATCACGTCCTTGAAATAAACCAAGCATATGACGTGTAATGTGAGAAAGACGCCCTCCTGAAGCTATATGTTTGGCAGTATACTCACACATAGCATTAATAAGATCATAATCACTAAGATTATTCTGCGGTTCACCATATATTTCAGAATCAATAAGGCACAGCCAAATGGGATTATGATAAACTTGTCGTCCAACCATAGCGGCATCACATGATCTTAAGTGCTCTTTTATTTCACTAATTGATTTTATCCCACCATTTAATCCAATAAAATTTTTTTCATATTTACGCTTTAAATTATAAACCCTTTTATAATTAAGTGGTGGAATATCACGGTTTTCTTTTGGACTTAATCCTTTTAACCACGCTTTACGCGCATGTACCCATAGCGCATCACAGCCTGCATTCCATACACGATCAGCTAAAAAGTCTAAAGCCAATTCTTCATCCTGATCATCTACACCAATACGGCATTTAACAGTCACAGCTATAGTAACAGTTCGTTTCATCGCTTCTACAGCCTGCGCTACAACATCAGGATGCAACATTAAACAAGCACCAAATATACCTGCTTGAACACGATCTGATGGACAACCAACATTTAAGTTAATTTCGTCATAACCAAAGTCTTCGGCAATACGTGCAGCTTCTGCTAATTTTTTTGGGTCTGATCCTCCTAATTGTAATGCAATTGGATGTTCTTCATCACTGAAAGCCAATAATTTTTTACGGATGCCATGAATCACAGTATCAGCTACGAACATTTCAGTATAAAGTAGCGCCTTTTTCGTCAAAAGACGATAAAAAAATCTGCAATGCCGATCTGTCCAACCTAACATTGGCGCCACAGCAAATTTTACCAATGGTGGAGAATGATAAAATGTTATAGGAGTATTATTCATATATTTCTATTATTATCCTATTCAGCAAACAAATAACTGCCTCGTCCTATCTCCTCATATAGATATTTTATTCTCTCTCATTTTTGAGAAAATAAAAATGCATTCTATATTTACAAATCTTTTAATTATCTAAATTCTTTCTAATAATTAACAAAAAAATACAACTGTTTATTTGATTATCTGCCTTTTTTTCTAAAATAATTTTTGAATCTGTATACATTAGTATTTCTATTTTTTCTAATTAATCAGATAATATAGCTTAAATAGTAAAATTAATATTATGACTCAAAATATTTTATGAAATATATAATATTAAAAATACCTCTAATTTATAAGATTTTGTAAGTAAAAATTGAGAATACTATTTTAATATAATTAATCTAACTTTTTTTAAAACATCTATAACTTGATATATCTAATAACGTGATATAATTGTATTTATATAAAGAGCATAACCATACCAATACCACTTGTGCATGTGCTTCCTAGCACAATAGGAAAAACCGTAAAATACAAAAATAAAAACCGTCATTATGCTGATGAAAAGACTGAAATACTTTAAATATCTCTAATAAGGTAATAGAAAATTAGTATGAATGAGAATTCTAACTAATTAGCTACCAAAGTAAACTACTGTTAACACTGGCATAAAGAATTAAAGCTTACAGTGTTATTCAAATTACCGTTAAAGCTGCAAAATTAATTCAATGCAACTTTACCATACACTTTTTGAAAAAGAAAACCAGAAACTCCAAAGCTTGAATAGTTTTCCATGGAAAATCAATTTTCAGCTATCTGAAAAATCTCTTGAGCAATGAATTCACACATTTTATTTTTTTGATATCCTTCTCATTTCAGAACATCTCTAGGTAATCTTATCAAAGATCATAAATTAATAGAAATCAAATACCCAAGCTAGTAATTCATCTATACTTTTTTATAAATAAATAGCAAAACTAAATCTAAATATACTTTTCAAATCCAATCTTTAAATGATACTTAGAGTATGGAAATAGTGTAATTTTTTTTGAGCTTTAAGCTTATACTTCACTTATCAATTATCACTTTAGGTATCAAAATTTATCTCATTTAACGTTATGATAAATAAACTGAACGTATCAATAAAAATATCGAAGTATTTTTAGAAAAAACAGACAAAATATGAAAAAAATTTAATCAAATTCTCTTAACATTATGCAAATGTTTCCTAAGCTTCGCTCCATTTACATAACCTAAAAATAGAACAGGTGCGGGTAATGAAATAATATTTGATAATAAATGATAGATATATAACGACACGTGAGTATGCACGACCTTTTAATGTACCCAAAACAATGCTTCATAATTAGGTTCTGCAAAGGGTATTTCCAGGACCATATAGGTTAGATAGAATGATGAAATGGAAAAAGAAATCCTAGCATTCACTCCAAAGAAAAATATAGAGCAAATAAGAACAAATTAAGTAAAACCGTATCGATCGCAAAGGATAGCCTAAAAATGGCCCTAAAAATAGAAATTAAAAGAAAATCTATATATTTCAATATGTTAAAGATCAAAATGGTGCCCCCAGAGAGACTCGAACTCCCGACCCCCTGATTACAAATCAGGTGCTCTACCAACTGAGCTATAAGGGCATGCTATATTGGAAATAGCATAAACTCACAAAAAGGCAAATAAAAAATGATGAGTGTGGTTTATATGTTATAAAATATATATACCTAAGCCAAATTATTTGGATGTTTTATTGATTAATATATTTGTATTGATAAACAAATTTTATATATAAGCTTACTATTTATAATTCGGAAGAGACTAATTTATCAGAAAGATATTTTTCTAACCAATGTATATCATAATTACCATTAGCAATATCTTGATTGTCAATAAGATCACAAAATAAAGGTAATGTAGTTTTAATACCATCAACCACAAACTCACTTAAAGCACGCCGTAAACGCATCATACATTCCAAACGTGTACGACCATGAACAATCAGTTTTCCGATTAAGCTATCGTAATAGGGAGGAATACGATAACCTGAATAAGCACCTGAATCAACACGAACTCCTAATCCCCCAGGTGTATGAAAATGGGTAATAAGTCCTGGAGATGGTATAAAATTAATGGGGTCTTCAGCATTAATACGGCATTCAATGGCATGACCAGAAAAATGGACATCTTTTTGGGTAACTGAAAGCCCTAAACCAGATGCAATATGAATTTGTTCATGAACCAAATCTATACCTGTAATTGCTTCAGTTACAGGATGCTCAACTTGTAAACGGGTATTCATCTCAATAAAATAGAATTCACCATTTTCGTAAAGAAATTCAATGGTACCCGCTCCACGATATCGGAGCTTCGCACAGGCATTTGCAACAATATTACCAATTTTTTTCCGCTCAGTTTCATTAAGTACAGGTGAATTCGCTTCTTCCCATACTTTTTGGTGGCGCCGTTGAAGTGAACAATCACGTTCTCCTAAGTGTATAGCATTACCAGCTCCATCACCTATGACCTGAATTTCAATATGACGTGGTTTTTCTAGATATTTTTCAATATAAACTGAATCATCATTAAAAGCAGCGTTAGCTTCTGAACGTGCTGTTTTGAGAGCTGTTAAAAGTTTTTGTTCAGAATGAACAACTTTCATACCGCGCCCACCACCGCCTGCAGAAGCTTTAATAATAACTGGATAGCCAATTTCATTAGCAATGCGTAGAGCTTCTTTTTCTTCAACTATAGCCTCATTAGAGCCTGGTACGACCGGGATACCAAGGTTCTTAGCAGTTTTTTTAGCTTCTATTTTATCACCCATAATACGAATATGCGCTGCTGTTGGACCGATAAATGTAATATTATGAGCTTCCAATACATCTGCAAACTTTGCATTTTCAGAGAGAAATCCATAACCTGGATGAACAGCGTCCGCTCCTGTAATTTCACAGGCCGAAATAATTTGATAAATATTTAAATAAGAATCGCGAGACTGTGGAGGACCAATACATACACTTTCATCAGCAAGTCGAACATGCATAGCATCAGCATCAGCAGTTGAATGAATAGCTACGGTTTTAATTCCAAGTTCTTTACACGCTCGCAGAATGCGAAGAGCAATTTCTCCTCGATTAGCAATGAGGATTTTTTGAATCATAGCTATCCCTCCGCTTTATTCAACTATAATAAGTGGTTCGTCAAATTCAACTGGTTGACCATCTTTAACTAAAATAGCAGTAACAGTACCTGCATGCGGCGATGAAATTTGATTCATAGTTTTCATTGCTTCAATAATCAGTAAGGTTTGACCTTTAGAAACATTTTGCCCTACTTTTACAAAAGGTTGTGTACCTGGTGCAGGAGCAAGATATGCTGTACCAACCATTGGAGATAGTACTTCATTTTTTGATTTCTCTTGTTTTGTAGAATCTTCAGTTGTTGCAAATGAAGAAGAAACTACTGTAGAGCCAGAAATAGGTGCATAAACTGTTTGCTCAGAAGAAGATGTGTTTTGGCGCGCTACACAAATTCGAAACCCATCTTTTTCAATTTCAATATTGGTCAAATTTGTATCATTCAAAATTTCAGCAAGGTCGCGGATAATTGCTGTATCAATCCCAGTATATTGGTTAATATCTGTTTTTTTTGTTGCCATTTTATTCCTAACTCCTTGACCGATAAAATTGCTAGTCCTTACTATCCTTATGACTAAATATCTTTTAAATTTTAATGAAACTTCCCCTAATTATTATGTGCACATTGTAATTAAATTAATCTGCGATACAAATCCACATTTATAAATCTGTTAACAAAAAAATCAAAGAATCAATATATTGATGTATTTCTCAACAATCTAATTGAGAAAAGAAAAGTTTATTGTGCATTTTCTATTGCTGCTTGCAAAATATTTTTTTCCACAGCTCCAATAAATATTTTATCTCCAATAATATAAGCGGGAGTACCAGTGATATTCAAGGCAGAAGCAATTTGAATATTCTCTTGAAAGAATTTCTGTAAGTTTGAGTTTTGCATTGCATTACGTAGTTCTTTTTCATTTGCTCCTAAAGAAACTGCTATTTTTATAGCCTTAGCTTCATTTGCACGACCTTGGCTCATTAAAAGTTTTTTATGAAACTGAAAATATTTCTCTGGAAAGAGTTTTCTAAAAACATAAGCAATAATATGTGTTTCTATGGAATCAGGCCCTAAAATTGGTAAATCTTTGATAACTATTCGTAGATCTGAGTATTCTTGTGTTAGGCTTATTAAATCTGAATAGGAACGTTTACAATACCTACAATTGTAATCAAAAAATTCAACAAGCACTATTTTGCCATTTGGATTTCCTAAAACCGCATCATAAGGAGATTGAAAAATTTCCTTTTCTAATAACTTAATAATTTCAGCTTGTTTTTGCACTTCCTGTTGACGATGCTGCTCAAATTTTTCTTGAAGGATAAGTTGCATTTCAATCATAATCTCCGGATTATTAAGTAGATAGTCTCTTATAATCTGTCGAATATAATCATCATTGATGTTTTTTGTGCTTTTCTCACTAAGCTTCGATAAAAAAGCAGGATCTTCCAGAAGTTGTATTTTAAGATTTTCTATAGTCAGATGATTTGATATTTGTTCTTTTGTTTGCGCATATGATAAAAATGAGTACGTAAAAACACTCAATACGATTGTTATTAAAAAAAAATTCATAAATGGTAATTTAAAATATTGCGCTCGATCGATCATTTATCTGTCTTTTTATTTGGCTTAAGTGTTTATAAACTTATATGATCAAGTATCATATTTATGCAACAAACCATTTAAATTATAATATATAATTTAGCAAATTATGAAGATAGCCTGTTTTTTATTATCTAATATATAGAATATTTTCATGCATATTTTTTTATTAAAAGAAATATGCCAATATTTGATATAAAACACTTATCTTAATCACTCAAATATTGACACCATTAACTCCTGTAAAGTCAACTTAATATGAAAGAAAAGACAATGAAAGCCACCACGCATTATGATCTATTTATTATTGGTGGCGGAATAAATGGATGCGGGGTAGCCAGAGATGCAGCTGGTCGTGGGTTTAGTGTTGGATTAGCTGAAATGAATGATCTTGCATCAGGTACATCGAGTGCATCAACAAAGCTTATTCATGGTGGTCTTCGTTATCTTGAACACTATGAATTCAAATTAGTTCGTAAAGCATTGAAAGAACGCGAAATTATTTGGCGTATGGCTCCACACATTGTACATCCTTTACGCTTTATCCTACCTTATCATAAAAAATTACGGTCTTCTTGGATATTACGTTTAGGGCTTTTTATTTATGATTATCTTGGTGGTTGGAATCAAATATTTCAGCGTACCAAAATGATTGATTTTTCAAAAAATTTTTGTACCTCTCTTAAAAAAAAATATCATAAGGGTTTTGAATATTCTGATGCAATAGTAGATGATGCTCGCTTGGTCATTGCTAATGCACGAGATGCAAAAAAATGGGGGGCTGATATAAAAGTACGAACAGAAGTTCTATCCTTAACAATAGAAGAGAACAAATGGCTTATTACTCTTCATGATAAATTAAGTGATAAAAAATATTGCGTTACAGCTTCTTATGTTGCAAATATGGTTGGCCCTTGGATTAATCATGTTTTAGAGAATGTTTTAAATTCTATAGAACTTCCACCTATACGGCTTGTTAAAGGATCCCATATTTTGGTTCCAAAACTTGACACGCATAATCGCGCTTATATTTTACAAAATAGCGATAATCGTGTTATTTTCGCTATTCCATATCAGGAAGAATTCACATTAATCGGAACGACAGATTGTGATTATCAAGGTAATCCTACTGATGTATCTATTAGTGATGAAGAAATCGATTATATTTGTGCAGTAGCGAATGAATATTTCACGCAACCGATATTGCGTGATAACATTATATGGAGCTATTCGGGTGTTCGTCCTCTTTATGATGATGGTACCTCAATAGCTCAAGAAATAACACGTGATTATGTCCTAAAAGAAATAGGAGGAGAAAATACACCCAAAATTCTTAATCTGTATGGTGGAAAAATAACGACTTATCGCGTATTAGCTGAAGATGTAATGAAATTTATTGAAAAAGCGCTTGGTTCTAAGAAAGGACCATGGACAATGAATTCTGTACTCCCTGGAGGTGATTTTCCATATAATAGATTAGATCTGATTGAAAAGAGAATTTCTGTCTTACTTCCAGATTTAGATGCTTTTACTTGCCGTAGGCTTGCTCGTTCCTATGGCTTAGAGACATTTATAATATTTGCGAATGGGAATGTGGATAAAGGAAAATATTTTGGACATGGGCTTTATGAAATAGAAGTGAAATGGTTAATGGAAAAAGAATGGGCAAAAACATGTGAAGATATATTATGGCGCCGTTCAAAACTTGGCCTTTTTTTTACTAAACAAGAAACTGACGCTCTTGCTAACTATATAAAAAGTGAAAAAGAAAATGGATAAAACATATCTCTCTTTAAATTATACAAAATTTGATATCTGAATTTTTATTAGTTTATAAAAAATTATAATAATAATATATATATCAAAAATACTTAATAATAATTAATTATACTTTTTTATATAAATTAAATATTATAAAGCAATGTACAAGAAATATTTAATCTAAGTAAGCCAGTTCATAATTATATGTTAATCACCATTAATGTCTTATATTAGTTAACAAATAAGTCTGAGCGCTTAAGGCTATTTCCACTATTACATCAAATATCTCTAATCAGCAAGAATCTTAAAATGAGCAATCTATTCACTTACAAAGAATAATTCTCAAATCAAATACAAATCATATCAGCGCCATAATCATCCTCAGTTTTTGATCTCTTCCTAATTTAAAATACATATATCTTAAGAGAATAACAGAAATTGCTAAATATTAACATGCATATGAACTATATAATTATCTGAATTTTAAATGTATATAATATCCAAAAAGTAATAAAAAAATATTTATATTCAAAATATTATAAATTATAAATATAAATATATTATTGTAATAATAAAAATATTAAATTTATTTAATAAGTTTTTTAATAATTATTATAATATAATTTAAAGATTAAATAAAAGGGGATTTATTATGTATAAAATTGATTATAATAGCTATCGTACTGTAAAGGGCTTTAATCGTCGAGTTCGTTTTCTAGTAATGCATTACACTGCAGCCAACTTTAAATCATCTGTTACAACTCTTACAGGACCTTCAGTCAGTGCCCATTATCTTGTTCCTGATCCTTCAGAACAGACGTACACGGATGCAGGTTTTAAAGATGTGCGCATTTTTAATCTGGTCGATGAAAATGAGCGTTCATGGCATGCTGGTGTTAGTTCATGGGCTGGACGTAACAATCTAAATGATACAGCTATTGGAATTGAAACAGTCAATCTAGCAACCGATGATAACGGAAAATTTACATTTCCACCTTTTCATCCAAAGCAAATTGATGCAATTAAAGAACTTTCATTTAACATTCTTCAACGTTATCCAGATATTTCACCAACTAATGTTGTTGGCCATAGTGATATTGCTCCTGGAAGAAAAATGGATCCAGGTGCCGCTTTTCCGTGGAAAGAACTTTATGATTCAGGTATAGGAGCATGGTATGATGTAGCACAAAAAAATGATTATCAAAAAGAATTTGCTAAAGATCCTTCATTATTTGTAAAAGCAAAAACAGAAGTCATAGCTAAACTGAAAAAGTATGGATATGATACTTCAACTGCAAATACTGAAAGTGGGTATAAAAATTTGATTATGGCGTTTCAGCTTCATTTTCGTCAAAAAAATTATGATGGAATTTTGGATACTGAAACCGCAGCAATTATTTATGCATTGGTAGAAAAATATTTCCCATCAAAATAATTTAACTTATTTAATTAAAATATGCGAGATTACTATAGAAGATTTTTTTCTTCATAGAATTGCTAGTTTCACTAACTAAAGGCTAAGTAGTTTATATTTTTTTGAGTATTACAGCTATCTATATTGCTTATAGTTTATAATTTAGAATAGATAAAAGGAAAAGTGAAGAGCTTTTGCTAATCCTTTTATCTTTGATAAGCATAAAGAATTTCATTTAACCTTAGAATAAATTTTTTAAAAAGGGGAAAAACGAATATATTTTTAGTTTTTAAATCTATGAAATAGTTAATACATAAACTTTAGTTAGATTTCACGATCAAGTTAAATTAGAATTTTTGCAGTATTAATGATTTCATGTAAGATTTAATAAATTTTTTCTCAAATTTTTATAATTAAAGAATCAAATAAAAATATCTTTAAACATAATAAAGGTAATAATATTTTTTATTAAATTTCTCTTATAGAATTATTTTTTCAACAATATCAACTCCTGCTTCTCATTTTTGTTTAATGAAATCTTTTTTCTTCCCTATCAAATTATTTAATAATAAGCACAAGAAATCCATGTGCCTTTCCTTAGTGGCATTATCTAATTTAATCCATTTATAAAACTATTTATAAAGCACCAAATTATCATACATTTTAGTTTTTATTTTGAACTGCAGTATTATTTTTCAAAGAGATGTGGATTCTCAAAAGCAAGATTCTGCCGTGCCTTTTGTAATTGTTGAATAATATCATCAATTTTAGATGAAGAATAAGACGTTTCCTGATTATTAGTTAATGAATGTTGTTTCTCTTCACCTTCATAAAAATACTGAATTTGTGATTGAATCGTTCGTATTTCTTGGAATAAAAGGCGACTAGTTTCTTTAAAACTATTATTAAGTGAAAAAATTTGATCGGAAATTGATATTAAAATTTGTTTAAAAAAATGCTCGCTTTCTTGACGTTTGCGGTATTCTAAAACAAGAGCATAACTTATTTCATCTAATTGCTGTTTAGTAGAATCAATTTTATGCAATAAATCCGGCGCTCCATTTATATTAGCTTTTTTTATTTTCAAAAGCATAGCATAAATATTTAATAGTCTAACTGCAGAATAAGATAAATAATCAACTAATGTAAGTGTCTTAGTATAGTATTTTTGTTGAACCATTATAAATCTACCTAGTGATTAGTTGTATACATTTATTCCACTATTCATTTTAAATCCTATAGAATCATTCTAAAAAAAGTGCTAAAAAAATCTCTTTTCTAATTTACTGATATTAAATTATTATATTTGATTTTTTATATTTAATAATTAGTTAATGGAGATAAGAGATGTATAGGCGCATAAAGAATAAAATCTGCTGTTCTCTTTAAAATATTGTGACCATCAGCAAGAATGGCCTCACGAGGTGACAATTCCGTACCTTGCATAATTGTTGAAGCTAAAGATCCTTCTCGAGATAGAGCCATTAATGTTGGTGAAGATGCAAATACATTATGCGCACCACCATCAATATTAGATAAATCAAGAATAGCTATTCCGTTCTTCCGTAATATTTCAATATTTGAACCATCTCCTACACGAGGATGTCCACCTGTAAGGCGCCCTGAAATAGCAAGAGCTTTGTCCTTACGAGATACCAAAATAGCTGTTGGTTGAGGTAATATTTTAATATCATTAAGTTGACGCTCAAATACATCAAAGTCAATATCAGGCGCTGCCATTAAAAAACTCGTAATACGATGAATTAGCTTGTATTTTCCTTGTAATGCTAAAGTTCTAAACGCTTCCATCGTAACGAAATTACCCATAGAGTGTGCAATAATTGAAACCTTATCAGCATCTGTTTCACTGATAGTCATCAGAAGCTCTATCAGTCCATCACGTGCAAAATTGGCGCTATCACGATCATAAATATAAAGAGGTATTGCACCAGCCGAAGGCCATGAATAATGTACATTAACAACATTCAAAGAATAATCGTAAGCAAACTGAGCTGTACGGAATGTACCATCTGCAAAATTGTTATTGTAGCCATGAATAAAAAGAAAAATTTCTTTTTTTCCTTTTGTTTTTTTTGCTAACGCAATATTTAATTGCTGTTTAAACTGTTCTTTATTATCATATTTTTGCAAAGCAACTGCTGCAAAATATTTATCATGACTAGGCTTATAAGCATTTGTCTCAACCATACCTTTCACATGTTGTTGAGGAATTCCTATATCAACACGATTGTAATACACTTTATTTGATCGTTCTGCTCCATAAGGTTGAGAATAATTATCCTGCATCATACGACTTGTAGCAACGTAAACTGGAATAACAGCTTTTGGAAGAATTTGTTTTTCAACTTTTCGCTGTGTAGCAACCATAGAAGGTGTTGCATGTATTCCATGCCAAAGTACAGCACGCGACCCACCACACGCAACCAAAAAAATAACACAAATAAAAAGTACTAAATGCTTTAACAGTAATACATTTTTCACTGCAATACTACCTAATCTTATCAGATAAACAAGAACTCATATTTCCTACCTATAATAATAGCACAAGATACAGTTTCTAATAACCTGCAACAAAGCAATTAATTATATAAGACATTAGAAATAAAAATGTACAAAATTTGCATCTTAATGCTCACTATTACAGCTTTTATCTGCACTTTACACATCAATCACAAAAAATATAAATGGTGCGGTCGAGAAGACTCGAACTTCCACGAGTTGCCCCACAGCGACCTCAACGCTGCGCGTCTACCAATTCCGCCACGACCGCACACGGTATAAGCAAAATACATTATCTCCGCATTTAACAAATCATACAATAGGGTACAAGTTTATTTTTATATTCTCATAATTTATTTTATTTCACGCTACTTCACATTTAATAATATAAATCCTTTAATAATATAAATCCTTAAAGTGCACATTTTACAGATTACCATAATTAGCGTATTAATGACATAAAACTATCTTGTGCCATTTGATTACTTTGATAATATCCATGAAAGCCTGTTGTAATAGTCGTAGCATCTTGCTTTCGTATCCCTCTCATACCCATACACATATGCTCAGCCTCAATCATTACAGCAATACCACGAGGCTTTAGATGTGTCTTTAAAGCATCAACTATTTGAGCTGTCATGTTTTCTTGTGTTTGTAAACGACGAGAAAAAACATCTACAACACGTGCAATTTTTGAAAGTCCAACAACTTTTTTATCAGGGAGATAAGCAATATGAGCTCTACCAATAATCGGAAGCATATGATGTTCACAATGTGAATAAAAAGAAATATTCTTCAATATAATTGGCTCATTATATCCTGAAACTTCCTCAAAAACTGTATCCAAAATTTCTTTAACTGATTCGTTATAACCAGCAAAAAGCTCACGATATGCTTTAGCAACACGACTTGGAGTATTTAATAGCCCTTCTCGGTTTGGATCTTCTCCTATCCAGAATAATAATGTATGAATCGCCGCCTCCACTTCTTCCATACTAGGCTTTTTTTGCTCAGAGAGAAATAGATTAGTTGCTCCTCCTTTCATGATATCACACATTAAAAAAACTCCAACTTAATTATGCAGTAAGATATTTATTATTTTTTATATAATCTTTATATACATGAATTAAAAGCTTAAACAGCAATAACTCTCAAAAATCAGATAATAGCTTATGATTGACAATATCTATAGCAATAAAATACTTGAACATGCTGCGCATATAAGCAAAATCGGTCGTCTTAACAATCCAGATGCAACATCAAAAAAGTGTGCACGCTTTTGTGGATCAACTGTTACCGTAGACCTAAAAGTAGAAAATAGCACTATCATAGATTTTGCTCATGAGATATGCGCATGTGTACTTGGGCAAGCTTCATCTTCTATTCTTGCATGTCATATCATTGGTCAAAAAACGCAAGACCTTAAAATACTACATAAAATTATTCAGCATATGCTAACAAAGAATGGCCCTCCCCCTTCAGCTCCATTTGAAGCATTTGCTTGTTTAAAACCTATTAAAGACTATCAAACACGCCATGCATCGATAATGCTTACTTTTGATGCAGTTATAGATTGTATTAAACAAATTGAAGATAAAATGAATGGCTAAACAACAAATAAAAACAAATAAAACATACACAAGAAACTACACAGGACCTTGGCAGAAAACACCTGGACGATTACTTGGTATCGGGCTAATACGTTTCTATCAAATAACTCTGTCTAGCTTTATAGGCATGCATTGTCGTCACAGACCAACTTGTTCAGAATATGCCTACGAAGCAATTGCACGCCATGGTCTATGGGCAGGCGCATGGCTGGGATTTTTTCGTCTTATACGTTGTTGTCCGTTTGGAACAAATGGCTTCGATCCAGTACCAACCTCTATTGAAAATTCCTATAAACCTTGGCACTACTGGAAAATTTCTATCAAACGTAATAAATAGTCTTTCTTTTTTAATGCGTTATGCATAAAAAGGGTTGATAAGAAATTAGCCTATTGGCTTTTATTGATTATTGCTAAATGTTCACGAAACCATCTGCAATCGTTAGCAGAATTGGATTAAAAGGGTTCTTTATGTCTTGCTCTATTTTTCTTTCTTTTCCTGATGGCTCAAAGCGCGATTATCCAAGCGAAACAACAGGTTTAGAATTAGCTGAATCTATTTCTAAGTCACTTGCAAAAAAAGCAGTTGCTTATAGTCTTGATGGAGCTCTTAAAGACCTTTCAGATCCATTAGAACAATCTGGACAAGTAGAAATCATCACTCGCGATGATCCACGTGCACTTGAATTGATACGCCATGATTGCGCACATGTTTTAGCTGAAGCAGTACAAGAGCTTTTTCCTGAAACACAAGTTACAATCGGCCCAGTTATTGAAAACGGTTTTTATTATGATTTTGCACGTAAACAACCTTTTACATTAGATGATCTTACTACCATTGAAAAGAAAATGCATGAAATTATTCAACGCAATAAACCTTTCAGAAAAGAAGTTTGGTCTCGTGAAAAAGCTAAGAAGATTTTTTCTGAAAAAAATGAACTCTATAAAATTGAGCTTATTGATTCTATCCCTGATGATCAAGATTTGAAAGTCTATTATCAAGGCGACTGGTTTGATCTTTGCCGTGGTCCACATATGCAATCTACTGGTCAAATTGGTAATGCATTTAAATTGATGAAAGTTGCAGGTGCTTATTGGCGTGGTGATTCCAATAATCCTATGTTAACAAGAATTTATGGTACAGCATTTACTAATGAAAATGACTTAAAAGCCTATCTTCATATGCTAGAAGAAGCGGAAAAACGGGATCATCGCCGCTTAGGACGAGAAATGGATTTATTTCATTTTCAAGAAGAAAGCCCAGGAATGATTTTTTGGCACCCAAAAGGTTGGAAAATGTTCCAAAATTTGATCAGTTACATGCGTCGTCGCCTTGACAATCATAAATATGCTGAAGTTCAAGCGCCACAAGTTCTTGATAAGTCACTTTGGGAAATATCAGGTCACTGGGAATGGTATAAAGAAAATATGTTCAAAACAATCCCAGCTGCTGATGACTGGAATAATGAACATATTTATGCTCTTAAACCAATGAATTGCCCTGGCCATGTACAGATCTTTAAACACGGTTTAAAATCCTATCGTGATTTGCCCATTAGACTAGCTGAATTTGGCCTTGTTCATCGTTATGAGCCTTCAGGTTCTTTACATGGACTTATGCGGGTACGTAGCTTCACACAAGATGATGCACATATTTTTTGTACTGAAGAACAATTAGCTGATGAATGTCTTAGTATCAATGATTTGATTTTATCAACCTACGCAGATTTTGGTTTTAAAGAAATCAGTCTTAAGCTCTCAACACGCCCAGAAAAACGTGTTGGCTCAGATGAATTATGGGACCATGCTGAAAGTATCATGACATCTGTTCTTAAAACTATTGAGAAAAAATTTTCAGGACGTGTTAAAATAAGCATTCTTCCTGGTGAAGGTGCATTTTATGGACCAAAATTTGAATATACACTGACAGATGCTATTGGCCGCGAGTGGCAATGTGGAACAACACAAGTAGACTTTAATTTACCTGAGCGCTTTGGAGCATTTTATATTGATAAGGATTCAGAAAAACGCCAACCCGTTATGATCCACCGAGCTATTTTTGGATCAATGGAGCGTTTTCTTGGTATATTAATTGAGAACTTTTCTGGCCATATACCATTTTGGCTTGCTCCTCAACAGATTGTTGTGGCAACGATTACATCCGATGCGAATGAGTATGCAAAAAAAATAACAGAAAAACTCAAGGCTATTGGTCTTTTAGCAACTTTAGATGCCCGCAATGAGAAAATTAACTACAAAATACGCGAACACTTTTTACAAAAAATTCCTGTAATTTTGGTATGTGGTAAACGTGAAGCTGAAACAAATAGCGTCAATATGCGCCGCTTAGGAAGTGTAGAGCAAACCTTTTTACCTATAGAAAAAGTGTTTCAACAATTGCTGGATGAAGCAACACCACCAGATTTACGTTCTTAATTAACTCCTGATATCATAAAAATACTATATAACAGATTATTATTATCGGGCTTTGTCAAGAATACGTTTACACTCAATTAAATTAAATAGCACTTCCTGTAGCAATACTTTATCAGTTTTATCTCGATAATTATTTATAGCGCCAATAGGTGCTTCTCCTTCATTCTTCATAAACCCCAAAAGCCCAAATGCTATCTTTTTTGACTTAGTAGGCACAGATTCAGATTCCTGTTCTGCACATTTTTTTTCTATTAAAATATTCATAGCTTCAAGATCACCATTGCCAAGAGCAACAATAAAAGGAGTTCCCTTCTCTTTTAAAATACGTTGTACACCTTTTATAGTATAACCTTGTCCATAAAGTAATTGTTTTATACCATTGAGTAAATCGATATCATTAGGGCGATAATAACGACGTCCGCCTCCACGCTTCAGTGGTTTAATCTGACTAAACCGTGTTTCCCAGAATCTTAATACATGCTGCGGGATCCCCAATAGATCAGCTACTTCACTAATTGTGCGAAAAGCATCGGGGCTTTTATCCATTTTATAAGACCTCACCTAAAATTATATCAATGTTTTACAATTACTGATCAATTTAATATTCTTATTGAGATTGATCACAATATGAAATCTCTTTAGTAAGAGACTCTTTGCTTAAAATATAAGACTCTTTAAAAAAGAACAAACATCTTAATATTGTCTATTTAATATAAAATTACTTTTTCTTCGCACGATGCGTATCTAAAATTCTTTTCTTAAGCACATTTGCAGCCTTGAATGTTACCACACGCCGTGGTGGAATGGATGCTTCGACACCTGTTTTTGGATTGCGTCCAACTCGTTCACTTTTATCACGAACTTGAAAAGTTGCAAAAGAAGATAATTTAACCATTTCACCTTTGACAAGTGAATTGCATATTTCACCCAAGACTAACTCAACTAAATCGGCTGATTCAGTGTGTGACAAGCCCACTTTTCTACAAACCGCGCCAGCCAAATCTGCACGTGTTACTGTCTTACTTGTCATTATTCACCTATTTAAATATTAAAAATTACAAAAAACTTATACGTTTTATTTAAATGTGGTCAAGCCGCTATAGCTTACCAGCGGATGAGAATCGCTCCCCATGTAAAACCTCCACCCATAGCCTCTAGCATAATAAGATCTCCTTTTTTAATTCTCCCATCTTGAATAGCAGTCGCTAAAGCTAACGGTACCGATGCCGCAGATGTATTACCATGCTGATCAATAGTAATAACAATCCGATCTTTCGTAATCCCTAGCTTTCTAGCTGATGCTTCAATAATACGTTTATTAGCTTGATGAGGCACAAACCAATCTAATTGAGAAGGCTTCATCTCAACTGCCGCAAAACAATCATCAACTACATCAGTTATCATACTAACTGCATGTTTAAAAACTTCTCGTCCATCCATGCGTAAATAACCTGTTGTTTGTGTTGTTGAAGGACCACCATCAACATATAGCTTATCTGCATAAGCACCGTCAGAGCGTAATTTGGCCGATAATATACCAGAATCAGCAAAAGTACCTTCAAATTCTTGTGCTTCTAAAATAGCTGCACCTGAACCATCGCCAAATAAAACACATGTCGTACGATCTTTCCAATCTAAAATTCGAGAAAATGTGTCAGATCCAATCACCAAAATCCTCTTTGCTACTCCACAACGTAAATAAGCATCTCCTGTTACCAACGCAAAAATAAAACCAGAACAAACAGCTTGAACATCAAAAGCAAAGCCATGTTTCATTCCTAAAGCATGCTGAATCTCAACAGCAGAAGCCGGAAAAGTACGATTAGGTGTTGAAGTTGCTAGAATAATACAATCAATATCCTTCACTGTCATACCAGAATTTTTTAGAGCTTCTTGTGCAGCTTTTGTTCCTAAAGAAACAGTAGTTTCATTATTATCAGCAATATAACGTTGACGAATTCCTGTGCGTTGAACAATCCACGAATCAGATGTTTCAACCAACTTTGTAATCTCATCATTCGATAAGCTTTTTTTTGGTAAGGCACTTCCTACACTACACATAACTGATCGAATCATGTCGCCTTAACCTTCTCCTTTACACTGCGAATCTCTATCATACTCCCTCCATCATATTCATCTCAGCTTCCCTTTCATCATCTAAAAGTAATGCTTTACTCTCATGAAAAAGTCGTAAATCTGTTGCTATTTCTTTTAAAAGTCCATTACTTACCATTTCATAACCAACACGAATAGCAGAAGCAAAACCGTTAGCATTAGCACCACCATGGCTTTTTATAACAACACCATTGAGGCCTAAAAGAACACCACCATTAACCCTATCTGGATCCATTTTATGTTTCAATTTACGAAAAGCACTTCGTGATAAAAGATATCCAAAATATGAAAGAATAGAACTACGCATAGCAACATTTAAGGTTTCGGCCATCTGTCGAGCGGTTCCTTCTGCAGCTTTTAAAGCAATATTACCGGAAAATCCCTCAGTGACAACAACATCAACAGTTCCTTTTCCAATATCATTTCCTTCAACAAATCCTTTATATTCTAAACCATCTAATTGTACTTTACGTAAGATCATTCCCGCTTTCTTTATTTCATCCAAGCCTTTAACCTCTTCAACTCCCACATTTAACAACCCAACGCTTGGTTTTTCAATATGATATAAAGCACGGAACATTCCAGCACCCATAACCGCTAAATCAACCAATTGACTAGCAGATGCTCCAATTGTCGCGCCAATATCTAAAACAATACTTTCACTACGAAGAGTTGGCCAAATACCAGCAATACCAGGACGTTCAGCTTCTGCCATCATTTTTAAACAAAAGTAAGACATTGTCATGAGTGCACCAGTATTACCAGCAGAAACACAAGCATCAGCTTTGCCATTTTTTACGGCCTCAATCGCATGCCACATTGACGATTTACCACGCCCATTACGAAGTGCTTGGCTTGGTTTTTCATCCATACGTGTATAACCTTCTGTAGGATAAAAGCATGATGCCGCAACCAAATGAGGGTATTTTTTTAAAATCGGTTCAACAACTTGATCTATCCCATAAAACAAAAAATGAATATTTGGTAAATATTTCTGAGCAATTGCAGCTCCCGCAAGAATAATTTCTGGACCATAATCACCACCCATTACATCCACAGAAATTTTAATCACGCTTGCTTATCCTATATCTTTAAATTTACGTCGCAACTGTTTGCTATTAAACAATTATAAAAATTATCGCTACAATTTCTTTTTAGAAAAGACTGTTTTATACAAGTATACAACAGACAATTTATATGTTTACAACCACTTCCGCTCTTTCAAAATAGAGAATGGTGACGAGTTTTGTTTAATTTTTTCTAAATCTTTAACTGTATCTAGACTAGCCCCTTCTTTACGTGGATATTGATTAATTGATAATTCTAAAAATTCTTCCATGACTGCACCAATATCAATTTTATCTCCATAAAATACTTCTGGTATATCTGGTCCTTCCGCATCTAAAAATAATTCACCCGTACCTTCTGATATTTTAGGTTTAACCAAATTTGAATCTTCAGGAACAAAAACAATATTAATATTCTCATGGATAATATCTTCTAGCAACTCTAATGTAATAACGCATGATTGTATTATACGTGCCTGCAATAAACCTTTTACACGTACTCCACGTTTTTTCCATGGTAAAATACAAAATTCTCCCTCAAACAATTTTACATCAACTAAACCATGATTCTTAGCTAAATATGCACATTCCTGTTGATCTGCACAAATATGAACTTTTATTCCTTTTATAGGTAATGAGCGCACTGATACTGGATAAGTGAAAGCTAATTCCATTCGAGAAACACTTGAAACAGTCATTAGAAACTCCAAGATATAAAAAAGAGTATATTATACTGCGTTTTCTATTTGACCAGATTATATTTATGATTTTTTTCTTTTCTAAAGAAACTCTATATGGCATTATAATAGTAAAAGTTATCGTAAGATATGGTGAATAATAATTAAATCAAAAATTTAAGAAAGACTTGAGATCACCTTTTCATCATATATTACTAAGTGTAAAATGGAGATATCATTGTTTCAAATACCTCACATAGTAATCACTAAACGTAAATTACTGATTGGCCTCTCAATAGTAAGCATAATGGGAATCACAGGCTGTAATCCACTTAGTTATTTAAACTCAAGTCAAATATATAACTCTATCAATTCAAGCCAAATATATAAAGAAGGTTATATTCTTGATCAAAGTGCTCTTGATTCTATTTCTGTTGGTTCAAGTCAAGAGCAAGTTCTTTTAGCTTTAGGATCTCCCTCTCTGAAAACGCAATATAATAATGAAGTTTTCTATTATATTTCACAAACTCGATACCGAAAAATGCAGTTTATGAAAACCAAAATTACTGATCGTAAAGTTTTGGCAATTTATTTTAACAAAGATCGTCAAGTTACAAAAATAGCCAATTATGGTTTACAGGATGGGAGAATTTTTGATTTCATCACACAAACAACACCAACCGGTGGTAATGATCAACCGTTTTTGATTCAACTTATCAAAGGCGCTCCAGATCCTGCCGACGATCCGGTTGTTAACCATTAGTTTTTACATATTCAATTAAAATCCCAATATTATTGGGATTTTTTTATAACTTTATTGACACATTTCCTTTGCTATACTGTCAAGAACTGCATTTACAAGCCTTGGTTCATTACTTTCAAAAAAAGCTTTGGCTATATCAACGTATTCATTCATAATAACAGCAACAGGCACATCTTTGCGGTTGATTAACTCCCATAAGCCAGCACGCAAAATTGCCCTTAATGTAGAATCAAGGCGTGAAAGCGCCCATTCTTCAGAAAGTTGTTGATGAAGCATAGGATCAAGCTGCTTTTGGTCTTTTACAACTCCAACAACAATAGAGCGGAACCATTGAAAATCAGCATCAAGATACTGACTGCCATCAATATCTTTTCCTAAACGATAAGCCTTATATTCAGCTATTACTTCCATCACACCAATACCGACTATATCCATTTGATAAAGCGCTTGTACAGCAGCGAGTCTTGCTGCCCCTCGTTTATTAGCTAAAATTAAAGAATCTTTGCTTTTTATATCATCCATATTTAATGATTATCTCCAAATTTTTTCTTTAGAGCAATCATACATAAAGCGGCTTTAGCAGCAAAACCACCTTTATTTTTTTCATCATTTCTCACACGTTCCCATGCTTGCAATTCATTTTCAACGGTCAAAATGCCATTGCCAATAGCAAGTTGTTGATAAACGGTTAAATCCATTAATGCGCGACAAGAATTATCAGCCACAATTTCAAAATGATATGTTTCTCCCCGAATAATACAACCAAGAGCTATATAACCATCGTAGTATATTTCATTATTTTTTTCAGCCAGAGTTATTGCACAAGGAATTTCTAATGCTCCTGGAACCGTTACAATATCATAACTCACTTCAGCTTGTTGCAAAACACTAACCGCACCTGCAAGGAGAGAATCAGAAATTTCATCATAAAAACGCGCTTCAACAATCAGAACATGCAACTTTTTATGTGTATTTTTTGTCATATGGATCCTATCAGAAAAATAAAATAATTTTACGCCTTATTCATTTTAAAATCTGAAAGTCTAGCTACATAACGAGCCAATTGATCAACTTCCAAGTTCACCTGATCCCCAACTTTAGCTTGTCCCCACGTTGTCATCTCAAGCGTATGACGGATAATCAAAACATCAAAAATATTATTTTCAATATAATTAACAGTCAATGATGTTCCATTAAGTGCAATAGAACCTTTTTCTGCAATAAATGGAGCTAATTTCATTGGAGCCTGCAGATGAAAACGAGTCGCATCACCTTCATTTTTTTTCTCAATAATTTCAGCTAAACCATCGATATGGCCAAAAACTAAATGTCCTCCCATTTCGTCACCCAGTCGTAGTGAGCGCTCTAAATTAATAAAAGTTCCTTTTGTCCATTGTGTAAGATTAGTTAAACACAGTGCTTCTTCCCATGCTTCAACAGTAAAACAATGAGCAACTGTGGGCTTTAATGTGCGCTCAACAACTGTCAAACAAATACCTGAACACGCAATTGATGCACCTATCTCTAAACTCTCCAAATCATAATGAGTAGAAATATTTAAACGTATTCCCTGTTTTAAAGGTTGAATATCTTCAACGCAACCAATATCCGTTATGATCCCTGTGAACATAATATCTTACGTCTCCATTTATACAAACGATCATCCCCCAGCATTCTCATTTCAATTTCGTTAAACTCTGAAAGATAAGATTGAAAATGAGGAGCCTTAATTCGATCTTTCCCTAAAATAATCGGTGCATAAAAACATATTAAACAATCTACACAACCAGCATCTAAAAATATTTCTCCTGTCTTTGCTCCTCCCTCAAGTAAAACACTATTGATTTTACGCTGATAAAGCAGTTGTAAAATAGTAAAAGGTGATATCAAATTATTGTTAGTATCCACTGAACATATGGTTACACCATATTGTTCTAAAGCTGTCTTTTTTCTTTTTTTCGAAAGGACTGTACCACAAATAACCCATGTAGGTATATTGGCTGCTGTTTGAACGACTTTCGCATCAAGAGGAATGCGTAAATCCTTATCCAAAATAACACGTATAGGTGAACGCATTTCAAGTCCTGGCAAACGACAATCTAATTGTGGATCATCTGCTAATATAGTGCCAATACCAACCATAATCACGTTATTTTGAGCACGCAAAATATGAGTTTGTGCACGAGAAATTTCTCCACTAATCCCTACACTACTTTGCCCTTTTTTGCCTATGCCATTATCTGCGGAAATAGCCATTTTTAAAGTGACTTCACAGCGCTGCAACTTCTTTACACATAAATAAGCACTTAATGTTTCAAAAGCCTCTTCAGCTAAAACCCCTTCAACAACTTCAATACCTGCTGCACGTAAAAGAGTAATACCACAACCATAAACTCGCTGATCGGGATCAGAAAGAGCAATGACAACTCGAGTAATACCTGCATTAATAAGTGCATTAACACATGGTGAAGTTTTTCCATAGTGTGAACATGGCTCTAAAGTAACATAAGCGGTCGCACCATAGGCCAAAGGACCAGCCATAAGTAAAGCTTGCACTTCAGCATGAGGCCTTCCTTGAAGAGCAGTTACACCATAACCAACAATAGAGGCGCCTGTCTCTTTATTTTGTACAATTAATGCACCAACAGAAGGATTTTCACCCGTAAGACCAACGTGACGTTCTGCTAAACGAATAGCAGCAGCCATAAATCGCTTATCTTGTGCTGCTTTATTCATCAAAACAAGATTCTATATCCGTTGCGCCTTTTGATAGTTCATCTATCACATTATGAAAATCAATCGCATTACGGAAATCACGATATACAGAAGCAAAACGAATATAAGCAATATCATCGATACCTTTTAAAGATTCCATTACAAGATGACCAATTTTTTCTGAAGGAATCTCAGGCTCTCCTAAACTCTCAAGCTGTCTCACGATACCGGAAATCGCCTGTTCAATATGCTCAGGATCAATATCACGTTTACGTATTGCTATATTAACCGACCGCATTAATTTATCACGATCGAACAACTCACTCCGACCACTTTTTTTGAGAACAAAAAGTTCACGCAGCTGGACACGTTCAAAAGTTGTAAAACGACCACCACAAACAGAACACACACGTCGACGACGAATGACTGTTGCCTCTTCCGCAGGACGTGAATCTTTAACCTGCGTATTTTCACATTGGCAATAAGGGCACCGCATATTTTCTACACCTCAACAAGACATCAAATAAGAATAAAGAGGAAATTCACTTGTCATATCATGCACCTTCTTTTTGACAGCTATTTCAACTGAAGTATTCTCTCCATCGCTTCGCGCCAAACTAAGACCATCAAGAACCTCTGTAATAAAATTTCCAATTTGAGTGAATTCACTTTCTGTAAAACCACGTGTTGTTGCAGCAGGTGTACCCAAACGAATTCCTGAAGTTATTGATGGCTTCTTGGGATCAAAGGGAATACTATTTTTGTTGCAAATAATATTAGCACGCCCCAAAGCTTGTTCCGCACCCTTTCCTGTTATATTTTTAGAACGCAAATCGACTAAAAATAAATGATTGTCTGTACCACCAGAAACAATATTAAAACCATTATTTTTTAAGCTTTCTGCTAAAGTTTTAGCATTAACAACTACATTAGCAATATAATCTTTAAAAGTAGGTTGCAAAGCCTCTCCCAATGCAACAGCCTTAGCTGCAATGACATGCATTAAAGGACCACCTTGAAGACCGGGGAAAACTGCCATGTTAATTTTTCGGGCTAAAGCTTCATCATTTGTCAATATCATACCACCACGGGGACCACGTAATGATTTATGCGTTGTTGTAGTGACGACATGAGCATATGGTACAGGTGAAGGGTGAGCATTTCCAGCAACTAAACCTGCAATATGAGCCATATCAACCATCAAATATGCTCCAATTTCATCCGCAATTTCACGAAACCATTTCCAATTCCACGAGCGTGAATAGGCTGTGCCACCTGCTAAAATAAGCTTTGGTTTATGCTCTTTTGCTAAGCGCTCTATTTCTTCCATATCTAGAAGCTGGTCTTCTTGACGCACACCATAAGAAACAACATTAAACCATTTGCCTGACATATTAACAGGCGAACCATGGGTGAGATGGCCACCAGAATTCAAATCCAACCCCATAAATGTATCACCAGGCTGAAGCAAAGCTAAAAATACAGCTTGATTCATTTGGCTACCAGAATTAGGCTGCACATTTACAAAAGCTGCACCAAAAAGCTTTTTTGCTCGCTCAATTGCCAATTCTTCAACCAAATCAACAAAATGACAACCACCATAATAACGCTTTCCTGGATAACCTTCTGCATACTTATTGGTTAAAATAGATCCCTGAGCTTCAAGAACTGCCCTTGAAACAATATTTTCTGAGGCGATTAATTCAATCTCAGAGCATTGACGTCCAAGCTCGCCACTAATTGCATCAAAAACTACAGAATCAGCAACTTGTAAACTATCATTAAAAAAACACTTACGCAGATCATTTGCTTGCTTGGTCATAAAACATGTCCTAAATTAAAGTAATGGAAGGTAACACAGCAAATCTTATAGACAAAATCTTTTAAAAATTTAAGTTCAAAAACTGTAAATACAGTAAGGTTCAGCTTATATTTTTTTAAAAGCAATAAAATTCTATCTTCATAAGAAATAAATAACGCAAAAATTACATGTTAAAACTTATATATGTAATACTATTATACTCTTTTCAAACAAGAAAAATAATAAACTTATAGTTCAAGATATCCAGTCATTTAATTGGATAGGATATTATTAAAGTGGGACCACAGAAAAAATTAAATTCAAGGATAATAGATGGCAACAAAAATTTTTATTGATGGTGAACATGGAACAACCGGACTGCAAATACAAAAACGATTGGCAAAACGTTCTGATCTAGAATTGCTATCTATCCCTCACGAAGATCGCCATAACCTTGATTCTCGAAAAGACTATCTTAATCAAGCTGACATTGTTATTTTATGTCTTCCAGATAAAGCCGCACGGGAAACAATTAAACTCCTTAAAAACAATAAAAAAATTAGAATTATTGACAGCTCAACAGCACACCGCACTGCTGCAGATTGGGTCTATGGCTTTCCTGAAATGACAAAAGGACAAAAAAAACGTATCCAAGAAGCACACTATGTTGCAAATCCTGGATGTTATCCAACCGGTGCAATTAGTTTGATTCGACCATTACGTGAAGCAGGCTTAATAGACTCTAATTACCCAATATCAATTAATGCTATATCTGGCTATACAGGTGGTGGTAGACAATTAATTGCTCAAATGGAAAATCAATCCAGAAAAGATTCTCTGGAAGAAAACTATTTTATTTATGGTCTGAATCTTAATCATAAACATATTCCCGAAATCAAAACTCATGGACAAATTAGCCAAACACCTGTTTTCGTGCCAAGCGTTGGTCGTTTTCCCCAAGGAATGATTGTTAATATCCCCCTACATCGCAATTTATTTACAAAATCAGCTAACTGTTCTGATCTTCGTGAAATTTTTTATATCCATTATAACGAACAAAATATAATATCTATTGCATCACAAGAAGAAACCGAAACACTGACTAAACTAAATCCAGAATCCTTAGCACATAAAGATAGTATGAAACTTTTTGTTTTTGGCAATGATAATGACGGTATTTTCAATCTTTGCTCTATATTAGATAATTTGGGAAAAGGAGCATCCGCATCGGCTGTTCAAAATCTTGATTTAATGCTCTCAGGCTGAAATGTTGTTTAAAAAATTCTTATTTAACAACAAGATATGCCCCCTTTGTAGCTCGCCAATGAACAACTGAAAAGCATAATACTGCTAACGCAACACTTTGATGAATAAGCCCCCAACTAATTGGCACTTCATTTAACAATGTAATGATACCCAAAAATGCCTGAACAACTATGATAATAAATAACAACAATGCACGACGAGCATGCATTGAACGAGGATTTTTTTTGCTTACATACAAAACATGAACAATCGCTATAATAAACAAAAAATACGCAAAAACACGATGTATAAATTGCACTGTTAAAGGATTTTCAAATAAACTGAGCCAAACGGGATTATAGTTCAGTAATCCGTCAGGTATAATCTGGCCATCCATTAATGGCCATGTATTATAAACCTTGCCTGCATGAAGACCTGCAACTAAAGCACCAAAATAAATCTCAACTAAAATGCAAAAAACAAACCAACCTGCGAAACGTTGCACAGCTTGATCTGCCGGTTGTTCTGAATATTCTGTGAGACCTCGAGATAAATAAGTAACAAAAATAATTACAAAGCATGCCGTTATTAGATGAAGTGCTAAACGATATTGACTAACGCTTGTTAAATTACTTGTCCCCAAACCAGAAGCTACCATCCACCAGCCAATCACACCTTGAACAGCAATAAGAACCGGTACGGATACAAGCTGAAGAAAAATATTTTTTTCAATACGCTTAGTTGCCCAAAACCAAATTAAACCCAATAAAGCTACAAGGCCAACCAAACGACCAAGAAAACGGTGTCCCCATTCCCACCAGAAAATCACTTTAAATGCATTTAAAGTCATATCATGATTGAGTATTTTATACTGCGCTATCTGTTGATATTTCAAGAACTCTTCTTGCCATTGTTCTATAGTAATCGGTGGAATTACACCATAAATCGGCTTCCATTCAGTTATTGATAATCCGGATCCCGTCAAACGGGTAGCTCCGCCTATTAAAACAATCGCTAAACAAAGCAGTAAAACAGCATAAAGCCATATCTGTATTTGTTTTCTATTTTGTTTTTGTAGTGGCGTCAAAGCTATCTCATTCAACCTTTTTATTGTCATTTTCGATTATCTCCAGTTCATCTACAACTACAAATTTGCAAAATTTAAATATTAAGCTTTAGTTATTACGACATATTTATTCATCAATGCACAAAAAACCAAAGTCTTGCTATTAAGATATAATTACCGCTGTTTTGGCACATTACAACTCTGCATTGACACGATAAACCTTTTTTGGAAATTTATATACCATCTGCGCTATCCAATTATGTTTATAAAGTGGAACACCACAAACATAATAATCTGTCCATTCTACAATTTCTTCAAGTCCATATTGAGGCTCGATAGTCATCTCTAAAATAATAAAATCATAATCTTTTTTAAATTCTTGTAATATAATAGGAATAGCATTTGAAAATTTTTTTGCACGCTCAGCACTTGTTATTCCACGTGGAAAAATATCAATCCCTGTATCATAATCATGATAAATAACATCATGCAATTGCGCACATCCTGTTAAGACATCGCTCAATCCTGAACGTGGGCCAATCACTTTTTCTATTTGTTTCCCAGAAATATCTACCAACAAGATTGTTTTATGTTCCTTGATAAGATGAAGAGATAATTTTGCTGCTATTCGTGCGGCTTCTGGTCCGATTATTGAAACAACTGTCGAAACACGTGATTTCAGGAAAATTGATAATTCCTCTATTGTACTCAAAGTTTCAGAATTTCTTTTTGTCTTGAATAAGGAGATACTACTATTACATTTAAAACTTTCTTTCTCTGAGTGCTTTTTTTTTGCTCCAGAATATTTTTGCAATAATAGCCCTCCTCCCAAAGCGATTAAGCTTGCAAATATAATAACAAAAATATTTCTGCTATAAAAATCGATAAAAGAAATTGAGGTTACTTCTATTGGAGCTATCACGTGAATCTTTATATTCTGTAATGAAAGAGTATCCTTACTTATTTCTTGGCTTTGTATATCTATCGCTGCGTTTATTTTATTTTCTAACTTATTTAACATCTGATTTAAGGATTGAGACTGATCCTCCACAAAAGTACTAATTTTCTCTCTTAACTGTGTTTCAACACTCTCTGCAATGATCTCATCTAAACGAGTTTGCTCAACAATCTGCGAAATTTTACTTTCTAACTGACTAGAAAGTTCCTCTATTTCTGCAATCATTGCCTTAATTTGAGGGTGTCCCCAACCTAATTGAATAACCATATGAGCTTTTTGTGTATTCAAGAGATCAAGTTTAGCCTCTAGAGCCATAACAGTAGAATTATCTGCTATAAATGATAAGGATAATAAAGATTGTCCTTGTTGACGCATCATTTTAATAGTTGAATTTAAACTTTTTAAACGAATACGTCTCAAAATTGTATCCGTTAACTGTGTGTAAAGGCTATTAAACTCGACCTGTTTGGCTTCATGATAAATGATAGAAGCAATAGATGAACGAAATGTTTGAAAAATATGGAAAAGTGCACTTTTATCATATTTTTCATCTCGCTTCATGATCTTCTCAGAAAAGTTAGAAAACCAAGTTTCTAAGCCTTGTCGAGCATCTTCGATAGTTTTTGCTTCAAAAGAAAGATCAATAAAATCACCTTTGCGTAATAATTGGATATTTTTATAAAAATTTTTCACGTATGAATCATAAGAAATTGCCCTGTCAGAACTTGAATAATTTAGAAGAAGAGGTTGCGAAAAAAGTAATGCGATAATATTATTTTTTTTATCAGTCGATAATGGTACCCCACTAGAATCGGATAACATAAATGTTAATGTTGCTTGATAAGTTTTTGGATAAACAAAATAATATAACAAAATTGACAATACACAGTGTATTGTCACTAACAAAGCAATTAGAGCTTTTCGCGGCATTATGCGTGCTAACAATTTTTTATCGCACTTAAAATTCATTTTTATTTTAACCAAAAAAATACATTACTTTTTTTATTTAAGAGAAAGTAGTAACTATCCCCTTAACTAAAGATTATATTATTGAGAGATAAGAAAATATAAAAATAAATTTTTTTATTTACGATAACTTTAGTACATATTTTATTTTATATAGTTCAATCGTTTTTTTGCTTCAGCAGTAAGTACTGCTTTAATAGTAATAGAGCCATCATCATTGCTTTTTTGTTCTATTTGACTAGAGTTCTTATAGAACCAATCAATAATCCTCATTTCATTAGGCTTTAAAATCACCTCAACACTCTGTATGTCCCCAAAAATTTTCTTTTCAATAAGGGCTAACAATTGATCCAACCCTTTACCAGTAAGGGCTGACATCATTAGTGCAGAATTTAACATTTTTTTTGAGTTTGTCTGTAAAACACCCAATGCGTGGTGATCTAACATATCAATTTTATTCCAAATTTCCACGATATGATCTATGTTATTAATATCAATCCCAAGACTTGAAAGTATTTCAAAAACATCTTGAGCGTGAGCATGATGATCAGGATCGGACACATCTCTTACATGGAGAATTAAATCAGCTTCTATCACCTCTTCAAGGGTTGCTCTAAAAGCTGCAATTAAATGTGTTGGTAAATTAGATATAAAACCCACAGTATCAGATAAAAGAACTGTTTGCCCGTGAGGTAAAACAATTTTACGTAAAGTAGGATCAAGAGTTGCAAACAGCATATTCTTTGCCAGCACATTAGAATTACTTAAACGGTTAAAAAGTGTTGATTTTCCCGCATTTGTATAGCCCACCAAAGCAATGACAGGATGAGGTATCTTTTTCCTTTTAGCTCTATGAAGAGCGCGTGTTTTAACAACGGTTTCTAATTCGCGACGAATACTGATAATTTTTTTCTGCAAAATACGTCTATCTGCTTCAATTTGAGTTTCACCAGGACCACCTAAAAAGCCACTACCACCACGTTGCCTCTCTAAATGTGTCCAACTACGAACAAGCCTACTTTTTTGGTAAGATAAATGCGCCAATTCTACTTGTAGAACCCCTTCCTTTGTTCGTGCCCGATCACCAAAAATTTCAAGAATCAAAGCTGTTCTATCAATAACCTTACAATTCCATAATTTTTCCAAATTACGCTGCTGCACTGGCGTTAAAAAATGATCAACAATTGAAAGCATAATTTGATGCTCATTTATATAATGAGCAAATTCATTTACCTTACCTATTCTAAATAAAGTTGAAGAACATGGTGTAGCAATATTGATAATTTCATAATGAACAACATTCAACTTAATAGCACGCGCTAATCCTAACGCCTCTCTTACTCGAGAATCTACTGAGCGTTCATTGGAAGTCTTTTGCTGCTTGTATCCGTAAGAATAGATCGGTACAAAAATAGCAACACGCATCGGCTCCTCAATCTGTGAAATAAACTTTCCAGATTTCTCATTTTTACCTATCATGATAATTTAAATATTATAAAAAGGATAAAAGATATACAATTTATTTATTATCTTCGTTTTCGACAAGCTGTACAGATTGCCCTGGCATAATTGTAGAAATAGCATGTTTATAGACTAACTGCTCATGCCCATCACGGCGTAGAAGAATACAAAAGCTGTCAAATGATGCGACAATACCTGTCAGTTTAACACCATTCACAAGAAAAATTGTAAGAGAAATTTTTTGCTTACAAATTGTATTTAAAAAAATATCTTGCAGGTGTTGTGATTGTTCTGCCATTATTTTTACACCTTTTGTTGTGAAATGCATAAATATTTATCACAATATTTTTTAATATATATCGACTGAAAGTACTAACTTGTCAATGTATTCGTACTAAAAATTTTTATAAGATATCATTTTATATTAATATGACTTATGAGCATAACAATTAGTAAAGTTCAATACAAAGAAAGTATGATCACTTCTTAGTACTTACTGTACATTAATCAATATTATTTCAAGGTTCACTTTTTATTTTTCGATAAAATATGATGTTTTTTAATTAAAGAATAACAACCATATTTATTTTATAAAGAATAAACGATTAATCTATCTAATTCAGAAATATAGTAATTTTATAAAATAAACTTGTATTCAAACGCATTTTAAACGCAATTTTTAACATCAAGCCTTCTTATACAAGAAACCAAACTAATGTGACTTAGAAATTTATCCTCACCATATTTAAATACAATTTCTATTAAATCGCTCCCATAAAATGCACTACATTCGTAATATTTTCTATCAATTTGAGTTATCTATAGATAATTCCGTGATAGTTACAATTTTATTATGATATTGTTTTTAATATATTTTTTGTTCTTTTTGAGCACAAAGCAAAAGCTGCGTTAACTTTATCTTGATAAGTTTTTAAATTTTTCTTTAAACATATTCCTTTCTAAACAATTAACGGTTAGTATATAGAATTATCTGGATAAGGGCGTATTCCTTTTCCATCTGTAAGAGTATGAGGCGAGTATGGCACGCAGAACCAAATTGCAAACATTTGAAATCGAAGTCGAAGAAGCTCTTGAAAAAGCAATGAACTTTGATTTTGATAACACAGAGATAGAAGAAATAATATCAAGTGACTCTGACAATCTAATTAATGTAGATGATTTGATTCAAAAAATTGCAACTTCAGAAGAAGAAATCCTTTCTGAAAATGAAACTTCAGTTCTCACCTCATCTAATATTCATGATAGTGCTGTTGTTGATGAATCAGTTGCTGAATTACTTTTTGGCCAAAAACCGATTCATGAACTTTCAGGTGGAACTGTACGTGATACACTATTACCCACACACCCTCTCCCTGCTAATGATGATATAACACTACCTTTCAATTTCAAATCACTAAAACAAAATGCTGTTTCTCGAATTTATTGGAGCACAACAGCTCTCAGCGCTCTATGGGTAACAGGAGGTGCTTTTATTGCTCATAAACTAGCTCCTTCTGGATTAAATTCTTTAGCAAATATCATTGCCTTCGTTACATCTCCCCTTGGATTAGCTGTAGCGGCAGGAACTACAATTCCTATCCTTATGTCTTGGGGAGGAGCCCAACTAATAAAACGTTCAAATGAATTGCGTAATATTGCCATTCTTATGACCAATGCTGCACAACGCCTTAGCGAACCACAGAATATCTCTGAAAAACAAGCAATTGCTATAGGTCAAACCATTCGTAAAGAAGTGGCTGCAATGAATGAAGGAATCGAACGCACCCTCGGTCGTGCTGTTGAACTCGAAGCTATCATTCAAAGCGAAGTTCATAATCTTGAACGGGCCTATTCTGAAAATGAATCACGTATTTATACCTTAATTAAAGAATTAAATAATGAACGTACAGCAATCTTAAACCATGCTGATCGCGTACAAACAGTAATCAAAGGAACACAAGAACAACTGAGTGATGAATTTGATTTAGCTACTTCCAAAATTGCCACCAATGTCGAGAAACTTGCGCAAACTCTTACTCAAACATTACAAAAACAAGGGGAAGATCTTGTTAAAAAGCTCTCTTACGCAGGTGACGATGTAACAAACCAGCTCTTTGAAAAATTTAATGAAACAACATTACAAGTTCAGCAGAAAAATACAGAATTTTTTCATGTATTAGGGAAGACCTTTGATACTTTTGCAGAGCGTTTTGATAATAATGAAAAACAATTAGAAAAAACTTTCGATGAAACAGCTGCTAAAGCTGAAATGCACATTGCTAAACTTTCAACACATATCCAAACTGCAACTGATCAAACTTTATCCAAAGTTGATGAGAAATTTAAAACATTAGATGCAGCGATTATTGACCGTAATAATCAATCATTACAAGATTTTGATGAAAAAATTATGCAGCTTGATCAACAAGCATATAAACTCTCTTCTAAATTTGATAATATCACCTCAGAAGCAATTGAAGCGTTTGGAAATCGTCTGCTAAATGTTGACCTATCTCTAAAAAAACACAGCGATACCATTATCGAATCCTTCGTTGCACGCAGTAAAGAATTAGAAAATAATGCTGAAAAGCTTAATAACTTTTTGGAAGCTCATGCCTCTCAAATCAACGTAAATCTTAAAGAAATAACTACTGATATTACTAATGTATTTACAAACGGACATGATCAGATTTCTTCTGCAGTTAATGCAAGCAAAAAAGTTTTGCAAGAAGAAATCAAAAATGTTGATAATGCAATTATTGAGATAATAAATGAACGCTCACAAGACTTCAAAACACAAATCGCCAATCAAAGAGATGTAATGGCAATTATGCTCGATAGCGAGAAAAATAAAATTGCTGATACATTAAAAGATCAAATTGATGTATTAACAAAAAATGTTTCAGACGTTGAAAAGATGCTAAGTCAGAATATTCAAATCGTTGATCAACATGCTAAAGATCATGCTACTAACATAGTTCAATGTACAGAAAAACTACAAGAATCCATCACACAAAGCTGTGAAACAACTAAGAATGCTGTAGAAGAACAAATTAAAAATATTGATATACGTGCCGATGCTCTTCGTGATTCCTTAGCTATTAATAGTTTTTCTCTTAATGAAATTCTTGCAGATCAAGCACGTGTACTCGAGCAACGTATGGAAACAATTCACAATCTCATCGCTAAAAGCGATATACATGTTGATATGGCATTAAAACAACAAGCAGACTTAGTTGAAAATGCAATTATTAATAGTAATAACGCCGTCACAGAAACTGTTCAAAACCATATAAAAAATCTTGAAGGACATACTGATCTCCTTAAGAATACTCTTTCTCAGTCAAATGATGTACTCCTTGATACTCTTCAGACACACGTAGGATTATTCGACGAAAATTTGGAAAACCGTGCACGTCAAGTTTTTGAACGCGCCGCTACATTGGAAGAAACGTTATCCGAAAAACTTGAGAAAGTATGCGAAACTATTGACATACAAACATCCACTTTTGAGGAACGATCCGATAGCCTAAAAAGATCTATGGTCCTTAATAATGAACATAGTCAAACAATCCAAAAAGCGCTAGAAGAAAGCGCAGATAATATACGCATCTCATTAGAAAGTTCTGTTGATACAATTACAGGCAGCGTACAAGAAAAGTTCATCAATATTTCTGAAAAATTAGCATCAGCAATGGCTAATGAAACAGAAAAGTCAGAGGCTTCTCTTGTCGCTGCTGGTAATCAATTTATTTCATCTTTTGCAGATGTTGCTATCAAAGCAACAAATATTATCTCAGAATCTAGCAACCGTATTACATCAAATGTTGAACAAACAGTCCATGAAACTAGTGAGAAAATCGTTTCTACCCTAACTGAACAGACAACTCATACTGCAAATGCCTTCGCAACAGTAACTAATAATGCACAAGCACTGATTAATGAAACAATTCACGCTTCAGCAGAAGCAGTTAATCAATTACTCAATGAACGCTCCAATGTTCTTCATCAATCGATGTTAGATTTTGAAAATAATTTAAGTCATCAATTAGCTAATGTAAACAATCGCTTAGAAGAGGCAAAAGATCAAACATCCGAAAAAATTTCAGGACATATGGCACAATTAACAGAATTAACAGGTTATTTGAATCAAGCTGCATACAATGCAACTGAATCCATTGGTAATTTAACACAGCAAATTGGTGAACAGCTTTCTCTTTCAACACAAGAAGCTGAACAAAGAATTTATGCGCAAAATGAATCCTTAGTGAATACTCTTGCACAAAAAAATTCCGAAACTATTCAAACCATGGCTACTGTACAAGAAGATCTTATCAATAATGTTTCAGCTGTGCTCGAACAATTAAATCAGTCCATTTATAATATTCATGAAAATAGTAATATATTGATATCAACGGTTCAAAGTCTTGATGGTCAGTTAAATGAAACTGCAAATAATTTCTTCCATAATACCAATCAAGTAGCAGAATACTTATCAACATCAAATCAAGAGCTCAATAGTAACGTAGAGACTTTACAAGGACTTTCTCAAAATACATTTGAGCAAATTAGTCATATAACAAATAATTTTGGTGAACATGCTAAAACTCTTTCTGAAGCTATTCGCGTTCTTGAACAATCAGAAAACACACTTAATATAACACTCCAAGAAAAGCAAAACGCACTTTCTGTATTAAGTAACGCTCTTGTTTCAAAATCTGATGAAGTTAATCAACTTATAAAACATTACGAAAATGTTCTTAGCTTAACCTTTGAACGTACTGATGAAAATACACGTAATTCAACACATTTAATGCAACGAACACTTCATGAATTGATTAATGAAGCTTCAACACGTTTTTCAGAAGCTGCAGAAAATATACGCTTTTCAGCCAATGAAATTCGCTCAGAATTTTCAAAAATTAATAACGATATTGATGAAAGTATTCAAAAATTACCAGAAAAAGCCAAAGAAACAACACAGACAATTCGACATGCCTTAAGTGAACAAATTACAGCACTAAAAGACCTGACAAATATTATGCAAAATACTGAAAAAGACCAATCAGCACCAACAATACCCGCGTTGTTAACGTCAAATAGTGTAACTCCTGAAGTCAATAAAAAAATAGTACCACCACAACCTGTTATGCAAACAGGGCAAAATAAAACAAAACAAAACAAATGGGTATCAGACCTTTTAGAAAGAGTCTCACGTGAAGAAATATTACGTTCGGAAAAAAATAACAATTTCTCTTCTTCACCAGAACAAAAAAAGTCTGATTCTATGAATGAATCTCTTAACTCATTAGTAAATGGTATTGTTCAATCCATTAATCATAATGCAGCTGTTGAGTTATGGAATCGTTATAAACGTGGACAAAAAAATATCGAAGTTGAACATCTCTATACACCGAATGGAAAAATAATATTTGAAACAATTAGAAAAAAATATCTAAATAATATAGACTTTAGAGATTCAGTTAGTCAGTATATTTCAGATTTTGAAAAATTATTACGTGATATATCTCGCAATTCTGGAGATATCCGTTTAGCCCGCCAATATCTGACATCAGATACTGGGAAGGTTTATACTATGCTTGCTCATGCAAGTGGACGAATTCAATAAAACAAAAAGAAAGGTGAAAAAGAGAAAATTTTTCACCTTTTTTCTTTTCAATTTTATCTATTTTACGTAATTATATTATATCTTTACTGAAAGCTTAATCTATTTAAACTAATAAACACCATAAAACTTTCCGTCAGAAGGATAAAATAATACTACTAATATTAATGAACTTATTAATTAATACACTCTCACAAATTGGTTTAGCACTCTGGAAAAATAACTTATCCTTACACTTTAATATGAAAAAAATCAGAGTCTGTAGTAGATAAAATTGATTATAAATAACAACGCTTCTGTAAATATATACTAACTCGGATATTATAAAAATGTCTAAAAAACAAAATAGCAATACTCGCTTGCAACAAACTGAACTTGAAAGTGCAGCACTTTTTTATCACCAACATCCAAAACCTGGAAAACTAGAGATACAAGCAACAAAGCCCTTAGATAATCAACGTGATCTAGCACTTGCTTATTCTCCGGGTGTTGCTGCACCATGTCTTGCCATTTATAATGATCCACAACTTGCATCTCAATATACTTCTCGTTCTAACTTAGTAGCTGTTATATCAAATGGAACCGCCGTTCTTGGCTTAGGAAATATTGGCCCACTTGCTTCCAAACCGGTTATGGAAGGAAAAGCTGTTTTATTTAAAAAATTTGCAAATATTGATGTTTTTGATATCGAACTTGATGCACCCGATATCACAAAAATGGTAGAAATTGTATCTGGATTAGAACCAACATTTGGTGGAATCAATCTTGAAGACATTAAAGCTCCAGAATGCTTTGAGATTGAAGAGCAACTTCGTGCTAAAATGAATATTCCGGTTTTTCATGATGATCAACATGGAACTGCTATTATCGCTTGTGCTGCCGTATTAAACGCCTTAAGTCTTGTTAACAAAAAAATTGAAAATGTAAAAATAGTTTCCTCAGGTGCTGGCGCAGCTGCCTTGGCCTGTATTAACCTTTTAGTCTGCCTTGGAGCAAAAGTTGAAAATATTTGGCTCAGCGATTTAGATGGTGTCGTATATAAAGGTCGCAAAACACTTATGGATCGTTGGAAAATTAACTACGCACAAAAAACTGATGCGAGAACCCTAGCCGACATCATTGATAATGCAGATATCTTTTTAGGTCTTTCAACAGCTGGAGTTTTGAAACCTGAATATTTAAAAAAAATGGCTCCAAAACCTTTAATTCTAGCGCTTGCCAACCCAACACCGGAAATTATGCCAGAAGAAGCAAGCGCAGTGCGACCTGATGCAATGATCTGCACAGGACGTTCCGATTATCCTAATCAGGTTAATAATGTTATTTGTTTTCCTTATATTTTCCGTGGTGCATTAGATGTTGGTGCAACTGCAATAAATGAAGAAATGAAAATGGCCGCAGTTCATGCGATTGCTGCCCTCGCTCGTGAAGAAACTTCAGACGTTGCAGCATGCGCATATTCAAAAAAACCACCTAGTTTTGGACCAGAATACCTCATTCCTTCGCCTTTCGATCCGCGTTTAATACTACGCATTGCCCCTGCTGTTGCCAAAGCAGCAATGGAATCAGGTGTAGCAGTACGACCCATTGAAGACATGGAAGCCTATCATGATACCCTTAATCGTTTTGTATTCCGTTCTGGTCTTATAATGAAGCCTGTTTTTGCAGCAGCCAAAACAGCAAAATGTAAACGTGTAATCTATGCTGACGGTGAAGACGAACGTGTTCTTCGTACCGCACAAATTGTTCTTGAAGAACAAACAGCTATTCCTCTTCTTATTGGTCGTCCACATGTAGTAGAGACAAGATTAAAACGCTTTGGTTTAAAAATTCGTCCTGGCATAGATTTCGAAATCACAAATCCAGAAAATGATCCACGTTTTCGTGACTATGTTAATTTATTTCTACATTATACAGGCAGACGTGGTGTTTCACCTGAAGTTGCGAAAACAATCGTAAGAACATCAACTACAGCTATTGCAGCTCTTGCAGTTATGCGTGGTGAAGCTGATGCAATGATTTGTGGTCTAGAAGGACGTTTCGAACGTAATCTTGAATTAATTGAACAAATTATTGGACTTGACCCAAATGTTAATCATTTTTCTGCAGTCAGTCTCCTTATCTCTACACGTGGCACTCTCTTTCTAACGGATACTTACGTTAATGAAAATCCTTCTGCAGAAGAAATAGCAGAAATGACAATCCTAGCAGCACAAGAAATTGAAGCATTTGGTATAAAACCAAAAGTAGCTTTATTATCACATTCAAATTTTGGTTCTAAAAATACAGCAAGCGCACGCAAAATGCGTCGTGCTACCGAAATCCTTGCTGAATTATATCCAAATTTGGAAGCAGATGGTGAAATGCACGGTGATGCTGCACTGTCCAAAATTCTTCGTGACCGTGTTTTTCCTGCTTCACGCCTTACAAGCGAAGCTAATTTGCTAGTCTTTCCAACACTTGATGCAGCTAATATCACGCTTAATATCGCCAAAAATTTAACAAATGCACTGCATGTAGGTCCTATTTTGATTGGAGCTGCACGTCCCGCACACATTCTAACACCTTCAGTAACTTCACGTGGTGTTGTCAACATGACAGCTCTTGCAGTCCTTGCTGCAAATAGAAAAAATCTTACAATAAAACAAATGAAAACAAAAAATCCTCACGTAAATAAAACTTAAAAGTCTCTTATAGGAATACTTTAAAGACCAAGCTAAATTTATTGTAAATTCATTTTCAATATTGAAAAGACAATTGTATTTTGGATTAAGTCTTTTTTTTTAAGTTAAAAAAGGCTAGATAGAATCGTAATTGAAGTTTTTGATAAAGCTACTAACATAATAAGGAATCATACATTGTCTTCTACTTTTGACAAAGTCGCTGATATTATTGCAGAAATTAGTGAAATTGATCGCAGCATGATTACACCCGAAAGCCATACAATTGATGATTTAGGAATTGATAGTCTTGATTTTCTTGATATTGTTTTTGCCATTGATAAAGCCTTTGGAATTAAAATCCCACTAGAACAGTGGACACAAGAAATCAACGAGGGTTCAATTGCAACTGAAGAGTACTTTGTTCTTAAAAACCTTTGCACAAAAATTGATGAACTCATTGCTTTAAAACAAGCTGACTAATTTTTTTGCTATGCAGAATCATGCTGTATTCATTACTGGTATAGGTATTATAAGCTCTTTAGGTGAAGGGATTGTTCATCATTGGAATCAATTAAATAACCCCACAATTAAACCGAATCTTGATTGTATAACTTTTGCACCCTATGTTGTTCACCAATTGACAGAAGTTGATTGGAATCTGCAAATCCCAAAACGAAGTGACCAACGGCAAATGGGAATATGGCAACGCCTTGGTACTTATGCAGCTGGTCTTGCTCTTGATGATGCAGGTATGAAAAATGATCAACAGTTAACATCAACAATGGATATGATCGTAGCAGCGAGTGGAGGAGAACGTGATATTACTGTCGATACACAAATTCTTGCAAAAGCACGTACAATCACTCACTATGAGCCTATGTTAAATTTAACCCTTTCGACTGAACTTCGGCCGACTTTATTTTTAGCGCAACTATCAAATCTTCTAGCTGGAAATATTTCTATTGTTCATAAAATAACTGGATCTTCTCGTACCTTTATGGGTGAAGAAGGAAGTGGACTTTCTGCTATTCAAATTGCTGCTGCACGTATTCGCTCAGGACAAAGCACACACGTACTGGTAGGTAGCTCCTATAATGCACAGAGCTATGATATGCTTTTAGCTCATGAGCTTGGAGGGCTCTTAACACGTGGTGAATGGGCACCAGTTTGGTCCCGTAAAAATTGCCCTGGTGGTGGATTAATTACTGGCTCTGGTGGTGTTTTTCTTGTTCTTGAAAATGGTGAACACGCCCAAAAACGTAATGCACGCGTTTATGCTGAAATTAGTCAAATTATCACGAATCAAACAAATAGAACAAAAAATTCCCTTAAAGACACAATTACTACAATGTTAAAAACAGTAAAAGCTGAATCTTCTTTTACAATTTCAGCTGCCTCAGGTTGTCATGATGTAACAAGAACAGAACAAAGTGCTCTTGACAATGCTAATATATTTTACCGTGGTATTACGACATTATTTGGCTATATGCGAGAAGCACAATTTCCTTTAGCGCTTGCATTAGCGGCTATTGCTGTTAGAAAAAAACGTAGCTTTCCATCCCTAAGTTCTCATGAAAAGTTATTTTCTGAAGAAATACGTGAAGCATTTATCACAACCATTGGTATAAAAAGAGCTGAAGGTATAGTACGCCTCACTGCTGCATAAAAGAAAGTTTCTATGATGAAATATAACGATCATCTCGGACGTCCGCTTGTAGCGATCACTGGAGCAGGAATTGTAACATCATTGGGACAAGGGAAACAGGAAAATTGGAACAAATTAATTAATGGTGTTAGCGGCATCCATAAAATTACACGTTTTCCTGTTGAAGGATTAAATACACATATTGCAGGAACAATTGATTTTCTTGAAGAAAGTACAATCAGCGCTATAGCTCTTTCCGAAAGACTAGCGCATCTTGCTGCAAAAGAAGCTTTAGAACAAGCAAAACTTGATAAAGAAGATTTTAATGGACCATTGTTTTTGGCTGCCCCTCCAGTTGAACTTGAATGGAAAGCGCGCTTCGCTCTTGATAAAGAAGTAATATCTAATGATGAACCCACTTATGCGCATCTTCTTAAAGTTTGTAGCCAAAAACCTCATCATGCGCTTTTTGAAACTACTCAATTTGGGACAATTGCAGAAAAAATTCAAGAAAGATTCGGAACAAAAGGGCTTCCCATTACACTTTCAACTGCCTGTGCATCTGGTGCAACAGCTATCCAGTTAGGTGTTGAAGCAATTCGACGAGGTGAAACAGATCGTTCCCTCACAATTGCCACTGATGGTTCAGTTTCAGCGGAATCCCTTATCCGTTTTTCACTATTATCTGCTCTTTCTACCAAAAATGATCCAGCAGAAAAAGCAGCAAAACCGTTTAGCCGCGATAGAGATGGTTTTGTGATGGCAGAAGGATCAGGTGCTCTTGTCCTTGAGTCTGTTCAAAGTGCTTTAGCTCGTAAAGTGGAAATTCTAGGAATTTTGGCAGGCTGTGGAGAAACAGCCGATGATTTTCATCGTACGCGTTCAAAGCCCGATGCCTCACCTGCAATTGGAGCAGTCCGTAAATCTTTAGCTGATGCAAAAATAACTATCAATGAGATTGATTACATCAACGCGCATGGAACCTCTACACCCGAAAATGAAAAGATGGAATATCTAGCATTATCAACAGTTTTTGGTGATATTTTAAAGAATATTCCAGTCTCTTCTAATAAATCAATGATTGGTCATACATTAACTGCTGCAGGAGCCATAGAAGCTGTTTTTTCACTTCTAACCATCCAAACAGGTATACTTCCCCCTACAATTAATTATGATGATCCTGATCCTACAATTCCTTTAGATGTCGTTCCTAATCATAAGCGTAAAGCTTGCATCAATGCAATTTTATCCAACTCATTTGGTTTTGGAGGTCAAAATACTAGCCTTGTTATTACAGCGTATAAAGGATAATTATTTAAATCGATCTGAAAACTATCAATCTTTATAGACATTCAAAGAGAATAACGATGCGTGCACTGCAACTAATTAATGAGCGCCAACTTAAAATTACTAATATTACTCCACCACCACCACCAAATCCGGGTGAAGTCACAGTACGTATAAAGGCCGTTGCTCTTAACCATATTGATGTATGGGGATGGCGCGGTATGGCCTTCGCGAAAAGAAAAATGCCGCTTGTTATAGGTGCAGAAGCTTCTGGTGAAATTGCTCAATTAGGAGATGGCATTGAAAATTTTCAAATTGGGCAACTCGTTTCAATTTACGGAGCTCATACTTGTGGTCTATGCCAAGCCTGCTGCGAAGGGCGCGATAATCTTTGCGATCATGTAAAAGGTGTATATGGTTTTCATCTTGATGGATTTGCATGTGAATTTGTCAATCTGCCAGCGCATTTATTAGTGCCAGTTCCTTTAGAATGTGATGAAATAAAAGCAGCTGTTGCCCCTATTACCTTTGGAACCGTAGAGCATATGCTGTTTGATAACGCGAAATTACAAGTTGGAGAAACAATTCTAATACATGCGGGTGGTTCTGGTATTGGATCAGCAGCTATTCAGATTGCAAAAAACACGGGATGTACAGTCATTACTACAGTGGGTTCAGACAACAAAATTGAAAAAGCACAATCTCTCGGAGCAGATCACGTTATTAATTACCGTAAAGAACGTTTCGAAGGTATTGTTCGTAAATTAACTCAAAAAAAAGGTGTTGATGTTGTTTTTGAGCATGTAGGCGCCGATACATGGGCAGGTTCTATGCTGAGCATGAAACGTGGGGCACGTTTGGTAACTTGTGGTTCAACTTCTGGTATTTCAACATCTATGAATTTAATGCAATTGTTTCAACAACAACTGAAAATATTTGGTTCATTTGGTTGTCGTATGGAAAATATGACAAACGCCATGCAGAAAATGGCGCAAGGAATTGTATATCCTGTCATTGATACAATTATTAACTTTGATAAAATCGACATAGCTTTAAAACGCATGGAAAGCCGTGATGTTTTTGGAAAAATCATCCTAATGATCAATTAATTATGATAAAGTATTATATTAAAATTTTAATGTATCGTATTAAAATTAATACAAAAAATTATTTTAATTTTCTGTGGGCATACCTATTAACCGGTTTTTTAACCATTCTACGATATCTTCCTGCTAATATTGGTTTTTCTTTTTTTTCCTGGTTAGCAAAAACATTTGGTCCTCTTGTACCTCGTCATAAAATTGTACTTTCTAATCTTAAAGCTGCGTATCCAGAAAAAACAGAACAAGAATTGCGCACAATTGCAATAGAAATGTGGAAAAATATGGGACGGCTTCTAGCCGAATATGTTTTTCTTGATAAAATTTTTGATTTCGATCCTAATGCTGATAAGCCAGGATTGGTTGAAGTTAATGGCATTGAAATATTTCAACGGCTAAAGAACGAAAAAAAACCATATATTTTTTTCACAGCCCATACTGGAAATTTTGAGCTCCTTCCTATATGCGCTCAAAGTTTTGATCTTAATGTCACAGTATTATTTAGGCCCCCCAACAATCCCTATATTGCAAAACAAGTTCTTAAAGCTCGCAGAGCCTCTATGGGACATCTTGTACCATCCAAAGCTGGCGCAGTCTGGATACTGGCAGCTAAATTAGCAAAAGGTGAAAATATCGGTGTTCTCGTCGATCAAAAATTCCGTCGAGGTATTCCTGGAACATTTTTTAATCGACCAGTTAAAACAAATCCTTTAATTATAAAACTCGCTCGGCAATATAATTGTGATATTTATCCGGCACGTTGTATCCGACTCACTGAAGGACGTTATCGTCTAGATTTATATGAACGTGTAGACTTACCTCTTGATGAAAAAAACGAAGTTAATATAGCTGCTGCCACACAAAAATTAAATGATATTGTTGAAGCTTGGGTACGTGAATATCCTGAACAATGGATGTGGTTTCATAGACGTTGGGATCTATAATTATACCAGATAAAGGGACATTAATGCTAGCATCAAAAGATATTAATGACCTTATTTCAATTGTAACAGCATTACGAAATCGTGAGAGTGGTTGCGCTTGGAACATAAAACAAACTTTTGAATCTATTATACCTTATATGCTTGAAGAAACTTACGAAGTTATTGATGCCATTGAACGAGGTAATCGAACAGATCTTTGTGAAGAACTCGGCGATCTTCTTTTACAGGTAGTGTATCAGGCTATAATTGCTACAGAAGAAAAAAGTTTTACTTTTGAAGATGTTGTTTATGCAATTACGGCAAAAATGATTCGCCGTCATCCTCATGTTTTTGGAAATGCAGAGCAAAGAAGCCGTGGTTTTGTAGAAGGAATGTGGGAATATATCAAGAAAATGGAAAAAGCTGAACAGACAAAACAATATGGAGAAATAAGTATACCAGATAATCAACTAACAAGTTATCTTATCCAAATAAAATCAGCTCAACCAGCAGATCAAGAAGCACTCGCATTACAAAACATAGCTGCTAAAGTTGGTTTTGAGTGGTATGAGAGTGATCAAATTTTTGCAAAAATCAAAGAAGAACTCAATGAGCTCAAAGAAGCAATAAAAATCGAAAAAAAATCCGATATAGAAATAGAATTTGGTGATCTTTATTTCACGCTATTGAATCTCGCACGTCACTTGAATATCGATCCACAAAAAGCACTTAAAAAAACTAATATAAAATTTCGAAATCGCTTTGCGAATATTGAAGAAAATCTATCAGCTCAATCTAAAATGCTAACCGATGTATCTTTACAAGAAATAGAAGATCTTTGGAATAAAGCCCAAAATGAATAATAAAAAAATTATTTATAATAGTTTAATAGATATAATTAGAAATATTATATAACCATCTGTTATTTAACTAAATTTATTGTATATTTCATTTATCTTATTTTGTGAAACAGGACGAATCTCTACGGACTCACCGCATCCACAGGCCGAAACTTGATTAGGATTATTAAATATAAAACCTGAGCGCAGTGTTGTTACCTCATAGTCCATCTGCGTTCCTAATAAAAATAATACTGCATTGTGTGCAATAAAAACACGAGCACCATTAACTTCAACAACATCAGCATCATGAATCTCTTCTGTTACAAGAGTTATTGTATATTCCATACCCGCACACCCACCTTTCTTGACACCAACAAGAATACCGTATGCATTTTTTGTTTCCATAATAGCTTTAACGCGATTTATGGCAGCTTCTGTCAAATTTACTACTGAAAAACGGCTCATCGTTTATTCTTCTTTCACTGAACAAAGATTTTAGCTGCGATAATGTCATTTTTTAATATTAAAACAAACGTCGGATTAAACAGATAAAATTATGTATACATCTCTTTAGATTTTTATGACTACTCCTTTTACAATCTCTTTAAAGTAGTTAAAAAGTCCCTTTTATTCTATTTAATCTATAACTGTGTCAATATAATTATAATTGATTTATCCTCAAAGCAGATTCTCAGCATACACAGAAATATGAATGAGAATTCCTTTCTCTTCCATCAATGCCGCAGTTAAAAATCTATCCACTTTTTCTATCATTAGACTATAATAATCCTTAAGCTATGCATACAGCAGCTGCTAAAAATTAGTAAATAAATAAAAAACTTGGTGACCTGATTACTTATACCAAATAAATTATAAACCCTGGATCAAATAAATTATAAACCCTGGATTATAAAATCTTTCTTTCATCATCTTAGTGTTTTTTTCTTGTTACAAAAGAGTACTCTGATAGATTTGATGTTGTTTTTTTCTTGCCTTTAAAGAAACAGTTGTTTAGTCGTGCTAAATAGTTCGGAGCGTAGCGCAGCTTGGTAGCGCACTTGACTGGGGGTCAAGGGGTCGTGGGTTCAAATCCCGCCGCTCCGACCATCCTTTAAAATCAAGAAAAAGGATCTTTTCCTAAAGAAAAAATTTCTCCAATTTTCATATATAATTTCAAAAATCCATTTTACTTTTTCAATTATTTATGACCATTTTTTACATAAAGAGTCTTTAGAGTTTCTTTTCAAGGCATCATAAAAAAACGCGAGAATTTTATCCCGCGTTACTCAAATAACTTTAAACTATAATTGTTCTTTTGCCTTAAGTTTTAAATTTTCTGTACATGTATTTTGATTATTACTATTTTTAGTAGCAGATGGCGATGTTTGCACAACTATTTTTCTTGGTTTTAATTCAGCTGGCATTTCTCTTTTAAGTTGAATATGGAGAAGACCGTCACTCAGTTCAGCTCCAATAACTTTAACATGATCAGCTAAATGAAAACGACGTTCAAAAGCACGTGAAGCGATTCCTCGATAAAGAAATTCACGTCCTGCACCGTCATTTTCTGGGATTTTCTCACCCTTAATGGTTAGCTGATTACAATGTATTTCAATATCGATTTCATTTTGTGAAAAACCAGCAACAGCCATAGAAATTCTATAAGAATCCTCACTTAAACGCTCAATATTATATGGTGGATAAGAAGAAATATCATCCAATTGTGTCCTGGAATCAAACCAATTAAGAAGATGGTCAAAACCTACTGTTGAACGATAAAACGGTGAAAAGTCTACTTGACGCATAAGCTTGCCCTCCTTTAGAGCGACTATAATTGATCCTTCAAGTCTCCAAATGGCAGATATATTTGCAGACCAACAGTCCCATCAAGGCGACTGTAATGTTTATTTGGGAATAAATCTTTTTTATTTCAACTCTTTTGTATTTTAATTTGCAAAAATACAATAAATAACTGTTTTTTAACTCTTCATCAGCATTACAAGTAGCAATTTTTTTATTTTGCATCAACTTGTGCACATATATCAACAAAGGATGCCTAATTGAAAACACCTCTTTATTCTCCAGAGTATAATTCTTCTCTGTCTAATACGTGTAGTAGCTATTTCAAAATAGCTAATGGTTGTCAGATTCGTTTTGCAATAACAAATTCTGCAACAGAAAAAGCTAAAGGAACGGTTGTTATTCTCAAAAACTATGCAGATACTTTAGAAGAATATTTTTTACCAATGAATGAAATCTCTCAACGCGGCTTTTATACCACAATATTTGATTGGTTTGATCAAGAAAAAAAACAATTTAATAAACAGAAATGGTATCGACATAATTATTTTAATATTAATAATTATATCAATAATTTATATGAATTTCTTAAAATAATTATTTATCCTAATTATCCTCCACCTTACTACATGCTTACTTATGGTATGGGGGGAGTAATAGCACTTAACGGGCTAAGCTTTATCAATCATCAATTTAACAGAATGCTTTGCGTTTCTCCTCTTTTTGCTCCGTTAGGCAATAAAACAAATAGTTTTCAACATAAATTAACACAATTTTTTTCTGATATAGGCCTTGGCTTTTTACCTGTCAAAGATGAAAAAAAATTAAAACAGGAAAATACACAATCTAATCTTTCTTCTCATCCAACCACATCCCAATGGTTATCCTCAACACTCAATGCAATCGACGCAATGAAAACAAATATACTTCATGGGAAGTTACAAATTCCAACACTGTTTATCCTTGCTAATCAAAATAATATTGCGAATAATATTGAAGTGCGGCAATTATGTCGATCAACACGTTTAACAGACAGTATTACAATTATAGGAGCTGAGCTTGATACTATTATGCATGAAGAATACTATTGTAAACAATTTTGGGCTGCATTTGACTCTTTTATTTCCAACAGCGACCAGGAATATAAAATTTTTCAATAAATACATAGTTTTCATACTATCAAAGGTGTTACCTTATCATATAAACTTTCAATATAGAATAAGTTTTTAATATTAGCAGCTCTTAAAACTGATAGAATAATGAAATGTATATAATCAATATAATAAGAATCATAAGAAGTGAAAAGAAATAAAGCCTGCAATTAAGTGAGCTGAAAACTTCTAACTATCTGTTTCTTAAACAAAATTATGTATAGAATGAATTTAAAAATTAAAAATAATAATGCGAATTCTGGAGAATAGCTAAGAAATTAACCATTTCGCCATTCATTTTGATTATAAGTATTTTATAGCTTTTTCTATAAATGCTCTCATTGTATAAATCAATATGATAAATTCTGATAAATAAAGCAACTGGACATAATGATGAAACGAATCTTGCTTGCAGAAGATGATAATGATATGCGTCGCTTTCTAGCAAAAGCACTCGAACGTGCAGGCTACGAAGTTACTGATTTCGATAATGGCGTTAGCGCATATGAATGTTTACAAGAAGAGCCATTTTCTCTTCTACTTACCGATATTGTAATGCCAGAAATGGATGGAATTGAATTAGCACGACGCGCAACTGAAATTGATCCTGATTTACGAGTAATGTTCATTACAGGCTTTGCAGCAGTTGCATTAAATTCAAATCATGATGCTCCTCCTGATGCTAAAGTGCTGTCTAAGCCATTTCATTTACGTGAATTGGTTAATGAAATCGAAAAAATACTTATAGCTGCTTGAAAAAGGTGTTTTAAATTATTCGTAATTTTATTATAAAAATTCAATCGAGCATTAACATTTATAGTTTTATATGTAATGCTACCATTATATAATGGGCGTGTAGCTCAGCGGGAGAGCACTACGTTGACATCGTAGGGGTCACAGGTTCAATCCCTGTCACGCCCACCAGGCATGTTTTCTTTTAGCATAAGATATTGATTTTATACATGTTTTTTTAAGGTGCGGGATAAAAAAATAAAGGTTAGGGAATAGGATTTTATATTTTCCTTTATCAGCACTAAAAATCGAAACTTATTTTCAAGATGATTTTTGGTTTGTTTCAAGCGTCAAAAGCACCGAGGTTTTTCCCTTTGTGATTCGATCTTTTGTGCACCTTTCCACCCACAGACGTGAACACCTTGTTTGTTGTGCTTTAAGATTTGCCTTGCCAAATTTGGACTGATAACCGTAATATCGTTTCTCTCCAAATATATTGGAGACCAACCAATACAAGAAGCGTATTCATTTATCGCGCACCCACTCAGAGAGATCAGCACGCACATTGGCATCACTTTTCTTATTAACTTCATTTTCTATTTCCAGCCGTGTTATTGCTCTCTTGACAATGCTCTCTCTTTGTTTTTGCCGTTCAGTCTTTTTTCCCAAACGAAAAGCCCTAAACAAGGCTACAAAAAAAGCGGTTAAAACCGCTATCACCGCCACAAAATATCTTTTGGTGCAAAAGATCATAAACGTTGCTCTCGTAAGCGCTTAACAATAAGCGCTAACCCTACACAGGATGCAAAAACCATAATCATTGCTAAAGCCCATTGTATAGGAGCACTCCCAGCTAATAATTCCCCACATCCCGAAAAACAAGCTATGATAGGAGCAAGAATTTCTGCTTTGAAAAACCCTGTAGACTCTAGCTTTTCAACTGGCTGATAATTAGACGAAACATACGCACTCTTAGCCCATAATCCTGCCTCTGCTGCACGACGGTGTACAAGACCTTTTAAACGCTTGCCTCCCGCTTTAGTCCATTTCTGCAATTCAATGGGCACAGATTCATAATCGCCTTTATTAAGCTTCTTAAGTAAGGTAGAGTTTTGAAAAGCCGTTATCCCTATATTATAACAAAAAGAAACAAGAGCTCCAAACTGCTCATCACTTAAGTCGACATAAACCGCTTTTTCAACTGCTTGCTCATATTGACGCAAATCGGTCAAAAGAATCGTTTCTGCTTTTCTTTCCGTAATAACCATGCCTTCAAAAACTATTGGCTTACCGGCTTTTTTCGTATGTCCATATCCTATGGTCCAAATGCCAGAAGCATCTCTATAAGCCTTTAAGCGTAGCCCTTCCCATTTCTTTAAATAATTGAGACAATTTTTACTGATTTTTCGTGCCATCGTTCAATTCCATTCTATAAATATACCTTGATTAATACGGCGCCATCGCCACCATCGCCATGAGAAGAAGATGTAGCATCTTTTCCGGGAAAATAACCGCCGCCGCCGCCACACCAGCCTATATTGCGATTACCGCCATTACCACCCTTACCACCCCACATGCTATATCCCCCTTCACCATCACCGCTGCCGCCACCACCACCACCGCCACCATAAACGCTGTTACCGCCATTACCACCAAAGCCATTAGCTGCTCTGCCATCCTTACCATCATTACCACGACCACCTGCAACACCACCGCCACCGCCGCCATAAACGCTGTTACCGCCATTACCGCCATTACCACCCAAACCGCCAGGACTACTCCAGTCACCAGAGTCATCATGTCCCCCTTTACCACCATTACCGCCATAACCGCCATCACCGCCGCAGCCATAAATACTGTCGCCACCGGTACCGCCACGACCGCCGCTGCCACCTCCTCTGTCTTTACCACCAGTACAACCATCACCTCCTTTTCCACCACGACCACCATCGGATAAAAAATTGTCTCCACCACAACCGCCATTACCACCAAAGCCTTTACCGCCATAAACGCCTTTACCGCCACTACCGCCATTACCGCCAAGAAAACCATCACCACCATCACCAAGTTCAGCATTTTCACCGTCAAATCCACCTGTTTGATGAGGTTGTAATGAGGCTCCACCAAGAGCTATAATAAATTGACCAACTTTTGTTTCTCTGCCACCATGATCACCATCAGTTCTTCCTCCTCTTCCAATTTTCACTGAACTCTCGCCAAGAAACTTTTTCCTTGTTCTTACGTATGTACAACAACCACCAGCACCACCAATGCCAACCTTAAAACGTTCACTTTTCCCAGCATTCCCGCCACCCCAAGCCCATATTTCAAGTTCTGTCTCATCAGTGATACCTTCCGGCCAAGGAATGTCTCCGCTTTCTGTCATGAGGATTTCGACAGGTTTGCTCATCCCGTTACAACTACAACTCCCACCACCGCTGCTATTGCTGCTATGTGCTTGAATCGAAGCGAGGAGATGAACCGGTGAGATTAGACCACCATCTGTTTTGGTGCCATTAATCCAGTCTTGTTGTTCAAGAGATTGAATGAGATCAACTTTTTCCTGCACCTTATCCGCTGTCTCTTTCGCTTTATCAGCCGTCTCTTTCACAGTACTGATAGAAGCTTGTGCATTTTCGGCTGTACTTTGTGCAGTAGTAGCAACAGTTTGTGCATCCACAGCTTTAGTTTCTGCATCCTTTGCTATACTTAATACACCGTCTGCGGCTTCTTTCGCTTCATTAGCTACTTCCTTTGCAGCTATAGCTGTCTTTTGCGCTGTATCTGCCACCTCTTTCACAGTACTGATGGCAGACTGCGCATTTTCGGCTGTACTTTGCGCAGTAGTAGCAACAGCTTGTGCTTCTGAAGCATGAACTTCTGCTTTCTCCGCTCTATTGAAAGCGCTCTCAGCAGTTTCCTTTGCTTCACCTGCAATACTCGCACATCCTTGAGCCGTAGTTTGTGCATCTACAGCTTTAGTTTCTGCATTCTTCGCTATACTTAATGCGCTCTCCGCATCCTTTTTTGCTTCATGAGCTGTGTAAACCCCACATTCCGCTGTCTCTTTAGCATCATGAATGCCTTCTTTAATCGCCTCAATCTCTGCTATCTGTATGCGCTCTTCAGCCGTTAAGATAAAATGCTTCTCTCCTTCTCGCATATTGTCCATATTAAAAGCATCTTTGGCTACTTTTTTGGGGTCATAGACCGACTTCGACATCCCAAGAGATTTCGATAACGAAAAGTAATGGATGGTATTTTTCAGATCAACAGGAGAAATAGGATAATTGATCCCCTCATCGCCGGCATGCCACTTTTCTATCGTGGGACCAAAAGAACTAAGCCACTGCAACTTTAATCTTTCTTCCTCAGACAAAATCTTTTTTGTAGGGCCCTCACTCATATTTTCCATCGAAAACGCACTGAGCCTTAGATTGTCCGGATCATAAAGGGAAGCTTTCATATCACCAATCTCTAAAGAGGAGGGTGTGACCCAACCAGCCCCAGATAAAAGTGTCTCTTCACCAGGATAACCACTGGCTTCAATATCATAAACTGTGGCTTTATCTTTGTAAGCAAGGGCCCCAATATCTCTCTTGGCAACAGCATCATCAGCCTTTTTGCCTTGAGCAGCGGTTGCAAAATAGTTTACAGAATAAGCTGCTGCACTGCCTACTGAAACAGGCGCAAGAGCCTTAGTGTCTGAAAGACCTTCTTTAACTTCTTCTTTGGTTGCTGGATCAAGCGTAAATGTATGCGTATGATAGGGAAGAGGCATGGCATTCAATTCCTTAAATTCATTTTTGAGGGGTTGTGGAAGGGGAACACTGCAAGCGTAACTCATCGATCATTTTTTGCAGAGTTTCCAGGCGTTCATCGGTTGCTTTTTGCTGCTCCATAAAAGCACTTAAAAGATCATGCTGAACATCATTTTTGATCAGAGCGATGATCTTATTTAACGGTGCATGAACCACTCTATGACTGGCATAAAAAAGAACGCGGATTTGCTCCGCGTCAGTAATATCATCAATAGCAGATGGATTATTAAACATTCAAAAACTTCATGATTTTATGGCATAAACAACCGTTGCATTCACAGGACGGGTTTCTGTCTCACCTGTCGAAGAAAGACTGACCTTATGCGTATGTTCACCAGCAGAATCTGTCGCACTTCTTCTGTAGGTAGTCCTATAAGCTGGATTTCTTGCACCAACATTAGGTCCCCCTTCCATAATGGAATAATAATCAAAGCTGTGTTTATGTCCGCCTGATTTTTCAATAGTGCAAGTGTGGGTATGCGATTTGATGCTATCTTTCTGCATCTCAGCAAATGTTCTTTTGTTATCTAAGCCACGACCATCATCAAAGCCACGCAAAAACATTCCTCTAAAATCAGGGACTTTAAAGGTTTCATCACCGTCTTTCCCCCATTGAACCCCTATCGCTTTGAATAAGTCTGGATAATCTTTACTTTTATAAACAGCACCATTACAGAGAAGCCAACCACTTGGGAGGTCTTGCATAGCAAATGTCGCAATAAAACCAGCAGGAAAGCTTTTTACCTGGGGCGGTGTTTTGGGTGTAGGATTGATTAAATACCAGCCATCAAGATCTTTTTTTGAAGCATCCTCACTATACACAATTTCATAAATACCGCTCGTTTGTAATTCACCCCCTTCTAAGGAAACAACACCAGCATCCGTTGCTTTATAAACAGGCTTTTCTCCTATGTTATTAACCGTGAGTGTTGTCGGACCAATATTGCTATCACAAGCCTTAAAACGCAGAATAAGATCATTTTTATACGTCGTTATTGGAGAAACGGTCGTCAGCATAATGGATGTTGTCTTTTCCTGATCATTCACATTAAAAACCGAATGAAGAGACCCCCCATTATCGGCAAGATATTCACGCACACGCTGCATCATCGCTCGTGCACTGTCGTTAACAGAACTTGGTGGCTGACCTTCTGCCCAATTAATCAGATCATCTGAGTGTGCATTGGCATCAGCTGTAAGCGACCAATCATAAATATCAGACATAAGACGCCCCTCCTCTCTTTAATAATTCTTCTCGTAAGCGCTTGTCTCTTTGCTGGACAGAGAAAGCAGCAGGCTGCCGCCTTGAGGGATCAATTAACGGCGTTAAATCTATAGGAGGACGAGTGCCAAACTGCGCTCCCCCTGTCATGCTTGGGTGCTGCTGTGCGTGCTGCTCTTCCTTACTGTATAGCTCTGCACTCTGTTTCATTAAGTCAGCGAGTTTCATTAAACCGTTTTTAAAAGAAGGTGTGTTCTTCATCAGGGATTGATCACCCTCAATCGCTTTTTGAAACCTCTCAATTCCTTGTGAAGCTCTTTCTTGTTGTGAGTGTGTCATCATATTTGGACCAGCACCCGTTTTGTTATAAAGCTGATAAACATGATTCATAAAATCACTTGCCGTGTTTTTCATCTGTCCACCATTCAATGTTACTGCCTGCTGGCCTAAGAGCTGACTTGCTGGCAATGTGGGATTTTTGATCAACCGCGCAGCCCCTGCTGGACCTTGTTGATGGGCTAAATAAAGCTCTGCCTCGGAAGGAACTCTCCCCAAAGCCGTTTGCAAATAACGCGTATTATCCTTCGTCAATCGCGCCATAGCATCCGTTGCTTCAAAGGGATCAAACTTATTCTTTAAGCGATACTGCTCGGCTGTTGAATCTAAAAATTGATACAACCCTCCTGCACTACTGTTCTTATTTTGTGCAGTGGGGTTACCGTTACTTTCTATCATGGCCACCCGCTGAAGAAAGCTTTCCGGTAAACCATACTTCTGCGCTGCCTGAGAAATGGCATGCTTAACGTTAGGATGAATCATTCATTTGCAATCCTTCTAACAGCAGTACCATTCAAAAGAAGACCAATAAGACTGATGAATTTTGTATAATCTTCCTTCCTTATTAAGCGTTTCTTTTCTGCTTCATGAAACGTCTTAAGAAGTGTAACCGCTTTCTGCCTTGATAATCCAATATTTCCGTTCTCACGCGCTGTTATAAGAGCTGCAATATCTCTCTCTGTATCTTTATGGATCTTTCGCGTTATGCTTGCCCATGGGCCTGTTAAAAGCTTCATTACTGCCTTCAATGGATTGAGATTCTTTGTATTCTTATCGTTTTGCGCTGCTCTTTCTCCTACTTCTCCTATATGTTTTGGCAGTTGTGCAAAAAGCTTTGATCTCTCCATCTCTGGTCTCAACATTTTCATCAGTTGATCTGCTTTATCCTTACCATAAGTATACTGTAGTGTTTCTTGACCGTTTTGCGTACCAAACAAACTCAGTAAACTATTCTCTGGATTATTGGCATTTTTTGATGCGGTCTCTATCTGTTCGCGAACACCTTTTCTAAAGGCATCTCGTTCCAATGAACCCATCCCTGCAAGCTGGCTTTTAATCATATCCAAATCAATATTCTTCTTGAGCGCTTCTTTCCCTTTACTTAAAGCGTCACTGATCTTGTGATCATCATAATAAATTTTCCTCGCTTGAGCATACTCTGGAGATGCGCTATCTAAAACGCTAAGAAGACGTTGCTTAATCTTTATCAAATCTCGAGCATATCCATTTTCCCCTTTGAGCTGAGCAGAGTTAATCTTATCATCCAGTGCTTCTTTTGCCTTGATTAAAAGTTGCATATCCGACTGTTGGTGTCCATTTCTTGCGAGAACCTTTGAATCCAAATCATTAAGCACTCTTACCAGTGCTTTTTCGGAGGCGTCTTGGAATGCAGGAGTTTTTTGCAAAATCCGTAATTCCTCTTGAGCAGTCTTAGCAATTGGCATTGCCTTTGCCTTCTCATACAGTGGATCAGCCTTTGCCTTCGCTCGGCTAATAATCTCCTGTTGTAAATCATTTGTATTGACTTTTGGACCAAGCACCCTTGTTATTCCGTCGTCAATCCGTCGATAAGTTTCATTTTGCCTGGCTCCTAAACGGTTTCTTACAATGGAATAGGCATCATGATCTTTTTGGGCAGCCTCAAAAGCCCGTGCAGCAAGACCATCATGAAGATCAATGATCATTGAGTCAGGACCACGCCGTTTTAATGTCTCTTCAAGGGTACCCATAACATCATCCCCTAAAGAATGACTTACTTCCTTTAGTGCTTTAGGGCTTATTCCATGGGTTACGGGTTTTGTTTTCCCAACCAATTCACCTAAACTACGGAGTGCAACAGAAGGTAATTCTTTGAAAGAAGAAGGTATAGCTTTTGAGATTCCACTGGCAACAACGGGTGTTACCCCCCCTAGCACTCCTCCAACGGCTGTTGTGCGTATCGTATCTTCAAAACCTTCCCCTTCACCACTTCCTGCTATAGCACCATAGATGGCTCCGTTTTTTATTGCACGTCCCCACCTAAATTTTGCAGCCTCTTTGCGTGCTGCTGCTTTCCTTGCGGCAAGAGCTGCTGCTTTTGCGGCTGCTTGTCCTGCACCTTCCGCCAAGGCCGATTGAGCAGCCCTTTCTCCTGCTGCAAGAGCGCTGCTTGTTATTTTTGCTCCTTGATTCCCCACTGCTCTTTCTGCTGCACGCTTTGCAACTCGTTTTGACCCATCTAATAAAGCTTTACCAGTTAGTTGTCCTGCCTTTGCAGCTGATCCAGCTCTCCAAAGAGCAGGGATAGAACGAACAGCTGCACTTGCTCCTGCCGGTATGCGCGCAATAAGTCCTGGACCGAACATGGACGCTACAGCACCCGCTACATTCCCTGCAATATAAGCTATAGGATGATCTCTATTGGCTGCTTTTTGATAGTCACGCCATCTCTTCGCCACTTCATCATATTTTTTGGCTGCTTCCTTATCACCCGCCCAATATTTTACAGGACCTGCTGCTAACGCTCCTGCTACTTCATCATCATAGCCTAAAGTCGCTCCGTGAACAGCTCCCCATCCAAAAGCACCTGCGGCAGTCGGCTTCAACGCATCTTTTTCTGTTGCCTTTTTATTCTCTGGAATAGAACCATTAAGCCTTTCTTTATTCTTCGAAAAAAGCTCTTGAAGTTGTTCGGGGGTATAGTCACTGATATGCCCAATGACTTTTGTATTTTTACGATGAATAAGAGGGGGGAGCTCAGCCATTGTTTTGTTTCTCCTTAATGTGGCCATCACTATCAACAAACATCATCCCTTCCGGCAATGCTTCGAAATATTTGTTGAATTGATTATCGGATCCTTCACTCTTCTCATCATTTTGCTGATCAGGCGTAATCCCATAGGCTTCTTGAATAAGCTCAGCTGTTAGCTCTCCATTGCCAAAAAGAAGCATCTTCGTTGCCTTATTCGACTTCTTATAAGTATCAATAATTGTTTGAAGAGATTTTTTCATTTGCTCTGCTGAAAGATCCATCTCTAATGCTGCAATCGAATTTTGTAGTGCTTGAAATTCAGTATTCGACAAATTCCCAAAACCCGATGCTCCATTCGGAGCCAAAGCTTTCATTTTGCGTAAGGTATCAATCCCAATATTCGCTTTAATAGTATTAATCATATGCTTAAATCGGGCTGACTTTGTTCCTGGAAGTTTTGCCCACCAATGGCCAATTCCCCCAACAGTCCCTGGATTTTCATCAAGGATCTTTATTAAGTCTTCCGACGTTTCGATGAGCTGTCCTGCCTTATATGTCATCTCTGCAAATTGCAGTTGTCTTTTTTGTTCCGCTAATTTTTCATCGCGCTTTTCTTTGATTAATTGGCGTTCCGCAGCACTTCCTGTAATCGGCATAGCCCGAAAACCATTGGGTGCAGTTTCATCTGGAACATACATATAACCAGATTCAGGTTTTGATATCGTATGACCAGAACCGGCTCCAAATCCAAAACTTGAATGCTGTGCTCCCTGTACCGGAATGATTTTCCCCGAGCTTGAAACCTGGAAAGGCACATTCTCGGGAAGTCCATACTCTGCCTTTTCCTCTGCCGTGAGTGTTCTATACCCTTCCTCAGGACTTAAGGTATTTTCAATCATTTTCTGCGCAAGATCAGGATATTGCAAAAAGGCTTTGGCATCTTCAGCGCTATATCCCTTTGAGCGTAAAAAATCTAAAGTCTGCTGACGTTGTGCGCGTTCATGATTCCCCTGTCGCAAAGCAATCCCTGCATTGGAAAAACTTTCTTCTGGTGTTTGTCCTTGTGAAAGACCAGAGAAAAAATCCATTAAATGCTCTGAAAACTCCGATTTCTTAAAGCGATCCCAAAAGTTACTCCCCTTTTCACCTTCATCCTTTGCTGTCCGGCCATCAAAAACATTCTTGTCTTGTAAAGCTCGTTCCTCTGTCAAAGTGCGAAAAAATTCCTCATTATTGAGTGGAGTGTCCTTATTCTGTAAGTCTTCTTGTGTAGGTTTTCTGTTGATCTCAGAAATATAATCCATCACATTTTTATACTGTGCCTGTTCTTCGTTCTCATCGGCTTTATCAATGCTCGAAACAAATGCAGGTTGAGGGCTCAATGAGACACCTTGTTTCGGAAAATTCTGTCTCTCGTCTTCTAGGAACTTATAATTCGAATAATCAGGAAGTGGAGGTGTTTGCTGCTTTAAATCATCCGTTGACATAATCAATGCTGTTGGATTTTTTGTGTTCGATTCCCCGAATACCGTATTAACACCTCGGATCAATGCACTAAGATCGGCTTTTTGCGAATGATCAGATTTTTCAGAATCTGTGATAACCGCAGACGATGAATCTGGAAGCGTAGGCTTTTTGAGAAAATACCGTGGCGGTTGAGGAATGCCCTCATGCATCAAAGGATAAAAAATTTTTGGATCAAAAAATTTTGAGAAAGAAAAAGATTCTTTTTTTTGCTCCATCACAAAAACCTTTCCATGGTAAAGCCAAGCTTGTCATAATCAACATGCAAAAAGCCTGTAGCAGTGTTCAAAAAAACGGCCTCAGGATTTGTTTGGAGAACCTCTTGCGCGATGACACCACGATAGCGCTCGGGATGACCCTTGTAGTTATAATCATAGAGCTTATGACCATTTTTCTGTCCCACTGCGACAATGTTTTCTTTTGCCCGCACATCACTAAGCCCAGCCCAGCCCCCAAGAATGCTTCCAGCGTTTCCAAGAATTTTCCAAGGATTTGGTTTTTGCTGTGTAAGCGATGTTTGTGTTCCATAGCCTCCAGCAGCAGCGCCTCCAGCTGAAAGCAACTTACTTAAATGGTCCCAATCAAGATTATTCTGTTGTTCCCATTTTTGTCGTTCCGCATCTATCTTCTGTTGATTATTGGCATCAATCAAATTTCCTCCCGTCAAAGCATTCATATTGGACTGACCTTTTCCTTGAAAAAAGTTATTCGCCCCAGCCAACTGATTTTGGTTCGCTTGATCGATTAAACCATTGGCATTCATCATATGACTAACATCTTGGTTATATTGCTGCGATAACGCTTGAGTTGCCATGCCCCCTAATTCATTTGCAAGAACACCTGTATGGGCACCCGAACCATAACGACCAGCACCCGCCAAGGAACTGTTAATGGAATTCGTCGCTTTGTTTAACGCGTTTTGAAGCGCATCATTAAAGTAAGGGTTATTCCCTATTTGTTGGCCAGAAGCCATCTCACTTAAGTTTTTACTGGTTGAATTTTGTCCCGTCGCCAATCCATTCAAATAACTATTCTCATAGTTTTGAGCAGTATTGTTAAGCCCATTGATCGCATTCTTTGTTTGATCACTGAGACCTGCAACACGCTCACCGTCATAAACAGCCTTTCCACTGCCTTTATTATAGAAATTCATGGCATCCTGAGCGGCTTGCTCAAAAATCCCTTGTGCCCATTGAGGGGGGGCACTTGTTTGTGTCGTTGTCTGAGTAGGCTTGGTACTTTTCCCCATGTTAAAGCTGCTTTCTATATTCTAAAAGATTAACGACGTAGCCATGCGATTGAAGAGATTTTTTCCATCCACGCCGGCCTATGATAAGAAGCTCTTTCGCTCCCTTTTCCTTATAATAAGCTTCAATCTGAGGAATAACCTGACTTAAGTGTTTTCCGCCTTTTCCGCTCAGCGTGACAATAACGGCCCGCAGGGTTCCTGTGATGAGTTTCTGTAATTCTGTTGTGACATGAGCCATAAAATTTTCATGCGCATCAACGATAATCCAAAGAACTTTATCGCCATTCAAAATATCATTTAAAATAGTCTCTGGAGCGTAATCCTCAGCAAACCTCTTGTTAAAGCTAGCAATGGATTTTAAGACAGGATCCAAATAGGGTGCCATCTGGTCCGCACTCCATTTTTCCGTATTATAAATCTTAAAGTTCATCTTATGCCTGCGGGTTTAAGCGTCACATCAAAACCCGTCATATGAGTCCATTGGGTCCCTTCTGGGATTCTAAGCCGCAAAGCGTGATAACGGGCCCGAGACCGAAGAGTGTACATTCCATTATTATAGGCCGCATAGCGTTCTTTAGCCCAGTTTAATTTATTTCTCTTATCAATGATAAATGCAGAGCCAACACTTAAACGACCTTTTATTGTGTCCGCTTGAACAAAGGCTTCCGTCATTAAATTGATCTGTCTTCCTGTGTCTCCTACCGTTTGTGAAGCAATCACTGCTTCCATCGGGGCACCCGCAAAAAGCCCAAATCTATTGTCTTCAGTAAAAGCTCCCAACACCGGTGCGCCATTTTGCCACATCTTACTATCAAGGGAAGCGGGTAAATCTATAAGGCGCTCTGAAACTTCGTCTAAACCTTCTAAGGTATACCCCGCTGCAAAGAGAGGAAATAAAAGAAGATCCTGCCCCTTAATGACACTCCAGATTTGGAGCAGCCAGTCATAAACATAGATACTGCTTCCTGTAATATCATCATGAAGAGAGAAATAAACCCGTGAATAGATAGGATCAATACACGCTTTCATCTCATCAAGAGCAAAATTACTGTAGAGCGTAAAAACGGTTTTATCCACTTTACCAAAACCAATAGGAACCATTTCTCCTGTACTGTTGATCTGGTAAAAACCATCATCAGAAATAAAAAAAGTATTGTTGCCACGGCTTGCAATAGCCGTACTGCTTTTCGCACCCATTTTATCTTTTATCTTGGCAAAGCTGAAGATAATTTTAGAGCCGGGAACAAATGTTGCATGATAGATAGCCGAGCGCATAAAAATAAGCGGATTGGTCGCTTCCGTTGAGCCTTGAACATATTCCCCATCGGGAAAATCTTGATAGTCGCAATTCTTTTCACCAACAGTCCACCATTCAGCATCATTCAATCCAGACCACTGAACACGGTTGGGCTTATCGGTCAGCTTCATCAAGCAAACAAAATCGCCCCATACACGGACAAGACCTGCGCGTGGAGGATTGCCGCCTAAATCATCAAACTTTTCATCCATTTTCAGCGCAAGCTTTTGAGGAACATCGTTGCTATTAACAGCAATGATATGCTCTCCAAAAGAAGCAAAAGACCATGGCGCGTTTTCATTCGCGTGATATTCAGTCCCTGGCTTGCTGATATCTTTCCAGCCACGCGTACTATTGTTATACTCATACAGCTTTGTCGGTGAACCTATGATAATCCGCACACCATTTAAGGACCGTAGAGCATAAACACCCAAGATAACATCAGGAAAAGGATCCGATGCGGGTGCAACCATTGGAAAGGGAATATAGGACTGAGGAGCAGGCAAAACATTTACGATCTCATTCGAATAGCCACTATTAATAAAGGCAATGTCTGGCCGAAATTCAGCAATAGGGATAAAAGTCATCAAAAATCTGTGTGTTGTATCTGAAATAAGTTTTTACGTCGTGAAGTCTCGATGGTCAGGGCTTCTAATTGTTCCTGAAACATCGCAAAAGCCGCTGCAGCCATTTGTGGTTCTTTGAGTATATTCGTATAGAGTTCATACTTTGCACGCGTTTTGATAAGCTCATACGCTTCCAAAAACCAGATTGAATCCTCTTGCATAGTCTCAATCTCTTTTATTCTCATAGGACTAAGAATAAGCCGTATGGAATAAGAAGCATCCGGGATTGGAGACAAGACAAGCTTTTGTTCAAAATAGGCATAACGTGTCGGAATCCCACGATCCCATTCACTCTCAGAGCTTTCAAGAATGATCGGGTCTATCCGCAAAAGCTTGAACTTATGGGAAGGCTTATCATAGAGATAAACATCAACAATCTGAACAGCCTCTGCAATAAAGGGATTGACCTCCCTTCCATAACGATTTTTGCCCCTTAAAGTCGTAAAAACAATTTCACGGCTTTCATTAAAATAAAACGGAAAACGTTCACAAAACCGAAGTGCTGAAAAGATCGCCTTCTGTACTTGATCTATATATTCATCGGTTTGATCATCTATTTCATCTTGAATGTCCTTTAACATCTGAATGAAATTTTTATTACGCGGAACAAAGGCACCTTTCTCTTCAATCGGACCACTTGTCTGTATCGTTATTGCCATCATCAATGCTTTCAAGAATTTCGGGGGACGAAAGGAGCAAACGTCCCCCTTTGTTTAACGATTAGTGTAAAACTCAACAATGACTTCAGCCTCCCCTTGGGTGCTTTTCTTGTCTCGTGTGACATAAATCGTGTTCTCAAATTCTAACGGAACGTTTCGCACAGTGAGAGGCAAATCAAGCTCTTCAACTCCAGAGGTCGCCAGTGTTGCTGTGCCATAATCACTGTTATTTGGTTGTTTTCCAAACTGTGCCGTTGCACCATTAAAATCGGTCAGCGTATAAACACTGATGCTCTTAATGAAAGCATCTCGAGGCAAAATACCAACTTTCGTTGTAAGTCCACGATCCGTATGTTGAATCCGAGTCCGAAAAAAACTAACTTGTTGTGTATGGATATTCCGACCTTGTAAAGCGATCGGCATTCCATCATCCGTTGTCTCACCAACATCAAAAGATGACCGTGCGAGGGAGTGTTTCTTTTCCATAATTTAATCCTCTTTATGGGCTCAATATTTTTATATTTCTTCAGAAAAAGACGGGAGAACTATCGTACCAAAATCTTGCCCTCCTTGCTTAGAATGAGGCAAAGTGTAACGTGACTTTTTCATCCCAATAATGGTTTTGGCAGCAACGCCAAATTCACGTTCATAGTCAAACAATTTCTCTACAAGATGATAACGCGTTTTTCCTTTACTATGACCATAAGCCATAATCACACTTTGTGCCCCGAGCAAAACAGCGCGACGAACAGAAAGAACAGGCTCTTGCGTTTTTGAATGAACACCATGAGGAACATGTTCAGACTCCCGTAAAATAACACCGTTATACATGCCCAGTGAGCCATCAAAAATGGGGTTTTTAGCGCGGCTTCCACTATAAACCGCTTTGGTAATGTCAAGCCACTGGCCAGCATCTGTATTCGTGCGCAATTGAGTCACCTGTTTTGGGTGAAGATATACCACATAGACACTTTCTCCATTGACACGCACCGGTCTAATTTTAGGATTAGCCAGTTTCGCACGTTCCACAGCATCATCGATAAGAGATAATGTAAACTTATCGTCTATTGTGAGTTCTTCATCAGCCTTTTTCTTCCCTGGGCGAATAACGCGCAATTTACTGGGCTCCAATGGTGCATTAAAACCATAATGCACTGGTTCTATCGTTGTTGTCCGACCCTCAAACTTCATCCACGGAGCTGTATATCCAGCAGCTTGGATAAAGAACATCATACTCAGTCGATCAGCATACCAATCAACAAGTCCAGTCTTTGCTTCTGCACGCAAATTAAACGGAACACGTTGTTGATCAATTGTTCCTTCATATTTAACACGTGCAGCATGAGAAAGCTCATTGAGCCGCACTGTTTCATTCATAAATTGAAGCGCCTCTTCATTTCCTTCCAGCGTTTGCCCTTCGGTAACACCAGCTCCCATAAGCTGAACACGCAGTCCACTCGTGACTGAATCACCCGCTGTTTTATTCAAACCTTCCAAAACTTGGATGACATTATTTTTATCTTTTCCCATAAGAGGAGCTATTGGTGTTGCTTTTGAGCTTTCTGCGTTAAGCAGCTTAGCCCAAATCTGAACAGCTAAGGGACTATTAATGTTTACGTTTGTTGTTGCCATTTCAAAAAATGCCTTTCTTGGTTTTTAAATGAGCCTTGCGGCATAACCAAGCAACCACTTGGTTATCTCTTCTGCACCACTGCGCATCTCTTCACATCCTGTCCATGATGTGTTCAAATTTTTCTTGATTCTTCTCAACCCATGCAGCTAACTCAGCTTCCGACATGGAAGAGAGTGTTCTTATATCAACACCGCCTAAGGGAACCTGCCCACCACGCGCGGCTAAGGTCCGTGCTGCTGTGTTACGCTCTTGGAGAGCTTCAACTTCATTCTTGTTCTGAGGGCCACTATAGCCAAAAGCTTTTGCCTTTTGCACAAGCACCTCGATGGGGTTGACACCTGCTTTTTGGCACTGCTGACAGATTTGACGCAATTCAGCACCAATTTGCTGTTCTCTCAGTGCAGGATCTTTCCATTGCGGATAAAGACCTGTTTGCGCTTTTAATGAATTATCGGCAATCTCATAGAGATAATTTGTGATATTGTCTAAATCTGGATATTTGTCTTGAACCTGGGCCTTGGCTTCTTCAAAATAAGCCCCTAATTGCTGCCTTTCATAGTGCTCTTGATTTATACGCTCCTGCTCCTCTTTCATAAAAGAAAACTCATTCAGCAATTTCTGTTGTTCTTGCACTTTATGGCTAAGCCAGGCGATATGCGCTTTAGGATCATCTTCTAAAGTCGGGACATTCTTATCATACTGTTGAGCAATTTCTTCCTGCATAGCAGCATATTGCTGCGCAATCTCAACAGCAAGCTCACGCGCTTCTTCAGCACTTTGCTCTGCCTTTTGGCGGGCTTGTCTCTCCTGCTCTATCGCTTCATAATCATACGGTTTCTGAGGCTGTTCATCGACCACCTGTTCAGAATTCTCATGCGATTCAATCGTGTCAATCACTTGCTCAGGTTCAACAAGCTCAACAGAATAATCATTGGCTTGTGCATCGTAAATCGCTTGTTCTTCTGGCGTCAATTGTTCTTCCATCTTTTGTTCCTTTAATATATTGTTGCTCTTCTCGTTGCAGCCCGATACTGTTCTGACTGCGCTTGTAATGCTTTACGCTCTAAATCACGCTGTGCTAGCACATTCTTGGCTCTTTGAAGCTCAAGCTGCATCCGCGCTTGCTCCTGCTTCAAGAAAAGCTCAATATTTTTCTGCTGTAAGGCAGCTTGTTTCTGCTGTGCATCAAGGTGATAGAGAGTGCTTTTTGCCTGTGCTTCCTGCTGTAGAGCTGCAATCTTTGCTTGTTGCTCTGGGCTGAACTGTGGCCCCTGGCTTTGTTGCATCATCTGCTGTTGCTGCTGTTGTTCCTGTGCCTGCTGCGCCTTGGCCGTTAAACTCGCCACAAGCGTAGCGGGTAACGGTGAAAGCTTCAGAAGATCGGGGATCATCTCCGGTGTTAAAAAACCACCAAGCAACGGTAACATCTGAGTAATCGCTGCAAAAGTTTTCTCTTTTTCATTCGGACTGGTCGGAGAGTCATCAACAATAATATCATATTCAAGACTTGTCACAGCTTCACGCGTTAACGGAACATACTGAGCGTTCTCAGGACCAGAAATCCGCACTAAACGACCATCAGAAAGATAATTCTGGATCAAATAAAGAATAATTTTTCCTTGCCTGCAGCGGTAAAGCTTGAGATTATCAAATAAACTGGCAAGCAAATTCAAGGTGGATTGTCGGCGGGTATTTTCCAGGACATTCGCTTGATTGACCTCCCTGGTCCCTATAAACTCGGCAGATAATCCTGTGACATGCGTGATAGCCTCGCGCGATTCATTAAATAACTGGAAAAAACCAGCAGGAAACTGCGCACTGGGCTTCGGCTGTAATTTTCCACTGGTCAAAGCTCCATTTTTCAACCATGTGATCGCATCCGTGCGCGACCAACTGTCCAAAGCCTGACGTTCATCGTCAAAAGCATCGCGTTCAGCCATCAAACCGCCTTTGGATTGGCTGTTGAGGATATACATCACCTGACTAAAATATTTATTAGACCATTTTTGCGGATCTTTCGCAGGACGAACAATCCCGTAAAACTGGTTCTTAAGCTTATCCAATGTGCCTGTAATACATTCCCACCCCAGCTGTCCGTCAGGCGCTAAAGGCCGATCCGGCTTTGCTAAAAGGCGACGACCAAGAAAAGCGCGCTTAACAATTTTCTTCTGAAAGCGAGCCCCTTGGAGTTCAGACAGAACAGTCTGAAGCTCTTCAAACTCTTTTTGACTATAATCCCGCATCTGACCCGTTTGGGGATCCGGTGCCTTATAATAAGTCTCATACTCAAACCAACGACATTCAACAAGGGTCACAAACCGCCTGTCTGAAAAGGATGAGCCTTCAATATGAGGATCACCATAGGCATCAAGCGATACAGGGGAATCTTCAGAACCCATGGCTCCCTCTACAGACCAGTCCGCATTCAGATCTTCCAAAGCCATATCGGGAAAAAGATTCTTAGCATCCTCAATGGATTTGCGATCCACATACCACAAGCGCTGCGCATCAACCAAATTGGATCTCACAGCATTCGCATCCCAAACCATTTTTAGCGGATCTAAACGCCTAACTGTGGGCACACCTTCCGGATTTGTTTCATAATCCAAACGTGTATCCGTCCATCCCATGCCACAAATGATCATATCTTGAAAAGCATCGGAATCTGCATATTCAGCTTCCGCTTCATCTCGAAACCATTCCGCTGCTCCCGTTAGCAATTCATTGGGGATTGCAGCACCAACTTGCCGCGGTTGAAACTGTACTTCTCGCTTATTATTCCGCTCCGCTCCAACAATCGCATTCACCAAAGGCGCTATCCGATTAAATGTCATCACAGGACGCCGTTGCGTTCTTAAAACCGCAAGATCTTCCTCTGCCCACTGACGACCATTGTAAAAATCAAAGTCTTCACGCGCTTGTTCCCGCCATTCATTAACAGGCTTAATATCTTCAGCATACCAAGACTTTAAGCGTCGATAGAGTGCATAGTCGTCAAGATATGCTTTCTTTTTATCGTTCTCTAAAAGGCCATCCATGAGGCTGTTTCTCTTTCTATAGCGTAATAACGATTGTGCTGTGTCTTCATTCGTGGCGCTTCATAGGTGATGCACATCAAGCCAAAAGCATCGGCTCCATGGCTCGACCAATCATGCTCGGCTCCTAAACCAATGCCACGTTTGTCATCCCACTTTTCGTGATACCAACTTAAAGCCTTGCGGCCTCCAACCGTTGTCTCTTCATGAAACCAAATAGACGGTAAAAGACGACGCACCGCCTCTATCCGCATTTTAACAGCACCGGCTCCTTGATTAGGAATAACCTGCGTTTCAAAACCTGCATCATTCAAGGCACTCTCAAAACTCACATGATGCACGCGATCCTTGGTGGCACCATCATGCGGCAAAATCATCAGCGCCTTCTCATAGCCATTCTGACGCAACCATCCGATATGCTCCGATAACGGCTGTCCCTGTGCTTCATAATAATCAAGCACTCTGATCTCTTTACCAACAAACTGTGCTATCCAAATCGCCGTGGCATCTGCCTTCGCTCCCGTCCCACCAATATCCCAAAAGGCACGGAGCTGCATTAGAGGATCACGAGCAACACGCCCGATCCGACCCTCTTGCTCGGCTGCCAACATTTCCTTTTGGAAATAAGCTCCCTGAACCGCTTTTAAATAACCACCTTCCCAAATATGTTTATAAGTCTCAGGACGATTCCTAAGATCATCAAGCCGCGCTTCATTCAATATCTGCGGAAACTTCGGATTGTCTGACCAATTGATCTCAACACCCTTAATTGCTTCATTCTCTGAAAAGCGAAACCGCCTTTCAACCGGTGCAGTGTCTCTTAAGGGGTTCCATGTCACCCATAACTCTGCACGCCATCCCTCACCTTCTTCACGTAAAGTCGGTATAAGAGTCTGCCACGCTGTCTCAGTTACCGGTTCTGCCTCATCAACCCAACAGAGCAAAATCCGACCCATCGATTTGATACTGGCTATATTCCGGTCTAGTCCTGAAAACTGGAAAGATATTCGACCATCCTTCGACTTAATCGAGGACTCCCCAACCTGATAATAATCCTTTAAAAAATCATGCGCTTCAACAGCACGCTTAATTTCCTCCAAGGAACTCTCTGCTAGCGAATTCTGAAATTGACGCGCACAAAGGATCGTCCCAGAAATGCCTCCCATACCAAATTGATAGCCTTTCAAAGCAGCCATCAAAGCAAAGGATCTTGTCTTCCCTGATCCTCGTCCGCCCCATGCCGCACGCACCGCTGCTCTTCCTGAAAAAATCGGTATGAGCTTGGGGACAATCTTAATCTGTCTTATGGTCATCAACCAAAGGCGCTATTTCTACACGCCCTATCATTTTAATCGCTCCACCATTCTCTCCGGTAACCTGTAACGGTAAAACCTTACCAAGCAACGCTAAATAAGCCGCTGGGCAGCTGACAGCTTGCTTTTCTAAATAAGAGACCAAACCATCATTTCCTATTTTATTGCCCGCATTCTCAGCAGCCTTAATCACAGCTTCTTTCAAAAGACGCGTTATTTTATTCGGAACACCTTTAACGCGACCACTTCCTGCCTTCGGAGGAATACGCTTCTTAAGTGGCGCTTGAGGAGGCTGAGTGGTATTTTCTGATGTCATTAAATACACCCTCTAAATAACAAAAAACCCCGCATTTGCAGGGCATACAGAAGAAATACAACATAATTTTAGATACAAGTCGACTAAGTACAGTGACATCATTAAATATGATTTCCTATACCATGTCAACAAAAAAAAATCTAAATATTGTGCTTTTTTATTTCCATCACCTAAATCTAGTGTCTTTAACACCAAATAAGACGTCGTTGTATCATCTAAACGAATCTATTACACAGCAACATAAAATTTGTTGTGCTTATAAAACGAAGGGGGGAGACTTCAGTGTTATCTTTCAAAAAAGCAACTTTATTAGTCATAGTAATCAGTGGATTTTTTCTTTCCTCTTGTGAACAAGAATCAGACTTAAATGAGGACCGCATTCCAAATAACCTAGCCGATGCAGTCGATATGTTTGACGTTGGTCCTCAAAATTTATATGATCTTCCAAATGAAGTCCTTAAGAAATTTAATATTAATCGATACAATCTATGTAAAATGTTAAAAAAGCAACATGAACAGTACTATGGTTATGATAAATTCAAACATGTTGATTGTAATAGTTATCAGTGAAGAGTAAAAGCACTGAAAATCATATAACTAAATAACGACTTCCTCTCTTTAGAAACAAATGAAACGTCATTACATCATTTGAACGAATCCATTACACAACTGAAAACTAACAAATGGGGGTGTTCATGTTATTTTTCAAAAAAGAAGTTTTATGCAGCATTAAAGAGATACTTAAACCAATTTTATCTTTACCACTCTTGACTATAATTGGCTTTGTGGTGATAGGTTTTAATCCCTTCGAATTAGACGACAAGCAACTAGACAAATTAGTTTTACCAACAGCTGTAGCATTTATATCGTATGTTATTATACTAGTCACGCGAGCAGAAACAAAAGATGAAGAAGACAAAGAAGACGAAAATATTGACAACACATCTAATATATTTTCGCTCTTGCTCCTCCAAGTTCTAACAGGGATATGGGCGGCTGTGATATCAGTTGTTGTATTTTATCCTGTCACATTAATAGCCATCGTAGGAATATTAATTTTTTTTGCTATAATAGAAAATTTAGATATAATTATACCAATTGTAGCGAGTATAGCATTGATATTAATTAGTCTTATAGCGTTTATAGCATTGATCAAATTTATTTGGACAATGGTCTAACGATCAAAATATTTGCTGAAAGATTTTCCTCAACCTTTATATATATTTTTTCTATGTCCAACAGCCAAGACTAACACGACAAGCTCTTTATCATAAAGATCACAGAGTATCCTGTAATCTCCTACACGATACCTCCATAAACCTGATAATTGGCCTCTTAAGGGCTTACCTATTGCACGTACATCTTCAAGAGAAGCAACATGCTGATCTAAAAAATCAACAATCCTCTGTGCTTCTTTTTTATCGCATTTTTTTAAAAAACTGAGAGCTTTTTTTTCATATCTAATCGTCCAAGCCAAGCTCTTTCCTCACCTCTTCAGAGCTATAAAAAGTAGCCTCTCCTCTTTGAATGCGCTCTCTTACTTGTGAAGCTAAATAGTAATCTTCTGCTTCCTCTATTCCACGTTCAATAATTTCACGCAAATAAAAAGATTTTGTACGTCCTGTCTTAGAAGCTAAATTATTCAAACGTGTTTCAAGATCACTTGGTAAACGAATAGATATTGTCATAACGCAATCCTCATATTTGTATTCACTGTAATACAAATACAACGTATTGTACAGAAAAACATTTTACGTCATGCTACAAAAAACTTCATAAAACATTTAACATTTAGTTTTTCTGACAAAATATTTCTGAAGCGCATTCAGAATAATCCGCAATGAAAATACAAGATATGGTAATTCTTTATCTTCCATCACAAGATATTGTAATGCTGCATAAAGATTAAGCTGTCGATAGAAGCCTTGTGTTTCTCTTATGACCTCTTGTACATTTGAAAATTGCTCTGTTACCAACTGAACCCATTTATCCCTTTCCTTCTCATCAGAAGAGGAAGGCATTTCATCATAAACAGCATTAGGCAATCCTTTTGCACAGAGGTAATTGTTTTTGATTTGTAGATACTTTTGCGCCGCGTCATATTGCTCTTGAGTAAGCTCATCTTTCAAATAAAGCCGCCCTATGTAAGTACTTGAAAGTGGATTCTTTGCTTCTTGTTTTGTCAAACCAAAATGCTTAGCACGCATTTCAATCGCTAATTGATCAGCAGCAACAAATGGCTTTTTAGCCCGAGAAATACGTCCATTAGGTTCTCGGAGCTTTCCCAATATTTTTGGTCTTCCTCTTTGTCTCATGATCAACCTGTTGATTAAAATGGCATATCATCATTGAAAGAAGTCTTTGGCATTTCTGAAGGCTTTTGAAAGCTCTGTTCCCATGGCTTTGCTTGCTCTTGCATGGATTTTTCATGATCATCATCTTTAATACTCTCAAGCAACTTTAACTCGCCTTTGTATTGAGGCAGGACAATCTCTGTTGAGGAATGATCTTGTCCATTTTTATCTTGCCATTTACGTGTCTGAAGCTGTCCTTCAAGATAAACTTTACTTCCTTTCCTGAGATATTGAAGTGCAATTTTTGCTAAATGTGGATTAAAAATCACCACAGAATGCCATTCAGTTTTTTCTATTTTTTGATGGGTCTTTTTATCTGTATAGCTCTGAGAAGTTGCCAACCGAAAATTGACTATTTCTGCTCCAGAATTCATTGTTTTGCTTTCGGGATTAGCACCAAGGCGTCCGATTAATGTCACTTTATTGAGCATGTTTTTCCTGACCTTAAACTTGTATTTTATAGACATAAGATCTTAACATGATTTGCTTATTTTTTCAATTATTTCAATAATATATTATTATAATTTAACATATTAAATTATGTTTTACATGACTAATTAATAAATAATCGATTGACATAAATGCATGGTGTATCGTATCAAGTAACAAAGGGGTAATATATGGCAATCGTTAGTTTTAAGCATAAAGGGTTGAAGTTATTCTTCGAAAGAGGAATTGTTAAAGGAATACAACCTGCACACGCGAAAAAATTAGCAAATATTTTGGTAATTTTAGATACAATATCCGCACCCGAACAAGTAACGATTAAGTCGTATCGTTTACATGAACTTACTGGCGTTTTAAAAGGTTATTGGTCTATGCGTGTAAATGCAAATTGGCGTGTTACTTTTCGTTTTATTGGAACAGATGTTGAACTTGTTGATTATCAAGACTATCACTGATTTTGAGGTATTATGATGATGTACAATCCTCCACACCCTGGTGGCATTTTGAAAGAAGAATTGCTTGATACATTAGGATTAACAATAACAGAAGCAGCAAATCATCTCGGCATTGCACGTTTAACTTTATCCCGTGTCCTAAACGGTCATGCAGCCATCAGTATTAACCTTGCTTTACGATTAGAAAAGGCTGGTTTGAACGATGCCGAATTTTGGCTTAAATTACAACAAAAGCATGATCTCTGGCAAGCACGGCAGAACACTCCACTCCCTAATATTTTATCCTTAGAACAAGCAGGACATCTTTAGAATTTCTAATTCTAAAATAAATTAATAATTCTTTGAACAGCGTTAGCTATAGCGCCTGTTTCTTTAGTAGCATTACAAATTTTCAGAAATATTTCTTTCCAGTTTTTGCCAGAACGCTTAACTTGGTTTATTACAACCTTTTGTAAAATAGGTTTAAGCGACCTCAGCACTGTCAAATTTCTTTTGAAATGCTTTTCTTTTTTTTAGATTTCTTAAATTCTTGATGAAGAGCTTTCTCTATCTCCTGATCCATTTTTTTCAACATTGGTTCATCATCTTGATCGTCCATCACCATCTTTACAGAATGTTTTTTGATGTTTTTGTTCACCTCCTCTATGAGAGGCTCGATATTCAGAATATTCCGTGGCACATTGCCCCCATAGATCCAGGCTTTTACCTGCGCTTTGGTACTGAAATCAGCATTTTCTGGTATGGTGTAATACTGGCCACCATCAAACTTTTCACACTCTCTCGTGCCATCTTCATATTCGTAAAGATTGTAAAAATATTCTGCCGCTCCATCCCCCCACGGCACATGACCAATTGCCGTTGCTACAAATTTCTTCTGCATCGGCTGTTGACGGTTTGTTAAGAACAACTGTTTTAAATTTAAAATCTGCATCTTTTTTCCTATTTTTGCGTCATGCTCTGTTTGATTCAAATTTGACCACACAGCGCTTTTTATGTTGCCAACGTGGAATTCATCAAAAAACTATCAAATCTCTTTCTACGGTACATTTCTATCGATTTAAACACATGTCCAATCACAAAACGATCACCACTTTTCACTATTTTGTTGAAACCTTCTCTCCAAATCCATTCAAAACATTTTCAGCTTCTATCCTTTCAACAAGCCTGAGAGGACTTGCTTTTTCTCTTTCACAGCTCTTCATAACGGCTTTACGAACTAAATTAGCTTTGGATAAAAGCTCGTTTTCTAAAGCATGGCACAACTTTACAAGCTCACGAGTGCTAGGAAAAAACGTATCCGATAAACCATCAATTTCACCGCATAAAATCCGCTTAACCGTTCTCATCAGCGACCAAGATGAAACCGTTTCTAAAGCCATGCCATAAGCAAGCGCTATACCGTCATAATCTGAGCGCTGTGGAATTTTCAAACCACAGGAAAGCATGCGAAGAGCCTTAGAGATATCCTCTTTATCAGCTTTCACCGCAAACAGCTCTTGAAGCCGATCATAAGCCTCTAAAGCAATCGTTTCTTGCTGTTTGGTCAACTGGGTACCATCCACTAAGCTCAAGGGGAAACCCGGCGCTATCATGCTGTGAACTTGATTCAAAGTATCCTCGAGCGCCGATATCAAGGACACTGTCTGCAATCCGTTCCCCAACGCTTTTTTGGCCTTGAGAGCGTTGTTGTTCATAGTTCTTCCTTTCCTCTAATTTTTCGATCACCCGACGAACCCAATTACGCCAAGTTGCTTGCCAATCATGCTTGGTAGCGTCCTTTCCTGTCTTCGCATTCCAATAATCTCGAAATTTTGCTTCCTCGATGTTCACACGCTCTGGAGGTAAACCCTCTTCGATGGCAAACTCGTAATCAGGTTTGAAATCCTCAGGCAGTCGACAGCCTCGATTAGCTTGCGCTCGTTTTGCTTTTTGGGAAATGTTCTCTTGCTCGTGAATGGGAGGTTGGTTCTCTACATCCGTTGCGATTTGCTCTGATTGGCTTTCGCAATCACGAACCTCTGTTGGCTCTTCAACCAAATCGATAGGTTCTAAACTTTCAGAACAAATTTCTTTTTTTGATAATACGATAGTATTAGTTTTTTTATTATAACTGTTATTGTTATTGTTATTGTACCCTCTTGAAGAATCTTCAAGACATCTTGAAGAATCTTGAAGACCTCTTGAAGAATCTTGAGGCTTTCTTGAAGAATCTTCTTGATGTTTATTTTTCCTAGTGCTTGCAGCTTTTGCAGCTCTTTCTGCAAACTTATTTAAAGTTTCATCTGAATTGTTTAATTCTTCTTCAACATCTGAAATCCACAAACGACCATTTTCTAAGCAAATGACATGTCCAGATCTAAATAAATAATCTAACGCCTTTTCAAATCTTTTTACTGAACAACACGTAAAATGAGATAATATTTGTGCATCGTGTACAAGAGGCTCTCTAGTATGCAACATTTGTAATCGCAATCGCATATAAACATTGCCTTCAATCGCAGGTAAATAAGCAAGATCAAGTAGCCACTTGCCTGCAAAAAGCCTCGTCCAAGGTAATTTACTGGACATGTATTTCCCCTTCTTTCCTTAAATATAAAATTGCCAAAGCATCTGCTTCATTATCATCACAAGGCGCATGTCCTTTGGAACACATTGCCTCTATCATCTCTTCTTTCGAAGCATTTCCTTTTCCTGTTGTTGCCTTCTTTATCGTACCAACAGGGATACCTTCATACGGGATCTGATAATACTCACACCATGCTGTTAAGGTTGCTAACAAGCCACCGTAAACATGTGCGGCATCCGTCCCTATATGACGACGGACTTCTTCAAAATACACCGCATCAATTCTCCCTGCTATCAGCTTAATTTCATTAAGCCATTGCTTAAAACGCAAATAACGCATCCCACCCCCTTCAAAACGACGGGGCTGGAAATTCATAACACCACTGATAATGTGACCATCAGCACCACAAATCGCCCAACCGGTCTTTGTTCCTAGGTCAAAACAGAGAATCGTGTTAGTCATTTGAAATTCCATTAAACATTATTTTTATAAAGCCATTCGACGATTATTATTTTTTGAAATGAGGGGGAAAAATGTTAACGATATTTGAATTCTTTTCTACACTTTCTCTCACTATAGCTGCTATTCATGCTGGTATTTCAATTTGGATAGGATACAAAAAAGCAAAAGAACAAGCTCTAGGACCTAAATTACAAATTAGTTGTAAAAGAACGCTAACAAATATACCTTGCCATCTAAATGAAAAAATCACATTCAAAATAAATTTAACCACCTATAATCCTACAAAACAAGAAATTAAGATAAATAATATCTGGCTAGATTCCAAAAGTCCGTTTCAATTTGTCAAAGCCTTCTATCCCAATCCAAATTCCAGAGTTACTAAAGAACCAGGCATCAATATCCCTGTAAAACCTAAACACATCAACTTAATACATCCTGAATTCAAATCGGAACCAGAGTGCATATTTGATCTGTTTAATGTAGAGAGTGAGGAACAACTTACAATTTCACTGACCATTCAAGCTATGCAATCAGAGATAGTAAATCCTATAAATATTATTTTAGAACATACGTCCTCTAACTATCCCTATAAAACACTTAAAATTTTTCATTGCATTGGCTTTTTTCGTTTTTCAGAGAGGCAAAGATTGAATTTTTGGGCTAAGTTCAACGATGAACCTGCTAATATATAATTCCATCATTCACGATAAATAAAAGAGCTATACACTAAAAAATAAGCATTAAGATCTAAGGCTTTTATTAATCTCTATTATTGTACCAGTGAAAAAATACAATAACATTCAAAATAATAACCGATATGGATAGTAATGATATTGCCAAACCGTAATCCATCTTTATTTCCTTTCTTTATATTAAGATTGCTGTATATCTTTTTTGGATTTTGTCATTGGATGATTATCCCCCTCAAGACTATAACGTGCTTATATTATGTGTGGCGCCATATCGCGTGTATGAACGCAATTACACATATAAACTTTTTCATTATCGCGAAAATCTGCATAATCACCTACATCGGCATTGCCATAAATCTTGGCATCACCACGTATCGTAGCATGACCATAGACTAAAGCTTTGTCATAAACTTTCGCTTGATCGAAAATCTCTGCATGATCATAAACCTTAGCCCGACCGTAAACACGCACTAAGTCATAAACTTTAGCATTCCCATATACACCAGCTTTACCGTAAACCTCGGCTTCCCCCATAACTAAGGCTTTCTCATAAACCTCGGCTTGACCGTAAACAAGTGCACCAGCCACCTTCGCATTACCGTAAATCTTGGCTTGGCCGTAGACATAGGCACCACCAGAAATCTCTGCACAATCATAAACCTGCGCATTGCCAAAAACTTTAGCGCTTTCTGTAACACGTGCATCTCCAGAAATCTTGGCATTTCCAAAAACAAAACCAGCTCCAAAAGAATAATAGCCATCACAACTATCTGCACTTACCCAACAATTGCCTTCATGGCTTAAATTACCTTCATGCTCTATAAAACCACCTAAATCCCCTACTTTCACATCACCAAAATCTCTTAATGCACGGATACCAAAAAGCGCTATTGTATTATGCAAAGACTTTTCATCTGGATAAACAATCGTCCTCCCACTCACAAACTCATATTTCTGTTTTACTGACATTATCATGCTCCCCTAAAGCCTTTGCATATCGTTGCACTCACACTCATCTCTGCAACCAGAAATATCATCACAAAATGTCGGTGGATGGGATGAGCTTTCTTGAATTAATGCCTGTAATCGTTCAGGATAAAAAAAATCATCTGGACGTAGATCAATATTATTTTTACGAGCATAGTTTAAAAGCATCACCTGATATTTAGCCGGAATGATTCCGCCTTTACCTTCCCGTTTTTCAAGAGAATAAGCCCATTTTCTAACCACAATAACATTACGATTAATAATGTTTGCAACCTTATGATATCCACCAAGGTATGTAATTATAAGTTTCGCTGTTTCTGTATATGCTTTTATCATAACCAATAAATACGATATAAGGAACATTTAGTCAATACGATAAACGTATTTTTATGTTTTTTAATATTGTAAGGTTTTTAAAAATGATAAATAATTTAAGTATGGTCAAACAAAGAGAGCTAAAAATTTGGATAAAGCAAGAGCTCGATAAAATGGGCCGCGGCAGTCAAGCAAAACTTGCGGCCCATCTCGGAGTACGCAGACCAGCTATATCTAATATTGTCAATCTTGATCCCAATAAGGAAATGAGAGACGTTAAAGCTGATGAGCTTGTTAAAATTATGGACTTTTTTAAAGATTCTTCACCTGTTTCCGGATTTTGTTCTGATGACTTTCTTTATTTATATTCTCAAGCAAATGATTCTGAAAAAAAGATTGTCGAGGATCTTTTAAAATCTTTGCTCGCAGCACGAAATCTATAAAAGCTATTTTTTCACTTTCAGTTAACTTATTTAGCATTACAGTTAGCTGCTTGTTTCTCTCACGGTCCAACATAAATTCCCCACTTAAATTTTAAGATAATAAATAATCATGTGGATTATAGATACATTAAAATACGTTTATCGTAATTTTTTTCTTGACATTTAATTACGATAAACGTATTTTACTTTTATTAACACAAACAACAGCCGAGAGGCATTAGAGGGGGTAAGTTATGAAAAAGCCGATTTTTATTAATCCAAATGAAATTCTTTTAGCAATGTGCAGTAATGAAAATGAAAACACTGCACATTCTGGACCTTTTTATGATGAAACAGAAGTATTGAACTTTTTATCTGACATCGATGATGTGGAAAAAATTATTCGCATCGAGCTCTCAACAAATCGATGGGAAGATATTTCTGAAGAAATTGCTGAAGCATATTTAGATCAAAGCAGCTGGATGCTTGATGAAGAAAGCGATATTCCTTCTTTTGTAGAATACAGCGATGCCTATGAAGCTTTTAAAAAAGATCTCGAAGATCAAAAAATTGATGATGAGATCTATGGCACTTATGAAGAGCAACACCGTCTCAGACTCTCTGATGTGATTTAAAGAGGAATCTTTAACATGACACATTCTCCTTTAAGCCTTATATCGCAAAAATATGGCTTCTCAGAACAAGAGTTTCGTAAAACCATTGTTAAAACCTGTATCAGCCATAACTTCTCTGATGAAGAGTTTGCTGCTTTTATTTCCGTCGCTAATACTTATGGACTCAATCCACTCACAAAAGAGATTTACGCTCTTCCTAAAAGAGGTGGCGGTATTATTCCTGTTGTCTCTATTGACGGATGGATCAAGATTATCAAATCAAATCCTAAATTTGATGGGATGACCTTTCAAGATCAACTTGACAAGGATGGTCAACTGATCGCCATCAAATGTGCTATTCGTTTGAAAGAAATTAAAGATCCTATTGAGGTCACTGAATATCTTAACGAATGCAAACAAAAAACAGAACCATGGCAGAAATATCCTGCACGTATGTTGCGTCATAAAGCGGTCATTCAATGTGCCCGTTATGCTTTCGGATTTTCTGGTATTTATGATGAAGATGAAGCGGAACGGATTAATCAGGGCGCCCCTTCACAAAGGCAGCCTGTCTCCGATGAAATGATCATGGAAATCCAAAGCCTCATGCATGAAACACAAACAGACGAAACGAAAGTTTTGAGCTTTGCAAATGTCAGAAATATAACAGATCTTTCTCTTCAAGAAGGACAGACTGTTTTGCATCTCTTACAGAAAAAAAGAGAAAAACAAACCCCTCAAGAACAACAGCCGGTTGAAATTGTCTATGACTATGATGACACCTACAGTCAAGACAGTGTTCATCACCCAGAGCAACGGGCGGTGTGAAATGAGGCAAAGAACTGCAGAATGGTTTCAAGCACGTTTAGGGAAGGTCACCTCTTCAAATATTTACAACGTCCTTAGTCGAACTACTAAAAACTTGCCCACAAGCAAATATGAAGAATACAAAATCAAACTCATGACAGAACGTTTAGTCGGTGAAATAAGCCAATCTTATACAACAGCAGCGATGCAATGGGGGATTGAGCATGAAGAGAATGCATTGAAAGAATATGCCTTCATTTACGATACAGAGGTCACCCAATGTGGTTTCATTCAACATCCTACAATTCAAATGGCCGGAGCAAGTCCTGATGGGCTCATTGGTGAGAACGGATTAGTTGAAATTAAATGCCCCCAGTCTGTAAACCACCTTCGTTTCTGGATGACAGAAACAATCAAACCAGAATATTTAGCACAAATGCACTTTCAAATGGCTTGTACAGGACGTCAGTGGTGTGATTTTGTGAGCTATGATCCTCGGTTTGCAGGACAATCGGCTCACTTACGTCTTAAGGTTCAGCGTATTCATCGCAATGATGAACAGATAGAAACCATCAATCAAGCGGTTGAAACTTTTTTAGAAGAAATCGAACAGGACATACAACAGATTACAGCTCAAGCTGCTTAAAGTTAGGGGGTGCTCTCTCCTCCCAGCACCCCCACCCTTTCCTAAAAACTTTTAAATACAAGCGTGCTTCATGCCACGGGTAAGCTGCATCTCAATGTAAGGAGAAAAAACATGGCACATCGCCTTCCTACCATAACACAACCAGCTATTGCTCGTGCTTTAAGAGAAGCTAAAAAACAAGGATGCGAATTAATAGAAATCAAACCTACTGGAGAACTCCTCATCTATCTCAAATCCGATATCCCAATTCCAAACTCAGCAATACATCCCGATAAATTCTGGAATCTTTCAAACGATGACCACGATTTTGATATCGTCTTATAAGTCCTCTCCATGCCCAAACAACGTCCTCCTCACCTTGTCAAAGAAATCACACGCCATGGTAAAATCATATGGTATGTACGTATTGGTCATGGACAACGTGTGAGAATCTATGGAACTTATGGAACACAAGAATTTATTGATAACTACAAAAATGCAATTGCTCAATTGCAAGGGCTTATACTTCCTAAATCAAAACCTGGTAAACTTGTTGAAGGATCATTTGCATGGCTTCTTAAACAATATTTAAATAGCGTTAATTGGTACAGTTTAGCCAAAACTACACAAAGGCAAAAAGAACTCATTCTAATGAAAGTTTGTGATTCTGTAGGAAGTATCCCATACAAAGCAATTAACAAAAAACATATCATAGCAGGAGTCGAACGACGTAAAGAAACACCAGCAAGTGCTAGAAATTTTCTGAAAGCACTCAATGGGCTTTTTACGTGGGCAATGGAGCAAAACCTTTTAGACGATAACCCAACTTCAAATATCAAAAGGCCCCCGCTCAAAAATAAAGATGGATTTCCTGTTTGGACAGAAGAGGATATAGAGAAATATTATAAGCAATGGCCTCATGGTACACATGAACGCGTTTGGATTGATGTTCTTCTCTATACAGGCTTGAGACGAGGTGATGCTATTCGCATTGGGTGGAAAGATGTAAAGGAAAGCGTTATACATTTAAAGACGGAGAAAAGTAAATTTCAAACAGATGTCTTTCTCCCTATTTTACCAGAATTAGCTGCAACACTTAAAACCGGTCCTATCGGAGATGAAACATTCATTTGCGGCAAAGGTAATAAGAAATTAACCAAAGAAAGCTTTGGTAATCTATTTAGAGAAGCTTGTAATAAAGCCAATATAAAAAAATCAGCTCATGGCTTAAGAAAATTAGCGGCAACACGTGCTGCCAATTCAGGTGCAACAGTCTCACAACTCAAAGCAATTTTTGGCTGGACAAATGATAACATGGCCTCTCTTTATACAAAAAGTGCTGATCGTAAAAAACTCGCAATAGAAGCTATCAAAAAGCTCCAAAAAAGTTAGGGATAATGCTCAAAAAAATGTAATAAAATCAACAACCACAAAATCCCTTACTTTTACAATAAGTATTTGATTTTAATCAATTTTATACCGCCTGTCACGCCCACCAGATTCTTTTATTAACATATGAAAAAAGATGCAGAAATTAGAGTTTTATACTTTCTTCTAACAAGATATCGTGAAGCGATACCTTTTTTGAATTGTTTTTCCGTTTTTATAAGTTCTTGAACTTTTATAGCTTAATCTTTTTTTAAATAAAAAAACTAAAATCAAAATTAAGATGTAGAATTTTCAAACTTATCTATAATCTGTTATGTTTTTCTATCTTTACTTTTTCAATTGATTTTTTAAACTTTTCTATGTCTTTTTATTAAAAAAGAATTAATTGTTATAAACATAAAAATAACTTTTCAAGACAATAAGTATAAAATTCTTAGAAAAGATTACCCTCTCTTCTTAAAATAGCAACGTTATCTTAAAATCACATTACCCAATAATTTTTTTATATTTGAAAGTAATCCCCTCAACTATAGATCATTATATGTAAATCGCACTGCTTTGGATTTTAAACCTTCTTTTCTTTTTGAGAGATTTTTCTTTTCTTTAAATTATAAAGTTTAAGTGCATAAAAACAAATAACAAGGGAAGAAAGCCAAATAGCACCTATAATCAACACTGATCTCGTATTATCAAAAAACCATAATAAAACAAAAATAAAGATCATAAATAAAGTAGCAAAAATTGATCCTATTGGCCAAAATGGCATTGGAAATTTTAGATCAAGGCGTTCTTCTGAAGACATTTTAAACCGCATAAAAATTTGCGAAAGCAAAATCATCTTCCAAACAAAAACTGTCGCAAATGTCGCCATTGCTGCAATGAGAAAAAAAAGGTGACTATGATAATAATAATTAAGAATAACACCAAAAAGAAATACACTAAATATGAGTAAAATAACAAAAATCGGTACACCATTTTTTGATAAATACTGGAATTTCTTAAATGCATAACCTTCCTGAGACAAACCATGTATCATGCGGACTGCACCATACATTTCACTATTAATTGCAGAAACCACGGCTGTAATAACAACAATATTAAGAATATGGGCTGCTGACGAAATACCGAACCTTTCAAAAATTGTAACAAAAGGACTACTCATAAGGGGAATTTCATTCCAAGGATAAAGTGACATTAAAACTGCTAAAGTCATAACATAAAAAAGCAAAATTCGAATTGGAATAGAATTAATTGCTCTCGAGATTGTTTTATTAGGATCCTGTACTTCCATTGCTGCCATTCCAATAATCTCTACGCCACCAAAAGCAAAAACAACAACACTAAAGCAAGCTAAAAAACCAAACAAACCATTTGGAAATACTCCACCATTTTGCCATAAATTATGAATCCCAATAGTGGAGAATGTATTTGTATTCGAATCAAAAAAAATAATTGCTATGCCTAAAATAATCATAGTGATAATGGCGATAATTTTGATGGAAGAAAGCCAAAATTCTAGCTCACCATATACTTTCACTGCTGTTAGGTTAACACCGGTAATGATAAGTGTAATGCTCAATGTCCATATCCAAGGAGCAACGTCAGGATACCAAAAATTCATATAAGTTGCAAAAGCCGTAATATCAGCTAAACCAACAAGTACTACCTCAAAAACATATGTCCACCCTGTTAAAAAACCAGCTAATGGCGATATATAAGTTGTAGCGTAACGAGCAAAAGAACCAGGCAGCGGATTATGAATAATCATCTCACCTAAAGCACGCATAACTATAAAAATAGCTAAACCAGAAATACAATAAGCAATTAAAACACTTGGACCAGCAAGATTAATCGCCTGCGCAGATCCATAAAAAAGCCCTGTCCCAATAGCAGAACCAAGAGCTAAAAATATAACCTGACGCTGATTTATACCGCGTTTAAGATTATTTGTTGTCATTTCTATCCTTCATCAAATATCATTCCAGCCTTTACAGAACAAAATTGGCAGATTAATAAGAATCAAAACTGATTGAAATGTGAAAAAACTCTAAAATATCTGAAAAACTTGAATTTTTATTTTCTTTAGTTCCATAAAAAAATACAATTCATAACGGCTAAGATGCATAATCTCATCTCGTATGGCAATACAACGTATACCGTTTACAACAAAAAAACTGCACTCTTCCTTCCCCTTCAGCTTTGAGGAAATATGGATAAATTATGTTACGATAATACACATTGCCCTCTTGCTTAAGCTAAGTAGCTCCTAAATTTATCAAAAAAAATTTCGATGAGCAAGTATCATTAAAAAAACGTATCTCTAGTCTTTCTCTATTATAGCGTCCTGATCATAGTTCAAAATTAATTGCTTATTACTAATGGTGGAAAATTGTTTTTGTGAAAATCGATAACAAGTATCCTTCGCTCACAAATGCACCTGCTTTTCCAAGATCTGAAGCCATATGTGTCTTGTTCTAGAATCTTAATATGTGCATGTAAATGCTTCATCACAGATTGTAATAAGGAGCTTAAAAGGAATACGGTATTCAATTCCTTGTGCTGCAAAAAATGCCTTAATATCAATAATAGCCAAGCTTCTCATTTTTCACCAACAACTAACGAGCACCGTAACAAGCCATTGCAACATGATCTTCTTGATTTGCCAAAGTTGGTGTCGAAGCAACCGAAGCAGGATATGCCATTTGTGCATTTCTAGACAATAAAGTAGCAGCAAAGTAGCAGCTACCATCTAAGCAATCATAAGAACAATACGTCTTTGAAAAATTGCTCCTATTTCACATAAAAAAGCGTAATCTACTCAGCAGCAAATGCTATAAGCTTAACATGAAAATTCCACCGGATACAATATTACCATACCTTATTAGCATACCTATAAATTAATGGATTATTTGTAACTGCATTTGTTTCAATAATTAGTGTTTGTGCTGCTGCCATCAGAATATCAAAACACGCACCCATAATTTGTGCTTGATAACGTATACAACAAGGATCTTGGACACAATTATCTTAACACAAATGTGCCGCCCGAATTTCTGAATTTTCTACAAGATTTTCCAATGTTTATGACACAACAATTTGTCCATAATGGCCACTCAAAATATGAATATAAGGATGAAATAATGTCGTTGAACTCATAGCAACATCTGTTGTTAATGCGCCTGAAAAAAATCCGCCATACAGTTTTAATAACATGGAAAAGACCTGCAAAAGCAAACACTGTCGATGTTTTAATATCATTGAGCAGAGCTAATTCTTCTTTCATTTCTAAAAAAATGAGGAATAATCCTTCTTTTTCTAAATCAGCCTTCTCGCTCATACGAATACTTTGAAAAAATGCCTTTCCTTCTCCTATTACCACAGCAGCCATATGAGAAAAAGAAGCCAAACTAACTGATGCGCTCATTGAGCCTTTTCGGAAATGACAGGAATAAGTTCATTTGCAAGCATGTTCTCTAGTAAATACCTCATTCCAGATGAACATCTGAACCCACTCATCCTAGAAAAATAAGCTTCAGGCTCATCATTAATCGTACAAAATTTTCAGGAGTAAGCACCCCTACTCTATAACAATGTGATAAAATATGATTCTTTATAAAATGAACATATTATCTATATCAATTTTAATCGAAGCTAATTCGCAAAATCCAGTATTAATTCCATAAACTGATTCACTGCTAGCAGCAACTTCAGCAATATGTGCTGCTTCTTTTTAAGACCCAAATGTATATCATGATAAAGCTTGTTCGTTTTACCATCTTAATAAACAACAGTTTCAAGGTCATCCAAAGTAACTTTACCTGGATTCAATACTTAAAACAGTCTTTATAAGAAATATGAAGCAAAGTGTGAAATTTGGTGCACCCGACAGAATTCGAATCTGTGACCTCTGCCTTCGGAGGGCAGCGCTCTATCCAACTGAGCTACGGGTGCTTAAAGATAGCGATAAAATTGTTATATTCCTTTAGCTGATCATACTCTCAGCTTCAATAATGAATTACTCCTTTTTAAAACTTAATAAAGAATATATGCTTATTTTTGATAGAATTATATTATTTTTTAATGCTATTTTGGATACATTTCCGTCTATTTTAATAAATTACTTTCCACATAAGCTTCTTTCTTTTACCAAAACAATCCTTATATAAATTTTCTAAATTCTAAAAAATTTAAAAATAAGTTGCGAATATCAGGACAATTCTTAATGACTACACTACCAAGCCGCTTTCATTTCATTTCTGCCGAAACTGAAGAAGCTATTAAAGCTACCAATAAATTAATATCTATTTATGGTCACTCTTCTCTTGAAGAAGCTGATGTCATTGTTGCACTTGGTGGAGATGGAACAATGTTGCAAACAGTACGAGATGCCATGAATACCAACAAACCTATTTATGGTATGAATCGAGGCTCAGTAGGGTTTCTAATGAATGAGTTTCATGAAAAAAAATTACCAAACCGTATTGCTGCTGCACATAAAAAAGAAATTCATCCCTTACGCATGATCGCAAATGCACAACCTCAAGGACATATCGAAGCACTTGCAATCAATGAAGTGTCCTTATTTCGTCAATCATATCAGGCCGCTAAAATTCGTATCAGCATTGATAACCAAGTCCGCATGGAAGAATTGACTTGCGATGGTATTCTTGTTGCTACACCAGCAGGTTCAACCGCATATAACTTATCAGCACAAGGACCTATTTTACCTCTTATGGCACCCCTTATGGTCCTTACTCCCGTTAGCCCTTTTCGTCCTCGAGGTTGGCGTGGAGCCTTACTTCCAAATACTGCCACAATATGCTTTGATATGCTTGAATATGACAAACGTCCCGTCAATGCAGCTGCTGACAACGTTGAAATGAAATCTGTCTATTCAGTTATTATTTCATCAGCAACAGAAATAACAGTCTCCATCCTTTTTGATCCTAACCATTCTTGGGATGAACGCATCTTATCAGAACAATTTCGTTATTAATTTTTTTATCATTCTTTTTGCGGATATTATAGTAGTTACAGTTGACTTTTTTTAAAATGCACCTTAACCCGTCTTCAAGAGGATGGAATGTTTACTTGGCCGATATCCTAAAAAAATCGTTAAAATTGCAGAGTAATCAGCAAAAAGAAAGAATGATACTAGCTTTGGACAGTTTCGATAATTTGGGCCTTTCAAAAAAGGTTATTAAAGCTATAAAATCAGCAGGATATACGATCCCAACACCTATTCAAAGTGGGACAATTCCCCATATTCTTCAAAAAAGAGATATTTTAGGGATTGCTCAGACAGGTACTGGTAAAACAGCTTCCTTTGTTCTCCCCATGCTGACCTTACTTGAAAAAGGGCGTGCAAGAGCAAGAATTCCTCGTACCCTCATATTAGAACCAACACGAGAGCTTGCTACCCAAGTTCAAGAAAATTTTGATAAATATGGTGTTAATCATAATTTAAATGTTGCACTGTTAATCGGTGGTGTGTCTTTCGAACACCAAGATCGTAAACTTGAACGAGGTGCGGATGTTTTGATAGCAACACCAGGACGTCTGCTGGATCATTTTGAGCATGGTAAATTACTCCTGTTAGGTATTGAAATTCTAGTCATTGATGAAGCTGATCGCATGCTAGATATGGGTTTTATCCCTAACATTGAACGCATTTGCAAATTGACTCCTTTTACACGTCAAACCTTGTTCTTTTCAGCAACAATGGCACCAGAAATTACAAAATTAACAAAGCAATTTTTACATTCCCCCGTATATGTCGAAATTGCAAAAGCATCTTCAACAGCAAAAAAAATCACTCAACGACTTGTTAAATCTGGAAGTAAACCATGGGATAAAAGAGCGATTTTAAGAGAACTTATTCACAACGAAGGCGACGAACTTAAAAACGCTATCATTTTCTGTAATCGAAAAAAAGATATTTCTGAACTTGTCCGATCTCTTATTAAACATAACTTCAGCGTAGGCGCACTTCATGGTGATATGGACCAACATTCACGCACAAGCACATTAGCTAATTTCAAAGACAATAAACTTACACTTCTTGTTGCTTCTGATGTTGCGTCTCGTGGACTTGATATCCCAGCAGTTAGCCATGTTTTCAACTATGATGTACCGACACATGCAGAAGATTATATTCATCGTATCGGTCGCACAGGACGAGCAAAACGTAGTGGTAAAGCTTTCACGATTGTCACAAAAGCCGATGAAAAATATATTAGTGCTATTGAAGAAATAAGCCAAGAAAAAATTGAGTGGCTCAATGGTGATCTTTCTACTTTAATAGATTATGATGAAACAAATGGCACTGTTGCACAGACAAAAGTTACAAAGTTACAACAGAAAACTGCTCAAAAAAAGCATAAAACTCAAACAAAAAAAATACTAGAAAAAGAAAAACTAGCTTACGTTGAAACTAAAGATAATAAAGAGGAAGCATCAAGCCAATGTCATAAAAAAAACAAAACTCCTATTCCAATCGGATTTGGCGATGATATTCCAGCTTTTATGCTTATAAAAAAACATACTTAAACTCTCTAATTTTATTACTAAGAAATAATAGCGAGTGCTTTACTGGGCTTAAAGTTTTCCACTGCCTACCGTGAGCAGCCTTTTTACTATCTTTTCACGCCCTAAAAGGGGCAAAAATTTTCCCATTTCAGGCCCATGTGTCATCCCCGTAAGAGCTTGACGTAACGGCATAAACAAAGTTTTTCCTTTACGACCCGTTTTTTCTTGCAATGCCGTCGTCCAAATTTTCCAGCTTTCATCACTCAATACCCCCTCAGGTAACGAATGAACAGATTGTTGCGCATAAGCACGATCTTCAGGCAAAGTTATATCAAAGCTCTCATCAGTATGAATAATTTTCCACCATAAGACTGCATCACTCACCTTAGTAATATTGTTTCTTACCGTATTCCAAAAATGTTCTGCTTGTTCTCCATAAATAGAAAATTTTTCAAGTCGTGTTCTAATGTCTTCATAAGTCAATTCATGAACAAAATGCCTATTCAGTACAAGAAGATCAACCACATCAAATTTTGCTGCTGATTTTGATATATCTTGGAGATCAAAATGATTTAAAAGAGCAACTTGATTAGGGTATGCTTGTACATTTTGCGATGTCCCAAGTAATACTGCAAGACATTGGACAGCCATAGATTCAAAGCCATCTTCGCGCAAAGAACGAACGGAAAGATCACTATTCCGTTTTGAAAGCCCTTCTCCTGAAGCTGTCGTTAATAAATTAATATGACCAAAAATTGGAGGCACTGCATCGAGAGCCTCAAAAAGAGCAATCTGCGCACCAGTATTGGTAATGTGGTCACTTCCACGAATAATATGTGTAATAGCCATATCTATATCATCAATGACAGAAGGTAGAGTATAAAGATAGCTTCCATCTTCACGAATTAAGATAGGATCTGACATAGAAGCCAAATCAATCGTCTGCCTACCTTTTATCATATCATTCCAATGAACTTCTGTTCGTTTAGTTTGAAACGGATTATTTTCAAAATTAGGTAAAAGAAAACGCCAATGAGGCCTACGACCTTGATTCTCAAAGAATTTTTTATCTTCTAATGACAATTTTAATGCGTCACGATTATAAACAGGAGGTAATTTGCGTGAAAGTTGTATTTTACGACGCCGATCCAATTCCTCTGCCGTTTCATAACAGGGATAAAGAAGGCCACGTTGTTTTAAAATTTCTGCAACTTCGTCATATCGATTAAAACGTTTAGACTGATAATAAACTTCATCTGGTTGAATATTAAGCCATTCGAGATCAACCATAAGAGCGTCAATGTATTCTTGTTTGGAGCGCTCAACATCTGTATCATCATAACGTAAAATAAATATACCATTACACGCTTTCGCATACAACCAATTAAATAATGCAATACGAGTATTGCCTATATGAATATAACCTGTTGGAGATGGGGCAAAACGAACTTTTATCATCAAAATAATGCTCAACTTTTATCGCGAAAATGATTGGTAATAGGATAACGACGATCGCGTCCGAAGTTTTTATAACTAATTTTCACACCTGGTGCAGATTGTCGCCTTTTATACTCAGCTAAATAAAGCAAATGTTCAACTTTCTCAACTGTTTGCCGTGAATGTCCACGTTTAACAATATCACAGACACTCATGTCATCTTCCACAAGAGATTGCAAGATATCATCTAAAATAGGATAAGGAGGAAGAAAATCCTCATCTTTTTGATTTTCCCGGAGTTCTGCAGAAGGTGCTTTCTCTATAATACTAGATGGAATAATAATTCCTTTTGGTCCCAATAAATTCTGCAAGTAATTTTTATTACGCCACTTAGCTAATTTATAAACCTGCATTTTATAAATATCTTTAATGGGATTAAAACCACCATTCATATCGCCATAAAGTGTCGCATACCCAACAGCCATTTCCGATTTATTACCTGTTGTTATTACCATAGAATCAAATTTATTTGAAAGGGCCATTAAAACGCTTCCACGTATACGACTTTGAAGATTTTCTTCTGTAGCATCAGTTTGCAACCCCGAAAAAATAGGGGCCATTATGCTCAAAAAACTCTCAACAGGTTTAAAAATGGGTATTACCTCATAACGACACCCCAAAAGACGCGCACAATGTTTAGCATCCTTTAATGATTCCTGTGATGTATAACAATAAGGCATCATCACAGCACAAACCCTTTCAGCTCCAAGAGCATCTACCGCAATTGCAGCACAAAGTGCTGAGTCAATTCCTCCTGAAAAACCAAGAAGAACATCTTTAAAACGGTTTTTATTGACGTAATCCTTTAATCCTAAAACGCAGGCATGGTAATCAGCAGCTATCCCATCTAAAAGCTCTTCATTTGGACCAGAAATACATTGCCACCCAATAGATTTTCTTTGCCAATGACTCAAAGCAATATGATTTTCAAAGTGCTTCATTTGAAACACCATTTGACCATGCTCATCAAGTGCAAAAGAGCCTCCATCAAATACTAATTCATCTTGGCCGCCTACTTGATTAGCATAAATAATTGGTACATACGATTGAACAGCTTGTGCGCGAACAATGTCTAAACGTTTTTGTGTTTTATTACGGTGATAAGGAGAGCCATTAGGAACGAGAATAATTTCAGCTCCTTTATAGCTAAGCTCAGCACAAATAGAAGGATCGTTCCAAATATCTTCACAAATCACAACTCCTAACGTCATCCCACGATAAACAATAGGTTCAGGACGTGGACCAGGAGAAAATACGCGCTTTTCATCAAATTCACAATAATTAGGTAAATCACACTTAAAGCGTTCCGCAATCACCTGTCCATCATCAAGAAGCATGATACCATTATAAAGGTCATTATCACGTTTTAACGGGATACCAATAATAATTCCCGGCCCCTCTTTCGTAAGCTGCGCTAACTTTTTAACAGCATCTTCACATGCTTTTGTAAAAGCAGATTTAAGAACAAGATCTTCAGGGGGGTAAGCACTTATGAAAAGCTCAGTCAACAAAACAAGATCAGCATCCTGTTCGTAAGCTTTTTGATATGCCATTTCTGCAAGAGCGAGATTTCCTTCAATATCACCAATAATGGGATTTAATTGAGCAATTACAATCCGCAAATCATCTTTTATAAGTTTTTGTGCCATTGCATCAATTTAGTGTGATCATCAATTAGTTTCAATCATCAAAGCATTTTTTATCAAAAGTGCTGAATTCCATAAAAATTAGAAATAAATAACAAGATAGGATTGTTATCTAAACCTTCTTTCCAACAATTAACGAATCAATATCACAGCTTTCTTCAGGAGTTCAGCAACAGGAAAAGTTAATTCAGTGATTGATTCGCATCCAATCTTGGATTATAATGGATACGATAGTAATCAGAAAGGTCTTTTTCTGAAAGAGTATTCGCATTATCTGAACATTTAGTTACATTGGTTTCTATCATTACAGAATAGTATTTGGGTGAGTGCCTTCATTCTTAATGAACTGAAAAAAATTTCCAGCTTCTTTTAAAACATGATCAAAAGAATGCGTTTATAACCATTAGCCATAATCGTATTGCCATGCATTGGATCATAAAACTAAACAATACTATGATTCTTACTTTGAACCGCACGAATTAATTTAGGAAGATAATCCTAAACTCTATCATAACTACAACGAACAATAAGGGTAAGCTAACCGGGTTTACAGAATTGAGAATATCAATTAATTTTAAAAGCTCGTCAGAATTAATAGAAGGATCATATTTTAATCCAATAAAATTTTTAATACTATGAAATATTCTACATGTATATGACCAAGCTGGCACGTACGATCGCTAATCTCTATAACTTATAGACAAATGCTACGTACTAATCATTAGAGGTTGTATCGGTTGTGTTAAATTCTCTTCACACCCATTAATGATATCTCCTTTATAAAATGATAGCTCCTCTGCACCTTTTCTTTCATATCAGAAAAGCGTGGCTTCTCAAATTGGCTAGCAACATAACCAATTTTAATAACTAGCTTTAAGCTGCCAAAGATTAAAATAATTGCCATTTGTAAAAATAAATATTATCAGTCTTATATTCAACAAAGCTTTCTGTATTATCACTTCCCTTGCAATAAAAAAACTTGGCCTTCCGCAACCGCTGCTAATTCATGCTTTAAACTGCGCATTTCATCAGTAAAAAACAAAAGAGGCTATTTGTCCAATTCCTTTTCAATTTCCGTAATGCAGATTTACCGGAGTAAGTTGGCACTTGTTTAATTGGTTTTTATCTTCAAGATTCGCACCAATTTTTCATCGTCACATTCTCTCTAAAGCTTACCTAATCAGTCTACAGTATGCAAAGCTTTGTGTAATTCTCTTTATTTAACTTTCCAATTTTTTTCCATTTTTATATATATAACTTGGTTTATACATCGTCACTAGCTCTTCTGCTGCTGTTGGATGAATTGCCATAGTTTCATCAAATATATCTTTCGTCAGCTTTCCCTTTAGTGCTATTCCAATAAGCTGCGCCATTTCACCAGCACCTTCTCCTAAAATATGTGCACCAACAACAATACGACTCTCGCCATCAACAACTAATTTCATAAACATCTTTTCTGAATTACCAGAAAGAGTATTACGCAAAGAACGAAATTGCGTACGATAAATTTCAACATACTTATAACAACGTACGGCATATTCTTCTGAAAGACCAACCGTCCCAATTTCTGGCTGCGAAAAAACAGCTGTCGCAATTAAATTATAATCCGGTATAGTTGGAATTTCCTCAAAAGCAGTTTTAATAAAACACATTGCTTCGTGGATAGCAACAGGTGTTAACTGAACATGACCAGTGACATCACCAACAGCCCAAATATGAGATACACTTGTTGTCATTTTTTCATCAACAACAACGGCTCCATTTTCATTAAGCTTAACACCTATTTTCTGGAGCCCTAAATCCTTTGTATTTGGCACACGTCCTGTAGCCAACATAACTTGATCAGTACTAATAATTTGCCCATTTGATAAAACAACGTTATAGCGATTGTTTTTGGCTTCAACCTGAGCAACTGTAGCCCCATAGATAATAGAAATGCCCTTTTCAATCATCGCATCACTTAGTAATCGCCGCAAATCATAATCAAAATTACGAAGAATTAAATCACCACGATGAACTAATGTTGTTTTCACACCTAATTCGTGAAAAATACTAGCAAATTCAAGACCAATATAACCGCCACCAACAATGACTATTGATTTTGGTAACTTTTCAAGATCAAAAATCTCATTAGAAGTAAGACATAATTCACTGCCTTTTATTGCAGAATTTGGAACAATCATTGCTCCTGTCGCGATCAAAATCTTTTCTGCTTTCACTCGCTCGCCTGTTGCAGAAAGCTCTAATGTATGCTCATCAATAAAAACAGCGCGACTTTTATAAATTTGAACATTGTTATTTTTTAATCCCCTACAATAAAGCTCTTCTAACCTCGATATTTCTTTATTTTTGGCTTCAATCAATTTACTCCAGTTAAAAACTGGATCAACACATTCCCACCCAAAACCAATGCTATCCTTAAATTCGCGTGTATATTGCGAAGCATAAACAAACAATTTTTTAGGAACACAACCGCGAATAACACAAGTCCCCCCTACACGATGCTCTTCTGCTATAGCGACACGCTTACCAAGCTGCCCAGCAAGACGAGCAGCACGTACTCCACCTGATCCCCCTCCAATAACGAACAAATCAAAAAGCATTACATAGCATCCCTTCCCGTACATTTTTACTGTACAGGTATTGCTTCTTGTCATCAAATAAAAATTTTTTCTTTTTTCTGAAAATAATTTTTTTGTATAAAGATAATACTTTCAGTGTGCTCTCTTTTCTTTAAAGTAATAATCTAACTACTGCCTTTAAATAAAATGCTTATGAAATTATTATGTTGGAGATTTTGCAGAAGTAGACTCCATAGGAGTAATAGAATTATTTAAGTTAAGTGTTTGAGACATTTCTTTTTCTACATTTTTTATAAGATTTTGCATTATAGTAGAACACCAAGCATCAAATACAGAATAAGCATCGCGTGCAACATCCGGAACTTTCATCAAAAATTTTTTACCAACATCAGAACTATAAAATGCTGAAATTTTATCAAGTTCTTCCTCACTAAAATGCTTTGCATATACATGAGCAACTTCTTTTTCCAAATCAGCACGTCGTTTAGCTAAAGCAAGTGCTTGTTTATCAACAATCGTAGCAATATTTTTTTCTAAGTTTGGATCAGTACTTATTAATTTTTCTTTAATATCACGTGCTGCCATTGGCAAAAAACTATCAAACTGATCAGTTGCACGAATAGCATTAATCACATTTTGGGCTGAATTTAAATGTTTCTCACTCACATCTTGTGCATAAGTTATCCCAATATTCACAATCAACATAGCAACTGCACTAAGCAATATTATAAATTTTTGAAAAAAAACTGTTGTTTTCATTATAATGACGACTCCGTAAAATATCATAGCTTAAATTTATTATTTTAAATTTCTAACAACTCTTTAGTTACTAGATGACTCTAAAACTTTTATTGTACTATCTGCCATAGCTATAATTGCACGAGAAGCAAAACCTAAAAAAAGACCATGTTCAACAACACCAGGGACTCTCAATAACGCATCTGATAATACTTTTGGATTTAAAATAGATCCTAAAAATGCATCAAAAATAAAATGACCACCATCAGTCTCAAAAGGGATATCTCCATTCATACGTACCCTAATTTCTCCTGAAAGTCCTAAATCATTCACTACCTTTTCAATTGCTTTACACGTAGCATTCATTCCAAATGGATTAACTTCTATTGGCACCCCACAGGCACCAAGCGTTTTTACCATCTTTGTTTCATCAGCAATAATAAGCATCTCGTCAGATACAGATGCTACAATTTTCTCATGCAACAATGCCCCACCTCTTCCTTTAATCAAGGTCATCTTAGGATCAATCTCATCAGCTCCATCAATACAAAGATCAAGCTCAGATACTTCATCTAAAGTAGTGATAGGCACTCCAAACTGACGACATAACTGCTCAGAATAATATGAAGTAGCAACACCAGTTATCCTTAAACCATCTGCAATGCGCTCACCAAGAAGACGAATAAATTCATTTACTGTGGAACCAGTGCCTATACCAAGACGCATATTATTTTGTACAGATTCAAGTGCCTTAGCAGCCGCTATTTTTTTTAATTTTTGGATATCCATATATTATCCTTTCTTCCTATCAATCAGCAATATTCATTATGAATTATAAAAAACGATTTATTGCTCTAATCAGCTATAACTTTATTTGTTATCTTATTGAAAATAATATTGATTACATAGAATACAGTAATTAACTATTTTGTTTTTTTAATAAAAGACCTATAATTTATAAAATAATTATTTGAAAATCGTAATACAAAGTGCATTCCTGCAAACTTATAAAGCAAATAAGGATCAAAAAAAATACTTACTTTTAAAAAATGATTACTAAATATTGATTCTTTCTAATTAGTTTAGAAATTAATGGAATGGTGTAGTAAGATGTGGTAATTATTTTCCTCATGTTATCGGATCTTTAACATTAAGGATAAAGAAGATTAGCCGACACTTAATCAAAGCAATATATTAAAGTATCATTTCTTGTATTAGTCGTATCTAGTACTACAAAAATAGGACAATAGAATACTATGAAAGGTCACCCACAAGTTATAGAGCAGCTCAATAAAGCCCTTTCTCTTGAGCTTAGTGCTGTTAATCAATATTTGTTGCATTCTTCTCTTATAGAAAACTGGGGCTATATCAAATTAGCCAAAATAGAACATAAAGAATCTATAGAAGAAATGGAACATGTAGATAAACTCGTTAAACGTATTACTTTTCTTGAAGGACATCCAAATATTCAATCTTCTGGGCCATTACGTATTGGAAAAACCCTCAAAAATATTTTAGAATGTGATCTTGCAAGTGAATATGAAGCTCGAGAATTTTATTTAAAATCACGTGAAATTTGTGCTAAGCTTTCTGATCATATCTCAAAGAAGTTATTTGATGAATTGCTTGAAGACGAGGAGAATCACATTGATTTTCTTGAAACTCAGCTTCAGCTTTTTAACACAATGGGAGAAGAGAAATATAGTCAGCTCAATGCGAGTTCTACTGAATGTGAATGCTAAAAAACCATTGTCTTATCTGTGAAAAGGCTATTATAAATTTATTATAGAGGCTGTAAATTAGCTAATCTTTATAAGCTTTTTCTATGAATATTCCATGGTCTATGAAAACCTGCAGAAGACCAAAGAGTGTTTTTATTTTTAGTAAGTATAACACTCCCTCGCGATAATAATTGTTGAGGTGTAAATATTATTGCGTTTGTTGTATCGCATGCTCGATTACTTGTTGCATGTTTTCTAATTATAATATCTGCTTTTACACAGTGATCTGTTTCTCCATATAAGATAGCAATTTTAAATCCATTTTCTAATAAAGTTGTACAGATGTTATCATCGCAAGTAAATTGTCCTTTGAGAGATGGACCAATCTTTGTTGGTTTAATAGTTTTATTGATGCGAAACGATTTTTCCCATAGAGATATCGTAAACTTAGAAGGATGATAACGATCAATATATAATATATCGTCATTGAGAACACCCACAATTTTCATATTATCTGCTATGATTAACTGTACAGGTGACTGTATCATACAAACTAAAATACCTCCTAAAATAAAGAAACCAAAAAAGAATCTAATAGCTGTTTTTAAAAAAGCGAGCCCAACTAAACCGATACTTAATAAAATCAATGCAGATAACGGCATAAATCCAGGATTTAAAACAGGAGAAATAGCTTTTACAGCATAAGCAATTTTTATCATAAGGCTCGTACCAAATCCCATAACCTGTAATGGCCACCATTCAAGGCCTAAAAACACTGAAAAAACTGAGAGTAGTCCAAATGGAATGATGAAAATTAATACAATAGGGAAAGCTAAAACATTGCTGATAATACCTAAAAGAGCTACATTAGAAAAATGATAAGCTGCGTAAATCCCACTTGCAGAACCAGCAATCAATGAGGATATGCAAGTCGAAACAACTGATAAAAAGACAAAACGAAGTACCCTTCCTCCAACATAAGAAGGGGCTGTATTTCCTTTGTAAGAAAAATGCCCCTCACTCCACCAAGCAAAAGCAGCAATCAAAGCCGCAGTTGCAGAAAATGACATTTGAAAGCTAGGCCCTAATATCTCATGCGGACTTATAGCTACAGTTACTAAACCAGCAATAACAAAATTACGCATTGTTATAGCAGAATGGTTACATAATATAGCAGTTAACATAACAGCAACCATTAAAAAACTTCTTTGTGCTGCAATATTTGAACCAGATAATATCAAATAAAAAGCTGTAACTATTAATGCAGCAATGGCAGCAATTTTTTTAACTGAGTAATAAGATGAAAAGACTGGAAAAAATGCAAAAAAGCTCCGTACAATAACAAAAACCACGCCACTCAGTAAAGCCATATGCAAACCTGATATTGATAAGATATGTGCCAATCCAGCTATACGTAATGCTTCATTAGTATTATTTGAAATCCCCCCTCTCTGTCCTGTTATTAAAGCAGCAGAAACTCTTCCTTCTTCCCCACCAATTGCTTTACTAACTTTTTCAGTCATTTGTATGCGTAAATTTTCAATTTTTTGTAAAACTTTTCCTAACATCGTATTAGACTGAAAAACTGATATCTTTTTTGGTTTTCCTAAATAAAATCCTTGAGCACCAATTCTTTTAAAATAATTATGAAAACTAAAATCATAACTTCCTGGACGTATTGCTCCAGATAAAGCACGAAGCTTTACTTTTCCATATAAGCCGTCTCCAGGAGTTAACCCATATGGTAAAGACTTTGCGACTAAATGCACTCGATTGAGCTTATAGGGTAAAGTAGGTCGTTCTGTCTTCAAAACATCTACTTTTAAACGAAATCCCCCTTTTCCTACAGACTTAATAGAAACAATTCGTCCTGTTAGCATGGTTATAACATCGCAGCTCAACATTGGCGTAGACATACGCCATGTTTCTATTTTTGCTGCCAAAGCGCCTAATACAATACAAAATAGAAATCCAGTTATAATCCATATTTTCTGATAACACCGTAAAACATATAACATGCCAAGGAATATAGTAATCAATACAACAAATTGTTTCCAACTTGGTTCTTGCTCTAAACTGAAATAAAAAATAATACCCGTACAAAAAAATACCAAAATTAATGAGAAAAGTAGTCCAAAAGAAATTTCCTTGTTTATGCAATCTATCAGCCATTTCCATAAAAAAACTACTTTTTCCTTTAAAAAAGAAAATAGAGAATCCTCTTTCCCATTATAGGTAGCATTGCTTGCACCATCAATAACAGACCGATCACCCTTCTGTATCAAAATAAGACGTTTGCTCTGTGAGAAAAGACCTTTTGATAGATCATCTTCAACTTTATTTTGATCTAACATCCGCAAATCCCCACTTTACTTGCAACGCGGCTATTGCACACCCTAATACCTATGTTAACATAGTTCTTCAATAAAATATCATAAATAACATCTCAATTTTAGAGGATAAGATCTGTGTCTGTTATTACCCGTTTTGCACCATCACCTACAGGCTTCCTTCATATTGGTAGCGCTCGTACCGCACTTTTTAATTGGCTTTATGCGAAACATACTGGAGGAAAAATGCTTTTACGTATTGAAGATACAGATCGAGAGCGTTCAACAGAAGCTGCAGTTAAAGCTATCATAGAGGGTCTGCACTGGATGGGACTTCACTATGAAGGAGATCCCATTTCGCAATTCAAACGAGCAGAGCGTCACCGTCAAGTCGCTGAACAACTCGTAAAAAATGGCAAAGCTTATTATTGCTATGCAACACCTGAAGAATTAGCTGAAATGCGAGAAAATGCCTTTGCAAAAGGCTTACCACCACGCTACGATGGGCGCTGGCGTGACCGTGATATTGCTGAAGCCCCCAAAGGAATTAAACCTGTTATTCGAATTAAAGCTCCACAAGATGGAGAAACGATTTTGCACGATCGTGTGCAAGGTGATATTCGCTTTCCTAATAAAGATCTAGACGATTTTATCATTTTACGTTCTGATGGTTCTCCAACTTATATGCACGCCGTTGTTGTTGATGATCATGATATGGGGATAACACATATTATCCGCGGTAATGACCATCTTACAAATGCAGCTCGACAAGCAATTATCTTCAATGCAATGGGATGGGATATTCCTATTATGGCCCATATTCCGCTCATCCATGGTGAAAACGGTGCAAAATTATCAAAAAGGCATGGCGCACTAGGTATTGATGCTTATCGAAAAATGGGGTATCTCCCCGCTGCCTTGCTCAATTACCTTATTCGTCTAGGTTGGAGCCATGGTAATGACGAAATTATTTCAATAGAAGATATGATTGCTTGGTTTGATATTGATGATATCAATAAAAGTGCTGCCCGTTTTGATTTCAAAAAATTAGATGCCATCAACGGACATTATATGCGTCTAAGTAATGATGAAAATCTATGTGATGCTGCTCTTAATATTTTACAGGAAAATGCAAATGAATTAAAAATAACAAAACAAATTGATGAAAAATGTCGTGCTCAATTTCTAGCTGCAATACCAACTCTAAAAGAACGTTCAAAAACATTACTTGAACTTATTAATGACGCATCATTTATCTTCGCACAACGACCGTTACCTCTTGATGAACAAGCAAAAACACTCTTAAATGAAAATGGTCGGACTATTTTAAAAGGAATTTATCCTGTCCTAACATCGTGCCCAAATTGGGATGCAAACACTTTGAACAAAACCATCCGACATTATGCACAAATACAAGAACTTAAATTTGGAGCTGTTGTTCAACCACTTCGAGCGGCTCTCACAGGACGCGTAACATCACCAGGAATTTTTGATATGCTTATCTTATTAGGAAAAGATGAGTCTCTTAACCGCATCAACGACCAAATTACCTGAACAGCATATTAATGAATATATATAAAACTAGCAAAATTAAAGTATAATTCTCTTAATGAAAAATAAAATTGTTTTTTAATTTAAAAAATTGAAATAAATATTTAAAAAAAACTATACTAAACAATATTTTAGATTGCCTAAACAAAATTTTAGAGTCAATATATTCTTAATATAAGTAGGAAAAGCTTTAACTATAAATTGCCATAGCGAATAAAACAGCATATTAATTTTAAAAAATGGCAGCACTGAAAGGAAATATTTAATGTCCGAAAATAAAGCATGTATGACTGTCAATGGTAAAAAAATAGAATTACCTATCCGTAAAGGTACTATTGGCCCTGATGTCATCGAGATTACCTCTCTTTATAAAGAAACTGACACCTTTACTTATGATCCTGGCTTTACCTCAACTGCCTCTTGTGAGTCAAAAATCACGTATATCGATGGTGACAAAGGAATCTTACTTTATCGTGGTTATTCTATTGATCAGCTCGCTGAAAAAGGAGACTTTCTCGAAAGCTGCTATCTTTTGCTTTATGGAGAATTACCAACCAAACAAGAAAAAATTGATTTTGATCAGCGTATTATGCAACACACAATGGTACATGAACAATTTGCAAGATTTTTCCATGGCTTTCGTCGTGATTCTCATCCTATGGCTGTTATGGTTGCTTGCCTTGGAGCGATGTCTGCATTCTATCATGATTCCATTGACATTACAGATTCCCAGCAGAGAATGATTGCTTCTATTCGTCTTATTTCCAAAGTGCCAACTCTTGCTGCGATGGCATATAAATATAGTATTGGGCAACCATTTGTTTATCCGCGTAACGATCTAAGTTACGCTGCAAATTTCCTTCACATGTGCTTTTCCGTTCCTTGCGAAGAATATAAAATTAATCCAGTGCTTGCTCGAGCTATGGACCGAATTTTCACCCTTCATGCAGATCATGAACAAAATGCATCTACATCAACAGTACGTCTTGCTGGTTCATCAGGAGCTAATCCATTTGCGTGTATAGCAGCAGGTGTAGCATGTCTTTGGGGACCAGCGCACGGTGGTGCTAATGAAACGTGTCTAAAAATGCTGCAAGAAATAGGCACTGTTGAAAAAATTCCTGAGTTTATTGCACGTGCAAAAGATAAAAATGATCGTTTCCGTCTTATGGGTTTTGGTCACCGTGTCTATAAAAATTATGATCCACGTGCGAAAATCATGCAGCAAACCTGCCATGAAGTCTTAAAAGAACTCAATATTCAAGATGATCCACTTCTTGATATTGCTATGGAACTTGAAAAAATTGCTCTAAATGATGAATACTTTATTGAAAAAAAGCTTTATCCTAATGTTGATTTTTATTCTGGTATTACATTAAAAGCTTTAGGATTCCCAACTGAAATGTTTACTGTTCTCTTTGCGTTAGCGCGCAGTGTTGGCTGGGTTGCACAATGGAAAGAAATGATTGAAGACCCAGCACAAAAAATTGGCCGTCCACGCCAACTGTATACAGGTCCTGCAGCACGCGAATATATCCCGATAAATAACCGTACGAATTCAAAAAAATAAAAAATCAATCAATAAAGCCTTAATTTATTGGGGCTTTATTTTTTTGTATTTTCTTCAAATTACCACTCTCATTTTTAATGGCTCTTTCTATTTTTTAAAACATAGAGACGTCATATGAAGTTTAAGATTTAAAATAAGGTTTTATTATATTACGTCTAACTCTTACTTAGCAACGGCTTAAATTGCGTGCCAATAAACCAAAAGTCTTTGAAAAGATGCAATGTCAACATGTCAATAACAAAACAGCAATACAAACTGCTTCAAGCCATGGAGAGTTTTAATTACCTTATTAAAAAATGATTGTTGCGCTAGTAAATCTATTCTATCATTGCTTTTTATCTATGTTTCACTACTCACAAACTTATTTATCGTATTTTCTATGCTTTTTACATGTTTCTTGCTAAATTTGAGCTGACAGAATTAAAAGCATGTTATCATGACATAATAGAATATGTTCTCAGCCATTCTCAAAATATCAAGCTATCGCATCATTAATGAAAACAAATTGAATAATTTAAAATAATTCTTGTATAAAGATAATGAAAATACAATTCATATTTTACTTACTGTGAACTTTTTCCTGTGCGTATATTATACGCTCCTAATATAATAAAAACTTGTTATGATTATAACAAAAATAAATACCAATAAATTTTTGTATTGCTCTTCATAAAGCTTACAGATTATAAAATATGTAATAGCGTAGTATCTTTTTGTGCACCTCATAGGAGAGGATAATGAAATTATTGGCTGCGGCCTTCATAATAAGTGCAACACTATTTTCCCAGTTAGCTCATGCTAAAACGTTGAAAATTGCAACTGAAGGTTCCTATCCTCCATTCAGTTATATTGACTCAAATAATAAACTTCATGGTTTTGATATTGATATAACTCATGCACTTTGCAAAAAAATGAAAATTGAATGCGTCATCACCATTCAAGATTTTGATGGAATTATTCTCGGTCTTCTTGCTCAAAAATATGATGCTATTATTGCGTCCCTATCCCCAACACAAGAGCGGCTAAAAAAAATTGACTTCACAGATGCTTATTACAGCACAGAATTAGCTGTAATTGTTCTTAAAGACTCACAAATTAAAGAAATCTCAGCAGAAGCATTTAAAGGAAAAAATCTTGGTGTACAATTAAACACAACACAAGCTATATACGCGGAAAACCATTATGCATCTAAAGGAGTCAACATTAAATTTTATCCCACAACAAAAGAAGTAATACGCGATTTGTTAAGTAATCGCCTTGATATTGTTATTCTTGATAAATTACAAATATTAGATTGGTTTAAAAACAAAGGAAAGGATTGTTGCCACTTTTTAGGAAGTATTAAAGGAACTCAACTTCCTATTGCAATTGCTATACGCCAAAACAACGACGATCTTAAAAACCAGTTCAATAAAGCCATAAAAGCAATTCGTGATGATGGAACATATGATAAAATTACTAAAAAATACTTCCCAAGTGATACTTATTAAATATAAAATTAATTACAAATTGAGCAAATGATTTACATTTTCAGCAAGTAACTACTCAAATCTTTATTAGGAGAATGGAGATGATTGACAGTTTATCATTGCTATCATTTAGCAATGGTGGGTGGGGTGTGGTAATACTTACAAGTGCAGGAATGACATTATCATTAGCTCTGTGCTGCCTAATTTTAGGACTTCCTTTAGGGCTTATGAATGCAATAATGATTCAATCCAATATCAAAATACTTAAAGTTACAGCGACTTTATTTTCATCGGTATTTCGCGGGCTACCAGAAATTTTAACATTGTTTTTTGTTTATTATGGCTTACAAAACTTTATTCAAGCTATATTTGATTTCTTAAATATTGACATAATATTTAGTATTAATGCTTTTATTGCTGGTATTATTGCATTCAGTGTGGTTTTTGCAGCTTTTTCTTGTGAAGTTTGGCTTGCGGCATTTAATATATTTGATAAAAGCCAATATGAAGCAGCTCAAGTTTTAGGTCTCTCATGCTCGACAACGTTTTTCCGGGTTGTTTTTCCTCAACTTCTCCGCAATGCTTTACCAGGACTTTCTAACAATTGGCTTACTCTGCTTAAAGATACATCTCTTGTTTCGACTATTTCACTTCTTGATCTCATGCGACAAACTAATTTAGCTGCTACAGCAACTAATGAGCCTATTCTGTTTTATCTTGTAGCATGCTTACTCTATCTATTGTTTTCAGCAGTTTCTTCCACAATTTTACATTATCTAGATAACATGCACTCAAGTAGGATATAAAAGGTACTGATCTAATGATTCCTGAATGGCTCTATTTTCTTTTTAATCCTGCACTTTTAAGCCGTTATAGCTTAAAATTATTTGATGGCTTTATTGTTACTTTGAAACTTGTTTCTATTTCTTGTTCAATAGGACTTCTTCTTGGTATATTAGTTACATTCATACGTGTATCTAACAATAAACCCTTACAATATTTGGCACGTGCTTATATCTACTTTTTTCGCAGTTCTCCTTTATTGGCACAGCTCTTTCTTTTTTACTATGGACTTGGATCATTGAGCAGCTTCTGGCAACAAATTGGTTTATGGTGGTTTTTTCAAAATGCTTGGTATTGCTGTCTTTTTATTTTTTCGCTTAATTCTTCTGCCTATCAAGCTGAGATCTTTAGAGGAAGCTTGCTAGCAGTAGCAACAGAACAACGAGAAGCATCAAAAGCTTTAGGACTGAATCGCTCTACAACATTTTTCAAAATTATTTTTCCACAAGCAATGGTAGCAGCATTACGCCCCTTAGGAAATGAATTTATTTTAATGACCAAATCTAGTGCTATTGCTTCACTCGTAACTGTCTATGATTTAATGGGTACAACTAAACTAATCTACTCACGTACTTTTGATTTTCAAGTTTACGTTTGGGCTGCTATTATTTATCTTATTATCGTCGAGTTTATTCATCGAGTTATTATTCTAATTGAACACTATCTAACCCGATATTTACGATAGATAAAAATAATTATAAAAATTCTTCACCCTAATCAAGATATTAAATTAATTGATTTATTCATCAATTGAGAGAATAAAAAATGAATCTAGAAAATAAAAATAATCATCCTATTGATAATGCAAAAAGCTTAATTATCTCTATCCGCCACTTAAATAAATGGTATGGGGACTTTCAGGTACTATGCGACATCAATTTAGATATACAAACTGGCGAACGTATTGTTATTTGTGGCCCTTCAGGATCAGGAAAATCAACTTTAATTCGTTGTATTAATCAACTAGAACAAGCACAAGAGGGCTCAATCTTAGTTCACAATGTTGATATTAATAAAGCTCCCATACAACAGCAAAAAAGTGTTTTACGCACAATAGGAATGCTTTTTCAAAACTTTAATTTATTTCCCCATATGACTGTTATACAAAATTGTATCTTAGCACCTATAGCAGTTCAAAGACTTTCTAAACAACAGGCAACAGAAAAAGCAATCCATTATCTTACGCAAGTTGGCGTTGAAAAACATTGTAATAAGTATCCTTTACAACTATCTGGTGGACAAAAACAGCGTGTAGCTATAGCACGTGCTCTTTGTATGGAACCTCAAATAATGCTTTTCGATGAACCGACATCAGCACTTGATCCAGAAAGCGTTGGAGAAGTCTTAGAGGTTATGGCGCAACTAGCAAATACCGGAATAACAATGCTTTGTGTTACCCATGAAATGGGTTTCGCTCGCAAAGTTTCAGAAAGGATACTCTTTTTAGAAAACGGAAAAATTATCGAAGACACAATATCAAGCACATTTTTTACTAATCCTAAAAGCCAACGTGCTCGTGATTTTCTGGCTAAAATCAAACACTAACCATAAACATTATGGTATCAACAATTTTAAACGTTCTGTTTTTTCCTTAAGAAAGCGTATAATGGTTTGAGCAGCAATGTCTCCTGATGGCATTTTTGTTTTCATTTTCGTCTCTATTATATCAAAAGAGTCAAATTGTACACGTCGTAATAAATGGTTATGTAAGAGTTGTTCTATCTGCCTTGCTAACATACCAGGTCGCAAAAACTCATTAAAATATTCCGAAACAACAGGCTTATCAGCAATAATATTTGGAAGAGCAGAACTCCATAGTAATACTTTTGAAAAAAAAAATAATTTAGAAAAATAATCAAGTTTATAGCAAAGAACCATTGGAATTCTTGCCAGTGCTAATTCAAGTGAAACTGTTCCTAACGCCGCAAGTGCAACGTCAGCTTCTGCAAAAGCAGACCATTTTGCATCTTCACCAACAACAATCTCAACCTCATTTTTCCAATCTTGAGCTAAAATACGAATCTCATTTACTAACTGTGGTAAAGTTGGTAAAATAATATGTAAATGAGGAATGCGTTGTTTGGCAATTTCTATTGCTTGTCCAAAAATAGGCATCAAATTGCGTATCTCTGAATTTCGTGATCCTGGCAAAACAACAACTGTAGGTTGTAATATTTGTTCATTACATAAATGTTTTTTTTTCGATTGAACAGCTAAGAGTGGTGGGTAGGTTAAAAGACGATGCCCAACATAAGTTGTAGCTGGCCCATTCAAATCTTTTATAATCTTTTCTTCAAAAGGAAAAATTGCCAATACATGATCAATAAATTTACGCATAATTTTAGCACGTTCTGGCCGCCATGCCCAAACAGTTGGAGCAACATATTGAATGATGGGAATAGAAGGCGCTAAAATGCGTACTCTTTTTGCAACACGATGAGTAAAATCAGGACTGTCAATAATAATTAAACAATCAGGTTGTTCCTGTGCAATGAACTTAGATAAATTACGAATATGCATCAATAGTAATGGCAGTTTCTTTAACACTGCTCCTAAACCTATTAAAGCAATATCATTAAAGTTAAAAAAGCTTTTCAAGCCTAATGCTTCTAAATATCTGCCTCCAACACCAATCAAATGAATATTGCATCTTGTCTGTTTAGATAAAGAAGAAATTAAGTCTGCTCCAAGCAAATCACCAGATTCTTCACCTGCAATAACAGCAATTTTTAAAGAACTATTATTCATTATCCGTTGTCCTAAATGTTTCTATAAACAAAGAACGTTTGTTGGCTTCTTCTATCGTTTTTTCCAAAGATAATATCAAACTTTTCTTTGCTTCCACTGCAATGCCAGACAATCCACTTTTGGCAGCATTAATTACTGTTGTAGGTCCAATTGATGGCAAATCCACCCGGTGATCTTGTTGTGGTTTTACACATTTCACAAGAACACCACCTTGCGGCAAAATTTGCTTCTTTTCCCGCATTTCCTGGACTCGCTTTAACATATTATCAGTTCCTTCTGAATCTTCTACTGCAACCACTCGACCATCAATAGCTACAGCTGCTTGTCCAATATCTAATCGACCTAAAATCCTTGCTGCTTCAACCGCCAAAAGAATATCAGCATTCTGTTTGGGAGTAGCACGTCGCACTGTTAAATTAAATTCTATTGGAGCAAGCAAATCTGGTACAATTTCATGAGCACCAATAACACAAAAACCACGATCCTCCAGAATACGTATAAAGGTTCTTAATAATGTATCATCTCCACTTCTCAATGCCTTAAACAACTTTGATAAAGCCGATAAAGTTGTCCAATCGGGTCGCAATTGCAAAAGAGATGGACGCTTTTTCACACCACCTGCCAAAATAACATTGCGAATTTCAGTCGCTTTTAAAATTTTAAATAATCGTGCTAATTCTACAATTGATAGTTCACAATACTCATAACTATAAAGTGCTACATCGGCTTCACCACGCAAAAGAACAAGAAAAGGATTTTGTCCACGTTTTTCAAGTTCTTGAGCAACTACTGTAGGTAAAACACCGTTTCCAGCAATGATGGCAGTTCTACCGGAAAGACAACTTCTAACATTAGAAAAAGGCACTTTTAGTCCTTATTTGAATTTATTATATTATCTTCAAATCTAGGTGTACAATAAAAACGTTTTCCTTTTTCTTGAATAAAATTAATTACATCAATTACAGATTGCGAAGTAGAATAAGAAGAAAAAACATCATTAACACGTTCTTTAAACGGTTTATTACGATCAAAAAGCATAAAGACTGCATGACGTAAAGCATGAATCTCTTTACGTGCAAGACCAGCACGCTTCATACCAATAATATTTAGTCCGGCAAGTTTTGCTTGTACACCAACAGCTGTTCCATAAGGAATCAAATCTCCAACCAATGCAGACACACCACCAATAAATGCATGATGTCCAATACGAACAAACTGATGAACAGCAGCACCACCACCAATAATAACATAATCACCAACCGTAACATGGCCGCCAATCATTGCATTATTTGCAAATGTCACATGATTCCCTACACAACAATCATGTGCAACATGAGCATAAGAAAAGAATTGACAATTATCACCAACAACCGTTGTTCCTAAGCTTGAATCCGAACCTCTATGCATCGTAACGCCTTCGCGAATCATACAGTTTTTACCAATAAAAAGAGTTGTACGCCCCCCTTTATGTTTATTATTCTGCGGATCTGCACCCAAAACTGCATGAGGAAATATCTTACTATTTGCACCTATCACTGTCTCGCCCATTATTACAACATGACTCATTAGATGACATCCATCATCAATAACAGCTTTTGGACCAATATGACAAAACGGCCCTATTGATACATTTTTACCAAGTTGTGCTCCTTTTTCTACAAAAGCAGTTGGATGGATTTTTGTATCAGACATTCCAAAATTCCTAATTTACTTTGATTCAACAATCATCGCAGAAATTTCTGCTTCAGCAACGCGAATATCTTCTACTTTTGCAATACATAAAAAACGTCTAATATTTGACCGCTTTTTTAATAGTTGGACATGAATTTTCAGTTGATCACCGGGTATAACCGGTTTACGAAATTTCGCATTATCAACAGTCATAAGATAGACTAAACCTAATTCCGTACTATTTAAACTCAAAAGTGAAATCGCTCCTGCTGTTTGTGCCATAGCTTCTAAAATCAAAACACCAGGCATAACTGGTTTTTCAGGAAAGTGTCCCATAAAATGTGGTTCATTAATTGTTACATTTTTAATACCAATAGCTCCTTGATCACCATCAATTTCGACTATACGATCAATCAATAAAAATGGATAACGATGTGGTAATATTGATAGCAATTTATCAATATCTATAGCCCCTAAACTTTTAGTCTCTTCAGTATCGGTCATATCACCGTTTCTCCCTTTTTACTTTCCCGATACTACGTAATGCTGCTACTTCGCGAAACCACTGTTTAAATGGTCGGGCCGGACTACCTCCCCACTTTTCTCCATCTGGAATATCATTCATAACACCACTACCAGCAGCAATCTGAACACATTCACCTATTGTGATATGATCCGCAATTCCAACACTTCCCCCGAGCTGAGACATATCTCCTATAAATGTGCTTCCAGCAATTCCGCATTGAGCAGCAATAAGACAATAACGACCAATCTTTACATTATGAGCAATCTGCACCAAATTATCAATTTTGCTCCCCTCACCAATGATTGTATCATCAAATGTACCACGATCAATCGTCGTGTTTGCACCAATTTCTACACCATCTTGAATTATCACACGACCAAGATGTGGAATTTTTTCAACGCCAACTGCACTTCTAACATAACCAAAACCATCTTGCCCAATACAAACACCAGGATAAATATAAACTCTATCACCTATTAAAGAATATTGAACCGTTACCTTAGGAGCAATATAGCAATCACGTCCGATACGACAATTTTCTCCAATAACAGCTGTTGATGAAATAAGAGTACCTGAACCAATTTCAACGTTTCTACCAATAACAGCTCCCGCTTCAATACACACATCATTTCCAAGCTTAGCACTTGAATGAATATGAGCATCTGGTGAAATTCCTTTTTGACCGAACCAAGGCATTGGTCTAACAGAAGCAGGAAATAAAACACGCCCCACTTGAGCAAAATCACGTTGCGGCGTAGATGTCACCAAAATTGCAATAGTTTCAGGCACTTTAAAAGCAATATCACTCGTACAAAAAACAGCAACCGCAGAACTCCCTAATAAAGCATCAGAAAGCTTTTGATTCTCTATAAAGACAAGAGAACCCTCCCTAGCACTCTCAACAGAAGAAAGAGTATTTATAACTGCATTAGAAAACTCTGGATTAAGAAGCTTTGCACCCGTCAACTTTACTAGGTCAGCAACCGTTAACCGCCGAGACGGCGTAAAAAAAAATGTATCCGCCATCAAAACACTTTCTCTCCCAGTTTAATGTAATTCCCCTTAAAGTTTACCCTCCTGGAGAAAATCCAAATTAAAACTTGGTAGAAATACCAAAGTTCAGACTTTGCACATTATCGCCTTCTTGCTTAGTTAATGGCCAAGCATAATCAAAACGAAGCGGACCAAATGGAGATTCCCACATTAAACTAACCCCCGCAGATGTACGCCATGAACTATGGATATTTGTAACTGGTGTCTCATTTGTCAGAACAGGCTTATAATTATTGCCATAAAGTGTTGCAGCATCTAAAAATACAGCACCACGGAATCCTAAACTATCGGGCACAATAGGTATAGGAAACTGCACTTCAGCAGTTCCATTCATATATGTTGTACCCCCTAAGAAATACACTTCACCCCGCTCAGAAATCTGGCGAGGCCCTATCCCATTATACTTAAAACCTCGAATCATATCATTGTTGCTTTTAAACATATCAAAAATACGAAGACCATTATCACCTATTCCATATATATAACCCGCACCAACAGAAAATAAACCAACAACATCCATTCGATCAGAGAGTGTTTTGTACATCATTGCCTTACCAGTTGTCTTCAGGAACTGCGCATCTCCACCAAGCCCTGCATACTCCTGAAGAAGGCGTGCATATATACCATCATGAGGATTTCTCATATCATCGATAGAATTATAAGTTAAACCATAACTAATAGATGAACGATGCCAAGGACTATGCTTAGCAGCTTGAACGATTGCACCAGAATATTTTTGGTACAATTCTCTTATAACTTCATCATCAGTTAAATCATATTGTGCACCAAAATCATATTCTTCTTGCACATAAGAATAAGCTAAATTAGCAGATAATTGATCATTAATTGGTAACCCAAATCGAAGCGAGCCACCTGTTTGCCGTACATCATATGCTTTATCAGCACGATAAGTACTGCGAAAAATATCAAGACCAGCAGATGAACGATAACCTAAGAAATGGGGATCAACAAACGATAAATTATAATTACGGGACTTTTCTTGACCAGCCCCTAACCCCAAACGTACATATTGGCCACGCCCTCCGAGATTACGCTCAGTAACAGATACTTCAAGTGACACACCTGGACTTGTACCACCTGTCGTATACCCTCCAGAGAAAGAAAGATCTCCTGTTGGAACTTCTACTACATCTATAACCAACGTAACCTGATCAGATTGATCCGTCGGAACCATTGAAATATTAACTGCTTTAAAAAAGCCCAGAGATTCTAGTCGACGTTTTGCACGTTGCACCAACGTTTGATTGTAAGCATCACCTTCATTTAAATCAAGTTCACGCCGAATAATATAATCACGTGTCTTTTCATTACCACGTATCTCAATTCGTTGAACATAGGCTCGAGGGCCTTGCTCAATGTTGTAAACAATTGAAATTGTATGATTCTTAAAATTACGGTTTCCCCTTGGATCAACCTTAGCAAAGGCATATCCAGAGTCAGCAACTTTATTATTAATAAGTGTTACAGACTGCTCAATATGCTCCACATTATAAACATCACCTGTACGAGTCTTTATAATCTTTTTTAGAGACTCAGTATCAACCCCTTCAATATCGCTCTCAATCTGAATATCACCAATTTTATAGCATGCCCCTTCATCAAGAATGAAATGAATTTTATAGGCATTATTGCTTTCATCATAAACTGCCTTAGATGAAACAACACGAAAATCAGCATAACCACGACTATAATAAAATCGGCGGAGAGCCTCTTCATCAGCAGCTAGACGATCTTCTGTATAAACATCACCCTTCAATAATAATGAGAATATCCCTGAAGGCTTCGTTAAAATCACATCACGCAAACGACGCACTCCAAATGTCTTATTCCCTTGAAACGTAATATCGGCAATTTTTGTTCTCTGGCCTTCAACAATATTGAAAACCACATTTACACGTCCTTTACCTAAATTAATAGTTTGAACTGTAACAGAAACATTATTGCGACCAACAGTCCTATATGCTTCACGAATCACTTTTATATCAGCTGAAAGCTTATCAGAACTGAAAGTTTCATTTTGTTTCAGAGCAATAAAACGCTTAAGATCAGGATCTTTAAATGTTTTATTTCCTTGAAAGAGTACCTGATTAACAGTCTCATATTCCTTAACAGCTACCACAAGCTTATTGCCTACCTGATTTATTTTAATGTCATAAAATAATCCTAGCTCAAAAAGGCGTTTTACTTCAGCATCAATATCACCTTCAGAAAAATTTCTTCCAGCTTTAATTTTCATATTATCTCTAATAGTCTGAGCACCTACATACTTGTTACCACGAACTTCAATAGAATGAACAATTGATGCCTGTGTTTCCTCAACAGTTGCAATTGACATAACAGCTGCTGCTGGAACAACTGCAACTATAGCTAGCACCAATGCAGATGTTGCGTTTAAAAATCTTGAACTCGCAGTCATTAGCCTCTTCACCTTAATACTCTTTTATTTCTAGACACATAGCCCAATAAATTAAGCTACAACAACTTTTATTAGGAACTATTTAGCACTTAAATTACTATCCATAGCCTACTACGCCACAACATTTTGTGAATATAGTAAACAACTTCTTAATCTTCATTATTCCTCAATTTGTAAAATATTTTCCATAACTAATAGCCAAACCACAAAAATAATCATTCAATAGTGCAAAAACCGTAAACACGATGACAGTAAAAAATCCTATACGAAAAGCAATTTCCTGAATTTTAGCTGGAACTGGCTTACCAACTATAGCTTCAATAATATAAAACAATAAATGTCCACCATCAAGCGGTGGAATAGGAAAAAAATTAATAATGCCAATACAAATTGAAAAAAAAGCTGTAAAATACAACATAGAGGAAAAGCCTGTTTCACTAATTTTCCAAGCAATCTGTACAGTTTTAGAAGGACCACTTAATTGGCAATGATCTTCTTGCCCACCGATTAAGCGACTAAAAAAAGAAATTGTTTGGATAATAATCAATATTGTACGCCTTAATGATTCTTTTATTGATTCTATCCAATTATAGTGAATATGTTTCTTATAAACTGGATCTAAACGCTCAGGATTATCGCCAACAACAGGAGCTCTTACACCAATCATACCGACCTGAACCTGATTGCCAAATCCATCATCCCGCTTGATTACTTGAGGTGTAATTATTACAGTTAAAATTTGCCCCATACGATCTATTTTAAATTCTATAGGATCTCGACCGTGCAAAGCTACATAAGCTACTAAATCTCCAAAACTTTCAATCTGTTTACCATCCATTTCAACAAAACGATCACCTGGTATTAAACCAGCTTGAATAGCAGGAGAATCTTTTTCTAGATAACCAACAACGGGTTCAACAACTACACGGCCATAAAAAAAGAAAAAAAATGTTAAAACAACAATAGTAAATAAAACATTAAATAAGGGTCCTGCAAAAACCGTCATCGCTCTTTTCCAAGCATGAGCAGCCATAAATGAACCAGGTGTAGATGAAGATGATTTTGATGATGATATTATTTCGTTACTATCTTCAATAAATTTTACATATCCCCCTAAGAAAAAAAAACCTAAACGCCACCGTGTACCCCTTTTATCTGTATAATTCAGCAATTCTGGTCCAAATCCAATCGAAAAAACAGATGCCTGAATACCACACCATCTTCCAATAAGATAATGTCCCATCTCATGTACAAAAACAATAATTAAAATGGTAAAAACAACATATAAGCCTCTTAAAAAGAGATCACTTACATTAAGTATATGACTTAAAAACTCCAAAGTATCATTTTCCAATAAAATCATATAAAAAAGATTAACGGTATATTCATATTAAATATAAATGAGCCAATTATATAAAAAAGGCAAGTAGCACTAATTAACCCATCCATACGGTCCATAAACCCTCCATGTCCAGGTAATAAAAAACCAGAATCTTTAACAGAGAATCGCCTTTTAAACCATGATTGCCCTAAATCACCTATTTGTGAAATAATGGATAACACTAAAGCAAGAGAGAATATAAAATAATCCACTGCACCGATACCAAAAACATAAATCACAATCACTATGCCACTAGAAAGCCCAGCAAGTGTTCCGACAATTGCCCCTGACCATGTTTTATTAGGAGAAAATCGTGGTGCTAACTTAGGACCGCCAAACGCACGACCACCGAAATACGCAGCAATATCTGTGCTCCATACTACTGTAAATAAAAAAATCACTCTCCAAAAACCCAATGTACTAAAATCTCGTAAAAAAGACAAAGCCCCTACTGGAAAAGATGCGTATATAAATCCTCCAAAAATCCAACCAGCATTTCCAATAGATGGAAGAGCTAACAATACTGCTAGAATCATTAAAACACTGAAAAGTAATAAATCAGGCGCACCGCCAATCAATAAGCAACCAAAAAGAAAATAAAAAACACTAGCTAATATTTTTTGTAAGAGGCTCCACTTCTCTTCAGTGATATCAATCCACTCATAAAGAATAAAACCACCTATTCCCCACGTAAACAAAGAAAAGAAAGTCCCGCCATACCATGTTAGATACAAAGTAATAGCGCCCAAAACAATGGCTGTCAGAATGCGAGACATAAGATTAGACAAAACAACCTCCAAACGATAAAACAAGAAGAATCAAATGAAGAAATAATATCCAAAATTTGCTACGCAATATTTTATACTCGCACTTTTCTAAGATTTACTAATAATTATAATAAAACTCGATAAAAAATAGCACTTACAAAACCAATCATCGTTTATAATTGCTTCAAAATTTTATCTATTAAAATTGAAATAAAATACAGTTTAGATATGTTACTCAATGTAAAAAATTAAAAAACTTCTGTTTATTACTGATACAAATAATTAAGCTTGAGATTTATATTCTGTTCATATTCAGATATTTTATTATCACAATCATAAATAACTTACTCAAAAGTTGAAAGATTATGCGAGATAATATATTTTTACCTTTTTTTATCTGAAGCAAATGGCAGTATAAGTAAGAATGTGATATCCTTATCTAATGCTAAAAAATCTAAATTTGCATAATTTCAGTCTCTTTCAAAACCAAAATTTTATCAATCTCAGCTATGGTTTCATCCGTAAGCTTTTGAACTTTCTCAGACAAACTACGCGCTTCATCTTGTCCAATTTCTCCTTCCTTTTCTAACTTCTTTAAGTTATCCATACCATCACGACGAACATGGCGAGCTGCAATACGGGCTTGCTCAGTGTATTGATATGCAATTTTTACCAATTCTTTTCGGCGTTCTTCATTTAATTCAGGTAAAGGAATACGCAAATTCATGCCATCAGTAATAGGATTTAAACCAAGACCAGAATCACGAATAGCACGCTCAACAGCCCCAATCATCGTTTTATCCCATACAGAGACTGATAGCATCCGTGATTCTGGAACAGAAATATTAGCAACTTGATTTATTGGGACAACAGAACCATAAGCCTCAACCGTCACATGTTCCAATAAACTAGCTGATGCTCGCCCAGTGCGCAAACTACCTAACTCATGTTTAAAAGATGAAATAGCACCCTCCATGCGACGTTTCAGATCATCCATAATTAGTGTTATATCCATATTTATGTTTCCCTTCATTGTATCCTGAAAATGACTTTCATTCTGATACTATCGTAAATTGTCCCTCTCCATTCAATACCTTAGCTAAACCACCCTTTTCATGAATAGAATATACAATAATGGGTACATTATTTTCACGTGCTAAAGTCACAGCTGTTGTATCCATAACAGATAACCCCCATTGCAAAATCTCAATATGCGTTAATTGATCAAAACGCTTAGCCATAGGGTCTACTTTAGGATCTGCAGAGTAAATGCCATCTACTTGTGTTCCCTTCAATAACACATCCGCACCTATTTCTGCTGCACGTAAAGTAGCTGCAGAATCAGTGGTAAAAAATGGATTACCTGTACCACCAGCAAAAATAACAACTTTTCCTTGATTCATATAGCTTATCGCTTTGCGCTGCGAAAAACTTTCGCAAATTTGCGGCATAGCAATCGCCGATAATACAACTGATTCAATCCTTAATTTGGTCAATGATGTCCGTAATGCCAAAGAATTAATAGCAGTTGCAAGCATTCCCATATGATCACCAGTTACACGATCCCCACCACGTGAAGCAACAGCAACCCCACGAAAAATATTACCTCCACCTATTACAATAGCAACCTCTACACCCATTGCTCGCACTTCAGCGATATCAGTAGCAATACGATCTACAACTGAAACATCAATGCCAAAACTTTGCCCTCCCATAAGTGCTTCACCAGACACTTTCAATAGGACACGTTTATATCGAAGAGCTAATGTCATTGATAATCTCCCAAAAAGCATTTGTACTTTTTGTCTTCGATACACTAAGGGCATCACCTTGTCACGCAATACCCCTGGAATAATTACAATTTATATTAATATTATTGTGTTATAATTTGAAATTTCTATCAAATAATTCAAAAAAATAACTAGCTCTTTGCTACAGCTGCAACCTCTGCAGCAAAATCAGACTCTTCTTTCTCTACACCTTCACCCAAAGCAAAACGGATAAAACCCGTGATTTTCACTGGTGCACCAATCGATTTCTCTGCATTTTTCAAAGCAGCTTCAACAGTAATATCAGGATTCATAACAAAAGATTGAGAAAGCAAAACAACTTCTTCATAAAATTTGCGCATGCGTCCTTCCACCATTTTTTCAATGATATTTTCAGGCTTTCCAGATTGACGTGCTTGATCTGAAAAAATGGATTTTTCGCGCTCAATAGTACTAGCATCAATATCTTGCGCCGTTAATGCTAACGGGTTAGTTGCAGCAATATGCATAGCAACTTGACGACCAAAAGCATCAGCAGCTTCTTTATTCCCAGAAGTCTCAATAGCAACTAAAACACCAAGTTTACCAAGACCATCAGCAACAGCATTATGCATATAGGAAGCAACAATACCATCGGTAACAGATAATTTAGCTGAACGACGAAATGTCATATTCTCACCAATTGTACCAATTGCATCCTTAATAACTGTCTCTACAGTCTCTTTAGAACCTGGATAAACAGATGCAGAAACAGACTCAGCATCCCCCTTCGTATCTAAAGCAGCAATTGCCACATTGCGAACTATTTCTTGAAATGCATCGTTACGAGCGACAAAATCTGTTTCAGAATTAACTTCAACTAAAACAGCACTAAAACCTTTTGATACAACGCCAATCAATCCCTCAGCTGCCGTACGGCCAGCCTTTTTGTCTGCTTTAGCTATTCCTTTTTTACGAAGCCAATCAACTGCAGCCTTCATATCACCATTGCTTTCTGCTAAAGCTGCTTTACAGTCCATCATACCAGCACCTGATAATTCTCGAAGTTCTTTCACTTGTGCAGCGGTAATACTCATATTTTCCTCTTTAATTTTATAATAATGAAAGCACGTATAGAAAAATCCCGTGCACGTTCAAAACCTTTTCTATACAAAAAAAGCGCTTTAACAGAAGTTTTCAAATTATTTTTCAGTAATAGCAACTGAATCTTTTACAATCGGTTCTACAGGCGCATCTAAAGCAGGCTCTATGGGCGCATCAACTTGAGCTCCTAAATCGACTCCCATTGTACTTTGCTGACGAGCAATACCATCAAGAGCAGCACGCGCAATAAGATCACAATAAAAAGCAACTGCACGCGAAGCATCATCATTACCTGGAATTGGATAATCAATGTTATCTGGATTGCAGTTAGTATCAATAACAGCAACAACTGGAATGCCTAAACGCTTCGCTTCTTGGATAGCAATATTCTCTTTATTTGTATCAATGATAAACATAAGATCTGGAACAGATCCCATATCTTTAATACCACCAAGCGCACGATTAAGTCTTTCACGATCACGTTCGAGATTTAAACGTTCTTTTTTAGTAAAACCCTGGATCTCAGAAGAAAGAGTTTTATCCAGCTTTCGTAAACGATGTATCGAATTAGAAATTGTTTTCCAATTTGTTAGCATACCACCAAGCCAACGTGCATTAACATAGTATTGCGCAGAACGACTAGCTGCATCAGAAATAATATCAGATGCCTGCCGTTTAGTACCAACAAATAAAACACGCCCTCCACGTGCAACCGTATCTGAAACAATCTTAAGCGCTTGATGTAAAAGCGGAACAGTCTGAGAGAGATCAATAATATGAATATTATTACGCTGACCATAAATGTAAGGAGCCATCTTTGGATTCCAGCGATGCGTCTGGTGACCAAAATGCACACCTGCTTCTAAAAGCTGGCGCATAGTAAAATCTGGTAATGCCATAATTTTATCCTTTCCGGTTTGACCTCCGCGGAAAAAGTAAGCAAGCCTACTACCGGTGGACATTTGCTAGAATCACTCTATCAACACCCAAAAATCCGCGTGTGGAATGATATCACCATAATAACATTTGATTTTTTTTCAAGTTATTTTCTTTACATTATTCAATGTTTGCAGTTATCCAGATTATTTTGCTTATTGAGAAATTCAAGACTCTTCAATTTTGAACGTATTGAAAAATCTCCATAATCTATAAACAAATCACGCATCACACCATTTTCATACAAATGGAAACTCTCACGATAAATCGGTAAACCATCTTTATTTTTTGTATCATCGAAATGAGAAATTATGACATGCCAATAGCCGCTCTCATCTAATTTTTTCAATTCCTTTATCTCAGAATCAGATATTGATTTTTTCTTTTCCCCAATGACAACACTTGTTTTTATCACTTTATCGGCTCCATTATCTCCATCAAATAGAGTTGCATGATAAAAACGATGACCAGCATTTGCTTGTCGAATAATATTTTTCAGGTTTGTAATTGGAAAATCAGCTTTCGCAAGCTTATAAACATTTTCTTTTGGTTTCTTTACTTTAACTAAAGTTTCATCTTTAGTACGCTCAGCAACTCCTTCGATGCTCTTTTCAATATTTTGTTCCATTATCTTTTTTATGTCAAAGCGGAATATGCTGCCATCACCTGCTTCATAAGCCTTTATCTCCTGATTCATTAAGCGGACTGGCATACCTTCCATATAAACGCGAATAATAAAACTGGCACGTATTGTATACCCCTGACATGCAGAACCCGTGATCTCATGAACCATGCGCCCAAATATTCCTACGGCCGCCATTTCCCGAGAAGCATTATCTAACTGAAAATCATAAACTGCCCGATGAGGAACCAAAAAAACAGATTCTTCAGCTCTTACAGAACATAAATAAATAATATAAAAACATATTATAAACAAAAACTTAATCATTCTTAACTTCCAACCTCATCTCATACCCATCAGATAATCAAAAACAAGAAAGGCTCATACCTTAATTAACGACAGCATTTTCATTAAATTAAAAATTATGTAACAATCTATTATATATTATGGAGCTAAAATATGACCGAAACAATCGAAAAGCGTTTAGAAGAATTCAACATTATCATTCCTGAAGCATTACAACCTGTTGCAAATTATATAACAGTATCACAAAATGGTAATCAGCTTTTTATATCTGGTCAGCTGCCACTTGCTAATGGAAAACCAGTAGCGATTGGAAAAGTTGGCGCAACTGTCAACATTGAACAAGCTCAAAAATCAGCACAAGTGTGCGCTATCAATATCCTTGCACAAATAAAAAAAGCCCTTGGTAATTTAAATAAAATAAAAAAAGTAATTAAAATCAACGTCTTTATCGCAGCAGATTCCAACTTTACTGATATCTCTCTTGTTGCTAATGGAGCTTCTGATTTATTTGTAAACATCCTGGGTGAAGCTGGAAAACATGCTCGCTCTGCTATTGGGGTTGCTGTTCTTCCTATGAATGTCCCAGTAGAAGTTGAAGCCATTATAGAAATCTAATATCTTAAACAAAAATAAAAAAATTAATTCATATTCTATCAAATTGTCACATTCCTTCTTTTGTTTTAAAATCTAAACATTGTAACTAATGCTCTTTCTGGATTAAAAATGCTATAAAAGGAAATGCTTCATGCAACAAGTTTATGATAATAATAATATTTTTGCTCGATTAATTCGTAATGAAATTCCATCTATTAGAGTTTATGAAAATAAAGATGTTATTGCATTTATGGATATCATGCCTCAAGCGCAAGGTCATACGCTAGTTATTCCTAGAAAAAGCTGTAGAAATTTATTGGATGCAGATCCTAAAATATTATTTCCAGTTATTAAAGCCGTTCAAAAAATTACTAAGGCAGTAAAAAAAGCCTTTGAAGCAGATGGAGTAACAGTTATGCAATTTAACGAAGCAGCTAGTAAACAAACAGTTTTCCATCTTCATTTCCATATTATACCCCGTATGGCAGGAGTAGAGCTCAATGCCCATACTGATACAATAACTCCCACAAAAGTACTTGAAGAAAATGCAAAAAAAATCCGAGCAGCTCTTTTAACACATCCCTAAATTATAGAAGTTCTTCTGATACGTTTTTGACAGAAATAAATGAAATGCTATCAACTTTTCCTATTAAAAAAACAAACATACTAGAAGGTGAAGCTTTAGCTGCAACTTCCCTTCTCCTCTATCTAATTTGGAGATAATTATACTGATTGTATTACCATTTCATAGTTTACCAAATAAAATTTCATCAGTTATTATAAAATCAGCCATGTTAAAATTGGCTTTTCGATTCATCAATTGTGTCTTAAACTGAAAAATAGATTTTTGCATAATCTAACTGATAATTATGCAATATATTCTAATAAATTCAACAGCTTATTATATTATATTTGAGTTATAAGCATTAGTTATCATGATTTAAATATACAACAATCAAATTTCCTTATTATTCTAGTCTGTCAACTAACTATAATATACTATCTACAACAAAATATTAAATAATTTTGGATGAGCTTTCTTGAGCTCATCTAATAATACGACTGTGTAAAATTTTGATCAATGATATTTAAAAAAACAAATATGATATAATTTAGATCTTTAAATTTATTGAATAATATGATATCTAACGGTAAAAGTCTGTTTATTGCTTCCTCAATTTTTTTACCTTTTTTATCATGTATATAATATAAGATTGGTATTCTATTTTTTATATCATTATAATCTTATTATTTAGCACACTTCCCTATTTTTTATGAATTTCAAAACAGCTATTGTAATGTGATTGCACATAGAATAAAAGCCTTCCCTAGCTGCTAGATTCTTTATACTTAGATTAAAGTGGGTATAAAAACTCATAAAATGGTGCTTATAAATAAATTAGTAATATCATTCGTTTAAATTTATATAAAATCAAATAAACTAAAATGAAAATATTAATAAAAATTTCTTAGCATAAATAGGATGTTATTTAAGTGTATATCAACTGGCGAAAAATTGTACATTGCTATAAAAAAGTAGGAATTTCACTTACTGTTTTAGTCATTTCTCACTCTTGGGCAGTAGCCACTCCTAAAGAAGCTTATCCCGATAAATATGCAGCTATTGTTATAGATGCAAATACAGGAAAAACATTATTTCAAGCTAATGCAGCTTTGAAGCGTTATCCTGCTTCTTTAACAAAAATGATGACAGTATACATGATCTTTGAGGCTATAAAAAACGGTCGTATAACACCAAATACACCCATTCCTATTTCTAATTATGCAGCAACACGCCCACCAACAAAAATTGGTATTAAGGCAGGACAAACAATTTCTATAGAAGCTGCTACTAAAGCCCTTATTACAAAATCAGCAAATGATGTAGCTGCTGCTATTGGTGAATATCTTGGTGGAAGTGAACAAAAATTTGCTCAAATGATGACAATAAAAGCGCGCAAACTTGGCATGAAAAATACTCGTTTTGCCAATGCTTCAGGCCTCCCCGATACACGTAATTATTCTACAGCACAAGACATGGCTACTTTAGCATTAGCCTTACGCAAACATTTTCCGGAACAATACAAGCTATTTAAAACAACACATTTTACATTTCGTGGACAGACAATTAATAACCACAATACACTAATCAAAACAATAAAAGGTGTTGATGGAATTAAAACAGGCTATACGCAAATGTCAGGTTCTAATTTAGCAACATCAATGCGTATCGATGGACGTTCTATTGTTGCTGTCGTTATGGGAGGAAAGTCATCTACCACACGTAACATTCATATGGCTAACTTATTGAAGCAGTACTTACCAAAAGCAAGTCGTATAGAGACTAATAAAAATTTGGTAGCTACTACCCACTATAAATTACCCACTGTATCTGCAACACCTATACCTATTATAAAAGATAATTTAATTAATTCTGATGATGAAATTTCTAGCCTTTTAACAGCACTTGCAGAACAATCTAATGATCCTAATACAGCTGTAGCCGCTGTAAATCAAGTTATTATACCAATTCCTAATCCTCACAAAACTAAAACTGTCAAAATGAATAAAGTTATTTCTGCTTCTTTATCTAGCAACAGTGGATGGGCTGTGCAAATAGGCTCTCTTCCTAGTGAAAAGCAAGCTAAGCTTATGCTTGCAAAAGCAACAAATGCCGCTCATTCTACTCTACAACATGCATCTCCACATATGCAACCCTTTGAAAAAGATGGACGTCATTATTATCGCGCTCGATTTATTGGCTTTCCATCAAAAAAAGCTGCACTTAATACTTGTACTGCTTTAAAGAAAGCAAATTTTAACTGCTATACTGTAGCTTATTAAAAATTTTGAATTCTACGTTAAGGATAGTGCTATGACACATAATGCTACTACCCCATCTAAAAAAGAAAAGCTTTTAAAACAACCCTCTCTTCTTTCATTACGATCTCTTCATGAAGCTGCAACGAAACTAGCTAATTTAAAACATAACTCAACTACATTGAATACTCATTCTCTTGTCAGCCTTTTCATTTGCCAAACGACTCGAAATCGTCGCTTAGCAATGCCTTCTGTACACATCCACTTACGTGTTGCAAGTAAAACTGGCAGTGTACCTGTTAAACTCCGCTTAGGAGCAACAAATAAATAAATAACTATAACCAAATTTCAGAAAAATATTTTATAAATAATATTGAATATCTGTGATTTTGAAAATTTGAATAATCATTGTCTTAAAATCTATAAAGATTATGCTAAAAATCCTCATTTATGGCTCAATACCTTTTATTACCAGTTTTAAATAATATTATTCTTAAAAGAAAAGTTGAAAATATTATATTTCCTTAATCTATTAAAGCTAATTGTATTTTTTATTATCAGAAAAGAAAATCCTATAAAGACTAACAACCATATGCAGTATTATTTTTAAATAACTTAAAAACTTTCTTCACCAGTACATTACTGCTTAAGTAAAGCACATATATTATTGAATTTCTTGACTAGATTGATGCCTACCCTACGCACTAAATCATTTAACAAGATAAAACATTCAGCGCAAGACCACCCTTGCTTGTTTCTTTATAACGCTCACTCATATCATGTCCCGTCTGACGCATTGTTTCAATACAAGTATCAAGAGAAACAAAATGGCTTCCATTGCCATGTAAAGCAAGAGAAGAAGCTGTTACAGCTTTAACAGCACCCATTGCATTACGCTCAATACAAGGAACCTGAACAAGACCAGAAACTGGATCACACGTCATACCTAAATGATGCTCAAGAGCAATCTCAGCTGCATTTTCAATCTGCGCTGGCGTGCCACCCAATGCAGCTGTCAATCCCGCTGCCGCCATAGCAGACGCCGCTCCAACTTCACCCTGACAGCCAACCTCAGCACCAGAGATAGAAGCATTATGCTTAATGATACCACCTATAGCTGCTGCTGTTAACAAAAAATTATGTATTCCCTCTCTATCTGCACCATCATGAAATTGAGTATAATAGTGTAAAACAGCGGATACAACACCAGCTGCACCATTTGTTGGAGCTGTAACAATACGACCACCAGCAGCATTCTCTTCATTCACTGCCATAGCATATACAGAAAGCCAATCATTTGCTAAAAGCGGTTTATTGCAATTTTTTTTCTGGTCCTCCAATAGCTTATCATGAAGTTTTTTAGCTCGCCTTTGGATACGTAATCCACCTGGTAATTCACCTTCTTGTAAAAGCCCCCTATTAATACAATTTATCATAGCGTAAAAAATCTCATCAAGTGCAATATTAAAGGCAGCACGCTCCATTTTTGTTTCTTCATTTATACGCTTCATTTCAGCAATTGAAAAACCTGAAGTTTTTGCCATTGATAACATTTTATCGGCCGAATCAAAGGGATATGGCACCTGTGATATTTTTAATTTTGTATTATAATCTGCACGATTTAATTCATCTTCGGTTACAACAAAACCACCACCAATAGAATAATAAACCTGCCGTAAAAGAACATTTCCTTGGGCATTAAGCCCTTCAAATGCAAGACCATTAGCATGTCCAGATAAAACCTTTTTTCTCTCAAAAATGAGATCACTTTCTAAGTCAAAGCGATAAACAGGATGGCCTTCGGGCCACACTTTTTTTTCACGTTTAACTTGTTCAAAAAGTAATTCCATACAATCAAGATCAACAGTAGAAGCTTTTTTCCCTAAAAGTCCTAATACAATAGCCCTATCGGTAGCATGACCTATTCCTGTAAAGGCTAATGAACCATGAAGATAAACCCGAATATGAGAAATCTTAAGATGAGATAGCTGAGAAAGATTTCTTACAATAATCTCTTGCAAAAACATATTAGCAGCTAACATTGGACCCATTGTATGAGAACTAGAAGGACCAATGCCAATCTTAAAAATTTCAAAGACAGATAAAAACACCGCTCACCTCAAAATCAAACGCGGATCTTGAGTACACGTTTTTCATTCAAACTAAATTGTAAAGTAAACAAGAAAAATAACAGCCACAAACATGAACGTAGCACGTCTTGCTACCGTCCAACAATCCTTTTCTACAGCGTTTTCCATATCTAATCCTTAAGGAGTAAATAATAACCCAAAACAACCCCACATCTCACTATATGAAATATAGTAAAATAAGCGTTAATACGCAATATTAAAATAAAATATAAAATGAGAAGTCTCATAAAACATTTTGTATCATGTTTTATTCTATACTCAAACAAATAAACAATGCCTACTAACACGACTGAACAAAACGCACAAAATTTTTGATCGGTTCACGCTCAGTCTCAAAATTATTCTCTGGAGCATTTGAATCACGATAACCAAGAGCCATACCACAAATAAGACGCTGTTCGGAAGGTACTGACAAAAGTGCACATAATTGCTTATGATAATCAGCAAACGCAGCTTGGGGACACGTATCTAATCCAAAGCCACGTGCAACTAACATAATGGTTTGCATAAACATACCCAAATCAAGCCAACTGCCAATCTCCATGTCTTGATCCATCATAAATAAAAGTCCAACAGGCGCACCAAAAAATGAAAAATTCCGTGCTTGTTGGTGAATTATCTTTTCCTGCTCATCTTTTTGAATTCCAAGACTTTTATAAAGATCCAAACCAATTTTTCTACGTCGAGAAAGATAAGGCTCACGCCATTGGCGTGGATAATATTGATATTCACGCTCCCCTTTTACACCCGATAATACCAGTTGTGAAAGTTCCTCTCCGACTTTCTGCAATGCTTCCCCTGTCAAAACAATCACTTTCCAAGGTTGAAGATTTGTTCCAGATGGAGCCCGTGCCGCAAATGTTAATATTTGCTCGATTACTTCTTGCTTAACAGGTTGATCAATGAAAGCTCGAATTGATTTTCGTGATAAAACGGATTGAAAAACATCAACAATAGAATCCTTCATTGTTTTTACTTTCTCTTATATGAAAGATAATTTAAATACCGTTCTTCTTTTTTCCTTAATGAAACAAAATGAAAAACTCTTACACTCCTAATTTAATATCTCCAATCACTGAATAAGGCAAGCTTGTCAAGCACATACTTTACCTGCTAACCCTATCTCTTTTTTTCTGACCTGTTATAGCTTTCTCTCACCAACATTATATAAAAACATGATACAATCAATAGATCCTATATTTTAAAAATCATTTTTAGAAACTACACTTTAATGCGTGCTTCAATTGCCTTTTCTTTATAAAAGAGAAAAACTCGCCAAACTTTAACAAAAAATATCAAGGGGAAAATAGCAATGCAGATATCATAATGCATATAAATATCCAATAAAGTATAAAATAACTTTTATTATTACAGCACTCAACCGCATAACATGTTCTTATCATAACATCACAAAGAACTCATTAAGACTACAGTAGTTTAAAATTATCAATAAAACCAATGATATATATTTCTAGAAATCTTATTTTATTTAACAATTGAAATTATTAATTGCAAAAAAATATGCTTGTGTAGAAAAAAATAAAGCACAAGGCAAAATATATTGTACCAAACATAAACAGAAATATGGTATCTCTTGAGCGCTTATTATTTACATTATTTTGCGTAAAATCCCATCATAAAGTATGATGATTAAAATTACTCAGCCCAATTTTGAGTTTAGTGCTTCTCAATCCAATTTTTGATATTTAGTGTTTTAATTTTACACGTGATTTCTTCTTATATCAGTGTAAACACTAAAACACACACCTTCAATTTGAGATAGAATTCTACTAAAATTCTAATCAAATTTATAAAACTGCAAACTAACGATTAACGCCTAATTCAGCTAAACTCTCAAAAAAAGTCTCTTCGATACATTCTAAATCATGCAACAAATCATCAATATCACGCCGCATCTGCTGCAAATCGATACGTTTTTTATTGATATCTGCAATTAATGCTTTAAGTTTTTTTTCATTATCAGGTGGTTTTCTATCTATTACTAATATATTAGATATCTCAGATAAGGAAAAATTAACCCTTCTGGCCTGTAATATTTGCTTCAATTTATAACGGTCCATTTGTGTATACAACCGCTTATACCCATGCCGAACAGGCATAAGTAGTCCTTCTTCTTCATAATAACGCAGAGTCCGAGCAGTTATTGAAAATTCTCGCGTTAAATCATTAATTGAATAATATCCTTGCATGGCTAATATCTGTTCAATAAATCAACTACATTGTTACCTAAAATGTATACGTTCTTTATCAAATCTTAGTTAGGATTTTCTTATTGTTTTCTTTTGAAAGATGAAAAATATAAACTAAAGCAAACTCTCTAAAAAGAGTAGCTTTTTATCCGATAATCTGCTCTTTTCATCTTATTTCTTGAAAGATAATAGTTAATTACATCTATTTTATAGATCTCTCAATTTTCAATATACCCAAATAAATTTCTCTTCTTAATTACCTAAATATCGCAAACTTATAGTAAAATAATAAAAATACCGAATACTATAATTAAAAATCTTATTTGCATCAAAATTTCTTAAATCTAAGATTACCTTATAAAATTTACAAAAACACACTTATCAGAAATGCTATTCTGAATCTTAAAGCCTAAAAAACGCCTAATTTTCTTCAGGTGCTTCACGTCATTTTTTAGCATTATTAATCATTCTACAACATTACTAGCTGTCATATTTGTTAACATAGCTTTCGCAGCTTCGCCATCACTGGATTTTCGGCGCTCATTCATAATCAAATCATCACGAACAGTAGCAATACGACGAATTTGGGCAATCGCACCACCTGTACCTGCAGGTATAAGCCGACCAACAATAACATTTTCCTTAAGTCCTTGCAGAGTATCAATTTTTCCTGAAACTGCTGCTTCAGTGAGCACACGCGTTGTTTCCTGAAATGATGCTGCTGAAATAAAAGAGGGTGTCTGAAGAGACGCTTTTGTAATTCCAAGAAGTATAGGATTACCTGCTGCAGGTTTTTTACCTTCCGCAATTAGATTATCATTGATTTCATCTAGCTCAATGCGATCAACATGATCACCTGAAATATAACCAGAATCACCAGATTCCGTAATTTCAACTTTTTGCAGCATTTGGCGAACAATCACTTCAATGTGCTTATCATTAATCAAAACACCCTGTAAACGGTAAACTTCCTGAATCTCATTAACAAGATAAGACGCCAAAGCTTCAACACCTTTAATTGCTAAAATATCATGAGGCGCTGGATTACCATCAAGGATATAATCACCTTTCTCAATCTGATCACCCTCTTGCAAATGAAATAATTTACCCTTCGGAATTAAATATTCTATTGGCTCAAGGGATTCATCATGTGGTTCAATGATAATACGGCGTTTATTTTTATAACCACGACCAAATCGAATTGTACCACTAATTTCAGCAATAATAGCATGATCTTTTGGACGACGTGCTTCAAAAAGCTCAGCGACACGTGGCAAACCACCCGTAATATCTTTAGTTTTAGCGCTTTCCATTGGTAGGCGTGCAATAACATCGCCTGCCTTAACATAAGAACCCGGCTCAACAGAAAGAATTGTCTCTACCGACATCATATAACGGGCTTCACCACCTTTATACAATTTAGCAATAGCCTCATTTTTCTTATCTGTATAAATGATAATCGCTGGTTTTAGCTCAGCACCACGTGGGTTAGCACGCCAATCAATAACCAAACGCTTAGTAATACCTGTAGATTCATCAGCTGTTTCAGTAACTGATAAACCATCAACCATATCTTCAAAACCTATATAACCATCAACTTCAGTCAGAACTGGCCGTGTATAAGGATCCCACTCTGCTATACGTTGACCGCATTTTACAACATCACCATCATCAACGAAAATGCGTGCACCATAACTAATACGATGCACAACACGTTCTTTGCCAGCCTCATCCTTAATTATAATAGCCATATTGCGCCCCATAACCACCAAATGGCCTTCAGAATTCCGAACTACGTTACGATTGCGAATTTCTATTGTTCCCTCATAAGACGCTTCAAAATAAGATGAATCAACAACCTGTGCTGTTCCACCTAAATGGAAAGTACGCATTGTAAGTTGAGTTCCTGGCTCACCAATTGATTGAGCTGCAATAACACCAACTGCTTCCCCCTGATTAACTAATGTTCCACGTGCTAAATCACGACCATAGCACTTAGCACAAACACCAAGACGCGTTTCACATGTCAAAGCAGAACGTATTTGGACAGACTGAATTCCTGCCTCTTCAATCTTAGCAACATCAGATTCTTCGATCATTGCACCACCTTCAAGAATAACTTCACCAGAAACCGGATGCAAAATATCAAGAAGTGCCGTACGACCAAGAATTCTCTGACCAAGAGAAGCAACAATTTGTCCTGAATCAACAATTGGCTGCATAGTAAGACCTTTTACAGTACCACAATCAACCGCTGAAATAATAGCATCCTGAGCAACATCAACAAGACGCCGCGTTAAATAACCAGAGTTAGCAGTCTTTAATGCAGTATCAGCAAGCCCTTTACGTGCACCGTGAGTTGAATTGAAGTATTCATTAACAGTCAAGCCTTCTTTAAAATTAGAAATAATTGGTGTTTCAATAATTTCACCCGATGGCTTTGCCATCAAACCACGCATCCCAGCCAACTGCCTCATCTGATTAGCAGAACCACGAGCACCAGAATGCGACATCATATAAATTGAATTCATCTGACGTTTACGACCTGTTTTAGGATCAAATGCAACTGCCTGAATACGCTTCATCATCTCATCAGCAACACGATCTGTACATTTACCCCAAGCATCAACGACTTTGTTATATTTCTCACTTTGGGTAATTAAGCCATCACTATATTGTTGCTCATATTCCTTAGCAAGAGCTTCCGTTTCTGCTACTAAACGAGATTTACTATCAGGAATAACCATATCGTCTTTACCAAATGAAATTCCAGCACGACAAGCATGAGAAAAACCAAGCTGCATAATACGATCACAGAAAATCACTGTTTCTTTTTGCCCACAGTGTCTATAAACTTGGTCAATCATTTTAGAAATATTCTTTTTAGTCATTTCTTGATTAACAATATCAAATGAAATATTCGGATTCTTTGGTAAAAGTTCACCAATAATTAAACGACCAGGCGTTGTATCATAGAGTTTGGAAACAATTTCACCATCTTTATTAAGATCCTTAAAACGGCCTTTAATTTTCGTATGCAAAGTGACAATTTTATTTTCTAAAGCATGATGCAACTCACCCATATCTGCAAAAGCCATTCCTTCACCCGGTTCTTTTTCAGAAACAATTGAAAGGTAGTAAAGACCAAGAACCATATCCTGTGATGGAACAATAATTGGTGCACCATTAGCTGGATGAAGAATATTATTGGTTGACATCATCAAAACACGAGCTTCAAGCTGTGCTTCAAGAGAGAGAGGGACGTGAACAGCCATCTGATCACCGTCAAAATCCGCGTTAAATGCTGTACACACTAACGGATGAAGTTGTATAGCCTTCCCTTCAATCAAGATAGGTTCAAAAGCCTGAATTCCTAAGCGGTGAAGCGTCGGTGCGCGATTCAGTAACACAGGATGTTCACGAATAACCTCATCTAAGATATCCCAAACTTCTGGATGTTCTTTTTCAACAAGCTTCTTGGCTTGCTTGACAGTAGATGAATAACCCTTTGCATCAAGTCGCGCGTAAATAAAAGGCTTAAATAACTCGAGAGCCATTTTTTTCGGAAGACCACATTGATGTAATTTCAATTCAGGACCCGTTACGATAACAGAGCGACCTGAATAATCAACACGCTTCCCAAGTAAATTCTGACGGAAACGTCCTTGCTTACCTTTTAGCATATCTGAAAGGGATTTTAATGGACGCTTATTTGCTCCAGTAATCACACGCCCGCGACGACCATTATCAAATAATGCATCAACGGCTTCTTGCACCATACGCTTCTCATTGCGGACAATAATTCCAGGGGCACGTAACTCAATTAACCGCTTTAAACGGTTATTCCGGTTAATAACACGTCGATAAAGATCATTCAAATCTGATGTCGCAAAACGACCACCATCTAATGGAACTAATGGACGCAAATCCGGTGGGATGACTGGAATAGTCTTCATAATCATCCACTCCGGTTTATTGCCAGATTCAAGAAAATTCTCAACGATCTTAAGTCGTTTAATCAGTTTTGCCTGTTTTAATTCTGAAGTTGTTTCAGCTAATTCAGTACGTAAATCATTTGCAATTTTATCCAACTCCAGCCCTGCGAGAAGCTCATAAATAGCCTCTGCACCTATCATAGCTGAAAATTGGTCCTCCCCAAATTCATCAACAGCAAGCATATATTCTTCTTCTGATAGAAGCTGATGTAACTTAAGAGAGGTCAATCCTGGTTCTGTAACAATATAATTCTCAAAATAAAGAACTCTTTCGATATCTTTTAAAGTCAAATCTAAAAGAGTAGAAATACGACCAGGTAATGACTTAAGGAACCAAATGTGAACTACTGGAGCTGCAAGCTCAATATGCCCCATACGTTCACGACGTACCCGTGAAAGAGTGACTTCTACACCACATTTTTCACAGATAATACCCTTATATTTCATACGTTTATATTTACCACATAAACATTCGTAATCTTTAATAGGACCGAATATACGTGCACAAAAAAGACCATCACGCTCTGGTTTAAATGTCCGGTAGTTGATAGTCTCTGGCTTTTTAATTTCACCATATGACCAAGACAGAATCTTCTCAGGACTCGCAATTGAAATACGAATAGAGTCAAATGTCTGCACTGGTGCCTGAGGATTGAAAAGATTCATGACCTCGTGGTTCATGCTGTTCTCCTTCAAAGATTCTAAAACTAGCCACAATAGCTTTTTTCTTTGTTAAAGCTTTATTTAAGACCTGTTTTCATTTTTTAAATATTTTTCCATCTAATAGAAATTTCTCTATTATAATTTTATAAAAAATCAGAGCACACTACTTTAATATGCTTCCTCAAAATTAACCTTCTGAATCAGATAATTCTCGTTGCGCAATAAGTTCACGCGCATCATCAAGCTCTACATTAAGACCAAGAGAACGCATCTCCTTAACTAATACATTAAAGCTTTCAGGAATACCTGCCTCAAATGTATCATCACCACGAACAACGGCTTCATAAACTTTTGTTCGACCAGCCACATCATCCGATTTAACCGTTAACATCTCTTGCAAAGTATACGCAGCACCATAAGCTTCAAGCGCCCAAACCTCCATCTCACCAAAACGCTGACCACCGAATTGAGCTTTACCTCCTAACGGTTGCTGTGTAACAAGTGAATAAGGTCCAATTGAACGCGCATGTATCTTATCATCAACAAGGTGATGCAATTTAAGCATATAAATATACCCTACAGTCACTGGACGATCAAAAGCCTCTCCAGTACGACCATCATAAAGCGTCACTTGTCCTGAACTATCTAAGCCTGCATCTTCCAACATCATATTGATATCAGCTTCATGAGCTCCATCAAAAACAGGCGTCGCAATCGAAACACCATTCTTCATCTGAAGTGCTAACTTAAAAATACTTTCATTATCATAATGGCGAACTGGTTCATTCCGGTCATCATCAGGGATAAGATTTTCAATACGTTGACGCAAAGGCAATATATCTCCGGTTTCCTGATAAAGCTCTATTAAATCACCAATTTTTTTACCCATACCTGCACACGCCCACCCAAGGTGTGTTTCAAGAATTTGACCAACATTCATACGACTCGGCACCCCCAAAGGATTCAAGACAATATCAGCATGCGTTCCATCCTCAAGAAATGGCATATCTTCTACTGGAAGAATACGTGACACAACACCTTTGTTACCGTGACGCCCTGCCATTTTATCACCTGGTTGAATTTTGCGCTTCACTGCAACAAAAACTTTCACAATTTTCATAACACCAGGAGGCATTTCATCGCCTCTTTGAACTTTTTCAACCTTATCCATAAAACGACGTTGCAGTGCTTTTTTTGATTCATCATACTGCTTATGTAAAGCTTCAATTTCATTCTGAAGCTTCTCATCTTCAACAGCAAACTGCCACCACTGATACCGTGGATACTGCTCCATCACTGTACTATCAAGAGTCTTCCCTTTAGGAAAACCTTTTGGACCTTCTATCACAACCTTGCCTGTTAATATATCTGCGAGACGAGCATAAACACTTCGATCCAAAATTGATTGCTCGTCATCACGATCTTTAGCCAAACGCTCAATTTCTTCACGTTCAATTGCCATTGCACGCTCATCTTTTTCTACACCATGGCGATTAAAAACACGAACCTCTACAACAGTACCAAAAGTTCCAGGAGGCATTCGCATAGAAGTATCACGAACATCCGAAGCTTTTTCACCAAAAATCGCGCGTAAAAGCTTTTCTTCCGGCGTCATTGGACTTTCGCCCTTTGGTGTAATTTTGCCGACTAAAATATCACCAGGATGGACTTCTGCACCAATATAAACAATACCAGCTTCATCAAGATTTCTTAATGCTTCTTCTGCAACATTAGGAATATCTCGGGTAATTTCTTCTGGCCCAAGCTTTGTATCGCGTGCTGCAACCTCAAACTCTTCAATATGAATCGAAGTAAATACATCATCAGCAACAATACGCTCAGAAAGTAAAATAGAATCTTCATAATTATAACCATTCCAAGGCATAAACGCCACAAGAACATTTCTCCCAAGAGCTAAATCACCAAGATCTGTAGATGAACCATCTGCAATAATATCGCCTTTTTCTATCCGATCTCCTACACGTACGAGAGGACGCTGATTAATACAGGTAGACTGATTGGAACGCTGAAATTTCTGTAAACGATAGATATCAACACCAGACTTTGAAGGATCTAAATCCTCTGTTGCACGAATAACAATACGCATTGCGTCAACTTGATCAACAATACCACCACGTTTTGCACCAATAGCAGCACCTGAATCACAAGCAACTATCGCTTCCATACCTGTGCCAACAAGAGGCGCTTCTGCACGTAAAAGCGGAACTGCTTGACGCTGCATATTAGATCCCATCAATGCACGATTTGCATCATCATTTTCCAAAAATGGAATAAGTGCAGCAGCTACAGAAACCAACTGTTTTGGTGAAACATCCATCAAATCTATGTGATCACGCGGTGCCATTAAAACTTCACCAGCATGACGACAGACAACAAATTCTTCTGTAAAACGTCCTTCTGTATCCAATGAAGAATTTGCCTGAGCCACATAGTGTTTTGATTCTTCCATAGCAGAAAGATAGATGACTTCTTTCGTCACCTTACCATCAATAATTTTGCGATATGGACTTTCAATAAAACCATACTTATTAACTCGAGCGAATGTTGCTAAAGAATTAATCAGACCAATATTTGGCCCTTCCGGTGTTTCAATCGGACAAATACGACCATAATGCGTAGGATGCACATCACGCACTTCAAAACCTGCCCGCTCACGAGTTAAACCACCTGGACCAAGAGCAGAAAGACGACGCTTATGAGTAATCTCTGACAATGGATTAGTTTGATCCATAAATTGCGATAATTGTGAGGATCCAAAAAACTCGCGAACTGCAGCAGCAGCTGGCTTTGCATTAATCAAATCCTGTGGCATAATCGTATCAATTTCAACCAACGACATACGCTCTTTTATTGCGCGTTCCATACGAAGTAAACCAATCCGATATTGATTTTCCATCAATTCTCCAACCGACCGAACACGACGATTGCCAAGATTATCAATATCATCAATCTCACCACGACCATCACGCAATTCAACTAACATCTTAACAACGGCAAGAATATCTTCTTGGCGCAAAACGCGAACTGTATCTGGACAATCAAGGCCCATACGCAAATTCATTTTAACGCGCCCAACAGCTGAGAGATCATAACGCTCTGGATCAAAAAACAATGAATGAAACATAGCCTCTGCTGTGTTAATTGTTGGCGGTTCACCTGGACGCATTACTCGATAAATATCAAATAGAGCATCCTGCCGGCTTTCATTTTTATCTATTTTTAAGGTATTACGAATGTACGCACCAATATTCATATGATCAATATCAAGAATATTAATCTGATCAGCACCAACATCAGACAAAATCTTTAATGTTTTTTCGTCAATTTCATCTCCAGCTTCAAGATAAATCTCACCTGTTTGATAATTTACGATATCTTCTGCAAGGTAGGCCCCCAACAAATCATCTTCACTAATTTCAATTGCTTTTAGACCTTTTTCTTCTAAAAGCTTTGCAGCACGAACTGTTAGTTTTTTACCAGCTTCAGCTACAACTTCACCGCTATCTGCATCAACAAGATCAGAAACGAGTTTCATGCCCTTAAAACGATCAACTGAATAGGAAATACGCCACCCATTCTTGGTACGTTCATAAGAAATTTTATTATAAAATGTCGATAAAATATCTGATGCATCCATACCCAATGCCATTAAAAGACTGGTCACTGGAATCTTGCGCCGCCGATCAATACGAACATAGACAATATCTTTAGCATCAAACTCAATATCAAGCCACGAACCACGATAAGGAATCACACGAGCCGCAAAAAGAAATTTACCTGATGAATGGGTCTTCCCTTTATCATGATCAAAAAAGACACCAGGAGAACGATGCATCTGCGAAACAATAACACGTTCTGTACCATTAATAACAAATGTACCATTATGGGTCATTAAAGGCATATCACCCATATAGACACCTTGCTCTTTAATATCCTTAATATCTTTTGAACCAGTATCTTCATCAACATCAAAGACAATTAAACGCAATATCACCTTTAATGGTGCTGCATATGTCAAATCACGTTGATGACATTCTTCTACATCAAATTTAGGTGAATCAAATTCGTAACGAACAAATTCAAGCATAGCTGTACCGGAAAAATCCGAAATAGGAAACACCGATTTAAAAACAGCCTGCAAACCTTCATCTAAACGCCCACCCTCCGGTTCCTCAATCATAAGAAATTGATCATATGAAGCTTTCTGAACTTCAATAAGATTTGGCATTTCTGCTACTTCAGGAATCTTACCAAAAAATTTGCGCACACGTCTACGACCATTAAATTGGGACATCATCGCTAAAGTCTGAGCCATTGTTGCTCCTCGATCTTTACTGCTCAAGGTAGACTAAACCTTGATAGCTCCATGTCATCAGCCTGCATATATACAGACCAGCTCATTTGATACCCTTTTAAGTATCACTTACATTTTATATACCTAAACAACCAATTTTCTATTTAATTTGACTTTACTATTAGGTTGTTTACAATAATTCCTTCCCTTACAGCTACTAAACTGTAAGGAAAAGGTTTTTCTCGATTAAGCCCCTTTTCTTGAAGGGGAGTGAAATTGATACACATTAATACTTATCAATAAAATAAACTTACTTAAGTTCAACTTTAGCGCCAGCAGCTTCAAGTTGAGCCTTAATTTTTTCTGCCTCATCCTTAGAAGCACCTTCTTTAATAGGCTTAGGCACTCCCTCAACCAAGTCCTTTGCTTCTTTAAGTCCAAGCCCCGTAAGAGCACGAACTTCTTTAATAACATTAATCTTTTGAGCACCGCCATCAGTGAGAATAACATCAAATTCTGTTTTCTCTTCGACAGCTGGAGCAGCAGCACCAACAGCAGCAACAGCCACAGGAGCAGCAGCGGAAACACCCCATTTTTCTTCAAGTAATTTCGAAAGCTCTGCAGCCTCCAAAACAGTAAGGTTAGAAAGATCTTCTACGATCTTTGCTAGATCAGCCATTTTAAAATTCCTTCACTTAAAAGATTTGAATTATTGTTTAGAATTTACCAAAAAAACAGAAAAACATTAAGAACCTCTGTAAACTTGGATTACAAAAAAAACAGCACAGCTGCTTTATCCTCCCCGAGCATATGCACCAATAACACGCGCAACCTGACCTGCAGGTGCATTAACAACCTGAACAATACGGATCGCAGGAGTAGAAACCATACCCAGAATTTTTGCCCGCAATTCGTTCAATGAAGGCAATGAAGCCAAAGACTTTATAGCATCAACACTTAAAGTTGTTGCACCCATTGAACCACCAAGGATAACAAATTGATCATTAGCCTTAGCAAAATCAACAGTAACTTTCGACGCTGTAATTGGATCTTCTGAATAAGCAATAAGCGTTTGTCCAGTGAATAGACCCATCATTGCTTCAGATTTTGTACCCTGAAGAGCGATTTTAGCAAGACGGTTTTTGGCGACTTTAATAGCACCACCTGCTTCATTCATTTTTGAACGAAGATCGTTCATTTGTGAAACAGTCAAACCGGAATAATGTGCAACAACAACAGAACCTGACTCTTGAAAAGTCTTGTTAAGCCATGTAACAAATTTTCCTTTTTCCGCTTTATTCACTATTTTTCTCCATTTAACAGGTTTACTAAAATAAGCCTGTTGGTTACCTTTGATAGCATGAAATTCTTCTATGCTAACGACGAGGATCCTGCCCCCTTCTTCACGCACAAACGATCAAAGGCAATCCTGGCTCAAACCTTTTAAGTTTATCAACTTCAAAGCTCTTACCCCAATCTCATGCAGGCTTTTTCTAATTAAGATACCTAAACAAAGTATCACCTACAATCTCGGACAGGACATTCCGGAATTTCTCCCGGTATGACCTGAGCTCAATAAAGCTCAGATAACTGAATGCCAACAAAAACTGACAACTAAAATATAATCTCAGCCATCAGATACACAAAAAATTACAAGTTTCATATTGACTCTGCACGAACTGTTGCAGGATCAACCTTTATCCCAATACCCATCGTTGAAGAAACTGCAATTCGTTTAATATATTCACCCTTTGCACCTTGTGGCTTAGCTTTAGCAACTGCACCAACAAAAGCTATAACATTTTCCACTATTTTCTCAATTCCCAAAGAAGCCTTACCGATACCAGCATGCACTATACCAGATTTTTCAACACGAAATTCAACAGCACCACCTTTAGAAGCCTTAACAGCATTAGCAACATCAATTGTTACAGTACCAACTTTTGGGTTTGGCATCAAACTCCGTGGGCCAAGAATTTTACCAAGACGACCAACAAGAGGCATCATATCGGGTGTTGCAATACACCTATCAAAATTAATCGTTCCGCTATTAACAATTTCAAATAAATCTTCAGCCCCCACAATATCTGCACCAGCAGCTTTAGCTTCTTCAGCCTTAACACCACGTGCAAAAACAGCAACACGAACATTTCGTCCCGTCTCATTAGGCAAATGAGCAACTCCCCGAATCATCTGATCTGCATGACGAGGATCAACACCTAAATTCATTGAAATCTCAATTGTTTCATCAAATTTAGCAACAGCACGTTCTTTGACCATTGAAATAGCATCTGTTAAAGCATAAAGCTTATTAAAATCAACGCCCTCACGAATTTTATGTATTCTCTTTGCTATCTTTACCATAATACTAGCCTAATACCTCTAAGCCCATAGAGCGAGCAGAACCTTCAACCATGCGCATTGCCGCTTCGATATCATTTGCGTTAAGATCTTTCATCTTTGCCTCCGCAATCGAATGAATCTTATCACGAGAAATCGTTCCTACAAACACCTTACCTGGCTCTTTCGAACCACATTTTAAATTTGCTGCCTTTTTCAAAAAAAAGGATACCGGAGGAGTCTTCAACAAAAACGTAAAAGACTTATCTTGATAATAAGTAATAACTACTGGAATCGGCGCACCTTTTTCCATTTCCTGCGTCGCTGCATTAAACGCCTTACAAAACTCCATAATGTTAATACCACGCTGCCCAAGAGCAGGACCTATTGGAGGTGATGGAGTAGCCGCTCCTGCAGGAATCTGTAATTTCAACTGACCTACACTTTTTTTTGCCATAATACCCTGCCTCTAAATTTATACTGGTAAATTGGCTGCTTCAAATTATGCCAAAAACCCACTGCAGTTTGATAGTCTGGATCATTAAGCCGGCAAAGCTATAAATCACCTTCCATCTTAATCTATTTTCAAAGTGATCAAAAAACCACTTTAATCCCAATCAAAGCTTTTCAACCTGATCAAACTCCAAATCAACAGGCGTAGGACGCCCAAAAATTAATACTTCAACCTTAAGGCGAGAACGCTCTTCTTCAACCTCTTGAACAATACCATTAAAAGAAACAAAAGGTCCATCTGCTACTCGAACTTGCTCACCCACTTCAAATGACATAGAAGATTTTGGAGACTCAACTCCCTCTTTAACTTGTTTAAGAATTTGCTCAGCTTCGCGATCAGAAATAGGAACAGGACGCGCATCTGAACCTAAAAATCCCGTCACTTTAGGAGTATTCTTAATGAGATGATAAACCTCATCCGTCAACTCAGCACAAACAAGAATATAACCAGGAAAGAATTTGCGCTCGGAATCAACCTTACGACCACGACGAATTTCAACAACACGCTCAGTCGGAACAAAAACCTTTTTAAATAAATGATCAAGCCCTTTTTGCTTTGCCTCTTTATCAATAGCTTCCGCTACCTTTTTTTCAAAGTTTGAATACACTTGAACAATATACCAACGAGCAGCCACAGTCATACTTCCTTGCACTATCAACTAAAAAGATACTTTAGAAGATCAATACCCTGCCATACACCAAAATTTACCGTCTGATCCACAACAAAAAAGAAAACTGAAGCCAACGCCGTTACTATCAATACCATAACAGTAGAAATCACTGTTTCACGACGTGTAGGCCATTTTACTTTAGCTGTTTCTGCACGAACTTGTTTCAAAAAGGTAATAGGATTGATTTTAGATGCCATTAATCACACTACATTCTTTCTAAACTTATTGCAAACTACACAATAAAAAACATGACAAAAATGCAAAAAATTACAACCATCCTTATACAATCTCATCATCTTTCATTCAATACAGATTCATGCACAAAAAAACAAGCCCTATATAAAAAAAAGAAAATAAACGTAATCAATCTATTCTCTCTCTAACTATAATTCAAATCACAATTCACGGCAGGGGCAGCAGGATTTGAACCCGCGACCTGCGGTTTTGGAGACCGCCGCTCTACCAACTGAGCTATACCCCTAATCTTTTAGAAAACACCTTAAATACATTTTAAGTAATTTATTTCAGCTATTCAATAATTTTAGATACGATACCAGCTCCAACGGTGCGCCCCCCCTCTCGGATAGCAAAACGAAGCTTCTCTTCCATTGCAATTGGCACAATCAAAGAAACATCCATAGCAACATTATCACCTGGCATAACCATTTCCGTTCCTTCAGGGAGTGTAACTATACCGGTAACATCTGTTGTACGAAAATAAAATTGCGGGCGATAATTCGTGAAAAATGGTGTATGACGACCCCCTTCATCTTTCGTTAAAATATAGGCCTCAGCTTTAAACTTAGTATGAGGCGTAACAGAACCAGGCTTCGCAAGTACTTGACCACGCTCAATCCCCTCACGATCAACACCACGAAGCAAAGCTCCAATATTATCACCAGCCTGACCTTGATCTAAAAGCTTGCGGAACATTTCAACCCCGGTAACTGTCGTCTTAGATGTAGGACGTATACCAATAATCTCTATTTCCTCACCAACTTTAATAACACCACGTTCAACACGACCCGTAACAACCGTTCCTCGACCAGAAATAGAAAAAACATCCTCTATAGGCATCAAAAACGGCTGATCAACTGGACGCTCAGGCGTTGGTATATACTTATCAACTTCACTCATCAAAAGACGAACAGAATCTTCACCTATGCTCTTATTAGAATCCTCAAGCGCTGCTAAAGCCGAGCCTTTAACTATGGGAATATCATCGCCAGGAAAATCATATTTCGATAAAAGCTCGCGAACTTCAAGCTCCACAAGTTCTAAAAGCTCGCTATCATCAACCTGATCAACCTTATTGAGAAAAACAACAATCGCTGGAACACCAACCTGACGCGCCAACAAAATATGCTCACGCGTTTGAGGCATAGGTCCATCTGCTGCAGAAACAACTAATATGGCCCCATCCATTTGCGCCGCTCCTGTAATCATGTTCTTAACATAATCTGCATGACCAGGACAATCAACATGAGCATAGTGACGACTCTCCGTTTCATACTCAACATGCGCAGTAGATATCGTTATACCACGCGCCCGCTCTTCAGGCGCCGCATCAATTTGGTCATATGCTTTAAATTCACCAAAATACTTCGTAATCGCTGCCGTCAATGAGGTCTTCCCATGATCAACATGACCAATCGTTCCTATATTAACATGCGGCTTCGTACGTTCAAATTTGCTCTTTGCCATCGCTGTCAATCTCTCGTCTTAAATTAGTTAGCACAAAAAAGGATCTCAAAACCAAATCAAACCGGCCCAATACCTCAGTCCGGCATAACAACTATAAAACGAAAATATTCGTCTCTATTTTATAATGGAAAAATACTTCCACCATTTTACTCAATCGCCAGTTTATATTTGGAGCGGGTAGCGGGAATCGAACCCGCGTATTCAGCTTGGAAGGCTGCTGCTCTACCATTGAGCTATACCCGCAATATATCAGCTCTATTTGATGAATGGTGAAGGGGGTTGGATTCGAACCAACGTAGCATACGCAACGGATTTACAGTCCGTCCCCTTTAACCACTCGGGCACCCCTCCATTACATCGGCAGAGCTGGGCGATAAAGCATCACTACAACCAATCTCTTTCTACTAAGTTCAGACTGGCTGAGGGTTGGTTATGGCGTTTAGTATTGTATCTGTCAACAAAATAAATATGGTTCTTTACAAATTTCCTACTAAATAATTTAAAATTTTATATTTTTTCTATATACAAATGCATTATAAGTGCAATATGAAAAAAAATATACCTCAAGACTCTCATTACGCTCGTCTTCGTCGTCGATATCGCGATATAAAAGGCTCTTTTTTTCAATCTTCAACATATGTAAAACAACCATTTATCCCATTACAAAAAGCACAAATTTACCTTTATGGTATTCATCCAGTTCATGCAGCATTGAAGAATCCTCGAAGAATTTTGAGACATCTGTATGCTACACCAAATGCGTTAAAACGTCTTAATATAAACGAATCGGATATACCGTGTCCTATAACATCATGCTCACCTAAAAAACTGGAAACATTTGTAGGAAGCGAAGCCGTTCATCAAGGAATTGTATTAGAAACTGAACCTCTAAAATCACATTCTTTATCGGAATTGACAAATACCAATCTTATCATTGTCATGGACCAAATTACTGATCCACATAACGTTGGCGCTATTATGCGCTCTGCAGTAGCCTTTAAAGCTGGAGCAATCATTACTACTAATCGCCATTCGCCACAAGAAAGTAGCGTACTTGCCAAAGCAGCCTCTGGAGCTTTAGAGCTCATTGAATACATCACAGTACATAATCTTTCTAAAGCACTTAAAGAGCTTCAACAAATGAACTTTATTAGTTTTGGACTTGATTCAGAAGGTGAATTTCCTTTAGAGACGGCGTTAACAGGAAATAAAATCTCTCTTATCCTAGGAGCAGAAGGTAAAGGGCTACGTCAAAAAACACGCGAAAATGTTTACTCATTAGTACGCCTGGATCTGCCTGGAGATATTAAGTCATTAAACGTTTCAAATGCGGCAGCAATTGCGCTCTACGCAGCTCACAAATATCTTAGACGATAATTTTTATTTTACTATAGTAAATTGAGATGAGAATTTCACTTAGAGCAAACAGCAATAATTGTAGCTGCTGCATTAAATTCAGCCTTTTTATAAGCACGACGTGCTATTGTTTCCTCATCTTTTCCCCATTGTTCCATTGTCCAATCTTCATCTAAATGCGCCATAGCCCAAGCATCATCTGTACAAATTTTCCTCTCAGCCACAGCAAAAGCAATAAGAGCTGATCCTGTTAAAGTAGTCATCGCATGAAGCGCAGCCAGCGTATAAGGAGACTCTATCTTGCGTAAATAATTGCTCACCGCTTGAATAGACTCAGGTGGTTGTTCAACATGCATAAGCCCTTCCACTAAGTTAAAATGTGTCCCTAATTTTTCTTCTGCCCAATCAAGTAAAAAATCCCATTTTTCAGATTGTCGTTTCACTAGTTCTTTTGGTGTTTGTGCTCGATAAAAAATCATATCACATGAAACAAAACGCAACAAATGTTCAAAAATAATTTGCATATTATCAATTATACCGTCAATAACAGTATTAACCAAACGCGTCATCGGCATTTTTACTGGATCAATCACCGCTTTTTGTACAATAAATTCTTGCGCTACTAATGTAGCAAGCGTTTCTACCGGTACAAAAAAATCACGTTTCGCAGGTGTCTTTAATAGTCTCCCATCTAGTAAAATAAAAAATTTTTCCTCTTTACAGATAACATTTACTTTTTCATAAAACCGCTTAGGCAATGACCGACATAATAACTTCTGAGGATGATGAAGAGATTTACCTTCATTCAATAAAATATCAACATCACCTAAAATTTCACGCATTTCGTTCTACCTTTAATATTTTCAATAAGCCTAACTAAAGTTTCTAGAATAAAATTTGCAATCATTAGCTACAAAAAATACTGTACAACAATTTTCAAACATATCAACTATAGTCATTCCAACTAATACTAAAGTATTATGCACATTTAACTATCAACAATCTTATACTACAATCTCTGAATGATAATCTTAACATCAGCTCATAATCTCTTATAATCATTGATTTATAACTCAATATTCTTAAATATTTTTCATATAACAGCGAATGCTAAAATACTTTCTGATAAAGGTGCTATCAAATTACACAACCTTTTGGATTTCTTAATAAGCTATGCATAGTATTGATCATATAATACTCTGCAGAAAATATAACTTTTTGGACTATCGTAATTTTGTATAATCAAACGTAAATCTATCTTCAAAATAAGTGCAGCCATAAACCTAGAGATTACTATAAAACCTTTATTTCACAAGAAACATAAACATTTATTGAGATGTTTATGCAATATTACAACCTGAGTTTTAAAAACGAAAAAACCAGTTTTAATATCTATGTCCAAGTAGTTATTTTTCAAAGTAAAATTATGATGCAACACAGAAATATCTACAAATGAAATAACTATTTTTGTACAAAAGATTCACCAAATATTACTTATGGCTATAATACCATCATCTAATAATGAAGCAAGGAAGGATTAATTTTAAAAAGCAATGCAATTTTAATCAACAACATAATACTCAAACACTATACTATATCAGTTATAGAGGTGTTTTATTAGCATATTTAGTATTTAAGCTACATATGCTTTTGATGCTTTTATAAGTACCTGCTTTAATTTTAATAAGATAGATCACCCATTTAAGAGGTGATTTAAAAAAAATCTCCTAGCTAATATTTTGATCCTATTACTGATTACAGAGCTCTCAAACGATTTTTATTTATACGTCAATTATTCTTGTAACGTGCAAATAACTTCTTTATTTGTTTTAAAATAGACTAGGTTTCAATAAGATAACGTTTCTCTTTCTTAAATTTTCATTCAAAATAAAAATGATATATTATCATTATCAATCAATTAATTAATTAATTATTAATCTTGAAAAAACAAAGTACAGTGTTTTTTCTATTATTCTGTGCCACCATCGATTTCGTTAAAAGCAAAAAGATTAAAACTTTGCAGCATATGAGGTGGTAAAGGTGCAGTAATATCTAATATACCTCCTGAAGGATGAGGTATACGAATACGACGTGCATGAAGATGAAGCCGATTTTGCATTCCTCCTGGCAATGCCCAATTACTATCAGAAAAAAAATATTTTGAATCGCCAATAATCGGATGGTTCATATAAGCAGCATGCACACGTAATTGATGTGTTCTACCTGTATAGGGCTCCATTTCAAGCCAAGAAAGGGCTTTTCCTCGTGTATCCAAAACACGATAATAAGACACTGCATGATTGGAATCTGGTTGTCTACGTTCACAAACACGCATTTTATCACCTTGTTCAGTTATTTCTCTGACCATCCATGTCGAAATTTTATCTTGTTTTTTTCTAGGTACTCCCCGTACCAAGGCCCAATAAGTTTTCTTTGTTTCTCGTGTTCTAAAAGCAGCAGTCAAAGCCTGTGCCGCTCCTCTTGACCGTGCCACAACAAGAACTCCCGATGTCTCACGATCAATGCGATGAACCAATCGTGGTTTTTCACCTTTTTTATTGCGCCATACTTCAAGCATACTATCAACATGACGCGTCAAACCAGAACCGCCTTGTACAGCTAAACCTGCCGGTTTATTAAAAACAAAAATTTTTGAATCTTCGTAAAGGAGCATATCTTTTAAGATTACTTCATCGTCCTGTCCACAAATGATTTTATTGATTACAGGAACACTATTTTCTTTATCTATAAGTAAAGGGGGCACACGGATAGATTGACCGACAACAAGACGCACATCATTTTTAACACGTCCACCATCAACCCGTATCTGTCCAGAACGTAGAAGCTTTTGCAAATATCCAAACCCAACATCTGGATAATATACCTTAAACCAGCGATCTAAACGCATTCCACTTTCATCTGCCTCAACCTTTTTTATTTTTACACCCACCATAACAATTCTCTTGCTATAAAATTTGTTATTAACATTCTCATCCTACTGTATATAAACACAAAAAAACGATCTTATAAATTGATGCTATCACGCTGCATTACAATCCGTATCCAAAATTGCATTCTCCTACTGCATAAATTTTATTAGTTCAAAGACTAATCACTAATATTAGAGAATCAAAAACCTGATCATGAGAATTGGAGATAATCATCTGTGTCTTTATTTAAAATTTATGCTCGTGTTCTTTCTTATCTCAACAAAGAAAAAAATGCATCCATTTTAATCTGTTCAGCTAATGTTACTTTAGCTATAATTACAATTATAGAACCTATTTTATTTGGACAGGTTATTGATGCAATTGCAGATAAATCGGGCATTGTTTCTACCCTTACAATGTGGGTAGGCTTTGGTGTTTTTAATATTATTTCTTATGTACTCGTAGCGCGTAGTGCTGACCGCTTAGCACATAGATGTCGCTTAACTGTTTTAATAGAATCTTTCGAACGTATCATTGCTATGCCATTAATCTGGCATCAGCAACGTGGAACTTCTAATGCTTTTCATACATTACTACGTGCAATAGATTCTATGTCAACCATATGGCTTGACTTTATGCGTCAACATCTCTCAACTCTTGTTGCATTATTTGTTCTCGTGCCAATAGCTTTTAAAATGAATTGGCGTCTTTCAATAGTTTTGCTTGTCCTCGCTATTATCTATGTATTAATTGCACGCTTAGTGATGCAAAAAACAAAAGATGGACAAGCAGCAGTAGAACGCTACCACCATGATCTTTTTAAACATGTCAGTGATTCAATTTCCAATGTTGCCATTGTACAAAGCTATAATCGAATAATAGAAGAAACCTGCGCGCTTCATCAACACGCAGATAATCTTCTTAAAGCCCAGAATCCTGTTTTAAATTGGTGGGCTCTCGCTAGTGGATTAAATCGAATGGCTTCAACAATTTCCATAGTATGTGTCCTTCTTTTAGGTGCTTTTTTTGTAACAAAAGGCCAAGTGCGAGTAGGAGAAGTTATTGCTTTTGTTGGATTCGCTCAATTAATGATTAATCGTCTTGATCAAATTAGCAATTTCATCAATTTAGCTATATCTTCACAGGCAAAACTAAAAGACTTTTTTGAAATGGAAGACTCTACTGTTCATATCAATACACCAGAAAATCTTCCTTCTATTCAAAATGTTAAAGGTGTCATTCAATTTCATCATGTATCCTATAAATTTCTCAATTCTTCTCAAGGTGTTTTTGATATTTCATTTAAAGTTAAAGCAGGACAAACCGTTGCAATTGTCGGGCCAACAGGTGCTGGAAAGACAACATTAATTAATTTGTTACAACGCGTATACGATCCCACATTTGGACACATCAGTATTGATGGAATAGATATACGAACAATTAATCGTGAATCTTTGCGTAAATCTTTAGCAACAGTCTTTCAAGATTCTGGTCTTTTCAACCGTAGTATTCGCAATAACATTTCAATAGGCAAAGCAACCGCAACAGATGAAGAACTTTATGAAGCGGCAAAGATAGCTGCTGCTCATGACTTTATTCTAAGAAAAAACGATTGTTATGATACACTAGTGGGTGAGCGAGGTTCACAGTTATCAGGTGGAGAAAGACAACGATTAGCAATCGCACGTGCTATCTTAAAAAATGCACCCATCCTTATTTTGGATGAAGCAACAAGTGCTCTCGATGTTGAAACAGAAGCTCGTGTTAAAAATGCTATCGATTGTGTAAGTCAAAACCGCACTACCTTTATTATAGCACACCGTCTTTCAACAATCCGCAATGCTGATCTTATATTATTTTTAGATCATGGACGTTTAATTGAAAAAGGTAGCTTTCAAGAACTGATCAGCAAAGGGGGGCGCTTCTATAAATTATTACAAACTAGCGGTTTAATGATTGATCAAGAAACAACAAAAACAGAAAATGAAAACATAGTGCCATTACACAAAGCTATTGCATCATAAAATTGTTTCTTTCTGTGCCTTTAAATAAAAATTTAATTTAACTATATCCAATTTAAGCTTTCTTAAAAACTGCAACATAAAACAAGAATAAAAACTACCCTTTAAGAAAAGCCTTTAACGCCGTAATCGCTTCCTCAGCTTTATCTCCTTTGGAACCACCAGCCTGTGCCATATCAGGGCGTCCGCCACCACCCTGACCACCAAGAACAACGGAAATAATGCGCACTAAATCAACAGCATTTAACGTATTTATTAAATCATCAGTAACCCCAACAACAGCGCTTCCTTTGCCATCTTCCGAAACACTAATAAAAGCAACCACTCCAGATTTAATTTGCTTTTTTCCAGAATCCACCAATGTTTTAAGATCTCGTACTGCAATGTTTCTAAGAACACCGCCCATAAAAGAAATGCCATTAATATCAATAGTTGTAATTTCCCCTTTTCTACCCTGTAAAGCCTTACCATTTAGAACAACATTCTTACGTGTATTATTCAACTCTTTTTCAAATTTACGACGATCATCAAACAAATTCCTTACACGTTCCTCCAAATTAGCAGGAGAAACTTTTAAAAAACTAGCAATTTCATAAATTCGCTTATCTTGTTGACTCAGATAAAGGCGCGCAGCTGTACCCGTTAAAGCCTCAATACGACGAACTCCAGAAGCCACAGAACTTTCAGCAACAATATAAATTAAACCAATATCACCTGTTCTCTGTACGTGAGTACCCCCACAAAGCTCAATTGACCAATGCTTTTTGAATGCTATTGGCTCACATCTCTCTCCCATAGAAACAACACGAACTTCATCGCCATATTTTTCACCAAACAATGCCATTGCCCCTTCAAAAATTGCATCATCCAGCGCCATCAAGCGGGTTGTGACCTGACTATTTTGCAACACAATATCATTTGCCAAGTCTTCTACTCTTTTTAGTTCTTCTGATGAAATTGGCTTTGGATGAGAAAAATCAAAACGCAACCGACTAGGAGATACTAAAGATCCCTTCTGTGCAACATGAGGTCCTAATATACGACGCAAAGCTTCATGCAATAAATGGGTAGCAGAATGATTGGCACGAATTTTTCTACGACGCTCAGAATCAACAGTAAGTTCTACACAATCAGATATCTTTGCTTGACCAGATTTTACTTCTCCAATGTGAATAAAAACACCATCACCCCTTCTCTGGGTATCACGCACTTCGAAAACAAAAGACTCACCAGAAATAACACCACTATCACCTATCTGCCCGCCAGACTCAGCATAAAAAGGCGTCTGATTGACAACAAGCATGGCATCTTGCCCTGAAGAAATATGATCAACAATTTCACCATCACAAATAAGAGCCGTAATAACGCCTTCAGCTTTTTCTGTTTCATAACCTAAAAATTCTGTAGTTCCTACCTGATCACGAATAGAAAACCATATTGTTTCTGTTATTGATACGCCAGAACCAGACCAATTGGCGCGGTTTTCCGCTTTCTGAAGCTCCATTGCTTTTTCAAAAGCTTCGATATCAACAGATATTCCACGACGTCGAAGAGCATCTTGCGTCAAATCAAGTGGAAAACCATATGTATCATAAAGTTTAAAGGCAACCTCACCATCAAAATGATCGCCTTCCTTAAGATCAGTGCTTGCTTCATTTAATAAACTAAGTCCTCGTTCAAGAGTTTTATGAAAACGGGTTTCTTCCAACTTTAAGATTTCTGAAATTAAGGACTCAGCACGCACTAACTCGGGATAAGCTTGCCCCATTTCGCGAATTAAAACAGGCAAAAGTCGCTCCATTAATAACTCTTTAGCACCAAGAAAATGAGCATGACGCATAGCACGACGCATAATACGACGCAAAACATATCCCCGACCTTCATTGGAAGGAAGGACACCATCAGAAATCAAAAACGCCGAAGAACGGAGATGATCAGCAATAACACGATGGCTAGCAATAAACTCACCCGTTGCATTTACTCCTGTTATCTCTTGTGAAGCATGAATTAATTTACAAAAAAGATCAATATCATAATTATCATGAACACCTTGCAAAACAGCTGCAATGCGCTCTAATCCCATACCAGTATCAATAGAAGGACAAGGTAATTCAATTCGCTCTTCTTTATTAACTTGCTCATATTGCATAAAAACAAGATTCCAAATTTCAATAAAGCGATCACCATCCTCATCAGCACTTCCCGGAGGCCCCCCAAAAATTTCACCGCCATGATCATAAAAAATCTCTGAACAAGGACCACAGGGACCTGTATCCCCCATCGACCAAAAATTATCATTGGTCGCAATACGGATAATTTTTTCGTTTGGAAGTCCCGAAATTTTACGCCACAATTCAGCTGCAATATCATCAGTATGATAAACTGTAACCAATAATTTATCTTTCGAGAGACAAAACTCTTTGGTTAAAAGATTCCACGCAAAAAAAATTGCTTCTTCTTTAAAATAATCACCAAAAGAAAAGTTCCCAAGCATTTCAAAAAAAGTATGATGACGTGCTGTATAACCAACATTATCAAGATCATTATGCTTTCCACCCGCACGGACACATTTTTGTGCTGTTGTTGCCCTTTTATAAGGGCATTGTTCAAATCCAGTAAAAACGTTTTTAAACTGAACCATTCCTGCATTTGTAAACATCAATGTAGGGTCATTACGTGGAACCAGCGGACTCGAAGAAAGAATTTCATGTCCATTACGACGAAAGTAATCCAGAAAAGTTGACCGGATATTATTAACACTATTCATATTTACACCTGTAGAATAAAGCAAAAAATCGCAAAAAACAAATGACTATCTAATACAGCAATTCTCTGCTACCTTTAAAGCTTTAATCAAGATAGAAATATTCTCACAGAAAAATAAAAGTAAACGATCTTCTACTTCAAAATTCTAACAAATAAAAACAGAATAAACTTTAAATAAAGAAACCCTATTCAAACTAATATTGTATCAGATTGATTCATCACCCTCTGTACTTTCTAATCCAGAATTTTCTAGCAATTCAATTGCGATTAAACCAGCATTTTGTCGTAAAGCTGTTTCAATCTCAGCAGCTATTTCTGCATGTTCACGTAAAAACTGCTTTGCATTTTCACGCCCCTGCCCTAAACGTTGAGAATTATAAGAGAACCATGAACCAGATTTTTCTACAAGACCAACTTTAACACCTAAATCTACCAATTCCCCCAATTTAGAAATGCCCTCACCATAAATAATATCAAATTCAACTTGCTTGAATGGAGGTGCTAACTTATTTTTTACAACTTTAACACGAGTCTGACTTCCAATAATTGTGTCACGATCTTTAATAGCCCCAATGCGACGAATATCCAAACGAACGGAAGCATAAAACTTTAAAGCATTTCCACCTGTTGTTGTTTCAGGAGAACCAAACATTACACCAATTTTCATACGAATTTGATTGATAAAAATAACCATACAGTTAGAGCGAAAAATCGATGCTGTTAATTTTCGTAATGCCTGACTCATTAACCTAGCTTGTAATCCAGGTAAAGCATCTCCCATTTCACCATCAATTTCTGCACGTGGTGTCAAAGCTGCCACTGAATCAACAACAAGCACATCAACTGCACCAGAGCGAACAAGTGTTTCTGTAATTTCCAATGCCTGTTCACCAGTATCTGGCTGAGAAATAAAGAGATTTTCTAAATCAACACCGAGTTTACGTGCATAAATAGGATCAAGAGCGTGTTCTGCATCAATAAAAGCACAAATCCCACCATTTTTCTGCGCCTCAGCAATAGAATGAAGAGCCAGTGTTGTTTTCCCAGAACTTTCTGGTCCATAAATCTCAATAATGCGCCCTTTGGGTAGTCCGCCTATCCCCAAAGCAATATCCAAAGATAACGAACCAGTTGAAACTGTCTCAATTTCAACAACCTGCTCTTTCTGCCCAAGACGCATAATTGAGCCTTTACCAAACGAACGTTCAATCTGTGAAAGAGCAGATTCTAGAGCTTTTGTTTTATCCACAATTATATCCTTAGTGAGTTATAACAAATTTAATATACAATATGTACTTGTACTATATACTGTACTCTTCACCTAATTAAAGCCTCTAATTTGGATGTTCACAGACTATTTCTTTTTATTCTTCGTTGTTTCAACAGTACCAGATTCTCTCCACTTAAAAGAAACTACGTTTTCTTTTAACAATATGACTAAATACAAAAAACTATCAAAAGTATACTCCTATTCTCTCTGAAATCTTATTTTTAATTAACTCGTTTTTGTCGTAACTTCTTCCACCACTCAAGACGCTTCGTAATTTCGCGCTCAAAACCACGTTGTTGTGGTTGGTAATAAATCTGACGCCCAAGTTCTTCAGGAAAATATTCCTGCCCTGAAAAAGCATCTTGTTCATCATGGTCATAACGATAACCATGCCCATATCCCTCTTCTTTCATAAATTTTGTGGGAGCATTAAGAATGTGCTTAGGAGGAGATAAAGAACCGTTTTTGCGAGCACTATGCATTGCCGCTTTATAAGCAAGATAAGTTGCATTTGATTTTGGTGCAGTTGCAATATAAAGACATGCTTGCACAAGAGCTAATTCCCCTTCAGGCGATCCTAGATAACTATAAGCATCTTTTGCTGCATTACAAATTACAAGAGCTTGTGGATCTGCTAAACCAATATCTTCAATAGCTATACGAACCAACCTACGCCCAATATATAAAGGATCTTCACCTGCATCAAACATACGTGCAAGATAATAAAGTGCAGCATCAGGATCAGAACCACGAACTGATTTATGCAATGCTGAAATAAGATTATAATGACTATCTCGTCCTTTATCGTAAATCGGAGCTCGACGCTGAATAACAGCTTGCAGAGTTTTGGCATTAAACACTTCTTCTGACTGTGCAACACGCCAAATCTCTTCTGCTAATGTTAAAGCTGCTCTTGCATCACCGTCAGACATCCTTATCAAAATTTCTCTAGCTTGATCATCTAAAGGCAGTAATCTTCCCTCCATTTTTTCAGCACGCTTCAAAAGTATGTCCAAACTTTCATTATCATGTGTGTGAAAAGTTAAAATACGTGCACGTGAAAGAAGAGCAGCATTAAGTTCAAATGAAGGATTTTCAGTTGTTGCTCCTACAAGAATTATAGTTCCATCTTCCATAAAAGGTAAAAAACTATCCTGTTGAGCACGATTAAAGCGATGAATTTCATCGATAAATAATAATGTCTGACATCCAGACATCAAACGAGCTCGAGCTACTTCAAAAATTTTCTTTAGTTCGGATATTCCAGTAAAAATAGCAGAAACTTGTTCAAAAGCAAAATTTGTTTCAAGTGCCAATAAACGTGCTATCGTCGTTTTACCTGTACCTGGCGGTCCCCAAAAAATCATGGAACTAAATGAACCAGATGCAACCATACGTGAAAGAAAACCTTCCGCTCCAATTAAATGGTTTTGTCCTACCACTTCATGAAGAGAGCGGGGACGCATCCTTTCTGCAAGGGGGCGATTTTGATTAACACAAGCATCAAAAGATAAAGTAAAAAAATCTTTATTCAAATAAAATCCTCAGCGAATCAATTGACGAATATGTACACCATTGCGCTCATATTCTAGTTCCCAAATATGTGAGTGTTTTTGCGTAAGCACTTTTTTCAATTGACTCACAGTTTGAATTTTATGGCCATTAACAGTATGCAAAATATCTCCAGGACGAAAAATACCCGCAGCGTTACCTAGTTGGTCAACATTGGTAATTATTACACCTTTCGCAGTGACAGGAAGATGAAATCGTCGACTATTGTACTGCGTTAAATCTAATACTTCAGCACCAGAAAGAGGGTTTTCTCCTACAATTTTTTCAGATTTTACAAACGCAGACTCTGGTGTTGATAATACAGTTATTTCTGTTTTAAAAATTTTTCCATCCCGTAAATATTCTAAAACAAGGCTCTGCCCAATCCTAGTTGTCATCAAACGATATCCAAGACTATCTGGACTCTCAATTTGCACCCCTTGCACACTCAAAATAACATCACCTACTTTTAAACCAGCTTTCTCAGCGGGACTACCTTTGGTAATCTCAATAATGAGAGCACCATATGAATGTTCTAAGCCTAAACCATCTGCAATATCAGGTGTAATACCTTGAAAAGATGCCCCAATATAAGGCGGCACAAAAAACTTTCCACCACGCTTAACTGTATCAAGAACGACTTTAATAAGATTAGCTGGAATAGCAAAACCAATCCCGACAGAACCACCTGAACGTGAATAAATAGCCGTATTAATCCCTATTAATTGGCCTTTCATATCAATTAAAGCCCCACCAGAATTACCTGGATTAATAGCAGCATCTGTTTGAATGAAAAAATCAAAATCAGAAACACCTATACGCGTACGCGCTTGTGCTGAAACAATACCGCTTGTAACTGTCTGACCAACGCCAAAAGGATTACCAATTGCTAGAACAAGATCTCCAACTTCCACTGTATCAGAATCCCCCAAAGGGAGAACAGGAAATTGAGAACCTTTCGAATTAATTTCAAGTACTGCAATATCAGTCGTTTCATCCTTTAATATAACTGTACTTTCAAATTCCCGACCGTCAGAAAAAGCAACTTTAATTTCGCTAGCATCCTTAATGACATGGTAACTAGTAACGATCAAACCACGTGTATCAACAATCACCCCAGATCCTAATGATGCCTGAGTACGCAAGGACCGCTTACCTTGATAACGACCAAAAAATTGTTCAAAAAATGGATCTCCCTCAAAAGGCGAACGCACTCTAACTTTCCGTGCAGCATAAATATTCACAACAGATGGAACAGTTTTTTTAACTAAAGGAGCAAATGAAAAAGTAATATCTGATTGTTTTTGTGGAATTTGAGCATTCGCATAACGGAACGTTATTTGTGCCATAATCACAAAAAAAATCCCCATTAAAATAGAATATTTCATTATTAGCTCCTTCATAAACTAAAGGCTTACTTCATAAGATAAGAAGCCCTCCTACTTACCTTAAAAATTGATAATCATCACTAAATAACTGATGAGTTAGGCACAAAAAACTTATCTAAACAACAAACAATATATAAATTAAACAACTCAACGAATAGAGATCGCTCCTCTCCTTTTTATATACTGGAAAAAATTAGCCCTACAATTTTATTTAAAAACCGCTCTTAAAATTTAATAAAAAAAAACCGCCTTTAAAAGACGGTTTTTAAAAAACTAATAAAAAATTGCTCCTTTTATGAAGTAGCTTCCTCTTTAACAGCTGTTGCCTCCATACGTGCATGATCGACAGCGCCCTTTGCATCAACATCGCGATCAACAAACTCAATAACAGCCATAGGAGCATTATCACCAGTACGAAAACCTGCCTTCATAATACGCAAATAACCACCTTTACGTGATACATAACGTGCAGCTAACGTATCAAACAATTTTGCAACATGTTTCGCATCGCGAAGAGCTGAAATTGCTTGCCGACGTGCATGCAAATCTCCACGCTTACCAAGCGTAACTAATTTTTCAACAATAGGACGAATTTCTTTAGCCTTTGGAAGCGTCGTCACAATCTGCTCGTGCTCAATAAGCGAAGCCGCCATATTTGCAAACATTGCTTTACGATGACTAGCCGTTCGGTTCAGCTTGCGACCTGATTTACTGTGGCGCATAAGCCTTCTCCTTCAATTTTAATTTAATACTGATCTTCATAACGTTTAGCAAGATCATCAATGTTTTCAGGAGGCCACGCAGGAATTTCCATTCCAAGATGGAGCCCCATACATGCGAGAACTTCCTTAATTTCATTCAATGATTTCCGTCCAAAATTTGGTGTCCGAAGCATTTCAGCTTCCGTTTTTTGGATAAGATCACCAATATAAACAATATTATCATTTTTAAGACAATTTGCTGAACGCACTGAAAGTTCTAATTCGTCTACCTTTTTGAGCAAGGCCGGATTAAAAGAAAGCTCAGAATCCGGCTCTTCAATCAATTCTTTTTGTGGTTCTTCAAAATTAACAAATACCAATAACTGATCCTGAAGAATACGCGCTGCAAAAGCAATTGCATCTTCACCGTTAACAGCACCATTAGTTTCAATTGTTAATGTCAATTTATCATAATCCAGAATTTGTCCTTCACGTGTATTCTCTACTTTATAAGATACTTTACGAACTGGTGAATAAAGGCTATCAACAGGAATAAGACCTATTGGTGCATCATCAATACAATTTCGTTCCGCTGGAACATAACCCTTCCCTGTATTGACAATAAGTTCCATGCGAACTTCTGCGTCTTCATCCAATGTGCAAATAACATGCTCCGGATTAAGGATTGCCATATCTCCAATTGTTTGTATATCCCCAGCTTTAACTACACCAGGCCCTTCTTTACAGAGAATAACCCGCTTAGGTCCCTCCTCTTCCATACGTATAGCAATCTCTTTGATATTTAAAATAATATCTGTAACATCTTCACGAACACCTGGAATTGACGAGAATTCATGTAAAATACTATCAATTTGTACAGCAGTAACTGCAGCGCCACGAAGTGATGACAGCAACACACGACGCAATGCATTTCCTAATGTCAGACCAAAACCACGTTCAAGAGGCTCCGCAACTACACTTACAATATTTGGATCATTATGCGCATGAAACTCCACTTTATTGGGTTTAATTAATTCCTGCCAGTTTTTCTGGATCATATTTTTATTCCTGTTCTTTAGTTCCGTTACCATTCAATCGCAACGGCCAGTGTGAACATCGGAGAAATCTCCGACAATGAAAAACAATACCCAAATTAAACACGTCGTCTTTTACGCGGACGACATCCATTATGAGGGATTGGTGTCACATCACGAATGGAAGTAATTAAAAAGCCAACAGATTGCAATGCACGTAAAGCGGATTCACGACCTGCTCCAGGACCACAAACTTCAACTTCCAATGAACGCATACCATGTTCTTGGGCTTTTTTAGCACAATCCTCTGCTGCAACCTGTGCAGCAAAAGGCGTAGATTTACGTGATCCCTTAAATCCTTGAGCTCCAGCAGATGACCATGCAATTGTATGTCCCTGAGAATCAGTAATAGTAATCATCGTATTATTAAATGTTGAATTGATATGTACAACACCTGATGAAACATTTTTACGCTCGCGACGGCGAACACGCGTGGCTTCTTTGGCCATAGTTTTCCTTTCAATGATCTCTCTACTGCCGTAACACCAGCAGCTCCACCTTATTCATTTTTGTTTTAAAGTTCAACAAAAACAAAATATCCAAAACAAAACCTTCACAATCAACTAAAGCAATTAAAGATTTTTACTTCTTCTTACCAGCAATTGCTTTAGCAGGACCTTTACGTGTACGTGCATTTGTATGCGTACGCTGCCCACGAACAGGTAAAGAGCGACGATGACGTAAACCACGATAACAGCCAAGATCCATCAAACGCTTCACACTCATCGCAACTTCGCGACGGAGATCCCCTTCAACTTGATAACTTTGGTCTATTGTCTCACGAATCTGTAAAACTTCCGCATCCGAAAGCTCATGTACACGACGCTCTAGAGGAATACCAACTCTCTCGATAATTTCCTGAGCAAATTTTTGTCCAATCCCATAGATATATTGAAGTGCAATAACTACACGCTTATTTGTCGGGATATTGACGCCAGCAATACGGGCCACGCCTATTCTCCTTGAGTATGTTAACAGTTTACCATAAAATACTTGAAGCATTTTATAGAAAAAAATGGCTTCGGTTTAAACATGTTCCGAATCCCGTTATTCCTACTGAAATGAATCAAATTGATTTCTGATAGATTTCATTATAAAAGTCAACTCTTTTCAATTTATTTTTGATAGAGTCCTTCATTTAAAAAGCTCTTTAATTGCGCGTGATACATCAGAAACATCAACCATTCCATCAACTGTTTTGAGCAATCCAATATCCGAATAAAACTTTGATACAGGAGCTGTTTTTTCGCGATATTCCACTAATCGTTTTGCAAAAGCACCAGGATTATCATCTGAACGAGCCTGCTCACCAGAAACAACTGTTTCCTGTACACGCTTTTTTATACGCTCAATCAACGCGTCTTCATCAACAATAAGCTCAATAACCGCATCAAGTTGTTCATTTTTTGATTTTAAAATTCGCTGCAATGCCTCTGCTTGTGCCACGGTCCGCGGATATCCATCCAATATAAAACCACCTGCGCAATCACTTTCACTAATACGCTCTGATACAATTTGATTAACAATATTATCAGGTACCAAAGAACCAGATTCCATTATCGCTTTAGCTATTTTACCAACTTCTGTTTCTTTCATAATAACTGCACGCAGCATATCACCCGTGGACAACTGAGGAATATTATATTCATCTGTAAGTATTTTAGCTTGCGTACCTTTGCCAGCTCCAGGAGGACCTAAAAGAATCACTCTCATCGTTTTCTTCTGCCTCCACGAAGTTTTGATTTTTTAATCAACCCTTTATATTGATGTGCAACAAGGCTCCCCTGAATTTGAGCAACTGTATCAAGTGTAACAGTAACAACAATGAGTAAAGACGTACCACCAAGATAAAAAGGAATATGCAATGTTGATATAATAAACTCAGGAAGTAAACAAATCAGAATAATATAAACAGCTCCAACAACAGTAATACGCGTTAAAACATAATCAATATACTCAGCTGTACGCTCACCAGGGCGAATCCCTGGAATAAAACCAGAATGCCTTTTTAATTGTTCTGCTGTATCACTCGAACTAAATACAATAGCTGTATAGAAAAAGCAAAAAAACGCCATCAAAGCAGCGTAAACAATCATATAAAGTGGTTGTCCATGACCAAGAAAAAAAGAAATAGTTTGGACCCATTGTGGCATTTTATCAGAAAAATTATTAATGGTTGCAGGTAACAATAATAAAGATGAAGCAAAAATTGGAGGGATAACACCAGCAGTATTTAACTTCAAAGGAAAATGAGACATATCACCTTGAAACATCTGGTTTCCAACTTGACGCTTCGGATACTGAATAATAATCCTCCTTTGTGCACGCTCTACAAAAACAATAACACCAATAATCAAAACAGCAATAACAACAATTCCGATTAATAAAAAAGTTGATAAATCAGCCTGACTATGAGCAGTTAAAAGCTGAGCAAAAGTAGAAGGGAAATTTGCTACAATACCTGTAAAAATAATTAGGGAAACTCCATTACCAATGCCACGTGACGTAATCTGTTCACCAAGCCACATTAAGAATATTGTTCCACCAACTAATGAAATAACCGCCGAAACACGAAATATTATACCTGGTTCTATAACTATTTGAAGACCCGTTCCTATACCAGTTTCAAGCGCAACTGCAATACCAAAAGCTTGTAAAATTGCCAATATAACTGTCATATAACGAGTATATTGATTGATAATCTTACGACCTAATTCTCCCTCTTTTTTGAGCGCTTCTAATGAAGGAACAATCGATGTTAACAACTGTACAATAATTGACGCTGATATATAAGGCATTATACCTAACGCAAAAATTGCCATACGTCCCACAGCACCCCCAGCAAACATATTAAACAGCCCTAATACACCAGATGCGTGATGTTCAAATGTTTGTCGTAAAACATCAATATTAATGCCAGGCAAAGAAATATAAGTACCAAAACGATATACAAGAAGCGCAGCCAAAGTAAACCAAATACGTTTTTTTAATTCAGTTGCACGCGAAAAAGCGCCAAAATTCATATTGGAAACCAATTGCTCTGCAGCTGATGCCATAAATTTTCTCCAGTTTATAGGCTAAATTTTTAACTTAAATAAGCATATTTTTTTAAGACTCAATATTCTTTATGAATAATCAATAAAAGAGAGGTGCACACTCCGCAGCATTATTTATGCCATAATAATAATCATTGAGTAGCCTTGCAAAAATTAACCTGACCACCAACCTCTTCAATTTTTTTACGAGCCATTTCAGAAGCGCCAGAAACATTAAATGTAATCTTAGCTTTTAACTCTCCATCGGAAAGAAGACGCACGCCATCTTTTACCCGACGAATGATACCAGCTTCTTTTAATGTAACAACATCAACTGATTTCTTAATATCCAATTTACCTACATCAACTGCTAATTGAATACGACCTAACGAAACCTCATTGTAAGCTTTAGAAAACAAATTCTTAAATCCGCGCTTCGGTAAACGGCGATAAATAGGCATTTGCCCTCCTTCAAAACCATTAAGAGAGACACCAGAACGTGACTTCTGACCTTTAACACCACAACCACCAGTTTTACCAGTACCAGAACCAATACCACGCCCAATACGTTTACGGCTCTTTCTTGCGCCCCCACGATCACGTAATTCATTGAGCTTCATTTTATATACTCCTGCAACTTTTAATTTTCATCTATAACTCGAACAAGATGCTGAATTTTAGCAATCATACCTCGCACACAAGGCGTATCTTCTAAAATACGACGGCGATGCATTTTATTTAATCCAAGCCCCTTTAACGTTGCACACTGCACCTGCGGCTTCCGAATCGAACTTCTAATTTGCTCTACTGTTATAGTCTTGCTAATCTGAGATTTTTTTTGAATCATTTTTAATTCCCTTTTCAACAAGCCTAGATACTATTCTTCTGAACCAATCAAATTTTGACGGCGCGCCTGCAACACTGAATACTTAATGCCTCGCTGTGCCGCGATATTTTTAGGATGTACCTGGTGCTTTAATGCATCAAAAGTTGCGCGCACCATATTATAGGGATTTGACGAACCTAATGATTTTGCAACAATATCTTGCATACCAAGTGTCTCAAAAATGGCACGCATTGGCCCACCAGCAATAATACCAGTACCAGCAGAAGCCGCACGCAACAAAACATAACCAGCCCCATGACGACCTTCAACATCATGATGTAATGTACGCCCAGACCGAAGCGGTACATAAATCATTTCACGTTTTGCAGACTCTGTAGCCTTACGAACCGCCTCAGGCACTTCACGCGCTTTACCATGACCAAAACCAACACGCCCTTTTTGATCTCCAACAACAACAAGAGCAGCAAAACCAAAACGCCGACCACCCTTCACAACTTTAGAAACACGATTAATATGAACAAGCCTATCAATAAACTCACTATTACGCTCATCCCGATCACTACGCTCTTTTTGTGCCATTCCTCATTCCTTTTTCTTTTCCGGAAGCACGCTAACAAAGTCTTAGCACGAAACCAAAGGAACTCACACGAAATATCCTAAAGATCTCCTTACTAAACTTTCTAAGCAATATACTTTAAAAGTTTAAACCACCCTCACGGGCAGCTTCAGCCAAAGCCTTTATTCTACCATGATAAACATATGGTCCACGATCAAAAACAACTTCCTCAACACCAACTTTTTTCGCACGCTCAGCAATTAACTTACCAACGACAAAAGCAGCTTCTTTATCAGCACCACTTTTTAAAGAGTTTTTCAAATTCTTTTCAAGAGTACATGCAGAAACAAGAGTACGTCCACTTTTATCATCAATAATTTGAGCATAAATATTCTGATTTGAGCGATAAACACTAAGCCGCAGACGACCATTAGCAACCGCTTTAATTTGACGACGAACACGTTGGGCTCTACGTTGGATAATTCCCTTAGAAGAAACCATGTCATGAAATCCTTATTTCTTTTTACCTTCTTTACGAACAATATGCTCATCTGCATACTTAACACCTTTACCCTTATAAGGCTCAGGTGCACGATATTCGCGAATTTCTGCTGCTACTTGTCCAACTTTCTGTTTATCAATTCCGAAAACAATAATTTCTGTCGGCTTAGGAACTGTTACGGTAACATCAGATGGTACTTTATAAATAACATCATGAGAAAAACCTAATGATAACTGAATATCTTTCCCCTGCAAAGCAGCACGATAACCAACACCATTAATTTCAAGTTTTTTTTCAAAACCATCTTTTACACCACAAAAAATATTTTCAATCATCGAACGCGACATACCCCATTTAGAGCGAGCACCCTTTGATTGATCACGTGGCTCTACTAATACAACATTCCCCTCAAGCTTAACTAAAACTTCATCATTAACGACATAACTCAACTCACCTTTCGGACCTTTCGCCTTAACCAACTGACCATCAACGATAGCAGTAATTCCAGAAGGAACCGAAATGGGTTTTTTTCCAATACGAGACATTGTTCTAACCTGTTTTTCTTCTATTTCCCTAAAATTAATTAGAAAACACGACAGAGAAGTTCTCCACCAACATTTTGTTTACGCGCCTCATGATCGGCCATCACCCCATTGGGAGTCGATAAAATTGAAATACCAAGACCATTTGCCACTGGAGGAATAGCTTTAGCAGAAACATAAACACGACGACCTGGCTTTGAAATACGCGAAATTTCACGAATAACAGTTGAACCTTCAAAATATTTTAACTCAATTTCAATTGAAGATTTTCCATTACCGGAATCAACTTGATTATACCCGCGAATATAGCCTTCTAATTTTAGAACATCAAGAACCCCTGCACGAAGTTTAGACGCAGGAGTGATGACCTTTCCTTTTTTACGACCAAGCGCATTCCGGATACGAGTCAACATATCACCAAGAGGATCTGACATAGACATCTAATAAACTCCTCTTACCAGCTAGACTTAACAATTCCGGGAATATATCCTAAAGATCCAAGATTACGTAATGCAATCCGTGACATCTTCAACTTACGATAATAAGCACGCGGACGACCCGAAACTTCACAACGGTTACGAATACGAACTTTCGCAGAATTACGAGGCAATCCCGCCAGCTGAATAGAAGCTTTAAAGCGCTCTTCAAGCAAAATTTCCTGATTCATCACTATTGCTTTTAAACGCGCACGACGTGCAGCATAACGCTTTACCATCCTTTCACGACGTTTATTTTTTTCAACGGCACTCACTTTGGCCATAATTTCACCTCACTATATTTGCCGTTACGAACGAAATGGAAAATTAAAAGCACGCAATAACTCACGCGCTTCATCATCCGTTTTCGCTGTCGTACAAACAATAATATCCATACCCCAAATCTGATCAACTTTATCGTAGTTAATTTCTGGAAATACAATATGCTCTTTAATACCCATAGCAAAATTGCCACGACTATCAAAACTCTTTGGATTCAAACCACGAAAATCACGAATCCGTGGAAGCGCAATTGTAACAAGACGATCTAAAAACTCAAACATACGATCTTTACGTAGTGTTACTTTAGCTCCAAGCGGCATCCCTTCACGTACTTTAAAGGTTGCAATAGAATTGCGTGCGTAGGTAACAACAGCTTTTTGACCTGTTATCAATGCCAAATCTCCAGCTGCAATAGATGGTTTTTTTGAATCAGCTGTCGCCTCACCAATCCCCATATTAATCACAATCTTATCAACACGGGGGATTTGCATTTCATTTTTATAATTAAACTTTTCTTGAAGTATTTTACGAACTACTTCAAAATAATGCGTCTTCATACGCGGCTTTTGTTTTTTCTCAGCCATTAATTGTTTCTCCTGAACGCTTGGCAAAACGAACCTTATCACCATTCGCATTCAAACGGAAACCTACACGAGTAGGCTTACCATCTCTAGGATCAGAAAGCGCCAAATTAGATAAATGAATAGGAGCTTCCTTAGAAATAATCCCAGCTTCTTGTTTCTGCGTTTGACGCTGATGACGTTTAACGAGATTAAGCCCAAAAACAAGAGCATTATTTTCCTTCGGATTCACCTTGATGACTTCACCTTTACACCCTTTATCCTTACCGGACAAGACAATTACTTTATCACCTTTTCGAATCTTTTGCATAACATTCACTCCTTACAACACTTCAGGAGCAAGAGAAATGATCTTCATATGGTTTTTACCACGAAGTTCTCGGGGAACCGGTCCAAAAATACGCGTACCAATCGGTTCTTTCTTATTATCAACTAAAACAGCCGCATTTCTATCAAAACGAATTACGCTACCATCCACGCGACGAATATCTTTGGCAGTACGAACCACTACAGCTTTCATCACATCTCCTTTTTTTACACGTCCACGAGGAATAGCGTCCTTAACCGAAACAACAATGATGTCGCCAACCAAAGCATACTTCCGCTTTGAACCGCCTAACACTTTGATGCACATGACACGACGCGCACCAGAATTATCTGCAACATCGAGATTTGTTTGCATCTGAATCATGAATGGTCACCTTTTCTTAAACATCCACCTCCGGATGTGTCTTTGATACACCCGAACTCGCTCGCTAAATAATAATGAAGCTTTTGTTTCAAAATCCATCTATGGATATAAACCAAGATTACATTTAAAAACAATTCACCTAATTAACTACGCTACACTATCTTTAACAACAATCCAACGCTTATCTTTCGAGATTGGTTTAGATTCTTGAATAAAAATCCGATCTCCAATTTTGAACTGATTATTTTCATCATGCGCTTTATACTTTTTAGATTGCCGAACCGTCTTTTGGAGCAACGGATGAGAATAACGACGCTCCACCTTGACAATAACAGTTTTATCACTCTTATCACTAACAACAACACCTTGCAAAATGCGTTTAGGCATCTTTTAACTTCCTTAATCTTTATTTTCGTTCATTTTCTGACGAAGAAATGTTTTAATACGTGCAATGTCGCGACGAACTTGTTTAACACGTGCAGTCTTCTCCAACTGACCTGTCGCTTTCTGAAAACGCAGATTAAACTGCTCTTTTTTCAAGCTGGCCAATTCATCTTTCATTTGATTGAGCGTTTGCGCTCGTAATTCTGCAGCTTTCATCGCTTAACCTCTTTATTCAGCAATACGCTGTACGAAACGAGTTTTAACAGGAAGTTTTGCTGCACCTAACCTAAGTGCTTCACGCGCTACATCCTCAGGAACCCCATCAAGTTCAAACATAACACGTCCAGGTGCAACGCGTGCTGCCCAATAATCAACACTTCCCTTACCTTTACCCATACGAACCTCCGTTGGTTTAGATGTAACAGGAACATCCGGAAAAATACGAATCCATACACGACCAGAACGCTTCATATAACGTGTAATTGCACGACGCGCCGCCTCAATTTGACGAGCAGTAATACGCTCTGGCTCAATAGCTTTCAAACCGTAAGCACCGAAATTCAAGCCTGTTCCACCCTTCGAAGAACCGTGAATACGACCCTTAAATTGTTTACGGAACTTTGTGCGCTTTGGCTGCAACATTGCTCTCTACTCCAAAATTTCTAACTCAACCACAAAAATTAAACATTTTCGCGGCGACGATTCAATAAAGAATTCGAATGATCACCCTCCGTAGCACGACGCTCCGAAGCCATTGGATCATGTTCAAGAATTTCACCCTTAAAAACCCAAACTTTAACACCACAAATACCATAAGCAGTTTTAGCTTCTGCTGTACCATAATCAACATCAGCCCGCAATGTATGAAGTGGAACACGACCTTCACGGTACCATTCCATACGAGCAATTTCAGCTCCTCCAAGACGACCAGAGCAATTAATACGAATCCCCTCAGCCCCAAGACGCATAGCGGATTGAACGGCACGCTTCATTGCACGCCGAAAAGCAACACGACGTTCGAGCTGCTGAGCAATGGACTGAGCAATAATTGTAGCATCAATCTCTGGTTTACGAATTTCAACAATATTCAGCGAAGTTTCAGCATCAGTCATCTCTGAAAGTTTGCGACGCAGCTTTTCAATATCAGCACCTCTTTTACCAATTATCAGACCAGGACGCGCCGAATGAACAGTTATACGACACTTTTTATGAGGACGCTCAATAACAACCTTAGAAATGGCCGCTTGCTTTAATTCTTCAATTATATATAAGCGAATTTTTACATCTTCATGAAGAAGACGCCCATATTCACCACTATCAGCATACCACCGTGAATCCCAGGTCCGATTAATTCCAAGACGAAGTCCTATTGGATTGATCTTCTGTCCCATTATACAACTCCCCCTTTTTCTATAGCTTCACGCACAATAATAGTGAGATGAGAAAATGGGCGTTTTACTCGACTAGCCCGACCACGCCCTCGAACATGAAAACGCTTCATTACAATAGATTTACCAACATATGCTTCTGCAACGATCAAGGAATCAATATCAAGATCATGATTATTCTCTGCATTAGCAATTGCTGATTCAAGAGTACTCCTAACAGTACTAGCAATACGCTTACGTGAAAACGTCAAATCAGCTAACGCCATATCAACTTTTTTGCCACGAATCATTGCAGCAACCAAATTAAGCTTCTGCGGACTTACACGAATTGTTCGGGCGACAGCTTTCGCCTCAGTATCTTTAAGTTGGCGTGGAGCCTTAGCTTTGCCCATTCCTACTTCCTCTTCGCTTTTTTATCTGCACCATGCCCATAATAGGTTCGGGTGGGAGCGAATTCACCAAATTTGTGCCCAACCATCTCTTCAGAAACAGAAACAGGGATATGTTTATTGCCGTTGTAAACACCAAAAGTCAAACCAACAAATTGTGGCAAAATAGTAGAACGACGACTCCACATTTTAATAACCTCATTACGCCCACTAGCGCGAACTTTTTCTGCTTTCTTAAGAAGATAGCCGTCAACAAACGGACCTTTCCAAACTGAACGAACCACTTTAGACTACCTTTCCTATTTCTTACGCTGATGACGCGAACGCATAATAAACTTGTCAGTAGCTCTATTGGAGCGTGTACGCCTACCTTTCGTAGGCTTACCCCAAGGAGATACTGGGTGACGACCACCTGATGTACGACCCTCACCTCCACCATGCGGGTGATCAACTGGATTCATAGCAACACCACGAACATGCGGACGCTTACCTCGCCAGCGTGATCGACCAGCCTTACCATCACTAATATTCCCATGATCAGGATTTGAAACAGCACCAACCGTTGCAAAACAATTACCTGAAATCAAACGTTGCTCACCAGAATTAAGACGAAGAATAGCCATTCCTTCATCTCTCCCAACCAATTGCACATAAGCCCCTGCTGAACGCGCAATTTGACCGCCCTTTCCAGGCTTCATTTCAACGTTATGTACAATAGTACCAATAGGCATATTACTAAGAGGCATTGCATTGCCTAACTTAACATCAACATTTGAACCAGCAATAACAGAATCACCAACATCAAGACGCTGTGGCGCAAGAATATAACTTAATTGCCCATCTTCATAACGAATCAGCGCTATAAAAGCCGTACGATTTGGATCGTATTCCAAACGCTCAACTTTTGCAAACATATCACGCTTGATACGCTTAAAATCAACAAGCCTATAACTACGCTTATGACCACCGCCTTGAAAACGGGCAGTAATTCTACCACGATTATTGCGTCCACCTTTTGACGACAAACCTTCTGTTAGTTTTTTTATGGGCTTACCTTTATAAAGATCAGAACGATCTACGATAACGAGCTGACGCTGTCCGGGCGTAGTCGAATTAAAGTGCTTAAGTGCCATTATTCTTATCTCCGAACCTTTTATAAACCTGCTGAAAAATCAATTGATTGATCTTTAACGAGTGTTACAATTGCTTTTTTGATATCACTCTGCCGACCAACAATACCTTTGAAACGCTTCATTTTACCCTTACAGACTATTGTATTTACTGCCTTAACCTTTACATTAAAAAGTGCCTCAATAGCAGTTTTAATTTCAGGTTTTGTTGCTTTCTGAGCAACATTAAAAACAACTTGATTATACTCAGAAAGCATAGTCGACTTCTCAGTAATAACTGGACTTAAAATTATATCATAATGGCGAAGGTCCGTCATTTGAAACGCTCCTCAAGTGTCTCAACAGCTTCTTTTGACAAAACAAGCTTGCCGCGACGCAAAATATCGTAAACATTAATCCCCTGAACTGGCAAAACATCAATATTAGGAATATTAGATGCTGCACGAAAAAAATTCATATCAACTTCTTTTCCACCAATTAACAAAGCATTATTGAAACCAAGTTTAGAAAAATTCTCATTCAGCGCTTTTGTTTTTGCATCCCGAATACTAAGCTTATCAACGACAATCAAACTATCTGTTTTTAATTTGGCTGATAAAGCTAAACGTAACCCAAGAGCACGAACTTTTTTAGGAAGACTATGCGCATGACTCCGCATCACCGGACCATGCGCTTTACCACCGCCTCGGAATTGTGGCGCCCGAGCAGAAGAATGACGAGCGCGCCCAGTTCCTTTTTGTTTAAACATTTTCGCTCCTGTTCGCGATACATCAGACCGTCCCTGTGACTGATGTGTTCCTTTTTGACGACGTGCTAGCTGCCAACGAATAACACGTTGTAAAATATCCTCACGAGGAGTAAGGCCAAAAATATTTTCAGAAACTTTCAATTTACCGGCTTCTTTACCATCAAGAGTTTTTACCACAAGATCCATTATTCAATTCCCTCAGTTTCAGAAACTTCTGCCATTAAGGGAATTACTCCCATTTCTTTTTTAACAAGCTGACGAACACCAGCAGGTTTTGGCGCATTATCAGGAAGAGGCTTCTTTATAGCATCTCGCACTAAAATCCAAGACCCTTTAGAACCAGAAACAGAACCACGCACTAAAATTAAACCACGATCAACATCCGTAGAAACGACTTCGATATTTTGAGTTGTTACACGCACTCGCCCCATGTGACCAGCCATTTTTTTGCCTTTAAACACTTTTCCAGGATCTTGACATTGACCTGTTGAGCCATGAGCACGATGTGTAATCGAATTGCCATGTGAAGCACGATGCCCACCAAAATTATGCCGCTTCATAACACCAGCAAACCCTTTACCAATACTTATACCTGTTACATCAACCCTTTGACCTGGCACAAAATGTTCCACTGTAATTTCAGTACCAACATCAAGTAAATTATCAGGACTAACACGGAATTCTGCTATTTTAGCTTTTGGCTCAACTACAGCTTTAGCAAAATGCCCACGAAGAGCTTGGGACGTATTTTTGATTTTAGCAAGCCCCACACCTAATTGAACAGCAGTATAACCATTCTTTTCAACTGTACGTTGAGCAACAACCTGACATTTATCTAAACGAAGCACGGTTACTGGAACATGCTCACCAGCATCATTATAAATACGGGTCATGCCTAACTTCTGTGCTATTACACCTGAACGCATTGGGGATGTTCCTTCTGTCTTCAAACCTCAGAGCTTGATTTCAACATCTACACCAGCAGAAAGATCAAGCTTCATGAGAGCATCTACCGTCTGTGGTGTCGGATCAACAATATCAAGAAGACGTTTATGTGTACGCATTTCAAACTGCTCACGACTCTTCTTGTCAATGTGTGGACCACGATTAACCGTAAACTTCTCAATCCGCGTTGGAAGCGGAATAGGACCACGGACATTAGCACCAGTGCGCTTAGCGGTTGATACAATCTCACGCGTCGATGCATCAAGAATCCGATGATCAAATGCCTTTAAACGAATACGGATATTCTGGCCATTCATACTCTTTTTTCCCTAACATATGAAATGCCTTTAATAATCAAAGACATTTCTTAATGATTATTTCAGCTATTCAATAATTTTAGATACGATACCAGCTCCAACGGTGCGCCCCCCCTCTCGGATAGCAAAACGAAGCTTCTCTTCCATTGCAATTGGCACAATCAAAGAAACATCCATAGCAACATTATCACCTGGCATAACCATTTCCGTTCCTTCAGGGAGTGTAACTATACCGGTAACATCTGTTGTACGAAAATAAAATTGCGGGCGATAATTCGTGAAAAATGGTGTATGACGACCCCCTTCATCTTTCGTTAAAATATAGGCCTCAGCTTTAAACTTAGTATGAGGCGTAACAGAACCAGGCTTCGCAAGTACTTGACCACGCTCAATCCCCTCACGATCAACACCACGAAGCAAAGCTCCAATATTATCACCAGCCTGACCTTGATCTAAAAGCTTGCGGAACATTTCAACCCCGGTAACTGTCGTCTTAGATGTAGGACGTATACCAATAATCTCTATTTCCTCACCAACTTTAATAACACCACGTTCAACACGACCCGTAACAACCGTTCCTCGACCAGAAATAGAAAAAACATCCTCTATAGGCATCAAAAACGGCTGATCAACTGGACGCTCAGGCGTTGGTATATACTTATCAACTTCACTCATCAAAAGACGAACAGAATCTTCACCTATGCTCTTATTAGAATCCTCAAGCGCTGCTAAAGCCGAGCCTTTAACTATGGGAATATCATCGCCAGGAAAATCATATTTCGATAAAAGCTCGCGAACTTCAAGCTCCACAAGTTCTAAAAGCTCGCTATCATCAACCTGATCAACCTTATTGAGAAAAACAACAATCGCTGGAACACCAACCTGACGCGCCAACAAAATATGCTCACGCGTTTGAGGCATAGGTCCATCTGCTGCAGAAACAACTAATATGGCCCCATCCATTTGCGCCGCTCCTGTAATCATGTTCTTAACATAATCTGCATGACCAGGACAATCAACATGAGCATAGTGACGACTCTCCGTTTCATACTCAACATGCGCAGTAGATATCGTTATACCACGCGCCCGCTCTTCAGGCGCCGCATCAATTTGGTCATATGCTTTAAATTCACCAAAATACTTCGTAATCGCTGCCGTCAATGAGGTCTTCCCATGATCAACATGACCAATCGTTCCTATATTAACATGCGGCTTCGTACGTTCAAATTTGCTCTTTGCCATTTGAGCTCTCCATTTTCTGTTCAAATTATGAACTAAGTTTAAAATTAATATACGATCATAAATTACGTATATTGATTATGCATATTTCTTTTGAATCTCCTGTGCTACAGCTAAAGGAACAGGCTCATAATGATCAAATTGCATTGTATATTGAGCTCGTCCCTGACTCATCGACCGAAGTGTATTTACATACCCAAACATATTCGCCAAAGGAACCATCGCATTCACAACTGTCGCAACACCACGAGCCTCAGTACCTGAAATTTGACCTCGACGAGAATTTAAGTCACCAATCACATCACCAACATAATCCTCCGGCGTCACAACCTCCACCTTCATAATCGGCTCAAGCAGCTGAGCACCAGCTTTTTGTGCACCTTCCCGAAATGCTGCACGAGCAGCAATCTCAAAAGCTAAAACAGAAGAATCAACATCATGATAGCCACCATCAATCAAAGTAGCTTTTACACCAAGCATAGGAAACCCTGCGAGAGGACCTGATCCCATAACACTTTCAATACCTTTTTGGACACCTGGAATGTATTCTTTAGGAACAGCACCACCAACAATTTTTGACTCAAAAATGAAATCATCACCATCATGAGGCTCAAAAATAATTTTCACACGAGCAAATTGCCCAGAACCCCCAGACTGCTTCTTATGGGTATAATCAATTTCAGCAACTTTTGTTATCGATTCACGATAAGCCACTTGAGGCTGCCCGACATTCGCTTCAACTTTAAATTCACGCCGCATACGATCAACAATGATATCAAGATGAAGCTCACCCATTCCAGCAATAATCGTCTGACCAGATTCTTCATCCGTTTTAACACGAAATGAAGGATCCTCCGCAGCCAAACGATTAAGAGCAAGACCCATTTTTTCTTGATCCGCCTTTGTTTTCGGCTCAATAGCAATTTCAATAACAGGTTCCGGAAATTCCATCCGCTCCAAAATAACAGGCTTCAAAGGATCACAAAGAGTATCACCCGTTGTTGTCTCCTTAAGACCAGCAAGAGCAACAATATCACCCGCAAAAGCTTCTTCAATATCCTCACGAGAATTAGAATGCATCTGAAGCATACGCCCCAAACGCTCTTTCTTTTTTTTCACAGTATTTTCAAGAGAAATACCTTTTTGAATTTTACCAGAATAAATACGACAAAAAGTCAACGATCCAACAAACGGATCATTCATAATTTTAAAAGCAAGCATAGAAAGCGGCGCTTCATCTGAAGACTCACGAGTTACTTCAGCTTCAGTTTTAACATCAACACCACTAATAGCTGGAACATCAACCGGAGAAGGAAGATAAGAAATCACAGCATCTAAAAGAGGTTGAATACCTTTATTTTTAAAAGCCGTACCACAAAGAACTGGATGAAACTGAACTTCAATTGTCCCTTTACGAATAAGAGCAACAAGCTGCTCATTACTCGGCATAACCCCCTCCAAATAAGCCTCCGTAGCCATCTCATCAACCTCAACAGCCATCTCAATCAATTTTTCGCGATATTCTTCTGCCTTCTCCCTTAATCCATCAGGTATCTCACCCACTGTAGCCGAAGCCCCAATAGAACCATTCCATGTCAATGCCTTCATCTCGATAAGATCAACAACACCTTCAAAATCATTTTCGGCACCAATCGGTAACTGCACAACAAGCGCCTTAGCACCTAATCGCGAAGCAACCATTTCTACACTACGATAAAAATCGGCCCCAACCTTATCCATTTTATTAACAAAAACCATACGAGGCACATGATATTTCTCAGCTTGCCTCCAAACAGTTTCTGTTTGAGGCTCTACACCAGCATTCGCATCCAACAATGCTATTGCACCATCAAGAACACGCAAAGAGCGCTCAACCTCAATTGTAAAATCAACGTGACCAGGCGTATCAATGATATTAAAGCGTCGCTTTCGACCATCACGACCTTCCCAAAAAGTAGTTGTCGCAGCAGATGTAATCGTAATACCACGCTCCTGCTCCTGCTCCATCCAATCCATTGTAGAAGCACCATCATGCGTTTCACCGATCTTGTGATTCTTACCGGTATAAAATAAAATACGCTCAGTCATCGTGGTTTTACCGGCATCAATATGCGCCATAATACCAAAATTACGATAATCCTCAATTTTATATTCGCGAGCCATTCTTTTTTTGCCTTAGATCTTTTTCAAACATACCTACCAGCGATAATGAGAAAACGCACGATTAGCCTCAGCCATACGATGAACATCTTCTCGCTTTTTCACCGCAGAACCACGATTATTAGCAGCATCAACCAACTCACCAGAAAGGCGATCAATCATTGTTGTTTCATTACGCCCACGCGCTGCTGCAATCAACCAACGAATAGCTAAAGCCTGCCGACGATCAGGACGAACATCAATTGGAACTTGATAAGTAGCACCCCCAACACGACGTGAACGAACTTCAATATGTGGAGCTACATTTTCCAACGCCTGATGAAACAAAACCACAGGATCTGTCTTAACCTTATTCTCAACAGAATCAAGAGCACCATAAACAATACGTTCAGCTACTGATTTTTTACCATCAAACATAATGGCATTCATAAATTTTGTAATAACCAAATCACCAAATTTGGGATCTGGATTAATTTCACGTTTCTCTGCTCTATGGCGACGGGACATTGGCTTTGTCTCTCAAATATTTATTTCGGACGCTTTGCGCCATATTTAGAACGACGCTGTTTACGATTTTTAACACCCTGAGTGTCAAGCAAACCACGAACAATGTGATACCGAACTCCTGGCAAATCCTTTACACGACCACCACGAATCATCACAACAGAGTGCTCTTGAAGATTATGTCCCTCTCCGGGAATATAACCAATTACTTCAAATCCATTTGTCAAACGAACTTTAGCAACTTTCCGAAGAGCAGAATTTGGCTTCTTCGGTGTCGTTGTATATACACGAGTACAAACACCACGCTTTTGCGGATTTGCCTGAAGGGCAGGAACCTTATTGCGTTTAACCGGCACTACACGTGGCTTTCTAATCAACTGATTTACGGTAGGCATGCAACCTTCCTTTTTAACAATCTGCGTTCGTCGTTCCCATTTGGGCTTTCTCTATATTTACTCCAATAATATTCAGAATAAATATATGTTCATAATACAAAATCGGGCATGACTGTACAAACAGCTTACCCGACTACCAGCATAGGAGGCCACAACCTCTTGCATTAGCATTTGTTTTTAGATCTTACAAACTTCTATTAAGATGGATATAAATCACCTTAATTCTCAATGCGCTTTCGTACTGATCATAGTAGCTTTTAATAGCGAGAACATATACATTCGTCAAGTACCAAACATCAGAAAAGTTTGTAAAAGTAAAAATTCAAAAAAGCTAATACATAAAATAATAAACCCATACAATAAAAATGGCTCCAATATTAAAAATGGCTCCAATACATTGGGGGTAATTGCATAATATCTAATAGAACAACTTGCTAATTACAGATCTGATACTTAAAATTAATAGCATGAAAATAGCAACATGGAATATAGCCGGTATAAAAGCGAGACATGAAACATTATGTAAATGGCTACAACAGAATCAACCTGATGTAGTTTGCTTACAAGAAATTAAAAGTATTGATGAGAATTTTCCGCGTAATACAATTGAAGATTTAGGCTATCATGTAGAAACGCATGGACAAAAAAGCTTTAATGGCGTTGCAATTCTTTCTAAAAAAATACCTGATGAAATTACTCGTCGATTACCAGGTGATCATAATGATAAGCAAGCACGTTATATTGAAGCTGTTTATTCAACAAATAAAGGAAGCATTCGTGTTGCTTCCCTCTATCTTCCAAATGGCAATCCCATCAATAGTGAGAAATACTTTTATAAAATAGAATGGATGAAAAGATTGTACACACATGCAAAATCATTACTTGCATATGAAGAACCTTTAATCCTTGCCGGTGATTATAATGTTATTCCGACCTCATTAGATGCAAAAAATCCGCAAGAATGGAATAATGATGCTTTATTCCTTCCACAAATAAGAGAAATATTTCAGTGTATTACTCATTTAGGTTTTTATGATGCTATCCGAAATGTAACAGACATCCCATCATTTAGTTTTTGGGATTTTCAAGCTAATGCATGGAAAAAAAATAACGGTATACGCATTGACCATTTATTATTATCACCAGAGGCTGCAGATCAGCTGATTTGTGCATATAGCCAAACAGAGGTAAGAGGATACCAAAAACCGTCAGACCACATTCCCGTTTGGGTCGAGCTCAACTGTGATTAATTAAGATATAATGGGATATATAAAAAAAAATCCCACCTAAAATAATAAATATGCTACATCACATACTGAAATATATCCTGAATACAGTAACAAGAATAAAGAATATTATAAAAATGGAGGAAATAATGAGAAAATCATTTTTAATATTTATTGCAGCAATTTTTATGGGGTTAACAAGCATTGCTCACGCTACAAATGATACACTTGAGAAAATTAAAAGAACAGGAGAAATCACTTTAGGTGTTCGCGAATCATCAGGTCTAGCCTATGCGCTTGGCAATGGTAAATATACAGGCTTCCATACTGAAATGGCAGAACATATCATTAATGATATCTCAAAAAAAATTGGTCAACCAATTAAAATTAATTATCTTCCCATTACATCACAAAATCGAATCCCTCTACTGAAAAATGGTACTTATGATTTTGAATGTGGATCGACAACAAATGATTCTGCTCGCAATAAAGAAGCTGCCTTTGCATACACAACCTATGTTGAAACGGTTAGAATCGCTGTAAAGAAAAATTCTGGCATTAAATCTATTGATGATTTAAATGGTAAAAAAGTCGCAACAACTACTGGCACAACAGCTGTGCAGCTCATCCGTAAAAATAAACGTCAAAAAAACATTCATTTTCAAGTTGTGAACGGTAAAGACCACGGGGAGAGTTTCTTATTACTAGAATCTGGTCGAGCTGATGCATTTGTCATGGATATATCGATTCTCTCTGCAAATATCGCTAAATCAAAAAATCCATCTGATTATGTAATTCTTGACACTACACTTTCCGTTGAACCTATCGCTTGTATGCTCCGCTTAAATGACAAAAACTTTGAACAAGTCATTAATGATAGTATCGTACGCCAAATTAATGATGAATCACTCGCGAAACTTTATAATAAATGGTTTATGGAACCAATTCCCCCTACAAATACTATCGTCAATCTTCCTCTGTCTAAAGAAACTCAATATGCTTGGGAGCACCCAAATAATAAACCACGGGAAGCTTATATAGAAAATAATCTATAAAATCATTACAAGAGAATAACCATACTCCTTACAAATTAGGTATAGTCATATTCTGAATTTTTCAATACACTTAGTCTATATCAATATAGCTGATTTATTCTCTCTATTTAGCAGCTGATTAACTTGAGGAAAATCAATTAATGGACTTTTCGTTCCTTTGCACAGATGATCTTAATCATACACTGGTAGCCGGATGTCTCGGAACTCCTGGCATAAGTCATACCTATTTGGATACACTCCTCGATGGTTTTAAAAATACGGCCATATTATCTATCTATTCATTGATACTGGCTATATTTGTGGGCGTTATTATAGGAATGATACGTACCTTGCCTAAAACTTCCATCATTAATAATTTTTTACGTGCTATTGGTACTTTTTGGGTAGAAATTATGCGTAATATTCCTTTACTTGTTCAAGTGTTTCTATGGTATTTTGTCGTGCCTAAAATTTATCCACCTGCAATAAATTTTTCACCCATTTTATTAATAATCTGTGCTTTAGGTTTTTTTACATCTGCGCGTATCGCAGAACAAGTTCGCTCTGGTATTGAATCTATTCCTTCTGGACAGCGTTATGCTGCAATGGCCATGGGATTTAATACTTATCAGAGTTATCGTTACATCATATTACCACGTGCTATTCGCACAATCATGCCACCACTCACTTCAGAAGCAATGGGCATTGTAAAAAATTCATCTATAGCGTTCGCTGTTTCTATTAATGAACTAATGCAATTTCAATATCAAACAATTGAAGAAGTAAGTCATGTTTATGAAAACTATCTACTTGTTACAATCCTTTATATTATCATATCCCTTGTCATATTTGTCCTTATGACAATAATTGAGAGAATGATTAGAATTCCCTCTTTTCAAACAGAGGGATGTTAAATATGATAGTAGAATTTATAAATACCTATTCTCCTTTTAATTTCTCAGAATTTGATTTTTCGTTTTTTACTTTCGATATATTCTATTCTTATATTTTATCAGGCTTGCTTTTTAGCGTTTTTCTAACGATTTTCACAACCGTATTTGGTCTCATCTTTGGCATATTATTGGCAATGATGCGTCTTTCTTCCTTTAAACTGCTTTCTACAATTGCTACAATTTACATTACTGCCATGCGATCAATACCGCTTGTAATGGTTATTTTATGGTTTTTTGTTCTTTTGCCTTTTATAATAGGTACATCAATCGGTGCCAATAAATCAGCATTAATTACTTTTACCGCATTTGAAGCTGCTTATTTTGCTGAAATTATGCGCGCTGGTATACTTTCAATTTCGCAAGGACAAAAACATGCAGGTCAAGCTCTCGGAATGACATATTGGCAAAATATGAGCATTGTGATTCTTCCCCAAGCCTTCAGAAATATGCTACCAGTCTTTTTAACACAAATCATTATCCTGTTTCAGGACACAACACTTGTCTATGCAATCAGTGGCAATAGCCTTTTGAATGGATTTGATATTGTTTCTAACAATTTCGGTGTAAAACAAGAAGCTTATGTTTTAGCAGCAATTTTCTATTTTGTGATCTGTTTTACATTATCGCAAATAGTTTCATTCTTGCAGAAAAAAATATCCATTATTCGCTAACAGGGGAGAAAATAATGTCTACTCATATGATCGAAATAAAAAATGTTTCTAACTGGTATGGCGAAGTTAACATTCTTAAAAACTGTACAACCAATATCGATAAAGGAGAAGTAGTTGTAGTTTGTGGACCGTCAGGATCAGGTAAATCAACCCTCATAAAAACCATTAATGCTCTAGTACCTTTTCAAAAAGGTGAAATTTGGATTAATGGTATACCAGTTCATTCAAAAAAAACCAATTTATCCAAATTGCGTAGCCACGTAGGAATGGTATTTCAACACTTTGAGCTTTTCCCACATTTATCCGTAACGGAAAATTTAACTATTGCACAAATTAAAGTTTTAAAACGCAGTAAAAAAGAAGCGCTTGAGCGTGGCTTATTATATCTTGAACGCGTTGGACTCACCGAACACAAAGATAAATACCCTGGTCAACTTTCCGGAGGGCAACAGCAACGGGTTGCTATTGCACGCTCTTTAACTATGGACCCACTTGTCATGCTCTTTGATGAACCAACTTCTGCTTTAGATCCAGAAATGGTAGGCGAAGTATTAGATGTCATGATAGGCTTAGCAGAAGAAGGCATGACAATGATTTGTGTTACTCACGAAATGAACTTCGCTCAAAAAGTATCAAAGCGTATAATTTTTATGGATCAAGGAATGATACTCGAAGACTGTTCGTCTGAAGACTTTTTTTCCAACCCACAAGCTAGAATGCCAAGAACTCAAGAATTTTTATCGAAAATCCTTCATTATTAATCATTACATTGTAATTCAGATTATATATAACCTAAATTTTAATTGCATGTCCTTAAGAATTGTTGTTTTTCAATAAAATCAACAATTCTTAATGCTGTTGTGTATTATATTTAATTTTACCTAAAAGTAAAAAAGTGAATTCTTAAATAGAAAAGATCAATATCGATTTTACGCATTGATTATTTAATAAATCTCAATCAATATTATTCTATACGGTTTCTTTCCTCAAATATTATATTTCCCAAAATAGTCTGAGTAAAAAACTTCTTTTTTCAATTACATATCGAAATTACCATACTTCTTATATAAAATTTTCTTTTCCTATTAATTTTTGCCTAAACAGTATCTAGATATTTACTAATTTATGAAGCCTCACTTAATCATAAATTGAGCAACCGACGTACATGCATAAATCACCCAAAATACCATCTCAAATATTTTTTTAACCTTCAAAAATAAATATAAAATCTGAATTAAATCAGCCGTTCTAAAGCAACAGATACTTTCTTTTTTGCATCATATAGCTCTGTAATTCTTTTACGTTCAATCTCAATAATTTCCTGTTTTGCATTTGCTATAAATTTTGGATTATTTAATTTAATTAATATCTTCTCAATATCTCGTTCAATTTTATCCATATCCTTTTTCAAACGAGCGCGTTCAGCATCTAAATTAATCAACTGTCCCAATGGTAAACAAAAAGTTGCCTCTCCTAAAATTATTTGGGCTGACATGGCAGGAGACTGATCAGAAAAATGAATCTCTCCAATACGTGCTAATCTTTTAAGAATAGTCTCATAACGGTGTACACGCTCTTGAATTACTTGCCCTCCTTCTAAAATTACGAGAGGTGCCAGTGCACTTACTGGAACATTCATTTCAGCACGCACAGAACGAATACCACTAACTACATCAATAATCCAACTAATATCATTTGCAGCTTCTTCATCTTTAAATGTTACTTGTGGCCATTGCATTAATGCTAACATATTCTCACGCTTCATATCTTGCATTGCCGTAAGAGACCATAACTCCTCTGTTACATGAGGCATAAAAGGATGGAGAAGTTTATAAACTTCATCAAGGACCCAAGCTGTACATGCTTGTGCTTCCTTTTTAGAATCTTCATTTGAACCTTGAAATACAGGTTTAAGAAGTTCAAGATACCAATCGCATAATGCATTCCAAATGAAACGATAAAGTGCGTGAGCAGCATCATTAAATTTATAGTTTTCAATACCCTTAGTAACTACCGAAACAGTTTTGGATAATTCTGTTAAAATCCAACGGTTAATCGTAAGTTTCGTTTTTTCTGGTTTGAAAGATAAATCATGCCTAACACCATTCATTTCAGCAAATCGAGTGGCATTCCACAATTTCGTAACAAAATTACGATAGCCTGCAACACGTGAGGGATCAAGCTTTACATCACGACCTTGCGCCGCCATAATAGCTAAAGTAAAGCGTAGCGCATCTGCACCATATTGATCAATGAGTTCTAACGGATCAACAATATTTCCTTTGGATTTTGACATCTTTGCGCCATACTGATCCCGCACGAGAGCATGTACATAAACAGTTGGGAAAGGTACTTCTCCCATAAAGTGCATACCCATCATCATCATACGAGCAACCCAGAAAAAGATAATATCAAATCCAGTAACCGATAAAGATGTTGGATAAAAAGTTGTTAACTCAATTGTTTTATCAGGCCAACCTAACGTTGAGAAAGGCCAAAGAGCAGATGAAAACCAAGTATCTAAAACATCCTGGTCACGTGTTAATTGAACTGTTTTACCGTAATAAGACGAAGCAGAATCTAAAGCCTCTCTTTCATTTTTTTCAACAAAAATCATACCATCAGGACCATACCAAGCAGGTATCTGATGTCCCCACCATAATTGACGAGAAATACACCAAGGCTGAATATTCTGCATCCAATTAAAATAAGTTTTTTCCCAACTAGCTGGAATAAATTTCGTTTTCCCTTGGCGAACAGCTTCTATCGCTGGCTTTGCTAATTCCGCAGCATTGACATACCACTGATCTGTTAAAAGTGGTTCAATGGGTACTCCACTGCGATCACCGTGAGGAACAACATGAGGGTGATCATTAAAAGTTACACAATAGCCTCTTTCTTCCATCAAAGAAACAATTCGATTTCGTGCAACAAAACGATCAACTTTATCTAAATGCTCCACCAACGCCTTCAATTCATCAGATAAGACTAAACCATCAAAAAATGCCTCATTATCACGCAAAAAAATCTCAGCCTTTTGCGTCAAAATATTAATTAAGCCTAAATTGTGCCGCTGTCCTACTTCAAAATCATTAAAATCATGCGCTGGTGTGATTTTTACAGCCCCACTCCCCTCATCAGGATTGGCATAAGAATCACCAACAATTAACAATTTGCGACCAACAAGTGGTAAGATAGCATTTTTTCCTATGAGACCTTTATAACGATCATCTTCAGAATTAACCGCAACACCCGTATCTCCTAGCATTGTTTCAGGGCGTGTTGTTGCAACTGTTATAAAAGTTGTAGAATCATTCGGATCAAAAACTTTTCCCTCAAGTGGATACCTAAAATACCACAAATAACCTTTGACTTCTTTCAGTTCAACTTCAAGATCCGAAATAGCCGTCAACAATTTTGGATCCCAATTGACTAAACGCTTGTCCTTATATATCAACCCTTGCTTGTAAAGCGTAACAAAAACTTCACGAACAGCCTGAGATAAACCCTCATCCATTGTGAATCGCTCACGTGACCAATCGCACGAAACGCCAAGACGTTTGAGTTGATTAGTAATAATTCCTCCGGCTTCATGACGCCATTTCCAAACGCGTTCAATAAATTTTTCTCTTCCCATTTCTTGACGCGCTGGCTCTTGACATTCTGCAAGTTGGCGCTCAACAACCATTTGCGTTGCAATCCCTGCATGATCCATACCCGGTTGCCACAGCACATTTTTGCCTTGCATCCGTTGAAAACGCACTATAATATCCTGAATTGTCGTATTTAATGCATGCCCCATATGAAGTGAGCCTGTGACATTCGGCGGTGGCAACATAACGCAAAAAGATTCTGCGTCTGGCTCTAAATCGACCTTTGTTTTAAAAGCTCCACACTTTTCCCATTCTTTTGCAATTCGTGGCTCCACAGAAGCAGCATTGTAGTTTTTTTCTAGCATCTTATCCACTTAATTCATAATACCGCTGAAAAAACAATTTATGGTCAAAAAACTAGCTACACCACATGCAAAACACTATTTATCTAAATAGCTTTATAAAACCATGTTCGAACTCTAACAACCAAATTAAATAGCAGATTATATAACGAATTTAAAAGCTCTTAAGATAAATTCTTAACAGTTTTGACAATTTCTTCACGTAGGATTTTTTCAAGTAAAATAGGCAATTGACATTGCAACCACTCCGCTATAGCAGGACGCAATACATCTCTTGCAACCTTTTCAGCAGAGGAAACAACATACGCAGATAATTCTACACAATCAGAAGATGGATTTCTTTTCTGTGATACAAATGTCTCATCATATTGTTTTACTTTATGAACAGAATCTTGTTCTTCAGAAGAAAGACTCATCCCTTGCATATCCATCTTATTTTCCAATTTTGTATCATTTTTTAAAGAAGAAACTCTATCTTCGGCAGAAAAACCAATACGATCAGCTAAAGCCTTCATCGCATCATCAACAGATAAAGTCGCATCATAAACACCTTCTGACGGTGTTACTGAACTCTTTGCAGAAGCATTTGCTGCAATAGATTCACTTGAGAAATTATCAGACTGAACTGAATTTTCTTCAATTATTTCACGGATAGATGTCAAAATCTCATCCATACTTGGCTCATGTAACGCATTTGAACTCTGTACCATACTTTAAAACCTCTCGAAACGCAAAAACAAACTAAACTACCATCTACTGTAGCAAAAGAACGATAAAATCAACACATCTCTTTGTCTGAAATATGATACTACACACAACTTTTTTTCAACATGATACAAATTTAGGCAAAAAATATTTTCAATATCAATAATTAATTTATAATATACCCATTTATGCAAATTAAAATTATTTTAGTGTTTAAAAACCACTAATTATATCCTCGATTTTCAGTGAACATATTTAATCGTTTTCAAACCCAAATAACTTGCAGTCAATTTACCAACAGAATATTGAACACTATAACTTGCAACAACAACATCACATTCTGCTGCTATTAGCGCAATCTGAGCATTAATCAACTGCGTCTGAGAGTTTAAAACATCCAATGTAGTTGCCTGCCCTACACGATTTTCTTGAATACGACCTTTAAAAGCAATGTCAGCAGCACGAACACTCTCACGATAAGCTGCAACAGATGCACGAGCACCTTCTAACTGAAACCAAGCAGAAGTAAGTGCTTGTTTTACATTGCTTTGAGCTAAATCAAGCTGAAAATGGGCTTGCCTAAATTGTTCCTTTGCCTGGCGAATCTGCGCAGATGTACGTCCTCCTTCAAAAATTGGAAAACTAAGTGAAAGCCCTACGGATTGAGAAACTCCATCCTCTCCAGGCCCTCTATAAATCCGATTATAAGATGTTGTCGCAGACAAATCAACTTTAGGAAGCAATGCTCCTTCTTTTGCTTTGACATTATAAAAACTAGAATCAATTAAATATCTTGCATAAAGAATCGCGGGGTGCATAGCGATACTAATTTGATAACCGGAATCAAGATTCATTGGTAATTCTTTTGCCATCAATGGGCGTTCTAATTTTTCAGGATCAGCACCAATTACTTGCCGATAAATTGCTTCCGCTGATTTTACATTAGCATGAGCAACACTAAGCTCAGAAACGGCAACAGAACGAGCTGCTTGTGCTTGAGCAAAATCAATACGCCCCCCTTCCCCTACCTCAAGTTTTGCTTTATCTGAACGAACTTGCTCTTCAAGGGCAATCAAATTTTTTCGACGCAGATCAGCAATACGACGCGCTTTGTACACATTAGTGTATGCTGTCACAACTTCAAGAAACATATTCTGCTCAGCATTACGAAAATATTCATGCTGCGCTTGCATTTTTAATTTAGCTGAAAAAAACGTATTTTGCGTAATAAAACCATCAAATAACCTTTGATTTAGCCTTATTCCTATAAACCCAGAGGTACTATAAGGAGCTATAACAGCTTTATTTCGACCATAGCTCCCAATTCCTTCAATTTGTGGAAAAAAACCTGAACCTGCAACAACCACATCATCTTTTGATATGCGCACAGCCGCACGCTCACTATTCAATTTAGCATTATGCAGATAAGCTTTAGCAAAAGCATCCATCAATGTATCAGCATAAGCCAATTCAGAGATAAAAATGCAAAAAATCAGGAACAAACATACTTGAAATTTCTTGTTTATTTTAAACACAACATAAATCCTAAACTAATCATACTATTCTTTATATCTATTTATAAAAATCAGCATTAAAATACAAAATCAGGCAACCTTAAAAATTCAGGTAAGGGTTTCACAGAAAGATTAAAACTACGACAGACCGAAATAGTACTCTCTTTTCTTACATAGATTCGTGCAATACCAGCATTGCCATGTCCTTCAACCACAACAAGACGTCCATCTTCTCGCATCTGATCAAAAATACCATCAGGAATGAAATCGACGGCACCTTCAATAAAAATTACATCATAAGGTCCTTTAATAGGATATCCTTTCTCTAAGGTCCCATGAACAACCGCTACATTATTATAGTGATTACGCTCCAAAATTTTGGCAGCCTGTTCTGCAAGCATCTTATTGCCTTCTAATGCAATAACGGATTTCGCAAGTTTTGAAAGCAATGCAGCACAATAACCGCTATTTGCACCAATATCCAAAACAACATCCGATGATTTTATAGTTGCCAATTGTAATAATTTTGCTAAAGATGCAGGTCTCATTAAATAACGTACAGGCAAATTACTCTGCGCTGGAAATACAACAATATCAGCATCACGATAACTTAAATTTCTAATATTTTCTGGAACAAAATCTTCACGTGGTACTGTTAAAAACGCTTTGAGAACCAACAAATCTGTCACATCTACTGTACGAATTTGATTATCAACCATTTTACGGCGAAGCTCTAAAAAATCTATGATCATCACTAAATTTCTCTCCCATACGCAATAAAAGCTCCAAAAAAGCAGCAACAGTTTTAAGATGTGAATATCTGCTACTAATAATGGTGCGATAAAAAGCATGCTATAGTCAATAATTAAGATCCCAATTTCGCCAATTTTAATGTACACTGTATTCTACTAGATACGAAAGCAACTCATTTGAGATTTTGAGAATTATCAATCAAATTAACTGGAGGCCTCGCCCGGAATCGAACCGGGATACAAGGATTTGCAGTCCTCTGCGTAACCATTCTGCCACGAGGCCTCATTAAAATGTAAAGATCGTCAATAAGGGAAGGCAAAGCATCCGTCAAGGCAAAGAAACTTTTTCTAACCTTTTTATTCATTCATATCATATTGTAATTTGAAGATTTAAAAAATTAAAGTAATTTTTCTCTTTGCAAATCAATATTGCTTTGCTATAGGCTTTGTAAATTAGGTGATTATACACTGTTCCCCGGTAGCTCAGTGGTAGAGCAACCGGCTGTTAACCGGTTGGTCGCTGGTTCGAATCCGGCCCGGGGAGCCAGATTGTTTTTTTACTGAAATAACTTATTGATTTTCCACATATTTTTTAAAGTGAGGGATTCATAAATGTAATGTGAGGGAATAGGATTTAATATTTTCTCTAAAATGCATTGCGAATCGGTATTTCTTTTGAATTTTTTATAGCTACTATAATCTGCAATCTTCGTAATTTTACCTTTTAGATATGTTGCCAACTTGCACGTATGAGCATCCTGTTTATTATGCTTGAAGATTTGTCTTGCTAAACTTGAATTGATGACAATAAAGTCTTTTCGCTCTAGGTGAATAAAGAACTATCCGATACAAAAATCACATTCATTATATCCTACATCCGTTAAGTAGGATCAGCATACACATCGGAATCACTTTTCTTTTAATTTTATTTTCTATTTTCAATCGTGTTAGTGCCCTCTTTAGTAGGTTTCTTTATTCATTTTTTCTGTTTAACCTTCTTCCTAAAATAAAAAGCTCTTACTAAAATCATAAAAAAATAGTGAAAACTGTCATCACCAATAGTAAGCATAATCGGACTTAAAGGCCTCTATAACATATAAAGTAAGCTGATTTCACATTAATACACCTATAGTAGCGTATTCGTCTCGCTTACTACATCAACTTTAAAACGCAATGATCTCACATATTTTGGTTTTTTGTGTTTTCATCGAGTTTTTTTACTTTTTGATTGTGCAATTTTATCGATGCTATTTAAGATTTTTTCCGATCTTTAAATCCTCTTAAATGATGTTTTTTACTACCTTCTCGCTTGTAAATTTTCGGTTCAGCTAGTTTCTCAGGTAATGATGCAAACTGCAAAGGAATCTCTTTTCGTGTTAATTTCATACGAATCAAGCGCTCTATAGACCACAAACGTACCTGCTCTATTTTTTCATCAAAAAGTGTAATAGCATCACCAGATGCACCATTTCGTCCGGTACGACCAATGCGATGCACATAGCTTTCAGCATTATCTGGCAAATCATAATTAATAACATGGCTGATTCCCGGAATATCAATACCACGTGCAGCAATATCAGTTGCAACCAAAACTCTTACCAGTCCTTCACGAAAATCTTTTAACGCACGCTGCCGAGCATTTTGTGATTTATTTCCATGGATTGTCGCAACAGAATATCCTGTTTTTACTAAACTACGCGCAACAGAATCAGCCCCATGCTTAGTACGTATAAACACAATAACTGAAGCCAAAGCAGGATTTGTTAAAAGTTTACTCAAAACACTCTTTTTTTCACTTGTAGAAACACAATACAGCACTTGAGTAATCTCCGCAGCAGTGGTTCCTTGAGAACCAACTTCTATTTTTACTGGCTTCTTAAGTAAATTATCTGCAAGCACATTAACTTCTTTTGACATTGTCGCAGAAAAAAGTGCCGTTTGACATTTCTTATGCAAAAAGTTTGCAATTTGTCGCACATCATTAATAAAACCCATATCTAACATACGATCAGCCTCATCTAGAATAAAAAAACGAGACTTAGACAGATCAACATATTTACTACGGATAAGATCTATTAAACGTCCAGGTGTTGCAACCAAAATATCCACACCCTTTGCCATCCGTCTAATTTGTGTCAAACGCGACATTCCCCCTAAAATCAAACAAGTTGAAAGATGGGTTCCTTTTGCAACAGCACTAATTGCTTCTTCAATCTGAACAGCAAGTTCACGCGTAGGAACCAAAATTAAGGCTCGCGCAGTTTTAGGGTGACGCTTATCACCTAAAGTTAAAATTCGGTTCAAAATGGGTAAACTGAATGCCAATGTTTTTCCAGAACCAGTTTGTGCAATCCCTAAAATATCATGCCCTTTTAATATTACTGGGATAGCTCGCTCCTGAATAAGCTTAGGTTTATGCATACCAGCAATAAACAGGTTTTTAACTAAAAGAGAGGACAAACCTAATTCTGCAAAAACATTTTCTTTACTTATACTCAAAATAAAATTTTCCCTAGCTCGATAATTATCAATAAATTACAAGCTAAATCTTAGTATTAAAAAACATACAATAGAGTCCTAATTTTAATTTAGTGGACCAATGCTTGAAATAAAATAAACCGCCAGACACCACACATGGGAATCTTACTCCCAAATAAGATGTACAAAACCTCTTTGTGTAAAAAACTAATTCATCAATACAAACGCTTTAATAGGCAATATCATCGGATTAAAATAAAAAGCAAGTACCTTGCAAAATTATTTATTTTTCTATTACTGTTTCCTTCGGCATATTCATTCCCTTAAAATCAGGATAAATCTCCAGAAAAATTGTATTTTGTATAGTCTTCTGTCCCCCATAAACTAAAAACCATTTATCATTATCAAAAATCGCTAAGGTTTTATATTTTATGATACGATCCTTTGTCTCAACCACAGTTGGAATCAAAGCATAAAAAATATCATTATTAATTTGCTTATAGTCTATTTCTGTTTCATCTAAATGATAAGCATCAGTAGGCAAATTTTCAAACTGAACATGCAGTTGCTCAAGAAAATTATTACGTAAACTATCCTCTGTTGTGTTTAACCGGCGCGCCATTTCTCTATAAAGCCGATCAGGCATATGAGCAGAAATAATAGAAAAATCTCTATTTTTCATGGCCTTATTAATATCAATGACCAAATTTGAAAGCGCAGTTTTTTGCGTTACTGTTGGCTCAGCGACTACATTATATGTTCCAATACCTAATAATAAAAATACACTCAGCATAAAATAAAAAATGGATTTCACTTTCTATATTCCTTTATTCAAAAAAATTTCAAATTACAAAACTAAATAATTCTATAATCATCTGTAACATAACGATATTTCTAATAAAATTATTTAATTTATCTTTATAAGGTATGGAAATTAATATGTTTTTTTAATAAAAATCAACACAGAATAAAAACTTATAACTAATTTCGTAAGGCACTAAAAGTGTATAATCTCGTCATTAAAATAATAATTTGAGCTCAAAACTATATTGCTAAAAGCTAAAAATAAAATATTGCTCTACCCCCTGAAAAGGCGAGTTTTGTTTTTTAATGCCTAAAAAATATTTACAATCAAAATTACTATTAAAAATAATTAGAAGATTTTTCTCTTCACGAAAAATACTTTTCAGAGCGTCAATCAACAAAAACTATCTCAAAAACAATACCTCCACAATTCAGGATTTCAATCATTGTCAAAACAATTCGATTTTTAAGAACTATAATAGTACAATATGTAAGAACTGCTTCAATATCTCACAATTTAATTATACTCATTTCAGCTACAATAGTCTCATCTACAAACGTATCAACATTTCCTAATTTGATATGTTTCCCATTATTAAAAATAAAAAAAACCACCTTTCAACTTCCTGTAGTTTAATAAAAAGATACTCTGCTTGCCAATCACATTAACAAAATAAATTACTTACATCACTAATCAACCACTTCTTCCTACAGATACAAGTATCAAATCTGATTTGTTTTTCTCACTGGAATTTTAATTTTATTGCAAAGCAACTTAACATCAAACTATCGTTTGCAATCTATCAAGAATTATAAGAAACAAAATAGCACCACAAACTTTATATAACTGTATATAATAACTATTAAATCTCTATATTTTAAACAAATATTTGCATCATATTTTTGACTAAAAAATTATTTCACTGAAACAGCATTTTCAAAAAATTATGTAAAACCATTATAGCTTTAGTTATATTATAAACAAATCCACTCATAGCATGAATTGTTTTCTTTTATCACAAGCATCATACAGATTTTAGCCATAAAAATTATAAATTTTCTGTCAAAAATTTTATTAAAAGCTGAATACCTCACCTGTTTATTATTAATCCTTGATTCAATAGAAGATATAGCTTATGAGAAATTGTCCGCGGACGTGATGAAATCGGTAAACATAGCAGACTTAAAATCTGCCGGCCTAAGGCCTTGCGGGTTCAAGTCCCGCCGTCCGCACCAGGGCATCTGAATTTTCCCTTATTTTTCAACGGCTTATTAAAAATCATAAAAAATTAAACCACCTTTTGAACCACCTTTTACAACTCCATTATAACGCCATCAGACGGCACCACGATGATGCTAAAATGCGAATCATTGTTACTTTTTGAGGTACCTTTTTAGCATTTTGATCTCCTCCTCATCTTTTAGAACAATTATACTGAATCTCTTTCAGTTTTTTTGGCTTCAATATAACGATCAATTTCAACAAGATCCCATTTTAAATAACGTCCTTCTTGTATAGACTTAGGAAAAGCTCCAATTTTCACAAGCTCTCTAATGTAGGTCATTGACATTCCGAGATAAATTGAGAGATCTTGTATATTAACAAGTCGTTGCAAGCGCATCGACAGTAAAGCTTGTTCGAATAAACTTATTTTTTCTATTGAGGCAGTTAATTTTTCTTCGTTCATTTGAAATTTTCCTTATTATCGACGTGTTGAGAATAATGATAATGGGTGGGGGTGCTGGGAGGAGAAAGCACCCCCCTAACTTTAAGCAGCTTGAGCTGTAATCTGTTTTATCTCTTGTTCGATTTCTTCTAAAAAAGTTTCAACCGCTTGATTGATGGATTCTATCTGTTCATCATTGCGATGAATACGCTGAACCTTAAGACGTAAGTGAGCGGATTGTTCTGCAAACCGCGGATCATAGCTCACAAAATCACACCACTGACGTCCTGTACAAGCCATTTGAAAGTGCATTTGTGCTAAATATTCTGGTTTGATTGTTTCTGTCATCCAGAAACGAAGGTGGTTTGCAGACTGGGGACATTTAATTTCAACTAATCCATTCTCACCAATGAGCCCATCAGGACTTGCTCCGGCCATTTGAATTGTAGGATGTTGAATGAAACCACATTGAGTGACCTCTGTATCGTAAATGAAGGCATATTCTTTCAATGCATTCTCTTCATGTTCAATCCCCCATTGCATCGCTGCTGTTGTATAAGATTGGCTTATTTCACCGACTAAACGTTCTGTCATGAGTTTGATTTTGTATTCTTCATATTTGCTTGTGGGCAAGTTTTTAGTAGTTCGACTAAGGACGTTGTAAATATTTGAAGAGGTGACCTTCCCTAAACGTGCTTGAAACCATTCTGCAGTTCTTTGCCTCATTTCACACCGCCCGTTGCTCTGGGTGATGAACACTGTCTTGACTGTAGGTGTCATCATAGTCATAGACAATTTCAACCGGCTGTTGTTCTTGAGGAGTTTGTTTTTCTCTTTTTTTCTGTAAGAGATGCAAAACAGTCTGTCCTTCTTGAAGAGAAAGATCTGTTATATTTCTGACATTTGCAAAGCTCAAAACTTTCGTTTCGTCTGTTTGTGTTTCATGCATGAGGCTTTGGATTTCCATGATCATTTCATCGGAGACAGGCTGCCTTTGTGAACGGGCGCCCTGATTAATCCGTTCCGCTTCATCTTCGTCATAAATACCGGAAAATCCGAAAGCATAACGAGCACATTGGATGACCGCTTTATGACGCAACATACGTGCAGGATATTTCTGCCATGGGTCAGTTTTTTGTTTACATTCGTTAAGATATTCAGTGACCTCAATAGGATCTTTAATTTCTTTCAAACGAATAGCACATTTGATGGCGATCAGATTTCCGTCCTTATCGAGTTGATCTTGAAAGGTCATTCCGTCAAATTTAGGATTTGATTTGATGATCTTGATCCATCCATCAATAGAGACAACAGGAATAATACCGCCACCTCTTTTAGGAAGAGCGTAAATCTCTTTTGTGAGTGGATTGAGTCCATAAGTATTAGCGACGGAAATAAAAGCAGCAAATTCTTCATCAGAGAAGTTATGACTGATACAGGTTTTAACAATGGTTTTACGAAACTCTTGTTCTGAGAAGCCATATTTTTGCGATATAAGGCTTAAAGGAGAATGTGTCATGTTAAAGATTCCTCTTTAAATCACATCAGAGAGTCTGAGACGGTGTTGCTCTTCATAAGTGCCATAGATCTCATCATCAATTTTTTGATCTTCGAGATCTTTTTTAAAAGCTTCATAGGCATCGCTGTATTCTACAAAAGGAGGAATATCGCTATCTTCATCAAGCATCCAGCTGCTTTGATCTAAATATTCTTCAGCAATTTCTTCGGAAATATCTTCCCATCGATTTGTTGAGAGCTCGATGCGAATAATTCTTTCCACATCATCGATGTCAGATAAAAAGTTCAATACTTCTGTTTCATCATAAAAAGGTCCAGAACGTGCAGTGTTTTCGTTTTCATTACTGCACATTGCTAAAAGAATTTCATTTGGATTAATAAAAATCGGCTTTTTCATATCTACCCCCTCTAATGCCTTGCGACTGTTGTTTGTGTGTGTTTGTAGCTTTTATTAATTAATATAATTATAATTATAATTATAAAATATCAAGTAAAAAATTATAAAAAGTTATACTTTAATAAAAACCATTATAACATTTTGCAAAAGTAGAAAGGGAAAATGCCTTTTAGCGTAACTGATAATTAGCGATAAGATCGAATCATTTTACTGTAAGAGCTTGTTGGTAAGGTAGCAAAAATTTCCCCAATCCATGTAATTTTAGCATTTTTAATGGGAGGCGCATTCCAAGAAAGCAAATCTATTTCGCCATTCATACCTCTACTAATCTGTTTTATATATCTTTTATTATCATGTGTGAGAATAACCGCTTCTTTTCCAAAGAAGTATTCTATCGTTTTGATTTGACGCCGTCTTGCAATAACCATGTCTCCATTTTTATAAACAGGAAGCATAGAATCTCCTTTAACTTCAAAGGCAATCATATCATCAGGTAAAACAAAGGGAATTTCTATTTGTTCAAGACCATCTTCAGGGATTTGTTCAAAACTTGGGTCTATTTGCGTTCCTGCTCCTATATATCCCATAAGAGGAACGAAAGTTGTTAAATGGTTATCTCCCTTTAATTCTTTATATAGTTCTAGAATGGCATCACGATTAGAGCCGCGGGGATCAGAATCTTTTAACCATTTAGATACTGAAGCTTGTGTTACGTTTAACCGCCTAGCTACATCTTCTTGCGTTAAGTTAAATTCGGTCAAAATCTTTTTTAATGTGCTTATGATATTAGATTTATTACTCATACTTCTGCTTACCTTATTTTTTTATCGTTGATAAAGATAAATTTCCTTGACTGTATATAACTATAATTATATGAATAAAATAAGACAAAGCTGTTATTGGAGCTTGTAAATGGATCAACGAGAAGATTTTAAGAATTTGACTAAGTCAATACGAAACAAATTTAATTGGACACAATCAGGGATGGCTAAAATGCTTGGTGTAACTCAAGCCGCTGTTTGCAAATGGGAAAAAAGAGGATCTATCTCTGTAATAAATTATTTAAAGCTGCAAAAATTGAAAGGAAGCTCTGATGCGACTTCTGTTTTTAACGAAATAACAAAGCCTCAAGATTCCTCTCCACTCTCATTTTGTGATGATATTTCTGGTTGCAGAGATGAGTGTGAGTGCAACGATATGCAAAGGCTTTAGGGAGCATGATAATACAATTACACTATGAAGAAAGGAAATAAAGATGGATTCCAATTTGGCAGCGGTGCTTACGCTTTTTATAATCAATGTAATCATGTTTTTGGGTTGTTTGCGCTTTCGTAAAACGATGAAAACGTTCGAAAAAGAGACAGATAAAATAATGGAAGACATAATACGTGAACAAGAAGATTTAATTCAAAAACAAAAAGATTTAATTGAAAAATATTCCTAAGCCCTATGCCTACTTTTACGGTTTCTACATAGATAATAACGAGCACCAACAGCAGCATTCACACTCTTAAAGAAGAAAAATCATGAGCAACAGAATATTGAAGAAACTCTACACGCAGCTTTGTAGATTAATAGGTTGTCATACGAAAATCGAGGATGGAGATAATCAATGAGCCAAAATGTAATAATGGAAATATTAAACACCTTAGTCACACTATCTAGCATATTATTACTATTCTCTTTTATTATTCAGCAACAACAAAGGTTCTTAAAAACTCTCACGAAAACAACTAAGGAACAAGAAGCACTGATTAAAATATTGCAACAATACATGCGATTAATGGAAGCCATTTGCGATAATTTTTCTGGTTGCAGAGATGAGTGTGAGTGCAAGGATATACAACGGCTTTAGGGGAGCATGATAATACAATTCACTATAAAGAAAGAAAATAAAGATGGATTACGGTTTATCAGCAATGATTGTGTTTTTTATGGCTAATGTAATCGTGTTTTTTGTTGATTTTTATGTCTTTCATAAAGAAATGCAAAGCTCATCTTATACTTTTTGCATTTTAGAAGATTTAACAAAAGAAATGCATTTTCCAGATGGCAGCACAATTGTTTTTAGCGATTCTGATTGGGATTTTTCTCTTGATGAAAATGATAATTTAATAGCTAAAAGTGCTTTAGGACCATCATTGTCTATAAAGGCATATAGTAATGCGTACGGTTTCAAAAAGCATTTCATAGATAGTTTACAGAAATACATGCGATGTGGTGAACACGCAATATAAGCACGTTATAGTCTTGAGGGGAGATAATCGTGGTTTTTAAAGCCCATAAGAATGATATTGATAAACCGCGTGTTGATCTTATTCCACCACTGACATTGCTTGATATTGGTCGTGTTTTGGAATTTGGAGCCAATAAGTATGGGGCTAATAATTGGCGTTCTGGTATGAATTGGAGCCGTTTGTATGGAGCTGCTTTACGTCATTTATTAGCTTGGTTTGGTGGAGAAGATAAAGATCTTGAAAGCGGATTGCCACACTTGGCTCATGCAGCTTGCTGTCTTCTTTTTCTCATGGAATACGAAACTCAACAGATTGGTTGTGATAATCGACCAAAAGGAAGGATGAAGTATCATGATTGACGCCATTTTATGCCTTGATCTAGGCACCAAGACTGGTTGGGCGCTCTGCGGTGCAGGTGGTCATATAATAAGCGATACAGAAGATTTTCAATCACGCCGCTTTGAAGGCGGTGGAATGCGTTATTTGCGTTTTAAGCAGTGGCTTTCTGAACTAAATAGGTAAGTTGATGGAATTGAAGCGGTGTACTTTGAAGAGGTGAGGCGTCATGTTGGTACGGATGCAGCACATGTTTATGGCGGCTTTTTAGCAACGTTAACGGCGTGGTGCGAACATTACCGGATCCCGTATAAGGGCATTCCTGTTGGTACGATAAAGAAAGCAACAACAGGGAAAGGAAATGCTTCGAAAAAAGAGATGATAGAGGCAATGCGTTCCAAAGGGCACTGTCCTTGTGATGATAATGAGGCAGATGCTTTGGCAATTGTATATTTAGTTCGAGAAAAGGAGATCAGTGATGTCCATTAGTAGAGTTCCTTGCGTAAGATTTTATTCCACTCAGTTTTTAAAAGAGCTCATGGGTTTGCAAGCAACGGAGAAAGGTGTTTACACAACATTAATGTTGCTTATGACAGAAAAGCAAGCGCCTCTTTTAAATAATGCTGCTTATTTAGCAGGCTGGTGTGGCTGTTCAGTAAGAAAGTTTCAAAAGGCATTAGATGTTTTAATAAGCACGGGTCATATCACGCGTTTAGAGAATAGCGATTTATGGCATGGATCAGCGGCATTTAATCAAGAGTATAATAAATTTTCAGAGCGAGCTTCAAAAGCAGCGATAGCAAGATGGCATAAGCACAAAAGAGGAGAAATGCATGTCAACTAAGTTGCCATGGACGAGGCTGTTTTCATCACAATGGATTGTAGATGTTAGTGGCATGAGTATAGTAGAAAAAGGTCTTTATATGACTCTTGTCTTATACATGTGCGAAGAGCGCCGACCTATTGTTGAAGATGCTCCTAAATTAGCACGGTGGGCTGGTTGTTCAGTTAGAGTTCTAAAAAATACATTAGATATCTTGTTACGTGATGAGAAGATCATACGTTTAGAAGATGGTCGTTTATGGAGTTTAAAAGTTGAAGAAGAACTTAACAACTGTAATGAGAATTTAGATAAAGCTTCGGAAAAGGCTTCAAAAGCAGCAAAAGCTAGGTGGGATAAAAATAGAGATAAAAGTAATAATGATGCACGTGCAATGCGTGAGCAATGCACAAGCAATGCATATGCAATGCTTAATGATGCCATTAACAATAACAATAACAATAACAATAACAGTTATAATAAAAAAACTAATACTATCGTATTATCAAAAAAAGAACTTGGTTCTGAAAGTTTAGAACCTATCGATTTGATTGAAGAGCCAACAGAGGTTGATGCTGTTAAGAACCAACCAAATCAAATCGCAACCTCATCAGACAACCAACCTCCCATTCACGAGCAAGAGAACATTTCCCAAAAAGCAAAACGAGCGCAAGCTAATCGAGGCTGTCGACTGCCTGAGGATTTTGAGCCTGATTACGAGTTTGCCATTGCAGAGGGCTTACCTCCAGAGCGTGTGAACATCGAGAAAGCAAAATTTCGAGATTACTGGAATGCGAAGACAGGAAAGGACGCTACCAAGCATGATTGGCAAGCAACCTGGCGTAATTGGGTTCGTAGAGCGATCGAAAAATTAGAGGAAAGGAAGAACTATGAACAACAACGCTCTCAAGGCCAAAAAAGCGTTGGGGAACGGATTGCAGACAGTGTCCTTGATATCGGCGCTCGAGGATACTTTGAATCAAGTTCACAGCATGATAGCGCCGGGTTTCCCCTTGAGCTTAGTGGATGGTACCCAGTTGACCAAACAGCAAGAAACGATTGCTTTAGAGGCTTATGATCGGCTTCAAGAGCTGTTTGCGGTGAAAGCTGATAAAGAGGATATCTCTAAGGCTCTTCGCATGCTTTCCTGTGGTTTGAAAATTCCACAGCGCTCAGATTATGAGGTATAGCGCTTGCTTATGGCATGGCTTTAGAAACGGTTTCATCTTGGTCGCTGATGAGAACGGTTAAGCGGATTTTATGCGGTGAAATTGATGGTTTATCGGATACGTTTTTTCCTAGCACTCGTGAGCTTGTAAAGTTGTGCCATGCTTTAGAAAACGAGCTTTTATCCAAAGCTAATTTAGTTCGTAAAGCCGTTATGAAGAGCTGTGAAAGAGAAAAAGCAAGTCCTCTCAGGCTTGTTGAAAGGATAGAAGCTGAAAATGTTTTGAATGGATTTGGAGAGAAGGTTTCAGCAAAATAGTGAAAAGTGGTGATCGTTTTGTGATTGTATATGTATTTAAATCGACAGAAACATACCATAGAAAGAGATCTGATAGTTTTTTGATGAAATTCCGCATTAGCAACATAAAAAGCGCTGTGTGGTCAAATTTGAATCAAACAGAGTGTGACGTAAAAATAGGAAAAAAGATGCAGATTTTAAATTTAAAACAGTTGTTCTTAACAAACCGTCAACAGCCGATGCAGAAGAAATTTGTAGCAACGGCAATTGGTCATGTGCCGTGGGGGGATGGAGCGGCAGAATATTTTTACAATCTTTACGAATATGAAGATGGCACGAGAGAGTGTGAAAAGTTTGATGGTGGCCAGTATTACACCATACCAGAAAATGCTGATTTCAGTACCAAAGCGCAGGTAAAAGCCTGGATCTATGGGGGCAATGTGCCACGGAATATTCTGAATATCGAGCCTCTCATAGAGGAGGTGAACAAAAACATCAAAAAACATTCTGTAAAGATGGTGATGGACGATCAAGATGATGAACCAATGTTGAAAAAAATGGATCAGGAGATAGAGAAAGCTCTTCATCAAGAATTTAAGAAATCTAAAAAAAAGAAAAGCATTTCAAAAGAAATTTGACAGTGCTGAGGTCGCTTAAACCTATTTTACAAAAGGTTGTAATAAACCAAGTTAAGCGTTCTGGCAAAAACTGGAAAGAAATATTTCTGAAAATTTGTAATGCTACTAAAGAAACAGGCGCTATAGCTAACGCTGTTCAAAGAATTATTAATTTATTTTAGAATTAGAAATTCTAAAGATGTCCTGCTTGTTCTAAGGATAAAATATTAGGGAGTGGAGTGTTCTGCCGTGCTTGCCAGAGATCATGCTTTTGTTGTAATTTAAGCCAAAATTCGGCATCGTTCAAACCAGCCTTTTCTAATCGTAAAGCAAGGTTAATACTGATGGCTGCATGACCGTTTAGGACACGGGATAAAGTTAAACGTGCAATGCCGAGATGATTTGCTGCTTCTGTTATTGTTAATCCTAATGTATCAAGCAATTCTTCTTTCAAAATGCCACCAGGGTGTGGAGGATTGTACATCATCATAATACCTCAAAATCAGTGATAGTCTTGATAATCAACAAGTTCAACATCTGTTCCAATAAAACGAAAAGTAACACGCCAATTTGCATTTACACGCATAGACCAATAACCTTTTAAAACGCCAGTAAGTTCATGTAAACGATACGACTTAATCGTTACTTGTTCGGGTGCGGATATTGTATCTAAAATTACCAAAATATTTGCTAATTTTTTCGCGTGTGCAGGTTGTATTCCTTTAACAATTCCTCTTTCGAAGAATAACTTCAACCCTTTATGCTTAAAACTAACGATTGCCATATATTACCCCTTTGTTACTTGATACGATACACCATGCATTTATGTCAATCGATTATTTATTAATTAGTCATGTAAAACATAATTTAATATGTTAAATTATAATAATATATTATTGAAATAATTGAAAAAATAAGCAAATCATGTTAAGATCTTATGTCTATAAAATACAAGTTTAAGGTCAGGAAAAACATGCTCAATAAAGTGACATTAATCGGACGCCTTGGTGCTAATCCCGAAAGCAAAACAATGAATTCTGGAGCAGAAATAGTCAATTTTCGGTTGGCAACCTCTCAGAGCTATACAGATAAAAAGACCCATCAAAAAATAGAAAAAACTGAATGGCATTCTGTGGTGATTTTTAATCCACATTTAGCAAAAATTGCTCTTCAGTATCTCAGGAAAGGAAGTAAAGTTTATCTTGAAGGACAGCTTCAGACACGCAAATGGCAAGATAAAAATGGACAAGATCATTCCACAATAGAGATTGTCCTGCCTCAATACAGAGGTGAGTTGAAGTTGCTTGATGTAAAGAACAATCAACTTGCATCCCATACCTCTTCACCTATCACTTCCGAAAGTTATGCCGCCACTTCAAGAGCTGCTGATTATAGTACAGCTCTTAGTGATAGCATGCCATTTTGATTGATAAAATATGACAAAGAGAAAAAAACGTGCAAAACGTGGACGTCCACGACTTAAGAGACGTCTAAGAGAACCAAATGGACGTATCTTAAGAAAAAAATCCATGGATAAATCGGCAATTAAAATGCGTGCCAAACGCTTTGGCTTAACCATAGAACAAGCAAAAAATCCGATTTCAAGTACTTACGTAGGTCGGCTTTATTTACAAGGTGAAATCAATCAAGATCAATATGATGCTGCGCAAAAATATCTTGAAGTGAGAAACAATTACCTCTGTGCAAAAGGATTGCCTAATGCTGTTTATGATGACTTTACTCCTGCATCAGATGAGGCGGCACAAAAACAGTGGGTCGAAAGAGCAACTGATTGTTATGAAAAGACGAAAGAGGCGATAAAAGAAGCACAACGCCTTTATAGACAGCATAACCTTTACGCTGCGCTACAATATCTTGTGATAGAAGATCAATCACTACCACATCTTATCGGTTCGCTGTATATTGCTCTGAATGCACTTTGTAAACATTTTACACAAAACCACTAAATTTCAAGCAGCATTTTGAACATTAATAGTGATCTCTTTTCCAAGAACAATGAGAGCGGTTTCTAAAGCATCTAATTTTGTTGCGTGGTTTAAATCCAACAATCTGTCAATTTGTATTGGGTGAAGTTGTAAAAGACGTATGAGATCAGCTTTGCGTAAGTCTTTTTCAATCATAGCGTTATGTATTGCAATTTTTAAAGTGGCCAATGAAGATACTTCAACAAAAGGATAAGCAGTATCATGAGCTCCAAAAGGAACGACTTCACGATCTCGGAAACGTCCCATAATGACTGTTAAAAGTGCGTTTTTAGCATTTTCTAAAGCTTCTTTTTCGTCGTTACCATAGGTAATAAATTCCTGAAAGTCTTTGCAAAGGACAAGAAGAGTATCATTATCATCTTTGATAAATTTAAGTGCATATTTCATTTACATCTCCATATTCAGACCTACTTCAATTCAAGATCTTTAAGAATCTTTTGAACTAATCCTGTTCCTAATTCTTTCCGCGCACCATGCATAGGTAAAACGGATTTTTTAGAACCACGCTTTACAAGCAAATGACCGCCTTTCCCTGAAGTAAAACTGCAACCATGTTTTGTAAGATATCTTTTTAATTCATGACTGTTCATAAATATAATATAACATCTAAAATGTTTAAATACAACAAATATGTTATTATTTATAGAAAATTAAAGAGCGACTTTTAAAATACTAAATTTTGATCAAAAAATAAAAAAACACAAGATCATGATTTTTTTGTTGACATGACATAAAAAGTCGTATTTAATGACGTCACGGCACTAGTTGAATTGTGTCTAAAATTCAAAAATATCCCCAAAAATTCAGTAAAATATCAAGCTTTTAATATGGCTAGAAGGCCCTGTTTTCTTGGTAATTTGGGCTAATCTATTTTTCAAAGAATAAAAATTAATATTTGACATCATTATGTCATTAATTAATTGCCTCAAAAGGAGCGAAAATGAAAGCTGTCATCACTAAGCCAATGTGTGTTATTGGCGACAATAAAAGCACTATTCGCTTTGAACCATCAACACCCAATAATCCATTTGTTGAAGTTTCCAATCATGTCTATGCTCGACTTAAACGAGCAAACGCCGCAAAACCTTTTGTTGGAGTCAAGACAACAATAAAACCTGAAAAGGTAATTGAACAGACTAAGCTAATAGAAAAAGAAGTTGTACAGACACCTTCTGAACCAGATGTAGAAGAAACTTCACTTCAACAGACCGAAACACCTAAAGCTTCCAAATCATCAACATCTCCTGCCCAAAAGCTTAAAAGTTGAAATTAATCATCCATCAAAAATGGTATCTTCAACAAGTAAAAGATACTTTTACCAATCTTCAAGCACCACGCCTTAATTGGGCTTTGCGTAATGCTGTAAACACCTCTGCAAAACAAGTCGAACGCTTTGCTGAAAAACAAATTGCTGACATTACATCCGCCCAATCAAAGCGTATCAAAAAAGGTGTTTATATTAAAGAAAAGGCTACAGCAAAGCTTCTCGAGACAGATATCATTGGTTCTGGAACACCGATACCTCTTAAATTTTTCCAAGCAAAAGAAACAAAACACGGTGTGACTTACACAATGTTTGGAAAAAAAGAAATCTTGCCTCATGGTTTTATCAAGGGTGGGGGTTTTCCAAAGCGTGTTGAATTAAAAAAGCTGAAAGGTAATGTCTTTCAAAGAGTGGATGGAGATAAATTTCCCATTGCAAAACAAGACGGCCCCTCAATTGCTGCGGTGATGTCCAAGCCAGAAATTGCAGATGCTATTGTAAAAAAAGCCAATGAAAGACTAATCAAAAACATACAGTACCAACTTGCTCGTCAAGAATATGCCGCCAATAAGAAAGCTAAATAATGTTCTTAAGCTATATCAACACACTACTCACTTTAATTGTAATTTTTAAAGAAAATTATCGCTTGTACTTTGGTTTTTTTCAGAAAAAAATAAATAAAATCAATGCAAAAGGTACTTTCTAGCGGGTTAGGTCTGTTGCGGGGCGGAACAGCGCGAACTATCGCTAGCGACAGAATTTTTAAATTGACTGTACATTGTACACTTAACTCATTGATAAATAATGATTTCAATATGTACACTGTACAGTATGTGAAACGTTTTCTTAGCAAGAAGTAATTTTTGTTACTTGACAATTCTATAGTAATAGGTATCTTCGAATTAGGTGCCTAACAAACACCTTAGAACCATAAGCGGATTGGTTGCCGAAATAATCAGTCTTCTATACATTAAAGACTTTGACTCATTATATGCTACATGCGTATAATAATATCTGTCGGGTGTGGCTATGCCATATAATACCCTTTTGGGAAAAGCATAGCGACGGACTTATGGCCGTGTTTGTTAGCGCCCGGCACTCTTTTTGAGTGTCATTAACAAACGTCTAACCATAAGGAATTCATTATGAATACTCTTATAGAAATTAAAGAACGGATTATTGATCGGGAAACTGTTCAAACCGTCAATGCCCGTGAATTACACGTATTTTTGGGAATTACATCAAAATTTGCAGACTGGATTAAAAATCGCATTAAAGAATGCAAATTTCGAGAAAATATAGACTTTATAGGTTTTTCTAAAAATTTAGAAAAAGGTGGGCGTCCAAGCATGGAGTATTACCTCACCTTAGACATGGCTAAACACCTTTCGATGATAGAGCGTAATGACAAAGGGCACCAAGCTAGAGAATACTTCATCGAATGTGAAAAGATTGCAAAGCAAGTAGCAACACCACAGATCGATTATTCAAGCCCAGAAGCAATGATTGGATTCTTGAATCATCTACAAAATCAAATTGAGCAGAAAGATCATGTTATTGCAGAATTAACTCCCAAGGCAGAAGCTTTGGAAGGCTTAAAACGTTCTGATGGGCTGTTCGGTCTTATTGTTTTTTATTCACGAGTGATTGTTCAAGGAGCTTTTTGAGATCTTCTGAATTCATTGCCAGTAGGTGATTTAATGTAACGGTAGTGCGGACAGAATCTTCTAAACGAGCAAGAATTTCACCCGTAAGGCTACGATGATTTGCTTCAGCAAGCTCTTCCAATTGATTTTTCAGTTCAATTGGAATGAGAAATTTAAATTGCACACGATCTTTTTTTGTCATGCACCTAAAATATACCTAAAATACACTTGACACAAGGTACCTTTATGGTACTAAATATGTGCATATGGAGGTAAAATGAAAACGATCCAATATAAAATAAATATGCCACATACATTAAAGGAGTGGTTGTTTAATCGGGCGACTGAGAATGATCGCTCTCTTTCATCTGAAATAATTAACATTCTCAAAAAAGAAAAAGCGCTAGAGCATAAGTCCGCAAAAACTCTCTCTAACGCTTTACATCTAACTAACCTGAAAGAGGTCAATTACAATGAATAATAGCACATACTTACCTATCAATAAAGACAAATTAATCAAATTACGAGAAGTCGAAAACGAGCCTCGTGTTCGCGATGTGGACTTAGCAGAAAAATTAGGGTTTGTTCGTACACGTGACGTTAGAAAATTAATTACAAGAAATATGCAAGAAATAGAACGGTTTGGGAGGTGCGCCACTGTGGCGCACGTAATAAAGGGCAATAACGTAACAGAATATTGGCTTAACGAAGAGCAGGCGTTATTGATTGCGACATTATCGAATACAGAAAAATCTTCTCAAGTTCGTTATATGCTTATTAAGTTATTTGTTGCATGGCGTAGGGGCGAGATAAAGCAATCCTATGTTCAATCGATCGACTACTCCAGTCCAGCAGTAATGCTTGGTGTCTTAACGCATTTAAAAGATGAAAACGAGCGGAAAGACACTATCATTGCTAAATTAGAACCAAAGGCAAAAGCACTTGATGGCTTAAAACGCTCTGATGGTTTATTCGGTTTGATAGAAGCTGCAAAGATGTTGGAAGTACGACCAAAGGATTTAACTAATTACCTACGTAAGAATGACTGGGTGTATCGACGGGCTCCGAGTGGTCCTTTGTTACCTTATCAGGATAAGATAAAGAAAGGTTTTATGGATTGCCCTGCTATCACCATTCAAAGACCGGATGGAACAGATAAGGTGCTTCCTTCAACAAAAATTACACCAAAAGGATTAGCTTGTTTGAGAGAACAAATCTTTGGGGGTGTACAATGAAAGTAGATACAAACTTCTTATGCGATTTGTGGATAGAGTTGGCTCAATTTTCCAATCATCAAAGCGTTGGAGATGAGGATTGTAACACGCTGGTGCAGGTCATGGGCGTGGTGGAAAAAGCTTTGATTTTAGAACTTCAAGATGAAGTGCCCAATTTTACAAAGATTCTGGCAGTTCTTACAGATTTTGGAGCTTCAGAGTTTCCCATGGCTATGAATCCTTTTTTGAAAGCTTACGAACCAAATTTGGAGAGCCCCATTAAAAAAGTTGCTTAAGTAAAACACATCTCCCCTCCCCGTTCTCAACAATGGGGAGGTGGTTTAAAGATCAAGTTTTGAATGGGAGCCCAGACGCACTAAAATCAATCGATCTTGATCAATCAAGCGATAAATCAACACTAAGTCAGGTCGAATATGGCAATCCCGATAATTGCTCCAATTCCCAGTTAATGCATGGTCATGATATCGAGGTTCTAAAGGTTGATCATTTGCTAATGCTGCAATGATTTGGCGCAAATCAGTATCTAAAAGATGCCGATACCGTCCTTTCATTTCACGCTTGAAATCACGTTTGAAGATAGTGGTACGTTCAATCGTCCGCATAGAGATCGTCAAATAATTCGTCTACGGAATGAAACTTTTTTAAGTTACCTTCCTCTAGTTCTGCAAAAGCCGCTATAGTTTTCGCATTAGGTTGAAACAAGAAGGACGGAATAGCTTTATCTTGTGCAATACGTGTCATCAACACTCTCACAACATCACTTACTGATAAACCTGAAGCTTGAATAACTTGACTAGCAACATTTTGAATTTCTTCTGGTACACGCGCTTGAACCATACGACTGGCAGCCATAATGATTTCTCCTCTCTCAACTGTATTTCAATGTAATACAATTGAAGTACAATTTCAACTGTAAAGCATTGTTTTTTAGAATGGAAAGGTAGTTTTGTTTAGCAAACGCTTGCTTTTTTTAAGACTTTCACCTGTTAAAGCCCACGTTTGCGGCGGTCTTTTGTTACATATTTAAAGAAGGACGGTGGTAAAACATCTTTAGCTGGCTTTAGATGTGCAAGTTCTTCATCTGTCAATGGTGGAGAACCACGGCTTCCAAATCTTCTTTTGTGTAGCCACAGCTTATTTTAAAGTTTTTTTTGAAAACCAATAATTCTCGTGTGACTTGGAGCGTATCCGTTTGCATACCGGAATGTATGCCCGATTATACCTGATTGTCAATCATTCGTAACACCGTAAACTCTTACTTCTTATAGCAGAGAAGTAAAGCTAGGAGAAATTATGAATAAGAAATCTCGAAAAGGTCTATCAGTTCGTGCGTTTGCGAAAAAGATGCGTGTTTCACCTAATGCGGTGATTTCTCGTTTTAAAACAGGTAAATTTGATGCGGCTCTTTTTGAAGATGGTTCTGTCAATGAAGCCGTTGCAACAGCCATTTGGAATGAGAATCCAACAAAGCGCCCACCCCCATTTTTAGCGCCTGATGGTCAACCGCGGACAAAGATCAAACAAGCCTCCACAGATGGAGCTAATGAATACAAAATTAAACTGGAGCGAATGCAAGTTGCACTTGAAAGCGAAAAGATTGCCCTTGAACGTTTACGCGAAACAACTGTTGATCGAGAAGAAATGAAAAAGGCAGCGCGTGAATTTGGAAGAGCACACCGTGATGCCATGTTGAATTTTCCTCATCGTTTTGGTGCAAGCATTGCTGCACAAGTTGGATGTGATGCAGCCAGCCTTATTGGTGCCATTGATTATACTATGAGAACCGCTTTGCTTGAGGCTGTTAATATTCCAGTGCCTTTTCATGATCCTCATTCTCCAGAGTTAGAAAACTTGCAAGAAACGAATAATGGATGAAAATGCAGTCGAAGAATTTTTCGCCAATGCCAATGACGCACGACAGCCGGATCCACCGTACACGGTTTCGCAATGGGCAGATAAAAATCGATACCTTAGCACCGTAGCAAGCGCCGAGCCTGGGCTTTGGAGAACTATACGTACCGTTCTATCAAACTTATGTAAATGTGATCATTTCTGATTAAATATACTGTTGATTTCCTGCTTCTTTGAGGCTGGTTTCACCAAAGTCATAAGACATTGGCCAGGGCCTTCCTCTCCACAGGCTGACACGGTGGAACTCACCGCCAAGTTTTTTAAATTAATTGCGGCATTAATGTCTCTATCATGGTGTATACCACAATGAGAACATCTCCACTCACGTATGCTAAGAGGTAACTTTTCAGCCTTACATCCGCAATGATGGCAGATCTTACTGCTCGCATACCAACGATCTGCAATAACAATCTGTCGACCATAACGTACTGCTTTATATTCCAATTGACGGCGAAACTCGAAAAAACTTTGATCTGCAAAAGAACGCGATAAATGCCGGTTTTTCAACAAACCTTTTACATGAAGATCTTCCAGACAAAACGTCCCAAAACGCTGAATTAAATCTGTTGTAACCTTATGCAAATGATCTGTTCTGATATTGCTTATCCGTGCATGAAGCTTAGCGAGTTTTTGTTGCTCCTTATAACGATTACTCGAGCCTTTTCGCTTACGACTTAGCCTTCGAGACAAGCGCCGTAAACGATTTAGCAAAGCCTTATAAGGTTTAACACCTCCTATGGTCTCTCCTGTCGAAAGCGTTGCAAGTGCATTGATGCCTAAATCAATACCAACAATAACTTGGTTCTCGTTCAGTGGCTTTTGATTATCTGTTTCAACACTAAGACTTACAAACCACCGATCCGCTTTACGGCTAATGGTTGCTGACAAGATCTTTCCTTGAAATCGCAATTGTTCTCGCAGACGAACCCAACCAAGTTTGGGAATTCTTATCTTGGAACCTTGCAACTGTATTTGATCATTGGTTAAAGTAAAACGATCGTGCACTCCTTTCTTTCTAAAAGTGGGATATCGGCTTCTCCCTGAAAAGAAATTTTTAAAAGCCACACCCAATTGAATAATTGCCATTTGTGGAGCATTTTTAGTAACTTCCATCATCCATGGAAATTGTTCTCGTTTTAGAGAATTGAATTGTCTACGTAGACCATAGTCATTAGGCTTTGGTAAATTATTATCTTGCTTCCATGCTTCATATTGCTGCTGCCATTCTTTCAGTGCCCAATTATAAGCAAAGCGTGCACAACCACTAGCTCGAGCCATATAGCTTCGCTGTTTATTGTTTAAGTCTAGAGCTATTTTGTGAGCAACAATCATTGCGAGGCCTCTACAGCTTGACGAACATTCTCTAATAACCGTTGATTTTTTCTCGAACGACTTCCATAAAGACGAGCACTAAAGACAGTAATAATTTCTAAAACATCTTTGGCTAAATCTTCTTCAAAACTGCTTTCTTCCCCCTGATTAAGAATGACAACCTCAACTTGTTTGGCTTCACAAATGGCGAAGACCAATTCTGCACCAAAGCGCAATAAACGATCTTTATGTGTAATCACCAAACGACCAATTTCATTTTCAATGAGAGCATCCAATAAACGTTTAAGACCTTTTTTACGATAGTTCATTCCGGATCCTAAATCAGAAATGAGTTCATAAGTCCAACCTTGGCTTGCACAATAAAGCTCGAGAACCTGTTTTTGTCGCTCTAAATCGTCTTTTTGATCATGGCTCGATACACGTGCATAAGCAATGGTTTTTCTTTGTGACAGTTCTCTCGAATGAAAAAGCTCAGGTCTCAGCTTGGATAGGTCATAACGCCGGTGTCCTCCTACTGTATGCTCAGAAACAATCTTGCCTTCACCTTCCCAACGACGTAAAGTACTAATCGAAACACCTAAAACTTGAGCTGCTTTACCTATCCCAACAAATCTATCCATAATGCATATTATTACATAGATATAAGTAGATTACAAGTCAGCTGTTAAAGCCCAAAGAAGACCCGATGAAACACGACAAATCACAGGGATTGATTTCCATCTTTGTAAAATTGGCAATCCTTCTCATGATTTAATGATCGATTTAGTCACCACTGAAAACGGCTATCCTACCGCCGATATTCAAGCCCAAACATCCTATTCCATGAAAGGTGCAAAAACCGGATGGGCAAAAGCACGCTATGATGTCCCCTTATTAATCCCCGATGATCGTCTGACCGCTTTTGTCATTAAAACTGATGATGGTGACCATTCTGTCTCACTGGCCAAACTTGGTGATTTTGATGCAGAGAGCCAAAGATATGTCTCAAGCCATCCCTATGTGACGGGTCCGCGCTTTTCTTCTGTCAACGCACAAAGCTGGACCGCACATCAAGATGAAGCCTTAGCATTTCGAGTGTTAGCAGCCCGCTACACACAAACAGAAAAAACCGTTCCTTTAGGTGAGTTTGATCTTGTTGACTGCTCTGATTTGCAAATACGTGCAGCCATTGAATTGCCTTCAAGTGAGTGTTCTGTCATCTTTGAAATTGAACGCAACAACGGCACAGTTTATCAACTACTGCCCTTTCAATTGCTTAATCTTACTGAATATATCAGTGAAAAAGTTCACCTCCGCGCTATTCTCAAAGGCACAGAAAAGCTTTCACCCGTGTTATTTGCTCCTGTTCAATTGATTGCAGGAAAAGTTCATAAAGAAGCAACCTATATCACCAGGGCTTTTGCCTTTGGTGAAAAATCGAGGCTTACCAGCTATATCAAAACCTTTTTGCCTGGTGGTTCATCCTTTACACTGGAGATGCAACTGGATGATGGTTCTTTTAGCCCTTTGGAACTAGATGAAACAGAACAGCTATCGGAACCTCTTTGGACAGAGCGCAAATTTATCAGTGATGATAAATCAGCACAACAAGCGCGCCTCAAACTCACACTCACTGGTGGACCTGCCGCACGATCTATGGTGTGTGATTTCGGCGCTGGCATATTATGATGGGAGAACAGACATGACCAAAACCAAAAAACTCGACATGGAACTGCCAAAAGAAGGACGCTTTATCAGTTCTGAATTCCCAATCTTGCGGGAAAACTTGACCAAAATTGATCAAGCCATTGCTGACGTTGAGGGAAAGATAGACGAAAAAGCGCCTTTAAAACATACGCATAGCATAGGTGATGTCACAGATCTTGAAACAGCCCTCAGAGGCAAGATGGCAGCTGATAAAACCTTCTCATTCGCTGATTTAAGCGATATCGAGGGTGCACAAGATGCGGCTAACAATTATGTGCTCTACAAATCAAGCAATAATAATTTTACCTTTGGTAGTGCAATATCATTGTTAGGTGCGCATCAACATAAAACAGAAGATATCGTAGGACTTGACGACTTTAGAGCCAAAATCAATGAAGATCTCACAAGCTATGGGCGTTTAGCACAAGCCAATGAATGGCAAAATGATAACAAATTTAACAACAAAGTGACTATGAGTGGTGATGTGGAACTCACTGGCAATTCCTCGCTTAGCCTCACCCATAACGGTGAAGTGGTTACAAGTTTAAGCACAACGGAAAGCAAGCTTAAAGGACCGCTTAAAGTCGATGGTGAAGCTGTTTATACGAAAAGTGAAATTGATAAATTGATAGCTTTATTCACCAAAAAAACTGTTGAAATCCTCATGACAGAAAGCGGTACCACTCCATTGCCTGAGGGTGTCACTGATGACACAGTAATTGAAATATGGGCATGGGGTGGTGGTGGAGGTGGTGGATGTGATGGTGGAAATGGAAAGGCTGGCGGTGGGGGTGGAGGTGCTCGATGTGCGCATGTTAGAATTAGAGGATTAGACCTTAAAAAATCGACAATAGCTCAGGTTGGTCGTGGAGGCAGTGGTGGTGTCGCCGACAATCGTGGCGATGGAGGTCTTGGTGGAGCGACCTTTATCAAAGGAATTATTCGTGCAGAGGGTGGTCAACAGGGTCGTCATGGTAATTGTAGTGAAACAACGACAGCTATACCTCCATACCGGGATGAAATTTTTGACGGTGGTAGAGGTGGCTGTGGCGGTGGCCACTTGGGTAGTAATCATGGAAATGATGGTGAAAACAGTATTTATGGCGGCGGCGGAGGTGGAGGCGGTGGCAGAAAGAACTCAAGAAGCGGTAATGGTGGCGATTATGGAGCTAACAGAGGCGGTAATGGTGGCGACTTATGGCGCTAACGGAGGCGGTGGAGGTGGAGGCTATTTTCGTGGAAAGGATGGGGGTACAATCGGTGGCGATGGCGGAGATGGAGCTATCTTGTTGAAATTTTTTATATAGGAGCACTTCATGGAATATGCAATTGTTGAAAATGGTGTGGTAACAAATATTATCGTCGCATCAGAAGATTATGTTCACGACTTTGATGGTGAAGCAATTCGGTCAAAGGAAGCACAAATTGGCTGGATTTACAAAGACGGGCAATTTTTCCCGACCGCTGTTGATGAAAGCACAAAACAGCTCTCATCTACTGAAATGGCAGAAACAGACGCACCTGTAGAGCCTGTAAAAGAACCGCAAGAAAAAATTTAAATAGGATAATGTTCTGTTTCATAAGCTTCAATTAACAAAACAAGAGTTTTCATTCTATCAAATTCTGGAGTATTCTCTTTAGGTTGATTGTCAAACATCGCAGACACAATTTCTAAAGCTTCTTGGTAAGCTCTTTCTGTACAAATTGGTTTGATATTCATTTCTTAAATTCTTTTAGTTCTACAGTATTCCATTAACAATATTTAACTGTAACATTTTTGTTGACAATTGTCACTTAATACATTACATTTTACTTAAAATAAAGTTATTGAGTTTGCTATGATCAAAACATTTAAAAATAAAGACCTACAATCTCTTTGGGAAACAGGAAAAAGTAAGATTGATAGCAGGCTTCAACAGCGTATTATTCGCCGTCTTGATACTCTTGATGCGGCTTCTCAAGTTAGTGATGTCAATGTACCAGGTTATAATTTTCATATGCTTAAAGGCTTTACTCCAACTCGCTACACAATTCATATCAACGGTCCTTGGTGTATCACTTTTGAATTTAAAGACAGACACGTTTACCATGTTGATCTAGAGCAATATCATTGAAGGTTTTAAGATTAATTGTAAAGGAAACTATCCATGACTACACGTAATCCTAATCGTTGTCCTACTCATCCAGGAGAAATTTTAGCTGAATCTTTGGAGCATTTAGATACAAGCAAAACCGAAATTGCTCGGATTCTTCAAATATCACGTCAACATCTACATGGCATCCTTAAAGGAGAACGTCCAGTCACAGCCGTAACAGCGGCTCGCATTGGTAAATTGTTAGGAAACGGACCTGCCCTCTGGTTACAGCTTCAAGCCAATTATGATACATGGCATGCCTTGAGGGACATTGATGTATCTTCAATTCCAACATTAACAGCTAATAAAGTGGATATACAAATGGAACAGAGTCATTAAACCTCCCCGCTTTTGAAACGAGGAGATAAAATTATATTGTAGGTCTAAGCTACTTTTACAATCGGGTTTGCTAAAACACGCTTAGCTTCTTCAACAAGCGTTTTGTAATGTTTGCTCTCTTCTGCTAATGTAAAGGCTTTCACAAGATGCATGTGAAGCGGTCCATAAATGTAAACAGCTTTTTCAGTAGCTCCCATCTCATCCCAGTTGCTTGGAAAATCAAAGCGTGTATCACGGTCATTATCAATTAACTGGTTTTTTAAATCGTAGAAAGCTCTAACAAGTGCTTTTTTAAATGCACGCACCATATCATTGTTACGCATATAAGTCATGAGTAAGGTTGCTTGTGGTTCATTAAGGATAGCAACTTCTCTCTTTTGACCACCTTTACCATCTCTTTTACTCACTTGGATTTCAAATCCGAGTGAACCAAATTCCTCAAAATCCTTACGATTATTGCGTACTAACTGTATAACTGTTTTATGGGTATTCCCCACACCCTTGGACATACACACGAAGACCCTGGACAAAATTTCTTATGATGGGCAACGATCTTTCGGGATACTGTTGAACCGATTAGTTACGAGGTGTTTTAAGCCTGCCAATCAGACTATAGCTGTTCACAGAAACTGTCAATTATTTTTTGAAAAATCCTAAAAGTAATAACACTCCACAAAGAATGCCGGGTGCTGAAAAACACGGCAACAAGCCCGTCGTTATGCCTTTCCCCCGAAAGGGTATTGTATAGCGTAACCACACCCGACAAAGCTATTATATGCGTGTAGCATATAATGAGTCAAAGCTTTTAAATTACGGAAGATCAGTTATTTCGGTAACCAATCCGCTTGTTGTTTTAAGGTGTTTTTCAAGCACCTTTGTATGAATCTAACGATTTTGAATATTTTGTCAAGTCGTTCTCAAAAGCGGCTTTTTACCTCTCATTTTTCACATTCACTTCATTAGCCACTATTTTAAAGGAGTATAAAGTATGGCAACAGGTTTTCTACACGGTGTTGAAGTTGTCGAGGTTGACGACGGCACCCGACCCCTTCGCGCGGTACAATCGGCCGTTATCGGAATTGTTGGCACAGCACCCGATGCTGATGACCGAGCATTTCCCCTTAACACACCCGTTTTGGTAACGGGTTCTCTTTCACAAGCAGCTAAACTGGATAAAACAGGCAAGCGTCAAGGCACCTTACCTAATGCCCTTGATCTCATTTTTAAGCAAGTGGGTGCCATTGTTGTTGTCGTGCGTGTGAACGAGGGTGACAATGAAAATGCAACACTCACCAATGTTCTGGGCGGTGTGAACGCAAATGGCGCTTATGAAGGTGTTCATGCTTTCATTGGAGCACAATCTGTTGTGGGACAAACACCACGTATTCTCATCGCTCCAGGCTTTACACACAAACGCCCTATAAGTCTTAGCAAGATTGATGTGATAAACCAAGGAAACGGTTACACTCAAGCAACCGTTAAAATCGAAGGCGGTGCAGAAGCAGAAGCAATCTTGAAAGATAGAAAAGTAACTTCTGTTGTCATTAAGGACAGTGGCTTTGATTATCAAACCACCCCAAATGTGACGATTGAAGGAGATGGTACTGGAGCGACAGCCAAAGCCGAAATCAGTACAACCTCTAATCCAGTAGCGGCAGAACTCATTGGCATTGCTGAACGCCTACGCGCTATTGTGGTGCTTGATGCACCAAACACGACAGATGAAGCAGCCCTTAGTGCAGCAAAGGATTTTGATTCAAAGCGCGCCATTATCGTTGACCCTTTTGTAAAGCTGAATCGTGATGGAAAAATCTTAGAACAGCCAGCAAGCGCAGCGATTGCTGGTGTCATTGCTAAAACTGATTTCACACATGGCTTTTGGCATTCACCTTCAAACAAAGTAATCAATGGCATTGTAGGAATTTCCCGCCCGATTGATTTTTCCATTGGTGATAGATCCAGCCGTGCCAACCTTCTTAACGAACAAAACATCACAACAATTATCCGCGAAAACGGTTATCGTCTTTGGGGAAATCGCACTCTTTCAAACGATACAAAATTTGCTTTCTTATCGGTAGTGAGAACTGCGGATATGATCAATGATGCTATTTTGCGCGGGCATCTATGGGCGGTTGATCGTAACATCAAAAGGACATACCTCAACGATGTAAGTGAAAGCGTCAACGCTTATTTACGTGATTTAAAAGCGCAAGGCGCCATTCTTGGTGGGCGCTGTACACCAGATCTAGAGCTTAACACAACAAGCGCCATTCAAGACGGCCGAGTCTATTTCAATGTTGAATTCACCCCAACCACACCAGCAGAACACATCACGTTCCGCTCACAAATCATCAATGATTACCTAGAGGAGATTTTTTAATGGCCATACCCGTTTTACCAAGAGTTTTGAAATATTTTAACATTTTTGTCGACGGCATTCCCTATCAAGCAAAATGTGAAAGCGTCACCCTGCCAAACTTAAGCTTGATTGTAGACAACTATCGTGGCGGTGGCATGGATAGCACCATTGAAGTTGATCTTGGTCTTGAAACACTTACACTTACCATGACCATTTCTGATTGTTCTCCAGAATTAATGACACTGTTAGGACGCACAGACGTTGACATCTCATTGCGCAGTTCAATGCAAGCACAAGGCACGCCCGCAGAAGGTGTTATCATTACCATGAGAGGGCTTTGCAAAGGCTTTGAAATGGCAGAATGGCAACCAGGAAGCAAAGCAACATCGACAGCTACCTTCACATTGCAGTATTTTAAATATGTCCAGAAGGACGTTGAAATTGTTGAGATAGACGTTCTCAACTTGATTAGAAAATTCAATGGTATCAATCAATTAGCAGACCATAAAGAAAACTTAGGATTATAAAAAATGACTATACAAAAAAGTATTACACACAAATTACTTATTCCTGTGACCTTTGAAGGAAAAGAACACACCGAAATTACCTTACAACGTCCCAAAACAAAAGATGTGCAAGCCATTGATAAGAAAGAAGGTATTGAACAAACAATTGCTATGATTGCACGCCTTTCCGGATGGCCACATGAAGCGATTGAAGAACTGGATATTAATGACTTGTCGAGCATTGGAGAGATTTTGGAGTCTTTTATCAAGCGGCGGGACACCTCGACTGGGAAACCGCCGCTAAACTCATAGCCGATATCGCCATTGTGTTCCATTGGTCACTTTCAGACATGATGGAAATGGAACTGCAAGAACTAATATTCTGGCGAAAACAAGCAGCAGAAAGGTATAAAACAAAATGAATGAAAAAGTTGCCGATGCAAAGGTTAAGCTGTCCCTTGAAGACAAACTCACCACACCTCTTAAACATCTTCAAAAAAAATTCGATACATTGTCAAAAACACTCTCACATAGATTGAGTATTCCGCGCTTTTCTGCTGCTGTAAAAAACATGACAACGAGCCTTCATGGCGTTCAAAGTGCTCTTGGTACAGCTGCAAACCGTGCTTCAGTCTTTACTGGTGCTTTAGGGCTTGCAGGTGGTGGTCTTGTGGCCAGTCTAACTGCTGTTACTATGAAAACCATGCATATGGGCGATAGTCTACACCATGCATCACGCCATTTAGGGATGAGTGTTACATCGCTTCAATTATGGGGTGATGCGGCCGATAATTCAGGATATTCTGCCGAACTCTTTCAACAATCCCTAGCCACTTTAAATAGGCGTTCAGCACAAGCATATGCTGGACAAAAAAGAGGTATTATGGGCTTTGAGGCACTTGGTATTTCGGTCAAAAACGCTTCTGGAAAACTCAAATCAAACTCTGTCTTACTGGAAGAAATTACCGACAAGATGAGTAAGATGAAAAATCAAGCGCAAAGACAGCACATTGCTGCTCTGCTGTTTGGTGGTGACGGCAAGGAAATGGCAGCCATGCTTGCGCAAGGGATGGAGCCAATCAAAGAACTGTTTGCAAAAGCACAAAAAGGAAAATGGCTAATAGGAGCCGACGTCGCACGCTATGCAGCAGATTTAAGTGATAAGCTTGGTGCCTTTAAGAAAAAAATAGGTGGTATCGCGAGCTTTATTGGAGCACGCTTCATGCCAGTGCTCAATGATATGATTGACGGTTTTTCAAAGTTGATTGATGAAAACCGTGACCTCATCCAAACAACAGTTGCTGGATGGGCTAAAAGCGTAAAAAAAGTCTTTAATGATTTGCTTAACCCTACCTCTAATTTGAGAAAAAGTATCAGTGATCTTACAAAGAGAATTAAAGGCTGGTTTCGCTGGCTAGAGCCTTTGATTGGTGAAATAACCGTCTTTAAGGTAGGTCTTGTAGCCATTGGTTCATTCATTTTTGGACCACTCATTGCCGCATTAGCCGCAGCGGGAGCAGCGTTCGTCACGCTTGGCTATGCAATCATGACAACACCTATCGGCTGGATACTTGGTGGTATTACAGCTCTTGTTGCTGCTGGATATCTGCTCTACAAAAACTGGAATAAAATCAATGGCTGGCTGCTTACATCACTAGCCATAATGAGTGCAGTTTTTATCAGGCTTGCTTTCGCTTTTTCAGGACCGGTGCTTTCAGCCTTCACTTCTGTTGGTTCTAAAATTACCGGCCTAGCTGTCAATCTTGGAAAATCCCTACTCTCAAAAATAATCGTAGCAGATAAAGCTTTTATTAGATTTTCTGCAACTCTTGGAAGATCACTCCTCTCAACAATCGTAACTGTTTGCTCTGCAGTCGCTCGTCTTGCTTTAACTTTTGTAGGCTCACTGATTTCGGCAATAACTGCTGTTTCTTCTGCTTTTATATCGCTTGGTATCACAATCATGACTACACCCATAGGCTGGATAATGACTAGCATTGCAGCCCTTATTGGAATTGGATATCTGCTCTACAAAAACTGGGATACAGTTATAAACTTCATAAGCAAGTTATTGGATTCTTTTGCTAGCTTATGCAGTAACGTTTTTGATCAACTCTTCACTCTTTTTAAAAACTTTTCACCACTCACTTGGATAGCAAAAGAAATTAATGAACTCATTAAATGGTTGCTTGGCGTCGATTTAATGGAGGCAGGAGCCAACCTGATTAACGGTCTTTTGGAAGGTATCAAAAGAAAATGGAATGATCTGTATAACGAATTTGGCAATATGATGAATGGACTAACCAGTTGGATGCCAAACTGGATGAAAGAAAAGCTAGGCTTTAATGTTTCAATCAACAAAACTTCAACTCAAACTATTAAAACCTTTACCGATGAAACCAATGCTCGTGCAAAAAGAATGCTTGATACAGCAATGGTCCCCTATTCTCCATCTGGAAGAAGCAAAAGCAGTTCCAATACAGGCGTAGTTGAAACAGGACAAATGCAGGCTAAAACTGTAAAGGTTGAATCTTTCAAGGTTCCAGAACCAATCACAGTTCATAAGCCGGTAGAAGTAGACGCCCGCGTGATGATTTCAAATTTAAATATTTCCGTTCCCAATGGTTTAAAAGACGAAATCCGCGCCGCCGTAAATCAAGCCCTTGAACACTATGCCAAACAACAGCGCTTGGCTATAGCTTCTAGTCTTTCGGATTAATCATCATGATGTTAGCTTTAGGTGGTTTTATCTTTTCCATTGAAACAGCAGCCTATCAAGTCCTCGATATGACCTATGACATTCCATGGGTTGAACAAGGTCGGTTGGGACGTAAAGCAGCGCTTCAATTGCCAGCTGCTGCAAATGCTGCGTTTTCTTTAAAAGGTATCGTTTATCCAGATTTCAAAGGCGGTCATGGACAAATAGAACATTTACGGCAAATGGCGCATAACGGTCCTCACATCCTTGTGACCGGTCAAGGCACAATTTTAGGTAAGTTTGTCATCCTTTCCGTAGAGGAAAAACAAAGTGTTTTTCATTATAATGGCACACCCAAAAAACAAGAATTTACGATAAAGTTGAGAGAATATGGTGAAGACCTATGAGGGACCTTTATATGACTAAAGATGGCGATATGGTGGATGCCATTTGCTGGAAATACTATGCCAAAGGTCAACAAGCGCTTGCTGTTGAACGCGTCTACGCGGCTAATTTTGGTCTTGCAGACTATGGGCCAATTTTAAAAGCAGGTATCACTATACTCCTACCATCCCTCCCCTATCCTAAAGCCACACCTGTGATCAGAATTTGGGGCAACAAACAATGAAACCTTTTTGCACAGTGATGGCAAATGGGGAGGATATTACACGCATACTTATGGACTATGTTTTGTCGATTGAAATTACCGATGAAGCAGAAGACAAAAGCGATCGCATCACCATAGAGCTTGATGATCGTGCGCGTGAGTGCGATAATGGCTTTCTTGACATACCTCTCATTGGAACAATCATTTCTATAACTCTTGGTTATGAAGGCGGTAAAAACCGTGATATGGGAGCCTATCTAATTGATGAAATCTCTGTAAGCAGCCCACCACAAACCTTAAGTGTTACAGGTCGCGCCGCCTCCATGAACACATCTTATAGAACACCTAAAAGCCAATCCTATCACCAGCAAACTTTAGGCAACATTATTCAAGAGATAGCACAGCGCAATGGCTATACACCAAAAGTTGATCCTGCTCTTGCAAAAATTGTTGTGCGTCACATTGATCAAACAACAGAAAGCGATATGGCTTTTGCCACACGCCTTGCAGAAGAATATGATGCAGTAGCAAAGCCTGTTGATGGTAAATTAGTGCTTGCCAAACGAGGTGAAGGCAAAGCTATAACCGGTGAAACCATCCCTGTTGTTATCATCCATGAGAAACATTGTACCTCTTGGGATTTTAAATACAGTTCACGGGATGAAGCCGGTATGGCCAATGGCTTAAAGACAGATGCGGGGGACGATCAAAAGGCTGCTGCCAACGCACGAGAAGCCGAAGAAATCGATGAAGGAGAAGATGTTATTCATATGGATGAAAATGACGCCGACGGTTTGCCTGAAGCAGAGACAGCAGCAGAAACACCTGAAAAGCAAGAACAAGAAGAAGAGAAAAAAGGAGGTGTCCTTGCAACCTATCACGATATCCGCACTGGTGAAAAAAAGGAAGTCAAGGTTGGTAAAGAACCTTTTCATGAACTCAAATATACCTACCATAACCAATCAGAAGCTGTTGCGGCCATTGCTGCTTATCGCAATAAATCATCTCGTGGAAAATCTTCTTTTTCCTGTGATATCGGCGGTAATCCCTTTGTACAAGCAGAAGCAAAACTTATTCAAGAGCCTCCTTTTCGTCCCTATATTCCAGCAGAATGGCGTATCAAAAGTGTTAAACATAAACTTGATAAGACAGGAGGCTACACAACAAAAATAGACTGCGAACTTTTTGATAAAGCACAAGAAGATACCGCTAGAAACGTTGCAAACACAAAACCAGACAAGGATGATATCCTTGATCCAAACGCTCAACCAGACGCATGTGATGAAAGCGATGGCGTCATCCATATGGATGAGGAAGACACATGAATAAAGCTATCTTATCTAATGATGATAAAAAGCATATTCCTATCCGAAAAAGAAATCCAATTTTTATTTTACTATCCCTAAAAACACAGCCAAACAACGTTCAATCTCTAGCATTTCCTTTTCTTTAAGAGAGCCAAAAATGGAACTCATTTTATCACACCTTACAGTCATAATCTTATCAATCATTACTTGCGAAGGTTTTTGTAAGCCATTTTTGGTGTTTGGCTGAATCGTAATGCGGAGTAATGGTGCATCAACAAGTGTACTTGTAATTGGTAAAACCGTCATGCTGGTATGTTCACTAAATTGATTAGCTTGAATAATCAATGCAGGTCTTGGTTTACCAAAATCACCTTGTATCGCTATTGTTACCAGAGAACCACGCATCATTCTGTCCAACCATCAACATCCATTAAAGATTGATCCATAAACAACTGTATAGATGTATCAGCTTTATCCATTTTTGCTACTAAGCGACATTGGCGACGACACTCTTCTGCAAAATTTGGCTGGCGTGTATCTGGTACCCAAATTTGCATTAAGCGCAATCCTGCTTTTCTTTGTGCGTTGCGATGTTTTTGAACACGTTCATTAACATGCATTGTACCCATAATAAAATCTCCTTTTGTTTCATGTAACGTATAACACAGAATAAAGTTACATGAAACGAGATTTTTAATAAAATGCAATAATTACAATTTTTAAGATATCACTTAACCTCACCTTATGTGGAGCTTTTCTATAAAGAAAAACACGCCGTTCCCCATCTTTAAGGTAGGCTTTAACAGGAAAATAGCAAACTCAGATTAAACGTGTGGGATGGGTCGTTCAAGAGGTTTTACAGTCAAGCGAAGCCCCATAGTACGCAGCAAAACATTTAAATTACGGAGCTCTGGATTACCATTTTCTGAAAGTGTCCGGTAAAGTTGTGTTGGATTCAGATTGGCTGCTTTAGCGACAGCTTGAACACCACCATAAGCTTTGGCCATTTGGCGTAGAGTTACAAGCAGTTCACCCTGATCACCATCTGCTAGGATGGCATCAAGGGTAGCTGCTGCCAACTCAGGGTCTTCATGAAATATTTCTGCCATCGCATCATCATGGTTACGGTCTTTCATTCTTGCACTCCTTTAATCTTCACGGTTTTGCCAATCACACCAGCAAGCACATGCGCGAGTGATATCAGTGTCTTGTGTTTTTTTGCTACCACCGCATAATAACAATAATACGGTTTTTCCAGATTGGGCATAATAAACTCGGTAACCAGGACCAATATTAATACGCAGTTCATAGACACCATCACGAAGCGGCTTGAAGTCACCAAAGTTTCCTTGCTCTAAACGATTAAGACGGCGAATAATTGCAGTTTTAGCCTGCACATCACGCAGCTTTCGCAGCCAATCAGATATCAAGTCTTTGCCATCAGAGGTAAGGTAGTGACGTATTTCAAACATAATATATATTCGTTTATAAACGAATATATGTCAAGAAGGAAAGAATTTTATTTTTAGATTTTCACTCAGCCTCACCTTGTGTGGGGCTTTTTTATGGAGAGGCATATGCGAAAAATATCATCAGAAGGACTTGCACTTATCAAACAATGGGAAGGTTTGCGTTTGAACGCCTATAAAGACGCCATTGGTGTGTGGACAATCGGTTATGGACACACCAACGCTGCTGGAGAACCTTTTGTTTACGAAGGCATGACAATCACTGAAAAGCAAGCAGAAAAACTTCTTTGCCGAGACTTAAGACAATTTGAGAATGCCGTTGAACGCGCTGTTATAGTTTCCTTAACAAATGAACAATTCGCGGCATTAGTGTCCTTTTGCTATAATATAGGAACAGTAGCTTTTTGCAATTCTACACTGTTAAAAAAGCTTAACAAAGGTGAATATGAAGCGGTGCCATCCGAATTACAGAAATGGATAAAAGCAGGAGGAAAACGTTTGAACGGTCTCGTACACCGACGTGCAGCAGAAGCAGGCTTATGGGCAAAAGGCGCTTATGTTTCTTCTCATTATCAAACAGCAGAAGCGCAAGAACCAACAAAAATTTTAAAAGCAGAAGTTCTTGCTCCTATTATAGGTGCTGTTTCAGGACTTGCGGAATTGTTAGAAGGAAGCGGTCCTGTACAATATGCTTTAGCAACGATTATAGTTTTTGCGTCCTGTCTTGGATTAGTATTGGTTGCTAAGCGCTTACGAGAGCAAGGTTTATGATCTTGTGGGGAAAAAGATCTTTTGTGATGGTGATGGCGGTTTTAACCGCCTTTTTTGTAGCCTTAGTGAAGGCTTTTCGTTTGGGCAAAAAGACTGAACGGCAAAAACAAACAGAGACTATTGTCAAGAGAGCAATAACACGGCTGGAAATAGAAAATGAAGTTAATAAGAAAAGTGATGCCGATGTGCGTGCTGATCTCTCTGAGTGGGTGCGCGACAAATAAATATGTTTCTTCTTGTGTTGGTTGGTTCCCTATTTATTTAAGCCGGCAAGATCTGAACAGCATCAGTTCGCATTTAGCAAGAGAGATCTTAAAGCATAACAAGCAAGGTGAGTACTTGTGTCGATGGAAACATGGGTAGAAAAAGAAATGCTTCAGGAAATAATACTCACCTATCAAAGTGTGAAAATGATGTCTCGTTTTATGAAGTAGATAGCTTTTTTCTTATCCTTGATTTTGCGCGTCTTATGGATGCGATATACAATGTCTTTGCACATTTGAAGCAATGGTTTTCAAAAATTAGCCACCTACATCTCCTTAAAATATGAAATTGAATTGATAGCGATCAAACTTGATAGCTTTTAAAGAATGGATTTTTGTTATAAAATCATCTAAGCTGCATTGCAAAGCGACACTATATTTTGTTTTAATGATTGTGGAATTTTTATTTTTGATGAAAAAACCATCAATTCTTGAGCTTGTCTCTTATTTTGTAGAGAATACCGTATATTAAATTCTATTTTAGGATATTGATTGTACAAGCATTTAATTTCTTCTACGTTGTCATAGGTAATTAACCAAGGCACATTTACATGTCGTGAGATGATATTTTCTAAATCACGATGATCTTTAGCTTGATAAAACGAAGTATACAACCCTCTTCCTTTCTTGAAATATGGAGGATCTATATAAAGAAAAGTGTTTTCGGTTCCATTCGTCGCATAACGTCGCAAAAATTCCTGCGCATCCAGTTGCGTTAAATGTATCCTCTCTTTTTGTTTACTTATGCGAAGAATGCGTTCAATTATATTCTCTTTATTAAACCGGCAATCTATTTTATAAGTACCGATTTGTCCTTTTCCTCCAATTGGACCAGCATTTTTAATGATTCCTGATCTATTTGTGCGATTCAAAAAAAGTGCTGCAAATCCTGTGCTAAGTACATCTGCGTTTTCAGGAGAAATTTCTTTTTGTGTGTACCATTCTTCTAAACTAATGGTAGTTGTGTTAATTTTTTCTATTAATTCTTCTGTCTTGTGCAAAACACAATGCCAAAAACTCCAAATGAATGGGTCAATATCGTTAATGTGAATATCTTTAACATCACCATTTAAAAGAAGCTTTAGAGCAAGCCCGCACCCACCAGCAAATGGCTCTCTATAGGAACAGCCATTTAATGCATTTTTCTCAAATATTTCTTTGACTTTTCCATAAAGTACAGCCTTGCCGCCCAGATACCTTAATGGAGAATAAGTGTAAGCCATCTCTGTGGACCCTACTAGAACAAAAATTATGTTATCATATTTTATTCGTATTGGACAGCATTAGCTATAAGATTTGAAGAGTTTTCTGCAACTTTTTTTTCATATACTTCATTAATTAATTGTATTAATATTGGCTTTAATATCTGGATATCATTAGCAACATCTGCATAAGTCAAAGGTACTGCAAGAAAAGCGTGTTTCGCTGTATTGGCTTGTTCTCTAATCTTTTTTAGAGTATCTGAAATACCTCTTTGATTTTCATTTATATACTGCGTATCACCAAGTTTGGTTGTTAATAATGAATGTCCCTTTAAAAAATCATCAAAAGGTAGCTTTCCTTGACGCCCTAAAAGACCTGTCAGCCCTTCAAATAAACAACTAAATGCTATATATATATAAGAGGTGTATCAGCATTGGCGCCTAATTTTTTGATTGAAGAATATATACTGATGGGTTTTATAATATCTAATTTCCGCAACTGATCTGCAATTTCTTCATCATAGATCTGACGAAATGATTTTTGTTTTTGATAATTTTTATCTTCATTCGCATCATTTGGAAATAGACTATATTGTCTTTTAGAATATTCTGTTTCTTTTTTACCGTTTTTAATCTTGGTTTTGTTAAAATCATTTTTAGAATAACTTGACTTAATCAAACCAAATTGCCGAGATAATATTTCAAAATATTTTTCTCTATTTTCTTTATTATTGTAGTCACGAGAATTTAACTTATTTCCAAGGATATCTCGTACAAATTGTTTCAGAAAATTATCAAGTGCAGAATTTTCTTCATATGAACATGAAAAGGTAACTTCGTCTATCTCCTTATTATAATAGATTCCAGTATATTCAAAAAAGTAGATCCGGAAATAAAACGCGTCACATTGGTAATCTTATAGAATTGTGAAACATCCTCCAACAAAAAATCAAATAATAGATACGCAAATCTATTCTCATTTTTTGGAAAATATCGTGCCTTATGTATGGCATTCCATGGCTTGACACCTTTTCCGTTGTTTTGCCCGGAATGTTTTGTCTCTATCCAATGATTAGCCTTTTCTCTATCGGAAACAATCACGCATTCTATAGAATTTATTTGAACTTTACGGCTTACACTAAATTTGCTAAATGTTTTTAAAAGAGGCTCTGGGGTTAAATTAGGATTATCAAGAAGTTTGAGCGCAACAAGCCGCCGATTACCTTCAGCAACAATGTACTTTTTTTCATCTTGCAATACTATAAGCTTTTCACATGGAGAAATCCCATTTTCAGCAATATCTTTGGCTAATTCTGATATCTGTTCTGTCTTGCAAAGAAAATTTATAGCATCCTTTTCTGTTGCACATCTAGGAATTCTAGGTTTTTTTAGATCAAGCTTAAGTTTTTTTAAAGAAATTTTTTTAGTATTTGCCATTGCATTCCCGGGATCAAAAATATCGAATCATAGTATTTACATAAAAACATACTATATTGGTATAAAATGTAATCTTTATATAAAACAATTTCTTCTCTAGCTTAAAGACTAGTAATGTTTTACGAACATCATCCAATCTCCTCCTTGTCCTTTAAGGCATAGGAAAAATGAATGCTGCAACAGCTGTCCTATTCAAATACTTACATAATTGGAAAAACTTTCCGAAAAATCCTCGAGGATAAGACATGCCATTTATAATTTTTATCCCTCCCTGCTTTTAAAGCGGGGAGATGAATTGTGTTTTAAGCTAAGCAGCTTCCACAACGAAACTTTCTAGAATACGCTTGGCTTCTTTTGTAACTGATTTGTAATGCTTAAGCTCTTTTTCGATTTCATCTATTTTCAAAAGACGACCAAAGATGATACCCATAATTTTAGGATAATTTGTCAAAACATATTGGCGAAGATAGTTAAGATCATCAAAGTCATGTCTCAGCTGTAAAGCTGATTGCACCTCAAGCTCTATCCAACAATCAATGATCTTAGAACGCAATACAGTACTGTATCCAGAAACAAGAATTAAACATTCACGCTTGGGAAGGTTGTAACAGTTTTGCGTCTTTCCCTGCCTATCTAAATAGGTGCCTCCAAATTTGGGGAAATCTCTTTCAGAGTATAATTCTTCAAGTATTTTCTTAATATCACACATAACATGGTCATGTCTTTTACCACATAATTCGGCAATCTCACGACTCGACAAAGTATTGTATAGTGTAACCACACCCGACAAGACCTTGATATGCTACAAAGCATGCAATGAGTCAAAGTTTTTAAATTTCGGCGAGAAGAGATTATTTCGGCAACCAATCCGCTTGGTATTTAAGGTGTTTCTTAGGCACCTGAATCGAAAATACACATTACAGAAATAATGTCAAGTCGCTCCTGATATAAAGGACGCCCACTGTTCTAAGAGGACACGTCGTTGTTCCAAAAAATCCGTTCGCATGTAGGCCTTTGTCACCGAACTCCCAACTGAATGTGCAAGAACAAATTCTGCAATCTCAAACGGTGTTGACGTTGTTTCTGCTATCCAATCCCGTAAGCTTGAACGAAAACCATGGGGTCTATAATTAAAACCTTTTTCTTTCATGAATTTAGAAAGTGTTACATCAGATATAGGCTTTCCAGAACTCCCTGAAAATAAAAAACCATTTTTTTCTATTTTTTTTGCTTTTTCAATAACAGCAAGCGCTTCAGCTGTAAGCGGCACACGAAAATCAGAAACCTTTCCAACAATCCCCTTCATATTTTCTTTTGGGATAATCCATATTGATCCATAAATCTCTTCTGACCGAATATGCCTAATTGGCATAGAACGAACACCCGTCAAAATAAGAAGTTTTAAAGCTAGGTTTGATACAAGCTCATCATCTAAAGATTGAAAAAACTTAGGCACTTCTTTCCATGGCATTGCTGGAATATTTTGGGTATTTTGAATAAACTTTCCTAATAAAGCTTTTGCTTTTGGTATCAATTGCATATCCACATCTATACCAAGTGCCGCTGCATGTTTTATAGCTATATTCAAGCGGGATAGAGCTTTACTTGCTGTTTCGTTTTTTGTCTTCCAAATAGGAGAAATGCATCCTTTTATATCAACTTGCGTCAGTTCAGTGATTGGCATATCACCAAGTTTAGGAAAAACATGTAACTCAAGAGGTGTTAACCACCTTGCTGCTTTTCCTTCATTTTTCAATTCGTTTTTTTTCGCTTCAAAAGCACTAGAGGCAATTTCTCGTAAAGAAATACCACCCCCTGCCCGACGCAAATTTTCTTTTTGTTTTTGGCGAATTGGGTCAATTCCTTGATCCAAAAGATCACGACAAGCTGAAGCCTTGAGCCGTGCTTCTTTTAAAGATACATTGCTACAAGAACCTAATCCCATTTCTCGTCGTTTTTTATTGAGATCAAACCTAAAAACCCATCGTCCTCGATCTGGGGCAGTTTTGATAAGCCATAAACCAGCTCCATCAGCATATTTGCCTTTAGATAGATTTTTTACAGATAAGACAGACAATCTATCACGTGTTCTTATTCTTCGAACCACCTTTTGAACCACCTTTTGAATTGCGCTTGGAGCGCTTTCATCTGGTACCAAGATTATATATAAAAGGCAATTTAATAAATAAAATAAAATAAAAACAAATAGTTATTAAACAGAAAAAAAGATAAACCGCGCTATCAGGTGATATTGTAGAAAGTTCTAAGGAAAGAAAAAATTGGTGCACAAACGGTGCACGCCCGCACCATTTCTAGAATTTTAAAATCAATAAGTTATCTACGATAAACAACAGATTTCCTTTTTTGCAGCTATTGCAACACTATTAAGTGGAATTGTAATTTTGCAAAATTGCGAATCAACTTAAATACAGTGAATCACTTTTGTATTTATCACGTATTATAAACATCTTTCATATCAGAAATAGCTTTGAACAATGATATTCGTTTCTAAAAATGATGGCATTTTGATTTTAACGATAAAATCACTAGCTTTGTAGTTTGCTCTTCCTTTTGCAAAGAATACTTTATACCAAATTCTATTTTAAGAGCTTGATTATACAAAAGCTAATTTTAACTACATTGTCATAAGTAATTATCTAAGATACATTTATGTACTGAGAAATAATATCTTTTAAATTTCGGTTGTCCTCAAATTGATAAAATGATGTGTTACAGTTTTTTCTCCTTTTTAATATAGAGAATCTATATAAAAACCATTTTTATTTGTTTCATAACGTAATAAAAAACTTCCACGCATTTAACTGTGTTAAACGAATTTTTTATACAGTTATATCGCGAACACATTCAATAATCTGCTCTTTTTTAATCTGCAATCTATTTTATAATCCTTTTCTTCCAATTGGACTAGCATTTTTTATGCTTCTAAATTTATTAGTGCAATTTTAAAAAAGCACTACAAATTCTACAAACAATACATAGTTATTTTAGAAGATTTTTTTTTGTTTGTACTATTCCTTTAAGTTAATGGCAATTAATTCTATTTTTTCTATTAACTTCTATTGATATAAAAATTCTGAAGAACTTACATGATTTTTTATTTTGTACTTCATCTACTACGCTCTTCAACAAGGAATTTGACATCTCCATGTCATTACAAACATTTAGATAATTCAACTACGCTGCTATTTTAGCGTATTTAATCATATTTGCTTGTTATCTAAAATTTTGTAGAGTATTTAAAACTCCTTTTTCTCAGTCATATATTGCTTATTGCCAATCATTAAATTAATATTGTAATAATGAACGATTCCTTTAAGAATTACTGATTTTTTTCATTATGACATCCTAAAAAATTAGTAAGTCCCTCGAATAAGCAATTCAATGCTACATACGCAAAAGATATATCGCGTTCGGAGGATAATTTTTAGAAGAGAGTATATAATAGAATATTTAATAATTTCTAATTTATTCAGTTTATTTTGAATTTCTTCATTGTAAAGTTTTTTACTAACTTAGGTTATTATTTCTGTTCTCATCACCTTTCCGACAATGCTTACTAGAAGAATTTTGTTTGATGCATTATTTTTTTTCTTAGTAGATCTTTGTGCTTTTCCTTTTTCAATAAAAAACAATGAGTTAAATAAAACATATTTCCGAAATAAGTTCTCTAAATAGCTTTTTAGTTCAGAGCACAGAAAATCACCTGCTTTTTAAGATATCTTGTATAAATTATTCAAGCATTCTCATAATGACTCGATCTAAAAGATCAGCAATATTTTTTCTGTATTCAGTTCAAAATCAATAGACTTTAGCAGTATAATTTCCCATTCTTTATACCAATTGATAATAATAGATACATCAGTATAAAAAAACTCCTTGAAGCGCTTCAAGTTACATACTCTCCCATGTGAGTTCGATTTTAGAAATCAGTTCTTTGTTTTGGCGATATATTTTTACCTAACAGAATCACTATATACTATAAGCATTCAATAGCTAAATTATGCAGGGAAGAAGTTGTTTCCATAACCCTTGCTAGTAATTCAATATTCCTTAGGCGCTTGCTTCTTAGCACATATATACATTGTGTATACTTTATCAAGTAATAAAATACCCCTTTAACAAGGGAGCTATAAATACCCCAAGAAGGCTTAAGCCCAAGTTTATATTTTTTTCAAAATTGATAATTTGATCAAAGATTTATATTTACCTTATCAAAGATTTATATTCATAAATCCTTTTTTTGTGTGGCGAACAAGATACTCTTTTATTATCTATCACGGCTGAATTCCGGTCAAACCTCTCAAAAATAACTTCACCCTTCTTGTTAATAATTTCTTGTTTAGCTTGCGGATTTGATTTTATATACTCATTAAGACGAGTTACGCTCTGCGTATGTTTGTAAAAAGTGACTGGAAGATACTTATCTAGCTGTTCATAAGATACAAAAAAAGTATCTGATTTACATAAGACACTGTTAATATTATCTCTGTGTAGTCTTTCTAATTTATCAGCTTCACAATAAAGCTTTTTAGCTATAGCCACACTAAAAATCCCACATTCAGAAGCACTCCGTTGAATATCCATTTCAGCCATAGCAAAATGACAATTAGGGAATTGACTCTCTTCAAGAATGTCTTTTACTCTCATTGCTAGTACTGCCGGCTTCATATGCTTGAACGCTGTAGGCTCAAATAATATTAAAGACATCCTATTATTGATAGTTTGATGATCAATTACTGCAAAATGGATTGCATCATCTCCTAAATTAACTATCAATCTAGAAGATTGAATCTTATTATCTATCGCATTTTTTATTAATATGGGAATATCCTCAGGTGTTGCAGAAAATTTAAGGCTCATCAATGGATATTTTTTGTTTGCTTCCTCTATCAAAGCGGGCATCATTGCAAGATCCAATCCTCCATAAATCATATCATACCAACTACCATGCTTAACGTCATTCTCTAAACGCATAATAGTGCTTTTTAATGGTTCAGCATTCCAAAATATAAAATTGTACTTTTTTCTAAGTACAGCTTTTTCTTTTTTTTCAAACACAACATCATTTTTATTTTTTGTTGAACGACGAATTTTGTTTAATAAATCTCTTAGTTTGGGCATATATTAATTTCCATATTTAGAATTATCATTCTATAACTAACCTTATTGAATGACTTTAAAATGTCGTGCATTAGTTTCTTTTTCATTCTTTAAAATGAGGCAATAAGATTATTTGGTAAAAACTAAGCTGCTTTTGCAATAAATTGTCTACGTTTTGTTCGTAAGCTTTTAATATGAGATCTATAATTTTAGGAAATGCTACCTTCTAAAGAAAGATCTGAATTTTCAGAATCTATCACTTAGTTTTCAATAGAAAACGCTACGGCTTTCGGTATTGAAAATTAAATCGCACGCTAGAACGTCTTTGTGCTCTTCTTCAAACGGTTTTTGACCATCCAATAAATGCCCCATCGCGCCAGAAAGTGTATAATGCAGAAGAGCTTGATGAATTTCTTTATCTTGAACTGTCGTGACAAAATTACCTAATGAACGCATATGCTTAAGCGTCTGCTTTATTTGCTGCATTGCACGACAAATTTCCATCTTTTGCTTTGGTATTGAGGAACGCCCTGTCTGAAGTTCGTAACAAATTGCAACCCATTCTTGAGCCCAGAGATTATCAGCCTCCCTATCAACATCCGCTAGAGGCATAAAAGCACTTAAACTACCATCACTTTCTCCAATATCATAGTGGCGGCCACTTACAGCATGACACAAAGTAAATAATGAACGACCTTTATCAAAAACTTGTTATATACGCCGGAAGATCTTGCCATTCTTATCTGCTGCTTTTGACCAATAACGACATGATTGCGCAAGTAAAAAAAGCAAGAAGGATTAATTTTCCTGCACCGCTTGGTCCAAAAATAAGAGTGTGCCCAACATCATCAACATGCAAATTAAGATGAAAAGGGGCAATCTGGTATTCGAAGAGTAACGGCTTCCCCTACAGATTCAAATTTGAAAAGTTCAAAAAAAATGATCTTCGGGGGAGCTCAGTGGATGAACATGAAACGCCTTGAAGATGTTTTTCCAAGCGATGGGGAAATAGTTATCGGGGAAAGGTATAGAGTTGATGAAGATATTGTCAAAGATGTATCCTTCAACCCACAAGATAAAACAACATGGGGAAAAGGAGGAAGTCATCCATTATTAACATATAAACTTGATTTTGATTCAACTCATATGCTCTTTTTTGCTGGTTCAGGAGGATATAAAACAACAAGCAATGTTATTCCAACTTGCCTTAAATATAGCGGTCCAATTGTTGTTTTTGATCCATCAACAGAAATAGCTCCAATTGTAAAAGAAAGACGGCAGCGCATCAACAAAAGGACCGTATATGTTCTTGATCCTCATGGAAAATCAACAAAAACTTTTAATCCTTTAGATTGGTTATTAGATGAAACTATCCCATACCGTCTGAGTGTCATTAGCATTAGCAGCTGCATCTGATTCAGCAAGATAAATAATTTCTTGATCTGCTCCTTGCGCTCGCAATTCCTCACGTTCAGCATCAGTCATATAACTTTTTGGCATTTTCTTTTTCATCAAAATCTCCTCACCATTATTTGGTATATAAATTTAAACAATATAAAATTTCATTTTCTACTTACTTAAAGCTCCATTTCTTGACTATTTTTTGCTCTATATGGAATTGCACTTGGCTTTTGAGATAACCTTTGTTCTTTGTCTTGCGAAAGACGAGATCTAACAGAAGAAATCCTCGTTTTATCATTAGAATTAATATTTCGACTATTAAGAGTTACTGCTCTTTGACGAAGTTGATTAGCAGCATAACGCTCATCATTAATATAGCGATCATCAAGTGAAGTAGTGGGATCATCAACAGCATATTGATCTTGAATATTAGCAAGCGTTTGAAATCGTTCAATAGTAATTCTTGCTTCTATTTCAGCTACTCTCATTTTTGATAAAAAATCTTTTTTGGCTTTTTTATTACCATGCACTCTTTTGTAATCATCCCAATCAGAAAAATCTCGTTCTTCTTCCTGAAACTCAGGATAAATCACTCCTCCACCAATATCTAACGCTGCACTATAAGCTGCTGTAATGCCAACATTCGTAGATTTTTTGCCATGAGAAAGAAATTTATCTTGTGAAGCATGATCATTATCTGCAATAAATAAAATCATACGATCTGGATATTGATCGCGCATCACTTTAGCTACATTTCTTAAATTTCCAGCGTCAAAAGCAGCTACAACAGGCATATGAATCATCTCTGCTACAGCAGAAGCTGTAGCATATCCTTCTGCAATAAAAATAGGTTTTTCTAAATCATCATTAAGAGCAGACATTCCACCACTCTCAGCCCCTACAATCGTAAAACTCTCATGCTTTTTGCCATCTTTCATAAAAGACTTAAAAGTAGGATTAACTATTTGCAGGGTTGTTAAATTGTTTTCTTTATCTCGTAATGGAATAATTAAATCGCCAACTAAAAATGTTCTAATATTAGGATGACTTTGCTTTATTTTCTTGGCCTCCTCAGGGGATTTCGCAACTCTCACACCTTGCTCCTTAAGATCATCTGGAAAATCCTCGGGAACTTCTCTTAAATCGTCTGTTTTCATAATGCCCTTAAGTTTGCAATAAGCATTATCTGGAGTTGCTCTTTTACTATTTTCCCATATACGTGAAGCAAATATCGCAGCATTTTTTTGTTTTTCAGCAATTTCTTTTTCTAAAATTTCTCTCCGTTCCTGAATTTCAATGGCCAATTTCTTTTTTTCTTCTACAGAAAGAGAGGAAACAATTTGCTTAGGTTTCCAATAAAATTTTTCGCCAGTGCGAAAATTTTGGATATATCCTCCTCCTGAAGGAGAGGAATAACCAACATAAGCCCCACTTTTTTGACTTTTTTTATCATTTTTAACAGAGACTCTATGCAATTTTCCATCCATAAGTGGATCATCAACAAGTAAACCTGCCGAGTAGAGTGCCTCTTTAAATTGTTGTTCAATTGATAAAATTGAGTTTGAGTGTGCATGCTCAAAAGAAAAACGGGAAAGACCTATTTCAGCTAAATTTGTACCAGCAGGAACATACCGAGATTTAGCTTCTTTATCCCATTGAGCACCAGCATTTTTAGCCTCTTCCTTTTGCGAATAAGGAACATTCAAGTAAATTTTCTTCTGATTATCCGGTCCATGTTTATGCCTTACTGGTAGCAATGACTCTTTTTCAACATCGACAACTTTGACAGTTTCTAATTCCATGATGAAAGTTTTAATTTTTTCAGCAGCATAAGAAGCTCTAAAAATTTCTTTTGGATCTTTTTGCATAATCTCAATCCATGAAGAAACATAGGAAGAGTGAGGTGCCGGATCATAACCTACATTAAACTGTTCACCGATCATAAGAGAAGCAATAGATGCCCGAAGTTTTTCCTTAGCATATCCAGAAGAACCAAAAGGATATATTATATCACGATTAAGTCTTGAGGGGTGGCCCGTCCAGTGTCCAATTTCATGTAATGCAGCAGCATAAAAATTATCCATTGAAATAAACTGATGTTTTTCTGGTAAATAAATAGTATCAACGTCACCACCACGATAAAAAGAACGGTTTCTAGTTCCTATATCAATTTTTGCGCCTGACGCTGCTAAAAGTGCTTCTATTCGTGCATACCTTGTTTTTTCTGAAGGAAGAGGATGTAATTCTAAGGGTGGGAGTCCATCAATTTGTTCAGCATTAAAAACTTTTCCGAAAAAAATACAGAATTGATCGACTGTCTCGCTCCGTTTCCAATAAAGAATGTTTGTAGCCTGCATTCCTTTTTTAATTTTACAGTCCATTTCATTCGCTTGCTTATATGTAAGCCAACGAGGGTCGGTATATTCTTGACTTAAAAGCCAAAGACTATTGACTCCCTTATAGATATCACCGGTTTTTGCATTATAAGGCATCTTCATACATCCTGGAGAGAATGATTGTTGCCATGGTGCTCTTCCTTGTTGAAGTTGCATAATTAAGCGATCTGTTACTGTTTTTTCATACTCAGAAATCATGCCTCATCCTCTGCATCTAAAAACATATCAATATTCGATATATCTGTAACATTGGATTCCCAAGCCTCTTCTTCTGAGAGAGCAGTTTCTTCAAAAACACCATAGCTTTCTGCTTCTTCTCGGCTTAATACAACTTGGACTCCAGGTACATAAATATCATTCATATTCCTAGAATAGACAGGACTTACTTTTATTGTTGTTTTTTTTGTCATAAAAATCTCTCTTTCAAAAAATTAAAATAGGTTCTGCTGAACCTATAATGTTGACTATTGGAACCGCTCCAAAATAACGGCTATCAAAACTGACAGGATCAAAACTTGAAATAAACCAAGCATATCCCTCTTGCACTTGGTATTCTCCCTTGGGGAAAGAGGATAATCCCTCTTTTTCTTGGCTATTTTTTAATAAGCTCCCATTAACACTCACACCTTTTTCCGTTATATGCACCACATCACCAGCAACAGCCACTAAAGGTTTTAAAAAAGGAATAGAACCACTAGGACAAACACCAGAGTGAAGATAACCTTTGTCAACAAACATCTTGACAAGAGGCACATCTGGAGGACAGACTTCCATAAACCTCCCCTTTTTCAAATCTTTTTGAAAATAATTAACCTTCCAAAGTCCTCTAGGCGCAGAATGTGAATAGTTAACTCTAAACCCTTGTGAAAGAGCAAAAAGGATACAGCAAGCACTTGCAAGAAAACACAAAGTAAAGCCAACAACAAATTGCTTAATCAAAAAACAAATCCTTCCTTGTCTTTTTTTACTTCATTTCTCTGATGTAAATAATCCGTAACAGGGGGAGGAATCTTTGAAGCGCTTGAAAAAAATGGATCCAAAAAATAAAGAATCTGAGTGCCTCTAATCACGCTATTCCCAGCAACAAAAATAAGTATTTCACCTGGCTCAATAATATTTCCTGAATGATCTTTTTTAGCACCCGGCAAGCGCATAATTTCATCAGGAGTCATTAAAGAACGACGTGTTTCTTCATAAGAGGTTGAAACTTGCTCAAGCGCCATACCAAAACGTTTTCCAGAAGTGGAAATTTTTTCCCTAACAATGGTTGTCTCCCCTGCCATTTTGCTCATCCACTCCGCTGTTTCAACCTTATTAGGGGCATAAGCAATGCGAATATGACAATTAGAAATGATGCTTTCATTCGTTGTGTAAATCTTGTAAAGCTGCTGTACATCTTGGGTAATAATGTAAGCTTTCAGTCCATATCCAGCAATATAAGCAAGGGCTTTTTCAAACACTTCCAACTTACCCAAAATTGGGAACTCATCAAGCATCAAAAGTAACCGATGTTTATGAATTGTCTTTGATCTTCCATCATCGAATTCCATTCGATCTGAAAGAGAGAGAACCATTTGTGTTAAAAGTAATCGTGCCAATGGCTTCATACGATCTAAATTACGGGGTGTAGTAATAAAATACAGGGATACAGGATCTTCTGAATCCATCAAATCGCTGACGTAAAAGTCGCAATATTTTGTATTCTCCCCCACAATGGGATCTCTATAAAGAGATAAAGCATTATTGGCCGTTGAAATAATTGATCCTAATTCACGTGCTGGTGTTCCAGCCATACGCCGACCAACACCATTAATAACAAGTTTTGCTTCCTGATCAGCTTGTTTGAAAAGAGGATTTTCACTTTTTATCTCAAGAGATTCCATTTCACGGAATAAAGAAGAAAGTGCTTTAGGATCCCCATCATAATCAAAATTATCATCGCCTTGAAGAACAGTTGAAAAATCTCCTACCCCCGTTAGCATGTGGGCACAATCTTGCAAACAAGGTAAGCGGCCAATCTCTTCTGATTTGTAAAGAGCATGAAGAATAAGACCATTTAAGAGTTCAAAAGCTGCAGATCTAAAATGATCTCCAGCAATCCCTTTACCATCATCATCAATAACCATTAACGCTATATTTTGAGTATCGGCCACCTGATGACGAGTTCTAAAGCGAATTTCTCCTAACGGATTCCATGAGCATCCAACATCTGGTTCTGCTGGATCAAATCTTAAAATCTTATTCCCAGCATATTGTTTCCGCCATCCTGCTGTCATAGCGTAATTCTCACCTTTTGCATCAAGAACAAAAAGACTATGCGGCCAACTCAAAAGAGTAGGAACCACAAGACCAACACCTTTTCCAGAACGCGTAGGCGCTAAAGCTATAATATGCTCGGGACCATCATGACGTAAATAATGTAAAACACCTGTTTTATGATCTTTAAATGCTCCACAATAAACACCCCGCCCTTTTTGCTTCTTTCGAGGCAGAAGACCCGTCTCTTGAACTTCATTAAAAGTCGCAAAATGCGCTGTCCCATGAAGATCGTTTGTACTTTTATTACTTCTTGACCAAAAACCTGCCCAAAGAGAAAAACCTGCAAGACCAATCAAAATGCCAATACAGAATAAAACAAATGTCAAGTTACATTGATGAGGTGCATAATCATAAAATTTAAAAATCCAAAAAAACCAAGAAAAAGATAAATAAAATCTAAAAAAATGAGAACCAAGAGAAGGATTATAATGAAAAACATGTGCTAAATACTGTGTACAACACTGATTAAGAGCAACAAAATATAAAGAAAATAAAAATACAAATATTAGCCGAGAAGCGCTTTTTGATGCGTGTGTAGACTGGCCCCCCAATTTTCCATCCCCATAAAATTCCAGTATTTACTGTACAATTCTATATACTAAAAATACAAACAAACCAAGTATAAAAACTACACTCCTTGCCGTTATCGTTTCACGCGGATGCATGAGCGCTCCTGTTCAAACAAATTAATATTTAATTATTTTATTGTATTTGTGGATACATTTTAATATACATTCGTTATGACAATAAATATCAAAATTCATGGCATAAATTGGGATGAAGGTAATTGGCCCAAATGTGCTAAACATGGAGTTTCTAAAAAAGAAATTGAGTATTTATTCACCGAACCTGGAAATCTCGTCATAAAGAACGACCCAAACGTTAAAGAAGAACGTTTCAGAGCCATTGGAAGAACCTATAATGAACGATATATTTTTTTAGTTTTTACCTTAAGAACAATAAAGAACGAACTATTTGTACGCCCTATTAGCGCTCGTTATATGCACCAAAAGGAGATTGATTTTTATGAAAACCTCTAAATTAAAACAAATGCCCGTTTTTAAGACAGATGAAGAAGCAGAAAACTTTGTTGATACTGCTGATCTTACAGATTATGACTTAACTGGTTTTAAGCCTGTTCATTTTGAATTCTTACCTAAAGAAGCGTCTATCAACATTCGATTGCCTCAAGCGCTTATGAAGGCTTTAAAGGAAAAAGCTAAAAATCAAGCTATTCCTTACACACGCTATGTTAGGCATCTGATTGAACAAGATTTACGAAAAAGTAATCGTGGTTAGTCTATCCTTTATAGAAAATAACAGAAAAGATAAAGCATGAACAATAATCATTATATGTATCGTGTTTTATGGTCACCAAAAGATATTATTTTACCTGCGTGGCAAGGTCATCCAATGGCAATTCTTCCTTTAAGATAAACAATTAAATATTTACTAAATATTTTGTACGTAAATAGTAAATAATTACTATTTATTATGCGCACAATTATTATTTACATAAACTTGAATGAGACGATTAAGAAAATCACCACCATCCTCATTAAGTTCATCAGCTAAAGACCAAAAGCTATCCTTTACTGCAGGTTCAAGCGCAAGTGTTAATCTCGCTGTTTTTAGACTACGTCGTCTACGTCCACTACCTTGTTTTATTTCTATGCTATGACGCGTTGTAAAACCATTTTCTTTGCTTATCGCATCTAAGCTTTGTTTGTTTATTTTTTGCGCTTTTGTGAATGGTTTTAAATTTTCAAAATTTGGCAACGAAATTTCCGCCCTTTTTGTCATGCTACTTGATCCTTTAATAAATTTTCACTATCCAATATTTGTATAACAGCATTAGCAAAAATCATTGCATTTTCTTGTGCTGCCTTAAGATTAGTTACATCAGAGGACGATAAATTAAAAAGTGATCCCCCTATCTGAAAAAGAGCGCTGTAAGCTCCTCTTTCAGTTAATGAAGCAGGTAAAACAGGAATATTAGCTTTTTCTAACGTTTTTTCTATATGTTGTGCTTCGCGACTATTCAAAGTATTTGTCATTGAAAAGACAATACGAAAGGGTATTTTTCTTTTTAAAAATTGACTCTGTTGTTCTATTAAAGCAATGATCTTACCTATTTGATCTCCATCAAGTTGCTTTTTTCTCATAGGAACTAAAACAAGATCAGCTCTTCCTATAGCAAAAGCAGCTGCAAGATTAGCAGAACCTTCAAGATCAACAATCACAAATGGAAATTTCTCTACAGCTTCATCAATGCATGAAATAATATTCTGTTCTGTAATATCTCCAGAAACTTCTATGTTATCTGGCATAATATCCATAGACCTTTTCATCCACATTACAAGTGGTTGATTTGGATCCGCATCAATCAATTTTACTTTAGATCCAGCTTTTGCAAAAACATTAGCTAACACTAATGCCATTGTTGATTTTCCAACGCCACCTTTTGTTGAACACATAGTAATGACTGGCATAAGATGTTCCTTATTCAATGAATAAACACTAAATAATTAACATATATTTATTACTTATTTATTAAATATTACGTATTTTGTACGTAAATAATAAATATTTATTGTTTATCTTAAAGGAAGAATTGCCATTGGATGACCTTGCCACGCAGGTAAAATAATATCTTTTGTGACCATAACACTAAAATTATAACCAGGACGGATAGTGATCGTTGGCTGAATATTGAGGTTTTTTACGGGTCATTTCAATACCAACCTCGCCCCATTGCCTACCAAGTTCTGCTGCTAATGTTTCTTTTGCTGTTTCTATTGTACTGTCATCACTCCCTATCTTATGTGTTTTTTGAGACATTTGTGAAGCTCCTGAAATAACAGAAAGCATGAGAGCGTTTCCAAAAACTTTTAAATAATGATTATTCACTTTATCCTTAAATCCTGCATAACCAGATTGATCAGATCCTGGCATATTTCCAAGTGATAATGAAGAGCCATCCGGATAAATAACTCTTGACCAAGCAATCAGTACGCGTTTTTGACCGGTAGATACTCGGCTATCATATGTTCCAATAAGCCTTGACCCCACAGGAATTAAAACATTTTGACCAGTAGCTGAATCATAAACGCTTTCTCTTACTTGCGCTATAATTTGTCCTGGCAAATCGCTATTCACACCACTTATCATAACGCCAGGAATAATAGTTCCAGCCTTAATTTCAAGGCTAGCTTGAATAGCTTCTTGCCTTGTATTTTTTAAATAAACTTCTGCTTCTGGGGATTGCGACAAAAAAGCAATTTTTTGCGCTTGCATGTTGGGATCAACTCCATCGTTTCCTGTATATGATGGTGAATTTTTCTCTGCCCCATATCTATTAAATAAACTTTCAGAAATTTTTGTTTGAGAATTATTATTTTGAGTTTTAGAAGCAAGTGTTGGCTTTGTATTCAATGTAAAGGAAATTGCAGAATCAGCTTCTAAAGCAGCTTCCATTTTAGTTAAACGTCGTTCTGTAAGATGTATTAAGAATCTTTTTTGCGCTTCTTCTGTTTCATTAACAACTTTATCAGATGTTTTCTGTTCTGAAGAATTGTCAACTAATTTTGATGTTTCTATAGGCTCTAATAATGGAGGATCCGGTAATTTTGCTTGAACATAATCATTGCTTTGTGGACGAATGGGTAAGGGTGTTTCATCTACCAATAAGATTTTTTATCCTCCACAATGACGGCGTTTGCCTTTTGGCGCAGTATAAAAGTATAAGTGATACCAATAAGTGCAAAAACAATAACTCCTATAGCACCTATCCATGGCATATTGTTAAGACGACGAATTTGTCGTCCATCCGATTTTGAAGTAAAAAAATTGGGAGAGTTTTCAGAAGAAAAGTCTATCTTTTCTTTCATTATTTCTCTCCGTCATTTACACGTGTTAAAAAAGCTGATGATGACACAATATCTCCCGCTAATGAACGAACATAATAACGTGTTACTTCCGTTAAACCATATCGAGCAACTAATATTATACCGTCATCCATTGACATCACTTTATAAGATAAAGTCATACCAGTGTTTTTAGATTTTTCTAATTGATCATTATAAATGACACCGTAACCATTTTGCTGTAAAATACTGATAAGCAGAGGAGTAAATTGATCCTGTGTGTTATTTAACTTTATAATAAATGTTGTTGATGCTGGTGGTAAGGGATCTTTAAGATAACTAACAAGATCATTAGCAATAAATTGAATATCTTTTTCCGTAATATTTTGATCAATATAATTTACTAACGATGTTTGTTTACTATGAATCCCCATCGTAGAACAACCAGCGACAAATACAAAGGAGAGGAATAAGAGATATTTAGACATTTAAATCCCCTTTGTAATTGTTACTCTTTGTTGTTGACTTCCTACACCGGAAATAAGGGCAACTTTGGTAATAACCGTATCAACAACATATCGATTGCCAATAATGCGGTAGTTGATTAGTTTTTCACTTGGTTTTCTAAAAAGACGACCATCGTTACCAATAGCAATTAAAGCAGGTGCTTCACCTCTAATTCCATCACCAGGCAATTCAATGTAGGTTTTTAAACCATCTGTATAAACCCGTTTTGGATACCATTTAATTTTTGGATCACTTATTTTTGGATCACTTATAGTAATACGAAAGTTGAAATCAAGTGCGGCCATATTTTGCCCTGTTGGCAATGTAGTACGGTGTTTATCTGTTGCTGCCTTATAAGCAGCCCAATCTTGATCTGTATCATCTGGATAAGAAAAAGAGAGAACAGGAATTGATGAATTTTGAGTACTAGCAAGTTTAATCATATAAGTCCGTCTATCTGTTGTGATAAAGAGATTTGTCGTCAGACCAGCATCTGTGGGCTTCACAACAACATAAGTTGTTTCTGTAGCTCCTGTTCGACTTATGCTGGGACTAATTTTCCATCGAGCTGTATCCCCTGCATGAAGACTATTGATGGTTTCACCAGCTTGTAACTGAATAGTACATATTTCTAAAGGCGTGCAAACAAGCGTAGGAAGAGTTGCCCCATACAGATATTTAACACTCCCATCACTAGAACGAATAGGCTTTGTTGGATTATTTTTCCATTGATTAGCAAGTTTAAGTCCTAAAGCTTCTTTTTCTGTAAGAGGGATTTTTTGTGGTGAAATAACACTAACATTAGATAATAAATCACTGGCTATTGCTGTCGATGTTACGAATGCAATTATTGTTACTATAATACATTTTTTTAACATAAAATCCCCGCTACATTGTTTTATTGCTATTTATTTTACATTTGCTAGAGTCTCGGCGTCCAAGCGAATTGTTTAACGAATAATCCAATTGGATTAGACATCATCTGTTGCTCAGTTTTAGGAGTTGCTAAAATAACTGTAGCTGTAGCTTGCCAGAGTTTTGTTTCATTAACAGCACCAGTTCGTGCTCTTGTCGTTTCGGTCCACTCGATTTGCCAAGTATCATTAGAAATAGCAATAACTGCATTCACTTGAACTTCGACTGTTTCATTAGCAGAACGAGAATAAGGATCATTTTGTTGATGATATTCAACAAGCATTCGATAAGCCGGTGATTGTGGCAAAGTCATTGAATATGTCTGGTTAATAAGATCTTGTTCCGCTCTCATATCTACATAGACAGTGCGTGCGCCAATTAACCAATTTCTCAATGCTGCTCGTATGTGCGTTTCATTGGGTTTTGATGCAATATTTGCTTTTGCAAAATGTGCTACTTCACCAACTGAATTGGTTTGTATGATATAAGGAACAACAGTTTGTTCATTTGCTTTCCAAATGAAAGCTCCTACCGACATACCTGTCACAATAATCATTCCAAAAGTTGCAAGACGCCAATTATTGGCAGCTTGAATATAGTCACCATACCTTTCCATCCACTCCTTACGTGCTGAAATATAAGGATTTAATGACTTTTCTTTTTCATGATTTTTTGTTTTCTTCACGTATGCCCCCCTAACAACGCAATATAATTTTTATTATGAATCATTTTTATCTGAATGGGAAGATGACAATATGTTTTTCCTCACTGAAAATTTTATAAAGCAACAGATTTACTTATAAAGAAGTATATTTAGATTTCTATTTCTTTGTTTGAGAGTTTTTGATAGCCATCTTTTGTAACTTTAATTTTTTCACCTATCTTCCAATATTGAGCTTGTATAAAAGCTCTTTTTGAGGCTTCTTTTATAAAAATTACCTTTTTAGCATTAATAGGCTCAAAAAGGAGAACACTTCTTTCTTCAATCCTCCTGCGCCCAACATATTTTAAAATATCTTCTTCTCCATTCCACATGACGTGTAGAAGATTTTTAGCATATTGATTACGCTTATTAAGCCATATCTTAATAGGATCATCAATATTGCTTTCACGAGACTTTTCTACCTTTTCTTTAAGTATATTAAGACGTGGATCAGAAAATATAGCATTTATACCATGAATACCTGCCAATTGAGCAACTTCTGTTTTAAATTTTTCGGTTCCGTTGAGGACAAGAGGTTGATCTTTAAATTTTTCAATGGCAATATTTAATGCTATATAAGCAGATCCTGTAGTAAATTTTTGCGCGTGAATTTTCTCCCCAGCATCAACAACAACGCCACCATCAACACTTTTGTACACAATGTTTCCGTTTTTAATAAAATGAGAAGTTAAGTTTTTATGTAAAAAATTTCCCGTCTTTTGAGCAGTTTTTGCCGTCAGCAAATTATTTGATAAAGAAGCACAACGCTCATTCATTGAGCACAGCACATCTACAGCATCTCTATTTCCAGAATTTGCTTGCTGATGAAGCCAATCACGCCAAGTTGGAAATCTAGTTTCCATTAGTCTTCTCTTAATTATTGCCTGCCTTTCTCTTAATTCTTTTTGACGAAGCTTTTTTTGCAGTTTTAATGCATTGCGTACTACAGCACGAAAATTTTTAGGAGCTAATCTCAGTAAAAAAGATTGTTGTTTGTACCAAACGGAAAGTTGATGATAGAAAAAAACTTTTTGCGCGTATAACTTTTTATATTGTTTTTGCCTTTCTAAATCACTGGCCTTTTTTTGTTTTTCATACCTAGAATATAAAAGAGCTTTAGTTTGATTATTTTTCCCATTAAAGAAAGGTGTATATTGTTTTTGCACATTTAGCGTCATACTCTGATAGGAGCCTAATTTTTTCTCAAGAGCAGATAAAGAAAGAGTTCTATTACAGCTACTTGCCTTAACCCATAAATCAAGATTGGTTGCTCCTATAACTAATCCGTTGCCTCTTTTTTTAAGAACGAGACCATGTTTTGCAAAATCTTTATGAAGTGCTGGCCAGTCCGAATAATGAAATTCTTTAATAATATTTCCGACATAAGTCGCGAGAGATTGCGTCCCTGTCTTATCTTCAAAATTCTTTATTTTTGACCGTTTTTTATTGTCATCATTTTTATCTTTGGAATATTGTTCTATTTCATGATCAAAACTGTGAGGAGTATTAATCAATCCATATTCTTGTTCAATTTGACGACACATTTTCATCAATGTACGTTTGTCAAAAAAAGGCTCATGATTACGAAAATTTTCAGGATTGATTTTATTAATAGCAATATGAACATGTAAATTATCTGTATCTTGATGAATTGCTGAAATTCGCTGATGCTTATTGTAACCTAAAGCGAGACAAAATTTGTCTTCAATCTCATAAAGTATTTCTCTTTCTGGTCTTTCTCCTATGGGAAAAGATAGAACCAAATGATATGTTTTATCTGCTTTTGATCTTTTATTTTGATGTTGAGTTTTTAAAATAAATTCAGTAGCCATAACAGGATCATCTGTATAACAATTTGTAACTCTTATCGCTGCTACTTTCTCACTATGTTGCGCATCTTTATCAATAATATAATCACATGTAAGTTTCCAATTCCTTGGCAAAACACCTCCATCGATATCCATAATATAGCGAGCTAAACGCGCCATATTTGATGTGGCTTTTTCTCTTTCAATACGTTTAGCAATCATAAAGAAGAGATTTTTTCAAAAATCTGTTTTTGAAGTTGACGAAAATCGCCCATCATTTGATTTATATCGCTTGGAACACCGCCTTTCCCATTATTTGTAACTAACCATAATTTCAATAAACCAGCTACTCGACCCAAATCACCTTGCCATACTTTTAAAATTAAAATTTTAAAAGTCTTTATAAAAACCAATATTAATATTTATTTTTTGGAAAAATTTAGTAAGATTTGGAAAGTTATTATAAGTTTTGGAAAAATTTGGAAAATAAATGAAACAAAAAAAAGAGTGGGGGAAAATGCGTGTGGTTTTTTTAGCCAACAAAGATTTAATCCTAAGCCTTATTGAAAAAGGGTATTCATTAAAAGAAATTTTAAGAAAAAATCCAACTTTAAATATATCTTATGATGCTTTAGCGTCGTATGTTCGAAAATATTTTAAAACTAAACCTGCAGCAATAATAACCCAAACCTCTCTCCCTATTTCTGTTGATCCTATTAAAAAAAATCAATGCCGCATGTATTTGAACACAACACAAACAAAAAACTAGAGGACATGATATGAGTAACATTCATATGACCTTACAAGGGAAAGGTGGTGTAGGGAAATCCTTTGTAGCCAGTCTTATGATGCAGTATCTCTTAGAAAGAAAAGTAGAAGTTAAAGGGATTGACACAGATCCAGTCAACCAAACTTTTGCAAGCTACAAAAACTTTAATGTAACGCATCTAAAACTTCTTGACCAAAGTGTAGTAATTCCACGTAATTTTGATACTCTTATGGAAGAACTACTTAATTCTAAATGCCAATATGTTATCGATAATGGAGCTACAACATTTTTACCTTTAGCCTATTATTTGAAAGAAAATGAAGCTTTTGATATGTTGGCTACTGCTAAAAAAAATGTAATCATTCATACAATTATTACAGGTGGTCAAGCATTGGGAGATACCCTCACTGGGTTATTTTCTATCTGTACACAAATTCCCCCCACAGCTAATATTGTTGTTTGGAAAAATGAATTTTTTGGTCCTATTGTCGCAAATGGAAAAAGTTTTGAAGAAATGAAAATATTTCAAGAAACGAAAGATAGAATCTCTGCGGTCATTACAATTCCACAGCAAACATCTAGTACTTTTGGTGAAGATATCAAAACAATGCTCGATAAAAAATTAACTTTTAATGAAATCACTGATTCAAACGAATTCAGCATCATGACTAAAAGCCGTTTAGCGCGTGTTAAAAACATGCTATTTGAACAAATATCTATTATTCCAGGAATTTAAAATGTCAATTGATATTGATGCCATTCGGCAAAAAGTAGCTAAAGAATTTAATCAATTGATTCCTCCAAATGATCCAATTCTTATGACCGTCCTTTTATCCGACACAGTTTTAAAAGCAGCTTTAAAAACACTTCATGAGCAACAAAGTATGATGATAAATCATATTCTAATAGCTCGTAATGCTATGGTAGAAGAGGAAAAAAAACGGCAGGAAAGTTAATAACTGAAGCGGCTACATACATAAAAAAAGAAATAAATGAAGAAATAAATAAAAATCTAAATTCTATTTCTAACCAAATACAATCATATGAAAAAAAATTATTTAAATTATCCAACAGTGAATTGAATATAAATAAAAATCTTAAAAGTTTTACAAAAGAAATAAAGCTTTATACAATATTTATTGGTGCTAGTTTATTTGCAAACATTTTATGTTTTTTTGCTATTTTAATTCACTATTACTTACCTTAAACTTTATCTTGTCTATGTTACTCTCTATAGTTGATAGTGCTAACGAAAACATCGTATCTGTTCTTTTTGGCTTCTTAAAGTGAATGACCTTTATCGTGTGAAAGATCTATACCAATAGCTTTGGCTTGCATTTTTTCGTAAAGTTTGCGCATCACTTTCATATTATCTCTTCGTACATCAATAATCGATTTTTCAGCTGATGTTAAACGAGATTTATCGAGATTTCCTAATCGTGTATAATGCGACGCCATAGCTTGGCGTGCCTCATCATAAGGTAAACCACCTTTACGATTTTTTGGTAAACTATAAGCCTCATTTATCGCCTTATATCGCATAGGATCACTAACAAGCTCCACATGCTTCTTAATAACATCTAATTCAGTTAATGCTGTTCTAAGACTAGCAAACATAGCTTTACTATTGGCATATCGAAATAAATCATTTTTTATGACTTTGTGTTCTGTATCAAGAAGTAACGATAAGTCACCACTACGACCAACATCACAAATATGATTATGCAAATCATTTCGTACATTACACAATTGCTTACTTACCAATGATTCATCAAGAATTTTTACATAGTTATTTTCACGAAAAAAAATCCGTTCTAACTTTTTAAACTTATCAGAAATGATGGCCTCCTATCGTCACACCTTTGTCTAACCAGTCTGGACCATATTCTTTATCCGCTTCTTTGGTGGAAAATCCCATATCGCGAATAAATTGTGCACCACATTGATGCTTAATAAATAAGAGTGTGTGAGCTGGAGGTTCAGTCATGGCCAACCATTCCCACGCGGTTTTGTCATCACCAACACGATCAGCTGCTTCTGATTCAGCGGTATAAATACCATCCTGAGGTAGTCCACCTGCTCTTAATTTTTCACGTTCAGCATCGGTCATATAACTTTTGGGTAATTTCTTTTGCATAGTAAAAGCCTCCTTATAGAGAAGATATAAAATAATTAATCTAAAAATTAAAAATGGACAACTGAATATTCATGACAGTTTGTCGGTAAAATCCTCAATATCCATTTGATATTTATTATCAATAAATGTTGGTTTTCTTTTTATTTTATCTTGTTTCATTCCATTTATTTGTTTTTTTAATCTGAAATAAGTAGCATGTGATATCCCTGTGTTTTCCTTAACAATTTTAGATGATACTCCTTGCTTAATCAGTGCAAACGCTATCTCTCTCTTTGGATGAGGTTTTCGACCAAATTTTATACCTGCTGCCATTGCAGCAACTCTTCCATCATTGGTTCGCTCTAAAATACGTGCACGTTCGGCTTCTGCTACAGCAGCCAAAATCTGAATAATCATTTTTCCCATGGTACCTTCGGTACTCAAACCATTTTCCAAAAAACGTATGGCAATCCCTTTTTTATAACAGGCATCAACAATATGAATCATGTCTGCAGTATTACGGCCAAGCCTATCCATTTTTGTACAAATGATTGTATCATCTTTCTCGGCACGGTTGAGAAGCCGTTGTAAGCCTTCTCGTTTATCTGTAGCTCCTGTCATCATATCAGTAAAAATACGATCGTCCCGTACCCCAACCTTTTTAAGTTCAGCTACCTGCAATTCTAATTTCTGATGATTAGTTGATACTCTCGCATAACCTAAAAGTGCCATTTTAGTCTCATAAATCGTTTTTGATACAGAATTAGTATCATAATATAAAACAATGATTTATGATACATCTTTTTGCTTCTTTTTGAAAAATATCAAATATTATAATATTTGACTTAGTACCAAAATGGTACTATAATTAATAAAAATCAGGATACAATCTATGAAAATTGTTAAAATCTCTACACTTCAAACTTTTTGTGTTCAATATCCTGATGCTGAACAACCATTAAAAGCATGGATAGATGAAGCTAAAAATGCACAATGGCGTTCTCCTCATGACATTAAAAAGAAGTATAAAAATGCAAGCATATTAAAAAATAATCGTGTTGTTTTTAATATTAGAGGTAATGACTATCGTTTAATTGTTTCAATCTTTTATCCAGCAGGTTGGCTTTATATAAAATTTATAGGAACGCATAAACAGTATGATGCTATTGATGCTAATACTGTGGAACTAAAGGAACTTAAGAAATGAATATCAAACCTATCCGCACTGAAACGGATTACCAAGAAGCTTTAGAAATTGTGTCTGCTATGTTTGACAATCAACCTAAAGAGAATACTCCAGAATTTGATCAAATGGAGGTTCTTGTGCTGTTAATTGAAGCGTATGAAGCAGAACACTATCCTGTTTATCCTCCTCATCCTATTGAGGCTATTAAATTTAGAATGGAACAAATGAACTTAAGTGCTAAAGATCTCGTTCCTGCAATTGGTCATTTAAATCGCGTTTATGAAATCTTGAGTGGAAAAAGAAAACTAACACTGCGCATGATTAAAAATTTGCACCAACAGTTTAATATCCCATTGGAAAGTCTAATAGCTTAACTTAATTATTTTCTTATGGAAACTGGCGTGTAATAGTTCGCTTTAACGATATGGATGTTGAATTAATTAATTATCTAGACTATCACTAAAAAGGAGTGCTTAACAATGATGAAAAATCCTCCACACCGTTCTATCAAACTCTCTGGACCGCTCACCAAAATCATGAATGAAAGGTGAGATCCTTAATGCAAAAACACTTTGAAAACATAATGCGGTAAAGAACACGTAAAAGAGACGTTTCCAGAACTTATTAAACTGTTAAACACATCAGGATTTAGTTTAGATGCTGAATAACTTACATATTACCAAAAAGTTCAATATTTTCAATTGCTTGATGTTGACAACATAATCAATAGTAACTATTATTATTTATGATAAATATAAAGGAAATACCGCTATGAAGACTGCTCTTTCTCCATTAGTTTCAGAGTTTGATACAATTGAGCAAGAACTGAGTTATACGGACTGGTTGCGTAACAAGGTAGAAAATAGTCTTTCTAATCCGCATCCTGTTATTCCGCATGATGAGGTTATGGCTGAAATGGAAGCGGTAATAGACCAGTTTGTTGCTAAATAGAAAAAGTTATAATGTTACCAATTGTTTGGTTAGATTCAGCTCGTAGCGATTTACGTCAAATTTTAACTTATATTGCACGTGAAAATCCATCTGCTGCACAACGAATGAAGAAACTGCTAGAAGCGTCTGTGCTGCCTTTATCTGAGCATCCATACTTGTATCAAAAAAGTGAAAGGGTGTTAGGTTTAAGAGAAATTGTAGCTCATCCAAATTATCTTATACTATATCGAGTAGCTGTAAACCAAGTTGAGATTGTTACTGTAGTACATGCTCGGCGTGAATTTCCTGTTTTTCTTTGATTTTTTATCTCCTTAAAGGAAAAGATTTTAAAATATATTTGTACAACGTCTTCTGAAAAAATCGAAGCAGAAGCAGGGAATGGTTGGCAATGGTGGAACTACCAGCTTATTCGCTATTAGGTCTTAAAAAATCGCATGGAGCACAATTTATTCGTGATATGGGTTTCCCTACCAAGGATGCTGATGAAGAATATGGTCCAGGCTGGTTAGATAAAGACATTATTATAGGTGGACAATATTATAGGTGGACAATATTATAGGTGGACAATATTTCTGATAAATTACAAAAGCTTTTCTTCCGGCAAAATATATATGTGTAAGATCTTGAGAAGACACTAACATCAAATAAAATAAATAATAAATATTTATTATTTACGTACAAAATATTTAGTGAATATTTAAAGAGTATTTAAATATTAAAATTGTTATCTTTTGTGCCATAAAAGTTTGTTTTTTTAAGTTAGAATGGATGTTCATTATACATCAACGGCAGATTTCTACAAAGAAGCTATAGGTATTTTTTATTGCTCAGATTCAATCATTATATTAAGATGCTTCTCTCTATCATGGTAAGGAGTTTTCTATGAAAAAAATGCCAAAAAGTTATATGACCGATGCTGAGCGTGAGGAATTACGTGCAGGCGGGCTTTCTCAAAATAGTATTTATATGGTTGAAGCAGAAGCAGCAGAAAAAGCTAATGATAATACAGCAACATGGCAGTGGTTGGCGATGGCTGAATATCCGGCGCATGCTCTTTTACATCTTAAACATCAACGTGGAGCACAATTTATTCGTGATATGGGATTTTCTACCAAGAGCGCAGATGAAGAATATGGCCCAGACTGGTTAGATAAAGGCGTTGTGATAGGGGGGCATCATTTCTGATAAATTACAAAAGCTTTTCTTACGGCAAAATATATACGTGCAAGATCTTGAGAAAACGCTAATATCTAAAAAATTACATGATGTCCGAAGTAATCTATATAATCATATTCGTGATGTTGGTAAAAGTAGCAATTTACCATTGCTTCTTGATACGGAACGTGATTTTATAAAAGATGATTTATTTCGTTATGCTAATAGCAAGGCTATGGTTAGCAGTCTTAAAATGGCTTTAGTTGAAATAGATGTTATTAAAGATCATGTAGTACTTGTTTCTGATCCTAAGCAATACCAATCAATAAATAGGGATCATAGCTTGCCAAAAAATCGTAAAGGTCGTTTACCTTATGATGAAGCGCGACAAGCCATGGCGTCGCATTATACACGATTAGGAAATCTCGATAAAGCGCGTTCAACAGCTGCTGAAAAATTGGTTATTGAAGTGCGTCGTGATAATATGAAGATCATGCGGCGGCTTTATGAGAAGATGCAAGCTAAGGCTATTGGTATAGATCTTAAAAATGATAAAGATTTTTCTCTTTAAAAAACCAAAGTGGGGATAAATTCTATCGAACAGGTATTTTTTGTTGCTCAGATTCATCTTGTAGATTAATATCTAAATTTCGCTTTATACGGGGACTTAGGCGTTATATTGGGGGGTAAATTGTCTATAACTGCATTGAAAAATGAGACGATTTCTGAACAAAAAAGACGGCTCATTGAGAAGATGCGTTTTGAATTTGGGCAGCAGGTATGCGGTTATCTGCAAGATCCAACAGTTATCGAAATAATGCTGAACCCTGATGGAACTTTATGGGTTGAACATTTAGGCGAAGCAAAAAAGCAGTAGGGATGATGGAAGCCCATTGGGCTGAAGCTGTAATGGGAACAGTAGCCACTTCTCTTGGTACTCAAATCACTAAAGAATGTCCTATTCTTGAATGCGAACTTCCGATAGATGGAAGCCGTTTTGAGGCGGTAATCCCACCCATTGTTGCAGCACCAGCATTTACAATTCGGAAAAAAGCAACACAAATTTTCACGTTAGATGATTATGTTGAAAAGAATATTCTTACTTCACAGCAAAGGTTACTTTTAAAGTATGCAGTGAAAAATCACAAAAATATCCTTGTTGTTGGTGGAACAGGAACGGGGAAGACAACTTTGACAAACGCAATCCTCAAAGAAATGACGGATACATTTCCGGAAGAGCGTTTTGTGATTATTGAAGATACTGCTGAGCTTCAATGTGCTGCACCTAATACAGTAACGTTTCGGGCTGTTGAATATATAGATATGACGCGATTACTCAAAGTAACGATGCGTATGGCGCCTGATCGCATTATTGTTGGTGAAGTAAGAGATGGTGCGGCTTTAGCCCTCTTAAAAAGCTGGAATACTGGTCATCCAGGTGGCATAGCAACGGTTCATGCTAATGATGCTTCAACCGGTTTAACAAGAATTCAACAATTAATAGCAGAAATAACGATCGCTCCTATGCAACACCTGATTGCTGAAACAATTGATGTTGTTTTAAGTATTGAAAAAACTTCTTCCGGTCGAAAAGTTAAAGAAATTATTGAAGTGTGTGGATACGACTACACAGCCAATAAGTATAAAACCAATCCAATTTATTAAAGGAGAAAACCATGCACGTATCTTCAATTTATACGAAGAATAATTTCTATAGTCAGATGACAGTTTTATTTACTATGGGAGTTGTTATTCTCCTATTTTTTCTTTTGGGAGATATTGCTTATGCTTCTGACGCGACAGCTGGAGGAGGTGCAGCTTTACCATGGGAAAAACCTCTTGAAACACTAAGGAAATCAGTTTCGGGACCTGTTGCTTTTGCTGTTTCCTTGCTGGGTCTTGTGGCGGGTGGAATTGCTTTGATTTTTGGGGGTGAAATTAGCGAATTTGTGAAGAGAATTATTTATCTTGTTCTTGTTATTAGTGTTATTGTTTTTGCAAATACTCTTCTTACAGGCGTTCTCTTTTCTGGTGCTGTTGTGCCTGCAAATGTAGTGGTTGGAGGATTATAATGGGGGGCAAAAGACAAACACAATTATTTCGTTCTCTTCATCGTCCTCAACAAATTATGGGAGGAGAGCGGGAATTAATGCTGCTTTCGATGCTTTTGACTGGTATTCTGATTGTTTCGGCTATGAATATTGTTGCAGCTAGTGTTGGTCTTTGTATTTGGTTTATTTGCCTTTATGTGCTGCGGAGAATGGCAAAGTTTGATCCTGTTTTGTCTCGAATTTATATCCGTCAATTGAAATATCGTCGCTATTATGCGCCTTTTTCAACGCCCTTTCGTGTTGCACAGTCAGTAAGGCCATATTAATGCTTAAATTAAAACATTTTCGTTCATCATTAGCAGGTCTTCCTGATCTTTTGAATTTTGCTGCATTGATTGATGATGGTATCGTTTTAGGCAAAGATGGTTCTTTGTTAGCTGGTTTTTTTCTTCGTGGGGATGACCCCATGTCAATGACAGATACAGAGAGAAATTACATAACGGGATTAGTGAACACATATCTTTCTCGTTTTCATTCAGGATGGGCAATATGGATAGATGCTATTCGTGTAGAATCCCCCAGTTATCCGGATGCAGCATTATCCCATTTTCCAGATCCTATTACGGCATTAATTGATGCAGAAAGACGTTCTTATTTTAAGCGTAGTGAGATGCATTATGAAACAGAATATGCTCTACTGATCCAATATCTTCCTCCGACGCGCAAATCATCTAAGTTAGGGGAAATTGTCTATGATGATGATAGCATCGAAACAACCACCCCTGCTGAGCGTTTGTTAGAAGACTTTAAAAAGAAAATAGAAGATTTCTTTATTGGTCTTGGTGATCTTCTTAAAATGCAACGCATGAAAACTATTACTTTTAATAATGGTAAAGAAACCTATAAAAGTGATCAGCTTGTTAATTATTTACATTATTCGATTAATGGGGAGGCCGTTACTCTTCGAATACCGGACTGTCCTATGTATTTGGATTCATGGCTTGGTTATAGAGATTTATGGCCAGGAGATACGCCACGGCTTGGAGATAAATTTATCACCTGTATTTCAATTGATGGTTTTCCAGCAGCGAGTTATCCGGGTGTTTTAGATGTTCTAGATGGTTTACCTTTACATTATAGATGGTCAAGCCGTTTTATCTTTATGGATCAGCATGAAGCTATTACAACCTTAAATAAATACCGATTAAAATGGCAGCAAAAGGTTAGAGGTTTTTTTTCTCAAGTCTTTAAAACCAATAAGGGAACCATTAATACGGATGCTCTATTGATGACCCAACAAGCTGAAGCGGCCATGAATGAAGCACGATCAGGTCTTGTTTCTTATGGTTATTATTCTCCAACTATCGTTTTGATGCATGAAGATCGTGAGGTTTTGGCGGAAAATGCCAGACTAGTAAAACGTGAAATTGAACATAAAGGCTTTGCTGCACGCATTGAAACAGTCAATACAATGGAAGCGTGGTTAGGATCAATTGCTGGGCAAACCTATCCCAATATTCGAAGACCATTAATTAACACGCAAAATCTTGCAGATATGTTACCTCTTTCGAGTGTATGGCCAGGATTACAAAACAATCCTTGTCCTCTTTATCCTGAGAACTCTCCTGCTTTATCTCAAGTGGTAACGACAGGGGCCACCCCTTTTCGTCTTAATTTACATGTTGATGATGTCGGCCACACTCTTGTTTTTGGACCAACTGGTGCAGGAAAATCAACGCTTCTCGCTTTTTTACTTGCGCAATCATGTCGTTATTGGTCAAAAGCGGCAGATAAGAATGGCAAGCATCTTCCGGCGTATATAACAGCTTTTGATAAAGGTCGTTCATTATTTACTTTGTGTCATGCTGTAAGTGGCCGCCACTATGATATTGGGGAAAGTGATGGGAGTTTAAGTGCTCTTATGCCTCTAGCAGATGTTGATACGGAGGCCGATAATCTCTGGGCTCAAGAATGGGTTGCAATTTGTTACGAACTGCAGACAGGGCGCTCTCCAACACCAAAGCAAAAGATGGAAATTCATCGTGCAATGCAGCAAATGAAGCAGACGCCTAAGCATATGCGTTCATTAGGCAATTTTGTCACGACAGTTCAAGATAAAGAAATTCATCAAGCTCTTCTGCATTATACACTTTCTGGTGCTATGGGGCACTTGTTAGATGGGCAAAAACCTCTTGAAGAAGAGCATAATTTCGTTGTCTATGAAATTGATGAATTGATGAAGTTAGGAGATAAAAACGCTTTACCGGTTTTGCTTTATCTTTTTAGGCGTTTTGAAAGAGGTTTAAAAGGACAACCCTCCATTCTTTCGCTAGATGAAGCGTGGGTTATGCTTGGCCATTCTGTTTTTCGTGAAAAAATCCGTGAATGGTTAAAGGAGTTGCGCAAAAAGAATTGTCTTGTCCTTATGGCTACGCAAAGCCTGTCAGATGCAGCACGTTCTGGTATTCTTGATGTTCTCCTTGAGCAATGTCCTACAAAAATTTTACTTCCTAATGAGGAAGCAGAAACGAGGGGTACTGAAGGAGCACCGGGAGCGATAGATCTCTACAGAATGATTGGTCTGAACGACAAAGAAATTCAAATTATCAAAACAGCCAAAAAGAAAAGGCAATATTATTATAAGTCTGTTCTTGGCCGTCGTCTTTTTGAATTAGGATTAGGAGAGGTTGCTCTCTCTTTTGTAGCGATTTCCAGTAAGGAGGACCTTGCTGAAGTTCAAAAACTTATCACTGAAAATACAGAAAACTGGCCTTTAAAATGGCTTACAACAAGGGGGATCACTTATGACCAATATTTGGAAAAAACTTAAACTTCTTTTTATTCTAAATTTTTTTTCTTTAATTTATTCTTCTCATACCTTTGCATTCGTTTGCACGAATTGTGCAACGGTTTGGAACCAAATGAATCAATATGTTGAAACTGTTCAAACGCAAATTAACACTGCAAAGCAGTTAGAACAACAACTCAAACAATATCAAGATATGATCAAGCAAGGGCTTTCCTATTCAAGTCCAGAATTTAGTGGTTTGCAAACCACCTTGCAACAATTGCAAAAAGTCTATCAAGACAGTCAGAGCCTTTCCTATAATATGAGTGATTTAAATAGCCGCTTTGAAAAGATGTATCCTGGCTATGAGAATTATTTAAAGAATACCGGAAAAATGAATCCTTCCCAAGATTATAAGAAGTGGGCTGAGAGTGGTCTTTCTAATTCACGTATTGCTATTGAAGCAGCAGGGATCAATACGAGTATGTTTGATGATGAAGATAAGCTGATGGAAAAACTCATTAATCGTTCAGCAAGCGCAGAAGGACGGATGCAAGCGATACAAGCAGGAAATGAAATTGCTGGCCAGCAGGTTAAACAATTGCAATTACTTCGAGAATTGGTGGCTAATAACACTACTTTGCAAGCAAATTACACAGCCAATGAAGTCGAGCGAAGAGCAAAAGATGATGCACATCTTGAAAGGTTTTTTAATGAGAAACCGACTTCTACAGATCGTGGACATGGATTTTAAGAAAGATATCGTGAAATGATAACAAACAATATAAAAAGCTATAAAATAGTAAAGAATATAAAATCTATTTTATTAATATTATTATTCCTTTGCATAGGATGTGTTTTTTCAGATCTCTCTTTGGCAGATTCTATAGATAATACAAAAGAATTTAATGGTTTTTTAGAGTTAATAAAACAACAGTCTGGCCAATGGTATTCAAAATTACACTATTATGGCTTTCGTCTTTTTTGGTTGCTAGCTGGGCTACAATTTCTTTTTACTTTTATCCCCCTCGTGTTTAAGCAAGCTGATATTGCTGAGTTTGTTGGAGAGCTTGTAAAGTTCATTCTTGTTATTGGTTTTTTTGCTGCTCTTTTAGAATATTCGCAACAATGGGGTACTGCGATTGTCGATAGTTTTCGTACTGCAGCAGCTCATGCAAGTGGAAGAAACAAAGAATTGTTTCCAGGAGATCTCTTGCATGAAGTCGTTAAAATTGTTGCAACTATGCTAAACACTAACACTTGGAATCCGCTAACTGCTGTATTAATTGCTCTTCAAGCATTTATTGTTTTCATATGTTTTGGTTTTATTGCTGCTTTTATGGCTGTTACGCTCGTTGAATCGTATATTATAATTAACGCTTCTGTTTTATTTATGGGTTTTGGTGCTTCACAATGGACGCGAGAAATAAGTATAACAACATTTCGTTATGCTGTTTCTGTTGGTGCAAAGCTATTTGTGCTGACACTTATAGTAACTTTGGTGACCGATTCTTTAGTGACATGGAGAAATGCTTATAATGATTCTGCAGCTTCAAGCTGGACATTGTTAGGACTCGCTTTATTGTGTGCGTATTTAACCAAATCTATTCCAGACATTATTGCAGGTTTAATTTCTGGTTCAAGCACTAGTGGAGGTGCAACGATTGGAGCAATGGCTGGTGTAGCAACTGGTGCAGCTGCTGGATTAGTCTCTGGAGGGATGATGGGTGCTGCAATGGGAGGTATGAAACAAGCAGGCAGTAGTGGTATGGGCGGAATAGGCGGTATGAGTGGTATGGACTCTTTGGGAGGTCTAGGTGGTATTTCCGGTAGCGGTATGGGAGGTATGGGAGGCATGGGAGGCATGGGAGACGCAGGAAATAGTATTAATGCTTCCCAAATGACGGGAAATCCTTTTAAAGAGAGTGGGAATAAACCTCAATATTATCCTGAAAATCCTCGAATAACAGGAGGAGGGAGATTGTCGAGAGGAACTGATCAAGTTAAAGATCAGTCTCTTACTCAAGGAATGGCCAAAGCTGTTGATGCTGGCTTAAAAGTTATAGGCACTTTATCGGCTCTCACAGTTCCAGGAATGGAAAATCCAGCCAATTTTAATTTCAATTCTTCTCCAAGTTTACCAGAAGATGATGATATGGAGAATTCTCAATCAAATGAAATAGAAACAAATGATATTGCTGCAAATACAATTTCAGCAGAACCAAATGAAGAAGATAAATGATAACTTTTGGGTTATCAATTAAAATAGAAAGAGGCTATTGTCTCTTTCTTCCTTCGCTTGCATTTTAGATTATCTCTTAAAATCCATGTCCACGGTCTGTAGAAGTCATCTCTTTTTCAGTACGCTTTAGGCGTTCTTGAAACGATTCTTTACGATTATCACATCCTACGACAGTTAATGTAAATAATGCCATTATACAGAATAAAATAATTTTTTTCATTTTTTCCCTCTTTATTATATTTTCACCAAATGAGACTTGGGCATTAATTATTTATAATAAAAACTTATAAAAACAGTACATAAGCTTTTTATAATATAGATTAAGCTTTTGATGACATATACTTAGAACGAAGAAAACAAAACTAGTTATGGAAACAACAAAAATAAAATATATCATTTCTTCTGTCCAACCTGTTGTGGACATTGATATGTGAATGGAAAATACTATTATTGCGACAAAGCTTACAGCCGATATGAAAGAGCTTAATATCGATAAAAAGGGAAAGAATATTTTTAATGGAGTATTAATCCATAAAAGAAAAAGTATAAGGAATTTCTTTATTGCTGAAAAAACGCTTCTTTTAATAACAGTTGTGATATTTTTCTTTTTATTTAAATTAAAAGCTTGGCTATTACTTTGGTTAAGCGCCATTCATCCCCCCGTATCATCAACTTATTTTTTAAATTCTAAGATTTCTCTCTCTTTATTATAGAGTTTTAAAATTTAGTTGTCACCATAATGTAACTACATTATAATAGCAAGAGAAAATAAGGTATTTTAGATGAAAGCTGATGCTATCGTACGTGCTCGTATTCCCAAAGAAATGAAAGAAAAAGCAACAAAGACACTGGAACAGATGGGCTTAAGTATGTCTGATCTCATTCGTTTAACATGTTTACGTGTTGCTGAGGAAGGTCGTTTACCGTTTGATATTACGATACCTCATCAGAGGATACATAAAGTTATTTCTGAACGAAAATAATAGTTGATATAAGAAGTATTTATTATTTACGTACAAAATATTTAGTAAATATTTAACTGTTTATCCATAACATTGTGAGATTTTATCATTTATGATGAGTTAAAGAAGGAAAATTAAAGTTTTAAATGTTGAGAACGTTTTTGAATAATATTGATGATTGCATCAAAGACTTCAGAACGCAAACCTTCACTCTCGAGTTCTTTTTTTAATTTTATTGCTTTATCATTGATTAAAACAGTCATTCTTTTTATTTGCTTTTTAAACGACAATTGAGCAGCTTTAGTATCCGAAACCAGTTTATAAAAATGACGCAAATATATATTTTTAGGTATATATTCTCCTCCTATTTTCATAGCCATTTTTTGAGATAAATTTGCATAAATAGCTGTGCTTAATAAATCATATGCAGGAGCAAGTTCTGGTTTTTTCCGTTTGTAAAGTAATGAAAAGTTTTTACCATGTGCATCAGCATTACCAATTAAATAATTAAAAATAACTATATTAAGGAAATTAAGTTGATCAACAGCAGGATGCAACGTGTGTTGAAAGATAATGTTTTGACACGCAGCAATACTAGGTCCTCCTTCACATTCATATTTAAATTCTGGAGAAATACTAAGTGCCTGACAAAAATCTTCTTGATGAATACGCAACACCACTCCATTGGAAGATATCTGACGATCATATCGAGTGATAAGATAATAAGGTGTATTATTTACAAAATGTAAATGCACTTCTGGCACATTAATGCCTACGATTTTTGCCAATTTCATACAGAAAAGTTCATTATGCGCACTATCATTAATATGTTCAATTAGCGGTTTCAAAATATGAGTAGTTGGTGCGCCTCCTTTAATGAGCTGAACATGGTTATCTTTAAAGCCAACTGCTAATTTATCTTGCGCTCCAGCAAGAGATAATCTGTAACCATCATCTCCAGCAAGCATTGGACGACGTTTAATACACTCAAGTATTTCTTTTAATTGAGCTTCATCGAGGGTTTCTATATCATTAGTTGGCAAATTTGGAACTTGTCCATGTGGATATAAAGCGAGAGCTCCAGCACAATCTCCACCAACAACTTTAAGTAAGGCAAAAGAATTTTGTTCAGAAAGACCTAAGTAAGTTGCTAGACGCTGTCTTACACTTTCATCAGGTAAGAGACCAGAAAAAAAAGCTTTTACTGGTTGACCTTTATAAGCTTCAACACGTGGAGGAAGAGAGACAGAAATACCTTGTAAGTCTTGTTGCAAATAGTCTCTATCGTAGAGAAAAATGAGATCTCCACTGTTTTCTTGATGCAATTGACCGATGCGTTTTGTATGCAAATAAACATCAAGTGTACGGGTCATAATTTTTCATTTCCAATTTTAATGTCAAGACCTAGCATTGCAAGCACATGTATGGCTTTTCCAACTTGACAAGATTCTTTTCCTTTTTCTAAATCACGTATAAATCGTACACCAACCTCTGATGTAGCGGCTAATTGCTCTTGCGTTAATCCTTGTTTTTTGCGTGTGTTTTTAACAATCAAACCCAATATTTTTATTTTGGTTTTCATCATAATCATCCCTTTCGGGATGATTTTATCATTTTTTGTTTTTATTGCAATAAAATAAACCCGTACGGGACGTTTTTTATTCTGTTTTAAAAAGCATCATATAAGTTTTGAAACAGCTATTCGTATTTTTGCGTGCTATAGCCATCCAATGGCAAATAAAATAAATAGTAATTATTTATTATTTACGTACAAAATATTTAGTAAATATTTAATGAATAATTATAGATAGTTGTTCGTGCTATTTACAGCTGTAGGTTCATGTCAATAACCTTAAACAGTATGTATGTTAAGCATATGTTAAATGTATGCTGTGTATACATATAGCATCTGTAAAACATAAGTAAGGCTTTTGTGTATGCCAACAATTGTATTTTGCTCAACAAAAGGTGGTGTTGGAAAATCAACATCAGCACTTATTCTTGCACAAGTTTTGGCTCAACATGGATCAAAAGTTAAAATAATTGATACTGATCCTAATCAACCTATTGCTGATGAGTGGTGGCAAAATGCTAGCACTCATGATCCACTTAATATAGATGTTCAAGGAGGGATTAATGAAAACACTATTCTGGACGTCATAGATGAAGCAGTTAGTACTCATAGTTTCGTTATTGTTGATCTTGAAGGATCAGCAAATATAACAGCGTCATATGCTATTAGCCGTTCCGATATGGTTATTATTCCTATGTCTGGAACAAAACTTGATAGTCGTGAAGCAGCAAAAGTTGTTTCTTTTATAGCTCGCGAGGGAAGAGCCAGACGGAGTAATATCCCTTATCGCATTATGTTCTCAAAAAGCTCTGTTATACAAACTCGAGAAGAAAAAGAAATTCGCAAAGAATTGACTGAAGCAAAACTTCCTGTTTTAGAACATGGAATGATGAATAAGGCTGCTTTTTCTTCTATCTTTAGTTTTGGATGTACTCTTTATCAGCTCAATAAAGAGGATGTATCAAATGTTGCGTCTGCTATAGAAAACGCTGAGCAAGTTGCTGCTGATATTGTGCAAGCATTAAAAATCGAAGGAATAATGTCATGATAAAAGAACGTAAGCCAACATTTTCAATTTTGAATAATTTATCCACTTTAGAACCTACAACAAAAGCTCTCAAACGCAATAAACAAGATATTGATAAGATTGCTCAACAAAGTGGTTTTACAACCCGTCATGGATCTTTTGAAAAGGTAAAAGAGTTTATTTTAACTAAATCTGGTTCTGTTGATGGACGTTCTAAGCGTCGCAGTATGAAAACAAACCGTATCACTCTTGCAGTACGGCCAGAGGTTGATGAAGAATTTCGTGCACTTGCTGAAGAATTGACGCCGCCCGGACAAAATCTTTTAACTCTCGGTGATGTTTTACAATTTTTAATCCATTTCTATAATAACTCTGGAAAAAATGATAAAAAGAAAAAATAGATTTTAAGTTTATCCTTTTCGATATAAAAATTCGTCCTTTATGATTGTAGAGGAGGTTGAAATGGAATATGACAAAGAGGACGTACTACGGGCTGGGTATTTTTTAGCGCCTGCGCTAAATCGTAGTTTGTTTGCATAGCTAGCCAAGCACGTGCAGTGCTTACACCAGCCATTTCAAGTCTAATAGCCAAATTATGGCTTTACCTATCCCAACAAATCTATCCATAATGCATATTATTACATAGATATAAGTAGATTACAAGTAAGCTGTTAAAGCCTTGAAATCGCAATTGTTCTCGCAGACGAACCCAACCAAGTTTGGGAATTCTTATCTTGGAACCTTGCAACTGTATTTGATCATTGGTTAAAGTAAAACGATCCTATCTATGAAAGAGAAGCTGGTTTAGTTGAAATAGCTAGACTCCTCCTCTCTGAAAACCATAGATCAACATCAACTGATCAATTTTTTACATCTATAGAAAAAAACAAGAAACGAAGCTTGAGATTATAGAGTCGATACTAATCTCATTGTGATTTTTAAAGGTCTTTACGGAATAATCAATGATGCGTGTTAAATAAGCGCCCCCCTACACTGATTCATGAGTTTGACACATGAGAACAATGAAGTACTTTAAGTAGTCTTCTCGCCATCAGCGCTATATTTTGTATCAATTTTTCTTTAACATAACTAAAAACTACCTTTGTCACGCTATTACACTGTTATTAAATAGATTCTAATCATGCAAATAAAATTGCAGACCAACACCTTCCTTAGTACTTCTAAATTTTTCCGCTTAAATACAAGCAAGAGCATTAACTAAGCCTTTCAAGCTTCCACACACTCTTTCTTTGAATTCAGCAATAAAAAACTAATCATAGCATTTTTCTTCATATCTCAAATGAAACAACATCTGACATTTAGACACCTCGATTTTGAGAGATCTTTTTCAAAATTCCTCCTATAAAATGAAATGAAAGAATATATTTTAACAAGCTATAGACATTGTATTTAAACGACTCATTCTAACTACCCGTAATTGCTTTTGTAATTCTTTGGCTTTCTTAACGACTTCTGTAATTTCTTTTGCTTTGCAGATTGGTATGTTAATATTTTGAGCGAGTTCTTCATAATTATTACTATCCATCGCTTCACGTTCATGTGGCGAAAGACGAGAATTAACTTTAACCATAAAATCACAAAGATCCGCATTAATAAGCAGATGAGCCTCTAATTTCAAAGCTTCTGGCCACATCTCTTCTGGCATATCAAGAAAGCGTTGCACTGTCTTGGCCGGCATTTTTACTACTTGCGCACAACGTTTTTGTCTTCTTTGATGCTCTTTAAGGATTTCACGTCTAGAAGCTTTTATAACACTTGCATAATTTTTAACTGCATCAACAAGTTTACACAAATTCTCAGTATGGTCAGTTTTTTTGCGTACGAAATTCTTTACACTAAATATTTTATTATTACGATACTCAGCGGAAGAATCCATAATCCATTTAGCAAACGTTTCTACCAAAATTGGCTGTATCCGAATTATGCGCATCACTCCATTCAATTCATCCGCATTTCCATAAATAATTCTTGCATAATGTTGGACTTTTTTTTGTTGCGCTTGCACAGAGATATGCTCTGTAAGCTTTTTAGTAATTTCATTTTTCGTCAAATTATCTAATTTTTCTCCTGGGATAAAAATTTCTTTAAATTCTTTAGTATCTAGAACTTTAAAAGTGACCTTATCACCAAGCTTGAATGTGCTGAATTGTTTCGGTGTAAAACAATCTTTACAGCAGCTTACATAAGCATTTTCTGTTTCTACTACAATGCGATCTAGATCAATGAATCTACAGACCCCCTTATAGAGCACACCTTCTCTTGCAGCTATAATAAGTTTGTCCTCCAACTGGACATTCCCAACTGCCTTCATCTCTTTCAAGTCTCTTATGCATTGCTTTAAAATTCCCACCTTTTTTAGATTGGAAATATCTTCAAACAAATGCTCCAAAGGCCTTATATCTTGATTTCTTATAGACATAACACTCACATATGTCATACGCTTTTTTGTCACAACAGAGAAATCAAGTTTATGGCCCGCAGCTCTGGCAAGCTTTACAAAAAACACTCGTTGTGTGCGTCCATTACCTTCTCTAAAAGGATGTATATAATTGATCATAGCAAACAGTTCTGCTGCTTCATGAATAAATTCCTCACGTGATAAGCCTTGTAAATTATTTTTCTGAGCAAGTGTTAGATCGAATAATTTTAAACTTTCCTCAATCTGTTTACCAGACGCAAACTTAACATCGGAATCGCTTTTTGACATGCCGAGCATCATAGCGGTCGTGCCATCTGAAAATGTAAATGGAACATTACGGGTGCACCCAGCCCATTCAAATGTATGCTGAAATAAACGACCATGCAAATACTTTAGATAGGAAGAATCAAATCGCTCTGGATTAGGCTCTTGCAGCAAATTAACAGCTTCTTTTGCTGTATCATGCGCATGTCTCACCTCTAACTTATCAAGGTCTGTGATTCCATATTTATTTTTCAGCACTACACTATTAAGATAAGTATAATGATAAGGCGAACACTCTTTACACATCTCAGGCTGTTCTAAGGTTACCACCATTTCACTTTTCTTCATAACAAATACCTTATAATTTATATCTGTAAAATTCCCCCATATATATCTTTATAAAATTTTAAATCTTTTAAGATAATAAAGCGCATCTTTCATTTACATAAAAATTCATGATTTATATCTCCTAATTCATAATACCATTGTAATTTCTTTGTGTTGAAAATTATAAAAATCATCAGATGATATTTTCATACACTCTGCTTCGCTTTTTAATACGCTGGTATAAAAAAGATACGTATCCTTATACTCTAATACTGTTTTGACACTAAACACTTATTATATCAGATTCTCTCTTAACTTATAAAAAATTGCATAAAATCAAATAAACTTCGCGAAATTAATAGACGTTAATCCATAATTTTCTTCATTCATATTAGCTAATAATACCTAAAAAATTTCATCATCTAATTAATGATTTATATTCAGTAATCCTTTTTCTGTGTATTGAAACAAATAACTTTTATAACATACACAGATAAGAGCCTCATCTTTGATAAAGCCTTTTAATAAGCTAATAAAATTCAAAATTTATAAGCTACACCAACAGAAAAGTCATTGATTTTATGGCTAATTTTAATCCTATTATTTATAATTTTCTTTTTACCAAAATCTGAATAATTGTATTCAGCACGTAAAACAAAATTATCAGTCATTGCAAAATCTAAACCACCACCAATTGTATAACCAGTCATTATCTTGGCATTAGAAACTGACTTAGAAACTCGTACTATAGAAGACTCTCTTGATTCTTCAGATAATGAATTACTTTTTAATGGCAAAGGAGACTTTGAATAAGTACTCTGAAAATGTGTATAAGAAACACCACCAGCAACATAAGGCATAACACGATCAACACCAAACCCGATACGCACCCGTGTAGCACCAAGCCATTTTTGTTGTAAAATTTGTTTTACAGCAAAATCTAGCTTAACAACATCCCTTACCTCAGCACCATCATAATTTTGTAAAAATTTATTAATATCAATAATTTTTATATCCTTTGCACCATACCAGCCTATATTTGTATCAAAGCCCAAAACAAACCCATTGTTAATATCAATATTTGAACCTGCATAAAAACCACTTACAATACCTGAAAGTTTAGGTAATGATTGATTTTTATTAATATCGTACTCTACGCCACTTTTGTCTATAAGATTGGAAGTAGTGTAACCTGAAAAACCACCAACTTTCCCACCAAAATAAAAACCCGTCCATGAAAAAGTAGGCAAAGAAATAACCGGTGCAATAATAGACGATTGATAAGGATACACAAAACCTGTCGCCTGCACTACAGATAGAAACTGACATATAAATAGATAAAATGCTATTAAATACTTCATAATACCCTCCGGTCACTAAAGCACAGAATGTTACATAATTTTTTCAAAGCCCAAAACAAACCTATTGTTAATATCAATATTTGAACCTGCATAAAAATCACTTATAATACCTGAAAGTTTAGGTAAAGAAATAACCGATGAAATAATAGACGATTGATAAGAATACATAAAACCTATTTTCTGCACTATAGATAAAAGCGGACATATAAAATTCTACATGATCACTAAAGCACGTAATGTAACATAGTTTTTTCAATGAATCTGCAGTAAAAATAATACAGTTATAAAAAATAATTAAAATATTGCTGAATTTATAACTTTCTATAGTTCTGTACTGAAATCATCAAGCATTAATTAATATTATTTTTTTTATTTTATTAATTACATATTGAGCTTTAAAAACTATAATCTAATAACAAAATAATTTTTTAAGTGATTGAGATAATTAAACAAAGCATTCCCTTATACTTTTAATTATTAAAAATTAGGAGCTTTTTTAATTTAAAATAAATATATTTATATTCCAACTGAAGTTAATTTACCTTTAGAAAAGACATTACCCACCAGATCTTAATTAAAATTGCAAAATTATTTTATTCAAATCTGATCTCAATTCATCTTTTCTAGATTTCTTTCCTAATATTGTTGTGCTTTTGCTGCAGAAAGCAATAATTTTAATAGCTAAGTAAGAATCTAAGCTATTGCATAATAAATAGTACTTTTCAACAATGACATAAAAGTCTTTAGATACTAAATACAATACATCGTTACAATTTCTTGAATAGATAATTTATACCAATAATTGAATGAAACGCTGAACAGTTTCATGCATCCCATATTCTAATGCATCAGCGATAAGCCCGTGACCAATAGAAACTTCATTAATCCAAGGAATTCGATTAACAAGAGCAGGAAGATTAGCAATTGTTAAATCATGACCTGCATTAATATTTAATTGTAATTGCCTTGCTTTTTGTGCTGCTAGAACTAATTTATCTAGCTCCTGTATTTGCTTTTCTTCATCATCAAACGCACCACCATAAGGTCCAGTATAAAATTCTACACGATCAGCGCCAATAGCTTTAACGATCTCAAGATCATCTAAAACTGTATTAGCGAATAATGACACACGAATATTTTTTGCTTTTAAGCGCTGAATAATAGGCGCTAAAAATTCTGCACTGCTAGCAAAATCCCAACCATGATCCGAAGTTGACTGATCTGGAGAATCAGGAACAAGAGTAATTTGATCAGCATATTTCTCTGCTAAATCTAAAAATGTATCACTTGGATAACCTTCAATATTAAATTCAGCACTAGGAAAAGCATTATTCATTAAAAAACGTATTTTGGGTAAATCAACAAAACGGATATGTCTTTCATCCGGACGGGGATGAACCGTCAAACCTGCTGCACCTGCAGAAAGTGCTATATATCCAATTTTTTCAATACTTGGCCATGGAAGATTACGCCTATTGCGCAAAACGGCAACAGCATTAAGATTAACTGAAAGTTTTATTGCCACACACTACCCCACTTCTATAATCTTCTGATATTAAGAAAAAACATATCTCAGCATAATATCAAACAATAAAATATTCTTGAGCTATCGAACAATTGTTAAGCGCTCTGCTGCCCGTGTAATTCCTGTATAAAGCCATCGTGCGTACATATCACGAAATGCAAAACTTTCATCAAATAAAACCACATTATCCCATTGAGACCCCTGAGCTTTATGGACAGTTAATGCATATCCATAATCAAAATCATCATATCGTTTTTTTAATTGCCACGAAATTTGATTATCAGGATTCTCAAAGATTGCTTTCAGAAGTTTAACTTTTGCCACACCACGTTCACTATCTTCTGGCTTAATAATAAGATTTATGCCTGGCTTAACAGTTTCTTTCTGTGAAGTCATAACTTTCCATAAAGAACCATTCAATAAACCTTTAGTAGGATCACTTCGTAAGCATACAAGTTTATCTCCAACCTGTGGACAATCGGTTGTAAATCCCTTTAATTCACGTAAACGTTTATTATAAAGATAACGCGTTCGATTAATACCTACTAAAAGTTGATCAGCTTCCAGTACTAATTGTTGGGTAACCTCTTTACGAGTAACAACACGCGCTAAACCATAATCTCCATAAGAAATATCGCGTCCCTCACGCACATCCATAGCCAAACGAATAATTGGATTATCACGCGCTTGTCTATGAATTTCTGATAACAGAAAATCTGGTGCACTTTCAGAGAAAAAACCTCCTCCTGATATGGGAGGTAATTGATCAGGATCACCAAGAACAAGAATTGGTGTTCGAAAACTCATTAAATCACGCGCTAATTGTTCATCGACCATTGAGCATTCATCAACAATAACAAGTTTAGCTTGTGCAACTGGACTTTGTCGATTCAATGCGAATGTTGGTGTAAGGGATGTTTTACCTGTTATTTCATCAGACACTTCTTCTTCGCCACGAGGACAATAAATTAATGAATGAATGGTACGAGCATTACTGGCTCCCTTAGAACGCAAAACTTGGGCTGCCTTACCTGTAAACGCAGTAAATTGAACAGGACCATCAACTGTTTCAGCAAAATAACGAGCAAGTGTTGTTTTTCCAGTTCCTGCATAACCAAAAAGCCGAAAAATAGGTGATTTCCCATTTTTCAACCACGCGGCTACAGCCTTTAATGCATTATCCTGTTCTGGTGAAAACTGCATAACCTATAAAATAAGATTCGTACAAAAAGTGCAAGCGCTCTAAAAACCAACATTACTTTAAGTAAAAAATTCTTATATGTATGACATTTCGTAAAATAAAACCTATTATTACTAAACCTGTAAGTATACTTACAACAGTTAAACATATTACACATACATAATTAAACAATTCTGAAATCTTCTCAATCATTTCACAAATAAAGCTACTAAAATAAAATATTTTAAATTTTAATTGTCACGCCTTTCTGTCTTCATACAATTATCTTTAAAAGAAATTTCGTCTAAAATATTCTCTTCTTTTTAAGCTATCTTCAAGCTTTCAATATTTTTATGCAGCGATAATCTTCCATTCCCCATTTAATTGGTTACGAAACCACGTCATTTGCCTTTTTGCATATCTCCTAGTTTTTGTTTTCACCGTCTCAATAGCATTCTCAAAACTTAAATATCCGTCTAAATAAGCGATAAACTCAGATAAACCAATAGCTTTCATAGCTGGCAATAAAGGAGAAAGCATAAGCTGCTTTATAATAAAAACCTCTTCTAAAACTCCTTGTTCAAGCATATGATCCAGTCTCTTATTAATGTTCTCATAAAGCTGTTGACGTGGTGGAATGAGAAGAATCTTTTCTGAACAATCCTTTGCAATCAAAGATGTAGTTTTTTGTTTTTGCCACCAACTAAGTGTTTTACCCGTCACATCATAAACTTCCAAAGCACGTATAATGCGTTGACCATCTTGCGCACAAATACGCTTAGAGAGTGCAGAATCAACCTGTAATAACTGACGATATAGATTCTCAGCACCTTCTTCTTGAAGTCGACGCCGCCATTTTTGTCGACAAACATCTGGAATATCAGGAATTTCTGAAATTCCTTGCAAAAGAGCACGAAAATAAAGACCTGTTCCACCAACAAAAATAAGTGACTTCGATGTTATTACATTTAAAAGCTTTTCTACATCACGTAACCATTGTCCCACAGAATAACTAAGAGAAGGACTTATATAACCATAAAGATAATGGGGAAAAATTATAGTATCATCTTCTGTTGGTCGTGCTGTCAAAATATTCAAGGTATCATAAATTTGCATTGAATCAGCATTAATAATAACAGCATTTTTTTCTTGAGCTATTTTTAATGCAAGTTTTGACTTACCACTTGCAGTTGGGCCCGCTATCAATGTGATTGTCCTTTGTATCATGACAAGCAATGCCTTCATTTTTTTCTGCAAACATCGCTGTTATAAGCAATAACAGACAAAAATATTAAACATCAATCCATTTGGATTAATACAACCCGCAATTCGCCATCCGGACGAGCAACAACAAATAAAGCATTTTTACGCCCAGCTTCACGTAATTTACGAAAACGTTTTTTAGCATCTTCAATTGTTGTGATCATGCTTTGATTAATATCAACAATCACTTCACCAACGCGAAGACGTTTTTTATCAGCTACACTATTTTGTGCAACAGATGTTATAATCAACCCATTAAGCTTCTCTGCAATTGAGTAACGTTGACGCAAATCAGCTGTCAGTTCCGATAACGTCATTCCCATAAATTGCATTTCGATCTTTTTAGGTACATTATTATTTTCTTTATCACCAGACTTTTCTATTATATTTTCATCCAAATCTGTTTCCACCAAACGACCAAGCTTAACTTTCACTGTTTTCTCTTGCCCATCACGCAAAACTATAACATTGACTACTTGCCCTTCTAAACCTTCTGCTATTAAACGCGGCAAATCATGTATATTTTTAATTTTGGTATTTCCAAAGCAAAGAATAATATCACCAACATGTAGCTGACTATTATCAACTTCCGCATTTTCTATTTTACCTGCAACTAATGCTCCAACAGTGTTATCGAGTTTTAAATTTTTCGCAATATCATCTGTAACCGGTTGAATTCGGATAGCTAACCAACCACGTTTTACTTCTCCAAAATTACGTAACTGGTTAATAACAGAAAGAGCCATATCAGAGGGTATAGCAAAACCAATACCTATCGATCCACCAGAAGGAGAAACAATTGCTGTATTAATCCCAATCACCTCACCATTTCTATCAAATAATGGACCTCCAGAATTACCTCGATTAATCGCTGCATCTGTTTGAATAAAGTTATCATAAGGACCAGCATTAAGATCACGATTACGTGCAGAAATAATTCCAACCGTTACACTACTACCAAAACCAAAAGGATTTCCTATAGCCATAACCCAATCGCCAATACGTGCGTTTTCTGATCTACCAAAACGTACAGCCGTTAATTTTTTTCCTTTTGGCTCAACCTGAAGTAAAGCTAAATCTGTTTTGCTATCTTTCCCAAGCAATTTTGCCTTTAACTTTGTGCCATCAGCAAAATTAACTTCAATATAATCAGCATCAACGATAACATGATAATTTGTAACAATAAGGCCTTTTTGTGCGTCAATTACAAAACCCGATCCTAAAGAACGCATTTTTTGAAATTGGCTACCTTTCTTATCATCTCCAGGTGTAAAAAAATCATCAAAATATTCTTGCAATAATGAATCTTTTGGAATGATTGGCAAAGAGGTATCTTCATCCTGCTCAGTCCCATCAATTGTTTGCGTTGTAGAAATATTCACCACAGTATCTAAAAGCGTTGTAACTAAATCAGGCACTGATAATGGTCCATCTTGTTGCAAAACAACATTAGACCAACTTATTGATCCCGATAAAAACACAACTATAGAAATAGCAGCTACCGTAGTAAAACGCTTGAGAAACATATTTTTACCTATAATACACATTTATATGAAACTAGCACGCCCTCTACAATATCACACCACTTTCATCATCAAAGGAAGAATTCATAGATTGAATTTTTCATGAAATAACATGATCTTACGATGACTTTACCTATTTATCAATCACCATCTTATTATCCAATACCTCTACAGGCGCAAATATCTTATTTGCTTGTGGCGGATTACGGAAATAAAAAAAGAAGTCTTCTTGTGGAGAAATCACCATCGAAGTATTCTCTAAATTCTTGTACTGTTCCATTGCTAACCAAAAATCGTAAAATGCCGGATTAACTTTTCGTGCATTCAATAAAAGACGAATACTTTCGGCTTGCCCTTCACCACGGGTAATTTCAGCGTCACGTTTCGCTGTTGCTACGATTTCCTCATATCTACGATTAGCTTCTGCAATAATGCGATCCCGTTCTTGCTGACCACGAGCACGAATATCTTCTGCTGCAGCCTCACGTTCAGCTGCCATTTGTCGATACACATCCTCTGAAACAGCATCAGTTAAATCAGTTTTGCGAATCCGCACATCAACAATAGTGATACCCAAAGAGCCTGCATCTACAGAAAATTGGCGTTGTACCTCAGCCATCATCGCCCCACGTTCATCGGATAAAGCTGCTCTAAATTCTCGCTTACCATAAACAGCGCGCAAAGCATCAATAAAACGGGGTGCAAGATTTTCACGCGCAGCAATCTGTGGACGACCAGATGCAATGCGCTGTAAAAATAGTTTCGGATTTGTAATACGGTAAATAAAAAATGCATCCACTTCATAATATGCACCACCACGAACCTGAACAGACTGTGTAGGTAAGTCATAACGCAACAACCGATTATCAATAATAACAGTATGATCAAAAAAAGGCACTTTAAAATAAATACCCGGCTTAGGTTCTACATTAACAATTTGTCCAAAGCGCTTAATCGCTATCTGTTGACGAGGATAAACAATAAAAACAGACATCCATAAGGTTACAAAAACAAATATGACAGTCCCTAAAATAAAAAAGAAACGAGATTGCTGCATAATTAGTATCCCTTAGAAAGGTCAGAGTCCGATAGTATTACAGAATGCTTTGATTTTGTTATTGTTTTATTTGATGAACTGCCTAGCAATTCATTTAAAGGTAAATAAGATACCGTTGGAGAAGCTGTTTGATCCAAAATTACCTTTCTTGGAGAAGAAAGAATACGCCCCATCGTCTCCATATAGAGACGATAGCGAGCAGCCTCTGGTGCAGTCGCAGCTTCACGCGCTATAGCTTGAAAACGTTCAGAACGTCCTATTGCTTCTTCAATCATCTGCGCTTTTTCACCTTTTGCGACTTCCCGTGTGCGAGAAGCCTCACCATTTGCTAAACCCATCTTAGTAAAATGCACACGATTACCCTCTTCAATCATTCGCCCCCGTTCCTGCTCTGCCTGTTGAACAGAGTTAAACGCAGCAGCAACTTTAGTAGGAGGAGCAGCCTCACTGATTGACACACGATTTATTTCAACACCAAGTTGATATTTATCTGAAGTCAATTGGATGATTTTTTTGACGTCATCAGCAACTTCTTCTTTCTTATCACGCAAAACATCATCAACTGGCCGTGAACCAATCACCTCACGCATTGCACTTTCAGCAACTTGACGAACCGTACCTTCTTGGTCATTCACATTAAACAAAAACTGGCTGGGACTTGAAATTCGATAATACACAGAAAAATTAACATTAACGATATTCTGATCACTAGAAAGCATCAAACCTTCACCTTGTTGTAATTGACCAGACTGGCCACCAATAGCAATGGTTTTTTCTGTTAAAGGTACTTTCATATAAGTTTCAATTGGCCAAAAATGAAAATGTAGACCATCACTGATAATGCCTTCTTTAGGAACGCCAAAACGCAATTCCACAGCTTGTTCATTTTGTTGAACGATATAAATAGATTGAAAACACCAAAAACAGAAAGCAAGAAAAAACAATATAATAAAAACAGAACCGCCACCAAACTGCTTAAGCTGATCCTGCCCTTTACGAAAAATATCATCAATATTAGGACCATTACTACCACCAGAACCGAAAGGTTTTTTAGGCGATAGTTTTTTATCCCCATCGGATTTATTTCTATCGCCACTCCATGGGCCACTACCGTTTTGATTTGTCCAGGGCATTATTACCTCATTTAAATTAATGTTTTTAATCAAATTTTAATAATTTACAAAACTTGATCTTTGATTTCAGTTTAAAGCGCTTATTATTTTTTTACAATGTAAACAATAAATACTTTCAATATCTCAAACGATCATTTCCGCTCATAAATCACAAAACGCGTCGGATAATCGTCTTTATCACCTTCTGGAATATATTGTGTTTTAATAATAGTCCACTTTTCTTTATCAAAAAAAGGAAAAAAACTATCGCCCTCAATAAAAGCTAGGATCTCCGTGAAAAATATTTTATCAGCTATCTGTAACCCTTGTTGAAAAATTTCACTACCCCCAATAATAAAAACTGCATCTGCACCACTCTGGAAGGCCACCTGTTCTGCAACATGATGAGCCTGAGATAAAGAATGAACAATAACGGCACCTTCAGAGGCTAACGTACGATTGCGAGTAATAACAATATTCGTGCGGTCTGGTAAAGGGCGTCCAAGAGAATCCCAAGTTTTCCGTCCCATAATAATAGGCTTATTTAAAGTTAAAGCTTTAAAACGTTGCAAATCTGTTGATAAATGCCAAGGCATTGCACCCGCACAACCTATAACATTATTTTGTGACACAGCTGCAATCAAACAAACTGGAAGAGTCATACTGCCACCGGTGCTTTGATATGTGGAAAAGCTTCATAATTCAGCAACTCAAAGTCCTTAAATGTAAAAGAGAAAAGATTTTTTACTTCTGGATTGATAAGCATTGATGGTAACGCTTTCGGTGTACGAGATAATTGCTGTTCTGCCTGTTCAAAATGATTCAAATAAAGATGAGCATCACCAAGAGTATGAATAAAATCTCCTACTTGTAAATGGGTTATTTGAGCAATCATCATTGTCAATAATGCATAAGAAGCAATATTAAATGGAACACCCAAAAAGACATCTGCTGAACGCTGATACAATTGACAAGATAATTTGCCAGCAGCAACATAAAATTGAAACAAACAATGACAAGGAGGTAAAGCCATTTCTTCTATCGCTGCAGGATTCCACGCTGATACAATTAAACGACGTGAATCAGGATTCTGTTTAATCATAGCTAAAAGATTTTTTATTTGATCAATACTACGCCCATCCGGTGTAGGCCACGAGCGCCACTGATAACCATAAATAGGCCCAAGATCCCCCTTTTTATCAGCCCACTCATCCCAAATGGATACACCATGTTCTTTTAACCATGCAATATTTGTATCACCTTTAAGAAACCATAAAAGCTCGTAGATAATTGAACGCAAATGCAGTTTTTTTGTTGTCAACAGTGGAAATCCATCCTGTAAATTAAATCGCATTTGATATCCAAAAACCGACCTCGTCCCAACACCGGTTCGATCCAAGCGATCAATACCGTTTTTTAAAACATGGAATAAAAGATCAAGATATGCTTTCATATTAATGTTTATGCCCGATTCTGCCTACTGCATAAAATAGAAACTTAAAATTCACAAAAATGCAATGTAATAAGCATCAAAATGATTTACTTACAAGAAATTACCATTATACGATTGAATTTTAATGATTCAAATTGTAAGAAGCAAACTGTAAGCAACTTAATTAAAGAGGGACGATCTCCATGGAGAATGAAGGAACTTTAGTACTACATGATACAAAAAAACGTATTCGGTCTATCATATTTAGCGCCTCAGGTAATTTAGTAGAGTGGTATGACTTTTATGTTTATTCATTTGCTTCAATTTATTTTGCATCGCAATTTTTCCCTTCAGACGGCAACACTACACTCCAGCTTTTTAAAGCTGCTGTAGTTTTTGCTATTGGCTTTCTTATGCGTCCGATCGGTGGATGGCTCTTTGGCTTCATTGCTGATCGTTATGGACGCAAGCGTTCAATGCTTATTTCTGTTTTTATGATGTGTGGCGGTTCATTCCTCATTGCCATACTTCCTACTTATGAAACTATTGGAGCCTTAGCAGCAGTTTTTTTGCTTTTACTCCGAATGCTTCAAGGACTTTCTGTTGGCGGTGAGTATGGAACAACAGCGACTTATATGAGCGAAATTGCTATCAAAAACAAACGAGGATTTTTTAGCTCTTTTCAATATACTACATTGATTGGTGGTCAACTTCTTGCCAGCCTTGTTATATTTATTTTAGCGCTTTATCTCACAGAGGAACAACTAAAAGCATGGGGTTGGCGTATCCCATTTGCTATTGGTGGATTAGGAGCCATTGTTGCGATTTATCTTCGTCGTTCACTTCATGAAACAACAACTAAAGAGAGCCGCTCTAAAGAACAAGCTGGTAGTATTAGAGAACTTTGGCGTAACCATCGAAAAGCCTTTTTTCTAGTGATTGGTTTTACAGCTGGAGGATCACTAACATTTTATACCTATACAACTTATATGCAAAAATATCTCATTACAACTACTGGATTTGATAAGCATACAGCTACAACTATAATGACTGCTGCACTTTTTGTTTTTATGTTAATTCAACCAGCATTTGGTGCTTTAGCTGACAAAATTGGAACAAAAACTTCACTTCTTATTTGGAGTGTATTATCTGTGATCTTCACAATTCCTGGGCTTCAAATGATTGGTAATACTAACAATTCATGGGTTGCGTTATTAATCCTTATTGGAATGTTATGTATTATTAGTTTTTATACATCCATTTCTGGTATCGTTAAAGCAGAAATGTTTCCAGCTTCAATACGAGCAATGGGTGTTGGTTTATCTTATGCTGTCGCCAACGCATTATTTGGTGGCTCCGCTGAATCTGTAGCACTTTTATTAAAAGATATTGGATATGAATCTATTTTTTATCTTTATATAACTGGCATGATGGTTATTGCATTCATCGCAGTTCTTTTAATGCCTGATGCCAGAAAAAGTGGATACCTCCAAGGTGATGATATTCACTAAATATTTTCATAGTAAACAAAAAAAAGTCTAAAGAAATTTAGGCTTTTTTGAAATTATAATATAAGATTTAGTTTTAAATATTCAAATTTTACCAAGCGCATTAACCTGCTTGGCAATCAGATAATAAAAAGTCACACGATTTTTTTTGCGATCTCCCGACATCATTTCAGCAACTTTTGAAACAGCTTTTTTTGCGTTTTCCTTATCAACATCCAATACACTTTGGGCCCATTTTTCAACACGCTCTAACTCTTTTTGATCGGATGTGGAAACTAGCGATGCATCTTGATGACTCATTACCAAAGTTAAACGACGTCTAAGTCGTTCTATTACAGCTTCATCAGGATTTACATCATACAATTTAATATCTTCTAGATCATACATCATTTTGCAGTCCTTCTAACAATCAGTAACTATATACAACCACATCATATCTCTATCTCAATAATTAGAGGATTTAAAATATTAACAATCCCCCCTTTTCTAAAAACTGTTATTCGTTTATATTTAAAAGGCTGTCTTTTCAGCTATGGTAATAAATGGACAATGAAATAAACCAATTGGACCCGGGGGCGGTACCCGGCGCCTCCACCAAAATATAATCAAACAAAGATTATATTTTTATGGGGGCGAAACAGGATCGACAAGGGTGTAAAGATTGCTCTTTTACTCGGCATTGTACCACCGTTATCGGGCTAAATGAGTAGTTGCAAATGACAACTATGCGGAAGCACGTCTCGTTGCTGCTTAAGCAATGCGAAAGCTTCAAACTAAGTCTTAAACCGTCGCAGGTCTAAGCGGGGTTCGAAGGCACCTGGCAACAGAAGCCTTCACTTTTATGACTTATATATTTTGACCTGCCAGACGATATTTGAAATAAACTCGTGTTTTTCTTGATTAATTAGGTGCGCAGTAAATAAAATGTTGCTAGCTTTCAAAAACATGTTATTGCACTGTATTATTCATATTTAATCACTGCATATTAAGAGGAATAACCTTCGATGGTTCAAGATCAGATCCGTTACGACATTCTCGTTCAGGATGCACTTCGCGGAGTCATCCGAAAAGTTTTATTGGAAGTAGCCAAAGCAGGACTTCCAGGTAATCATCATTTTTTTATCACTTTCTTAACAAACGCACCAGGAATAAAAATTTCTCCTCGGCTTCAAAAGCGCTACCCTGATCAAATGACCATCGTATTGCAACACCAATTTAGAGATCTAAGTGTATCAGAAACTGCTTTTGAAGTAACACTTTCCTTTGGAGAAATTACTGAAAAACTGGTTATCCCTTTTAATTCTATCCAAGTTTTTTATGATCCTATAGCAGCTTTTGAAACAGCGTTTGATCTTCCCTCTAACCTCACTTCAGGAGAGAGTAAAAATCTAGAAAATGCTTCATGTTCCTCTGTTATGCCTTCAGATAAACAAAAAAAGGAAAATATATCGACAAAAATATCAACTCTCAAAACGGAAAAAGAATCATCAAGCAATGATTCTAAGCAGAGTGCTAATATTGTTTCTTTGGACTCCTTCCGAAAAAAATAAATGAATTACTCTATGGTTGTACTAATTAATCTTCGTCAATTTCGAAAACAGAAAAAACGTATAGAACGAGCCATTCATGCAGAGGAAAATCGCTATCGTTTTGGACGGACCAAACTTGAAAAACTTTTTGATAAAAAAGGAACTCTAAAAGCCCAAAAATTTCTTGATCAAAATCGTCTCTCTAGCGATGAATGAAAACAGATAAGAATGATATTATTCATTAATCAAAAGCTCTTTTCTCCAAGAAATCTTTTTTGATTTCATCGCAAAATATGATTTTTCTATAATTTCAATGTAAGCTTATTTTGAGAAATAACCCTATTCGCTTTTACATTGCAACTTTTATGCATCCATTATAATTGAAAATAAAAGTAAGCTTGCAACTTTATTACATATATGTATCTTTGATAGCCCCTTATTTCATACACTGTATCTTTATCTTTTCTTGTAATCTCTATACTTTATGTATTGTGTTTTTAAGCAAATAATTTTTATCTAGCGTTCAAATCAAAAAAATACTAGATAAAGTTATAATGAGTGATTTTTCTGATCATATAACGTCTCTTAAAAATGGCGTGTCTTCTTATAAACCTGAAAATAAGTCTAGGTTAGTTACGCATACTTTAGCAGAAAACAAAAACACGCAATATGAGCCTGACTATTTAGAAAAGCTGAATCCAGAACAAAAACAAGCTGTCATAAATACAGAAGGACCCATTTTAGTTCTTGCAGGTGCTGGTACTGGAAAAACTCGCGTTCTTACTACTCGTATTTCTCATATTTTGCATCTCGGGCTTGCACATCCTAAACAAATATTAGCTGTTACTTTTACCAATAAAGCTGCACATGAAATGAAAATACGTATTGGTGAGCTTGTTGGTAAAACTGTTGACGATATGCCTTGGCTTGGAACATTTCATTCTACTGGAGCAAAGATTCTACGTCGTCATGCAGAACTTGTTGATTTAAAAAGCAATTTTACCATTCTTGATCGTGACGATGTTACCCGTCTTTTAAAACAGCTCATTCAAGCTGAAGGATTAGATGATAAACGTTGGCCAGCACGTAACTTAGCAGCGATGATTGATTCTTGGAAAAACCAAGGACTTTTGCCGAATCATATCTCAGAGGGCGATGCTCATTCCTTTGGCAATGGAATAGGACGAGAACTTTATCGTAGTTATCAGGATCGACTAAAAAGTCTTAATGCTTGTGATTTTGGCGATCTTTTGCTGCATTCTATTTCCATCTTTCAAAATAACCCAGATATTCTTCACGAATATCATAATAAATTTCGCTATATTCTTGTTGATGAATATCAAGATACAAATACAGCACAATATCTCTGGCTCCGTCTTTTGGCTCAACGCCATGAAAAACAAATTAACCTTTGTTGTGTAGGGGATGATGATCAATCTATTTACGGGTGGCGTGGTGCAAAAGTCGATAATATATTACGCTTTGAACAAGATTTCTTTCCTGCAAAAATCATCCGTTTAGAGCGGAATTATCGCTCTACATCACATATTTTAAAAACTGCTTCTCATTTAATTTCTCATAATCGAGATAGACTTGGAAAAACGCTTTTTTCTGATCAGATAAATAGCGATGATGAAAAAGTAAAAATTCATGCCGCGTGGGATTCTGCAGAAGAAGCTCGTGCTATTGGACAAGAAATTGAACAAGCACAACGGGCTGGTCATTCATTAAATCATATAGCTATATTGGTGCGCGCATCATTTCAAATGCGTGAATTTGAAGATCGCTTTGTCACACTTGGTCTCAATTATCGCGTTATTGGTGGCCCTCGCTTTTATGAACGAATGGAAATACGTGATGCCTTAGCTTACTTACGTGTTGTTGTCCAACCAGCTGATGATCTAGCCTTTGAACGTATTATCAATATACCCAAACGCGGCCTAGGAAATGCAACGCTACGTCATCTTTATAATAGCGCACGTGCACGCTCTATTCCCCTCTTTGTTGCTGCAGCTGAAATAATTTCAACTGATGAGCTAAAACCTAAAATACGCAATGCTTTGCGAGATGTTGTAGAAAACTTCTACCGCTGGCAAAACATGTTACAACACACACCACATACAGAGCTTGCTGAAATAATCCTTGATGATTCAGGCTATACAGCAATGTGGCAAGAAGATCGTTCATCAGAAGCACCAACACGACTAGAAAATCTTAAAGAAATGATCCGTTCTATGGAACAATTTGAAAGTCTTCGCAGTTTTTTAGAACATGTTTCACTAGTAATGGATTCTGAAAGCAGTGAAAAAATGAATGCAGTTAATATCATGACTCTTCATTCCGCTAAAGGTCTTGAATTTGAAACTGTCTTTCTTCCTGGTTGGGAAGAAGGTCTCTTTCCTCATCAACGCTCATTAGATGAAGGTGGTCGTTCAGGATTAGAAGAAGAACGACGTCTTGCTTATGTAGGAATAACAAGAGCAAAAAAATACTTGCATATATGGTGTGTGTCCAATCGGCGAATTCATGGACTTTGGCAATCTACAATCCCTTCTCGTTTCCTCAATGAATTACCAGAAGAGCATATAAAAGTAACAGAAATTGAAACATCTTATGGTGGTTATAGCCAAGCATGCTTCAAAAAGCAAAGTTCTTTTCATAATAATTATTCAATACCAAGATGGCAACGCGCTCAAAAAAATCAAACAGAAACAACACGCAATAATTGGAGAAAACAATCTGCTGCTCATGTTGAGCGAATTTGCCACGGTGATATCGATTTAAACCCTGGAATTACCCAACTCCGCCAACAAAAAAATATTGAAGGAAATATCATTGCAAAATCAGTCTCTGATAAATCCTCAGCTTTCTCTATAAATGATCGGATTTTTCATATAAAATTTGGTTATGGTCAAATTAAAGCAATAGATGGTAATAAATTAACTATCTTCTTCGATAAAGCCGGAGAAAAACGTGTTATTGATAATTTTGTAACAAAAGCTTAGTGTAATGTACTACATGTTATCTTTCCAAATAGAAGTTTAATTTTCAAACCATTTCATCGTATTGCAGTTATAAATTGTTGATTTATAAAGACAATCTGTTATTTTTCATGTTGATCAAAACAGAAAGATATTATGTGCGCTTTGCTCATAACCATTGCTTAAATTGCAAATTAAGTAAAATAAAAAAACCTTTGTTTTTTCTTAAATAATTTCGGATTAAAATCACTGCTTAATCAGAGTGATATCTGTTCTGTTTTAAGAAGAAATTTTTGACTCAATTTCTCACTAATTTTTGGCATAAAAAAACTGCAAAACTGCATTTTACTTTATAAAACTCTGACGCTCCATTTGTACAGCGAAAAGTACCCTAAATCATAACATTATTGCAAACTATAGCTTTTAGCCGCTTTAATATTATCACAACCCCAGAGAACTCCCTTTAAACTTAGTTCTACGAATTTTGATATCACTATAAATTTTCTTTTCGTTAATTTGATTATCGTTAGAAATTTCCATGTTATCTAGAATCTCAACATCACCATATACTTTAATATCCCCGAAAACTCGTGCTCCATCATAAACTTTGACATTATCATAAATTTTGGCATTCCCGTAAATCTTAGAATTGCCCCTAATCTGAGCTTTACCACAAATGTATGCATTACCAGAAATCATCGCATTACCAGAAATCATCGCATTACCAGAAATCATCGCATTACCAGAAATCCTAGCACATTCAAAAACTTCAGCATTACCAGAAATTTGAACACGATTATAAATCTTAACACCACCGAAAATCTTAGCATTACCAAAAATCTCAATATCACCTTCAATCACAGCATTATCATAAACCTTAGCATTTCCATAAACTTGAGTATTGTTGCAAATCTTGGCATTTCCATAAACTTCAGTATCTCCATAAACCTTGGCGTTATCTTGAACTATAGCTGTACCGTAAATTACAGCATTACCCCAAATCATCGCATTACCAGCAATCTCAGCATCATCATAAACTTCAGCAGCCTTTGTAACCATAGCACAATCACAAACACGAGCAGAACCATGAATCTTAGCATTGCCATAAATGCAAGCCTTATCCTCAACTAAGGCATCATCATAAATCTCAGCATTTCCGAAAATCTTAGCATTATTCCAAATCCGAGCTTGACCATAAATTCTAGCACTATGCAAAATCTTAGAATGACCACGAACTTCGGCTTCCCCATAAACCCTTGCATTATGACCAATCTGAGCACTCTCCATAACCTCAGCCTCACCATAAATCTCAGCATTGTCAGAAATTGTAGCATCATCGACTACAGCATTTTCATAAACCTTGGCATGACCATAAACCTTGGCATGACCATAAACCTTGGCATTATCATAAACCTCAGCATTACCATAAACCTTGACCTCTCCATGAAGATTGGCCTTACCATAAACCTCGGCATCATCAAAAACCTCAACATTGCAACACAAAACGGAATTACCATAAACCTTGGCATTACCATAAATTTTAACCTCGTAAGAAACTTCGGCCTTACCATAAACCTCGGCATTACCATAAACCTTGACATCATCAAAAACTCTGGCATTACCATAAACCTCGGCATTTTCATAAACCTTGGCATTACCATAAACCTCGGCATTACCATAAACCCTGGCATTACCATAAATGTGAGCTTTGTTGTAAACCACAGCAAAACCACCAACCCAACAATCGCCTTCATGGGATAAATTAGATTCAGCTTCAATAAAACCACCCAGATCACCTGCTTTTACAGATCCAAAATCCCTAAGAGCTATAATGCGATAAAGTTCATAAGAATCGAATTCTATTTTCTCGTCTGTAAGTTCATACTTTCTGAGTTTATCATGATCTTTTTTGTCGTATATTCGAGCCTGAACAGTAGCAATCTGAAGATTTTCATCCGACAAATTCTTAGTATCTTCAACAAAATCACCAAAATCATCCGAACTGATACGTTTAGAGAGCTTAAAAAGCTTAGTACGATCAAGTTCTTTATCGTTAACTATTATATTTCCATCTATTTTTTTAGACATAAAAAAATTCTTTATTTAATCTCTAAACTCTAAAAAATTTTATTTCCATACGTTCTATTTTTTACAAAGTTTTTGTCCAAAGTGTCAAGATGTTCTTTACGCAGTACAAATTTTTTAAAAGCTTGTACTTCAAAAAAAGTACAAAGCTTATAACAATGCTAAATGATTAAAATTAAAAAAGCTAAGATTTATGGCATAGGGATAAAATTTATTAAGATGATGCTAAAACTTTAGATAAAATAGAAATTTTCAAAAATGATCGAATCGACGATAAGAAGGTTTAACAGTAATGTGAAATTTTATAAATATTTACTTTGATTTTTCATATATATAAAAATATTTCCTCATAAGTACATAATTTATTGTCTATAAAACAAAAAAATTTTCTTAACACATATTCATTTTTTCATAAAAATATACGAAATGACAGTATGCAATCCTTTATCTAGATAAAATATCTTTTATAGTTATATTTTTGCATACTCATCAACATACATGCTTTTTATCCAAACGGTGATTGCAAAATTAAGTTATAAGCATTATAACTCTTGTATACTTGTATATAAGAGAGCCAATCTATGAAAAATGTAATACGCATACTGGGGCTAACAGTTGTATTTCTCGCTAGTGTTTTTACCTATGACGCGTTTAGAAATAAGCCTTTGGGTGAGAATTTTATACTCACTGCTTCTAATGGTAAAATCGTCACTGAAGCTGACATCCGAAGCAAACCTGCAGTAATCTTCTTTGGCTATACTATGTGCCCTGATACTTGCCCTACTACGCTTATGGATCTCAGTCGGTGGCTTTCAGCAATTGGTCCAGATGCTGACAAATTAGGTGTATGGTTTGTCACTGTTGACCCTGAACGCGATACACCAGAGATGCTTCGTGAGTATTTAAGCAATTTTACTGATAAAATTATTGGTATAAGTGGAGATCCTAACGCAGTTCATAAAATGGTTACTTCTTTTAATATTGTTTCTGAAAAAGTACTCGGAACAAATGATGATAACTATACCTATAATCACACAGCCGCAATTTTCTTGCTTAAAAAAGGTGGGAAATTAGCTGGGATCATTCCATATAATGTTGAAGAAAACGAGAATAAATTAAAAGACGATATCGCTATTACACGGCTAAAAAAACTCGTTTCAAATTCCACTAATTTAAAATAGCATGTCACAACAAATTCGTCTGTATTGGACCGCTCTTAAAAATGAGGCAGAAAAATTTTATGCTCTTATGGAAGTAGCCTTTGAGGAGGAAGGTTATCCTCTTGCTCTTACAGAAATAGATGACAAAAATGCTATTTATGAAATTTCACTCTATGTTGATCAAAAAAATCAGAAAAGTGCTTCTGAATGCTTTTCACGTATTCTTGCAATAGATCCAAATAAAATTAACATAGAAATCTTACCCAATATCGATTGGGTAAAACAAAGTCTTGCAGAGTTAAAACCGGTATGTGCTGGTCCTTTTTTTCTTCACGGTAGCCATGAACGACAAAACATTCCACCTAATGTTTTGCCTATTGAAATTGAAGCTAATCAGGCTTTTGGTACAGGTCATCATGGAACAACATTTAGCTGTTTAGAAATGATTACCAAAGTAATACAAAATGAGAACCCACAAAATGCTCTTGATCTCGGCACAGGTAGTGGAGTATTAGCTATTGGTATCGTGATGCTCAAACCTATTCCTGTGCTTGCAGCTGATATAGATCCAATCGCCATTCAAGTTGCAAAACATAATATTAGATTCAATGGTGTGACAGAGCATGTTACAGCTGTTGCAATTACGGGTTTTAGCGATGATAAAATCGCATCATGCGCTCCCTTTGATCTTATTGTTGCTAATATTCTTGCCAACCCTCTAATCGAGCTTTCACACGATATGGTGAAAGCATTGCAAAAAGGTGGATCTATTATACTATCCGGAATTCTTGAAGAACAGCACGATGATGTTTTAAAAGCTTATGTAAAACAAGGTTTAAAACATATTGAAACATATCTCCGACAAGGATGGGTTACTTTGCATCTGAAATAAAAGAAAAGAACGTCTTTATGTACCAATCTTTTGAAACAATAACAAACCCTACTTATGCCGCAAAACGTGTTGCAGCTCTGCGTCAAAAATTGGATCACTTTGGACTAGATGGCTTTCTAGTTCCGCATACAGATGAACATCAAGGAGAATATGTTCCTAAACATGCTCAACGTCTTGGCTGGCTAACTGGATTTACTGGATCATCTGGTATAGCATTGATTTTAAAAGATAAAGCTATTATATTTACAGATGGACGTTATAAACTTCAAGTTCGTCAGCAAACAGATTCTTGTATCTTTGATTATGAAGATTTAGCAATCTGCTCACCAGCACAATGGCTGGAAAAAAATAGACAAAAACTTTCAATTGGCTTTGATCCGTGGCTTCATACTATTAATGCTACAGCCATATTAAGACAAGCATTAGAACTGAAAATAGGTGGAAAACTTATAGAAAGTCAACCCAATCTTATTGATCTTATTTGGAATGATCAACCTAAATGCCCGCAAACCCCTTTATCAATTCATCCTCTCAAATATGCAGGATGCAGCACGAATGAAAAGCTGTCACAAATTCGCAAAAATATAAAGCAATCTGGTGCAAATGCTTTTATTTTTACAGATCCATCTTCTATTGCATGGACATTCAATATACGTGGCAATGATATTTCTAATTCACCCTTTTCCCTTTGTTTTGCTATCATTTCAATTAAAGAAAAACCAAGCTTATTTATTGATAGTAAAAAAATTGGTAGTGAACAAAGACAATATCTGAAATGTTATGCAAAACTATATAAACCAGAAGAATTTATTTCAAATATCAAAGATCATGTTCAACAAGGTACTGTTTTTGCTTTAGATCCATTTTTAACGTGCGAAAAGTTACGCACCGTTATTGAAGAAACAGGAGGATCTTTCATTGCACTAACGGATCCTGTTGTCTTACCACGTGCCATTAAAAATACTACAGAGCTCAATGGCTCACGCAGAGCACATTTATGTGATGGTATAGCACTTACTCGTTTTTTGTCCTGGCTTGATAGACAAATACCAGGTACAATTAGTGAAATTTCAGCTGCTAAAAAATTAGAAAAATTTCGTATCATAACTGCACAAGAAATGGGAATAAAACTCGAAGATCTTTCCTTTGACACGATTTCAGCAGCAGGTAAAAATGGTGCAATTATTCATTATCGTGTAACCACTAAGACAAATAGACTACTGAATGCAGGTGAGCTTTATCTTGTTGATTCAGGTGGACAATACCGAGATGGTACTACAGATGTCACCCGTACGGTAGCAATTGGAAGTATTGAAGAAGAAGAAAAACGCTGTTTTACCCTTGTTCTCAAAGGCATGATTGCTCTTTCAAGTGCAAAATTTCCTAAAGGTACACGTGGACAAGATATTGATGTTTTAGCACGCAGTGCTTTATGGAAAGCTGGTTTTGATTATGCACATGGTACTGGCCATGGAGTTGGTTCTTATCTCTCTGTTCACGAAGGACCACAAAATTTTTCACGCTATGGAAACCAAGAACTTATTCCCGGTATGATTATCTCTAACGAACCTGGATATTACCGTGAAAAAGCTTTTGGTATTCGTATTGAAAATTTGATGATTGTCAAACCAGCTCAAAAAATTACTAATGGCGATATAGATATGCTATCATTTGAAACACTTACAAAGTGTCCTATTGATCGACAATTAATTTTAATAAAACTTTTAACGGCACAAGAAAAACAGTGGCTTAACGACTATCATGCCTGTGTTTATCAAGTTAATGCCCCCTATCTTAATAAAGAAGATAAAAAATGGCTAAAAAAAGCTACCATGCCTCTTTGATTGTAAATGCACCCTTAAATTAAATATCTAAAAACCAGCTTAAGATAGAGTACAAAACACAATAAAATACTCTAACTTCTGGAAATTAGAGATAAGAGCCTATCAAGCAATTTTTTTATGGTTTTAACGAAACTGACAAACAGTTGTTCAAAACAAAACAGACTAATTTTAAAGGACTAAAATTGATAGCGTACACCGCCAGAAATGCTTGTGCCAGAAAAGCCAGCTTTGGTTAATTTATGTTTGTATAACAAATCGCCATGCAGTGCTATAGTATTAGATAATTGGGCATGAACACCCATACCTGTTTCAACTGTAGAACCAAATGCACCTAACTGAAAAGCATCTTTAAAATATACTATCCGCTTCTTTTCATAACTATGTGCAAGATGAAGTTTGCCATAAAAGGAAACGACACGTACCTTTTCAAAAGAAGTAACAGCTTTTGTTAAAGAACCACCAACGCGCGCTATCAATTGATCGTGCTTCCCTAGCTCAATATCAAACCGATCAATATCACGAGCTTTATCAAACATGATAGACTGATAAATAACTTGAAGCTGCGGCTCAATAATAAAACCATTATAGCCTGTGATAATAGCCTGACCTCCCATCAAAGAGGTACTCAAAAGTCTCCCTTGTAATGCTGCCGTTTTACCTCGAGCAAGAGTTATAACATCGCCCTTTAAAAGATCGTAAGAGAGAAATCCATTCACATAAAAGCCTGCATCATGCTGTAAATGAGCATAAAGCTTGCCCGACCATTTATTAAAAACACTCTTCTGACTTTGTTTAACAGCAAGAGGCTGAAGAGAGAGCCTACCATACGTCCCCATCATTCCAAAAGACAAAGCACTCTGTTTATTCTCTAATGTCTTTAAGACAACACCTGCTGTCATACTATTATAGTCAAGATCAGCTCCATACCCATGTTCAAAAACAGACAAATTTGAAGTATAGCGATGATTACTCCCATAACCGCGTATAAAAAAGCTTGTCTTTCTATTGTTATCAGCTTCGTTGGAAGCATTGTGTATAATTTCCAAAAGTTCGTGTTGATTGCTCATATCTACCACACCTGCGTGAAATAAAGCATGAGGTAAGAGCAAATAACTTGGTAGTTGTGGCACAACTGCTGGCACTCTTGGACCTGGTTCTGGCGCTGGTGGCATTGGCGCCGGCGCTGGTGATGGTGGTAATGGTTCCGGTTCCGGTTTTGCTGGCACTGGTTTGGGCGCTGGTGCTTCTGGCCTTGGTGCCGGTGCTGGCTCTGGTGCCGGTGGCACTGGCGCTGGTGTTTCTGGTGTTGATTCCGGTACTGACTCTGGTGATACTGGTTTTGGTTCCAATGTTGATCCTGGCACTGGTTGTGGTACTGCTGGTTCTAGTGGTGATGCTGGTGTTTCTTCTTCTGTTGGTATTGGTAATGGCACTGTCTCTGGCGTCGGTGCTAATGGTTTTTTTTCCGGCACTGTTTCTTGTTTTGGCTCTAGTGCTGGGGTTGGCGGTGAAATATATTCACGCTGTAGACGATAATCCCAAAAATTACTTCCATCACTATCAACTAACTTTTGCTGAGAATTAGCCTGACCACGAGAAGAACCTGGACCATAAGAAAAAAGACCATATCTATAAGGTGAACCACCAATTGTAATATAATCACCATTCAGTTTGAAAGAATGTTCTTGTGCTGTACCGGAAACCTGAATAAGCGAAATACCCTGAGTATTCCCGTTCTCCCCTATAGCACCTTTCGAACTTCCATTTTGATCAGTAACATAAACAGTGGTCGTACCAGATACATTGCCATGGATCAAAACTCTATCAGTTTTCTGACTATCAAGCGAACCATCAGGGTTCAAACTTGTGTTTAAATGGATCTGCGCATTATCCTTTGCAATATAAACATTGCCTTCTCCATCTCCAATGCGAAGTGTTTTATAAACATCGGATGTTGGCTTTTCAAAAGTAATACTACTCTTTTCAAGAGTCACAGTAGAAACAGATATAAAATTATTGCTACTTTTTAAAGTCCAGGTTGAATTATTTCTCAACTCGAAATTCACTTTAGCTGTACCGGTAATGAGAGTACCCCCTTTGAGCTGAGAATTATCAGCTTTAATGTCTATAGTCCCACTATCAGCTTCTAATAAAAGATCACCAGAGAGTTCTGTTTGTTCTGATAAATTAAAGATAAGCTTTTGATTAACCTTATTATAAATAACCGTATGTTCAGGAACAGTAAACTTTGCCTTCTTTAAAGAAACAACCATATCACTTGTACTGTTTTCAATTATTTGAGCATCAGAAGATTTTACATACACACCATAAGATTGTTCACCATTTACTTGAATATTTACATTTTCAATATTTACTTGAGTACTTTTTGTTTCTGCGCTGTCTTCTTTTTTCTCTCCTTTTTCAAGGTTGAATACCAATCCATGTGCATTATCTAGAGAAACATTTCCCTCCTTCATATTCAAAACACTCTCTGGATACATATAAATGGCTGCATTATGAATAACATCATTCCCATTATAAGGATTCTTCATCACAATGATTGTGTCCTTAATGTTAACTTTTTCTAAAGAAATATTTCCTTCCTTTATACGAACCGCAGTACCCTCCGTAAAAGTAATGCTTTTACCCTTCATTTGAATTACGGATCCTTTTTGACTGAAAAGACCCATCCCCCTATCAGCTACTGTAATATCTACATCATTTAGATCAACCGTAGTAGCACTACCATGAGCCTGAACAGCAATCTGACTATTCTTAATCATGCCCCCTGTCATGCTTATTGCACTATTGTCTGAAGCATAAAGACCTACTGTTAGCTCCTCTAAATTCAACTCATCAGCATTAACTGATCCATGTGTTCCGGTATACACACCCAAATATTTAATAGTTTCATCAATCTCGTCTGATGGACCTTTAATCTTTACATTTTGTATATCCAACGACTGATAATTACTTGTATATACACCAATTATTCCATGATCTTTATTATAGATAATACTAGAGATATTAGAAATTGGCTTTCCTTTCCGTTGAGCATTATTCTCTATAATATAGTTTTTATTTTTCAACGTTGTTTCAGTACTTTTCAATGTTGTGCTACTTTGAGCAACTAGCGCAATAAAAGTATCTTCTGTATACTCATTTAAGGTTATTACTGCTATGAAATTTGCTTTCACTGCATCATTTTCACTGCAAACACCGTTAGCTAAAATAAGGCTAACTAAAATACAAATGAGAAAAAAAAGAGTGCGAGAAGAGTGCGAGAAGAGTGCGAGAAGAGTGCAAAAAGAAGTGTTATTTAGCATAGTTAAACGTATGAACAAAAAATGATGAAACTAAATAATAAAAAAACGCCATAATACTAATTCTTTCCACAGATCTGTATTAGCTATTTTATTATACATTTCGATACCAAATCGGTCTTGATTCGCCAATTTTTGTAGTTTTTTAACGAAACTAACAAAAAGTTTCAAATATAAAAGTAATTCTTTTCTTTTATTTAAAATTGATAGCGTACACCGCCAGAAATGCTTGTGCCAGAAAAGCCAGCTTTGGTTAATTTATGTTTGTATAACAAATCGCCATGCAGTGCTATAGTATTAGATAATTGGGCATGAACACCCATACCTGTTTCAACTGTAGAACCAAATGCACCTAACTGAAAAGCATCTTTAAAATATACTATCCGCTTCTTTTCATAACTATGTGCAAGATGAAGTTTGCCATAAAAGGAAACGACACGTGCCTTTTCAAAAGAAGTAACAGCCTTTGTTAAAGAACCACCAACGCGTGCTATCAATTGATCATGCTTCCCTAGCTCAATATCAAACCGATCAATATCACGAGCTTTATCAAACATGATAGACTGATAAATAACTTGAAGCTGCGGCTCAATAATAAAACCATTATAGCCTGTGATAATAGCCTGACCTCCCATCAAAGAGGTACTCAAAAGTCTCCCTTGTAATGCTGCCGTTTTACCTCGAGCAAGGGTTATAACATCGCCCTTTAAAAGATCGTAAGAGAGAAATCCATTCACATAAAAGCCTGCATCATGCTGTAAATGAGCATAAAGCTTGCCCGACCATTTATTAAAAACACTCTTCTGACTTTGTTTAACAGCAAGAGGCTGAAGAGAGAGCCTACCATACGTCCCCATCATTCCAAAAGACAAAGCACTCTGTTTATTCTCTAATGTCTTTAAGACAACACCTGCTGTCATACTATTATAGTCAAGATCAGCTCCATACCCATGTTCAAAAACAGACAAATTTGAAGTATAGCGATGATTACTCCCATAACCGCGTATAAAAAAGCTTGTCTTTCTATTGTTATCAGCTTCATTGGAAGCATTGTGTATAATTTCCAAAAGTTCGTGTTGATTGCTCATATCTACCACACCTGCGTGAAATAAAGCATGAGGTAAGAGCAAATAACTTGGTAGTTGTGGCACAACTGCTGGCACTCTTGGACCTGGTTCTGGCGCTGGTGGCATTGGCGCCGGCGCTGGTGATGGTGGTAATGGTTCCGGTTCCGGTTTTGCTGGCACTGGTTTGGGCGCTGGTGGTGGTGGTGGAATATATTCACGCTGTAGACGATAATCCCAAAAATTACTTCCATCACTATCAACTAACTTTTGCTGAGAATTAGCCTGACCACGAGAAGAACCTGGACCATAAGCAAAAAGACCATATCTATAAGGTGAACCACCAATTGTAATATAATCACCATTCAGTTTGAAAGAATGTTCTTGTGCTGTACCGGAAACCTGAATAAGCGAAATACCCTGAGTATTCCCGTTCTCCCCTATAGCACCTTTCGAACTTCCATTTTGACCAGTAACATAAACAGTGGTCGTACCAGATACATTGCCATGGATCAAAACTCTATCAGTTTTCTGACTATCAAGCGAACCATCAGGGTTCAAACTTGTGTTTAAATGGATCTGCGCATTATCCTTTGCAATATAAACATTGCCTTCTCCATCTCCAATGCGAAGTGTTTTATAAACATCAGATGTTGGCTTTTTAAAAATAATCTTACTATTTTCAAGAGTCACAGTAGAAACAGACATAAAATTACTGCTATTTGCTATATCTGACAATCTTGCTGTTTCTGTTAAAGTCCAGGTTGAATTATTTTTCAACTCGAAATTCACTTTAGCTGTACCGGTAATGAGAGTACCGCCTTTGAGCTGAGAATTATCAGCTTTAATGTCTATAGTCCCTTTATCAGCTTCTAATAAACGATCACCGGAGAGTTCTGTGTATTCTGATAAATTAAAGATAAGCTTCTGATTAGCCTTATTATAAATAACCGTATGTTCAGGAACAGCAAAATGTGTTTTCTTTAAAAAAACAATTGTATCACTTGTACTGTTTTCAATTGTTTGAGCATCAGAAGATTTTACATACACACCATAAGATTGTTTACCATTTACTTGAATATTTGCACCTTCAATATTTACTAAATGGGGAGTAATTTGACTAACTTCAGTTGCACTTTTTTTACCTTCATTGTCTTGATTGTTGAATAATACCAATCCGTGCACATTACCTAGAATAACATGTCCATTTTTCATATTAAACGCACTGCTTGGATACATATGAACGAAAGCGCTAACGTTTTTACTCTCACTCTCCTGATTTTCCATAACCGTGTTAATAATGTTAACTTTTTCTAAATTAATCTCGCCTTCCGCTATATGAACCGCAGTGCCTTTTGTAAAACTAAGGCTTTTATTCTCCATTTGAATTATGGATCCTTTTTCACTGAAAAGACCTATCCCCCCATCAGCTATTGTAATATCTACACTCTCTAACTCAATTGTAGCAGCTTCACCAGAAGCGTGAACAGCAGTCTGACTACTCTTAATCGTGCCACCGATTACGTTTATCGCACTATTTTCTAAAGCATAAAGACCTGTTGTTAAGTTTTCTAATTGCAATTCCTCAGCGTTAACTGATCCATATTCTTTGACATACACACCAATATATTTAATAGTGTTATCACTCTCGCTTTGGGGACCTTTAATTGTTATATTCGTTGCATCTACCCAACCAACTGAATAGATGCCAATTACTCCATGTTCCTTATTCTTCAAGTCATTACAAGAAGAGTTTTTAAACGTTTTTTTCCGTCTAGCATTATTCACCATAGTATAGGTTTTATTGTTTATTTTTTTTATCTTTATCTCTCCGTCGCCTTCCTTATTAAGTTCAGAAAATTTCATAATGAAATTACCTTCCAGTAATTCTATTGTTTCTATTTTCTGCTCTCTAACAGTTACATCGCAAGTGCTAGCAAATAAAATAGAGCTTGTTAAAAGATTAAAAATGAGAAAAAAGAGGGAAAAAATAATCATAAGCATTGATTACGGTAACATAAAAATAACATAAAAATAACTATTAAGAAATTATGGCGAAATTAAGCTCAACACAAAAATATCGTCATTATGATTATCATTTCTTCTAGAATGTAAGTTAGTAAATTTTCTATGATTTATTTTACAATCATACCCTTGTTGTATGATTTTATACTATAAAAATTGATTTTGTATCGAATGTATAATCAAAATATAAGTTAAGTACAAATCTGCAAAAGAAAACGTGTAAAAATTCTATTAGTATTGCGAATACAATGTTGCTAAGAAAATTGTAGTGTGTTTTTTCCTTAACTTAATTTAGCCATTTTTTTGTTAATACTTATTGTTATCAGTACGCTTATTCAGATTATAAAATTGTTAGCAAGTGTATCTTCATATTAAGTGTAGGATCTGATCCTATCTATTAAATAGTTTTCGTTTAGTAAAGGCGGGAGAATGCTTTAATGTAGTTGTGTATTAAACATTTATGATGTGCCTATTTATATTATATTTCGCGGGGTGATCGGGGCAATGTTTTAAATTTGTTTTGAGATGCTATTTTTCTTTCATATTAAACGTACTTTTTTTCTCTCATATTTATTTCTCATTTGTGTTTTAGCTAGCTCTGTTTTAGCTAATGCTAATAAACGGTGCGAGATAGTTGTTAATAAGCAAAAAAAAGTAATGGAAACAGTAGAATTGTTGGAAGGTACTTTCGTTGTAAGAATTTCTCTTAATGGAAGTAGTAATGACAAACCAGCAACTAAAACTGTAGAGAATGAAGAGCATACTATAGCGAATAGTGTGAGACGAAAAAAATTGATGATCTCTCAAGAAGCTTGTAAGCCTTACTCTAATAAAGATCATGGAGGAATTGGCATCTATTCGCTTGGTTGGCTTGATGCAAAAAAGATAAAGATTAAAGGTCCAATAAAGGAGGACAACAAAACTATTAAATATATTGGTGTGTATGTCAAAGAATATGGATCAGTTAACGCTGAGGAATTGCAATTAGAAAACTTAACAACAGGTCTTTATGCTTTAGAAAATAGTATAATAACCATGACGGAGGGCGCGATTAAGAATAGTCAGATTGCTGTTCACGCTTCTGGTGAAGCTGCTACAATTGAGTTAGAGAGTGTAGATATTACAGTAGCTGATGGGGGAATAGGTCTTTTCAGTCAAGGAGAATCCATAATTCAAATGGAGGGTAAAAGCCTTAGTTTTACGAAGGGTACTGCGGTTCGTATAGAGGAAGGAGAGATTTCTTTAGAAAAAGTTAACATTACTAACACGGTTACGGAAAATCAGGAGAGTGAGAGTAGTGATGTTGATAACGCTTTCATTGATATCTATCCAAAGAGTACTTTTAATATGAAAAATGGAAATGTTTTTCTAGATAATGCACATGGATTGGTATTCAACATTGAAAAAGGAGAGCAAGAAGAAAACAGCGCAGAAGAAAAAGTTACTCAAGTAAATATTGAAGGTGTAGATATTCAAGTAAATGGTGAACAATTTTATGGTGTGTATGTAAAATCTTCTGATGCTCAAACAATTGAAAACAGTACAAGTGATATAATTGTTTCTTTAAAGAAGGCAAAGTTTACTGTTCCTCAACATGCAGTTATTTATAATAAGGTTAATCAGAAGCTTATCTTTAATTTATCAGAATACACAGAACTCTCCGGTGATCGTTTATTAGAAGCTGATAAAGGGACTATAGACATTAAAGCTGATAATTCTCAGCTCAAAGGCGGTACTCTCATTACCGGTACAGCTAAAGTGAATTTCGAGTTGAAAAATAATTCAACCTGGACTTTAACAGAAACAGCAAGATTGTCAGATATAGCAAATAGCAGTAATTTTATGTCTGTTTCTACTGTGACTCTTGAAAATAGTAAGATTATTTTTAAAAAGCCAACATCTGATGTTTATAAAACACTTCGCATTGGAGATGGAGAAGGCAATGTTTATATTGCAAAGGATAATGCGCAGATCCATTTAAACACAAGTTTGAACCCTGATGGTTCGCTTGATAGTCAGAAAACTGATAGAGTTTTGATCCATGGCAATGTATCTGGTACGACCACTGTTTATGTTACTGGTCAAAATGGAAGTTCGAAAGGTGCTATAGGGGAGAACGGGAATACTCAGGGTATTTCGCTTATTCAGGTTTCCGGTACAGCACAAGAACATTCTTTCAAACTGAATGGTGATTATATTACAATTGGTGGTTCACCTTATAGATATGGTCTTTTTGCTTATGGTCCAGGTTCTTCTCGTGGTCAGGCTAATTCTCAGCAAAAGTTAGTTGATAGTGATGGAAGTAATTTTTGGGATTATCGTCTACAGCGTGAATATATTCCACCACCACCACCAGCGCCCAAACCAGTGCCAGCAAAACCGGAACCGGAACCATTACCACCATCACCAGCGCCGGCGCCAATGCCACCAGCGCCAGAACCAGGTCCAAGAGTGCCAGCAGTTGTGCCACAACTACCAAGTTATTTGCTCTTACCTCATGCTTTATTTCACGCAGGTGTGGTAGATATGAGCAATCAACACGAACTTTTGGAAATTATACACAATGCTTCCAATGAAGCTGATAACAATAGAAAGACAAGCTTTTTTATACGCGGTTATGGGAGTAATCATCGCTATACTTCAAATTTGTCTGTTTTTGAACATGGGTATGGAGCTGATCTTGACTATAATAGTATGACAGCAGGTGTTGTCTTAAAGACATTAGAGAATAAACAGAGTGCTTTGTCTTTTGGAATGATGGGGACGTATGGTAGGCTCTCTCTTCAGCCTCTTGCTGTTAAACAAAGTCAGAAGAGTGTTTTTAATAAATGGTCGGGCAAGCTTTATGCTCATTTACAGCATGATGCAGGCTTTTATGTGAATGGATTTCTCTCTTACGATCTTTTAAAGGGCGATGTTATAACCCTTGCTCGAGGTAAAACGGCAGCATTACAAGGGAGACTTTTGAGTACCTCTTTGATGGGAGGTCAGGCTATTATCACAGGCTATAATGGTTTTATTATTGAGCCGCAGCTTCAAGTTATTTATCAGTCTATCATGTTTGATAAAGCTCGTGATATTGATCGGTTTGATATTGAGCTAGGGAAGCATGATCAATTGATAGCACGCGTTGGTGGTTCTTTAACAAAGGCTGTTACTTCTTTTGAAAAGGCACGTGTCGTTTCCTTTTATGGCAAACTTCATCTTGCACATAGTTATGAAAAGAAGCGGATAGTATATTTTAAAGATGCTTTTCAGTTAGGTGCATTTGGTTCTACAGTTGAAACAGGTATGGGTGTTCATGCCCAATTATCTAATACTATAGCACTGCATGGCGATTTGTTATACAAACATAAATTAACCAAAGCTGGCTTTTCTGGTACAAGCATTTCTGGCGGTGTACGCTATCAATTTTAAATAAAAGAAAAGAATTACTTTTATATTTGAAACTTTTTGTTAGTTTCGTTAAAAAACTACAAAAATTGCTTGAATCAAGATTGATTTTGTATCGAAATGTATACAAAATATCAGCTAACTACAGATTTGCAAAAAGAAACGTGTAAAAATTCTATTAGTATTACAAATACATTATTTCTATATGGGAATTATTGTTTGAAATGAAAACCCTAAATATAATGTCCATCAATCAACTTGAGCCAGTTTTTTTCATCCAGAACCTCAATACCTAATTGTTGTGCTTTAGTTAGTTTCGATCCTGCTCCAAAACCTGCAACAAGGAGATCAGTCTTTCTAGAAATAGAATTGGATGTCTTAGCACCTAACCGTTCTGCTAAGAACTTTGCTTCATCCCTCGACATATGCTCCAAAGTTCCTGTAAAAACAATAATTTTCCCTACTATTGGCGAATAATCTATTGCCACAGGCATTTCATGAAGAGGAGTTACTTCTTTAAGCAAGGCCAATAAAACCTTGCGATTATGCGCCTCTTGATAAAAATCAATAATTGCTTCACCAACACGAGAACCGATTCCCTCAATATTGGTTAATTCGATCCACATCTCATTACCTTCAATGTTTTTACTACTCGGCATAATGGCTGACATCGCCGCGGTTTCAAAAGCAGCATAATTTTGGTAAGCACGAGCAAGACGTTGAGCATTAACCTCACCAATGTGACGAATGCCTAATGCAAACAAAAAACGACTTAAAGAAATTTCACGGCGAGCATTAATAGCATTATAAAGTTTACGAACTGAAACAACTCCAAAACCTTCCATATTTTCCAAACGTCTCAAAGAATTTTCTTGACGTCGTTGTAAAGTGAAAATATCCGCTGGCGAATGAATACAAAGCGTTTTATCTTGAATATGAAAGAAAAATTCCACTTGTTTTCTACCAAATCCTTCAATATCAAAGGCATTGCGCGAAACAAAATGGCAAATACGCTCAATTGCTTGCGCTGAACAAATAAGCCCACCCGTACACCGACGAATCGCTTCACCCTCTTCACGAACAGCATGACTTCCACAAACAGGACACACGTGAGGAAAAACAAAAGTAGGAGTATCTTTTGGACGCTTTTCAACAAGAACATCAACAATCTGGGGAATCACATCGCCAGCACGTTGTATAATCACAGTATCACCCACACGAATATCACGTCCTTCACGAATTAACTCACCCTTATGACCGATTCCTTTAATATAGTCTTCATTGTGCAAACTTGCATTTGTAACAACAACCCCACCTACAGTAATAGGTGTAAGACGAGCAACAGGAGTTAATGCTCCAGTTCGACCTACCTGAATATCAATATTTTCTAAAAGTGCTATAGCTTTTTCTGCTGGAAATTTATGCGCAATTGCCCAACGTGGCGAACGAGAGACAAATCCCAAACGCGTTTGAAGCATTAAATCATTAACTTTATAAACAATCCCATCAATATCATAATTTAATGATTGACGACATTTTTCAATAGAATGATAATATGAAATAAGATCTTCTACTTTTTCAAAAACCTTTGTTAATGGATTAATAATAAAGCCATATTCTTTAAGCTTTTCCATCATTTCTATTTGGCTTTCAGCAGGCATTTCACTCACTTCACCCCAAGCATAAGCAAAAAATTTAAGATTTCTGCTAGCGGTTATCTGTGAATCAAGCTGACGTAAAGAACCAGCTGCTGCATTTCTAGGATTTGCAAAAGCTAACTTCCCTTCTTTCTGTTGGCTAATATTGAGTAGCTGGAAATCTTTCTGTCCCATATAAACTTCACCACGAACCTCAATAATATCAGGAAATTTACCCTGTAAAATCTGTGGAATATCAGCAATTGTTCGCGCATTTGTAGTGACATTTTCACCTATGTATCCATTTCCACGCGTTATAGCACGTACAAGTTTTCCTGCCTCATAACGTAAAGATAAAGATAAACCATCAATTTTCGGTTCAGCTGTCATTTCTATTATCTGTGTTTCTGGAAATCGTAAAAAACGACGAATACGCTCAATAAATTCACTAACATCTTTAAAATTAAATGCGTTATCCAAAGACAGCATTGGCTGTGCATGAATAGACTTTTCAAACTTTTCAGAAATCGGCGCACCAATTTTAGATGAAGGAGAATCCGCACGAACTAATTCAGGAAAGAGAGCTTCAATTTCCTCATTACGACGACGGAGAGCATCATATTCTGCGTCAGAAATTTCAGGCTGATCATCACGATGATAAAGCACATCATGACGTGCAATTTCTTTTGCCAACCATTCCAACTCACCTTCTGCCTCAAGAGCGGTTAAGTTTTTAATCACATTTTTGTCCATAAATTCTATTCCAAATCTTGAGTGATGACCATACACAAATCCCACTGATTATTATCAAGAGAATCTAAATGAACATATGTGTGTTAGTATTTTCATTACTTCTTAATTATGCCTGTATTAAAAGCTTTTGGGCTGCTGCACGTGCTTCTTCAGTAACTTGTTCTCCTGCTAACATGCGTGCAATTTCTTCTGCGCGTTCATGATTTTCTATTTTATTAATACTCGTAAAAAAGCAACCTGTATCACCGCTTTCAACCTTTGAAATAAGAAAATGATTATGCGCTTTAGATGCTACCTGGGGTGCATGTGTGACAGAAAAAACTTGAATATTTTTTGATAAACGCAGCAACCGTTGTCCAATTGCAGCAGCAACAGCTCCACCAACACCTGTATCAATTTCATCAAACACCAATGTTGGTGCTGATCCACGATCAGCTAATACAACTTTCAATGCCAACAAAAAACGAGACAATTCACCACCAGAAGCCACACTTAATATCGGCCCTGCTCGTGTTCCAGGGTTTGTGCGCACCCAATATTCAACACGATCTATACCATCTGGGCTATACTTTTCAGCATCACTCTGCATTTCAACGATAAATTCTGCCTTCTCCAATTTCAAAGCTGGTAACTCATCCGTAACACTTGCAGATAAACGACGCGCTACTTCTTGACGTTTTATCGAAAGCGCTTGTGCTAATATGTCATAATCTTTTTGCGCTTTTCGAGCCTCAGTCTCTAAATGAACTAATGTTACTTGAGAAGAATCAAAATCAGCAATTTCAGCACACATTTTATCGCGTAACTGAGCAAGTTCATCTCCAGCAACATGGTATTTACGAGAAAAACCTCGAAGTGCAAAAAGACGCTCTTCTATTCGTTCCAATTCGTTAGTGTCAAAATCCAATGCTTGCATTGCAGATTCGATACCATCACGCGCCGTTGCAAGTGCATGCAATGCATCGTCAATAGACTTGACTACAGGTGTAAGTAAAGCCTGTGCTTCAGGAATTTTCCGCTCCAAACGTCTTACCAAATTGGCAAGAACAGGGATTGGTGATTTCGAACCTCCTAAAAGATCATCAGCCTCTCTAATATCCGTTGCTATCTTTTCTAATTTAAGCATATCAGCACGGCGAAGAGACAAAGTATCTTCTTCATCAACTTTGAAATCAAATTTATCAAGTTCTTCTACACTTGCACGAAGATAATCAACTTCACGTGCAGCATCCTCGACTTTCACACGTTGTTGTTGCACACGTTCTTTTAATGTATGCCATATACGATAGCATTCACGCAAATTTTCCACTTCACTTTCAAGACCACCAAAAGCATCTAATAATTGACGATGTGTACCAATATCAACAAACGCACGATCATCATGTTGCCCATGAATTTCAACCAACATACGGCCAATACTGCGCATCAATGCAACGCTAATCACTTGATCATTCAAAAAACCGCGACTACGACCATCACTCGACTGTACACGCCTTAAAATGATATCACCTTCATCATCAAAACCATTCTCATATATTAGCCGGCGCACAGGATGTGAAACAGGAACATTAAAAATAGCTGTTACTTGCCCCTGTGTCATACCATGACGCACAAGGGAAGAATCTCCACGTCCACCAAGAGCTAATGATAAAGAATCAAGTAGAATAGATTTCCCTGTTCCAGTTTCTCCAGTTAAAACTGACAAACCTTCTGTAAAATGAATATCAAGTTTTTCGATCAAAACAATATTATGAATCGAAAGCTGCACCAGCATATGAAATCAATTCACCTTGCTCTTATTACCACTCAAAGCACGAGAAATCCAAGAAGATTTATGCTCTTTAGGCGACATACTATTTTTTTGCAGTAAATCATAAGAAAATTTATACCATTTACTTTCTGGATAATTTCGCCCTAAAATGGCTGCTGCCGTCTGCGCTTCCATAGTTAAACCAAGAGCAAAATTAACTTCTGTTAATCGGAAAAGAGCTTCTTCAATTTGATTTGTATCTGGATACTCTTCAATCACAGTACGAAATCTTTTACTTGCTGCTAAATATTGCCGACCTTCTTCATAATAACGACCAATCTGCATTTCTTTACCAGCTAATTGCTCTCGACCAAAACGTATTTTAGCCTTAGCATCGCTGACATACTCTGATTGTGGATAGCGCTCTATCAAAAGCTGCATCGCAGCAATAGCACGCTTAGTATCCTGCTGATCACGTGTAACATCAGGAATCCGACGAAAAGAAGAGAGACCAATAATATAGTAAGCATAAGCAGAATCATCCGCTAGCGGATAAAGAGAAATATAATGCTGTGCCATACTAATTGCATCATCATACTTAGCCAACCGATAATTTGTAAAAGCACCCATTATTAAGGATTTACGACCCCATTCAGTGTAAGCATATTGTTTTTCAATAACAGAAAACTTTTTTGCTGCTTCACTAAGCCGCCCCACATCAAGATTAGCAAGCGCTTGATTATATAAAACATCTGGCGGATCTATTTTTAAAACATGCATAGATGGATCGAGGATATTTTTTCCTTTACCTAAACAGCCTGCTAAAAAACACATTCCTCCTAAAAGAATCCCAATAAAGACTTTGCGTACAATGGTCAATTTTCTATGCGCTATATTCCCAATATACGTATCAGGTTTTTTCATAGTTTCTCAGCCTCCAGAAAATGTCATTTTATAGAAAAATACTCTTTAAATTTTATATCATATCACTTTTAAACCAACTACCAGAATTTATATACTCTAAATCTATCATTCGCTTTTAAATTATATCAAACTAAAGTAAAGTTTTTAAATTTTATTTTTATTCTATTTAAACATTACTTTTTCGTAACACGATTCATCCTGTAAAACAGCCTTAACTAATTTTGAATTAAGCGCATGTCCACTACAATAAGAATGGAATAATCCAATAAAAGGTGCACCAAGTAAAGCAGTATCACCAATAGCGTCAAGCATTTTATGTCGAACAAATTCATTTTCAAAATAAGTGCCAGTTGGATTAATAATTTGATCATTAAGACCAATAATAAGAGAGTTTTCTAAAGAAGAGCCTATCCCTTTTCCAGAAGACCATAATTTTTCTACATCCTTAACAAAACCAAAAGTACGCGCACGAGATAAATCATCTTTAAACCCTTGTGCAGTAAGATCAAAACTCAAGTGTTGTTTGCCAATAACAGAAGTAGGAAAAGAAATTGTAACATCAAAACGACACCCATTAAATGGCAAAAATTCAGCCATACCATTTGCTGTTTCGACACGTACTAGTTTTTTTATAACAAAATAAGATCGCAATGCTGTCTGCTGGATGATACCTACTTTTTCAAAACCTTGACAATACTGCCATGAAGCACCATCCAAAATAGGCACTTCATTACTTGACACCGTAATGATGAGATTATCGAGATCATAAGCAGCAATTGCTGCCATCAAATGCTCAATTGTCTCAACTCTTATATCTCCATGTCCAAGTACTGTTGATAATTCAGTTGCTCCGATTTGTGATGCATGCGCTGGAAATATTTGCTCTTTCCCATCTATGCCATAACGCTTAAAAACAATACCACACTCAATATCAGCTGGATCAATCTTCATGACAGATAAATGTCCGCTATGAACACCACGTCCCTCAAATATTACTGTATCTTTAAGAGTCGATTGATATTTCTGCTCCAATTAATCATACCACTTCATTAATAATCTTAATAACTTTTTGGAATCCTCATAAAATTATCAAAAATTATCTTTACAATAAATAATAAACCCATCTAATAAGTGAGTTTATTATTTTCTATAAAAACTCCATAAGTTTCACTATAATAAAGCTTCCATTATATTATGAATAGAAATATAGAGCTTTCTTCTTTTAATTTTTCTATACATTAATTTGCTTGACGACGCAAAAATGCTGGTATTTCCAATTCATCCTCTTCATTGGCACAAATGTTTTGATCTTGCGGTGCATGTTGCTGTAACTCAGTAGAGTGACGCGGCATATAAACAGAAATATCTTGAGATAATTCCTGAGAATTTGCACTAGAAATATGAAAATTTTTATCCGAAGAAGAATTGACAGCAGGCTCTAACCGAGCTTCTGGTTCAGTTTCTTCACGATACGTCAAACTTTGTTTCAAACGCTGCCAAAGATTACGTGGTCCTTGATCGATACTAGAAAAATTTGCACTTTGAGTACGAACAGAAGATGGAAAATCTTTTAACTCAGGCATACGCACTGGCATCGAATAAGGTTGCGTTTGCGCTTGTTTTTTCTTCTGTTCTGCAATTCCAGTCTTGTCATCAAGAACATGTGCTGTTGCTTCCATACTCATTGCTTTAGCCACAGGCTGTTGAGAAACACAACCAACTTGCATACGTAATGCATTTGATGTCTTTCCATGTACATTTTGCCCATAAGGAGCGGTATTTACAGTCCGCGGAGTATATGCATCTGCACTCTGCACAAAAAATTGACTTTTGGGGCAAAATGGCTCTTCAATTGGCTGTTTCATTTCTACTTCTAGCGCTTCTATAACTTCCACCATTGCCTCAGAACGCAATGATGATGACTGAGAAGTAGTCTGCGTTACTCCACCATCATTTTTACGCATTGAAGCTGCAGGCCGATGAAATTTAGGATGTGTAGGCTGTATTACATCATTAATTTCACGATCAATACCAGTAGCAACCACCGATACACGAATAACACCCTCAAGTGACTCATCGTCAATGGCACCAAAGATAACATTTGCATCAGCATCAACTTCTTCCCTAATACGATTAGCCGCCTCATCCACCTCAAACAAGGTCATATCACGACCACCCGTAATGGAAATCAAAAGGCCGCGAGCCCCACGCATAGAAGTATCATCTAACAATGGATTTGCAATAGCAGCCTCAGCAGCAGCTAAAGCACGTCCATCACCAGACGCTTCTCCAGTTCCCATCATTGCACGACCCATTTCATGCATAACAGAGCGAACATCTGCAAAATCAAGGTTAATTAGTCCCTCTTTAATCATCAAATCCGTAATAGAAGCAACACCAGAATAAAGAACTTGATCAGCCATAGCAAAGGCATCAGAAAATGTTGTTTTCTCGTTTGCAATACGAAAAAGATTTTGATTCGGAATAACAATTAAGGTATCAACCGATTTTTGTAGCTCTTCTATGCCAGCTTCTGCCGTCTTCATCCGACGTGCACCTTCAAATTGGAAAGGTTTCGTCACAACACCAACAGTCAAAATACCTTTTTCACGCGCTGCATTAGCCACAACAGGTGCAGCTCCGGTTCCCGTACCTCCACCCATACCCGCTGTAATAAAAACCATATGAGAATCTGCAAGATGATCGATAATTTCATCGATACATTCATCGGCAGCAGCCTGACCAACTTCTGGTAAAGCACCAGCACCTAAACCTTCTGTTACTGCTGCACCAAGTTGGATCACACGTTCAGCTTTTGACATAGCTAAAGCCTGTGCATCTGTATTAGCAACAACAAAGTCAACCCCCTGAAGGCCAGCATTTATCATATTATTCACGGCATTTCCGCCACCACCGCCAACACCAAAAACGGTAATACGTGGCTTTAATTCCGCGATATCTGGCCGGTGCAGATTAATTGTCATGTTTTTTTCCTTCTCATAAAACACCGCAAGCCAAAGCGATGAAAATTAATACCCAAATAGACTTACTAAAAACTCTCACGCAACCACTGACCAACACGTTGAAAATATCCACCTGTGCCGGTTGATAACTGTCTCACTGTCGTGTGAATTATTTTTTCTTCAAAACCCGCTAGTTGCGGATAGATTAACAATCCAACGGCAGATGAAAACGCCGCTCCCTTTGCAGGAGCAGGAAGCCTAGAAACACCTAAAGGCCGCCCTATACGAACATTTCTTCCTAATATATTACGAGCCATCTCTGGCAACCCAGTTAACTGGCTTGCTCCTCCAGTTAAAATAATACGCTTACCAACAATATGACTGAACCCAGAACAATTCAAACAATCACGAATCATTTCTAATATTTCTTCAACACGCGCCCGAATAATACGACCAAGAACTGCACATGGATATTGAGTTTGCTCATTCCCAATTTCAGCAACATTAATCATATGATGAGAATCAGTACTTTCTGAAAGTGTTGAACCATATTTAACTTTTAAACGCTCTGCTTCTTCAATAGACATAGATAATCCCCGTGCAACGTCAAGAGTTATATGGTGCCCACCAACTGCAAGTGTACCTGCGTGAACAAACTTTCCTTCAGAAAATATTGAAAATGTTGTTGTTCCAGCACCAAAATCAATACATGCAGCTCCTAAACGTGCCTCATCATTAATCAAAACTGCGAGACCACTCGCAAAAGGTGTTGCGACCATCGCCTCAACGCTTAAATGAGCACGATTAATACAAGCTTCCAAATTACGTAAAGATGCTGTTTCTGCCGTCACAACATGCACATCCACCCCAAATAATTCACCTACCATTCCAATAGGATCAGAGATTCCTTTATCCCCATCCAATACATAAGATACCGGAACTGAATGCATAATATGCCGTTCAGCATCAAAAGCTTTACGCGAAACATTTGCCAATGCCATACGCATATCACGTGCAGTAACTTCACGCCCACCCAAATGTACTGTACCGTTAACAAAAGTACTTTTTAATCGGTGTGAGGAAAAATTTACAATAACTGAATCCACCACCAAACCAGCCATTTTTTCTGCAGCATTAACAGCTAAACGTATTGATTGCTCCGCTGCAAGCATATCCATAACAATACCAGATTTAATTCCACACGAACGCTGTACACCAAAACCCAAGACTTCCATAAAATGTGTACGACCATGTAAATGTTGCGGATACTTCAAAGGACGTAAACAAACAATAAGACAAACAACCTTACTTGAACCCACATCAAGAACTGTTAGAAAACGCGTTTTGCGCCCCCTCCCATGATGTGATTTCAAAAACATCATATACTCCTTTCTCTTAATTCCTTTAAAATACGTTCTTCTTCCATTACCGTAGCACGATGCCGTGCTAACACTTCATCTGATAAAGCAATCGTTATTCGATCAGAAAGACGTAAATCAATGCTTAAAGCGTCGCGAGAAAAAAGATCTTTTGCCGTATTCGTCTCAATAAGAGCAACAAGCCTTTCAATAGCGCCTTGTTCAGGCAACATAATACGGACCCCATTTTCTAAAAAAATATCCCAACGCCGATCACCTACACGCACATAAGCACGAATACGATTACGAAATTGCGAATATGTTGATAACGACTGAATAAACAACTTAGCTGCATTTTGCGCTCCCTGCCCAACAACAAGTGGTAAATTCTGAACTAAGCCTGCCTGAAATGGTAAAATAATACTCCCTGTATCATCAATCACATCCATTACACCATCATGTTGCCAAATTGCATATGGCTCACGCTCTACTATTGAAATACATATTCGGTTAGGATAAATTTTCCGAATATCAGCTGATTGAACCCAAATCTGTTGTTCTAAAGTAGAACGTGCTTTATCCACATCAAAGCTAATAATTGATGGATAACCATCAAGCCCTAAAAGCTTTACAACATATTGTTCCGTCATATTTTTATTGCCACTCATATCGACATGAGTAATCACGAAACCAAAATTCAATGTCACAAGTCTTATAATTTTGTTCATATGTCCGCTGAAAACAATTCCATAAAATAAGGAAAGCAAGAAAAAAGAAAAAACAGCAAAAGAGCCAAAATAACGCGGCACATGAATATCAACAAATAAAAATTGCAATATAAATCGGAAAAAACGACGATAAAAACGTGGGAAAATTGGCACTGATAGCCCCCTAAAAATTCCTATTTTACCAACATTTAACGCATACATGACGCGTCCTCCACTATCCATTTAACAATGTCGCTATAAGTACGACCACTTGCTTTTGCAATATCCGGCACAAGAGAGGTTGGCGTCATACCAGGCTGCGTATTAATTTCAAGCCAAATCAGTTCTTCCGTTTCTTCATTAAAACGAAAATCAGAACGACTAACACCTCGACAACCTATCGCTTGATGTGCTGCTAAAGATATTCTTTGCACTTTTTGGTAAATATTTAATGAAAGTTGTGCAGGACAAATGTGAATAGAACCACCAGACTTGTATTTTGAATCATAATTATAAAACTGGAAATGTTGATCAGGTATAATTTCACAGACATCTAGAACTTCATTACCTAAAACAGCGCAAGTAAGCTCCCGACCAGGAATATATTTTTCAACCATTACCTCATCTTCATGCATCCACTCAGAGCTTGCAATATTATGAGGTGGAAATGCTTCATCGCCACTCACAATAATAACGCCAAAGCTTGATCCTTCATGCACAGGTTTAATTACATAAGGTGGCTCCAAAGGATGTTTTGATCCAATTGCAAAACGACTCATCGTATAAGAAGGAGCAACAGGAACACCAACACTAGCAGCAATAATTTTTGCCCGTCCTTTATCCATTGCTAATGCTGACGCCATCACTCCAGAATGCGTATAAGGAATTTTTAAGTATTCAAGAATGCCTTGAATACATCCATCTTCACCAAATGAGCCATGCAATGCATTAAAAGCGATATGTGGTTGTAATTTCTCAAGAATAGAAGCAATACGGCTATCAACATCTACACGAGTTACATAATAGCCATGAGATTCAAGAACATCAGCACAAGCAGAACCAGAAGATAAACTTACAGACCGTTCTGATGAAAGCCCTCCCATCAACACAGCTATATGCTTACCTTTCATAACAACTTATCCTTCTTTATATACTAAATACAGAATATATAAAAATAAAAAATACTATATATAGGAAAGAACTAGATTTATCTTTGCGAATCAATAACCTAGCATTTGCCCTAATGAATCAGACTCAAGAGCTTGATGCAAGAGCTTCTCTGTTAATTTATTGATTTTTAATAGAAATTTTTTCTTATCTCTTTGAAATGACTCAATTTTTTAATTATATAAAAAATCAATTATCCTGATTTAAAGAAGAGACTATACGACCTTGTTCAAATTGGCCAATACGTTGTATTTCCCACTGTAATAAATACCCTGAATGAGCAAAAACACGAGCACGTACTGTTTCACCTAATTTTTCAAGATCATAACCTGTTGCTTGATCGATATTAATCATAAAATTACAGTGCATTTCACTCATTTGAGCACCACCAATCTTTAAGCCACGGCACCCTGCCTCATCAATAACACGCCACGCAGACGTCCCTACAGGATTGCGAAAAGTGGATCCCCCTGTTTTTTCACGAATAGGTTGCACCTTCTGCCGATGAAGAGCAACTTCATCCATAGCCGTACGAATATCATTTCTATTCCCTTGCTCTCCTTCCAATAAGGCAGCAATAAAAACAAAATCATCAGGAACATCGCAACAACGATAAGAATAATGTATATCGTTCACACTCAATATATGGCGTTGTCCTTTACGATCAAGGGCATAAACTTCAACAACACGCTCAGCAGTTTCAACACCATTAGCTCCAGCATTCATTTTTAATGCTCCTCCACAACAACCAGGAATACCATGATAAAAATGAAAACCAGAAAGCTCCGCTTCTAAAGCTGCTGCTGCTAAATGCTTACCCGCTACCGCAGCACCAACCAAAAAGCGCTTCGATGACACTTGCTTCAACTGCCGAAAACCTTTTGCTGAAAGGCGAATAACAATACCAGGGATACCCCCATCACGTACCAAAAGATTAGAGCCAATCCCCACAATCGTTACAGGAATGGATTCAGGCAAAGATTGAAAAAATAAAACTAAATCTGCTTCATCAGAAGGTTCATAAAAAATCTCAGCGAGTCCACCAGTGCGAAACCATGTCACCTTACGCATATCGACATTGGGTGTTAATTTGCCCTGTATACCACGTAACGCTGGCTGTAATTTCTTTAACAGGCCTTCACCATCAATTGGCTGAAAATTTATCATTGTTATCAAGTACCACTAATTGATTGGGCAATGCATAAGCCCATTGTGTGATGCTACCAGCACCCAGAAAAACCACATAATCACCAGATTTAGCTAATGTAGATACAATAGAAATAACATCTTCCAAAGTATTAATCAGACGCACATCGCGGTGGCCAGCCATCTGAATATGCTCGACTAATTCTTTAGAACCAAAACCAGCTATTGGCTCTTCACCAGCTGCATAAACCGGTGTAATCATCACTGTATCAGCATCATTAAAACAAGTAGAAAAATCATCAAACAAATGATATAAGCGCGTATAACGATGTGGTTGTATAACCGCAATGATGTTTCCTTTTGCGCTCTCACGTGCTGCATGCAAAACTGCTTTTATTTCGACTGGATGATGCCCATAATCATCAAATATCTCAACTCCATTCCAATTCCCTGTTTTCGTAAAACGCCGTTTTACACCCTCAAACTCTGCTAATCCTTTTTTTATAGCTTCAGGTGAAATGCCGAGTTCATGTGCAATAGCAATCGCTGCAGTAGCATTAGAAACATTATGCTTCCCCGACATCGGTAAAATCAAATTGTTAATTTCAATTTTTTCGCCTGTTTTTCGTGATCGAATAAGAATATCGAAACACGCTTTTTGGCCTTCCATCGAAAGATTAAGAAAACGGACATCTGCTTGTGGATTTGCACCATACGTAATCACCCAACGATCATGTATACGACTAGCTAACGTCTGAACTTCTGGATGATCAAGACACATAACGGCAAAACCATAAAAAGGCACATTTTCTACAAACTGCCGAAAAGCCTCACGTACGGCATTAAAATTGCCATAATGATCTAAATGCTCAACATCGATATTCGTAACAACAGCTATATCAGCCGGCAACTTTAAAAATGACCCATCACTTTCATCAGCTTCAACCACCATCCAATCCCCGTCTCCCATACGTGCATTGGTCCCGTAAGCATTGATAATACCACCATTAATGACTATCGGATCAAAACGACCTGCATCAAGAAGCGCAGCTACCATTGACGTAGTCGTTGTTTTTCCATGTGTACCACCAATAGCGATTGTCCGACGAAAACGCATTAACTCAGCAAGCATTTCTGCACGCTTAACAACGGGTAAGTGCCTTTTTTGGGCAGCAATATATTCAGGATTTGTTTTCTTAATGGCAGTAGAAATAATAACAACTTCTGCTGCTCCTAAATTTTCAGCACGATGCCCTATACAAATATTAATTCCCTTATTCTGTAAGCGCTCAATATTTGCATTATAAGTTTGATCGGATCCTTGAACTTTATAACCAAGATTATGAAGAACTTCAGCAATCCCGCTCATACCTATACCTCCAATTCCTACAAAGTGAATAAGGCCAATATTAAGCGGCATTTTCATCGAAAAACTCCTTTTTAATATCTAATAATGATCGTTCTAGAATCAATGCCTCAACCATATTTGCCAAAATAACGGTTGCGTAAGGTTGCCCAACTTTTTTCGCAGATAGCGCTTGTTTTTCCAATAAGTGTGGCTCACAACAGACTTTTGTCAAGAGAGAAGCAAGTATTTGCGTATCTAAATTTTTTTCTACTATAATCTGCGCGCCTCCTACTTTAGAAAGTTTAGCCGCATTCTCTGCTTGATCGTGATCTAGAGCGTAAGGGTATGGAATAAATAAAGCTGGCCGACCAATTACAGCTATTTCACAAACTGTTGAAGCACCAGCACGTGACATAATAAAATGGGATTGAGCAATATGTTCAGCCATATTATCAAAAAAACGTGCAATTTCTGCCTGTACTCCAATATCATGATAAATTTTCATGAGATCTATGGTTTCATCATAAACCTGCTGAACAATGCGTAAACGTTTCCGTATATTTTGATCAAGTAAAGCAACTGCTCCAGGAACAACTTGTGAAAAAAAAGCTGCTCCTTGACTCCCACCAAAAACCAAAAAATGAAATGGTTGTTCGCCTGTAGAAGGACAATAAGGAATCTTTGCGGCTTGAAGAATAGCCTTACGAACAGGATTACCTGTCATGAATGTTTTATGAGCATAAACACTGTTCGCCGATAATAAACCACCGGCAATAGCATTAACCCTAGATGCCAATAATCTATTAGCACGTCCCATAATAGCATTTTGCTCATGAATAAATGTCTTATATCCTATTAAGGTAGCAACTAAAACTGGTGGAAAGGTTGGATAACCACCAAACCCACCAACAAGAACAGGCCGCAATTTACAAAAAAGCATCCATGACTGAAACATTCCCTTCAGCAAATACCAAAATGTTTTTATAAATCCAAAAGGACAACGTCTTATAAAAGTTGCTGATGAAATAATATGAACGTGTTCCTCATCAAAATGGCGTACAAAACGCTTAGCTCTTTTATCTGTCATCAAATGAACATCATATCCACGCTCTCTCAGTTCAACAGCAAGCGCTTCAGCAGGAAAAAGATGCCCACCTGTACCACCAGCAGATAAAACAATAACTTTCTTATGCGTCATCAGCAGCATCCGGAACAGAAGTTGAAAGAAAAGTGGAAATACGCGCTTCTGGCCAACGGCGTGTCAAACTCAGTAAAATACCTATCGAAATTGCAATCGCTACCATAGATGAACCACCATAAGAAATAAATGGCAGCGTCATACCCTTTGGAGGCATTAGATGAAGATTAACTGCCATATTAATGGCTGATTGAAAACCAATTATCATTGCTATGCCAGTAATACCAAAACGTGTAAATATATCACGAGTGTTTAATGCTATATAAAAAGAGCGGATAACAATAAAACCAAAAAGTGCTGTAATCAATAAACAAAAAACAATACCATATTCTTCAGCTGCAACAGAAAATACAAAATCTGTATGGCTATCAGGAATAATACGTTTCACCGTCCCCTCACCAGGACCTCGACCAAACCATCCACCATTTAAAATAGCCTCACGTCCTACATCAACCTGGAATGTATTACCTTCCCCTGTTAAAAAACCATTGATACGTTCACGTACATGATGAACAAAAAAATAAGCTAAAAAGCCTCCTAAAATACCTAAAATAAGAAATAAAAAAACGACAATAAGAGGCACACCTGCAATAAAAAACAAGCCACCCCATGTTGCACTTATTAAAAGTGTTTGACCAATATCTGGTTGCAAAACAAGAAGCGTACAACAAATCACATACAGTGCAATAACCAATATATAAATAAGAACACCTTTACGCTGTACCTGCTCCGCAAAAAGCCAAGCAGATATAATAATAAAAGCCGGTTTCATAAACTCCGATGCCTGTAAAGAAATACCAAACACTGAAATCCAACGCCGCGCCCCTTTTAACTCAAGACCAAACAATAAAGTTGCAATCATAAGTACGAGCGTTGCAATAAATAACAGAATACATAAACGACGAATATTACGAGGCGAAAAAAAAGAAACAGTGATCACAGTCACAAATGCAAGAATACTAAAAATAATATGCCAACGAACAAAATAAAAACTATCAGAAATCCCAATTTTTTTTGCAACAGAGGGACTAGCTGCAAAAGATAGCATGATACCAATTCCCATAAGGATCAAACAAGCAGTAAAGATAGAGCGATCAATTGTCCACCACCAATTAGAGATTGGGCCTCGATCTGCACGAGTTATCATCATTTTCACTGTACCTTTTATAATCGCATCTAAAACAAAATAATATGCTTTTCCTAGTATCTTTGATAAGCACTTTAAAGTTTAAATTACATCCACCAAGATTCTCGATTGCTAATGTAAAATAACTTTTTACAATTCTTGCTTCTTTAACTGCATAACAAGAGAAACAAAAGTCTCCCCACGTACCTCATAATTCTTAAATTGATCATAACTTGCACAAGCTGGAGAAAACAAAATCACAGATTCTTGCTTTATATCACGGGTTGCATCATTAACCGCTTCGCGAACTGCATTTTCTAAAGTCAAACTCATCGAAAAAGGAAAAGCAGAGCCAATAATGCGTGCAAAATTTTCCGCCGCATTACCAATTAAATACGCTTTACGAATCTTATAAAAGAATCCTTTAAGAGCATCAATCCCACCTTCTTTTGCCTGCCCTCCAACAATCCAAAAAATATTATTAAAAGTAGCCAGTGCAGGCATAGAGGCTTCTGCATTAGTAGCCTTACTATCATTAATAAACAAAATAGATCCAATTTTACACACCTGCTGCATTCGATGTGCAAGTCCTAAATAGCTTGCTAAATGCTCTTCTATGTTTAAGGTAGCAATTTTTAATATCTGCAAAGTTGCTAAAGCCATAAGAGCATTTTCCGCATTATGACTTCCACGTAACGAAGTTATATTTGCCAAATCTGCGAGCAAACGATGTTGCCCATGCCGAATAGAAAAAAGCTTTGTCCCTTCTACATAAAAACCATTTTTCACAAAATGCTCTTTAGAAACCGGATCGATTTGATAACCTTCATCGAAAAGCTTCTGATATAAAGCACGACAAACCAAACTATCAATTGAAATAAGAGCACGAGAAGCTCTAGAAATGACACATTCTTTGATCTGCACATAACGTTCAAAGCTACCATGACGATCGATATGATCGGGTGTTAAATTCAACAAAAGACCAACAGTTGGCTGAAGAGAAGGAGCTAATTCTATTTGAAATGATGAACATTCAATAACATAGATACGTTTCTTTACAAATGGCTTAAGCGTTAATATTGCTGTTCCAATATTCCCTCCCATTTGCACATCATAACCCATTTTTTCTAAAAGATGAGCAAGTAAAGCGGTGGTTGTTGATTTACCATTTGTACCTGTAATAGCAATAAATGGAACATCCTGGTCATCAAAACCATGTTGCTGTAAAAAAAGATTACGTGCACGAACAAATAGCTCAATATCACCGATAATTTCGATATTCTCTTGACGTGCTTTTTCAACAACCCAATGTGGTCTTGGATAAATTAAAGGCACCCCAGGAGCTAAAATCAACGCAACAAATTCTGACCAATCCTCATGATACAGATTCTTTGTGGGAATATTTTCTTTACAAGCAGCTTCCACACTAGAATAATTATCATCCCAAGCAACTACTTCTGTACCACAAGAAATCAAAGCTTTTGCTGTAGCTATTCCTGATTTTCCTAATCCAAATACAGCCACTTTTTGGCCTTTATAACACTCAACGAAAATCAAGATGGTCACCTCAATTTAAGTGTTGAAAGACCAATCAATGCTAAAACAATCGTAATAATCCAAAAACGTATCACGATCTGACTTTCTGTCCAACCTTTTTTCTCAAAATGATGATGAATTGGTGCCATAAGGAACACACGCGTTTTCGTTAGTTTGAACCAACCCACTTGAATAATAACTGACATCGCTTCTAAAACAAAAAGTCCACCAATAACAGCTAAAACAATTTCATGCTTCGTTGCGACAGCAATAACGCCTAACAACCCTCCAAGAGCCAAAGAACCAGTATCTCCCATAAAAATAGCCGCTGGAGGTGCATTATACCATAAAAAACCCAGTCCAGAACCAAAAACTGCTCCGAGTAAAACAGCTAACTCACCTGTACCCGCTATATAATGAATTTGTAAATAATCAGCAAAATTCATATTGCCAGACAGATAAGCAATCAATGCAAAAGATAAAGAGACAATCATCACAGGAACAATAGCAAGCCCATCAAGACCATCGGTCAAATTAACAGCATTACCAGTACCTACAACAACACAAGCGGTAAAAGGAATAAAAAACCAACTCAAGTTAATAAAATAATCCTTTACAAAAGGTAAAGCTAATTTTGGTGAGCCAACTTCTAAAATAATAAAACAAGCAACGATAGCAATTACAAATTCCAAACTTAACCGCGCTTTTCCAGAGAAACCTTTATGCGTTTGCTTTGTCACCTTAAGATAATCATCATAAAAACCAATCATCCCAAAAGAAAGCATAACAAACAACGATACCCAAAAATAAATATTTAATAAATCACACCATAAAAATGCGGATACCATAATACCAATTAAAATCATTAATCCACCCATAGTAGGTGTTCCAGCTTTTTTAAAGTGAGTTTGAGGACCATCAGCTCGAATTGGTTGTCCTTTCCCCTGCCGACTTTTAAGAAAAGCAATAATACTTGGACCAAACAAGAAAACAATCAAACCTGATGTTAAGATAGCTGCAACGGTTCGGAAAGTAATATACCGAAAAACATTAACACCTGGAATCCAATCATTCAGCAAGGAAAAAAATAGCATCATAGTGAAAAAACCTAAAAAATTATAAAGAAATTACTTTATAGCGACTAAGAATTTCATTCACAATATTTGATAAATAAATACGATGAGATGATTTAATCATAATAAGATCTCCATTTGAAATTTCTGAAAAAACAAGTGGAAAAATTTCTTCAATATCTTGAGCATGATAAACAGTAATATGAGCAGAAAGATCACTAGCTAAAGCTCTCATTTCTTTACCAACCAAAAAAACCAAATCAGCACCAGAAACACGTATGGGTTCTAACAAATCACGATGCAATTTTTCACTATGATCTCCTAATTCAAGCATATCACCCAAAATAGCAATTCTTCTACCGTCTACACCTATTGGTCCTGTTGCAAGAAGATCAAGAGCAGCCCGCATAGAAGCAGGATTAGCATTATAACTTTCATCGATTAAACGAAACATACCACCATTTGATAAGGACAGCTTATAAAGAGCTCCACGGCCTTTTTGAAGAGAAAAACGACCTAGAGCGAGCGTAACACGTGCCAAATCAGCACCAACCGCATCACAAGCTGCAAGAACACTTAAACCATTTTGTACCATATGTTGACCAGGTGCACCGATTTTAATCATCACATCTTTCTGACCAAGATTCACAATCATACAAGAGCAATTTTCTAAAAGACAAACCTCTTTCGCTTGATAATCAGCATAATTAGACTGGCCAAAACTCCGAATTTCGTTCACACCACATTGTTTTGCTTTTTTAAGCAAATAAGAAAAAAAATGATCATCTGCGTTTAAAAGAGCTATACCGTTTTTGTCTAATCCTTCAAAAATTTCAGCCTTAGCATCTGCAATTTCTTCAAGATTTTTGAAAAATTCCATATGCCCAGCTGCAATACGAGTGACTAATACCACATGCGGACAAACCAACTTCACTAAAGGACGAATTTCATCTTTATGATTCATACCAATTTCAAAGATACCATAATCACTATCTATAGGCATTCGTGCCAAAGTCAGTGGAACGCCCCAACAATTATTCAAAGAAGAAAGATTAGCATGAACCTTTCCTGCAGTTTCAAGTGCTTGTTTAAGAGCTTCTTTTGTTGTTGTTTTCCCTACAGAGCCTGTAATAGCTATAATTTTAGCTTTTGAACGTTTACGTGCTGCTTGCGCGAGTTTTTCTAATGCCTGAAAAACATCAGGAACAACAATCAATGGAGCTGTTGTTTCTTTCATTTCGTCTAAACGATTTTGTGCAACCACCAAAACTCCAGCACCTTGTGCATAGGCATGCGCAGCAAAATCATGACCATCAAGATGGTGCCCTTTAATACAGAAAAAAACATCACCTTCTACAAGAGTTCGGCTATCAATAGAAATCCCAGAAAAAACTTCTGGTAAACATCCAACTGTAAAACCATCCATTGCAGAAATGAGTGCCTGTTTATCCCATAAAGCTATCATTTATCTCGTTCCTTTAAAGCAGCAATCACTTTCAAACGATCTGAAAAAGGGTATGTCTCTCGCCCTATTATTTGTCCATTTTCATGACCTTTTCCTGCAACAATTAATGTATCTCCAGCTTTCAGTAATCCCACCGCATAATCAATTGCTTTACCACGATCTGCTATTTCTATTGCTTCGGGCACTACCTGTAAAATATCTTTTCGAATTTTCTCTGGTGCTTCTGTGCGAGGATTATCGTCAGTTACAATCACAATATCAGCTTTATTTGCTGCAATTTTTCCCATCAAAGCTCTTTTTCCTTGATCGCGATCACCACCACAACCAAAAACAAGAATTAAACGCCCTTGTGTAAAAGGACGAACAGAAAGCAATACCTGCTCTAAAGCTTCTGGCTTATGCGCATAATCGACGTAAACAGGTGCACCATCTTTTGTTTTTCCAACCAATTCTAAACGGCCAGGTGCCCCTTGTAATTTTTCAAGAGAGCGAAAAACCATATCTGGAGGTGCATTTGTCGCAATGGCTAAACCTGCAGCCATAAGTGCATTAGCCACTTGAAAATCGCCAGCAAGTGGCAAATCAAATGTATAAATATTATTTCCCATCCGACATTCAACACGTTGTTTTAATCGTTGATGTTCAACACGATTCAGTGTGATGAATTTCCCTGTGCGCCCAATTGTCAAAACTTTCCGGTGAGCTTGTCTAACAATATCGATAACTTTTTGTGAATAAACATCATCCGCAAAAATAAGAGCAGGCGCATCTTGTGGTAAAAGCGTATTAAATAATCTCATCTTAGCATGGAAATAGTCCTCTATGCACCTGTGATAATCCATATGATCACGCCCTAAATTGGTAAAAGCAGCTGCTGCTAAACGTACTCCATCAATCCGACATTGATCAATCCCATGTGAAGAAGCTTCAAAGGCTGCATGTGTAACACCTTCATCATTAGCAATTTCACATAATAAACGCTGTAACATTACTGGATCGGGTGTAGTTAGAAAACCAATATCATGACGTTTAGGTGATACAACACCTACTGTTCCTATACTCGCAGCACAAAAACCAACATATTCCCAAATCTGCCGAATAAAAGACACAACCGATGTCTTACCGCTTGTACCTGTAACAGCAACCATTATTTCAGGTTGAGAATTATAAAAACGGGCAGCTGCTATAGCTAATCTATGACGTACATCCGAAACATGAATAACGGGAATAGATGAATTCTCAAAAACAAAATTATTGTCTGTAATAATTACCCGTGCACCACGCTTTATGGCATCATTTACATACTCTCTACCATCTTTTTGATTTCCCTTAAGTGCCACAAAAACATAACCTGGCAATACTTGACGAGAATCAGCACTTATCCCTGTAATTTCAATTGAGGCAAGATAATCATCTTTAATACACTCTATAAATAATTCTCCAAGCAGCATGGCTATTTACCTTTATATTAGTTTTTCACTGTTATTTTCGGTAACCTCACATTGCTTTTTGTTCCTATAATTGGTTCATATTCTTTTTTAAGATCCGGTTCTATTCCAAGAAAAATAGCTGAACGGCGAATAATGTTAGCAAGCATTGGAGCTGCATTCATCGCTGCTGTTGCTGAATGTTTTCCATCTTCAGGCTTAGGTTCGTCAATAACTGTTAAGACAATATAAGAAGGATTATCTATAGGAAAAGCAGCTAAAAAACTATTAAAGTTTTTTACTTTAGAATATTTTCCATTTTCAACTTTTTCAGATGTTCCTGTCTTACCACCAATGCGATAACCTACTACCTTTGCATTACGGCCTGAACCAATATCACTATTTAACTTATAAAGATAACGCATATCTTGACTTGTTTGAGGATGGAGAATCTGTTTGGCATATTTCAAAGCCTCTTTTTTAGAACGCTTTAAAAATGTAGGATCAATTAACAAACCACTATTCATTAAAGCAGCAGCAGCTACTGCTGTTTGCAGTGGTGTTGTTGCCATGCCATGTCCAAAAGAAATCGTCATAGAATTGATGTCCTTCCAATAATGGGGATAAATCGGTTGAGCAACTTCAGGCAATTCCGTTGATACACGATCAAGTAAACCAAGTCGTTTTAAAAAATTGCGGTGTCCATCTACTCCTATTGCCAATGCCTCTTTAGCAGAACCAATATTAGAAGAATAAATAAAAACTTCCCACAATGTTAAAAGGCGATTTTTCCCATGAAAATCACGAATAAAATGATTACGACTTGCTTGAATTGGTTGGGAAGCATCAATAATACTGTTTAAATGAAAAAGCCCTGAATCAAGTGCCATTGCTGTGGTGAAACTTTTAATAATTGACCCCATTTCAAAAGTTCCAGCAGTCATCCGATTAAAGCGATCACTTTTAAGAGCATCAACAGGATTTGCAGGAGAAAAATCTGGTACTGATGCCAACGCTAAAACTTCACCTGTATAAATGTTTAGAATAATAGCCCCTGCAGCAATTGCTTTATAACGTTTCATGGCTTCCATCAATTCATCATGCACAATTGCCTGAACCCGTATATCAATCGAAAGTTGCACTGGCTTCAATGTTTCCTCAGTAGCAAGACCAGTAGCACGAAGAATACTCAATCCATTATCATCAATATATTTTTCCATGCCAGCTAGGCCTTGATTATCAACATTAACCATACCAAGAATATGTGAAGCTATAGATCCTCCTGGATAAAAACGACGTATTTCAGTACGAAAACCAATACCTGGAATGCCAAGTTCCATAATTTGCGCCTTTTGCGTTGGAGTTAACCCACGTTGGATCCAAGAAAAACCAGAATTCCTTTTTAAACGTTTATGTATTTCCTGCAAATTCAGTTTTGGCAAAACTGTTGAGATTAATTCGATCGTCTCATCTACATCAATAATACGGCGTGGTTCAGCAAAAAGCGAATAAGTTGTAATATCTTTTGCTAATAAACGCCCATTACGATCAACAATATCAGGTCGAGAAGCTAGTTGCACTATCAACGGTCCTTTTGCTTCTTCAATTTGACCACCTTTAATCCCATAGGAAATAAGACATTTCCCTATAAGTCCGTAAAGAAAAAGGAAACACAATAAAGCAAAAATCAAGCGTGGACGATTAGAAAACGGCTGACGCATAGAAGGAGGTAAAATTTTCAACTGATTATTTGAATAATTCTTCTTTTGTGAAGATAAGAACGATAATTCCATCAACGCCCACCTTTTTGAGCAAAACTATTTCTATGAACACTATGATTCTCAGTGAAAAAAGCTTTATCATCATCTTCCAAAGTATTCTGCTTAATCAATTCTTCAATTTTATCTTGTAAACGCATTGGAATATCTTTTAATTTTACAACTTGACGTGGCTGTATTACCTCTAAACTCAGTTCTTTTTTGTAACGTTCTGCAAGTTTTTTCATTCGTGAAGGATCAATCATTACAGCCCATTCAGTATGAAGCAAATTAACCATATTTTTTTCTGCTGCAATTTCTCGCTCAATACGATGCACTTCACCAATCTGTTTTTGGACATCATATTTTACCTTATAAGTAAGACCCGCTATACAAATCATAATCACCACTAAAATCACATCGAATGTGCGAAAAATTATCATTTCTTACTGCCTTCAAAATGAGCAATTTCTGCCAAACTAAATAATTTCATATCTGCTGCAATAGCAGCTTCCTGAGTCCGTACACCAATACGCAACCTTGCAGAACGTGCACGAGGATTTTTCTGTAACTCTTCCTGAGTTGCAGTTTTCACACCTTTAAACAAAGGAATAAAGGTCGCTGGAACTGATTTTATTTCAGGAAGATAACGTGACCCCTTTTTATGACCCGAACGAGCAGATAAAAATTTTTTTACCATGCGATCTTCAAGAGAATGAAAGCTAACGACTGCCAAGCGTCCTCCTGCTTTTAAAACGCGCTCAGCAGCGAATAAACCACATGCAAGCTCGTTAAGCTCATTATTAACATAAATGCGCAATGCTTGAAATACACGCGTTGCAGGATGAATATGATTACCTGGTTTTCTTCCTATTAAAGCTTCAATAGCATGAGCAAGGTCAATTGTGCGCAAAAAAGGGCGAATACAACGACGTTTCTCAATCATCCGCGCAATTCGAACTGCGTAACGCTCTTCTCCCAATGTTTTAAATAATTGCGCCAAATCATCCACCTTTAAATAATTAACAACATCAGCTGCTGTAAAACCAGTCTGCGCCATTCGCATATCTAATGGACCATCTTTTTGAAAAGAAAAACCACGTTCGGCTTCATCAAGTTGCATGGAGGAAACACCAATATCAAGAATAACTGCGTCTACTTGCCCTTCCACTATATGATCCAATTGTGAAAACTCTGCTTGAACTAAACGGAGACGTGGAAAAAATTGATCGACAAGTGCTTGTCCTTCACGAATTGCCTGAGGATCACGATCAAGCGCGATAACTTCTGCACCTGCGTTCAATAAAGCACATGAATAACCTCCAGCACCAAAAGTGCCATCAATCACTTTTGCTCCAGCTAATGGTGCAAGCCCAGCTAATACTGACTGCAACAATACTGGAATATGGCGCTCAGCTCCACTATCCTGCCTTCTCAAAATGCCTCATCTTGATCTATGTTTTTCCAAATTCAGTAGCCATCGATCACATATGGCATCATCATATGCCAAAACTTTAACTCTCATTTTTACTACAAAAAGCAAATCAAATTAAAGCTGAATCACTCTACACATTGGCTTATTAATACTTAACAAAATATTATAATTTTTTTAAAAAATGCTTTATTTTTGAGCGTAAAAATTCCAAAAACAAAAATACGCGCTTTTATCAAAATATATGTAATCTTTTTTATTATATATCAAATATCAGTCGGCCTATAAGCCGGGTTCTGTTAGTAAAGCTTACGCTTTACATGGCAGCCATTCATCTAGGACGAATGTTACCATCCGCCTCATGCAACCTACCCAAATGACTCGCCTGGAAATTGGCTGCAAGTCAAACCTTGCGCATCATTTCTATTCGGTCTTGCTCCCGATGGGGTTTACCTTGCCACACTCATTACTGAGTGTGCGGTGGGCTCTTACCCCACCCTTTCACCCTTACCTATTAAAATAGGCGGTTTGCTTTCTGTGGCACTTTCCCTAGGGTCACCCCCGCCGGGCGTTACCCGGCATCGCTTTTCCACGGAGCCCGGACTTTCCTCACCTATCACTTTTCAATACTGAATAGGCGCGACTGCCCAGCCGACTGACTTCTTATTTATACAATATTTTTCATAAAGTGAAAATAGCAACAAAAAGATATTTTATAAGTCTTGTCAAAATAAGTAAACCACTTACAAAGCACATTACTGTTTTAATGAAGCTAAATATGTTTTAACTTTTGAGCAATATCTTGCTGAAATAGAATTCATTTTTTTTGCAGAATGACCTGCATTATATTTAAGAACTGTACGACACGTATCTCCTCTACTTAGTTTATGTGCCCGCGCCAAATAACGCATACCATATTCAAGATTAATTGCAGGCTCATAAAGATCTTTTACAGGACCGTTAAAACCCAACCATCGCGCAGTAGACGGTTTAATTTGCATCAATCCTATTTCACCAGAAGAACCTTTTGTGTGAGCATTATAATTGCTCTCAACACTGATAACAGCATGTACCAAATTTATAGGAACTTTATGCTTAATCGCAATTTTTTGTATAAGATCCTCATAAGGACGAACAGGCACCTTAGAATTAGAAGAAGTAACCTCTGAATTCTTACCTGAATCTACAATACTAATTACTGCAAGAGCTATTTTGATATTTAACACAAAAAATACAGCAAATGCTGTACTTAAAAATATTTTTAAAAATTGCATTCTTTCTCTCTTCACTAATACATTCGTAACCCTAACCATAATGATTTTGAAAATATATTTTATTGAGAAAAAAAGCTAAAAAACGTCATAAAAATGAAAATATTAAGATAATTTCAAGATATCTCTAATATTAGCGAAGGATTTTTTAAAATTTCGATTATATTTTTTTGTTTTATACAGTAAAAAATATAATGCATTTATCATTGATATCTTATGATAAGAAATTTTAATTAGAAAAAAATAGCACCGAGAAAATTCGATTACTTACAACACAAGATTATCAAGGTTTCATTAATATTAACTTCATAATTCTATCGTGATAATATAAACTGAAATTTTGCATTCAATAACAAAGACTAGTGCTCAAAAGATTACACATTGCAATCAATATTTTTAAATACACATTCACATAAAAATATAATTGAATTTTATTTTAAAAGAATAATATATGCTTTTTATATATTACTTCCAAAATAGTAGACATAGAATTATAATTAAAAAATTATGTAATTTAGATGCAATCTTATATGTGACAATCTTAGGATTTTAAAATGATCAAATTCCGCAGACATAATATTATTCTGATTTTGCTATTTATCTTTGCAGCTAGTTTATTAGCTTATCACCTTGTACTTAATAGCACGATTTTTTCTCACCAAATGAATACAACAAAGGATATGCAGTTAGAAAAAGCAATATCTTTCCCAAATGTTACAATGAGTCTTTTCAAAATGAATGATCAACAAAAAAGAAAAATTGTTTATCAAGCGCGTAAAGACGCGATTGCTGCTGCTCTTGTAAGTGGACAAAATAATGAACAAGCGCAAAAATTTGCTGAAATCGTGATCAGAACTGTATCAGAAGAAATTTTACGTCCTCCTGTTGTAAATTCTTATTAATTATTTTTTGTATAATTTTGAGACAATTATATGTTTGCAAATGGCTTTAAATCTATTTTGCCATATTCTTCACTAATTCTAAAAATCATAGCGAAACAGTGGACGCAAAATTTTAATGCTTATATTAAGAAAGTACAACCAGGATACGACATGTACTAAATATTCAAAACTCATTTTATAATCCTCTTCTTTTCTTTCTAGACATGAAGTTGACTAGTCACATTTTTACTCTGTTTATCGTTTACGGTTCTCTATACAGATTGAATACTATGTTCTATAAACCGATATATTAAAAGAAACAAAATCTATCCACTGCCAAATATCGAAGTCTTATATCATTTAAACTTCTTCTATTTTTTTTGTGAAATTAAAGACTAACCTTGTAAGGACACTTTAATACGAGCCTATACCTTTTGCGCTTAATTAATGTAATTGTCTTGTTATACTCCCCAAAATTCTCAGATATTCTATCTCTTCTGTGAGAAACAAAGTTTAGAACCTATATAATTAAAAAAAAACCGACTGAAGTACTCTTCAGTCGGGTCAGACAATCTAAGGAATCCACGCGGGGGGGGGGGGAGAGGTTCCCTGACTGCCTGCTTGCATCACCCATTAAGGTGAATGACACAATGCTTTTTATATGAAATAAAATATTTTAAACGGCAAGAAATTCTTATAAAAAAACATTAAAAAGATTAAATTTCGTATGAAAATGGAAAAATTAAGGCAAAAAATATTCAAAAAATGATCCAATTTGGAGCAAACCTATTTAAAAATTTGTCATCAGATTCTCTCTAATCATCTTAATTTTTATTAAAATTTCACCGAAATCTTTTCATAATTCAAAATTGTTATCAATAACTTCTAAACCAGTAATAAGCTGTAATGAAATACTGATCAATATACACATACTTCCTCTCTATTCCTATAGAATTATAAAATGGCAAATCCCTACTAAATAAGCTTAACGATAAACACGCTATAAAAGTATCTTTATTTCTATAAAAATACATTTGATTATGTACTCTCTGTTCTTAAGTGCTCAATTACTGATACCATATCATAAATAAAATGTGGGAATCAAAACGCTAACTATTCAATGATCAATTACAAGCATCATTTTTGTGTTATCAAATAAAATGAAAATAACAAAGTAGTATGAAAACGAGACTTATGATAATTCGCAGAAAACAGATAATTTCTAAAGAACTAATAACCCTTATCCCACAGGTTCCATACCGTGATAGCCAATGTATTTGTACTGCTGCCACACACGCCTCGATGAAATATCTTCCTCCTTCCATTGCAGTTTGGCTCGCAACAATTGCTCATATACGCCACCAGCATACAGAGTATGATAATTTACTTTGTGAGGGTTATGATCGAGATTCAGCACTCTTTTTTGTCTTTGATGCAATTAACAAAACACTTATTGAATGGGGTGCAAATCGCCTTTTGAAACGTGAAGAAACATGGATGACATCAACATCTGCTCAGTAACAATTCAAAAAAAATAATTTTAACGTGTAAGAGGTTTGTAACTGAAACGCCTAAAACTCATAGAATCCGGGCCAAGACGACTAACCTTATCTGCTTCGTATTCAGAAAAATTACCTTCAAACCATTCCACATGACCATCCCCCTCAAAAGCCAAAATATGTGTTGCCAATCGATCAAGAAACATACGATCATGGGATATAATAACTGCACAACCAGCAAAGCTCTCCAACGCATCTTCTAAGGCACCCAATGTTTCTGTATCGAGATCATTTGTTGGCTCATCAAGAAGAAGAACATTTCCTCCTTCTTTCAAAAGCTTAGCTAAATGCACACGATTGCGCTGCCCTCCTGACAACTGTGCTACTTTCTGCTGTTGATCTGCACCTTTAAAATTAAAAGCACCACAATAAGCACGACTATTTACTTCATGTTTGCCCAACTTAATGATGTCATTTCCACCGGAAATTTCTTCCCAAACAGTTTTATCACCTGCCAATGCATCACGGCTTTGGTCAACATAACTCATCTGAACTGTTTCTCCAATACGGATCTGCCCTGAATCAAGTTTCTCTTGCCCAGTCAACATTTTAAATAAGGTCGATTTTCCCATACCATTAGGACCAATAACCCCAACAATACCACCTGCAGGTAACTTGAAAGAAAGAGAATCAATCAATACACGATTACCATATGCTTTTGACAGATTATCAACTTCAATAACAACCTGTCCCAATCTTTCACCAATAGGAATAATAATCTGTGCATCCCCAGAACGACGCTCATGCGCCGCCTGAACTAATGCATCATAAGCTTTAATACGCGCTTTCGATTTTGCCTGACGCGCCTTTGGGCTAGAAGCTATCCACTCTTTCTCGCGTGATAATGCACGCTGACGAGCAACTTCTTCGCGACTTTCTTGCGCTATACGTTTAGCTTTAGCATCCAAATAAGCAGAATAATTACCTTCATAAGGAATTCCTTTACCGCGATCTAATTCTAAAATCCAACCTGTTACATTATCGAGAAAATAACGATCATGGGTAATTAAAAGCACTGCGCCTGAATATTCACGTAAATGCCTTTCAAGCCAAGCGGTCGTTTCAGCATCTAAATGATTTGTTGGTTCATCTAAAAGCAATAAATCAGGCTTTGACAAAAGCAATCTACAAAGTGCAACACGCCGTTTCTCACCTCCTGAAAGTTTTGTCACATCCTCATCCCCTGATGGACAACCAAGAGCAGCCATAGCCATTTCTACTTGGCTTTCTAAATCCCATAGATTCTGACTATCAATAATATCCTGAAGTCGAGCGCTCTCATCAACAGTCTCATCACTATAATTCATCATCAGTTCATTATAACGATCTACAATTGCTTGCTTATCAGCAAGCCCTTCCATCACATTTCCACGGACATCTTTACTTGTATTGAGAACAGGTTCTTGCGGAAGATAGCCACAACGCGCTCCCTCAGCAAGCCATGCTTCTCCTGTATATTCTTTATCTAATCCAGCCATAATACGTAAAATGGTTGATTTACCTGCACCATTTGGACCTAAAATGCCGATTTTTGCATCTGGATAAAAAGACAAATGGATATTTTCCAAAATTTTTTTATTGCCATAAGCTTTATTAAGCCCAGCCATATGATAGATAAATTGACGTGCCATAAATTTCTCTTTATATCGTGCAATATTATTAAAATTTGTAGTATGAAGCTTTTATTAAATTTTGTAACTTGTAATATTTAATTCTTGCCCTGATAACTCTTTGCTCTATATTGGTATATTTTTTCTGATCTCACAAGCCCTACTGCGACTCTAAATGCAAAAAAACACTCCTTTAAAGAGAAAAAATCAAATACTCTTAGCTATACCTGATACGTGTTATCAAAAATCATTTCTTTTTTCTATACCAGATCTAAAATTATGTTTTTATCGTATCAAACCAATCTATCAATGCCATACAGAACCCAAAAATAAACCCATCCTTTATGCCCCTTCTTTCCTTATCCTATGGGCTGTAAAATATGCTGCAAAAAATCCTCATCTCTTTTCGGCACTTTTGTGTTATAGACCAAAATGGTATTCACCTTTTCTTTTAATGTTGTACAAACTATGTTTAAAAAATGAACGCCGTCTCATAGGATCTGATGTTCAAAGCCCTATGATCACTAAGGCTCTGCGCAAACATATAGCAATTGTTGACTACCACTCTCTGCCCATTGGCAAATGGCTACAATTGATGAAAAATTATCACAATTACTGTAAAGATTTATCTATTCCTCTCTTTTGGTTTGATGATGATAAAATGAGTACTGATATTCATCAGATTATTTCAAAACTTCAAAATGAAACAGCACCTTAAAAAAGCAAACCATCCACCAGATTACTGGAATAAATTCATGAAAAAGCAAGCTTTAATCGTTATTGATGTTCAAAATGATTTCTTACCAGGCGGAGCACTTGCAATACCACAAAGTGATGCCATTCTCCCTGCTGTCAATAACCTTATAACTCGTTTTGATCATGTTATTTTAACCCAAGATTGGCACCCCAAAAACCATTGCAGCTTTGCTTCTTCTCATCTAGAGAAAGCTCTTTATGATACTGTGAGTCTTGACTATGGTCTCCAAATACTTTGGCCTGATCATTGTATACAAGGAACACAAGGAGCGGAATTTCATCCATCTCTCAAAATTGAAAAAGCGCAACTTATCCTTCGGAAAGGTTACAATAAACAAATTGATAGTTATTCCGCCTTCTTTGAAAATGACCAGAAAACACCAACAGGTTTACACAGTTATCTTAAAGAACATGATTTTACAACATTAGTTATGTGTGGCTTAGCAACTGATTTCTGTGTTGGATTTTCTGCAATGCATGCTGTAAAATGTGGTTTTAAAGTTAGTGTTTTGTTGAATGCTTGTGCTGGCATTGATCTGAATGGCTCACTTAATACGATGCTCAAAGCTATGAATGATGTTGGTATAGAATTATTGATGGTCTCTTAAATCCCTTTTCTAACTGCTATGATAACAACCATGAAGTCTTCATAACTATTGCAATGTAATCTGTTCATCTGAATGATTAGATTTAAAACGAATAGAAGAATAAAATGCCATTCCAATAATACATACGCCAATGAATCCTGTTAATACTTCTGGAATCGACATAATAATTTGCATATACATAATCATGGCCAAAATTAAAATTGCATAAAAAGCGCCATGCTCTAAATAGCGATAATGCAATAACGTTCCTGTTTCAAACAACATAATCGTCATAGCTCGCACATAAAATGCACCAATACCGAGACCAATAGCAATAATAAAAAGATTATGAGAAAAAGCAAAAGCACCCACCACACCATCAAAAGAAAAACTAGCATCTAGAACTTCTAAATAAAGAAATGAACCTGCTCCTCCTTTAGCAACTGCACTCAAAGTGTTTTTTTGAGAATCCAAAAGTGAACAAATCGCTTCGACAAGCAAAAACGTCACAAGCCCATACAGCATTGCGAATAAAACAGTTAACTTATTTTCTGCCACAATCTGTTCTGAAATAAATAACATAAGAATCAAAATAATTATAATATCAATCTTCACAAATGAACCAAGCTTTTGAGCTGGTTTTTCTATAAAAACGAACCAATGTATTTTTTTTTCAGAATCAAAAAAATATTTTAAACCAACCATCATAAGGAAGGTAGCACCAAAAGCTGCAATACCTTTATGAGCATCCATTAAAATTGCAGCATATCGATGGGGATCCCATATTGCCAATTTAATTGCAGCAATTGGATTAATCCAAGCAGCAATAGCAACTACTAACAATGGAAAAATAATTCGCATGCCAAACACTGCAATCAAAATGCCCCATGTCAAAAAACGACGGCGCCATAGCTGATTCATTTCTTTGAGAAAACGAACATTGATAATAGAATTATCAAAAGATAACGAAATCTCTAAAATTCCCAAAACACAGCAAATAAAAAAATATTTAAGACAACCAACAATAGTTCCTGTTTCGAGCCAACCAATGAAGCCACCCAAAAAGATACCAATAACTGTGAAAAAAAAAGCCCACTTAAAATAACCTAATAGGGCCATGATTGTTCCTCAAAATCCATCTCTTCAACCTACATTTGTATAATCGAAGTATTGCATCCATTAAGATGCAAAATAAAATGCATAATGCATATAGAAAAAGTTATATGAAATCTTTTTAAGAAAAAACAAGAGAAAATTTGAAAAATTTATTTTTTTCAAGATAAATTATAGAATACCAATAAAAATATACGGTTTTTTTTAAAATTTTTACTAAAAAAATTAAAAAAATAAGAGGACTAAAATTATAAATGTTGACTACAAATGTTATTATAAAGTAATGATACTCTAGTACATTGTGTGCCTTTATGGACAAAAACCCACACCATAATGATTTATTTGAGGGAGATAATTTATGGCGCGTCCTGAAACAGAAGCGAAAACTATATTTGGAAAACGTTTACGTCATATACGTATTGCCTTAGGTGACCCGCCACGTGAAACATTAGCCAAACAGTTTAATATGACAAAAAACTCTATCGCTTTTTATGAGCGTGGAGAAAGAGAACCTAATCTCAGTGTATTACAAACATATCGTATGTTGTATGGAGTCAATATCAATTGGCTTTTAACTGGGCGAGGTAAAATGTTCGATACGGAATATACTAAAGGGGAATTTGACTGGGAATATTTCATTAAAAAGATTGAAGGGCTTGAGGATATCCTCTTAAATAGTGCTCATAGTGATGAGCCGAATCAAGAGAAAATTGAAAGCTCTTATGAGAAATTACAACAATACTTACTATCACAAGGTATCACTAACGGCCTAAATCCTAAAGCAGCAACTTCCCTTGTTAATATGAAAGCAAAGCTCGCTAACTCTTATGCTCTTAGTTTATTTATCGATTTACTTATTCGAAGCATAGCACACAAAGAAACGCTTTCTAAGCAATAGCTTTTATATGATAAAAATACGTAAATCTTATTATCAGGTAATAAGGCACTTTTAATCTTTATTATCTGGTAAAATTAGCTTATTTTATGGCATCTGTTGATAATTATGTAAAAAAATTACGTGTGATAATTCTATCAAAAAATTGCAACCTTAAATTTATTAGCGTAGAAATAAAAAACTTTATCCTATGTATTAGATTTGTACTACACTTTGATTTTGAAGAAGAGTATTAACTTCTTCCCACAATGGGGAATGGAATCAAGTGCTCTTTTTTTGTAATTGCCAAAGCAGCGCATGTAGCAGCTAAACGGATACTTTCTGCAAAAGACATATCTATTGTTGAACCAAAAACCAAATCATCATTACAGCTATCGTCAGCTGTAACAGTATCAACTGTCTTCACCTGAAAAGGAGGAATAAAATCGGCTATATTTTTGTGAAAAATAGGCTCCTTTTTTCCCATAAAAACATCACTAATCCATACTCTAAAAATACTTTACCGCTAAATGAGCTGCTTTTATATCCACCGAATAAATACTTGTTAATTTCTCGGTGTCCGTTTCATCAGGTGTCATAATGTCATAATATGAGCTAAATGATAAAGTTTTTGAGGAAGTCAGATCCAGGTACTAGATCTAATAATATAATATTCCAACATCACACCCAACTTAGCTGCAGCCAATATTATATATCCATTAGAATTTCTAGTTACATCATCAAAGTCTCAGAATAACAAATGCTTCTCTTACCTGCTCAATATATTCTAACTTATAGCCATATTAGATTCCTCTACAATAATAATTGTATTTTCTCCATTTTCGGATTAATATGCAACCTTCTCAAATCAAGAGAAGTTCTTTCAAGGTACTAATAATCAAACGTTCCCAGAATATCATTACCAACCCAGCCAGTAAACCTGACAGCAAGATCTAATTTACTCACCATAACTGCTTTTGATTGGCTACCGCCTCTCCTACTCCTACAGAAAATTTTTTACATGAAGTTTCTCCCCTATATCGATTACCAGTTCTGGGATTCATTGGCATATAGCCGCCACCCATCGCTGCTCTCCATGATACTTGCCAAGGGGCCGTACCAATTTTAATTTGTTCAATCAGTTGTTTAGCGACAAGTTCTGTAAATAATTCTTTTTTATCAATCATGTCTTATCTTTCTCCACTATCGCAAACAACAGCATCCACTAGATCTATAGCGCCATCAAGCGCATCTTCCTCAGACAATGTATCCTCAAAAAATGCACCAAGCCGCTCTGCTTCTTCTGGATCAAATTCAACTTTTAACCCTGGTATCATAAGTGCTCTCAACTTCTCGTTCAGCACTTCATCAGCATATTTTTGCTCATTAGAAATCGTTTCATCAAAATTGATATTGTTGTGTTTTATCATGGTGTTTCCCCTTCGGTTAATATCGTCATTCTGACGACAATTGGTTTTCGAACGATAAAAGTTTCACATGTAAATCCCATTTTTACCAAGTAATGATTGGACGAATGACAGTCTTAATTTGAGAGCAATTGATTGGACCAAAGTAGCGACCATCAAAAGAAATATCGCTAATATCCGACATGAGAAGAAACTCACAATTACCTAGTGTATAGTTATCGGCTTGATAACGTGGCAACGATCTGCCATTCGTATCTATGGAGCGCAGCTTGCTATGCAGCAAAAGATTGCCGTTAACAAGGATACCATCTGGCATGATAGTTATAATATCTCCTTTAGAAGCCTCAACTTTCTTCATCATGTAACCATAACCACCAAGACAAAAACCACCTGTGATATACCCTCTTTAAGAGAAAAGCAGAAAACTAGCATATAATATCAATGTTAACACTACTAAAACAGTAATAGAAGGTGTAGGCATATACAAATTTCTTTACATTATTTTTCTAGAAAATTCTCTATTAGAAGCAATATGCACCACAACTTTAGCTCCATTAATAGAACGACAAAAAGTAAGTAATAATAAGAATGTTAGCATAATTAGCTACTGAAATTAAACTACGCATAGAATCGGACCCTCTGTAAATTCCGCTAAAAAACTTAACGAAACTGACAAACAGTTGTTCAAAACAAAACAGACTAATTTTAAAGGACTAAAATTGATAGCGTACACCGCCAGAAATGCTTGTACCAGAAAAGCCAGCTTTGGTTAATTTATGTTTGTATAACAAATCGCCATGCAGTGCTATAGTATTAGATAATTGGGCATGAACACCCATACCTGTTTCAACTGTAGAACCAAATGCACCTAACTGAAAAGCATCTTTAAAATATACTATCCGCTTCTTTTCATAACTATGTGCAAGATGAAGTTTGCCATAAAAGGAAACGACACGTGCCTTTTCAAAAGAAGTAACAGCCTTTGTTAAAGAACCACCAACGCGTGCTATCAATTGATCATGCTTCCCTAGCTCAATATCAAACCGATCAATATCACGAGCTTTATCAAACATGATAGACTGATAAATAACTTGAAGCTGCGGCTCAATAATAAAACCATTATAGCCTGTGATAATAGCCTGACCTCCCATCAAAGAGGTACTCAAAAGTCTCCCTTGTAATGCTGCCGTTTTACCTCGAGCAAGGGTTATAACATCACCCTTTAAAAGATCGTAAGAGAGAAATCCATTCACATAAAAGCCTGCATCATGCTGTAAATGAGCATAAAGCTTGCCCGACCATTTGTTAAAAACACTCTTTTGACTTTGTTTAACAGCAAGAGGCTGAAGAGAGAGCCTACCATACGTCCCCATCATTCCAAAAGACAAAGCACTCTGTTTATTCTCTAATGTCTTTAAGACAACACCTGCTGTCATACTATTATAGTCAAGATCAGCTCCATACCCATGTTCAAAAACAGACAAATTTGAAGTATAGCGATGATTACTCCCATAACCGCGTATAAAAAAGCTTGTCTTTCTATTGTTATCAGCTTCATTGGAAGCATTGTGTATAATTTCCAAAAGTTCGTGTTGATTGCTCATATCTACCACACCTGCGTGAAATAAAGCGTGAGGTAAGAGCAAATAACTTGGTAGTTGTGGCACAACTGCTGGCACTCTTGGACCTGGTTCTGGCGCTGGTGGCATTGGCGCCGGCGCTGGTGATGGTGGTAATGGTTCCGGTTTTGCTGGCACTGGTTTGGGCGCTGGGGTTGGCGGTGAAATATATTCACGCTGTAGACGATAATCCCAAAAATTACTTCCCTCACTATTAACTAACCTTTGCTCAGGATTAGCCTGACCACGAGAAGAACCTGGACCATAAGCAAAAAGACCATACCTATAAGGTGAACCATCGATTGTAATATAATCGCCATTCAGCTTGAAGGAATATTCTTGTGCTGTACCGGAAACCTGAATAAGCGAAATACCCTGAGTATTCCCGTTCTTCCCTATAGCACCTTTCGAACTTCCATTTTGACCAGTAACATAAACAGTGGTCGTACCAGATACATTGCCATGGATCAAAACTCTATCAGTTTTCTGACTATCAAGCGAACCATCAGGGTTCAAACTTGTGTTTAAATGGATCTGCGCATTATCCTTTGCAATATAAACATTGCCTCCTCCTTTCCCAATGTGAAGTGTTTTATAATTATAGGCTTCATTAGACTTTAATTTTTTAAAATTAATGGAACTGTTATCAAGACCGAGTACTGAAATATACAAATTGTTTGAATCTAAATTTCGAGAATTTTTCTGTTTTTTTTGTGTCAAAAACCACATAGAATTACCGCTTAAATAAAGTTCAGCAGTAGAGCTAGCATCAACATAACTACCCCCTGTCAATAAAGAATTATCAGCTAAGACAAGTACAGAGGATTTCTTTTCAGCCATTAATAATAAATGATCAGCACTAATAGAACTATTGAATAAGCTAATATTACCTCCTGCTGTACCGGCACTATAAATAGCTGGACCTCCTGCAACAGTCAGTTTCGTATTTTTTAAATTAACAAGTCGCACTGCAAATTTAATGTCTGTAATATCTAAATTTTTCTTACCCTCTTCGACTACACCTATTGCATTGTTTTCTGCCTCTATTGTATTACCTGCTGCATTCTCTCCTTTAAAATATATACCATAGAATTCATCTCCTTTTATCTCAATAGTTGTTCCTTCTATATTGGCTTTCGTCATGTCAATATTACTTTTATCGCTTTGTAAATCTTCACCCAATGAATTCAAAGAAATGGAATTAGAAGTAGCAACTGTATTGTCCATTAATAGGCCATAAGCGCCAATAACGTTAATATTGCCATTCTTAAAATCAAGATCACCACCATGATCTATATAAAAAACAGCGTAATTTTTTTGTTCTTTTATCGCACCTGTTCCGGTAATATATGTACCATCGAACGTAACTTTCCCTGCCAGCGCCGCATAAACCGCATTACTGTTTGTAAAATTAATTACCCCACCATTTTTAACTTCAACACTTGCCCCTCCCATACTCACAAGACTTGCTTTCCCCTCTTTCGTCTCAATCTGTGGATTGACTAAAATAACATTCGTTGGTCTCCCCAACGCCTGAACAGCTATGTTGCTTTCTTTAATTGTACCATTATACATTCCAATTATTCCATTGCTCACATTAAGAGCTACATGTGTATTACTCACAACCGAGTGCGTTAAAACGACTTTTCCTTCTTTTAATACATCGACACCATATATATTATTTTTAATGTTCTCAGCCTTTTTAGGCATTTTATCTACACCACCAAGCGTTATATTTGTCCCATTAATATCTACACCTTTTCCCTCTGCTATTATTGTCTGAAAATTCTTATTGTTGACTATTTTTTCCTCACCATTACTACATTTATAAATTGACGTAGGACCTACCTTATTTTCATCACACTCAGATGATTGATTAGGTTTTGATTTCACATTATCTTGAAAAAAACAAAAAATAGCTGCTGTAAAGAGATATAAATAACTATTAAATACTTTGATCATAATTCATTTCACACTTTCTCCCCTGCATTTAAATATGAAAAGCACCCACTTAAAATGAGAAATACAAAACTAAGTAAATCTTACATAATTTAATACATTTTGTGTTTTATGTAAAGATAGGTAAATTAGAATTGATAAAACACTCCATGCAAAGATCTCTCCCTAGAAAAGCCTGCTTTAGTAAATTTATGCTGATATACTAGCTTACTATGAAATACTATATTGATAGATCATTGGACCAAATATTTAAAAATACTTCTATTATTGAAGTGAAACCTCTCAACTAGAACGCATCTTAAAATGCACAACCCATCTTGTTGCATCACTATGTGCATAATGAAATTTTCTATAAAAAGAAACAGCATGCACCTCTTTGATCATTGTAAAAGCTTTTGTCAAATGGTAACCAAGAGGCTAATATAACCTACAACTGCGTTTCAAAAATAAAACCATCACAGATCATCATAAAATTTATTCTCATTAAAGAAGCACTCACACAGTTACCTTTTAATATTGCTTTTTATCACCCCTTTAAACTTCATATTCCTCTTAAACAAATCATAGGAAAAAGTTCATTCATATAAAAGTGCATGCTACAGGATAGCACACATTATTCCTGATCACTTTTAAAAGTACTGTTTTGGCTTTTTTCATATCCTAAGATTAAAGAAGTAATTTGTCACAAATTCCTAGTCTCGCAAAGGATATGATATACAAATTATGTGTCACTCTCTAACGTATTTAATACAATATCTGTTATTATAGCATTACAGTTAGAATCAGCTTCATCCCCATATTCAAAGATAAGATAGATTTGAAGCATAGCAATACTTCCGACTATAACTAAATATGAAAAACTTGTCTTCTCATTTTCTCATAATTACTAGTAATATGTAGAAAAATATATTCACTCTGAAAACGATAATTCCAAACATCCTTATTAAATCTATTTTCTCACTTCTCATTATTTCCCAACAATCTTTGTGCACCATCTGTTTATTTTAGATAAATTTTAAACTATAAGAATAAAGTGTATATTTATAAGATGTTTTCTTGTTACCAAAATCCATGTTGAGCTATTTTCAAATGAAAATTTACTGTAACTCTATTTAAAATAGCAGCACTTTTAAACGTAAATTAATCAACCTTAACTTTCACAATACAAATCTCATCTTTTAACAAAAATTATCAGATAAAATTTTATTATTCAATGTCTTATACAGTTTCTCTCATCTTAATCATAAAGTATAAATATAAACAATAACCACATTATGCAATAACTACGAAATTATCTTTGATAATCAATAAATTCAAATTCATATAAAAGTTTATTTTCAATACTTTATATAATTTATTTCATCTTAATTATAAAGTACAATATAAACAACAGCCACATTATTCAATAACTGCGAAAATTATCTTTTAAATTAATCAATTCTACTTGTGCTTCATTCTACTTTTTTAGCTTTTCTATTTCGATTATAAAATCATCCTCATTATTTAAACAAAAATAATCAATTTTTGTAAGATACAAAGAAATTTCTGTCTTTCAAATATATAAATACGCATTACTTTTAGAAGCATAATTATATCCAGAACATTTGATACTCATTAGAATTAATTACTCTAAAAAACAATGAACTCATCTAAATAATTCATAACACCACTTCCAATAAAGTTTTGATTTTACTTCATACATATTTCGATACAAAAAACACTCTATATTTGCGTTTCTTCTATATATGGACTAAAGTTGAAGAAAATTACTTACATCATATTGTATCATGTGAATCTATTTACTTCTTTTTTGGCAATGAATTTATGGTATCCGATATCCCTACCCTCGCCCTTTTACCTCTGGGTGCACATGAGTATCATGGCAATCACCTTCCCTTTGAAACAGACTGGATTATTGCTGAATCTTTTGCAAAAGCACTTACCTTAGCAACAAAAGAGCAATTTCAAATTACACTCTTACCAGTTGAAAAAATTGGTTATTCAGTAGAACATATGGATGTTATTGGAACACAAACATTGACCTTTTCTAAGGCTATAGAGCGCTGGATCCACATTGGTGAAAATTGTTATCATAAAGGCATCAGACGTTTTCTTATCCTCAATGCTCATGGAGGTAATGCGCCTTTAATGAACATCGTTATTACAGAATTAAGAAGACGTTTTGCAATGCTTGCAGTGGCTACAAGTTGGAGTCGTTTCGGTTTACCAGAAGGCTTAATGGAACCATCTCAGACACATCTTGACATCCATGGCGGATTTATTGAAACCTCCTTAATGCTATATTTAGCACCAGAAAAAGTACATATGGAGAAAACAGAAAATTTTCATAATAAGCAAGCTGAGATGATTCAAAATTATCGATATTTACGAGCCTATGGACCTCATGCTTTTGGATGGATGATGCGTGATCTTAATGAGAAAGGAGCAGCCGGAAATGCAAGCCAAGCAACAGCACAAGCAGGTGAAGCAATCTTTTCCCATGTTCTCCGAGAGCTTCGCGCTTTACTTGATGATATCAAGAAATTTAAAATAGATTCATTATAATGAAAGATATAATTATGGAAAAAATACACAATTCTCCCCTCAAAATTCCTGTTACAGTCCTAACAGGATATCTTGGATCGGGAAAAACTACTCTTCTCAATCGTATTTTAAATGAAAATCATAACAAACGTTATGCAATTATTGTCAATGAATTTGGTGAGATTGGTATCGATAATGATCTGATTGTTGAATCAGAAGAAGAAATTTATGAAATGAATAATGGTTGTGTTTGCTGTACAGTACGTGGCGATCTTATCCGCGTTTTGGAAAGTCTAATGCAACGTTCTAACCGATTTGATGCTATTATTATAGAAACAACAGGAATTGCTGACCCTACTCCAGTGGCACAAACTTTTTTTATGGACGATACTATACGTGAAAAAACAGCCCTTGACAGTGTTATTACGTTAATTGATGCAAAACATCTACCTCTTCAACTGAAAGAAAGCCCTGAAGCAGAAGATCAAATCGCCTTCGCCGATATAATTTTGCTCAATAAAATCGATCTTGTTAGTGCAGAAGAACGAGCACATATTGAATCGCTCATTTATGCCATTAATTCTAATGCCATTATTTATGCAACAGAACGTGCAAACATTCCTCTTAATAAAATTCTTAATCGTGGTTCATTTGACTTACAACGAGTTCTAGAAAATGATCCTCATTTTCTTAATCATGAAAATCCCGATCATGTGTGTAGTCCCGAATGTAATCATGAACATCATCATAGGCACAACCATAAATCTCTTATACATGATATTACGATAACCTCTATAAGTTTAAAAACAGGTGCTCTTCAACAAGAGAAGTTTTTCTCATGGCTTCAAAAAGTTACCCAAGAACAAGGTCCTAATATTTTACGCTTAAAAGGTATTATCGCGTTTCACGGAGATGATAATCGTTACGTTATCCAAGGTATACATATGCTTCTCGAAGGACAGCATCAACGCCCGTGGCATCAAAATGAAAAACGTGAAAGCCGACTTGTTTTTATTGGTCGTTCTCTTGATGCTGAAAAATTAAAAACTGATTTTGAAAATTGCATATAAGCGAGTCAAAATGCCAAGTGTTATCCCTTATAATCTCAAAAGTTATTGTTTATCTTGTGGTTTTATTAACGATAAACCAGCTTTTGTTTCAGTAGAAGGTTTGATTGTTTTTCTTCAACAAAGTCCACAAATCATTGAAGTGCATAAAGGCATAATTTCAAGCTACTTTTCTCCTGATAAGACAGCTATTATAACAGGTGGAGAAGATGGGAAAGTATGTAAAACAACAGCAGATGGTCGCGTAGAAATATTAGGCATACAAAAAGGCAAATGGATAAACAGTGTTTCTTTTGGCCCACATAATGTATTTGCTTTTGCATCTTCCCGTCTCATGCTAGCTAATATTGGTAAAGGTTTACAAGAGTTTTGCCACAAATACAGTGTAGAAGGTTTAGCTTTCGCTCCAAAGGGATTACGACTTGCAGTTGCACACTATAATGGTGTTACTCTTCATTGGTTGTTGACTCAAACAGTACCAACCACATTAGAATGGAAAGGAGCACACTGTGATGTTATTTTCTCACCAGATAATCATTATGTAATTTCTACAATGCAAGAGAATGCCTTACATGGTTGGCGTCTTGCAGACAAACAACATTTACGTATGAGTGGCTATCCAAGCAAAGTTAAAAGCTGGTCTTGGAGCACAAAAGGAAAATGGTTAGCAACATCAGGTGCATCAGCTGCAATCATTTGGCCCTTTCATACGAAAGATGGTCCAATAGGTAAAGCACCGCTAGAACTTGGCATACGAGCAAATGCGCTTGTTAGCGTAGTTTCATGTCATCCAAGCAAAGAAATTGTAGCTATAGGCTTTAATGATGGAATAATTTCTTGTGTACATTTTAGTGATGGAAAAGAAATATTTCTTAAACTCTGTAGCAAGAGCGCTATTTCAACGCTCAGTTGGGATAAAACAGGTCATTACCTTGCCTTTGGCAGTGAAAATGGTGAATGCGGCATCATAAATATGACCACTTAAAAATATAACAATAAATTATTCTTATGCTTTAAAATTGATCATGTTCTCTCCTGCAATATTTGCTCTAGGCAAAATCGTTGTAATCAAGTGATTGCCGATACACCAAATTACTATCAAAGGCTATATTAGAAAATAATTGAACATAAACAACAGCCCTTCTTCCATTATTTAATACAATCACGAATTAGCTATAAAATATACTTAAAATGCTAAATAGCTCAAAATTCTTATTAAAATAATTGCGGAAAATTACCACTAATCGCTGTTTTTGTTATCAACCAATAGCGATGAAGCAATAATGAAGTTGCATTTTCCCGAAAAACTTTTGCTCCCAACTGTACTATTTTTTGCAAAGATGCCGGCGTAACTGCCAGCGGGAGAAATGCTGGTTTAAGCGTTTTAGGCAAAATAACAGAATGCCCATAAAACTTAAGATAGTAATCTCGCGATAACGCTACCATAGCCTCAATGATCCGCTGTTTTTGTTCATCATTAATGCAATCACAATCTAGCTCTTTCCGACTTATCCCCAAAGACTCTAACATATCATTAGGAAAATAACATTGATATCGTGATTGCATCAATGGCAAAAGACGTAATATGCCACTTAATGCTTGCGCTATTCCCCCATATTTACAAGCATCTGTAAAATTTGGTGCCACATCAAAATCTAATATCTGACAAGACAGCTGCAATATTGTACTTGCTGTTTTACTACAATAAGTTTCAAGATCGTGAGTAGTTATTATTGGATTATTGTAAAGATCAAAAATACGTGCATCACAATAATGCAAAAAAGCTGTTTTGGATAACTTAAACAAAGTAATTGTTTTTAATAAATCATTTAAAATCGGATTACTCTCAATATTTTGTCTTTCATCATTAGCAATAGAATCGCGCCACCAACGTAATCGTATCTCACCAATAAGAGGATCACGCACACTTTCGCGAATACGAGCAACCTCTGCATTAAAAGCGTAAAGAGCAGCTAATGCTCGGCGTTTTTGTTTGGGTGCAAATAAAACTGATATATAACGATCACGATCTGTATTACGTAAAATATCAAGACAATAAGGAAGAAAATTTGTCATTCTACTGCACCTATTAATACTTTTTATCGTGCCTAAGATATTGTTTTTATTATATTCTAAATTAGTAATTCTAAAATAAATATTAGGAAATAGGATTTCATACTTTCCTTTATAATGCACTAAAAATCAAAACTTATTTTCAAGGTGATTTTGGGTTTGTGTCAAGTATCAAAAGCACCGAGGTTTTTCCCTTTGTAATTCGATCTTTTGTGCACCTTTCCACCCACATACATGAGCGCCTTGTTTGTTGTGCTTTAAGATTTTCCTTGCCAAATTTGGACTGATGAGCATGAAGTCGTTTCTATCCAAATATATTGGAGACAAACCAATATAGGAAGCGTATTCATTTATCACGCACCCACTGAGCAAGATCAGAACGCACATCGGCATCACTTTTCTTATTAACTTCATTTTCTATTTCCAGCCGTGTTATTGCTCTCTTGACGATGCTGTTTGTTTTTGCCGTTCAGTCTTCTTACCCAAACAAAAAGCCTTAACTACGGCTACAAAAAAAGCGGTTAAAACCGCCATCACCACCACAAAATATCTTTTTCCTCACAAGATCATAAACATTGCTCTCGTAAACGCTTAGCAATAAAAACTAACCCCAGGGCAGGACGAAAAACCATAATCGTTGCTAAAACCTCATTGCACAGGGCCACTCGCGTTCATTTTGAATTCTTATCCTCTTGTGTTGTTTTACCGCACAATGGATAATTTGACGTTTTTAGTTTCTCTTAATTCCATTTTGGGAGGTTTTTAACAATCTTCATAGTTTCTAAACTTACTGTAATAATCCTTTGAAACAATTCTAAGGGATAAGCAGGGTTGCCAATGGTGTCAACAGCGTAGCAATTGGCATCATTAGTCAAACCACTCGCTTTATCAGTTTTGACAACCTGCCGCCTCATAACCCATTCAAGAGCTGGTCTACCATTTACAACATAATCATAGGCTTCAAGAGGGATATCTGTCATGATGATATTGCTGTTGTAAATAACTGTAGACTTGTCTTTTTCTTTATCCGCTTTTGCAAACTTCATTTCTGTAACGTAATAAAACTTCTCAGGGTTAGTGATATCTGTAAGTTTAGGATCACCTTTTTTAAAGGTAACAGGATAAGGCTCTACAGTTTCATAATTTACGTGCAAATTGCCTAATTTACTCCCTGCTGTTACAAACATCCGAAAATCTTCAACACTTTTTACGCAAGGGATGCGAGGGAGCTCTTTAGAGAGGTTATCAGCGTAACGAGCACGGTAATCTTCTGAATGTAACAATCCATAAACATAATAGAATAGATCATCTTTCGTTATGGTTTCATGAGGATAAGCAGCTTTAAAATGGGCTAATCTTTCATCCGTAATGGCATCACGCCTTTGCAAACCAGCTGTTTCGCTTTCTTCTATAATATTTGTAAATAAATGTTGGAAAACCATACTTTTTTTGAGCATCAGCCACAACCTGAATGGATTGATAGGTTGCAAACACAACGGTCATTTTATCTGCTACAACATTACTTGCACGTTCGGCAAGTTTAGCAGCATCGGTTGTTACTGGAAACGCAAGATCAAACACATCAATTTCAGCAATATCATCACTCCTTTTACGACGCTTTCCCACTTGTGTATCTGAACAGACAGCAAAGGATCGTAATCCGATTTCTGCATCGGTTGTCCATTCACGTATTGCCTGTGACATTAACGCAAGGGAAGGAATAAGAAACAAGACAAACTTTCCTTTACCCGCCAAATCCTCAGCGATTTTAAGACTGGTAAAGGTTTTCCTCGTTCCACAGGCCATGATAAGCTTGCCACGATCTGCTTCAGTAAGTCCAGCACGCACACAATGTAATGCATCGCGTTGATGTGGACGCAATTTCTTTTTATCCTCCAGCACAACTTTGCCGTTGGCTGCAAAAGTTTCCCAATGGATTGGACTTTGTTGTGTATCGGCAAGACCAATGCGTATAATAAGCCCAATCTGTAAAGCTTTGAACCTTTTCATATTGTTCAAGCTGGAGAGGATCATATCTCAGATAAGCAAGTGCAAAACGCTCAAAATACGTCCCTTTGTCTCGTTCGGTACGCGCTTCATCACGATATGTCTTGTAAAAGCGATTGTAACATCATGATCCCACCCCATTATAAGCATTTTTAGTTATTGAATTTAAACAAAGTCGTCAATGCTCACTACCTAAAGGATTTTAAACGGCTCCATTTCCTCATTCTCTACAATGAAATATTTTCTAAGCAAGAATAATCAAAACTTCTTGCTAGATAAAGGTGCATCCCGCAAGATAAGCTTATACATACCGGTTTCAGAGGCTTGGACATCTGTGACAATGAAGTATTCTTGAGAGGCATCTTCAGTGTTTTCAGGAGAGATGATCACAACGCTATCTTGAGGTTTTGGTGGTAAGCCTCCAATATCATTGATACAAAGATCAAGTTCCTTTCTTGGAATTGTGGTAGGGATTCTGCCACCAGCATCCGATTCTGAATGTTTGATGCCGTAAATCGCTGTGATACGAAAAGATTGCTGGTTGTCCTTTCGCGTGTAGATGATGGGCTGCCCAAAAGTGTTGCGCACATCTTTAACCATTTGATTTAGCAGCCTGTTAAAGCCCTGCTAACAATTCCCCAAGTCGCGAAAAAGAGGCTATAATAGAAGCAAGAACTTCTTCTGTTAAAAGCCCTGTGAAATACAGCTGTAAACCCTCTATTTCTTTAAATAATTGAGACAATTTTCAGTGATTTTTCACGCCATCGTTCAATTCCATTCTATAAATAAACTTTGATCAATACGGTACCATCTCCACTACCCCCAGTTACCGCCAAGAAAATTATTATCACCATGAAAAAGTTCAGTATTTTCACCGTCAAATACACCTTTTTGATAAGGTTGAATTGAGGTTTCATCAAAAGCTATATTAAATTGGTCAACTTTTGTTTCTCATGACACCATAATCACCATCAGCTATCTTTCCTTTTCCAATTTGCACTGAATTCTTGCCAAGAAACTTTTTCCTTTTTTACGTATGTACCACAACCACCAATGCCACCCTTGCCAACAGAACTGCTAAACCCAGCATTGCTACTACCCCACTCCATATCTCAAATTCTGTCTCATCAGTGACAGCTTCTAGCCAAGGGATATCAACGCTTTCTGTCATAAAAATTTCAACCGGTTTTCTCTTTTCATTAGAATGATAGCTTCCATTGCTGTCACTATTGCTGTTTCTTCTATTTGCTTGAATCGAAGTGAGAAGATTAATAAGTATATTCTCTGTTTTTATACCATTAATCCAATTTTGTTGTTCAAGAGCTTAAATGAAATAAACTGTTTCTTGCACTTACCAGCTATCTTTTGCGCTTGATCGGCAATCTCTTGCGCGCTATTCGTGTCAGCTTGTGCATTATGCGCTGCTATTTCTTTTGCATCGTTGATACCCTTTGTATATCGTCAATCTTTGCGATCTGTATGTGCTCTTCAACTGTTAATATAAATGCTTGTCTCCCTCTCGCATATTGTCCATATCAAAAGCATCTTTTGCGACTTTTTGGGGATCATAGACTGACTTTGACATCACAAGAGACTTGGATAATGAAAAGTAATAGAAAATGCGTTTGACTACAAATTGTTAGAATCATACATAGAAACCTTCATATCACCAATCTCTAAAAAAGACGGTTTTACCGAACTAACTCCCGATAAGAGAATCTCTTCACTCGGAAATCCATTTGTTTTAATATCATAAATTGTGGCTTTAACCTTTGTAAGCAAGTGCCCCAACATCTCTCTTGGAAACGACATCATCCGCCTTTTTTCCTTGAACCGCTGTTGCAAGATATTCTACCGAATAAGCTGCTGAGCTCCCCACTGAAATAGGAGCAAAACGCCTTACTGTTTAAAAGGCCTTTTTTGAATTCTGCTTTTGTTGCTGGTTCAATCGTAAATGCGTGCGTATGATGGAGAATAGGCATGGCATGCAATTCCTTAATAAATTCATTGGTAAGATTCTGTGGAAGGGAGACGCTGCAAGTGCAATTCATCAATAATTTTTTCAAAGTTTCTAGGAATTCATCTGCCGCTTTTAATACTCTATCAAAGACTTAAAAGATCATGCTGAACATCATTTTAATAAGATCAGTGCTCTTATTAATGATGCATAAATCATTCTATTACTGGTAAAAAAAACGCGGATTTGCTCCGCCTCAGCAATATCATCATAGCATATGGATTATTAAGCATTCGAAGATTTCATGATTTTATGGCATAAATAACAGTTGCATTAATAGGAAATGTTTCTGTCTCACCTTTTGAAGAAAAACTAACTTTATGCGTATGGGAATCAGATGAGTTCGTCGTTCCTGCTTTATAGAGTTGCTTCTGTTAAAATTACAATTTTTATTTTTTTGGCATTTTCCTGTTAACATATTGATAAAAAAACACAGTATTTTTGCTTCACTCGATTATTCTTAGCTGTTCGTGCTAAAGTTCTCACTCCATCCACTAATGTTCGCATGGGTAGTGCTTTCCTGTGCTTAATCAGATTTCGGTTCTGTTACTGTAACTCCCCTTCTTATTGCTATGAAAAATATTTTAATTTTACTGCTTCTCTTCTAGGGCCTCTACTCTTGCTCATTTTAATTAAATGCTTATATGCAATTTTTTACAAATATAAAAACCTAAAGCTTTAAAAAAATCTATATTTGTAAAAAAATTGTAGTAAAAATAATAGAGGCTTATAAAATATGCACATATTTTTTTGATAAAGTATACTAAATGTTATAATTATACTTGCATAATGTCTAATTATATTTATTATACCTATCGGGTTAAAGGGGGAGGAGATATGTATTATAAGCCTACACCATTGTTTATGGTAATTATAATATGTTTATCAGTAGGTGGCTTAATTTCTACTGATATTTTCTTGCCAGCGCTTGGAGATATGCGTCAATACTACCAAGTCACAGAATCTCGAATTCAACATGCAGTGGCAATTTTTTTATCTGCATTAGCTGTTGGACAACTCATTTATGGACCTCTTAGTGATAATTTTGGACGTAAAAAAACACTTCTGTTTGGCTTGTTTTTATGGCTGTTTGCGACATTGGGTATAATTTATACAGTCAATATTCAAGCTTTTTTAACATTACGCTTTTTACAAGGTCTTGGAGCCTGTGCAGGGATTGTTTTAAGTCGCGCTATTATTAACGATTTAATGGACAAAGAAGCCGCAGGAAAGTTTTATTTGGTTATTTTCCCTTTTGTCGGAACATCACCAGCACTTGCACCATTAATTGGCCAGCTTTTATTACAATTTTTTAATTGGCAATCCATTTTTATCTTTTTAAGCCTTTTTATACTTTTATCCATTTTCCTCTGTCACTTTGTATTAACAGAAACTCTCCCTCTTACAAAACGTCAATCTTTTACTTCTGTGGGAATTATTAAGAGCAGCTTGAGAGTCCTTAGAAATAAACAATTTATTTTTTATGCATTGATTCCATGTTTTGCATATGCAACCTACTTTGCTTATATCGTAGAATCTCCTTTTTTCCTTACAAAATTAGGTTTATCAACTTTACACATTGGTTATAGCTACATTGGCGTTTCTTTAACCTATGTCTTAGGTAATTTGGTAGCGCGAAACTTTCTTAAGCGAGAATCTATGGAACGCACTATTCGGCGTGGATATGTTACTTTTGTTATGGGCGGTATATTATTTGCTATACAAATGTATGTAAGTCCGTGGCCGCTTCTAACAAGTTTAATAGCCATTTCTATTCTTACTTTTGGCAATGGTTTTTTGTTGCCATTAGGAACAGCATTGGCCATTTCATCACATCCACAAGCTGCTGGAGCAGCATCTGGAGTTATGGGAGCATTACAATTAGGCAGTGCCGCATTAAGTGCAATAATTATCGGAACAATATCTGGTCATAATCCATGGAGTTTTGCCATCTTATTGGCTACATGCTGCATAGTGGGTTTTGTAATTTATAGTCGAAAAGCAAATTATTTTATAACTTTGAAGTAAATTATATAATCAATTAGGGGAGGAATTATGGTTAAAAATCTTGATGTTACTTTACGAGATGGTGGTTATAGAAATCAATTTTCTTTTTCACTAGATTACATCATTAACCATGTTAAAATCTAACAGAAGCTCAAATTGAATATATTGAAATTGGTTATCGTAAGGGTGCATTTAAGCCTATAGATAACATAGGCCAAACAGGATTGTGCTCTAATGATTATATTCAAGCATTACGCAATGCTGTTCCTGATGCTAAACTTGTTATTATCGCACATCCACATAATATCAATCAATCAAATATTCTTGAGTTAAAGACTTTTGGAATTACACTTTTACGATTATGTCTAAATAAAAATGACATTGAGTCTACATTTGCACTTTGCCGCTATGCTCGTTCTTTAGGGATATCTACCAGTATCAATATTACGAGAGTGAGCGAAGTAGATGAAAACTATTTACGTAATATAGCAATAGAAGCGGTTAATTGTGGAGCGAACATTTTATATTTGGCTGATTCTAATGGAAGCCTCTTACCCGAGAATGTCACCCAACTCGTACAAAAAATAAAAGATATTTCACCTTTAGAGATTGGTTTTCATGCGCACGATAATTTAGGTATGGCTATGACAAATAGCATAACAGCTGTAGAAGCAGGCGCAAGTTTTATTGATAGTTCATTAATGGGAATGGGTAAAGGAGCAGGAAATCTCACTTTAGAGTCATGGTTAGCACTTTTAAATTTTCATAAAAAGGAAGCATATTATAATATAGGTAAAGTTTTGCAACAGACAGAAAATCTAAAAAGCTATTCCTTTTTTTCACCTGTATATCGCAGCACTGTTGATTTTCTTTTAGCCCTCAGTAATTTAAACTTTGAATACCAATCTTTGCTAGAGACTAAAATTCCTTTAGGTATAGAAGAGGCGCTGGTTACTATTCAAGCCTTAAAACAAAAAGCTCAGGAGATCTAAATAATATGAGCTTACATAGTGTTATTCTTGCGCCTGTAATGCCAGTCTGGGACAAAGGAACTTTTTGTTCTCCACTTAAAAACCTATTTTTAGAAAAAAATTTAAGGTTACGCTATTAGATACGTTATCTCTTTTTTCTAGTAGCTCTACGGCAGTAGTTATTCCTTCACTTACAGCAGAATTCAAGGATCGTTTTCAGGATCCTTTTATACTTGTAGGATTTGCTATGGCTGGGACATTAGTCCAAATGTTAGCTGCACAACTTCCAAATATACAAGCTGTGCTCGCTGTGAGTGCACCTGGTTATCCAGATGCTCTTTTGCAAAAACGACTTGGATATATTCTTACTGTACTGGAAGATGGTGATTTATCAAAAGCTTTGGAAATATTAGATGCTCTTGTTCAGCCTGTTGGATCAATAAAAAAAAGAATTCAGATAGAAATTCCTGCTCACCAAAAAGACATAGCTATTGAACGTATGAAAAGAGGATTTCGACTCCTTTTAGAAATGGATGCAAGGCATGAAATTGTTAAATATGGTGGAAAGTTTTTATCTTTAGTTGGTGAGAAATCACAACTTGCAACCATAGATAACCAAACACGAAGTTACAACCTCAATCATGAATATAAGATTATCCCTGGTGCTGGTATGCGTCCATGGGATGATAATTTTTTTGTGACACATACAATCGTTAATCAATGGATCAATAAATTATGAAAAAGAAAGTTCTTGTATTACCTGGTGATGGGGTAGGTGCAGAAGTCTGTGATGCTGCAATGATGATTTTAGAGCAACTTCAGCTACCGATCGAATTAACCTATGGAGATATTGGTTGGGAATGCTGGAAACAAGAAGGAGATCCTGTTCCGAAAACAACTTGGGAAAAAATTGCCGAAAGTGATGCTGTTTTACTTGGAGCCATCACTAGTAAAGGAAAAGAAGCCGCCTTAAAAGAGCTTGCACCGCATTTAAAAGAGAAAAAACCTGTATACGTTTCACCTGTTATTCAGCTTCGTCAAAAGTTAGGTCTTTTTGCGAATATACGTCCTGTAAGATATATTGTTGGTCCGAGAAAGCCTTTTCATTTTTGTGTTATTAGAGAGAATAGTGAAGGTCTTTATGCAGGATTAGATTTTCGCGGAATAACTCCTGAGAAAGCCGCATGGTTAAAACATCCTAATTTAGAAAGATATAGTCTTGATGAAGCAGCATGGACGGTACGTCTACAAACACGTTTTGGTTTAGAGCGGCTATTTAAATATGCTTTTTCTTATGCACGGAAACATGGTTTTAAGCGAGTTACTTTTGCTGATAAGCCAAATGTTATGCGAGAAAGTGGCCAATTTGCTCAGGAAATTTTTGAAAACATTGCTCAAAATTATCCAGAAATCGAAGCAGACATTCACAATGTTGATGCGGTTGCTTTATGGATTGTAACAAAACCAGAATATTTTGGTGTGATTGTTGCTGAAAATATGTTTGGCGATATTCTCTCCGATCTTGCTGCTGGAGTGATGGGGGGATTAGGGCTTGCTCCTAGCGCAAATGTGGGCAATAAGACTGCTTATTTTGAACCTGTTCATGGAAGCGCTCCACGTATTGCTGGACAGAATAAAGCCAATCCTTCTGCCATGCTTTATACTACAGCTTTACTTTTGGACCATTTAGGCTTTCAAGAGGCAGCACAACAACTATCTGAAAGCATTGATCAAGTTATTCGTGCTGGAAAAACCGTCACCTATGATTTGGGAGGTTTAGCTACTACTCATCAGATGGCTAAAGCTGTTCTTAATTATCTTGTAAACCCTATTTCTGTTTGTCATGCAGCAATTATTACTGTTGGTGATGAACTCCTTTCAGGACAATATTTGAATACGAATTTGCAGAATTTGAGTCAAAGTTTGGAAAGAAAAAATATTCAAGTAACCCGTCATTTTGTTTGTGCTGATCAATTACAGCAAATAAGTGAAACTGTAATTTCTTGTCTTGGACAAGAAGATCTCATAATTATCAGTGGAGGACTGGGACCAACATCTGATGATAAAACACGTGATGCCATTGCTCAAGCTGTGAAGAAACCTTTAGTTCATCATGAAAATGTTTGGCAAAAAATAAAAGGTCAACTGCAACAACTAGGTATTGCTCCAGATACTAATAATGCACGTCAAGCTTTGTTTCCTGAAACAGCAAAAGTGCTTGATAATCCTACTGGAACAGCACCTGGTTTTTACCTTTCCTGTGATGGAAGTTTTCTTATTGTTTTGCCTGGTCCGCCTACACAAGCTCTTATGCTTTTAGAAGACTATTTAAATCATAATGAGAAGGAGTATTCTCCTGTATCGCGTCCTCAATATGTGTGGACTTTGATTGGAATTGATGAAAGTACAATTGCGAACTGGGTTGATTGTCATTTCGTCAATGAACCATTTGAACGACATTTCTTATGGAAAAGTCCTTATGTTCTGGTACAATTAATTGGTCAGTCCTCAGTCCCTTTAGCGCAACATTTAATTGAAAAATTTGAAAGTCATTTTTGTTCATATCTGGTCGGCGCAGAGATAACTACCGCTCGTGAACAGTTAGCGATGCATATAGAAGTTCATTGGTCAGCAAATGATCCACTACTTTTAAAATATTTTCAGTCCATAGAAAAGAATACAAGCAATGTTCCACAGATTGAGGCTGAAGTTAACTTATCACCTTCCTTAGAAACATTAAAAAAGCAAAAGGAAAGCCTCGGACATGCTACAATGACTGTACGAATAAAAGGCTATGGTGATGATTGTATAACTTTTCCTTATACACGACCGCTTTTAGAGGTGGTTTTACCAGAATACGGGGCTTGGTTAATTTTAAAAAGATATTTGTACCAGGAGAATAGTAAATGATTCCTAATGAGAATATAGAAATACTCAAAAAACGATTATTAGCATTAGATACAGCAGCTGTTTCTGATGCTCTAGATAGTTTATATTTACAAGCGGCTTTACCTAACATTAAACCACGCCTAAACAATATAAAAATAGCTGGACCTGTGTTTACAGTACAATATGAAAAATTTACGCCTCAAAATCAGCAATTTGCGAATGCTGGTAATTATATTGATGATGTACCTGCGGGATCTATTATAGTGATTGATAACAATGGACGATTAGATTGTACCAGTTGGGGAAATATTTTGACTCATAAGGCACTACAACAAAAAATTGTAGGAACTATTATTCATGGTTCTGCTCGTGATATTGCTGAAATTAGAGCTCTAAATTATCCTCTCTTTACAACAAACATTTATATGGTTTCTGGTAAAAATCGTACACGCGTACGAGCTGTGCAAGTGCCTTTAATAATTGAGGGAATAAAAATTATTCCCGGAGATTGGGTTTTTGCTGACGATAATGGTGTATTAATTCTTCCTAGCTCAAAGTTATCTGAAATTATTAAACGCGCTGAAAATGTTGATAAAACAGAAGCGCGTATTTTGGCTGCACTCAAGGATGGAAAACGGCTTGAAAATATAAGGATACAAGAAGGCTATGAAGCACCTTGGAAGGAAAAATTGTGAGTGAATATTTTACACAGTTCTGGCGTAAGAAATTAAATTTTTTAGATATTCATTATCACGCACGTCCAGATTTATTTAATAGAACCTATTCTGCTTATGAAGCAGCACAAATTTATGCTAAACACAAAGGTGGAGTTATTTTAAAAAATCATTTAGGCAGTACAGCTGCACTTGCCACAGCTTTACAAGAACAAAATTTACCTGTTTTTGGCTCTATTGTTCTTAATTACGCCTCAGGTGGTTTAAATATACTTTCGGTTAAACGTGCTTTAGCGCACTATAAGTTTGCTTCACAACCCAAATTACTTGTACATTTGCCTACCATTGTACCAACATCTCATCGTAGCCGGCTCAAACGAAATTTTTCTAATGATTATGCCGCTTTTCTTGCTCAACAACCAACAGCTATCACCTGTGATAAAGGACTTCTAAAATTAGAGATTTATGAGCTCATAGCTTTTGCTGCTGACAATGAGATTGTTCTCTCTTCAGGACATGCTTCTAAAGATGCAACTTTACGTTTATTAGATGCAGTAGCGAAAAAAGAGAACTGTACGCTCCTTTTAAATCAACCAGCTAATCCAATGACAGGTTTTTCTGCTGCACAATTACAAGCATTGGGAGAACATGATTGGCTTTATATAGAACAATGCGCTCTAACTTTTTATTTAGGATACCAAACAAAAGAGGACATGCTTTACGTGTTATCTAAAATTAATAATGTGATTTACAGTTCAGATCTTGGACAATTGGGGGGAACTGATATTCCAACATGGCTAAAAGACAGTGCAAATTGGTTTCAGGAAGCAAATCTCTCTCTTTCCAAAGTGCAAACAATAACGCTTGATAATCCTTTAAAAATGCTGGCACCAACTGGTTAGTGAATAAGACCTATACTGTAATGAGATTTAACTCAATAATTATAAAAATTTCAAAAAGACTATAATAATACAAATTTACGAAATGATAAAGTGCAGTAAACTATAGCTAACATCTCCCTTTAATAATAAGCTCCATGAACGGCTTTTAAATAGCCACCTTGCCAAATATGCTTATAAAGCTCGGAGTGTTTCCTAAGATCATCAAGTCGTGCCTCATTCAATATCTGCAGAAACTTCGAATTGTCTGACCAATTGATCACAACACGCTTAATGACTTTATTGTCTGAAAAGCGAAAGCGCCTTTCAACCGGTGCATTGTCGCTTAAGGGAGTTTATGCCACCCATAATTCTGTTCCCCATAACTCTGCACGCCATCCCTCGCCTTCTTCACATAAAGTCAGTATAAGGTTCTGCCAAGCCTTCTCAGTCACCGGTTTCCCTCATCAACCCAACAAAGGAAAAATCGCCCCATCGGATTTAATACTGGCTATATCCCGGTCTAGTCCTGAAAACTGAAAGGCTATACGGCTTATCTTTCGACCTAATCGAAGCCTCTACAGCCTTATAATAATTCTTTTAAAAATTATAGAATTCAATAGCGCGCTCAATTTCCTCCAAAGAACTCTCAGCAAGTGAATTTTGAAATTGACGCGCACAAAGGATAGTGCCTGATATTACTCCATACCAAATTGATAGCCTTTTAAAACAACTATCCAAGCAAAGAACCTTGTTTTGCAAGCCCCCTATCCACCTTTATGCTACTCTTACTAAAGCATCCTCTAAAAAATCGACATAAGCTTTGGTACAATCTTAAATAGAAACAATAATCACGCAATTCTCTCATTTTTTAATTAAAATATTGATTTTATTAAATAATATATCAATCTATTGCAAATAATAACGCAGCAACTGAACGATCTTCAGCCAATAAAACATTAAATGTACGTACCGCAGCTCCCGTACTCATTGTATCTGTCGAAATATGCTTTTCCCATAAAAGACACCGCAATTTTTCGGGTAAACTCAACAATTCGAGTCCAGTACCTATCAATAAAATCTCAATGTCATTTGCTTCTTCTAAAATACGAGAAATATTATCCTGTGTAGGAAGAGGCTCCGCCATGTCAATACCATAAATACCTGATGGTAAACAAATAATAGAACCTTTATGAGACATATCTGCGAAACGAAATCCCCCATTCCCATAAGCATCAATAGGCGCTCGTCCTGGAAAATGTGCTTCACGAATTTGAATTGCATATGACATAATAGGCATCCTTCATTTTTGGAAACCCAATTACATTTTCTCTCCTAAATTAGTAAGAGGAAATAATAAAAACTAACCAGCGCAGATCATAACACATTATCAAAGGCGCGTAAAATCTTTAATAACAAAATTACCACAATAAAAAAGAGAATAGTGTCCTAAGCAGTATTGCAAATAATATCAAAAAGTTTGCAATAAAATGTAACGAATACCCATATCATAGACAGAGAAAATCATCCCAATCTGTTTTCTTCAAAAAACTTGATTATACACAGCAAGCACATTGAGTAATAAAATAATTTCTATAAAAATAAACAGAAATCCAATGCGATTTATCAATTATCAATCTACTTATAAAATATAATGGCCCTTATACAAAAAGCCATTACGTACCCATAAAAGTAACTCTTCAAATAATCATATAAAATAACTATGTTTTTGGTTTATTTTTCTTTTGTATTAATTTTTTTACTTTAGTAGAAGAAACACTTTTCTTCATTTCAGCCTTATTTTCAGAAGTTTTTGATGCTTTTATCTTAGCGCTAGGTTTTGATTTTTCTTCCGATAGTGGTTCGCCTTTAACGCGAACATCGGCCAATGTTGAACGAATAACACGAATACGTATACCTTCACTAATTTCAACTTCTAACTCACCACTTTCATCATAAACTTTTGTAACCTTACCAAGAACACCTCCACCCGTGATAACTGTATCTCCACGACGCACAGCATTAAGCATTTCCTGCCTCTTTTTCATTTGCGCGCGCTGTGGGCGAATGATCAAAAAATACATAATTGCAAAAATTAAAATGAAAGGGACAAAGGTAATAAATGATATTCCATTCGAAGTATCACTTATAGCCTGAGCGTAAGCGTTAGTAACCAACATTTTTATCTCCTATAGATTAAACTTCAAGTATCTCTCACTTTATTAAAATAAATTTTTGCCTCAGAAGAAGAATCCAGTGAACAAAAATTTTAAAAAACAGATTTTATTTCGTTTTTCTATATATCATGTAAATATCAGCTTTTCTCTAAATTAAGTAGCAGAATACTTAAGAACTTATTATTCCAAATACAGAAATCATTTCATTTTTTGTATATTTTTACTGACTTTCATAATTGTTTTTAAATAGAGTTCTTTAAGAAAGATGTACTCTTAATTTGTGTTCTCCTTAAACATTCCAGCTAAACATTAGGAAGGATACTATTCATTCTATTAAAAAATATAGAATTTGTATTCTCTTAAATAATAAGATCCTTATTTATCTCCCCTTCCCCAAAAAAAAACCCGAAAGCAAAAACTTTCGAGAACTATAAACCAGAATTTTATAATACAAACAGTAATACGAGATTTTTAGACACGATTTTTAAAACAGTGTCAATATAAAAATACTATATGTTGATACAATCTATATGAATCATCTACAGTTAAAGGGTTTACAAATTGGTCATCAACAAAAGGAACGCCATCTATATGAAAATGAAATTAGTGTTACTTTCAAAAACAATAACAATAAGTACTCCCTTAGCTTTCGTTATGTGTAGTATCGGAATATGGGCTACTTTTTCAATTGTCTTCAATTGTTTTCTTTTGAAACAAGCATTTATTATTCATTTTTTCATCATCTCTTGTATCATCTCTTTTATTGTCATATTTTTAAAATCATGGTTCACAGCTTTTTTTATAATTGGAATAGTAAGCTGCGGAGGTGTACTTATGAGCCATTTATTCAATCAGTTGCTCCTACTGTGGTTCACCGTAGAACTTTTAATGCAATAGTTTTTCATACTTTTATGAAAATTGATCATTTAAAAAATATTTATGAAAGATCTCACAATTGCATAAAGTAAATTAGTATTTTTTTTCAATTTAAAACTCGAACAGAATATTATCAAATGTCTTCACCATTTATTTAAAACAGAAGCAATCAGATTAGAATAGCCTACCCTCTCAACGGCCAGCAATAATAAAACAACTCGAAATGACTCTCTTATCTCACTATTAAATGAATAATTACCCTCGACAACCGATACCACTTGACAATTGAAACGCTATTTAAGCTAATCACATAAGAATTTAGAGAACATTACAAGAAAACTTATATTTGGAACTAAAGCAGATGAATTCACATAATTTTGAATTATTTAAATTGACCTCTTCCCCATTCTAAAAGATGAGAATTTTTACGAACGCTTATCTTGAAACAGATAAGCTTTTTCCGACATGTTCCTACTGCTGATGGCTTATGCGATCACTTCATAGCCTTTGCGAACGAACCCTATCCTGAATATTTCTTACACTCAAACGAAACAACTTCCTCACGATAATATATTAAGCCTCTTAAGAGTATTTGTCTGATGAGTCAAGGAGTATAGGGCCTTATATCTCTAATCTAAAAGATGGAGTTTTATAGCAAAAAGATAAAACGGCAACCAGTTTAATTTTCCAAATATTCAGCAGGATCAACAGGAAGAGAATTCTTACGTACTTCAAAATAAACACGCGGTGTTTTAGCATCCCCTGAAAAACCGGACTTTGCAATTTCATCACCACGCCGTACCTTTTGCCCTCTATTAACAATAAGCTTACTATTATGCCCATAAATAGTAATAATATTGTTTTCGTGCCGAATCATGACAACGTTACCAAGCTCTTTCAACCCATCACTTGCATAAATAACAACACCATTTTCTGCAGCTTTAACTGATGATCCTTCAGGAACCATGATATCTATTCCTCGATTAACTGCAGTTCCTTTTTTTTGGCCAAAGTGACTCAACAAACGTCCTCGCACAGGCCACCGCATCTTAGAAATACCCGTCAATTGTGGAGTTGTAATATCATTTGGATCAATAATTTGATCTGATGAACCATTTATTGTTACTTGTGTAGGAGAACTTTTCTTAATGTTTGACGTATCATTTTTAACCTCAGGCACAGTCTTTACGGAATTCTGATGCACAGATGTAGGAGCTTTGCTCTGTTGAACAGAGGATACAATCTTAGACTGAGATGAAGATACTTTTTTTGATGCATCTGAAATACTATTTTGAACATTTGAAGCCATCTTTGTACTTTGATCTGGAATAACCAACGACTGACCAATATAAATAGAATTACCGTTTATACCATTAGCTAGCCTTAACGTATCAACACTGACACCCAACTGTTGCGCAATACTTAATAATGTATCCCCACTCTGCACAATATAAGAATTCCTCTTAAAAACAGGAAAAGTATTCGCCTGTGAATGAGGAAGAGTTCCAAGATTTTTAGGTGGTACCCCCATAACCTGCCCATCAGAAAAAAACTGCTTGTTTTTATCAGGAGAAAAAGCTTCCTCTTGTCTTGAAGAATTATTATATGGAGAATTGTAACCAGCTTCTGAAATACCGCTCGATTCTACAGGTGGCAATTCACTGCTTTGTATTTTAACATTTTGTGATAACATTCGCGGGTCATCAGCCATAGTCATAAATGTAGTTGACTGGCTAGGAGTGATATCATTATAAGAGCCACTAGAAAAACGCTGCATACTGGAACTACAACCAGCAGCTATTAATGTCACCATCAAAAGAGCAACTTTCAGAAAAATGCACTTTAAAATGCTACTCAAAACCCTTAAATGCATAGTTTTGCTCACCAGCTAATATTAAATTACTCTATTAAAGCGTCCTAATCTTACCTAAGAGTTAAAATTTTTAAAATATCCATAAATACTCCTATAATAAAATCAAAATGTATTTGTCATTATGTAGAATAGATAAAATATTTAGCAATATCTTAAATTCACAATTACAAAACTTCTGCAATATTTTCAATGAAGGGTTGATAACGCACTTGAAACATTTCTGAGCATTCAAATTGGCTACCAATTTTTGTATAACGCATCACTTTTTGTACCCCTTCATCTGGTCCAATAGCTTGAATGAGAATTCCATTTCCCGCTAGAAGTTCTAAGCATTCTTTTGGTTCATTAGGACGTGATGGCCAAATGAGAATACGATCAAATGATCCCAAGCCTGTAATGCCTCGACTTCCATCGATCTGCCTTATAGTAATGTTCTCAATCCCTAAATGCTGAAACCTTTGTCGTGCTAAATCAATAAGTGTTTTATAACGATCAACTGTTGTTACACGATCACTAAGACAAGCCATAAGGGCAGTACAAAAACCAGAGCCTGTACCAATTTCTAAAATACGGTGTTTCTTTTTCAACGATAATGCGGAAAGAATCAAAAGCTGCTCTTCTAGACGCTCAATATATTCGCCACATTCAATCGGAATAATTTTATTATCATAAGCACTATTAAGCCAAGAAACAGAAACAAATTGCTGGCGTGGAACTTTCTCTAATGCTGCAAAAAAGTTTATATCATCAATGCCTCTACTGCGCATTTTCAACACAAGACTTGCTAGCTCTTCACGAAATCGTAAAATGCCTTTTTGCTCCATAGTATCATTTGATCTCCAATAAAATGGCTATCTTAATTGTATATACGAGTTCTCCTCTTATAAACAATTAAACCTTGCATATAAATGCCATTAATTCACTAACAAGTTCTCATAAATAAGAATACAACAAAATCAATCAATTGTTTGCTTTTATTTTTTAATTCCCTCTCAGAATCCATGCTCGTGCATACTTCAATTCCCGATTCTTCATAAAAACTACCAAGTATGAAAGGAACAAATAATGACGTAGATAACACGATGTATATGAATATTCAATTAAGAGCAAAATAGCTCTCATTATAATGTGCTCTTATATCATAACACTATAAAAATTACTAAAGCTTCAGTAATTTGAACATGTTGATATAAGTTAAGTAATTTGAATTTTTGAAGATTTCACCTTAATTAAGAACCAGGTTTATTAATCACAACAAAGAATACGATTTGGAAAAACACAAAATTTTATAAAAGTTAAAATTTGAGTCTCTGCAAATTCCTCCTTTATTTATACATAAAACATTTAGATCTTTTGATTTTATACAATGCCTCTATTATATACATATTAATCATAATCAGTTTAAACATATGCATACTTCCACTTTTTGAGAAAGTCATTAAGATAAAATTTAATAAAACTTTCGAAATACACTCTCTTATTGCCTTCAAATTGAGCATGCTCGTGATAAGAACATATTTTAAGAAATCTCAAAATAAATTGTAGAAACACCTTTTTACTCTAAAGCATTATTGATTAAAGCATTATTGATTAAAGCATTATTGATTAAAGCATTATTGATTAAACTTCCTTTCATTTTACAAACAAAATGAACTTTATTAAATTAAAAAAATAGTAACAAAAATGAAACAAAAAGCTAAAAAATACAAATCGTTTATAAGAAAAAATATTATAAACTGCAATTTAAAAACTCTTATGAAGAGTTTTGGTCATTAAAAAATTACTTCTTCTGTTAAATAATTTTAGCTCTATTTATAAATATCTCATACTGTAAATCCAGTTAATTTATAGAATATTCCTTAAGGATATCAATAATTTCTAGGTATTCTTATAATTTCAATATTCCACTTATCACCCTTAAAATAACATTCATGATGACAAAAAATTATTGAACAACAATAGATCAATCGACAAAAGATAAGAGTATTAGATTTTTTAATAAAAACAATTTTACTACTTGACAATATTTCCTTTATGAATGAAAAGAACAAAATGCTCATTATTAAGTTTTCAGCTTTTATAATAATGGCATAGCAGTAAAATGTGTTTCCTATTTTTAAGAAAGTTGATTGAAAAATAAGGAAGACTGTATGGAGATAACTTCAAATGTTAGTTTTATTTCTATCATGTTGAAGAAATTACAGAAATGTAATGAAGTAGTTATTTCAACTACTTGGCGTCCGTATAATTAGAAAGGAGGACTTTTTGTTGGTAAAACGTTGAGATTTTGAAAGATACGCAAAGGGGGATTATCCACTACAAAGTGATTTATTTTTAAACATAACATTGTGTAAGGAATAATCATGTCAATAAGAGATACTGAAGCTTTAAAAAAAGCAGAGCAATTGTTACTGCAACAAAGTTCTAATTACACCTATGCTAATTCTGGTTCTGGAAATAGTATATTAAAAAATAAATTCGGGATACAAGATCATAAGCGCTTTCAGGTAAAGTGTGCTCATGAAGTGGCAAAACAGATTGTTAATGTGCATCAAGAACCAGTGCCAGAAAAGTTTGATCACTCTTATCTAAAACAACTTCACAAGCGTTTGTTTAAAAAAGTATTTGACTGGGCTGGAGAAACGCGCGACGCTTCAATTAAAATGTCAGATGGCACAATTGCTAGTATGTCAACGGCTAGTCAAAGTCCTACTTTTGCACCTAGTAATGACGTCAAAAAATGCTTAGAGGAGCTCAATCAAAAGCTTGCTCAAAGAAAGAAATCTCAAGATAATTTACAAGAAAAATCAGAGGAAAAACTTACTGATTCTATAACAACTGTCTATGCATTACTTACCCATGCACGTCCTTTCGTAGATGGCAATGGGATTACACAACGGTTATTTATGAATAAGCTCTCTCAAGCTGAGAATCAAAAGCTTGATTTTTCAATTGTGACACAAAAACGTATGGAAGATGCTATTGTTAATGCAGCAAATGACAATTTAGTGCCTCTGAAGCATATGTTTGAAGATGCTTCTGATCCACAAAAAATTAAGACTTTGAAAACAGCTCTAAATGGAATGTCTTCTATAGAAGAGCTTACACAGGGAATTGTTACAACACCAATCCCAGGAAAAACCTATACAGGTGTCTATGAAAGTCGTCAACTGGACACTGTTGTGATAAAAACGAAGGATTCTGTGATTGTATGCAATAAACATGATATTCCAAAAGATAAATTCCAGAAATTAAAGTTAGGTGATACAATCAGCTTTAAAGCTCTTAGCAAACTTGATGATGTTTTTATCCCAGGACGAGAATTATCTGATTTAACAAGCTTTAAAGTTATAGAAATGGCTTTATGCAGTCCTTCTGTTCAACAGCAAAAGAAAGAAGTTGAGCGTTTAACAAGAGTTGTGTTTGGAAGGCGTGAGAAATTATCTAATTACCTAGAGCGAGTTCATGAGAATGAAAGTTCAGCGACAATGCTTGCTAATAGAATTATGTACAGCCATCAATCTATCTCTAAGCTTGCAGGTTTTGGAATATGTGGGATAAACAGTTCAAAACGTAACAGAGCTGAAAGAAATCTTACAGCCCTTGGCGATGCAGTTAAAAAATATGGGGAATGCCTGAAATCTTCTAAGGAGGAAATTCTTCAAGAGCATAGAAAAGAACAGCACCGCATTGCAAAAGATGTGCATTTACCTAACAGAGATTTGACGCGTTTTCTTAATATGTCACCAGATGAGCGTGGAAAGATTCCTGTTACTGAAGTTGTTACTCTCAGCAAAGAATCTGCCCGATTTTTAAGCCAAGTTTATTCTCGTCTTTCAGTAGATGAGCGTAAAATGCTTAATAATAATGATTATAAATCGCTTGCTGAAAGTATTGGTATTCCAGAAGACAAAGCACAACAGGTTGTGAAGACCGTTAAACAGGTTAAAGCTATACAAGAGCCGGGTAATTTAATTAAACCTTTAATGAAGCCTTTTCCCAAACAAGCAATGGCTATAGCTAGTTAAGACTGTTGTAAATTTTTCTTTAAGATTTAGGGGGGGGCTATTTAGAAAATAAGGAAACATTAATAAAAAGTATTTCATCAGTATAAATTTGGTGAAAAAGTTTTTTATATGCAAAGTTATATATACTTTGTTGAATATGGGTAGTTTGTAAATATAAAATAGACAAATATTACGCATATAAAGTCGATACAATCTATGATTGGCATTTATGAAAAATATTGTTTAATAATTATAATTAAATCAAGCAATTATCATTAAGTATCTTCTAATTTTAGGATTTGAATATAATGACTCTTGAAAATAAAATACAAAGATCTGAAAATTATTTAATTCCTCCACGAACAATATCTAATCTTGTGTTCGATCAATCATTATATGCAATCGACAAAAGTGCAAATAATTTTTTTTCTTTAAACAAGAGAAGTGAAATTAGAAAATTGTCAGCGATTGTGTTTAAAAACAAGACGGTCTTAGATAAGGAGATAAATCAGATTACTGAATATCCAAATTCTGTGCATGCATTTGCCACATTGGTCAGAGAAAATCCTGAACATTTTGGTGAACTCGCAGGTTTTTATAAATTTGGACTAAAAACTCCGGGCCGTATAAAAGCTGAAAGAAATATTCTAAAATTGAGTGACACAATTATAGAGTATGCACGCATTGTAGACGAAATGGTAAATAGTTCTTTAAAAGAAATGCAACGCTTGGAACAATCAGTCGAAATGTTGAGTGACGATGTGATGCATCTGCTTAATCAACCAAGTGACATACGGCGAGATATTTTACAACAGCAGGATACTTCTCAACTTTACAAAGAACTTTCGTATTTTTTAGATGACATTGCTTTTCGTCTTTCAGCAAGCGAGCATAAAATGCTTAGGAATGGTAATTATAAAATGCTTGCTGAGAGTCTGGATGTATCAGAATATAAAGCACAGGAAATCATAGATACTGTAGAGAAGGTGGAAAGCGTGCAACAAGAGATTCAAAGGATTAACGAAAACATTTATAATATTTATGAACATTATACCCCATATGAAAAGCACATGCAGAATTCTGAAAATTTTCTCAATTCCTCAGAGGAAATAGATTCTATCTATGACAGTCCTCCACATGAAGCTCAAACGCAGAATTCTGAAAGTTTTCTCAATTCCTCAGAAAAAATAGATCCTATCTATGAAAATTATAACCCAAATAAAACTCAAACGCAGAATTCTGAAAATTTTCTCAATTCCTCAGAGGAAATAGATTCTATCTATGACAGTCCTCCACATGAAGCTCAAACGCAGAATTCTGAAAGTTTTCTCAATTCCTCAGAAAAAATAGATCCTATCTATGAAAATTATAACCCAAATAAAACTCAAACGCAGAATTCTGAAAATTTTCTCAATTCCTCAGAGGAAATAGATTCTATCTATGACAGTCCTCCACATGAAGCTCAAACGCAGAATTCTGAAAGTTTTCTCAATTCCTCAGAAAAAATAGATCCTATCTATGAAAATTATAACCCAAATAAAACTCAAACGCAGAATTCTGAAAATTTTCTCAATTCCTCAGAAAAAATAGATCCTATCTATGAAAATCGTAACCCAAATAAAACTCAAACGCAGAATTCTGAAAGTTTTCTTAATTCTGAAGACTTTCTTATTCCTCCAAAAAAATTAGCTCCTCTAACCCAGTATGACATTAATATTATAACTGCAAATAATTCTATTATTCAACAGAAGGCAGAACAAATTCGAAATCTTTCAGAACTTGTATTTGGGAACCGGGAATTATTTAACAGCATTCTACGAGAAATCATTGAAAAACCAAAAATCGGAGAAGGGTATAGTAAAATACTAGAAATTTCTCCTCAATCTTTTGCTAAATTTGCTGGTTTTAAAAAGTGGTGGTTTAAAAATTCAAGACATAAAACAGCTGAAAAAAATGCCCCAAAACTCTGTGAAGAAATTAGAAAATATACAGATTCTGTGAAAATTTATCAGAAACAAACTCTTTACGATCATAAAAAAGAACAACAACGTGCCAAACAAGCAGTATTAATGCCTAGTGATAAAATGCAGCATTTGCTTAATATGCCAAGTGATATGTGGGAAAATACTTTAATAAAGCAAGATACTTCTCAACTTCATAAAGAATTTTCTGATTTTTTAAGTCAAGTTAATTCTCGTCTTTCAATACACGAACGTATAGCGATTAAGCATAATGATTATCAAACGCTCGCTCACGAGATTAAGGTCCCAAAGGTTAAAGCACGTCAGATTATAAATGTCGTCAAAAAAGCACAAGAATGCCAACAAAAAATTAAAGATATAATATCTCAGCAACAGGAACAAATGATAGCTGTAGCTCTTTAAAAACATAAGCTTCTTCTCTTGATCTTCATAGAGAAGAAGTATTTTTAAAAATATTATCTCACTCTAGAATTAGTGAGAAATGTTTTTTAACTCAAATTCTATTAAATGTGAATAATATGTAGAAATATCATAAACGTGAAAAAAGGTTCTATTTGTATTTTCATTTTACATTTTGATATGTAGATAAATAGTTTCTTTTGATGCAGAACAAGAAAATTTAAATAAGATAATACAGCCCTATTTAAAGAGTTGGCGCGTGATAAAAAAGTAATAAATTATTGTTAAATTAATTAGTTATCATTCATAAATAGCAAATGAGTATTAGATTCTTTTTTACAAAACTAAGTTGTAATATAACTCATACCTCGCATATAAGGTTGCAAAACATCCGGAATAATAATTGAACCATCTGCTTGTTGATAATTCTCAAGAATAGCTATAAGACAACGACCAATAGCTGTACCTGAGCCATTTAAACTATGTACAAAGTGCAATGTTTTTTTATCTTCTAAACGATATCTAGTATTCATGCGTCGCCCTTGAAAATCACCGCAAACTGAACAACTCGAAATTTCACGATAACATTCTTGCCCTGGAAGCCATACTTCAATATCATAAGTCTTACGCGCTGCGAAACCCATATCACCAGTAGAAAGAACTATAGTACGAAAAGGTAAACCAAGGCGTTTCAAAACGTTTTCTGCGCATTCCGTCATACGTTCTAATTCATCTAAGGATTGTTCTTCTGTGGTAATCGATACCAATTCTACTTTTCTAAACTGGTGTTGACGTAACATACCACGTGTATCACGCCCTGCAGCCCCTGCCTCTGAACGAAAACAAGGAGTAAGAGACGTAAATCGCAAAGGTAATTCTGTAATATCAAGAATTTCACTGTTGACTAAATTAACTAAGGGTACCTCTGCTGTAGAAATAAGCCATCGACCATCTGTCGTTTGAAAGAGATCTTCAGAAAACTTAGGTAATTGGGCTGCTCCATAAACAATCTCATTACGAACAAGAAGAGGAACTGAAATCTCTTGATAACCATGCTCATCCACATGCATATCAAGCATAAATTGGCCTAAAGCACGTTCTAAACGTGCTAATGAACTTGAAAGAACTGTAAAACGTGAACCTGACAATCGGCTAGCTCGTTCAAAATCCATCTGCTTAAGATTTTGACCAAGATCAAAATGTTGCTTTGGTAAAAAATCAAACGTCGGTGGTGTACCAAAATAGCGCACTACAATGTTATCGCTTTCATCTCTCCCTTCTGGAACGTCATCTAATGGAATATTAGGTATTGCTGAAAGAGCTTCTTCTAATCTATCTGTTAACCGCTTTTCTTCTAAAACAGCAGAGGAAAGAAAAACCTTTACTTCTTCAACCTCAGCCTTAACACGATTAGCAGTTTCTTGATCACCAACAGTTAAAGCTTGTCTTATCTTTTCTGAAGCTGAATTGCGCAACTCTTGAGCTTGCTGTACTTTAGAAACATACAAGCGACGCTCAAGATCAAATTTGAGCAAATTTTTAGCTTGCGGTTCAAGGCCTCTCTTTGCAAGTGCTTTATCCAATTCCTCAGGATGATCACGGATCCATTTAATATCAAGCATTTAATCTCTCTTTTGCATTATATTTCTACTCATTTCCTACTGTAAAAAATAAGTTCACTACGAAGATTTTTTGTTTTTTTCTATACAGCGTGCAATAAAAATTGAGATCTCATAAAGAAGCACAGTTGGTAAAGCCACTGCAAACATAGTAAAAAAATCTGATGGTGTTACCATAGCAGCAACTATAAAAGAAATTAAAATAGCCCACTTTCGTTTGGATATTAACATATGACTTGTCAATAATCCAACTCTCGTTAAAAGACTTATGATAAGAGGCAATTGAAAAATTAAACCAAAAATCAAAATAAAAGATATCATAAAATTTAAATAATCTGAGATACGAGCTATAAACTCTATCTTTAAACGAAAATCCGGTAAAGCCTGCTGAGAAAGATTAAACCACAACATTAGTGGAGCTAAGAGACCATAAACAAATGTTCCTCCCACAATAAATAAAATTGGTGCAGTAATAAGAAATGGTAAAAAAGCTCGACGCTCATTTTTATAAAGTCCTGGAGCTATAAAACTATAAAGCTGAAAAGCCGTATAAGGAAATGATAAAATAACTGCACCGAACGCAGCAAGTTTCATCTTCGTTAAAAAAGTCTCCCACACTTGTGTTGACTGAAGACGAATATTTCCAGGATAATCACCTGATATCTTCATCGCCCACTGATAAGGCCATATCAAAAAATTCAAAATATAATCTTTGATAAGAAAACACAGAATAAAAGCTATAAAAAATACAACCAGAGTTGCAATAATTCTCTGACGAAGCTCAATCAAATGCTCTAGAAGAGTGATTTTGGCATCAACTCCATCTTTTTTAGAAATCACAATCATTTTCCTTATCTTTATTTTTTAAATCTTTATAGATAATTTTATGATTGTGAGAAGTAGACACTGTTAAATCTGGATTGACTTCATTTGTACTAAATTCAAAGACTTCTATATCTTTTTCTGATTTATGGAGTGTAGCATCGACATCAAAATTATCTGAAACATCCCCTTTTTTATTATATATTGAATCAAAAGATTTTTTAAACTCTTTTCTAAAGTTAGGGTCGCTAGTGTTTGACAATATCTTTTTCAAATCATCTAACTCAGCTTGCTTTATTGCATCATCAAAATGATGACGAAATTCATTGGCTGTTGAACGCATATATGCAATCGCTCTTGCTATAACTTTGAGCATTTTAGGTAAATCTTTTGGTCCAACCACGATGATGAAAATAAGTAAGATAACGAGAAACTCTGATCCATCAATCCCAAACATCGCTTATACTCAACTTCTCCATTTAAAAGACTATTGCTAAAATTATGATTTCGTCTTTAATCACTTTGCACATTATCCTCGCGTAACAGAATCCTTCCTCGCCTTAGTTGAAGAAGTCCTCCTCTTTGAGTCTACCACACGCTCTTCTGATAATGGTTGAGAATACTGAGCAACATCTATTGTTTTAGAATAATCAGCTACTTCAAGCTCATTTTCAGTACTTTCTTCTTCTTCTTTCATATTACTTTTAAAAGCTTTTATACCTTTAGCAACATCCCCCATTAATTCAGAAACTTTACCACGCCCAAAAAGCACAAGGATGATCAACAGAATTACAATTAAATGCGTTGGTGAAAAAATATTACCCATAACTTCATCTATGCCCCTAAGACTGATTTAATTCATCTACACTCATTTTTTTGAAGGAGGATGTATGTCATATAAATATTATTATATCCTTATGTTCTAATTAATATTATATTCTCTGCATAAATTAAAGGCAACAAAACGACCTTTTAAAATAACATTTTCTAATTCTACATATCATATTATCATGTTATCATGGATAAAAACATTAAAATTCCCTTCTTCCATTCAAACAAGAGCTAAAATACTTGAAAATTCTTCTCTTAAAGCATTTTCATTCGAATGATCGGGTGTTGTAACCTTAGAGCAAATATTATATACACGCTCCAATGCTTTTCCTTCCAAAAATGGAGCAGCATCAGCAACAATATGCATCTCTTGTGGCTTACCATGACAATGAAGAACGATATCACAACCTGCTGCAAAAATTTTAATTGTTAGATCTGAAAGATTTTTTGCTAATGAGCTCCCTGAAAGAGCTTTCATTGACAAATCATCCGACATTAAAAGTCCATCAAAGCCTATTTTTTGACGGATAACATTTTCAATAACTCTGTTAGATAATGTTGCTGGTAATTTATCATCAATCGCTTCATAAACGATATGAGCGGTCATTGCAGCTGGTAAATCAGCCAAATTTTTAAATGGAATAAAATCACTCTTCTCCAAAATATCGAGTGACACATCTACACGTGCCAGCTCCAAATGCGTATCAGAAAATGCTCGCCCATGCCCAGGTATATGTTTCATCACTGGTAAAACACCACCATCTAAAAGCCCTTGAGCAGCAGCACGCCCTAACGCAGCAACAGTTTGTGGATCTTGAGAATAAGCGCGCGTTCCAATCACATCATGAGCTCCTGCCACTGGCACATCTAAAACAGGAAGACAATTTGCGTTAATACCATATCTCATCAAATCAAAAGCATGAAGCCGCGACATAATCCACGCAGCACGAAGCCCTTGATCCTGATCTTTTCTATAAATTTCTCCCAAGATCTTAGCTGCTGGATAATCCGGCGCCAAAGGCGGACGTAGACGCTGCACCTTCCCACCTTCTTGATCAATAAAAATAAAAACATCGTCGCGTTTACTGAACTCACGTAAAGAAGTAGTAAGCGCTTTCAGATCATCTGCTGTTCCTATATTCCGAGCAAATAAAATAAAAGCCCAAGGCTTATGTTCAATAATAAATTCTTTTTCATAATCTTCTAAAACAATACCAGAAATACCAGAAATTATAGCCTTTATCCCTGACATCGTAATAATACCTCCCCAATATTGCTTGTCTAATATTTTTATAAAAATTTCTATTTTAGCTAAAATAATTTCATGCCCCACACAAATTTTTAAAAGCTATATCATAATATTATGCACAAAAAAGCTGCTGCTTAATATAAAATTACCCTTTAATAATAACTCATTTCCCATAAAAAACTATCATCTGTCAAATTGTAAGTGAGAAATATTATAAAATAAAAAAAAATAATGGATAACAATTCACTAAATTTTATAAAATAAAAAGTACAAAATCATTAACTAATGAGCCGTCATAATAGTAAATACAATACTTGATCTCAAACTCATAAAGACTGCTTCAGATAAACCGATTAAAACCAATAGCGTACTTCACCTAAAAATTTGTTCAAACAAAATCCAACTTTGTCAGTTTATGTTTATACACTAAACTGTTATGGAGCGCTACATTAGAAAATAATTGGACATAGCTACCTCAACTACTTTCATCACCGGAAGCAAATGTTCTCAATTTAAATTCTCCAATTAATATGCTTCAGCGATATACTCACAAACCTTCTAATGTCATATACTCGAAATAATCTTCCTCAGTTGTAGCAAAGCCTATAATGTTAGATATAAATACATCATGCAGATCTAGATCAATAAGCACTTAGCTAAAACATTACTTCTATACTCATGACAAAAGATAAAAAATTATTTTTCTGATTACTGTTATCGTGTACCTAAAGTCATGATAGGTTTTACAAACCAATCGGGATACATCGATTTAATAAGAAAAGCTGCTTTTTGCGCCGCTTGCCTATCTTTAAAAATCCCAAAACACGTTGCACCTGAACCAGACATACGAGAAAAAAGAGCTCCACTTTTATCTAATGTATATAAAACTTTGGCTAACTGAGGAGCGATTTTTAATGCAGGAAAAAAAAGATCATTACGTGTTTCTTGCAAAAATTCAACCAATGAAAAAACTGTTTTGAAGGCAGATGTATCAATTTTCAAACGAGAATAATTACACTTTTCTAAAGTTTTAAAAATAGTCTCTGTGGCAATATATTGACCATGATTCACCAACACCATTGCAAGAGAACATGCTTCTTTTACAGGTGTTATATCATCACCAATTCCTTTAACAAAAAGTGGCTGCTGATACTCCAATGCGAACAAACACATTGGAACATCAGCTCCAAGGGCTAAACTCATTTTAGCCAACTTTTTATAAGAACAATCAAGCTTCCATTGCCGACGCAACACATATAATACACTCGCAGCATCACCTGACCCCCCCCCGATACCTGATGCAATAGGTAATGTTTTAACAAGCTGCAAAAAACTAGGCTGAGCATTGTTAGGAAATTTCTTACGCATAAAATCACGAGCGCGGACAACTAAATTCTCTGTGTCAGAAGCAATTCTATTAGCAAAAGGGCCCGTTACAATAAAGCGATCACTCTCAAAAGACGCATAAGTTAAACAATCGCCACTAAAACTAAAATAAACCAAGCTTTCTAACAAATGATAGCCATCAGAACGCTGCCCCACAACATGCAAAGCTAAGTTCAACTTAATGGGCGTAAATACATAAGAACGCTTTTTAAGCGAAGCATGTACATTTGATATCATTGAACGTAATATTCACCTGTACAAAGATCTTTTACCAATGCTCCTTTTACACTTGCGTATAATGCAACTTTCGAATGAAAAATATATCGATATACCCATTTAAAATGACATTTGAAGACACACCAACTATAAAGAGCTATGGCACACATCAAACTAAATAAAATAAAACTCACCATTATTAATTCTTTCTCCTATTAGCACTTCTAAATAACTATCAATCTTTTTAAGTATTTAATGAAGCACTATTTTCATTACAAACCATAACGTTGCCAAAGTGCTCGCTCTTCTGCCGCCATCATAACACCATCCACTGCAGTATAAATGGTATCAGCAGAAATACCTAAATGCGCTTTAGAAGACAACAAACTTTTTGGAGGAGAAATTAAGCGCAACTTTGCATTATCACCAAACCGTTTTTTAATGACAGAACGAACATCACCTAATTCATCAATTAAGCCAAGCTCAACACCTTTTTTTCCGCTCCAAAACATTCCTGTAAAAATATTTGAATCATCTGATAATTTTGACGTGCGCCTTTCCTTGACCAAATCAATAAAAGTTTGATGAACTTCAAGTTGCAAAGATTTCAAATGATCAACATCTGTTTTCTTTTCTGGTTGAAATGGATCTAATGTAACCTTGTTTTTTCCTGCCGTATAGACACGACGCTCCACACCAATTTTCTTCAAAAGTTCAGGAAAACCAAAAGAAGCTGAAACAACACCAATAGAACCAACAATAGAGGAAGGATCAGCGAAAATTTCATCTCCAGCACAAGCAATCATATAACCACCCGATGCTGCTACGTCCTCAACAAATGTAAAAACCTGTTTGTTTTTTTCATTTGCTAAATCGCGAATACGCTGAAAAATAAGACGTGATTGAACAGGAGAACCACCAGGAGAATTGATAATTAAAGCAACCGCTGGTGCTTTTTTATAAGAAAAAGCCTTATCCAAAAGGCTTGCAGATCTTGCTAATGACAATGTACGTGACATCAACGAATTTGATGATATAATCGTCCCCTGGAGCCTTACTACAGGGATTTGAACCGTATTAGAACGAAAACAGCATGACATTAAATTCTTTATACAACCCATAAAAACAAAAGCTCCCTAAGTAAAAAATCAAAAAAGCAAAACAATTCTTATATAAATAAAAACTCTCATCTAAATTTAAGAAATAAATTTTAAAACGCAAGTATTAAAAACTCTCCCACAAACTAATATATCCATTATTAATCGCATTAACCCGTGGTAAAAAAACATGACTATCACTCTCATGCGTAACTAATGGTGGTAATATGGACAAACCCGCTCTACTTCCCCGTTTTGCATAAAACAAAATACGAATCGCTGCTGTTTCAGCATGAGAATGCACAGGAATTATACATACATTACCAAAGCGTCCTTTTAAAGCATATAATATATCATTCAATGATTGCGGACGTGCAATTAATCCTAAATATCCACCCGGTTTAACAATTGCTGACGCGCACCGAAACCAATTTTCAAACATTGCTTCAGGCATAACATGTGCTTCTAACTTTTCCTCATCAGGTGTTTTACGGTCTTCTGAACTATTAAAGGGAGGATTCATAATTGCAAAATCAAACGCATTATCCATCAGCCCTGCTTTCAAACGTTCTTTACCTTTTAAGGTAATATCTACTTTTAATAAACAAACTCTGCTAGCTAATTTCTCATTCTGTTTTAGCATAAGTGTTTTCTGAGCATAAGATATCATAAAAGGAGATCGTTCAACCAATGTAATATGAGCTTCAACGCAACGTGAAGCAACTGCTAATCCTGCAGCACCTGCACCTGCACCTAAATCAACAACCTTCCCTTTAAAACCACTAGGAACCAAACCAGCAAGCAACATAGCATCCATACCAGATCGATGACCCTGTAAGCGTGGTTGTACTAAATAAAACTTACCACGATGAAAACCATCTATTGTTTCATTGCTATGATTTTTTACCCTACGCATCTAAAAGCTTAATATGACCCTGATTATTTTATTTATACTTTTAAAAGTGCTATTTAAACTATCCTATTTAAATTAATATGATTAATATAAAAAAAAATATTTTTTCAAAATTATTAAAACTTTTATTTCAAATCAGTACCAAAACTTGAGTAAAAACTCATCCCTCTTTATGCTATAAAGATATTTATCTGAAATATTTTAGGAGTGAACAAATTGGGTGCCACCACACAGTTAAATCATAAAAAAAAACAAGACTCCCTCTATCCTCTTTTCAGTCTTACTAAAGAAGATATGAAGCGTGTAAATCAATTGATCATTTCTATGGCTAAATCGAACGTTACAATGATTCCTGAAATTTCTAATTATCTTATTTCATCGGGTGGTAAACGAATACGCCCAATGATTACCTTAGCCACCGCTCATATGTTTGAATATCAAGGTGATGAACACATAAAACTCGCAACAGCAGTTGAATTTATGCATACAGCAACTCTCTTACACGACGATGTTGTTGATGAAAGCGAATTACGACGGGGAAAATCTACAGCACGAATACTTTGGGGAAATCAAGCAAGTATTCTTGTTGGTGATTTTTTATTAGGACAGGCTTTTAAAATGATGGTAGATGTTGGCTCTCTGGAAGCTCTCTCTGTTTTATCAAATGCTGCTGCTATAATTGCTGAAGGAGAAGTTATGCAACTTTCCGCCGCAAAAAATATAGAAACAAACGTCTCAGATTATCTCAAAATTATAAAGGCAAAAACAGCTGCCCTTTTCTCAGCAGCTGCTGAAATAGGACCAATTATTGCTGGTTACGGACATGAAGAACGCTCTGCATTACATCAATACGGTTTATCATTAGGATTAGCTTTCCAATTGATTGATGATGTCCTTGATTATAGTAGCAATACTCAATATTTAGGCAAAAATATTGGTGATGACTTTCGAGAAGGAAAAATTACAATGCCTGTTATTCTGTCATATACACGCGGAAATGATATAGAAAAAACATTTTGGAGACAAGCTCTTGAAAATAACCATAACAACGATGAATCCTTAAAGCACGCGCAACATTTAATAGAAAAATACAATGGTCTAATCGATACAATAGAGCAAGCTCGAATTTATGGAAAACGTGCAATTGACGCTCTTTCTTCAATAAAGGAAAATCCTGCTAAAAATGCATTAATTGATATTATCGATTTTTGTATCGAACGCGTAAACTAATTCTTTGCAAGAATCACAATACAGTATTTTAGTAAAACAATTAAACATAGTTTATAAACTATAAAAATAATTAATTATCTTTAAGAGGGATTAACTTTATGCGCAAGGCAGCAGTACCGTGTTTTTTTATTCTCATAGGAATCATACTGATGCCACTGCCCACTTATAGTGCAGATGAAAAAATTAATCCAAGTTCATTTACAGGAGCTTATCTAGCAGGACGAATTGCAAATTATGAAAACAAAATGAATCTTGCTATCCATTATTTTAAACACGCGCTTACTTATGAACCTAATAATCTTGAGGCACAAAAAGAAATTTTTCAAGTAATGCTTAGTGTAGGTGCGTTCACAGAAGCTGCTCAACAAGCAAAAAAAATAAAAGAAAAAGGTATTGTTACACCACTCATTTCCTTAACATTATTAATAGAAAATCTTATCAAAAAAAATTACAAAGAAACTCAACTGCTTCTACAAGCTAAAAAATCTTCTCCTGATAATAATCCAATATTTCAGTTAACCAATGCTTGGGCTGAATTTGGATCTGGTAATCACACTAAAGCAATCACTAATCTTGAAAAGCATTTGGGACCCTCTTGGTATAATCTTTTTATACATTATCATCTTGCACTTATGAGTGATTTAGCAAAACGTCCACAAGATGCAAAAAAATATTTTATTCAAGCATTCAATAATCAACAAGGAGCTATTACAGCTACTGATACCTATGAACGTATTATTATAGCTTACGCCTCATTCCAATTACGTCAAAATATGCGCAGCGATGCTATAAAAACTCTCCGATATGGAGAGAAAATATTATTAGGCTCCAAAACACTCCAAAATATCCGTCAAAAAGTTGAAAAAGGAGCCAATATAGAAAATCCTATTACAACACCTCAACAAGGAGTTGGTGAAGTATTATATAACTTTGGAACAACTCTTAATAAAAAAGGTTCAGAACGGATTGCACGTATTTTTCAACAATTCTCTTTAGCCCTGTATCCTAAAAATGAAGCAACGCTGTTTCAATTAGCAAAAATTTCTGCGAGATTAGGTGATTCTAATCAAGCCATTAAAATTTATCGTTCTTTACCACTTAACTCCCCTTATTATAGAGATGGACAATTCCAACTTGCATTGACTCTTGCTGAAAACGGCGATTACGATGAAGCTATTAAATTATTAACGTTATTAGAGAAAAAATTTCCTAATGATCACCATATTTTTATTGCTCTGGCTGCTATTTATATGCAGGCAAATAACTTTCCTGAAGCGATCAAAATCATGGATCATGCTATCGCACAAATAACAGACTTTCAACGAGATAATTGGAAACTTTTTTATCAACGTGGAATTGCATTTAATTATTTAAACCAATGGCCAAAAGCTGAAACTGATTTTCGCAAAGCGCTTACATTTGTTCCTGATCAACCGCAAGTACTCAATTATTTAGCTTACTCCCTTATCAATCGTGATCAAAAACTTGAAGAATCATTAAATATGCTTAAAAAAGCTGTTATGTTACACTCTCAAAACAGTTATATTCTTGATTCTTTAGGATGGGCTTATTACAAACTGAAACAATATCCTCAAGCTGTTACAACATTAGAAACCGCTGTCAAATTGCAACCTGGTGATCCAATACTTAATGATCATTTGGGTGATGCTTACTGGCAAGTTGGACGTAAACGTGAGGCAATATTTCAATGGAACCATGCAATTGATGGAGAACCAGATAATCCGGAAAGAATTAAAGAAAAAATAAAGTTTGGTCTATAAAAATAAGGATACTTGACCATAACAATATGAAGCAATAGACAGTAATAAAGCTCAATTTTTTGATCTTTAATTATAAGTTAAACATTAAAATGGTATTCAAAGAGTGAATCTACCTTCAAACTTAAATCCCAAGTATTCTTTTCAAGGACTTATTCTAAGTCTGCAAAATTACTGGGCTCAACATGGGTGTGCAATTCTACAACCTTACGATATGGAAGTAGGAGCTGGAACCTTTCATCCAGCCACAACGCTACGTTCATTAGGTCCACGTCCTTGGAAAGCAGCTTATGTTCAACCTACCCGACGTCCAACAGATGGCCGATATGGTACAAATCCTAATCGTCTGCAACACTATTACCAATTCCAAGTGCTCCTCAAACCCTCTCCTCCAAATTTACAAGAGCTTTACATCGGCTCTTTACAAACTATCGGTCTTGACACAAAACTTCATGACATACGCTTTGTTGAGGATGATTGGGAAAGCCCAACACTTGGCGCTTGGGGACTTGGATGGGAATGCTGGTGCGATGGAATGGAAGTTTCTCAATTCACTTATTTTCAACAAATATGTGGTATTGAATGTGCACCAGTCTCAGGAGAAATTACCTATGGTCTTGAGCGCTTAGCGATGTATATTCAAGATGTCAGTAATGTTTATGATCTTAACTTTAACGGCTTAGATGGTACAGACCGAATAAGTTATGGTGATGTTTTTTTACAGGCAGAACAAGAATACTCATATTATAATTTTGAATTTGCTAATAGTAATCTTTTACTACAACATTTCATTGATGCAGAACGTGAATGTATTGCACTTCTTGACGCTGGAAAACCCGATAAAGAAAATAGTTCCCATTTATGTGTTTTTCCAGCTTATGATCAATGTATTAAAGCAAGCCATATCTTTAATCTCCTGCAAGCACGTGGCGTTATTTCGGTCACTGAACGACAAAATTATATTCTTCGTGTTCGTGATCTTGCCCGCCGCTGCGGTGAAGCTTTCTTATTAACTGAAGCTGGGAATATAGCCATAAACGGAGATGTATAATGCCTGATCTCCTACTTGAACTTTTCAGCGAAGAAATTCCTGCTAGCATGCAACGCAGAGCTGCTTCTGATCTTAAAAAATGTGTTATAGATAAACTTGTTAATGCAGGATTAACTTATAAAGTAGCCTGTGATTATTGGACGCCTCGTCGGTTAACATTAAACATACGTGGTCTTTCCAAAAGTTCGCCAAATGTTCATGAAGAACGTAAAGGACCTAATGTACAATCACCACAACAAATTATTGATGCTTTTTTACGCGCTACAGGTTTAAATGACATTTCCAAATTACACATTGCGCATGATGACAAAAAGGGCGACTTTTATATTGCTAAAATAACCCAAAAAGGTCGTTTAGCTGAAGAAATTATCGCAGATATTTTACCCGATATTATTCGTAATTTTCCATGGAAAAAATCGATGCGTTGGGGGAAAGAATCAGCTAAAAGTAGCGCCTTAAAATGGATACGCTCTTTACAAAACATTCTGTGTGTTTTTGGACCAGCAATGGGTGAAACACACACTATTCCATTTACAGTTGGTTCCCTCAAAAGTAATAATTTAACTTATGGTCATCGTTTCTTAAGTAATGGAGAGCCTATCCAGATACGCCGTTTTGATGACTATGTCACACAACTTGAAAACCATAAAGTTATTTTGGATGCTGAGAGACGAAAAGATATTATTTTAGCAGATGCTCAAAATCTTTGCTTTGCAAACGGCTTGGAATTAATTGAAGATAAGGCTCTTTTGGAAGAAGTTGCAGGACTCGTTGAATGGCCTGTTGTCCTCATGGGTAATTTCGACAAAACTTTTCTCAATATTCCTCCAGAAATTATTCGCTTGACCATTCAAACGCATCAAAAATGCTTTGTAACACACAAAAGAGGTGAAAAGAGCAAACTCTCTAATCACTTCATTCTTGTTGCTAATATCCTTGCCAGTGACAAAGGAGTAGAAATTTCTAAGGGAAATAGTAAAGTTGTACATGCCCGTCTTTCTGATGCACTCTATTTTTGGAAAACAGATCAGTGTAATTTACCCAACATTACGCGTTTAGAATCTTCGGCTAAGAAACTCGATCTTGATTTAAATAAACCTCTCGATCAGCGAATAGCACACCTTGATTATTTGAATGTTACTTTCCATAATAAATTAGGAACACAAGGCGCAAGAGTAGAAAGAATTGCTACTTTAACACAAACAATCGCGCCCTTAGCACAAGCAAATTCTATATTGGCTAAACGTGCAGCAGTATTAGCAAAAGCTGATTTACAAACGGAAATTGTTGGTGAATTTCCTGAATTGCAAGGACTGATAGGACGAAAGTACGCATTACTTCAAGGAGAAGATCCTCGTGTAGCTAAAGCCATTGAAGACCACTATAAGCCTCTAGGACCTAAAGATCGTATCCCATCTGAGCCTATTGCGATAACAGTCGCATTAGCTGATAAAATTGATACACTCATTGGTTTTTGGTTCATTAATGAAAAACCAACGAGCTCAAAAGATCCCTATGCATTAAGAAGAGCAGCATTGGGAGTTATCAAGCTTATACTTTTAAATGATTGGAAAATAAACCTTATACCGCTGTTTCATCAGGCAATGAATTGTTTATTACAACAAAAAATTAAGTATGCAACATCTGAAATAGAATCTGTACAACTTCAAAACATGTCTGTAGAAAAAAAAGAAAATATCATATTAGACTTGTTAGCATTTTTTCATGAACGACTAAAAGGTTATCTTAAAGATGAGGGAGCGCGCCATGATATTATTGAAGCCGTTTTAACAAAAGATGACGATGATATTTTATTCATTAAGCGCCGAGTTGAAGCACTTACCTTTTTTATCAATACCCATGATGGAGATAGTCTTTTAATTGCAGTAAAACGCGCCATCAATATTCTTGAAAATGAAATCAAAAAAGGAACAGCAATAATAAACAAAGTTAAACCTGAGCTTTTTATTGAAACAGAAGAAAAACAGCTTTATCAAGCAACGATTGAAACAGAAAAAAAGATTGCGGATCATATTCACGTAGCAGAATTATCATCTGTACTGAATAGTTTAGCACTCCTCAAAAAGCCTATTAACGCATTCTTTGAAAAAGTATTTGTAAATGATGACAATATAAATATTAGAGCCAATCGTTTTGCTCTTCTTGAACGTATTCGCATAGTTACACAACGTGTTGCAGATTTCTCAAAATTACAGTCTAAAATCTAATGTACTTCTTGATAAAAAAATCATAATGCATGTCTTTTATTTTCAATACTTTCTGCACCAAATATCTTAAGAGAAAAGCTATAAAATAATTGCTCAAACAATTTTATTCTCCCATTAATTCCTTTAGTAACATGTGAATAAGTGGCTTTTGATCTTAAAATAAAGAAATTTTACTTTTTTAGCTTTAATTTAATATAACAAATGATGGATTATTTTTACATATTAGCATGTTATTTCTTTAAAAAATCTACAAGAGATATTTGAGCTGATCCTGGAGGTATTGGCTTTTGTTGTTTTTGGTCAGGAGCCCAACCGGAGAGCCAAAGAAAAGAAAAATGTGCACGAATACGACCGTCGGGATCACTGAATTTTTTTGCATAAATTTCGTTAGCGAGAAAGAAAAATCGCTTAGATACAGGACGTCGAGAACGGCTAATAAGTGCATTTTGCATTCCCATAGCTTTCAGATCATACATGAGATCAAACATCGTATTATAACGTATGGTGATATCTTCAACATCTACCACAGGCATAGCAAAACCGGCACGCTGTAAGAGAGCCCCTGCATCGCGAATATCTGCAAAAGGATAAATTCTTGGACTAACACCACCGTAAATTTTATTTTCAGCTTGTAGCAAACTTTCACGTAATTCTCTTAACGTACCAGCTCCAGCCATAACAGCAAGAAATAAACCATCTGGTTTAAGAATATTTTTTATTTGACTGAGAACACCAGGAATATCATTAGTTAACTGTAAAGAAAGAAGAGAAACAATAAGGTCACAATAATGTTGAGGCAAATCAAGCAACTCTCGATGGCGTAAATGAAATGGATTGTCATCATTTTGGTAAAGAATATTGGTTTCAACACGTTCTATAGAAGCAATTTTACCAGATTTTTTTAAAGTTTGCACCGCAAGACCTGTATGACCGTGTAAATCTAAAGCTAATGTAAAATTACGATTAACAGCATTGAGACGTTTGTAGAGATCATCAACAACATAAGAAAGCAAAAAATCACATCCTTTTTTTGCTCTTTTGAAAGCACGTTGACGAAATTGCTCAATACAACTGTAATCAAAAATCAAAGGATGAGACATATCTTATAGCACTGTTAATTTACGAGATTATATGATTTATAATAGGATTATTTCACCTATGCTATATCAATTTATAACATAAAAAAAGAAAAACGATTTTACAAAAGAAACAAGCAGCTGGAAAACTAAATTTAACTCTTTTGAAATATGATTTTTTTGATTACTATAGAAAATTGATAACTTAGTTAAAATACTTTAAAGATATTTTTTACTATTGGTGATATATTGTATAAACTTATCGAGCACTTACTAAAAGTTTTATATCCGCCAATCTGTCATGGATGTAAAAGAATGACTTCCGCTTATGGAACAGTTTGTTCTGATTGTTGGAAAGATCTTCAATTTATCACAAAGCCTTATTGTCCCGTTATGGGAACTCCTTTTGCGTATGATATAGGAGAAAGATTTCTTAGCGGCGAAGCCATTCAGAATCCTCCCCCCTTTTCATTTTTACGCTCCGCTGTTGTTCATAAAGGTTTAGCACGAACTTTAGCAACACGATTGAAATATGGTGATCGTTTGGAATTAGCATCTTTTATGGCAAATTGGATGATGTTTGCTGGACGTGAAATTATTAATGATTGTGATTTTATTATCCCTATTCCTTTACATTCTCGTCGTTTTTTTGCGAGACGTTATAACCAATCTGCTGAGCTGGCTCGTTATATTGCAGCAAAACAGAAAAAACCTTTTAAGCCTGGTTGGCTTGTGCGTTATCGGTACACACGTCCACAGGTTGGTTTATCTGCTAAAGAACGAAAAATGAATGTGCAGAATGCTTTTAAAGTGCCTAATGAAGTTAAAAAATATCTAAAGGGACGCTCTATTTTGCTTATTGATGATGTTTTGACAACAGGCGTAACAGTTACTGCAGCAGCTAAAACACTAAAACATGCAGGTACACGACAGGTTAATGTATTGACATTTTCGCGTGTCTTAAAAGACAATTTTGCTTTGCCTTATTTTTAAAAATTTATTTAACATGTATGATACAAAAAGCATTGGAGAATATTATGAAAGAAATTACAATTTATACACGTCCTAATTGTCCATATTGTATAAAAGCACGTACTTTACTTGATCAAAAAGGAGTGAAATATACTGATATTGATGCATCAACTTCTCTTCGCCAACAAATGGTGCAACGAGCAAATGGACGTAATACATTTCCGCAAATTTTTATAGGAGATTATCATGTTGGGGGATGCGATGATCTTTATGCTTTAGATACTGAAGGCACTCTTGATTCTCTGTTGAAAGATTTTCAATAACTATTTACTCTAATGTACTTATTAAAACCGTTTTGCAAGAAGTGTATAATTAACATCCATATCGCATGAGTAGTTCCAACTATTAGTTAATGGATTATAAGTAAGACCAAGTTCATCAATGATAACTAAAGAATTTGTGCGCAATAATTTTTTAAGTTCTTGAGGTTTTAAAAATTTTTTATAGTCATGTGTCCCTTTAGGAAGCCATTTTAAGATATATTCAGCACCTACAATGGCAAGTCCCCATGCTTTCCATGTACGGTTTAGTGTTGAAACAAACATGAGCCCTTGCGGTTTAACCATTTTAGCCGTAGCCTCTATAAAAAGATCAACATTCGCAACATGTTCAACAACCTCCATATTAAGAATTACATCAAATTGTTCACCTTTATTTACAAGGACTTCTGCAGTAGCGGTGCGATAATCAATTGAAAGGCCACTTTGAATTGCATGAATTTTTGCGACTTCAATATTCATTTGTGCAGCATCAACTCCTGTGACAGTGGCTCCAAGGCGTGCCATTGGCTCACATAATAAACCACCTCCACAGCCGATATCAAGAATTCTCAAACCCTCAAAGGGCATGAGTGAAATGGGATCACGATCAAATGTCAAACAGATTTTTTCCTTAATATATGCAAGGCGTGTTGGATTAAAATTGTGAAGTGGTCGAAATTTTCCTTGTGGATCCCACCACTCATCAGCAATACGCGAAAAATGATCAATTTCACTCTGATCAATCGTTGTACGCGTTCCATTTATCATATCGCTCTCCTTTTATTTAGCTTATCAAGTCATATGAATTCTTTCTAAAGCCATGCACAAATTAACACAAACATATCAGACTTGTGAAAATAATAGATATTAGTTATTTCAAAATAGAAACTTGATACAGTATAAAGCTTTATTCTCATTGTTAATTAAAATAAAAATTATAAGAGTGTCATAAATAATGCGTATTGTAATGAAATTTGGTGGAACATCTGTAGCAAACATTAAATGTATTCGTAATGTTGCACAGCACGTTAAAAGGGAAGTAGATATAGGCAATGAAATTGCAGTGGTCGTATCAGCAATGGCTGGTACAACTAATCAACTTGTACAATGGGCGCATGATATTGCACCGTTGCATGATACTTATGAATATGATGTAGTTGTTGCTTCTGGTGAACAGATAACAGCTGGTTTATTGGCTATTACACTTCAGTCAATGGGAGTAAATGCACGTTCATGGCTTGGTTGGCAAATTCCTATTCATACCGACAGTGCTCATAGTAGTGCGCGAATTACAGATATTGATGGATCCTTTTTGATACAGCGTTTTCAGGAAGGTGAGGTAGCCGTTATAGCTGGTTTTCAGGGTTTAGCTCCAGGCAATCGAATTTCTACTTTAGGGCGTGGTGGCTCAGATACAAGTGCTGTTGCAATGGCAGCAGCTTTAAAAGCTGATCGTTGTGATATTTATACAGATGTTGATGGCGTCTATACAACCGACCCACGTGTTGAACCTAAAGCGCGCCGTTTACCAAAAATAACTTTTGAAGAAATGCTTGAAATGGCTTCTCTTGGAGCAAAAGTTTTACAGGTTCGTTCTGTTGAACTAGCTATGGTTCATAAAGTTCGTATTTTTGTGCGCTCAAGTTTTGAGGATCCTAATGCTATTAGTAGCAGTAATCCAATTGCCCCCCTTGGAACACTTATTTGTAATGAGAATGAAATTATGGAACAACAAACTGTTACTGGTATTGCCTTTGCTAAAGACGAAGCACAAATTTCGTTACGCCGACTTGCAGATCGTCCAGGTATTTCTGCAGCGATTTTTTGCCCTTTAGCTGAAGAGCATATTAATGTTGATATGATTGTGCAAAATATTTCTGAAGATGGTTCGAAAACTGATATGACTTTTACAGTACCATCAGCAGATGTAGAGAGGGCAGTTATACTTCTTAAAAAAAATCGTAAAAAGATTGGATTTGATGTTATCCAATCTGAAAGTGACCTAGCAAAAATTTCTATTATTGGGATTGGAATGCGTAGCCACGCAGGTGTTGCGGCTACAGCATTTAAGGCTTTAGCGGAAAAAGGTATTAATATTCAGGCAATTACTACTTCAGAGATTAAAATTTCTGTTCTCATTGATAGCGCTTACACTGAACTTGCAGTTAGAACATTACATAATGTTTATCGCCTTGATAAGGAATAAGCATTTTTTCTCTTAAAAATCTTCAGAATAAGTGTGAGCTCTCTGCTTAATATACGTATTATTCTCTTCTTAATACACCGTAGATATATTCGATAATATCTTCATACGTAAAAAATAACAAAAAACGATTGTGCTAAACTTAAATGTGAAAACTTTACTCTCCTATCCTTGATATAATATAAAATATCTAATTTTGAATTATAATATCAGCTTCATGTTTCTAGATTTTTCGAATATAAGCTAATGCATTAATGTTTTTAGATTCGAATAGCTAAACTCAATATTATCGCTTCACAACAAAGTTTTCTTCCAAAAAAAAATAAGAAAAAGTATAAGAAAAACAGTTTTTAACTTTGCAGAAAAACACAAAACTATTGCACCCTCACTTTTTTACATTTCTACATTGTAAAATGCATACTTCTAAATATGAATCTTGCAATATAACTTGGGCGTATTGTTCACCAAATAAAGAAAAATGTAGCTATTGAATTTTATTCTTATTATGTTTTACATACTTGGAATGTTTTAAGTTTATGCAATTTATAAGTTTAATTGTTATCCTATGCAGTCGGATTGTACTCTCACCTGCGAAAGTTAACTATTATGTCTTTTAGGATTATGAGAAAATTATATATAAGTTAAATAAACCACCCCCCTTTTAAAGGATGTGGTTAAAATTTAATCATTATTTTCTTTATTAAAATTTATCATGTACTTTTTTATGTTTTTTGATATAAAAGAGACCATATCCAAGGCCGATAAAAGCAGATAAACCAGATCCGCAAAGTACACCAATTTTCGCAGAATCAAGTTGAACAACATCTTTAAAAGCAAGCATTGAAACAAAAATAGACATTGTAAAACCAATGCCTGCTAAAAATCCAATCAGTAAAATTCCTCCCCACGTCATGTTGGGTGGAAAACGACAAAGACCTGATTTTACAGCAAGATAACTAGCAGTAATAATACCAAGTGGTTTACCAACAAATAATCCAATAATAATACCGAAAACAATGAAGAATGATTTATTAGAAGAAAGATCAAAATTTGCAAAGCTAACGCCAGCATTTGCAAAAGCAAAAACTGGCATTATACCGTAAGCTACCCATGGATGTAGTGCTTTTTGAACACGAATTACAGGCGCAATTATATCACGTTGTCCTTTACGTACTTTTTTTAATGTGTGGTGTAGATCTTTGACAGTATTTTTTTCTTGAAGAGATTTTACCGCATTGTTGAGCATTGTAAGTGGAGCTACAAGATGACGAGTAGGAAAAACTGGAGTCATCATGCCTAAAACTACACCAGAAAGTGATGGATGAACCCCTGTTACCATCAACCCCCACCAAATAATTGCACCTGGTACAATATAAAGCCATGCTGATGCAAATCCAATCCACTGAAAAAATAAAACCAATGCAATACCTGCTGATGCGATAGCTAAACCACTAGGATCAAGGTCGGTCGAATAAAAAAAGGCAATGATTAAAACAGCAATGATATCATCAATAATGGCTAATGATAAAAGAATAATATGAAGATTAGAAGGTATGGCTTTTCCAAGAAGAGCAAGAATCCCTAAAGCAAACGCAATATCAGTGGCAGTTGGTACAGCCCAACCATAAGTGTGTCCACCATTTAAGTTGAAGCTAAGATAAATAATCGCAGGGAAACAAACACCTCCTATTGCTGCGACAATTGGCAAAACTGCTTGTTTGAAATTTGCAAGAGCTCCTTCGTGAATTTCTCGCCGAATTTCCATTCCTGCTACAAGAAAAAATACAGTCATAAGAACATCATTAACCCAAAAATGTAGATCCCATGAAAGATTAAAATGGCCAAAATTAAAACCAAGGGATGTGTGCCAAAATGCTTCATAAAGAGAAATATATTTAGAATTGGCAAAAATAAGAGCTGCAGTTGCTGCAACCAACAGAATAATACCACTAAGAGCTTCTATATGGAGAAAACCTTCAATAGCAGAAAGTGCTCGCTTAGTTACAATAGAAGCACGATTAGGTAAGCGATTTGATGATAAATTAGGCATAAAACAACTCCAAATATCAACAATTTTCTAATATATATTTTGTTTATAGATTACTTTCATGATATTTCTGATAATATCATATAAAGCTGAAAAGAAAAACGATAGCTTTTTAATTTAGAACTCAAAGATTTGAAATTAGTTACGTTTTTCAAAAAGATACTTTATTTTTAACGGTTAAACTCATTTTATTTAAAATATTTGATAAATCATCTTGCAAAATATTTTTAAGATCCCCAGCTGTAAAACCTTTATTGTCTTTCGCCCTCATTTTAATTATTAATGTCTGTGGATTTTTAGCAAAATCCCCAAAAGATTTCGAAATATTTTCAGCTTCATCGTGATCTTTTAATAACATTTTCAAACTTTTGGTTACAATTAAATAAAAATAATCATAAAGCTCTTCTTTAAGATTATGCTGATAATCACTATCGCTGAAATTTTGTGCAAGATAAGAGAAAAACTTATCAATGAATCCAGCATCTTTATAATGCAGATCAATTTCAGGTATACTAAAATCTTGAGCAGAAAAAATCATTGCATCTTTTTGACCTGAAAAAAATGCTTTATCAATATTCATTATTTTTGCTGATATATTTCCAGAACCGATATCTTTTATATTAAAAGATATCGCATTTAGCAAAAGTGTACGCTTTTCTTCATTATATGCAACATCAATCCTTCCTGAAAGATTAAAATCTTCAAAATTCATTTTTTTAAGAAAATCTAAGTCATTTTTTTCCATTTTTTTAGATAAAATCGAAAGACCATTGAGAGAAAGCAAAAGTTTCTGAGGTATGGATTGCTGCCATTGACTTGGTCTTAATTCAAATGAATCAAGTTTTGTTTTAAGCTGTGGCATATCAACTGTTGCTTTATCCATGATAACATTAATAGAAGTTATCGCTGAAAAACTATCTAAGAGAGCTGCGTTCCATACTGCTTTTATATCTTCATGATTATTTATCTTTTTTGCATTAAGGTAGGCTTTGATAAGTTGCTCAGGGGAATGAGTCATTGGTTTCATTTTCAAACAAGATGCTTTAAACTTGCCAAGAGAAAAAGAAGTATTTTTATTGTTTTCTCGAAAGAGATCAACCATCATATTATCCAACATAATTGACCCAACAACAGTCTTACTTTTCTTCGTTTTACTTGTACCAAAAATAATAGAGTGAGCATAATCAACATTGATATTATAGGCTTTAATTGCATCACTTTTAACGATTAAATGTATTTTTTGAGTATCATTTGCAACCGTTGATACAAGATTAATGTTCGTTGTTATATTGTCGATACCAATAGAACGAATGTGACCATTTTTAAAATCTGCAATCTGAAAGTTCTTTATGCTTATTTTGTCAGTTGATTTATTACCACCGTTTATGAAAAAAAATAGATCTGGTGCAGAAATTGATGCAATATTAAGACGCATAAGTGGTTGAAAAATAGGAGATTTAATTGTGATATCTTTTTCCTTTAAAGATACACTACTAATAAACATTTTTGGTATTTTTAAATGAATATTATCATATTTTAAATCAACATTATAGAGTGTGAAACTTCCTGGAATGAAGGCAATAGGAGGACGAGCTGAAATAGCACCAATTTTCAGTGATATACCTGTAGGAGTTGGTAAAATAACATTTGTTAAATTAACTTTTCCTACAATACTAACCCCCGATGTTTCAGCATAGATAGAATGACGAACCATTTCTTTTTTTATAAAGCTATCTAGATAGGGTTTTACTATATAAAATCCCCCAACAAATATGATAGCCAAAATAAAGATAAATCCAATGATATACCTCAACCAATTCTTTTTATCACTTTGATATTGACTACTAACATTAGCCATTCTTTTTTCTTTCAGTTTTATCACTCATAATTAAATGTAGATAAATTCTCCTACAATTCATATACGCTATAATATCTATTACACAACTGTCGATTTTTATCACTTTTGCATGTAGAGTTATTATCTTATTTTTTTCAATAAATTTTTATTAACTATCACCAATTTTCTTTAGTTTAATTTTTGCAAAAACTATAATAATTAACAAGAAAATATATGCTAAATATTATCTTTTGATCATTTTTATCACCCATTTAATTAATTACAGTCATGTTTGGTTTGATCTTGTTTCTAGTGATAGGAACAGTTAAAAACGATATGTGCATTTGTAATAATGCTAATTAACAGGGAAAGATGAATCTCATGACAGAAGATCAAATAATGGCTTTTTCTATCATTTGTCTCATGATGATTGTTTTCATTTGGGACCGATTTCGTTATGATATTGTTGCTGTTTGTACTTTATTGATTGCCTGCACAGTAGGTCTTATCAGTCCAAAGGAAGCATTTAGCGGTTTTAGTAATGATATTGTCATTATTGTCGGTAGCGTATTTGTAGTTAGTGCAGCTGTATCACGCTCTGGTGTGATGGAATTAATTATTCAACATATATGGCCTGATGTGAAATCGATAAGGCTTCAGCTAGCTTTTTTAGTTCTCTCTGTCATGCTCTTATCAACATTTGTTAAAAACATTGGTGCTTTGGCTATTATGCTACCAATAGCTTTTCAGTTTGCTCGCCGTTCTCAGGTTACACCATCAGTATTTTTAATGCCAATGGCATTTGGTGCTTTATTGGGTGGTCTTATGACACAAATAGGCACCTCTCCTAATATTGTTATTTCAGCTATGCAAGAACGTTTGACAGGCGCTCCTTTTACTATGTTTGATTTCATGCCAGTTGGCATAGCAGTTGCTATTTCTGGGGTATTATATTTAGTGTTTTTTTCCTGGCGTTTACCTATCCGTGCACATCCGAGTGTATCATTTGATGATGCTATTGATATTCGTAACTATATTTCAGAAGTACATATTCCAGCTTGTTCTCCGATTATTGGTAAAACTATTATTGATCTTGTTAAACCATCAAGTGGTGAAGTTATGGTTCTGCAAATTATTAGAAATAAAATGTTTATTTCTCCTTTGCCGGATTTTGTTTTTTCTGAAGGAGATATTGTTCTATTAGAAGGATCACATAAGGGTTTAGATATTGTCATTAATTCTTCCCGTTTGGAATTTTTTACCGGCCGTACTGTATCTACAAACGATAAAGACAGTGAAATTATTGAAGCAGTTATCTCACATGACTCACCTCTTATCGGTATCAGTGCTAAAAATTTTTCACTTTTTGAGCGTTATGATGTGAATATCCTTGCATTAAGCCGTCAGCATGAAAGGGTTCGGAGAAGACTCAATGATATCGTCTTCCATCTTGGAGATGTAATTGTTTTACGAGGGCAAGATGTAGTCATTCCAAATTTGTTACGGGAATTGAAATGCCTGCCATTAGCAAAGCGTAATATTATGTTTGGTAATTTACGGCATAGTCTTGCAGCTTTGTCTATTTTATTTATAGCAATTGCTTTGACCGCTTTTCAGATTATTCCAGTTGCGTTATCTTTTTTTGCAGCCGCTGTCGCAATGGTTATTTTTCGCGTTCTTCCAGCACGTAATTTATATCAAACTCTAGACGGTCAAATATTGGTATTATTAGCAGCTCTCATTCCAGTAAGTGAAACACTAGAAAAAACAGGATGCACAAATTTAATCGGTCACTGGCTAAGTCAATTGGCCGTATTTTTACCACCATCTGGAGCATTAGCGCTTATTTTAATTACAGCAATGTTAGTGACACCATTTTTGAATAATGCGGCAACAGTAATGGTAATCGCACCAATTGCATCAAGCTTTGCTCATTCTCTCCATTATAAACCTGAAGCTTTTCTAATGGCTGTCGCGATAGGAGCTGGATGTGATTTTCTCACACCTATTGGACATCAATGTAATATGTTAGTAATGGGTCCAGGTGGTTATCGTTTTAGTGATTATCCACGTTTTGGTATTCCATTAGCTATATTAATAGCAGTCGTTGCTGTTCCCATGTTAATGTGGGTCTGGCCATTACAATAAAATAATTTTTAGATAATAGATGTGCGTCGTAAAAAAACTTTTAGATAAAAAAGTGAGATTGAATAATATTATTGAAATTATATGAAACTAAACATTCAGAAAATGATTATTTTTTCTACATACTATACTTAGGTATTTATTTATCCTCTATAAAAATATTCGTATAAAATTTTTACAAGTAGTAAAAAATTGATAATAAGATTAACTTGCACTGTACCTGTTATTCATGCATTATCGTTATATGAACTATCATAAAAAAATAATAACAATTAAATAACCTGCACTATATTTGAATGAGTTATCAGTTGAGTGCAATAAACAGAGCCACTGAAAATAGTTTTTCATGCTTTTTAAAGGTCAAGCACATCAAAGCCATAATATGAATCGATAAATTTTACAAAAATCTTAAGTAGTATAATGATTTAAAAAAATCCAATTGATAAGAACAGACACTCATTCTAATTTTGTCAATTGAAATTATAAAATTTTTTGTTGATTAGGATTACTAATTTTATTCATTTTATGTAAAAGCGCAGACTAATGTTTTTTCAAGGTAGACTATATGACACATGATAATTTTATTTATGAAGTTAATGAAGAACTCCGTCAAGAAAAATTCTATACTTTTTGGAAACGTTATGGTTCTTTTGTTATTGGTGCAATTATTATTTTTGTTTTGATGATAATTGTCTATCAAATTTATCAGCAGCAGCAGATAAATAAAGCCAATAATGTTGGTGATACATTCATAACAGGCCTTGATTTAGCTGATGCACATCATTTCGATGAAGCGATTAAGAAATTTAAAAGTGTTAAAAAATCTGATTTTGGTGGATATCCTTTTCTTGCAGATTTACGTGAAGCCTCTTTGTGGATGGAACGAGGTGATACTGCTAAATCAGTAAAAATGTTTGATATGATTGCAGCGGATGAAAAAGCACCACAGATTTTGCGGAAAATTGCAAAAATTCGAGCAGCTTATATTTTAGTTGATATAGGAACATTTGATGATGTAATGCAGCGTGTTAAAGAAATGGCTAATGATATTGATCCTATGCGCATGTCTGCAAGAGAGGTCTTAGGCTTAGCCGCTTATAAAGCGGATAAAATGGAAAATGCAGTTTATTATTTCCAAAAAATTGTTGAAGAGAATGCTCTAGTATTTAAAATAACGGATCGAGCAAAAATTATGCTTGAGCTTATTCAAGCGAGTGGAAAGGTAAATAAGGAATAAATTGATGAGCCTTACCATTGCTATAGTTGGTCGGCCTAATGTTGGTAAATCGACACTATTTAATCGTTTGGTTGGGCAAAAGCTGGCTCTAGTTGATGATCAACCAGGTGTAACCCGTGATCGACGTACCCATTCAGCTAAGCTTCAAGATCTTCATTTTGATGTAATTGATACAGCAGGATTGGAGGAAACAGATAACCATACACTTGAAGGACGTATGCGTTCTCAGACAAAAATTGCCATTGATGAAGCAGATCTTATTTTATTTGTGCTTGATGCTAAAAGTGGGATCACACCCAGTGATCTAGATTTTTCTTCACTCATTCGTAAATCAGGAAAACCAATCGTGCTCGTTGCTAACAAATCTGAGTCAAAAGCAGCGATAGCAGGAGAATATGAAGCATGGTCATTGGGATTGGGTGAGCCTTGCCTAATCTCTGCTGAACATGGTCAAGGTCTCTCAGACCTTCGTGATGCTATTGTAGCTGCTATTGGTACAGATAAAATTTTTAATCTGATGAGAGAAAAAGAAAAGGTTTATACTGCTGCACAGGTTTCATCTATTAGCGATAATGTTGGTGACATAGTAGAAGAGGATTCTGTTTATGATGAAAAAAAAACCATTCGGATAGCAATTGTTGGTCGCCCAAATACAGGGAAATCAACACTTATCAATAGCATGTTAGGGCAAGATCGTTTACTGACAGGACCTGAATCTGGTATTACGCGTGATTCTATTTCTGTAGATTGGGAATGGAATAATCGTCGTATTAAACTTTTTGATACTGCAGGCTTGCGTCGAAAATCAAAAGTTCAAGAAAAGTTAGAAAAACTTTCTGTTATGGATTCTTTACGCGCAATCCGTTTTGCTGAAGTCGTTGTAATTGTTTTTGATGCAACAGCATCTTTTGAAAAGCAAGATTTACAAATTTCTGATCTTGTGATTCGTGAAGGACGTGTTCCTATCATTGCTTTCAACAAATGGGATCTTATTGAAAACCGTCATGAAACATTAACTACTCTATATGAAAAATGTACTCGCCTTCTTCCTCAGGTACGTGGCTTGAGAGCTATCCCTTTATCAGGTCAATATGGTCAAGGAATTAATAAATTGATGGAAAATATTACGATGATACATCGTGTATGGAACCGTCGTATCTCTACAGGAAAACTGAACCGCTGGCTTGAAACGATGCTTGTTAATTATCCACCACCCGCTATTTCTGGACATCGACCTAAAATTAAATACATAACACAAGTTAAGACACGTCCTCCTGGATTTGTTATTTCTTGTTCACGATCAAAAGAAATGCCTCAATCATATTTGCGTTATCTTTCTAATGGGCTGCGAGATAAATTTGATATGCAAGGTGTACCAATTCGTCTATCTCTGCGGACATCTGATAATCCTTTTGCAAGACGCGCAAAAAAGAAGTAATTTTCTTTTACATATTGTTAAATTTTATAAAATTAAAAATCAACATTTAATTACTTATTATAGAACAACAAGTATTTGCAAATCTGTTAAAATTTAAGATATGATACTCTTTTTATTGGATTTTTTACGTAATAAAATAAATTTTAGGCGTTTTTATTTATCTATAAAAATCTTTGTGGTAGAGTGCTTTTGAGGACTTGACGAATAAATCTGACAGCAATATGCTAAATAAAGCTTGATCGAGTATATTGTAACCTTTTTTGCTTAAGGAGCCAGTTATGGCGAAGGGCGATGATCCCGATATGCCACAAAAGGATGTTGAGAGATATAAACGCAAACAAGTATCTTCTCTTTATTCAGAGGATTTAGAATTTCGTAATCGGAATTTAGAATTAGCTTTAATCAGTAAAAAAGTGTTAAAGAAAGAGCAGTCTGAAGTTGGAGAAAAAGAGCAACAAAAAAAAATGGCATATGCTGTTAAGTTGTCGAGTGAGTTTCTGGCGAATATTATTGTAGGAGCTGTTTTAGGATTTGGGTTTGACAAATTAGTAGGTTCATTACCATGGGGATTAGTGTTTTTTCTTTTTCTTGGATTCGTTGCTGGTATACTAAATATTCTTCGATCTATGAAATATATTGCTCCCAGCCAATTAGGACGACATAGTGCTTTGCAACAAAATAAAGAAGATAATAAAGAGGTTTAAAAGTGACATCGCACGCACCGGATCCTATCCATCAATTTGAGGTTTCACGATTGATTAATATTTCCATTGGAAATGTCGATTTGTCATTTACAAACGTGTCGTTTTTTATCGTTTTGACGGTTGTTCTCTCTTCAGTATTTCTTTTCATTTCATCATCAAGTCGTCGGTTAGTCCCAACACGGATACAATCTGTTTCCGAAATGCTTTATGAGTTTGTAGCGTCAACTTTGCGAGAATCGTCTGGTACGCAGGGAATGCAATTTTTTCCTTTAGTTTTTTCGTTATTCATTTTTGTTCTTATTGCTAATTTTATTGGCTTGTTTCCTTATTTTTACACAATTACTTCCCAAATTGTGATTACTTTTTCATTAGCAATGTTAGTAATTTTAACGGTAATTGGATATGGTTTTTATAAACATGGACTCAATTTCTTAAAGCTTTTTGTTCCCAGTGGCGTTCCTGTGATCATACTACCTTTGGTTACAATGATTGAGGTTATCTCTTTTTTATCTCGCCCTATTAGCCTTTCATTTCGCCTGTTTGCTAATATGCTTGCAGGTCATATCACGCTTAAAGTATTTTCTGGCTTTATTGTTTCAATGGTTGGAATTGGAATCATAGGTATGGGCGGTGCAATTTTATCACTTGCCATGACTGTAGCAATTACGGCTCTTGAATTTTTGGTTGCTTTTCTTCAAGCTTATGTTTTTACAGTTCTAACTTGTATGTATATTAATGATGCGGTCCATCCAGAACATTAATAAAACCGGCGGGTTTCCGTCAAATTATGCAATTTCGCTTTAAAGGAGAATGATATGGAATTAGTACTTGCAGCAAAATATATTGGAGCTGGTCTTGCTTGCTTTGGTATGGCTGGAACCGCACTAGGTCTTGGAAATATTTTTGGAAGCTATCTTTCTGGTGCTTTACGGAATCCATCAGCAGCAGATAGTCAATTTGGTCGTTTAGTATTTGGTTTTGCTGTTACAGAAGCTTTAGGTATTTTTTCATTGCTTATTGCTCTTTTACTTCTTTTCGCTGTCTAATTACTTTCAAAAAGCATGTCTGTTTTATAAATTGTTTGAGAACAGACATAGCCTTTTAGCTCTTAATAAAAAGAAAGTTATTACTTACTAAAAGCTTTGATTTAATAGAGATAGAATGATTATTTCGAAGGAAAATGAAATGTTAATTTCCAGCGATGATGTAGAAGATACTAAAATGCCGGATCATTTTAATAATAAGGCAGAATTTGATCATGATAATACTACAGTGCTAGAATGTCATGATGGTAAAGTGGAGTTTAATAGTATTACAGAGCATGCGAGTCGTGTCTTTCCACCTTTTGATTTTGTGTATTTTGGTTCACATTTTCTTTGGTTAGCTATTTCTTTTGGATTTTTTTATCTCTTCATTTCTCGTGTAATCGTACCGCGTATTGGTGGTGTTATTGAAACACGTCGAGATCGGATTGTATCCGATTTAGATCAGGCAATGCGCATAAAACAGGAAACAGATACTGTAATTGAAATTTACGAAAAGAAATTAGCAGAGGCTCGTTTAGAAGCAAAGAATATGATACAGGCAGCAAATAATGAAATTAAATTAAAGGCTGAGCTCCAGCGAGAAAAAATTGAAGCAGCTTTGGAGAAAAAGCTAGAAGATGCTGAAGATAAAATAAAAAAGATTCAAAATAAAGCAATGCAGAATATTAATTTAATCGCAGAAGAAATTACTTTCGAAATCATTAAGAAGTTAGTTGATGTTGATATTAGTAAAAAATCTGTTAGTTCAGCTGTTAAAGCTGTAAGTCATTAAGGATTGCAAAAATGACTGATACGTTTTGGGCTTTTATTGGATTAGTTCTTTTTTTAGCGCTTTTAATCTATTTTGAAGTTCCCAATGTGATAATACGCAAACTCGATACACGTGCAAAACATATTAAAGATGAACTTGATGAGGCTCTTCATCTTCGTGAAGAGGCACAGAAAGTGCTTGCTGAATATCAGCGTAAACATCTAGAGATAGAAAAAGAAACACAAGAGATTATTGCTGATGCTAAATGTAAAGTTGATGCTATGATTGCTGAAACTCGCATAAAAACAGAGGAATATATAAAGGATCGCAATCGGTTAGCGGAACAAAAAATTGCTCAAGCTGAAGCTAATGTAGTTCGGATGGTTTCTTCATCTGCTATTGATTTAGCAATTTCTGCTGCAAATAGGCTTCTTACAAAAGAATTAGATGCTGAACAAGCTAATAGCTTGATTAAAGAGTCTCTTGTTCAAGAATCCCTAAAAAAGGTAGAAACATATTTTAATTAATATGTTTTTATTAGCATTTTTTTTAAATATTAAGAATGAATATTGCGTTTGTTGATTATGAAGACTTTTCTTAGCTTTTTAGCTATATTATTGATGTAAAACCTTTCTTATCACAAACAGAATTTTAAGAGAAAAATTGTTTGGTGAAGCATTGGATTGAGATAATAAAAGAAGAAATTGATCGTTTGAATTTTACTTATTTTAATTTTATCACAAATTTTACAATAATTAAGGTAGTGATTAATATAGACCTTTCTTTATGACTTGAAATTGCTGATTAAAATAACGAAGAGCTTTAATTTTATTAACAATAAAAGTTTTATTTGTCAGAAGTAAGATACAAAAGCTCAACACTAAGGGTTTCTCTTTTGAGAAAGAGAAATACTCTTAGTTCAGAAAATAATATTAAAGTTAGAGTTGTAATCATAGCCTTATAAAACGGCACTTTATAATGCACGTAAACTGTGTGAACATTGGGAGTAAAATCCGATTTATATATTAGGTAAAAATCGTTTTAATAATACTCTTTTATTAATAACAAAATTTTATAATCGCAATTAATTTTTATCAAGATAGAAACTACTATCTTACAATAGCTATAAAAGTAAGCAACTTTACCATAGTCTTATAATTTATTATAATAAGAAAAATAGCAATGTTTCTTAGTTTACAGATTATGAATAATTTGATGAATTAAATATAAAGTTACCATATACAAAATAAAAAGATATACTATATCTCAAAACTTGCAATCCAAAAGTTGAATTTCTAGAAGAAGTAAAATAATACTGATAATTATAAAATTTATTGTACCAGAGCTTCTCAAGACTTCAGAAACATAAAAGAAACTAATTTTAGTAAAGTAAAAAACTATCACAAAAAGGCAATTGCTTGATCTATTATAGACTAGCATCTATGAAAATACAGAAATTTTCAACAGTACAGAAATTTCTAGAAGAACTAAAATTGATAAAAGGGTTTAGATGGTAACATCTAAGGTTATAAAAACTCAAATTTACAGCGAAATTATATTTGTGATAATGGTCAAGTTTGTGAGATATTATATTTTACGGAAAGAGGCTATTTTATAAGGAAGCAAAATTATCAATAAGTAACAAAGATTATATCAATAATAAATATGAAAAAGCCGATAATCTTAATATGAAAATCATTCTTCAAAAATGCTTTTATCCGTTGTATGCAATATCTGGCTTGTCATAGTTCCAGCTAACATTGAACCATTTACGTTAAGAGCCGTACGCCCCATATCAATTAAAGGTTCAACAGAAATGAGTACAGCTAGCAAAGTAACAGGAAGCCCCATAATTGGCAAAACAATTAACGCAGCAAAAATAGCTCCTCCTCCAACACCAGCAACACCAATAGAACTTAATGTTACAACACAAACAAGAGTAGCTATCCAGAGAGGATCGAGAGGATTAATGCCAACAGAAGGGGCTATCATAGTCGCAAGCATTGCTGGATAAAGGCCTGCACAACCATTTTGACCAATTGTTGCACCGAAAGAAGCCGCAAAACTTGCAATTGAATGCGGAACACCAATCCATTGAGTTTGTGCTTCGATATTTAAAGGAATACTAGCGGCACTTGAACGACTACTAAAAGCGAATGTTAAAACAGGAAAAACTTTTTTGAAAAAACGGAATGGATTAATACCTGAGATACCAAGTAATATGCCATGAACTCCAAACATAAGGGTAATACCAATATAAGAAATAACAATAAAAACCAGTAATTTTAAAATATCTGCAATATTTGAAGTTGCTCCCACCTTAGTCATTAGAGCAAAAATACCATAAGGTGTTAAAGAAATTATAATACGCACTAATCGCATAATCCAAGACTGTATAATTTGAATCAATACAAGCGCTTTCTCCCCTTTATCTGGTTCATCCTTTTTTAAAAGAATAACCGCAGCTCCTAAAAAAGCTGAAAAAATAACAACGCTAATAATTGATGTAGCCTTTGTTCCTATTAACTCAGCGAATAAATTTTGAGGAATAAATGATAAAATCAACTTTGGTATACTGATATCTTCAAGCTGAGAAGTATGACTTGCAAGAATAGTAGATATATCTTCTCCTCCATGTACTAAAGTACTTGCAGTGAGTCCAAAGAAATTAACCATCAAGATACCAATCAACGCAGAAAAAGATGTTGTCAAAAGGAGTATTGAAATTGTTATTATGCCAATTCTGCCAACAGCATAAAAAGAATGCAAATGTGCTACTGCCGAAACGATAGAGATAAAAACCAATGGCATAACAATCATTTTTAATAACGATATATATCCATCACCAACAATGTTAAACCATTCAACAGATTCTAATAGAATAGGATTGCCTTCCTTATAAATAATCTGCAAAACACTACCAAAAATTAAACCAATGATAAGACCTAGTATAACGTGCAATGTAAAATTTTTTTTAATTCTCTTGTAACAAACAAGACATAACAAAAAAATAACAAATAAAAATAAATTAATAAAAAAACCAAATATCATTATTTATTCCTATTATTATTTTTAAAAATTAAAAAATTATTCACAAATAAAATGTAAATATTATTATAATAAATATAAAAATTATTATTTTTTTATAATATTTAATATAATTTAAAAATATTTTTTATCTATAAATAATTTATTTCTAATAATTATTTTATCTAAAATAAGGTGACTTAATAAAAATAAATGTACACATAATGAATCTCGTATTCCAACACAAAACAATGTACAACAATAATCAAGCAATTTATCTAAAACAATAGTTAAATCTCTTCTGATTATTTCAAAAACCTTACTTTAAAAATACAGTTGCCTAAGGATTTCTTAACCGAAAAATATTGAGTGAAAGAAATTTCCCATTGTTTATCAATATTCTCCCTTTATCAACATATTAAAGAAGAAGGTTTTTTAGAACTTGAATCAATGGCTTATCAGCGTCAGGCATAGAATATTCATCAAGACTGCTAATAAAAACCCATTCTAAATTTTGTCCTTCCCGTCCTTTTGGAATCCCCTCATAACGGCGGCAAATATATAACGGCATTAACAGATGAAAAGTTTCATAATTATGGCTTGCAAATGTTAAGGGTAATAAATTATTCGGTTGAACATAAATGCCAAGCTCTTCTGCTAACTCACGAATTAATGATGCCTCTGGCGTTTCACCATTTTCAATCTTTCCACCAGGAAATTCCCATAAACCAGCTAATGATTTTCCTTGAGGCCGTTGTGCAAGTAAAACCCGATTATTCGGATCTAATAAAGCGCATGCAACAACAAGAAGGAGTGGATTTTTTATATGCATACTAATGGCCAAAAAAGTAATAGGTGACTATCATTTTTGCTATTGTAAAGCCCTATCCCAGAATAAACAACTAAATATCCAGTATTTTTCAGAAGTATATAAATACTAAATATTCAAGTTTATGTTTTATTAATCAACTTCTATAATCACTATTGACCGCAACATATTCCTTCGTTAAATCACAAGACCAGACTGTTGCTTTCCCACTCCCAAGACCGATATCAACACAAATTGTAATATGTTGACTTTTCATATAAGCACTCACTGATTCTTCGCTATAATGAGGATCACGTTCACCATTAAAAGCCACACGATGTTCACCAAACCAAATTTTTAATCGATCACGGTCTGCTTCAACACCTGCTTTACCAATCGCCATAACAACTCTCCCCCAATTAGCATCTTCACCCGCAATAGCTGTTTTTACAAGTGGTGAATTTGCAATTGATAGAGCAATAGTCTTAGCAGCACTATTTGTTGTAGCACCAATAACAGATACCTCAATTAAATGACGGGCTCCTTCACCATCACAAACAACTTGTAATGCAAGTTCATGCAAAAGCTCACGCAAGTTCTTTGCAAATATCCAATAACGAGGATCTAATTGGCTTGTCAAACAAGGGAGGCAGCCCTTCGCTTTTCCTGTTGCAAAGATCATTAATGTATCAGACGTCGAAGTATCACTATCAACAGTAATCGAATTGAAAGTTTCCTGAACAGCCTCTGACAACATCATTTGAAGTATATCTGAAGAAATCTCTGCATCACTTACCACAAAAGAAAGCATTGTTGCCATATCTGGTGCAATCATACCAGCGCCTTTTGCAATTCCATTAATAGTAACAAGCTCCCCCCCAAAATCAAACTGACGCGTTGCAAGTTTTGGAAAAGTATCGGTTGTCATAATAGCTTTTGCAGCTTCTAACCAGCATCCTTCCTTTGCTTTAGAAACCATATCAGGTAAAAGATTTAAAATACAAGCCTCAACCATTGGTTCACCAATAACACCTGTAGAAGCTATAAAAATTTCATTTTCTCTCGCCTTTAAAGCACTAGATGCGGAACGTACTATTGCATTTGTTGTCTGCTTACCTTTGTACCCTGTAAAAGCATTTGCATTTCCAGAATTAACAACAAGACCCCTAGCAACCCCATAAAGAAGCGATTCACGACAATGATCTACAGCAGAAGACCTACACTTTGAACGTGTAAAAACACCTGCCACATTAGCTGGCTCATCAAACACAATAAAAAGAAGATCTGTACGACCTTTATATTTAATACCAGCTTCAGCTGTAGCTATTCGCACACCAGATAATGGTGGGAGCTCTTGTATTTGTTTAGGTGACAAAGGCGATATCTTTACAGCCATTAAATGCTTTTCCATAAATGTAATTGAATACAATCATAAAGGTGCTGGGCCTTGTAAAAATGACCCAGCATAAGAAAAAGATTATTCTCCCCCCTCTAAATTGGATGCTTCACCTAGAAATGGTGCTTCATTTTCATTAAAAGATTGCATACGTTTTGCAATATTAGAATCAGGGTATTGTACATTGACCTTACTTCGTAAGTCAGTGATAAGTGTTTGATAATGTTCTCTTATAAGCTGTGTACGCAATACCTCTTTGACATCGTCAAAGACAGGAGGTTGTTTCAAACGACGATCCTCTATCTTAATAACATGCCAACCAAATGGACTTTCAATAGGTTTTTTAGTATATTCGCCTACTTTCAAATTAAACGCAGCCTCTTCAAATGATTTAACCATTTGACCACGACTAAAATAACCAAGATCTCCACCAACAGCAGAAGAACCATCTGTTGAGTCTTTTTTTGCAATTTCCTCAAAGTTTTCACCTTTATTCAAACGCTTAATAATTTTTTCTGCTTCTTCTTTTGTCTTAACTAAAATATGGCGTGCTTTAATTTCATCTTCTTTAGGTAAAGCAGCAATTTCTTTATTATAAAGGGCTTTCACATCAGCATCTGCAATCTTGTCAACAACCATCTCTTTAAAATAAAGTTGCTGAAGAATATTATCGCGCATTATTGCCATACGTTTATCATAAGCTTCTGTCTTATCTAAGCCTTTTTGCAGTGCTGCTTTAGCAAGTGCCTGCATATCCAAATAAGCTTTTAAGACCGTTACACGACGTTGTTCATCCGGAACACGAACTAAATTAGGATTTATTTCGAGTGCTAGCTCATCTAATTGCCCCGCTGTAATATTTTTCCCATCAATCACTGCTATTACATGAGAAAGAGAAACTGGTTTTTCAGTAGCGTTCTCTAAAGTACTTAAATCATTTTTCGCAGACTTTACACTTTCTTGGGCTATCACGCCCGTATGTACGCTAACTAATAAAGTTGAGGCCAAACATAGTGCCCTAAAATTGAATTTCATAAATATACTCCCTTTTAAAAATTAATGCATTTTCAAATTTAAATTTTTTTACCATAGCACTTTAAAATCTAGACATAGATAAATTTGATAATTTTATTTCACACAAACAAAAAAATGATCCTTCTATTCTATTACACTTTATTCCAGATAATACAAAACATGATAATATAGAAAAATGTCACATTATACCCTAAATTACTTCATACCTTAATTATTCAAATAATATCACTAAAGTTGACATGACGCTTTTAGGCCCTTAATCTCTATTTTTAGAAAAAAATGAAAAAAACATTATATATTACTTAACATAAAGCGCTGCACACACCTAATTATATCAAGCGTTTTAGGTAATGCAGAGTGATAGGTACAATTTATAAACACCCATTGCGGTGATAACAAATGAAAGAAAGGACCAGAAATGGTCAATTTAGGTGCTCTTGCGCATAAATTTTTTGGTTCGGCTCATGAACGCCGCATAAAAGCACTTCGCCAAAAAACAATACAAATTAATGCCTTAGAAGAACAATTGCAGAAATTAAGCGATAAGCAATTACACCAAAAAACCGCGGAATTTCGTAAAAGATTAACTGAAGGCGCAACGGTTGATTCGCTATTACCAGAAGCATTTGCAACTGTTCGTGAAGCAGCAAAGCGTGTTTACGGCATGCGCCCCTTTGACGTACAGCTTATTGGTGGAATGGTTCTTCATAACCGAGGAATTGCTGAAATGCGTACTGGTGAAGGTAAAACATTAATGGCAACCTTACCAGTGTATCTTAATGCCTTAGAAGGAAAAGGGGTCCATGTTGTCACGGTTAATGATTATCTTGCCGGTCGTGATGCTGAAACAATGGGGAAAATCTACGATTTTTTAGGTATGACAACTGGTGTTATTCTCAACCATCTTGATAATGATTCTCGTCGAGCAGCTTATGCATGTGATATTACTTATGCAACAAATAATGAATTAGGATTTGATTATCTTCGCGATAATATGGCTTTTGATCGTAGCCAAATGGTACAACGTGGCCATCATTATGCAATTATTGATGAAGTTGACTCAATTCTCATTGATGAAGCACGAACCCCGCTTATTATTTCTGGTCCCTTAGAAGATCGTACTGATTTTTATAATCTTATTGATGCATTTATTGCTTTCCTAACACCAGAGGATTACGAAATAGATGAAAAACAAAAAACAACAACTTTTACTGAAATTGGTACTGAAAAAATTGAGGAAATACTTAAAAAAGCTGGGCACCTCAAAAATGAAAGCCTCTACGACATAGAAAATGTTACAATTGTCCACCATATTAATAACGCTCTAAAAGCACATAAATTGTTTATTCGTGATAAAGATTATATTGTCCGCAATGGTGAGATCGTTATCATTGATGAATTTACTGGTCGTATGATGCCAGGGCGGCGTTATTCTGAAGGATTACATCAAGCATTAGAAGCCAAAGAACATGTCACTATTCAACCAGAAAATCAAACCTTAGCTTCTATTACTTTCCAAAATTATTTTCGTATGTATAAAAAATTATCTGGTATGACTGGAACAGCTATAACGGAAGCTGAAGAATTTAATAATACATATGATCTTGAGGTTGTTGAAGTCCCTACAAATTTACCCGTTCAACGCCGTGATGAAGATGATGAAATTTATCGAACAGCAGAAGAAAAATATCGAGCCATTGTTCGCGATATTCGTCAAGCTCATGAAAAAGGACAGCCTATTCTGGTTGGAACTACTTCTATTGAAAAGTCGGAACAATTAGCAGAACGCTTACGGAAAGAAGGTATTACTGATTTTCAAGTTTTGAACGCTCGCTATCATGAACAAGAAGCACATATTATAGCGCAAGCAGGTGTTCCTAAAGCGTTGACTATTGCAACCAATATGGCAGGTCGTGGTACCGATATACAACTTGGTGGCAATGTTGAAATACGTATTCGGCAAGAATTGCAGAATATACCTGAAGGCCCAGAACGAACCGCTAAAATTGAAGAAATCAAAAAAGATGTTCAACAACTTAAAGAGACAGCGTTAGCTGCTGGGGGTCTTTATGTTATCGCTACTGAACGCCACGAAAGTCGTCGAATTGACAACCAACTTCGCGGTCGTTCTGGTCGCCAGGGTGATCCTGGACGTTCAAAATTTTTTCTTTCTCTTCAAGATGATCTCATGCGTATCTTCGGTTCTGACCGTATGGATAGTATGCTGCAAAAGCTTGGACTAAAAGAAGATGAAGCCATTATCCATCCATGGATTAATAAAGCTCTTGAGAAAGCTCAAAAAAAGGTTGAAGCGCGGAACTTCGAAATTCGTAAAAATCTTTTAAAATATGACGATGTGATGAATAATCAACGCCAAGTTATTTTTGAGCAACGCATGGAAGTTATGAATGCAGAAAATTTAACTGAAATGACCGTTGAAATGCGTAATGAAGTCATTGAAGATCTAGTAGAAACCCACATTCCATATGGAACATACGCAGAAAAATGGAATGTGAAAGATTTACAAAAGGAACTATATCAGGTTTTCAATTTAAACCTTCCAATAGAAAAATGGGCAAGCGAAGAAGGAATTGTAGAAGAACAAATTGTAGAACGCATAACAAAGGCTGTTGAAAAATTTGAAAAGGAACGCTCTGAACGCTATAGTCCAGAAATAATCACTTACTTTCGTAAAGCTATACTACTTGAAACAATTGATATGTTATGGCGTGAGCATTTAGTTCATTTAGATCATTTACGTTCTGCTGTTGGCTTCCGTGGTTATGCACAACGAGATCCTCTCAATGAGTACAAAACAGAGTCATTTGAACTCTTTCAAACTATGCTTATCAATCTCCGTAAAAATTTTATTTCTAAATTCATGCATTTTGAAATTATTCAACAACCCGTAGAATCAAAAATACCGGAAAGATCTCGCTCCCAATATCCTTCCAGTAGTCAGAGCGAAAAAAATAACATTACAGCATGGACGCAGATAAACGAAAATCGGTTAGTTAATCCCCAAAAACGCAATCCTAATGATCCAAAAACATGGGGAAAAGTTGGACGAAATGAATCTTGTCCTTGTGGTTCAGGAAAAAAATATAAGCATTGTCATGGATCCTTCACCTAAAAAATCAAAGAATTAAATGAATAAACAAAGTTATGAAAAAGAATTGCGAATCGCCGGTCTAAGAGTAACGCGTCAAAGACGTATCATTCTTGACGTTTTAGCCGACACAGATGATCATCCGAATGCATTTGAAATTTTTCAGCGTGTTCATAAAATAGACTCTAGTATTTCGCTATCAACTGTTTACCGCACAATGAAAACATTAGAAGAAAATGGAACTATTCATCGCCATGCCTTCAATGGGGGACCTTCTCGTTTTGAACAAGCAAAAAGTGAACATCACGATCATCTTATTGATATAGACACAGGAGAAGCTATTGAATTTCAATCTGCTATCATTGAAAAGTTGCAAGAAGAAATTGCCCATTCCCTTGGCTATAATATTGTTCATCATCGTCTTGAAATTTACGGAAAAAAACGCACTTCCTAAATTAATAAACCTATGTGTATAATAAAAGAAACTACTTATGCACATCAAGTTTTTACATAAATTTATTCTAAAATTCTATAATTTGGTTGGCAAGAGTATTTTTCTTCTTTATTACCCCCTACAATAATATAATGGTATAATATTATCAACTTCTAACATTCAATGAATTAGGCCGATATTGCCATGGTTTCTTTGCCACAAGACCGCATGAAGCAGCTTGAAAAACGCTTCAAAATAATTGAAAGCCAAATGGCTGAGAACCCAAATGCGGAAACATATGTAAAATTAGCTTCCGAATACGCAGAATTACAGCCAATTATAGTTCCTATACGAGCATTAAATTCTCTCTATAAAGAAATAGCAGATATCGAAACCATAATAAGTGATACACAAACAGACACAGAAATGCGTAATTTGGCCCAAGAAGAGCTATCATCATTATATCAAAAAATTCAGGAACTTGAGCAAGAACTCCAAATTCTTCTTTTGCCCAAAGACATTGCTGATGAAAAAAGCGTTATTATTGAAATTCGAGCAGGAACGGGAGGATCAGAAGCAGCACTTTTTGCAGGAGACCTTTTCCGTATGTATGAACGTTATGCTAATACTCATAACTGGAAAGTTGAGGTCATTTCTTTGAGTGATGGTGAAGTTGGTGGATATAAAGAAATTATAGCAACCATTTCAGGAAAAGGTGTATTTTCTAAACTTAAGTTTGAATCAGGTGTCCATCGCGTACAACGCATCCCTGAAACAGAGACAGGAGGACGCATCCATACATCAGCCGCCACTGTTGCAGTTTTACCAGAGGCGGAAGAAATTGATATTGAAATTTGCCCAGAAGATATCCGCATTGATACAATGCGTGCATCTGGTGCAGGTGGGCAGCATGTCAATACAACTGATTCAGCTGTTCGTATTACGCACATACCAACAGGAATTATGGTTGTTCAAGCAGAAAAATCACAACATCAAAATCGCGCACGCGCACTCCAAATTTTACGTGCGCGTTTATTCGATATTGAACGACAAAAAGCAGAGAGTGAACGTTCAGCATCCCGCAAAACTCAAGTTGGCTCTGGTGATCGATCAGAACGTATTCGCACCTATAATTTTCCACAAGGACGTGTAACTGACCATCGTATTAATCTGACTCTATATAAACTTGATCGTATCATGGAAGGAGATTTAAATGAGCTGATTAATGCACTCATTTCTGATCATCAGACAACACTCCTTACTGAAATGGATCATAGTAGATGAACGATCATTCGCTCAGCAAAACCATTCAAAAAACACAAAAAAAATTGCAATATCAAGGAATTTCTGAAGCCGATCTTAACGCAAAAATACTCGTTGAATGGGTAACAGGAACTACTGCATCCGATAGAATTCTGCAACCAAATATGTGTCTATCTTCTGAACAGCTCGTACAATTAGAACAAGCTATAAATCGACGTATTGCAGGTGAACCTGTCTACCGTATTACCGGGACACGAGAATTTTACGGTATACCATTTACCTTGTCTAAAGATACGTTAGAACCACGTTCGGATACAGAAACACTTGTTGATCTTGTTTTACCAATTCTTAAAACATATCTAAAGAAATCAGAACAAGCTACACTGCTTGATATGGGAACAGGAAGTGGAGCTATTGCCATAGCAATTCTCAAGCAAATTCCTCAAACCTATGCTGTAGCCGTTGATATTTCCGAAGATGCTTTAAAGACAGCTACAAAAAATGCACAACATGCAAATGTTGCCCACCGTTTTACACCTCTTCTCAGCAACTGGTTTGATTCCGTCAAGGGACAATTTGATCTCATTATTTCCAATCCTCCTTATATTCCAGAAAAAGAAATCAAAAACCTTGCAAAAGAAGTGCGCCAACACGACCCTTTGCGCGCCCTAATTGGTGGAGAAGACGGCCTTGATTTTTATCGAAAATTGGCCCATGAATCAGCAAATTATTTAAAAGAGAAGGGCCATATCGCTGTTGAAATTGGCTATTCTCAAGAAAAAGAAGTTTGTGATTTATTTAAAAAAAATGGATTTAAATGTTTAAAAATACGTGAAGATTTAAATAAAATACCTCGTGCGCTTCTCTTTTCCTTCACTCATTAAAACGCCCAATCCTCATCCACAGTTGCAACTGCTTTACCAATAACATAAGAAGAACCTGATCCTGAAAAGAAGTCATGATTTTCATCAGAATTCGGTGACAAAGCTGCTAAAATAGCAGGGTTAACACGGCACACTTCAGGTGGAAAAAGAGCTTCAAAACCTAAATTCATTAATGCTTTATTTGCATTATAATGAAGAAAAACCTTAACATCCTCTGTTAACCCAATAGCATCATAAAGATCTTCAGTATATTTACACTCAATATTATAAAGATCAAAAAGTATATTAAAAGCAAAATCTTTTATTTCTTGTTTTTTAGCTTCATCAAGCTTCGCAAAACCTAATTGAAATTTATAACCGATATAATAGCCGTGAACAGCCTCATCACGAATAATAAGCCGAATTAAATCAGCGGTATTAGTCAGCTTAGCACGACTTGACCAATACATGGGTAAATAAAAACCAGAATAAAATAAAAAGCTCTCAAGCAAAGTCGAAGCAATTTTTTTCTTTAGCGGTTCATTCGCCTCATAATGCTCAAGTATTAATCTCGCTTTTTTTTGCAAATAGGTATTTTCTTCCGACCATCTAAATGCATCATCAACTTCCACTGTCGAACATAAAGTTGAGAAAATAGAGGAATAAGAACGTGCATGAACCGCTTCCATAAATGCAATATTCGTTAATACTGCTTCCTCGTGTTCTGTTACAGCATCAGCCATAAGCGAAATAGCTCCCACAGTATTCTGAACCGTATCCAGAAGAGTAAGACCTGTGAAAACACGAATTGTCAGTTTTCGTTCTTCCTCCGTCAAACTAGCCCATGAAGGAATATCATTGGACAATGGTACTTTCTCAGGTAACCAAAAATTACCAGTTAAACGATTCCAAACTTCAAGATCTTTTTCGTCATGGAGTCTATTCCAATTTATAGCGCAAACAACAGCATTTTTGGTTGTAATTTTGGTCATATAATCATCTCCTACAAACTGCATGAAACACAACCATCGACTTCTGTTCCACTCAATGCCATCTGCCGTAACCGTACATAATAAATGCTCTTTATGCCTTTTTTCCAGGCATAAATTTGTGCACGATTAATATCACGTGTAGTTGCTGTATCAGGAAAAAACAAAGTTAACGAAAGACCCTGATCGACATGCTGCGTAGCAACAGCATAAGTATCAATAATTTTTTCAGGCCCAATTTCATAAGCATCCTGATAAAACTCTAAATTCGTATTATCCATATAAGGAGCAGGATAATAAACACGTCCTATTTTTCCCTCTTTGCGAATTTCAATCTTCGAAGCAATTGGATGAATAGAAGAAGTTGCATAGTTAATATAGGAAATAGATCCTGTAGGTGGTACAGCCTGAAGATAGCGATTATAAAGCCCATATTGAGCAACTAATTGCTTGAGCTCTTGCCAATCTCTTTGGTTCGGAATAACGATATTATTACGTGTAAAAAGCTCTTGTACTAGCTCAAATTGTGGTTTCCATTCTTTCTCAATATACTTTGTAAAAAAATTTCCATCTGCGTAAGCTGATTTTTCAAATCCTACGAACATTTTTTTACGTTCACGCGCAATTAAATTAGAAGCACGCAATGCATGATATGTAACTGTGTAAAAATAGATATTGGTAAAATCAATTGCTTCCGGCGTTCCATAATAGATCTTTTCACGGGCTAGAAAACCATGCAAATTCATTTGTCCCAAACCAATCGCATGACTCTCAGCATTGCCTTTTGCAATAGAAGGCACACAAGCAATATTACTCATATCAGAAACAGCTGTTAGGGCACGCACAGCTATTTCCACTGTTCTCCCAAAGTTATTACTCTCCATCGCTTTTGCAATATTCATTGAGCCAAGATTACAAGATATATCATTGCCAACAGCACGATAAGTTAAATCTGTTTCCAGTTCACTGGCTTCACTCACCTGAAAAATTTCTGTACACAAATTGCTCATACTAATACGGCCTTCTATCGGATTTGCCCGATTGACCGTATCTTCAAACAAAATATATGGATATCCTGATTCAAACTGAATTTCCGCTAATGTTTGGAAGAAAACCCGCGCACTTATTTTCTTTTTGCGTATCTTTGAATTATCAACAAAAGAGCGATAATGCTCTGTCAAAGAGATATCACTAAAAGGTTTTCCTGTAACCCGCTCAATATCGTAAGATGAGAAAAGATACATATCCTCATTATTGCGAGCAAGCTCAAAAGTGATATCAGGAATAATAACACCAAGAGAAAGCGTTTTAATTCTGACTTTTTCGTCAGCATTTTCTCGTTTTGTATCCAAAAATTTCATAATATCTAAATGATGTGCGTGTAAATAAACAGCACCAGCGCCTTGTCGCGCACCAAGTTGATTAGCATAAGAAAATACATCTTCTAACATTTTCATCACAGGTAAAACACCCGATGATTGATTTTCTATTTTCTTAATTGGTGCCCCTGCTTCTCGTAAATTTGTCAAACAAAGTGCCACACCTCCACCGCGTTTCGAAAGCTGTAAAGCTGAGTTAATGGAACGACCTATCGATTCCATATTGTCTTCAACGCGTAACAAAAAGCACGATACTAATTCACCTCTTTGCTTCTTGCCCGCATTCAAAAATGTTGGTGTTGCTGGTTGAAACCGCCCTGTAATAATTTCATCAACCAACCCCTCAGCAAGGTCTTTAATCCCTTGTGCTAAATATAAAGCAACAAGACAAACACGATCCTCATAACGCTCAAGATAGCGTTTACCATCAAAAGTCTTTAATGTATAACTCGTGTAATATTTGAACGCGCCTAGAAAAGTAGGAAAACGAAATTTAAATGCATAAGCGCGTTTAAAAAGCTTTTTGATAAAAGAAAAATCATAAAGTTCAAATAATTCTCTCTCATAATAATTTTCTTCTACCAAGTAATCTATTTTCTCCTTTAAATTATGAAAAAAAACCGTATTCTGATTAACATGTTGGAGAAAATACTGCCGAGCAGCAAGTCTATCCATATCAAATTGAATATGACCATTCTCATCATAAAGATTAAGCATCGCATTGAGTGCATGATAATCTGTAATTTGATCTGGCGTCTCCAGTTTTTTTACACTTATTGTTTCCAAAACTTTTCCAATCCCTTTTTCACACAAATAACGTCTTCCTCAGTTCCTCGAAGCTCAAAACGATAGAGGCAAGGTATACAACATTTCTCTGCAATTATCTTGCTCGCTAAATTATAATAACAACCGAAATTGCGATTTCCACCACCAATGACACCACGAACCAATTCACGGTTTTCCACTTCATTAAGAAAATGAATCACTGCTTTTGGCACAGCCAATCTACCTTTACCATCTGCATAAGTAGGTACAGCTAACACGTACGGCTCATTAACCAATATTGATGGATTTTTTTTATCAATTTTGAAAAGTCGTTGGTCAAGCTGAGAAACAAAATGTTCAGTATTACCCGTTGCACTCGAATAATAAACAATAAGCCCCATTAGCCACAAAGACCATTAATCATATCTGGTCTAAAACCCGACCAATGATTATCATCGCAAACTACTACAGGCACTTGACGATATCCTAAAGATTGAACAAAATTATACGCTTGTTCATCACAAGAAATATCAATAACATTATAATCAACACCCTTAGCATCAAAAGCACGATAGGTAGCATCACATTGAACACAAGATGGTTTACTATAAATAGTGATCATTCTTTTCAACTTTCATAATTCAAAAAATAACTTAGAAACAAATTAATTATGATAATTTCACAACATTTACACAATAATTACACACTAAAACACTTAGTCATGTTTCAATTAAAATGACTTACAAGCTGATGAATGTAGTTTTAAATTACTACATTCCCTTAAAATAAAACATAGTACAAACGAAGAAATGGCTTACAGTCGCAATAACTGCTCTCCGTTATACAACAACTACCTACTAGCATTTTTCTTGTTTCACTGTTTTTGAATGAAAAGCATCATAAAGCCAACTACCTTTGTAGCCTTTACAGCCACTTTGTTAGTGCCTTCATTTGTTTTCCACCACAAAAAAATTTAATACATAGACAATGAACAAAAAAACTCCCCTAAGGTGACATTCCAATTGAACTGCTACTCTAAAATATATGGTACTGCACTATGAAATAATCTGATTTCAATAAAATGAACAATGTATTCACATTTAGCATTTATTTTGAATCACCGATCATTCTAATACTATATATAGTATACATAGACATGATTTCGTCAAGAGAAATTCAAAGCTATTTTAAATTTTCTACGATATTCCCATTGCCGTGAAAAGTCTCCTAAAAACAAAGGATATAAGATAACATTTGATTGACATATGTAATTATATAACATAACGTATTTGAAAATATTAAAAAAAGAATGGTATCAATATGAGCTTACAGTTCAATAATGTGGTATTAGGTTACACAAACAGAATTGTTATAAAAAAATTTTCAGCAAAACTGACAAAAAATTCATTAATTGCAATAACCGGTGATAACGGTTCTGGGAAATCTACACTTCTTAAAGCTATTGCCGGATTAATTAAACCTATCAGTGGTAAAATTACAAAACTAACGAAAAGCCGTATTGCTTACCTTGGCCAATACTGTGACATTGATCGAACATTCCCAGTTGATGTAGAAACACTCGTTAAAATGGGACTATGGTCTTTCTGTGGCTTATGGAAAAGCCAACATTCCTACCAATATAAAATTCAAAATGCACTAGAAATAGTTGGGCTTACAGCACTTGCTCACCGTTCACTTAACACACTATCAAATGGGCAATTACAACGTGCTCTTTTTGCACGTATTATTGTCCAAGATTCCGATATTATATTGCTTGATGAGCCTTTCAACGGTGTGGATCTTAAAACCCAAAAAGAACTCCTAAAACTGATTACTCATTGGCAACAAAAAGGTCGCACAATTCTTATAGCGCTTCACAATCCTCTTATTGTTCAAGAATATTTTCCACAAATGATTCATATTAATAAAAAACACGCTTTTTATGGAGAAACAACGCACTTATTAAGTGCCAATAATCCCCCTATTACGTCATCTCTCATATCCAATTTTTCCATATCAAGCGACAAGAACGAGGCTTTTCTGTCAAGTAATTTTATCTAAACTGGATTATCACACGTGTACGCATTTTTTCTCGCGCCTTTTATTGATTTCCAATTTATGCAAAATGCTTTAATTGGTTCCGTTTTATTAACGATCAGCGCCTGCCCTATTGGGGTATTTTTAATGTTACGTGGTATGAGCTTAACAGGTGATGCAATATCACACGCTATTCTTCCTGGTGTCGCCGTCGCTTTTCTTTTCTGTGGTTTTTCTCCCATATTCATGACTCTTGGTGGAGTTGGAGCTGGTATTATTGTCGCATTAGCAGCTACTTTGATTTCGCGAAATAGTTTTCAAAAAGAAGATGCCTCAATGACTGTCTTCTATCTTTTTGCATTAGCAACAGGTGTCACGATTATTTCTCTCAAAGGATCAACAATTGACTTATTGCATCTTTTATTCGGTTCAGTGCTTTCTATTAATACACAGGCTATTTGGCTAATTACTGTTATAATGCTCATAACAATAAGTAATCTGTGTATTTTTTGGCGAGCTCTTGTAGTAGAAAGTTTTGATTCACTATTTTTTAAATCACTCTCTCCACTAGGAAAATATGTTCACATTTTATTACTTGGACTCATGGTATTAAACCTAGTTGGCGGTTTTCAATCATTAGGAACACTCATGTCCATCGGCATTATGATGATTCCAGCCATCACTGCCCGTTTTTGGCTTTCGCGTTTGGGCCCTATCTGTGTATTATCAATTATTTTAGGAATAACTTCCAGTGTATTTGGTCTCCTGCTCTCTTTTCATACATCCTTACCCTCTGGTGCATCTATCATTATAGTTGCAGGATCTATCTATCTTCTTACCTGTCTTATAAGCCCACCTGGACTCATTGCAACTTGGTTCCCTCGCCTTTTCCTATACATCCTTTCCATCATAAGAAAACAACATGCATAAATTTGCTAAACAATTTGTTCTGCTGAACTCTCTTCTATTACTTCTCTTCCCACTTTCTGCCGCTGCGCATCAAAAAATTAATGTTGTCACAAGCTTTTCCATTCTTACAGACTTAGTAAAAAATGTAGGAGGCCATCATATCTCGACCACTACCTTTGTTGGTCCCAATACAAGCATCCACAGTTACGAACCTACACCTCGTGATGCAAAAACTATTAAAAATGCTCATATTATTTTCATCAACGGTCTATATTTAGAAGATTTCATAAATCGGCTTACGATAGCAACTGGAACAAAAGCGCTTCTTGTGGAAGTCAGTGCTAATATTCCCCCATTAGAAATTAAATACGAAAAACGCAATAGGACGCATCACCACGGCAATATTGATCCACATGCTTGGCAAGCTATTCCTAATGTTGAAACTTACGTCAAAAATATTGCCGCCGCTCTTTGTAAAATCGATCAACAATCATGTGAAAATTATAATAAAAATGCTCAGACTTATATTCAAAAACTAAAAGCACTGCATACAACCATTACAACACGAATTTCCACTATCCCGAAAGATAAGCGAACCATTATTACATCTCACGATGCCTTTGGTTATTTTGCTCATGAATATGGACTCACCATCATTTCTCCCGAAAGCGCTTCAAAAGAAGCTACTGCAGCAGATGTTGCTAAACTTATTAAACAAATTAAAAACAATAAAGTATCCGCATTATTTGTTGAAAATATCTCCAATCCTCGTCTTATAGAACAAATTTCAAAAGAAACAGGTTTAAAAATTGGTGGCATACTTTATTCCGATGCCTTATCCGAAAAAGAAGGCCCTGCCGCAACTTATCTTGATATGATGGAATACAATGTTAACACCATCATTAACGCTATAACCGAACGTTAAGACATGTAATATTATTGGAATGTAAACAATCAACCTAAAGATTATATCATCTCATATAAGAATCCTTGACTGTTTGCCTTTCTGATTATCTTTTTTCATTTTTTTTGGAATCATTGCCATTTTATAATGCCGACCATTACAATCACATCCAGACAATCACAAAAGTTGAAAACTGGTCAATTTACACAAATTCGTTTGACCTTTGCATGGTTCATGTTTAAATGAATTGGCATCTTTCTGAAAGAGAACCATCATGATATATTTATGAATTACATTAATAGTCCTGAGAAAACCGTGCTCCATCAATTCAAAAAGGGATGAATCATGAATCGTCTTTATCTTTCCTTAGCAGCATTTATGATTGCTATAACTGCGGCAAAAACGGGTTTCACACAAACAAAAATCAGCTTTTGGCACTCTATGAGTGGCGATCTAGGAAAACAAACAGAAAATCTTATCAATGATTTTAATAAAAGCCAATCTGATTATAAAATTGTTCCTTCATTTCGCGGTGAGTATGAAGAAAGTATGATATCACTTATCGCAGCATTTCGAGGGAAACAACAACCAGTTCTCGCCCAAATTTACGAAGTTGGCACAGGTACTATGATGGCTGCAAAAGGTGCGGTCTATCCACTTTACCAGCTCATGGCTGATACAAAGCAAGAGTTCGATACCCTAGACTATTTACCTGCTATTAGTAGCTATTATTCTGATGCTCAAGGACGTATGCTCTCTATGCCATTTAATGTTTCAGCACCAATCCTTTTTTATAATAAGGATATTTTTAAAAAAGCTGGGCTTAATCCGGAACAACCACCTAAAACATGGAAAGATATAGAAGATTTTTCAAAAAAAATTCTTGATAAAAAAGCTGCGAATTGTGGTTTCACAATGACTTATGCTGCACAATGGATTGGCATAGAAAATTTTTCAGCATTTCATAACATTCCTGTAGGAACAAAAAGAAATGGTCTTGATGGACTTGATGCAGAACTAACATTGAACAGTCCTTTGCAAATACGGATGTGGACAGATCTTAAAAGATGGTCAGATAAAGGTATCTTTCGTTACGGTGGTCCAGCTGGTGCACTCGATTCAGTACCAATGTTTATGGCACAAAACTGTGCAATTTTAATACAATCATCAGGATCACGCGGTGGAATTATTTCAGAGGCCCAATTTAATGTTGGATTTGGTATGCTTCCCTATTATGATGATGTAAAAGATGCACCACAAAACTCGATTATTGGTGGCGCCTCTATTTGGACTTTGAAAGGTCATACATCTAAAGAATATGCAGGTGCAGCAGCTTTTCTTAAATTTCTCTCGCAAACAAATAATCAAGTTAAGTGGCATCAAAAAACAGGATACCTTCCTCTCACAAAAGCTGCTTACCAATTAAGTAGAGACCAAAATTTTTATGATAAGAATCCAGGTATAGATATTGCTATTCAACAAATCAATTTAAATCCACAAACAGAAAATTCAAAAGGGATAAGATTTGGTAGCTTACCACAAATTCGTTCGATTCTTGATCAAGAATTGGAGGCTGTTCTGAATGGTTCTAAATCACCAAAAGAGGGATTAGATGAAGTAGTTAAACGTGGTAATAAGCTTTTACGCGAATTTGAAAAAGCCAATCATTAATGTTTCATGATCATTATTCAAAGTTGAAAAATTAGATCTTGAAAATTGGTATATTTCAATTCTCTTTTCCCGATGACTCTTATTAAAGAGCCCTGCACATGCAAGAAAAACACGCATATTTCAAAAATAGCCTACTTCCTTATTGGCTACTCTTTCCTCAACTTGCGATAACTTTTTTATTTTTTCTTTGGCCCGGCGCTCAAGCAATAAAATCATCCTTTGAGCGTGAAGATCCTTTTGGTTTTTCAACAACCTTTATTGGTTTTGAAAACTACATAACTGTCTTTTCTGACACTACTTATATACAATCACTGCTTACAACGATCATATTTTCTATTTCTGTCACACTTGTTTCAATGACAATATCACTTCTTCTAGCTGTTTCGGTTAACCGTGTTATCCATGCAAAAAAAGCTTATACTACGCTTTTACTTTGGCCATATGCTGTTGCTCCTGTATTGGCAGGTATATTATGGTTATTTATTTTTCATCCAACTATTGGAACTTTTCCTTTTTTCCTCAAAAAAATAGGTATTATATGGAACCATCGTATTAACAGTGTTCAAGCTATAATTCTCATTGTAATTGCTGCTAGTTGGCAACAAATTTCCTATAATTTTCTCTTTTTTCTTGCTGGTCTTCAATCGGTCCCTCACTCGCAAATAGAAGCAGCTGCCATTGATGGTGCCGGTCCTTTTAAACGATTTTGGACGATAATCTTTCCACAAATTTCACCAACAACTTTTTTTCTACTGATTATCAATGTCAATTATGTCATGTTTGATACATTTGGCATCATTGATAACATGACTTCTGGAGGACCTGCACGAGCAACGAGTACAATCGTTTATAAAGTGTATGAAGATGGCTTTAAAAATCAAATGATTGGTGCATCAGCTGCGCAATCAACGATATTAATGCTGATGGTTATTATTTTAACATTAATCCAATTCCGCTGGATTGAACGTCGCGTCCAATATTAGGAGAGAAGTTATGGTTGAAAACCGTCCTTTTTTGAAATTTTTCACTCATTTCATTCTCATTATTGGTATTCTTATCATCTGTTTTCCAGTCTATATTGCCATTATTGCATCAACACATAATTCAGCAACATTTAATGCAGGAACGCTTCCTCTCTTACCAGGACAATACGGCTTAGAAAATTATAAAACAATCTTTGGTGATGGCCTTGTACAACTTGGTCTTCCACGTCTCTGGCCACTTTTAATGAACTCATTTATTATGGCTATTGGTATTAGTATTGGAAAAATTACTATTTCACTCTTCTCTGCTTATGCAATCGTCTATATGCGTTTTCCTTTTCGTAAAACTGCCTTTGCTCTTATCTTTATTACGTTAATGCTTCCTATTGAAGTCCGTATTATTCCAACATATACAATAGTTGCACAATTAGGAATGATAAACACTTATAGTGGAATGATTATTCCATTAATTGCATCAGCAACCGCTACATTTTTATTTCGTCAATTTTTTCTCACTGTCCCTGATGAACTCTTAGAAGCTGCACGTGTTGATGGGGCAGGACCATTGAAATTTTTTAAGGACATTCTTCTTCCCCTTAGCAAAAGTAATATTGCGGCTTTATTTATTATTATGTTCATTTACGGATGGATACAATACCTCTGGCCTCTTATTGTTACAACAGATCAAAACCATCAAACTATTCTTGTTATATTGAAACAACTCGTTGTTGAATCACTGCAACATGATCCTCAATGGAATATCCTTATGGCAGTATCGGTTGTTGCTATGACTCCACCGGTTTTAGTCGTTATCTTCATGCAACGGCTTTTTGTCAAAGGTCTCATTGAAACGGAGAAATAATTGTGGCTACAATCCAACTATTAAATATAATAAAACAGTATGATAATGATAGTCTTGTTATTAATAACTTGAATTTAACTGTTTTTGATAAAGAACTTCTCGTTCTTGTTGGTCCATCCGGATGTGGGAAATCAACTCTATTACGTATTATTGCTGGACTTGAACAAGTTACCTCTGGTGAGCTTTATATTGACAATGAGCTTATTAATAATCTTGAGCCAGCAAATCGTGACATTGCTATGGTTTTTCAAAACTATGCACTTTATCCACATATGACTGTACGTGGAAACTTGGAATATGGTCTCAAAAATCGAAAAACGCCTAAAGAGGAAATGAATAAACGTATCGCCCATGCTGCAAAGCTTTTGGAAATAGAACCATTTCTTGACCGTAAACCACGGCAATTATCAGGAGGACAACGTCAACGTGTTGCAATGGGACGTGTCATTGTTCGCCAACCACGTGTTTTTCTCTTTGATGAACCACTTTCAAATCTTGACGCGAAATTACGCGCCCAAATGTGCATTGAAATTAAAACACTCCAGCGTTCCTTAGGAACAACCAGTCTTTATGTCACACATGATCAATTAGAAGCTATGACATTAGCTGACCGAATAGTTGTCATGAATAAAGGATGTATTGAACAAATTGGAACGCCAATGGAAATCTATGATTACCCAGCCACGACCTTTGTTGCTGGCTTCATTGGTTCTCCACCTATTAATTTTCTTGATCGTCAGATCTTAGAGCAATATTTAGGTTTCTCATTTTCTTTTAACAAAGAAACCGATATTTTAGCATTTAGGCCAGAAGCAACTTTGTTAGGTGAATATCCGGAAAAAGGACCCGTTTTTCATGCGCATATCGAACTCATAAAACCTGTAGGCACAGGATGTCACGTTTTAACACGCTGGAACAATATTATTTTCACTGTTGAAATCAAAGAACGTCTCACAAATGATTATGGACAAAAATTAAGCTTCACTGTTCCTAATCAGAATTTTCACACTTTTAATAAACAAACAGGAAAACGCACACAATCAACCTAGAAAATTTTTCCTTCCAGATTACTTAATCAGTAAAAAAACTCCTTTTTTTTATTTTTGTGAACGTAATCGTAAAGCAAGATCAGGTTGGTCTGTCGTAATATAATTCACCGGCATATCAAACCAATGAGACAAACGGGACACCCCATTAACTGTCCATACACCTACAGTGAAGCCAAAATCAAGAGCAGATTCAATAAAGTCTCGTGATACAATAGAGCTATCCAAACTTAGATCAGAATACCCTAATTTTTTCCATTCAGAAAAACAACAAGACATATTGCCTTTAAAACTATCAATACATGGCCCAGATGGTATTCCTGCCTTAATAAAAGGACGAAGACTCGTAGCATCAAAACTAATTGCTGAAACTCGTTTTTCTAAGTTTCTACTTTTGATTAATTCAAGCGCTCTTTGAGATAAAAGAGTTTCACGCTCAATTTCACCACATGTTTTGATTTCAAGATGAAGTGCTACATTGGTTGGCACCAAAAGATCAAGCAATTCTTCTAATAAAGGAGGCGCTTCAGTACTTCCTTTCACACGGAGTTGCTGACGTGTTTCATTATCAATCTCATGAATATATCCTTTTTTCCCAACCAATTGTTCAAGGGAAAAATCATGAAATATAACAACTTCACCGCTTTTAAGAAGATGAATATCGCATTCAATTTCGTCCACTCCCAATGCAATCGCATGACGAAATGCTGAAAGCGTATTTTCAGAATAAAGACTAGCTCCACCACGATGAGCAATAATTTTTTGTTTCAACATATTTTCAAACTTCTCTTAATTTTAAACGATAGTTCGCTAAAACGGCATTAATGACAATTAAAAATCATTAATACAAAGCTTATAACAATTTTCTTTTTTTACGTTCTAACTTTCTGAAATGTTCAATCCTAAAAAGGCTATATCTTTACTATTCTTGATTTCAATCATTCCCACTCAATAGTACCAGGAGGTTTAGAAGTTATATCATAGACAACACGATTAATACCCTGAACTTCATTAATAATACGTGTTGCTACTTTACTCAAAAATTCCATATCATACGGATAAAAGTCAGCGGTCATACCGTCTACAGATGTTACAGCACGAAGAGCGCAGACAAACTCATAAGTGCGTGCATCACCCATTACACCAACGGTTTGAACAGGAAGAAGAACAGCAAAAGCTTGCCAAATTTTATTATAAAGGCCAGCTTTTCTGATTTCATCAAGATAAATAGCATCTGCCTCACGTAAAATTTCTAATTTTTCGCGTGTAATTGCACCCGGACATCGAATTGCCAAACCAGGTCCCGGAAAAGGATGACGCCCAATAAATTGTTCAGGTAAACCTAATTCTCGCCCTAAAGAACGAACATCATCCTTAAAAAGTTCACGCAATGGTTCTATAAGTTGCATTTTCATCCGTTCTGGTAGCCCGCCTACATTATGATGACTTTTAATCGTTATGGGTTCACCAATTGCTGAAACACTTTCAATGACATCTGGATAAAGTGTTCCTTGTGCTAAGAACTCCGCGCCTTCTATTTTTTTTGTTTCTTCTTCAAAAACTTCAATAAAAAGGCGACCAATTATCTTCCGCTTTTTTTCTGGGTCGGTTTCGCCTTCAAGTGCATTGATAAACATATCAGCAGCATTAACATGAACCAGCTTTATATTATAATACTCTCGAAAAAGTGTAAGAACTTCTTCTGCCTCATTTTTACGCATCAACCCATGATCGACAAAAACACATGTTAGCTGATCACCTATAGCTTCGTGAAGTAATATAGCTACAACAGATGAATCAACACCACCTGAAAGACCACAAATTACATGACTTTTTCCAACCTTTTTGCGTATTGCAGCAACTGCTTGTTCACGATAAGCAGCCATTGACCAATTATTTTTAAGACCAGCAATTTTATAAACAAAGTTTTTTAAGAGTTTTGCTCCATCTGTTGTATGAACGACTTCAGGATGAAATTGTACCGCATAAAAACGACGTTTTTCGTCAGCAATAGCAGCATAAGGAGCTCCTTGTGATGTTCCAATAACATGAAAGCCTTCTGGCAAAGCAACCACACGATCACCATGACTCATCCAAACTTGATGACATGATCCTTTCTCCCAAACACCATCAAAAAGAGCACTTTCTTCTTTTATATCTAACAAAGCGCGTCCAAATTCACGTTCATGTCCTGCTTCAACTTTTCCACCAAGCTGAACACACATAATTTGTTCGCCATAACAAATACCAAGAACCGGAATACCAGCGTTAAAAATCTCCATTGGAACACGTGGTGAACCGTCATCGACAGCCGAATAAGGACTGCCTGATAAAATAACAGCCTGAGGATTGATTCGCTTAAATCCTTCTAAAGCAGACTGGAAAGGAACAATTTCGGAATAAACGCCTACTTCTCGCACTCGTCGTGCGATGAGTTGCGTAACTTGTGAACCAAAATCAATGATAAGGATAGTATCTGAACGCAATGTGCTCATAGAAAACCAATCAATAATTATCTAAAATAAAAAAACGTATTATTCAATCTTTCTCTTTTCACAAGTCTATTGACATAAGAAAAAGGTTATTCCTAATACAAATGCAAAATCAAAATACGCATTAGAATTCCTTTTGTAAAATAGATAAAAAGAAACCATCTGTTTTAGTTGCTGCTGGTGATAAAGTCAGTCCATAATTTGAAAATGCTGGCTGCATAATTAGAGAGCTAAAATGTCGATGCCAAAGTTTCTGCATATTGATTGGAAAAAAATTAGAATGCTTCTCAAGAAACCGAGAAATTTGTTTTTCATTTTCATCATTAAAGAGAGAACAGGTGATATAAACTAAACGCCCTCCTGGCTTTATATAAATTAAGGCTTCATTCAAAATAGCGAACTGTTCTTCTTGACGTTGTTTCACCTTTTGTAAGGTCAAACGCCATTTCGCATCTGGATGACGGCGCCATGTTCCTGTCCCACTACATGGAGTATCCAATAAAACAATATCTATTTGACCTATTAATGATTTTAATTCTTCTTTATTCACTCGTGGTTGTACATTATGAATACCAGCACGTTGCAGTCGATTAAAAATAGGAGCTAAGCGAATCTTGTTTGAATCATAAGCATAAATTTGGCCTCGATTCTCCATACTGGCAGCTAAAGCTAATGTTTTTCCCCCAGCTCCCGCACAATAATCTAATAACTGCATACCTGCTTTTGCTTCTATAAGATAAGAAACAAGTTGAGACCCCAAATCCTGTATCTCAAAATATCCTTTTTGAAAAGCAGGTTCAGCCTGAACATTAGGATGGCGCTCAAATTTTTCAATCGGTTCAATCCTTAACGCTTGTTGAAACCATGAAAAAGACTTAACCTTTGTTTTTTCTAAGGCTTTAAGCACCTTCTTAGGTGTTGCCTTTAAACTGTTCACACGTAAATCTAAAGGAGGACGTGTCGCTAAAGCAGCTGCTTCCTTAATCCAATTATCTGTAAATAAAGGATATAAATAAGCTTGACACCATTGAGGAATATCAGCACGAATATAGTCTGGTGCATTTACTAACTGACGTTGTTGCCATGCTTTCCTCTGTTGAGGTGCCAATAACTGCGGTGCAAATCGATCTCCCTCTAAAACTTTATCAACTTGCTCAATCGTCATCATACCAGAATCGAACAAAGTACCAAAAACTATATCTCGAATATTGTTACTATCCATACGCCATTGCAATGAATAACGCCGCCTTAAAACATCATACACAATTGTTCCAATTGCTGCACGATCACTTACCCCAGCAAAACGGTGAGAAAGCCCCCAATCTTTTAAAGCTTCACTGGCAGGGCGATAACGTGTTTCTATTTCTTGCAGAATATCTATTGCAGCCTGCAACCGCCCACCCAATCGCATTTAATTCTCCTATTCAATCTCTAAAAATCTAAATGATTTAACTGAAAAATAAAAATTATCGTACCTATTTTTTAGCATTAACTTTAAAACAATCAAAAATGGATATTGAAAACCGAATAGTTCTAGTAATATGATCTAGAATATTTTATTCTAAAGCGAAAGAGGGGCAATCATCTTATAATTTATAAACCTTAACGAAGCTAATAAAATATTCTGTAACATGAAAGCATTGAGAAACTAGCAATGACAAAACCAATACTCGCTCTTATTGATTCCTCAATATATGCAAATCCTGTATGTGATTTAGCATTATGGGCTGCTAAATCTATGCAAACAACAATTCGATTGTTGCATGTATTGGATAAATCAGAAGAAGAAATTCATTTACCAAATACACAACAAATGGATATTAACAGTAATATCCTTGATCCATCGCCCCTAGCACAACAAGATCCTACTCTTGCTAAAGCACTTTTTGCTCAAAAAATCGGACAAACCGCTTTAGACGAAGCCAAAAATTACCTCAGCTCTCATAGTGAAATTGAAGTTGAAACACGCTTACGTCATGGAACTCTTCTAGATGCATTAAACACTTATAGCAATAAATCATCAATGATTGTGATGGGAAAACGTGGTGAGCAAACAGCCCTTGATAAAAAGCGATTAGGACTCAACTTTGAAAATGTCGTACGCTCTTCTGAACTTCCAATTCTCGTTGCCTCCCGTAACTTCCAGCCTATTCAACGAATTCTAATAGCCTTTGATGGTGGTCCATTAATTATGAAAGCTATTGATTTTATTTGCACACAAGAATTTTTTAAAAATGTAACCTTTATATTAGGGATGGCAGAGCAACAAATACAAACCATACAAAACAGCTTTGACGAAACCTTAGCACGGTTACAATCTGCAGGATTTAATGCTGAACCACTCAGAACAGAAATTAATTTTGAGCAAATGGTTCTTCATAATATAGAACCACTTAATCTTAATATGCTCCTTATGGGCGCTTTCCATCATTCTAAGGTGCATAATTTTTTATTTGGCTCTAAAAGTCAGGCTATTATCCACAACGCACCTATTCCGGTTATGATTATGAGAAAATTATAAATTATTATCAAATCAGTAAAAGCAAACATTTATTGCCCCAATAAGTCACTATAAATATCCAAAATGATATCCTGCAGAATTTTATTTTCTGTGAAAAATGAAAATACATCTGAAAACACTATATAGATTTATCTTTTCTCCTCAAAAAGTATAAGAGAACTTTTTAGAAAATTATTGGAACTACTCTTTAGCATGACCGTTTGTCTTGTACTGGTATATCATTGGTATATGCCAGATAATTAAAAAGGAGAAAATAATGAAGACTTCTAGTCATGGAAAAACAACTGCATCCAAAAGCAGCCAAAATAAAATGCCCTCAAACAGTGGCAAGAAATCCGTCCAAAGTGGTATGGCTAACAATCGCCAATATGCATCAAAAACAGGACGGAAAAACGTAAAAAATTAATTTTTTATTTATATAACTTCTACATAACTACAACTTCCAGAAAGAATTGGATGTTAATACTCCAATTCTTTCTTTTTATTAAGTCTAAAATAATTAAATAGGAAAACTATTTACGAAGTGACCAATACCTTATGATTTCGCTCTAAAACTTCTTCATACTGATAGTCTTCCCTAGCAAATAGGACCGCGATAATTCGGACTTTCACGCGTAATAGCAACATCATGTGTATGGCTTTCATAAAGACCAGCATTGGTAATACGTACGAAAGTCGCTTTTTCACGAAACTCAGCTAAATTTTTTGCTCCCACATATCCCATAGAAGCACGCAAGCCGCCTGCCAGTTGATGTAAAACTGACGCGATAGGGCCTTTATATGCAACTTGCCCCTCAACACCTTCAGGAACTAATTTGAGTGTATCTCGAACTTCAGCCTGAAAATAACGATCTGCTGATCCCCTCGCCATAGCACCAACTGATCCCATACCCCGATAAGCTTTAAAGGATCGGCCCTGATAGAGATAAACTTCTCCTGGGCTTTCTTCTGTACCAGCAAGAAGAGAACCAATCATAGCAGCACAAGCACCACCTGCTAAAGCTTTAGCAAAATCACCGGAAGCTTTGATACCCCCATCAGCAATAATAGGAATACCTGCTTTATCAGCAATTTCTGCAGCTCCCATAATAGCTGCAAGTTGAGGAACACCAACACCTGCAACAATTCGCGTTGTGCAAATAGAACCAGGCCCAATACCAACTTTTACCGCATCAGCACCACTATCAATCAAAGCTTGTGTTGCTTGAGGAGTCGCTACATTACCAGCAATAACAACCGTAGAAAGCGCCATTTTTTTAATACGTTCAACCATATCCAATACACGTTGAGAATGACCATGAGCCGTGTCAATTACTAATAAATCAACACCCGCATCAATTAATTGTTCAGCACGTTCGATTCCTTCATCCCCTACACTACTCGCAGCAGCAACACGCAAACGACCCTGAGAATCTTTTGCAGCATTCGGGTTTAACCGTGCCTTTTCAATATCTTTAACTGTCACCAAACCAACACAGCGACCTTGTTCATCTACAACAAGTAACTTTTCAATACGATGATGATGTAAAAGATATTTTGCTTCATCTAATTGAACATTTTCACGCACTGTAATTAAATTTTCATGCGTCATTAATTCATAGATTTTTTGTTTTGGATCTGATGCAAAACGCACATCTCTATTAGTCAAAATGCCAACAAGTCGACCAGAAATTCGGCTTTTAGCACCACTCTCAACAACTGGAATACCTGAAATACTATGAAAACGCATCAAATTCTTGGCTTCTTCAAGTGTTGCATCGGGACCAATTGTTACTGGATTAACAACCATACCGGATTCAAATTTCTTCACTTGACGTACTTCTTCAGCTTGCTCCGCAGGAGACATATTCCGATGAATAACACCAAGACCACCAGCTTGAGCCATAGCAATTGCTAAACGAGACTCTGTCACCGTATCCATTGCAGCAGAAAGAAGTGGTAAATTCAACTCAATATCTGCTGCAATACGGGTTTTAAGATCCACTTGGCTAGGCATAACAAGAGAATGGCCTGGCTGCAAAAGCACGTCATCAAAGGTTAGTGCCAATGCACCTGTGCTTGTTTCAATAATTTTTGCCATAGCCAAATTCCTCTAATACTAAAACACTGCGACAGTTATAGGGGCAACTTTAATTTTCTTAAGTCGCGAATTGGCAGTCAATTATGCCATGTGACCAATAAAATGAAAAGAGAAAATAAATATTTTTCTAAAATAGAACTTGTATAATCTATAATTGCGATTCAATGGGCAACCAACTCATTATTTTTGCAAATACACGACGCTTCAAATTACTTTCTGGTTCATAGTCAACACTGTGTTTTTTTTCATTTTCAATAAAATCCCAGTAAATACGATCATTATCACCAAGACGTAAACAATAACTCATTTCACCGGTCGTTTCCTCAGAAAAAAGTAAGTCTAGTCTTGCTGCAATTGGCGCACATTCAAAAAGAATTCCCATTTCTGTATTCAATGAAACCGAACGAGGATCAAAATTTAAAGATCCAATAAAAGCAGTTTTACAATCAATTAAAAAAGCTTTCGTATGCAAACTCGCTTTATTAGATCTAAACAACTGCAATCGGTGAGCTCCTCCATCCGGTTTTAATTCATAGAGTTGAATACCACTTTTTAATAACACTTTACGATAAGGTGCATAACCACCATGTACAATGGCCACATCAGTAGCTGCTAAAGAATTAGTAAGAATTTTGACATTAATACCTTTTGATACCAAATTGCGGAAGCTCTGTGTACCTTCTTTACCCGGTACAAAATAAGGCGATGTAATCTGAACTGTTTTTTTTGCGCTATCAATAACCTGTGAAAGGGCTTCCATCAGCCAATTTGCTGTATGCTTCCGTAATGCCTTTTCTGGAGGATCTGAAAGAACATCGACTTTATCTGCTACAAATAATCGTTTACCTATTTGAATAAAATATTCAAAATTGATATGCTTATTGACATAAGTTAAGTAGACTTTGGCAACTTTTGAGTTACGGAATTTACGTAATTTAGCTTTCCAAATATCGAGGTCTCTCGCTCTGTCAGGAACAACCAAAGTATGAATCGGTAAAACCACAGCACTATTCCAAAAGTTATCAAAGATCGTTTCTATTTTTTTTACCGACGGACCAATTAACATGAGATCTAAATCTCGAAAACTTGACTGTTTACTTACACCCAAATAAGAATCTGCAAGATTTCGTCCTCCTACAAAAGCTACACGCCCATCAACAATAAAGGCTTTATTGTGCATTCTGCGCGTTACCATAATCGCCCGCAATATAATCTCTAAACCACGGCGTAAACCACCTTTACGTATGCGCCCTGGATTAAATACTCTCACCTCAATATGAGGATGTTTATCAAGTGCAACATAAGCCGGATCACGCCCCTGAGCATTAATATCATCCAAAAGAAGACGCACTCGTACACCACGATCAGCTGCCTCAACTACTTCGCTAAGCAACAAACGTCCTGTTAAATCATCATCCCAAATGTAATACATCAGATCAAGACTGCGTCCAGCTTGTGCTGCTCCTATCGCACGAACACAAAATGCATCTAAATTGCTTACAATAAGCGAAAGAGCATCTTTATCAATCCCCACCCCATTTGTTTCTTTTGCTAATCGGCTGACTATACGATCAATTTCAGTCTCACTTTTCTCAACACTTAGTGCGTAAGAACATTCTCCTCTGGCACTTCTAGCGAAGCAACCATAAGTATAAATTGCTAACATAGAAGCAATAATGAAAAGTATAGTGAGGCCAACAATAATGTTTAATAGAGTCAAAGAGATAAACTTTCTTTCTAAAAAATATCATATACTCAATAAATACGTAAAAAAACATTAGAATCAATGGCTCTGTTCATATTCAAAAATTCTGAGCAATCTTACTATTATTGTTTGAATAATATTTTAAATAAGCAAATTATTACAATAAGTAACGTTTCATTTTTATAGCTAAAAGGACTTCTTTTTTTGCTGATAAGACAATCATACCTTTTTGAATTATTCTGATTCGTAAATATAGATGTTTTGTTAAAGATCTTTTACTGCTTTTAATTATTTATTGTATTCAATTCCTCTATTCTACGATAAAGAGTAGAACGCCCAATCTGGAGACGCCGCGCAATTTCACTCATACGTCCTTTATAATGTACAACTGCCTTTTCAATAATATCACGCTCCATCTCAGAAAAAGTGCGTACATGCCCATCAACATTTAAAAATCGTATAAATTTTCTCTCATAGCATTCTTGAATATCATTATCAGTTATCTTTGAAATACTCATGTATGGATTTTTTATCAATTGCGGAAAATCTCGTACAGTTAATAATGGTCCTTCGCTCATCAAAACCGCACGGAATAGCAAATTTTCCAGTTCTCTATAATTGCCAGGCCAATCATACTGCATAAACATAGAAATAACCGTTCCTGCTAAACCATGCACATGCGATTGCCCCGTTTCAGCAATAATATGATCAATTAAACATTGAGAAATTTCTGGAAGTTCACCCCTCAACTCTCGCAAAGCGGGAATATTAATATATAATTGAGAAATTTGTTCAAAAAAACTGTGTGTAAAAAAGCCTACCTGAACTAAATCTGCAAGACGTGATGTTGAAAAAGCAATAATACGAAAAGGTAGATTTTTATCTTTTGTTGTTTCTGCTCTCTCTTGCAGGTAATGCGCAAAACGTTTTTGCTGTATCGGCTCCAATCGATCAATATCACATAAGCAAAGCGTCCCATGTTCAAGAGAAGAAACCAGCGGTAAAAACTCTTTAAACCAAAAACGACTCTCTTCCTCTGAATCAAAAACCGGTAAACATTGGAAGCGCACAAAAGCTCCCTTCGAAAAAAAACTTTCATCGTGGATGATGCGAGCTAATTTCTCATGACCAGTCCCTACTTCACCCTCTATCAAAAGATTCTGAAAAGAAGTCGCTGCACTTTTTGATTGTTCTAAAATAACCTGCATTACACTGCTTTTTTTATAGATATCAGAAAATTGTAAATGATTTTCTTTTTGTCTACGAATATACTGAATTTCATTTTCTAATGCGGAAATGAACGCAAGATTATTCAAAGTAACTCTTAACCGTAGTGGTGTAACTGGATAAATCCAATAATCAATAGCTCCAGCTTTTAAAGCCTTTTGAATCAATTCTTGATTATCTTGTTTTGCTATAATAATGACGCGAATAGAGATTCGGGCTGTTCTAATCATTTTAATGAGATCACTTACGCTTAAATCACTCATAGCAACATCAAGCAACACAAGCGTGATATTTTTACGCCTATATAAAAGATCAATTGTACGTAAACTATTTTCTGCTTCAATAACATGATAACCAAATCCTCGAAGCATAATAGAAAGCTCTGCACGCTTTCCGTGATCTTCGCCCGCAACAAGAATAGGACCAGCCATAACTTTAATAATCTCCTTTGAGACTACTAAATATATTTATAATAAGATTCATTATAAACCACAAAATACATTTTACCTTTTATAACCGGCATGCTAATTTTATCAAATTATTCATTAAGCACAATGTTTAAAAGTCTTTTCAATTTTTTTCTTTTACTTTAAACTTGTCGTAAAAAGTAATAAAGAAAACATATAGAGTAAAAAACATGAAACACATTTGCTGTATTTTATACCTAACAATAACTGCTTTGATATTAGTTGCTTGTAATCATTCGCACAATCACAAGAATTTCTTATTTATCAACAATATGCCAACCGGAATCGATGGAGAATGGATCGACACAAACGGTATTATTTCTTCTTTTCATAATGGTATTTTTGAAACACGAGCAGCAGATACAAGAGAAAAACTTTCAGAAGGTACCTACCATTATATCAATACTCACCACGTAGAAATTGAAATATATTCTCTTCTTCGTGGAACTGTTTCTAGAGCAAGTTGCACAATATCTAATGATACAATGCAACTCCTCTGTACATCAAATACTGGTTCACAATTCTTCCTCAAACGCAAAACCTAAATAAAATTTAAAACTTTTTATAAGAATATAAAAAACACTCTCACAGGAAAAAAATTCTTTCTTCCTGTGAGTAAATTATTAGATAAAACATATTACGATATCTCTAAATCTCTAAGCTTATATTATGTCATAAACTTTAAAAATAACCACTCACAAATAGATACCTCAAGTCTTCTTCCTCTTAAAGATATTACTGCTATTGTTTCATCATTTTTTACTGATAAATAATATTGGATTCTCAGTATTAATTAACTCATGCCACACCAATACGCAAAAGATCATGAAAATGAACGATTCCAATAGGCTTTTTATTTTCAATCACGAAAAATGCTCCAATATGATGATCATTAATAAACGCTGTCGCTGCACCAACGAGTGTGTCTGGACCAACAGTCTTTGGATTTTTAGTCATTACCTCATCAACATTAAACTGTGATAAATCATTGTGAATATTTCGTGCAAGATCACCATCTGTTATAATCCCAATTAATTCGCCTCTTGAATTTACAACACCAACGCAACCAAAATGTTTTTTAACCAAAATCTCCATAGCTGCTGTCATGGAGACTCCCTGCATAACTAAAGGAACACGATCACCTTGATGCATAATATCACGCACGTATTTAAGGTTTGCACCAAGAGAACCTCCAGGATGATAAATTTTGAAATCAGTTGCAGTAAAACCTCGCATTTCCAAAAGAGCAATAGCTAATGCGTCCCCTATCACTAATTGCATAGTTGTTGAAGCTGTCGGAGCAAGCCCGTGAGGACAAGCCTCCTCTACTTTTGGCAATAATAATACAATATCAGCTTGCCGCCCTAATATAGAGTGCTCACCAGATGTGATTGCAATTAGTGGTATATGGAAACGTGCAGTATGACTTATAATACCACTTAACTCTGTAGTTTCCCCAGACCATGATAAAGCAAGAACAACATCATCAGAACCAATCATACCAAGATCACCATGATTAGCTTCCGCAGCATGAATAAAAAAAGCAGGTGTTCCAGTTGAAGCTAAAGTCGCAGCAATTTTCGTTCCTATATGACCGCTCTTGCCAAGACCAGTAATTACCACGTGACCATTCGCATTACTAATGGCTTGGACAGCTGCTTTAAAAGAATCCGCAAGCTTCTCATGAAAGGCCTTTTCAAGAGCTTCAAGCCCTCGTTTTTCAATAGAAATAGTCTTAAGCGCTAAGATAACCGCATTTTGTAAATTTAACGTATGAAGAGACTCTATCGTCATAATTAAATTCGATAAATGAAATCACACTCAAAGTCTATATCATTTTGCAACGTTAATTTTTGCAAGTAAGTTTTTCAATGATGTAAAAAGTTGCTGATGCATATCAGTACGTGAGAGAGCAAATGCGACATTAGCTTCAATAAAGCCAATTTTAGACCCACAATCAAAAGTGCATCCATCTAATTGAAAACCAAAAAAAGCCTGTTCATTTGAAAGTTGCACCATAGCATCTGTTAATTGAATCTCATTTCCTGTCCCTTGTTTTTGATCAGCTAAAATATCAAAAATCTCTGGCTGCAAAATATAACGTCCATTAATATACAGATTAGATGGAGCTTTTTCTATGGCTGGTTTCTCTACCATTTGTGTAATTTCAAAACCATTTGCAACCTGCTTTCCTTTTCCTACGATACCATATTTATATACTTCTTCATGATTACACTCTTGAACAGCAATAATATTACCTCCTCCTGTTTTTTCATAAAGACGCATCATCTCAGAAAGACAACCTTCTTTAGTTTGCATGAGCATATCCGGCAATAATAAAGCAAAAGGCTCTTTTCCAACGAGCTCACGCGCACACCAAACAGCATGTCCTAATCCTAAAGGTTGCTGTTGCCGAGTGAAAGAAGTCATTCCTGGCTGTAATTGCAAATTTTTTAAATGCTCTAGCTCCTCTGTTCTTTCACATGCAGCAAGAGTCGTATATAATTCAACCTGAGCATCAAAATAATCTTCAATAACTGCCTTATTACGCCCAGTAACAAAAATGAAATGCTCAATACCTGCTTCACGTGCCTCATCTACCACGTATTGAATAACAGGCTTATCAACAATAGTTAGCATTTCTTTAGGAACTACTTTTGTTGCTGGAAGAAAACGAGTACCAAGACCTGCTACAGGAAATACTGCCTTACGGATTTTATGCACACTCATCTTCCTATTTAATTTACTGTATAACTCTATTTACTGTATAATTTTCTGACATAATATATTTTAACTACAAATAAATAAAGATGTTCTATTCTCTAGCTTTTCATATAATAAACATAGAAAGGACGCAATAATTAATAAATTACTTTATTAAAACAATTAATTTGAATAATTTGCTTAATCTGATATATAATTCACTAAATACAAAAAATAAAATGATTGCATGCTCAAATACTTCATAAAAAGATAAAAATTAGAAAATGAAAATAACAAAATTTAGTACATTATTTTCTTCAGAAAAAAACATAAATCGAATACTCCTTCTCATTGGTTTAATTTCTATCTTTACTATTCTTCCAATAGCTTTTTCCTCGCTCACATATGCTGATAGTCGTTTTCAACACTGGATTAATGAATTTAAAAAAACGGCTTTAGCCAACAATATTTCGCCCTCCACATTTGATATAGCTTTTAAAACAATTCATACAATTGACCAAGAAGTCTTAAAAAAAGCAGCATATCAACCAGAATTTGTTGATATGCCATGGGAATATTTTGACAATCGCATTCATGATAATGCAATTATCGAAGGAAGACAGCAAGCTAAAAAATGGCAACAGTGGTTACAAAAAATTGAAAACCGTTTTGGTGTTAACCGTAATCTCCTCCTCGCTATTTGGTCTATGGAAAGCAACTATGGAAAAATTTTAACAAATAAAGGCATAATGCGTGATACTATCCGTTCACTTGCTACTTTAGCTTATGCTGACCAAAAACGTCAAAAATATGCGCGCACGCAACTTATTGCAGCAATGAAAATTCTACAAAGTGGTGAAATTCACCGCTCTCAACTCGTGGGATCTTGGGCGGGAGCATTAGGACATACGCAATTTATTCCGAGCAGTTATCTCATCTATGCTATTGATATGGATGGAAGTGGGCGCTCTGATATTTGGAATTCGATTCCCGATTCACTTGCTACTGCTGCTAACCTTCTCCATAGGAATGGTTGGCAATCTAATCTCACCTGGGGAATTGAAGTTAAATTACCAAATAACAAAAAATTACCTGAAAATTGGTTATCCTTTAAACAATGGAAAGAATTAGGTGTTCAACATGCACATCAAAAGCCTTTTCCTTCTTTATCTGAACAAGCAATATTAAAATTTCCTGATGGTCCAAAAGGGCCGGCGTTTCTGGTAACAAAAAATTTCTTTGTGATTAAACGTTATAATAATGCAGATCGTTATGCTTTCGCTGTTGGCCTTCTTGCTGACCGTATCGCTGGACACCCTAAATTATCCCAAGATTGGAATCGACCATTTAAACCTATTACTTTCAAAGAGCGTATAGAACTGCAATCTCGCCTAGAAAAACTTGGAGACTATCAAGGAGAAATTGATGGTAAAATTGGTACAGCCTCCAAGAAAGCTATTAAAGCTTTTCAGCTACGTCATGGTTTAGAAGCCAATGGATATCCAAGCTACGAAACTCTTTCTCATATCAGAAAACAATAACCTTAAAGTACAACACTCATCTCATATTCATTTGATTTATTGAATTTTTTATTTCTTATTGATTATATGATATCTTAAAATTGGACAAAATTCTTAATTTCAAGATGATTTTCTTGTTTATAAAAAATCCCTAAAATAAATTGAAATAAAATTTTCACTCTATGAAATGCATCATGCAATTAGAAAAAAGTGCTATAATTGCTAACTCTGCGTTTTAAAAATAAGGATCTCGTTACATTATTTAAATATAACTATATCTCAAAAAAAATTTTAGTAAAATTATTCAAGACCATAGAATTATTATTTAGTGATGTCATAAGAAATACAAGCTTTGGTTGAAGCTAAAGCTAAAATAGGTAACGTACAAAATTTTAGTTCTAGCTTTCAAAAATCATAGTATTTTTATCGGTGCCTTAATTTATCTTCAGCCAAAATCAGTATATCCACACCCTATTCTTTATCTTTACAGTCCACGTTTCTTTATCATTGATTCTGGTGAAGGTAATCGCCCTCGAAAAGATTCATAGAGTTTCTCGGGATCATAACTCCCTCCAGCAGAATAGATAAAACGCTTTAATCGACTAGCAAGCTCTGGATTAAAAACATCACCTGTTTCTTCAAAAGCTTGAAAAGCATCAGCATCCAGTACTTCTGACCACATATAAGAATAATAGCTAGCCGCATAACCATCACCTGAAAATATGTGTGCAAAATGCGGAGGACGATGACGCATAATAATTGCGTCAGGCATTCCTAGCTTTTCTAGTTCCTTACGTTCAAAAAGTGTTGGATCCACCACTTTTACTTCTTGATGAAAAGCCATATCTACTAAAGCAGATGAAAGAAACTCAACAGCATTAAAACCAGAATTAAATGTATGTGCTGACAAAATTTTATCTAACAAAGTTTGCGGCAAAGGAGTACCTGTTTCTATATGCGTAGCATACGATTGTAAGACTTCTGGTACAATTAGCCAATGCTCATAAAGTTGAGAGGGAAGCTCAACAAAATCACGCACAACTGATGTTCCTGCAACAGATGGCCATGTGACATCAGAAAGCAAACCATGCAACGCATGCCCAAATTCATGGAAAAGTGTGCGTGCATCATCAAGCGACAAAAGAGAAAGCTTCCCTTTAGAAGACTTAGCAAAATTGCATACATTATAAACGATAGGCTTTTGTCCTCCATTCAATTTATGCTGTGATTGTAATCTGCTCATCCATGCTCCAGATCGTTTTGAAGAACGTGCAAAATAATCACCAATGAAATGGCCAAGTAAACTTCCATCAGATTTTTTGACCTCCCATAAGCGTGCATCAGGATGCCAAAGCGCAACAGTAGTTTTTTCTTCAAATGAAATTCCAAAAAGTTTTTTTGCAACAAAAAAAGCTGCTTCAATCATGCGATCAAGCTGCAAATAATATTTTACTTCTGTTTCATCAAACAAAAATTTCTCATTACGCAATTTTTCAGCATAATAGCGCCAGTCCCAAGCTTTTAAGGGCTCATTATTTCCTTGATTTTTTGCAAAATTTTGTAATTCAGCTTGTTCAGCAGCAGCTTTAACCTTTGCACGCTCCCATACAGGGATAAGCAAACTCATAACTGCATCAACATTTTTAGCCATAGTATTGTCAAGCTTTAAATCCGCAAAAGATTTATACCCCAACAATTTCGCTTTTTCATCCCGAAGTGCAATCATCTCAACAATAATTGCTTTATTATCATGAGTATTTTCACCCCGTTGGGACCAAGCTTGAAAAGCTGTTTTGCGCAAATCACGACGATGAGAGAATTTTAAAAAAGGTTCAATAATCGAGCGCATTAAAATTAATGCATATAGTCCATTACGACCTCTTTCACAAGAAATTGCCTCCATAGAAGCAATAAGATCATCTGGCAAACCAGATAAATCTGTTTTTTCTAAAAACAAAATCCACTCAGCCTCATCTTTTAAGATATGCTGACCAAAAGTAGCACCTAAAAAGGCAAGTCTTTCATCAATTTCAACAAGACGTTTTTTACCTTTTTCATCAAGTTTTGCACCATTATTAACAAATTTCTTCCACCATAATTCAATCACACGTTTAGTTTCGTGATCATATAAACCTTGCTGTGATTGTTTGTAGAGCATATCCATTTTCGCAAATATTCGTGTATCCATCATAATTCTTGCAGAATAACGCGAAAGCTTGACAACAAATTCTTGTTCTAATTTTTGAATCAATTCATTACTGTGTGCACTCGCACGCAAAAAAAATATTGAGCATACACGATCAAGATTCTTGCCAACAAGCTCAAAAGGCTGCAAAAAATTCTCAAGTGTTGGTAGCTCTTCCAAAGCAGCAATAACTTCTATTTCCTCTTCAGCTTCTTTCAGTACATGTTCAAAAGCAGGTTTAAAATCATCATCATTTATTGAAGCAAAATCAGGAAGCCCTGAAAATCCCATCCAGTCGAATATTGCTGCTTGTGTCATAATATTATATTGCCTCTATTAGTATTAATAAGTTTAAAACAAAATAATCACTTACATAATATAATCCATTAATAACAACTTTATATTTCAAAATAGCCTCTTAAATTGAACTTTTTACAGAAAAATAAAATATTATTTTGTCATTACGGAATACACAAAAAGACCTCTTTTGCTGGTCATATGACATTGTTTACAGTTTTTACGATTGCAATCTATCCTTGACTTTGCTTTGAATATTAACAATTGAAAAACTTGTATTCTAAGTTGTCTATAATTTTGATTCATTATATCTATAAACCTCTAATCTTTTAGAAGGCACTTCACATGACTGAGACTGAAATTAAAACAACTACCAGGTACCTCAAAGATTTACCTTCTGAAACTCTTGCTGAAGAATTAAAAAATCTTCATTTTGCTGACTCGATTGATATCATTAATGACCTTGATATTATGGAGCGGGTAACTATCCTCAGTCTTTTACCTCTTGATTATGCCATTGAACTTTTCGATAAACCAGAACTTGAAAAACCAGCAGCTATTCTTGAACTTTTACCCGTGAATCTTGCTGTTGAAATTCTTGACGGTATGTCTGCAGATGCCGCTGCAGATGTCTTCCAAGAAATGAATAAAGAGACGCGTACACGGCTTTATGCCTTACTAAAACCTTTAACCCGAACTGAACTCAAAAAACTTACCAGTTATCCAGATCATACAGCTGGTGCATTAATGACAACAGAGTTTATAGCAGTACCAGCAAATTGGACTGTAAAAAAAACTTTAGATCATATTCGTGATGTTGAAAGAACACGTGAGACCGTATACACAAGTTATGTCATTGATCCCAAAACAAGCACGCTTCTCAAAGCTGTTTCTCTCCGTAACCTTATTCTTGCCTCACCTGATGATAAAATTTTAAACGTCTCCACACACGATACACCTATCACAATATCGCCCTTTACGCATCACGAAGATATTGCTCGCCTTTTCCAACGTCATGATCTTCTTTCTGTACCAGTTATTGATGGCAGCAATCATGTTATTGGTATTGTAACAGTTGATGATGTACTTGACTCTATGGTCGATGAAATGAATGAGGATGCCTATAAATTTGGGGGACTAGAAGCTCTAGATAAACCATACATGCAAATAAATTTTTTTGGGATGATGAAAAAACGCGGTGGCTGGCTGGCTTTACTCTTTATGGGTGAAATGTTGACAGCAAGCGCCATGCAATATTTCGAAACAGAACTTGAAAAAGTAATTGCCCTTACATTATTCATCCCTCTTATTATGAGTTCAGGAGGAAACTCTGGTTCACAAGCAACATCTCTTATTATTCGCGCATTAGCCTTAAGGGAACTCACACTTAAAGACTGGTGGAAGGTCATCATTCGTGAAATCCCAACAGGCATATCCCTTGGTATTTTACTCGGAATCATCGGTATTACGCGGATTACTGTCTGGCAACAACTCGGAATTTATAATTATGGTGAATATTGGTTTTTTATTGCTATAACTGTAGGAGCAGCCTTAGTTGGAATTGTTACATTTGGTTCTTTAGCTGGATCTATGTTGCCCTTTATTCTTAAACGTTTAAAATTTGACCCGGCAAGTGCTTCAGCTCCCTTTGTTGCAACCTTAGTAGATGTCACGGGTATTATAATTTACTTTTCTGTTGCTTCCTTTATTCTATCTGGAATCTTACTTTAATATGGTATGTACTAAAATCTTTTCTGTCATTTTTTTATAAAAAATGTTCTTCCTCTTCCCAAAGTCTAAAAAAAGCTGTAAAGAAAGATGCTTTACCTCAAAGAAAATTTCATTAAACGAAAAGAAGAAAATTTATGCAATTGCGTAATATTGCTATCATCGCCCACGTTGACCACGGTAAAACAACACTTGTAGACGAACTCCTCAAACAATCAGGAAATTTTCGTGATAACCAGCGCACAAGCGAGCGCATGATGGATTCAAATGATATCGAAAAAGAACGCGGTATTACAATTCTAGCAAAAGTGACATCTGTTGTTTGGAAAAATACCCGAATTAATATTGTTGACACCCCTGGTCACGCCGATTTTGGTGGTGAAGTAGAACGTATCCTCAATATGGTAGACGGAGCTATTGTTCTTGTTGATGCCGCTGAAGGCCCCATGCCACAAACCAAATTTGTTGTTGGAAAAGCATTAAAAGTAGGATTACGTCCTATTGTTGCAATCAATAAAATTGATCGACCTGACGCTCGTGCTGATGAAGTTGTCAATGAAGTTTTTGACCTTTTCGCAGCTCTTGATGCAACCGATGAACAACTAGATTTCCCTATTCTTTATGGCTCAGGTCGTGATGGATGGATGGCTGAATCTCCTAAAGGCCCCAAAGATCAAGGACTAAATGCCTTGTTTGATCTTGTAACCCGTCATGTACCTACACCAACCATTGCTGAAGGACCATTCCGTATGATCGGTACTATCCTTGAAGCTGATCCTTTTTTAGGACGAATCATTACAGGGCGCATTCATTCAGGCTCAATTAAATCCAATCAAAATATTAAGGTTCTGGGACAAGATGGAAAACTTTTAGAAACTGGGCGTATTTCAAAAATTTTAGCATTCCGTGGATTAGAACGGCAGCCTATTGAAGAAAGTGCCGCTGGGGATATTATAGCAATTGCAGGACTCCAAAAAGGAACTGTTGCTGATACCTTCTGTGATCTTTCCGTTAATGAAGCTCTTATTGCTCAACCAATTGATCCCCCCACTGTTACCATGAGCTTTCTTGTAAATGATAGTCCTCTTGCTGGTACAGAAGGAGATAAGGTAACAAGTCGCGTGATCCGTGATCGTTTGTTAAAAGAGGCAGAAGGAAATGTAGCTCTTAAAATTGAGGAATCAGCTGATAAAGACTCCTTTTATGTTTCAGGACGAGGAGAATTACAGCTTGCAGTTCTTATTGAAAATATGCGTCGTGAAGGATTTGAACTAAGTGTTTCACGACCACGTGTAGTCATGCAAAAAGATGAAAATGGAATAACTTTAGAACCAATTGAAGAAGTTGTGATCGATGTTGATGAAGAATATTCCGGAACTATTGTTCAAAAAATGTCAGAACGCAAAGGAGAAATGGTTGAATTACGTCCATCAGGTGGAAATCGTGTACGTCTTGTGTTTTACGCACCAACTCGCGGACTTATTGGCTATCAATCTGAACTTTTAACAGATACACGTGGTACAGCAATTATGAATCGTCTTTTCCATGCCTATGAGCCTTATAAGGGAGAAATTAGTGGCCGTACCAATGGTGTAATGATTTCAAATGATAATGGTGAAGCCGTTGCTTATGCACTTTTCAATCTTGAAGATCGTGGCCCTATGATGATCAATGCTGGCGTTAAAGTTTATCAAGGTATGATTATTGGCATACACTCACGCGATAATGACTTAGAAGTAAATGTTTTAAAAGGAAAGAAGCTAACCAACATGCGTGCTTCTGGTAAAGATGAAGCCGTAAAATTAAGCCCTCCAATCAAAATGACCTTAGAACGCGCACTATCATGGATACAAGATGATGAGCTGGTAGAAGTGACACCTAAAAATATTCGTCTACGTAAACTCTATCTAGATCCAAATGAACGTAAACGTTTCGAAAAAACGCGCTCGTCACTTGCCTGATAGATGATCTCTTCACATCAATGTACTATTCTATTTGATTTTACTTAATCCTAGAAAGGGTAATTACATGAATATTAATGAAATACCTATTGGCAAAAATCCGCCAGAAGATATTAATGTTATCATTGAAGTTGCTGTTGATAGTCAACCAATAAAATATGAAATGGATAAAAAATCTGGATTATTATTTGTTGACCGTTTCCTCCATACACCAATGGCTTACCCTGGAAATTACGGCTTCATCCCGCACACACTTTCAGAAGATGGTGATCCTATTGATGTTCTCATTAGTAACACCCGTCCTCTTATCCCAGGCTGTGTCATTAATGTATACCCAATCGGTGTTCTTATGATGGAAGATGACGGTGGTAAAGACGAAAAAATTGTTGCTATTCCTTCTGCAAAATTAACAAAACGTTACATTAATGTTCATAATTATACAGATCTTCCCGAAATCAGATTAAAACAAATTGAGCATTTTTTTAAACATTACAAAGATCTTGAACCTGGAAAATGGGTTAAAATTGAAGGTTGGCGTGATAAAGATTGTGCACATGAGTTGATTAAAAAAGCGATTGAGCGCAATAAACAGTCTAATTGTTCGCTCTAAATAAAAATATAGCCTGCATCTTAAACAGGCTATTATCTTCCTCATTTTTTTATAGGATTACAATCTCTAAACAATTCTAATATTTGCTCTATCTCTTTTAGATATTTTGAAAAATAAAGTTGTTTATAGTGTGATGTTGCACCACTTCCAAGAGAAATGCAAGATGATGGAATCTTCCACTGTTTTGCCAAAAATTTAATTAATGCCTTATTTGCCTTTCCATTTTCAGGAATAGCACGCAAACGTATAATCAAATGCTGTTTTCCATCATCTCTATTTTCAACCTTTATTATACTATCAACTGAGGCTTTTGGAATCAAACGGACAAATAAAATCAAACGTTGAGGTTCAACTCGATAAAACATCTTTATTCGCCTAAGGAAGTATCTTCACTTTTATAAAAACATCCCTGCATAAGCACGCCACATAAAGATACGAATAAAATAAATAATCATAAAAACCACAATAGGTGAAATATCGATTGTCCCAAGATTGGGTAAAAAGCGTCGAATATAGTACAAAATTGGTTCTGTTGTACGATATAGAAAGTCCCCTATCATAGCGACAAAAGCATTTCGGGTATTGATAATATTAAATGTATAAAGCCAAGAAAAAATAGCGTGAGCTATTAAAATAGCAATGTAAATACTAAATGTCAGATCCAGTACACTAAGAAAAGCATAGATCATTCCTATTTCCTTTACCAATCAATAGAATGGAAGCTCACGTAGAAAACTTTAATGAAAATAAATTCTTTTTTATAATAGTTTCACCAATTATTCTTCTTTTTCATCGCTAAGAGAATAAGATAAAAATTAACATTTTTAGCATATATCATTATGCCGCAATGTAATAAAATATTAAAATGAAGCAATAATACACCAAAATAAAAAAAGAATTTACAGAAACTCTTCATCCTTCATATAATTAGCCAATGGACTAATTTAATTTTTGTTTTCCTTACAAACTGTTCTAAATGAAATCGGCCTTTAAAGACCGATTTTAAATTACATTTGCAAAGCAATAAAACGGTTAAGTGCATCGCTAAAACCAGTTAATTGAACAAATAAGTCATTCAGAGCTGGCTCTCCTGGAGTAGAAACTGTCATCGCTAAATTCAACTTTTTTCCTGCACGTAAAGCAGCCACATAACTTTTGTCAAAAGCTATTGGTACAATACAACCTGCTGGTATGCAGGTTCGAATGCTCGTTTCAATAACATTCTTCCCACCATCTACTTGTAAACGAATAGGTTTAGAAACTAAAATACCGAAAGGGACTGTCAAATTTCCTGACAAAGAACCATCGGAATTGGAAGAAATGTTCATAGCTAATATGACACGATTTTGATCATTAACTTCTTGACGATACATAAAGCAAACTTTTTTTCCTTCCTGTAAATTACAGTTAACATTCCATAAACCATAAGTTTCAGTTAAAGAAGAAGCACCGTTCGGCAATGAAGCTTCAGAAAGCTTTGTTGTAGTTGGTTTTGTACTCTGTGCAAATGCAATAGAAACACTCAAGAGTGTAAAAGTTATAACAAAACTAAATATTTTTTTCATCTCACATCCTAATTTTAAACACACAATAGAATCACTTCTATTATTTCTGATAAAGAGGTATAATACAAAGCCTCTTAAGAAAAAAATAGCTTTTACAATTATAAGAGTTATAAACACCTAAAACTATTTCGGAATTCTTTTACAATTTGTGTATAAACATGCTTTTTAAAAGAAACAACAATTGACGGGAGCATTTCCAAATCAATCCATTTCCACTGATCAAACTCTGCATTATTGCCATCAGGCGGCGGGTTAATCGTAATTTCAGAAATTTCTCCCGTGAACTGAAAAGAAAACCATTTTTGCATTTGACCACGATATTTATTGCTTAAAACATGTCCAATAAGTTCTTTTGGAAAATCATACTCAAACCAATCCTGAGCTTCCTTAATCAACTTAACGGATTGGATACCTGTTTCTTCATAAAGCTCACGCAGTGCTGCATCTATCGGTTTTTCTCCCTGATTAATTCCCCCCTGTGGTAACTGCCAAAGTTTGGACATGTCAACTTGTGCATAAGAAACTGTCATCAAACGGCGTCCAACCCAAACCTTACCTTCATGATTAAACACAAGAATTCCCACACATTTTCGATAAGGGAGAGCTCTAAAATCAACAATTGTATCCACCTCATTATCCCTTAATAAAAGTACAGCTCATATAAAAATATAAGCTGTACACCTTTCTTCTTACTTTAAAGTATCTTGACGAGGATCTGGTGGAAACGCCTTATGCGTTATCTCACCCCGTAAAAGCTTATAAGCTTCATTTAATTGCATATCATCTTTAGGATCTTTAGGAACAAAAGCAGCCGAACCAGAGCCTTTTTCACTTTCTTGTTTTCCTTTGATATGTCCTCTTAACTCAGATTCACCAAGGGTTACATCATAGCCCTTATATTTTTCAGGCAATGGCTGCTCGACAATAATATCAGGTGTAATCCCGGTTCCTTGAATTGATGTACCCGCCGGGGTGTAATAAAGCGCTGTCGTTAAACGTAAAGCTCCATTTTCACCTAAAGGAATAATCGTTTGAACAGATCCCTTACCAAAAGATTGTGTTCCCAAAATTGTAGCACGGCGATGATCTTGTAAAGCTCCTGCGACAATTTCAGAAGCGCTTGCTGAACCACCATTAATAAGAACAATGAGAGGCTTCCCATTAAGCAAATCTCCTGGTCTAGCATCAAATCTCGTCACATCTTTCTTTCTGCGACCACGAATCGATACAATTTCACCTTTATTAAGAAAAGCACCTGAAATACTAACAGCCTGTTCTAAAAGCCCTCCAGGATTAAGGCGTAAATCAAGCACATACCCTTTCAAACGATCTTGAGAAATTTTGGATTGAATATCTTTAACTGCAGCTTGAAGATCACCAAAAGTCTTTTCAGAAAATTGAATGAGTCTTAAATAACCAATATCATTTTCAACACGATACTTAACCGCTTTCACTTTGATAATATTACGAATAACTTTGATCTCAAGCGGTTTATCAACACCAGAACGAATAATTGTTAGCGTAACCGGTGTACCAACAGCACCTCTCATCTGATTCACAGCTTCATTCAAAGATTGACCGTTCACCTGTTTACCATCAATCTTTGAAATAACATCTCCTGCTAAAATACCAGCTTTTGAAGCTGGTGTATCCTCCATTGGGGAAACAACCTTAAGGAGGTTCTTCTCCATAGTCACTTCAATACCAAGACCACCAAACTCTCCCTTAGTAGCAGCTCTCATGTCTTTGGCTGCTTCAGCATCCATATAAGAGGAATGTGGATCAAGCGAAGAAAGCATTCCATTAATAGCATTTTCAACAAGTTTTTTATCATTTGGAACCGTAACATAGTGCGTCCGCACTCGTTCAAAAATATCACCAAATATAGCCAACTGTTTATAAGTATTACTATCATTATTCGCAGAAACAGATTGCACCATAATCATTGAACTAGCGCTGAGCAATATCACAGCTACCGAAAGAATAACTTTACGAATCATTTTTGTTCCTTTTTAATTGTTCAGTCTGCCACCAAGGGTTTGGATCCACAGGTTTTCCATGCTTTCTAAACTCAATGTAAAGCATTGGAGTACTTTTTCCTATATCCAATGCAATAGTATTCGCAATAAATTCCGTTCCCATTGTACCAATAGGTTCACCTGAAAGAACAAACTGCCCCTGAATTACATTGATTTTAGCCATCCCGATAAGAGTAATATAATAACCATTCCCAACATTAAGAATGATTAATTGTCCATAAGAACGGAATGATCCAGAAAAAGCAACAAAAGCATCAGCAGGAGCTATAACTACAGCTTCTGGTTCTGTTGCAATAATTTCACCAAAACGCGCAACATGCGAACTATTATTAAAATGTTGAATTCTTTTTCCCGAAACAGGTAAAAGCAAGTGACCCTTTTTATTTTGAAAATCCATCTGCTCTAATAATTGTAAACTCTTCCGTACATTTTCTGATGAAGCGGAATCAGACTGTGATTGATAATCAAGCTCTAAAATTAATTCTTCTAAAGACTGAGCTTTCTTAATAAGAGTAATATTTTTCTGTCGTAACATCATAAGCTCTTTTTCTGATCTTTTCTGTAATTTCGCTTTTTTATCTAATAAAAACTCTAAATATTTAAGCTGCTCTGCTTGATTCTGCATTTTAGCTTTTAAATCTGCGCATTCTGTAGCAATTACATGACTTAAGTTGGTCAATTTTTTTAGATTCTCTATTAAACTCTGTGTTTTTTCTTGCATATCAGGGATGATGGCTCCTAACAAAATAGAGCTGCGTATGGAAGCAAGAACATCTTCAGGTCGCGCTATAAGAGCAGGAGGTGGTTTTAATTCTGTCCGCACTAAAACAGCTAATATCTCTGAAAATTCAGCCTGGCGATTTTTTAAATTGTGATACACTTGCATCTTCTGCTCTAAAAGTTGCTTAAGCTTTTCCTCCCTTATAATAATATCATTTGCTACATTACGCTCTACTTTAGCAATTTTTATGAGTTCATCAGTTAAAGTGCGTTGATCTTTTTTTAAGCGATCCACTTGTTGTATCAACGAAGCAATATGCTTACGCGATACAGAAATACTATTGCGAATGTCCGTTAATGTTTTTTGTACTAATTCGCGACTGTCTATATCTTCAGCATACAAAATAGATGTCCCGATATCCATGCTTAATATCAGCATCAGCAATATCATGCATTTCTTGCATAAATACTGCATCTTTATCTCTTCATGAAGAAACCTCTTCATTTGTCCAACCATCAAACTCAATTATATAAACTAATGATGCTTTAAATGCTGTCGCCTAAAACAATGTTAATAAGTGCATGAATAGGTGTAAAAAAATATATACAATTTAAAGACGATGATAAGGATGATGGCTGATGATTGTTATGGCTCTATACAACTGTTCTGTGAGTAATATACGTGCAATCTGATGCGGCCATGTCATAAAACCAAAAGATAAAAGAAAATCAGAACGGTTTTTAACCTGTTCGCTATGTCCATCAGGGCCTCCTAAAGCAAATATCAAATCACGAACACCCTCATCACGATAAAATGCTAATTTTTCAGCAAAAACAGATGATGACATCAACTTTCCACGCTCATCCAATACGATTAATCGGCATTTTTCAGGCAAATATTCAAAAAGTTTTTTTCCTTCTTCTTCCATACGTTGACAAACTGTATGAGCACGACTTTCTGATATTTCTTGCATTTTTCCAAAATGAAAACCTACAGCCCCAGCACTTTTAGAAAAACGATCCAAATAACGGTGAACTAATATCTGTTCAACACCTTGTTTCATACGACCAACAGCAAAAATAGAAACTTGCATGTCAGTTATCTCCAACAAAAATTGTTTCAATATTCTCCAAACCTGAATGAAGCCATATTTTTTCTAAATTATAAAAAGTACGAATTTCCGGACGAAAAAGATGAATAATGATATCGCCTGCATCAATCAGCACCCAATCCCCTCCAGCCATTCCCTCTACCCTTGCTCTACCGTATCCACTTTCTTTCCAAACAGATAAAAGACGATCAGTGATAGCCGAAATATGACGCTGCGAACAACCAGAAGCAATAACCATATAATCAGCCAAAGAAGACCTTCCCTGCAAATCAATAGAAACAATATCTTCTGCTTTTATATCTTCTAAATTGCTAAGAATAATTTTAAGGCCATTCATAACTGACAAGCCTTTTTCTTCTGCCAAAGGAGCAATAATATTACAAGGTTTTTGTACAAATTTTTCCAGACTAATATCCTTTCTTATTATTTGAAACATAAGAGTTAAGAATAAAAATAAGTTACTCTAAAATAGTTGCAGAATCCTATAGAATCTTCAAGAAGAATCATTCTCTTGTAAACGAAGCTTTGTTGAAGACTGAAAAGATAAAGGTCCATGTAAATAAATCCAAGCAGGTGGTGCCATAAAAGGCAATAGTGTGCTTGCTCTCTCATCCACACGAGAATAACAATAAGTTCTAGCCATAGGAGAAGAAAGTGCCGACATACGTGCTAAAGGACGATCAATGATGGCAATGGGAATCATAGACACGATATCTCGCCACCTATGCCAATAATGAAATGTTGCTAAATTATCTGCTCCCATAACCCACACAAAATGCACTCCCCTATGGCGTGTAAGGATATAAGAAATCGTATCAACAGATATTTTGCTCCCTATAGTCTTCTCAAAACCTGTTACACGAATCTTTGGATGATTAAGAAGTTCCACGCTTAACTGCATTCTTTTACGCAAAGATAGCAATTGTAAACAATCTTTTAAAGGATTTCCTGGAGTTATCATCCACCATAATTGGTTAAGACGCAAACGCAAAATTGCAGTCTTTGCAACAAGAAGATGACCGGCATGTGGTGGATTAAATGACCCACCAAAAAGGCCAATAACATTGGATTTTTCAACATGTGGTATACGATTTTCCCATGGAAAAAAAAGTTGCTTCAAGGCCTAACCTGCCCATTTCCACTAATGTAATATTGAAATGATGTCAACTGTTCAACTCCTATTGGTCCGCGCATATGCATTTTCCCTGTTGCACTACCAATTTCTGCTCCAAAACCAAATTCACCTCCATCAGCAAATTGTGTTGATGCATTATGAAGTAAAATGGCTGAATCTAAACGATTAAAAAACATTTTAGCTACCCCTATATCCTCACTAATAATTGCTTCAGTATGTCCTGATGAATAACGCTAAATGCATTCAATAGCTCCCTCAATACCATCAACCATTTTAACAGATAAAATTGCATCAAGATATTCACAAGACCAATCTTCTTCACAAGCTAATCTATCTCTTTGCATAAGCAATATGATATCTTCTATCATACGAATTTCACATTCCTTCTCCTGTAAAGCAATGAGAACAGAAAATAATGCCTGACAGTTAATCAAAACTGTCTCAACAGCTCCATATATACCCGTACGCCTTAATTTCGCATTTAATACAATTTCACGTGCCATATCTAAATCCGCTGATTTATCAATAATAAATATAACAAAGACCCTCTAAATGTGCAAAAATAGGAACACGAGCAGCGGATTGAATGCGTGCTACAAGATTTTTCCCACTACGGGGTATAATAACATCAATTGCGCCATCCAAACTTTAAGCATTTCTCCAATAGCATCGTAATCTTTTGTTTCCACTATTTGAATAGCGCTCTTAGGTAAGCCGGCTTGTTCCAACCCTTTCACTAATGCCGAATGAAGCGCAAGTACAAAATGACAACTATTTGAACCACTACGCAAAATTGTAGCATTTCCACCTTTCAAACACAAAGCACTTGCATCAATTATAACATTTGACCGCCTCTCATAAATAATACCAATGACACCAAGTAATGTTCACACACGATGAATATGAAACCCATTTGGATGCATCCATTCACTGATCACTTCTCTAACAGGATCGGGCAAGCAAGCAATCTGACGAACACTATCGATTATTGCATGTAAACGTGCTTCATCCAACTTCAGCCGATCAAGCATTGCGGATGTTAAACTATTCCGAGCAGCATTTTCTAAATCTTGACGATTAGTACATAAAATTTCAACCGACTGATTTTCTAGGTTCAGAGCGATCATTTCCAAAGCACTTTTTCTTTGGTCAGCAGAAGCACTTGCAAATATCGAAGCAACATCACGTGCTTTCTGCCCCATAACTCTCATCTGCTCTGCTAAAGTCATATGATCACTCATCCACAAATTCACAAAAAAAGAGACCTTTTATATTCAATCCTATAAGCAACGTAAAACCATATCATTGCGATGCATTACAACGGAACATACTCCATTCCCAAGAATATATTCTATTTCTTCGTTCTTACAACTTATAATAATTTTCGCTTCATCTGCTCCATAATTTATAAGACCATGAACAATCTCAATTCCATTTTCATCAACAATCGCAATCGTATCTTCACGATCAAACATTCCCTCAACCGCAACAACTCCGGTATCAAGTAATGATTTTCTAACCTCAAGTGCTTCAATGTCCCCCTGATCAATAGTCAAAACACCAAATGGATCTAAATGACCAGAAATCCATGTTTTCTGAGCATTTATTAGCTTCTCATTTGCAGCAAAAAACTACTGCGTTCTCCTTTGTCAATTACTACAAGGGGATTCATGCGTTTTCCTGAAGTAATAACCACTGCTGTTCCAGCAGTAGTAGATTTTTTCTCGGCCTCAAGTTTAGTTTTCATTCCACCCCGTTAAAACTCTGAAGCAGCAACGCCCGCCATTTTCTCAATATCACTTCTAATTGACGCAATAAAAGAAACAAGTTCAGCTCCTGGTTTCAAATGAGGAGAACACGTATAAAGACCATCAACATCGAATAAAAAGATTAAAAGATCCGGCCCCATCATCGTTGCAACATGTGCTGCTAAACGATCATTATTACCATAACGAATTTCACTTATTGCTACGATATCATTTTCATTGATAACAGGTACGATCCCCAAACATAAAAGTGTATCAATAATAGCACGCGCATTAAGATAACGCCGACACTCTTCCTTATCGGATAATATCAGCAAAATCTGGCCTGTTCTCAATCCATGTTGGGCCAGTCCATCACTAATCACTATAAGCTTTAACAAGTTCAATTTAGCCTAAGGCAGCACATGCCTGACTCTCTTCTAATTTAAAAAAACTTTAGAAAGATGAAGTAAGGTAAACCCCAAAGCAATAGCACCAGAAGAAACAAAAAAACCTCAACACCATTTTGGCATAGTGCAACAGCATTATTCATTAAACTTTTAAGCCATTCAACGCGTAAACCTGTTTGAGGAGCAACTAAAAGCACAAAACCAACTTTAATCGCAATACGTTTATATTGCTAAAGTTTTTGCATTCCAATGGTTATTATCATGAAGCCTATTTATGCTTTATAAACATTATTTTTTCTTTCTTTTTCAATGATATGTGCAATAGCACGCAATACATGATCTAAACCTTCATGACTAACCGCAGAAAACATCATAACCGATTTACCAGATGCTCTTTGCAATATTTCTTGTTTGACGGCACGTTCCTCAATAGGCAGAGTATCAATTTGACTTAAAGCCACAATTTCAGTTTTATTGCTCAACTGATGTCCATATGACTCAAGCTCATGACGAATAATATGATAAGCTTTTGCCACATTTTCTTCTTGAGCAGAAACTAAATGAAGTAAAACACGGCAACGTTCTACATGCCCTAAAAAACGGTCACCGATTCCCACACCTTCATGAGCTCCTTCGATCAAACCAGGAATATCGGCCAAAACAAATTCACGAGCATCAATAGATGCAACACCAAGATGAGGATACAAAGTAGTAAAAGGATAATCCGCAATTTTTGGCTTTGCAGCTGTTACTGCCGCTAAAAAAGTTGATTTGCCAGCATTTGGCAGACCAACAAGTCCCCCATCAGCAATCAATTTCAAACGTAGCCAAAGTGTACGTTCTTCTCCACTCAAGCCTGGATTTGCATACCGTGGTGCTCGATTCGTAGAAGTTGTAAAATGAAGATTACCAAAACCGCCATTGCCTCCTTTGGCAAGACGATAACGTTGACCAACTTCTGTCAAATCACAAATTAATGTTTTATTATCTTCTTCAAAAATCTGTGTTCCAACTGGCACTTTCAGAATGACATCATCACCCTTTACGCCTGTCATATTGCGCCCCTTACCATGCCCTCCTGTTTTTGCTCTAAAATGCTGTTGATAACGATAATCAATCAGTGTGTTGAGTCCATCAACGACAAGAGCCCACACATCACCACCACGTCCTCCATTCCCTCCATCTGGACCTCCAAATTCTATAAACTTTTCACGACGGAATGATACTGCTCCTGCTCCACCATTACCAGAACGAATATAGACTTTAGCCTGATCAAGAAATTTCATAAAACGCCTATTGAGGAATTAGCTTCTTCTATTTATATAAAAATACGTTTATTTTACGGGTTTTTATTCTATACAAAAAACGCACAATAATTACTACAAATTGATTAAAGAAGTTTTTGTGTTATCAATAAAATCAAATAACTTTTAGCCTTTTATATATAAAAACTATTTTTGTGTTTCAGTTATACCCTTAAATTCAAGAGCTAAAAGATAAAGTTCAACTGATTCTGCTCGGCTTGCAGGGGGTTTGACATGATGGACTGTTTTAAAATTCTGTTTTAATGTAGTGAGAAGAGTATTCTCTGCTCCTCCCTGAAAAGCCTTTGCCAAAAAATGACCTCCAGACTTAAGAACAGAAAGAGCAAAATCAGCAGCCATTTCACATAAATATACTGTTCTCAAATGATCCGTTTGACGATGTCCCGTTGTTGGCGCTGCCATATCAGAAAGCACTATATCTGGCTGTTCTCCTAAAGCATTCATCAATTTCTGCGATGCATTTTCATGTAAAAAATCCATCTCCAGTACTATAACCCCCGGTAGTGGATCCACCGGCAAATAATCAATACCAACAACGCTTGGCTTCTGATCACTTGATTCCACTTTACGGGCTGCAACCTGACACCATCCCCCAGGAGCAGCGCCTAGATCGATGATTTTCTGGCCTTTTTTGAAGATCTTATAACGCTCATCAATTTCAATAAGTTTATAAGCAGAACGTGAACGATAACCATCTATTTTTGACTGATGAACATAAGGATCATTCAAATGCCTCTCTAACCATCGCCGTGACGATGCTTTAATCGTTCCTGCTTTCTTTTTTACACGCTGATATAGCGCGTATGACCCTGAACCACCTCTACCACCTCTTGATGTTGTTTTTTTCATAAATTTACTATTTTTATATTCTGATAATTTTTAATGCTTAAAATACTTATTCTTATGATGATGCTCCAAGTACTATCATTCAACATTCAATCCTAGCAAATCTCTTATTTCGCTTCATAAAACGCAAGAAGTAGTTGCACATTTTTCTATATCCTACGACAATAAATTTCTATCATAAGGATCATAGCTACTCTACGTTCTTTATCAAAATATCTTCAATTTAACTTTGACCGTACTCTATTTAATTGAGATAGATACCTACTCAATAAAATTATTATTGTTCCAAAAGTTCCCAAAAATAAAATTTTAAGCCTTGCAATAAAATTCTTTTAAAAATTAGCTAAAATAGCAATCTCTTTTTTCTGTATCTTATTACATCTTTTATCGTTGTAAAGAAAATAGCGCTTCACTCAGCCCATTAAATGGTAAGATAAAAGAGAGAGTTTTTCCTTCTTTCAGCTTATAGGAAATACGTACATTCTTCTTTTTCTCTATTTGATCACTTAAGACAGAACTCAAAGCTGACTGTGCCAAACAGACCATTTCATCACACTGCGTATAACGAACTAAACTAGGTTCTTTAACACCTTCTACAGATATTTTTATAGGAGTAGTTGTATCAGAATTTGGCAATGTACGGAAAAGCATAGCTGGTTGACCATTTTTTGTAGAAACAAGAGACCAACTAAATACTGTATTATCCTCTTCATCATGAACTGTTTGTGTTACATTACATATACCCTGCTTAAGAATTGTGTTTTCATCACAAATCAAAGTCCAATTATAAAACTGCATAATGAGACGTCGTATTTCTCCAGGTTTTCCGGATGGTACAGACAGCTGGGGTGGATGTAGCGTATACATATTTTTTTCATGAGCAAAACTTCCTCCTTTGCCTAATAAGACAAAGACAAAAAAAAGACTTACAAAAATATTTTGATATTTCACCATTATTTTAGTCTCAAACTTAGTCCTGCACCCACGCCCCAATGACCACCAGCAGTTGTTACAGAGATGTTAGAGCGAATATTTCCATCTTCAGATGTATAACCAGCACCAAAAGCAATTGCAGATTGACTGCGCCATGAACCACTACTAAATGCAACGCTTAATGCACCAGGAGCATCTTCATAACGCAAACTAGATACAGCTAAACCAATAGCTGCTGCTTGCCTTGCTTCTTTTTTTACACCCTCGATATTATAATTTAGGCTATCAAACTTCATATCAGTATAATCTTTAGCTTCAGAAACAGCATCCTTCATCTTTTCATCTGTATACTTTTTTGCATCATCGAGAACAATTTCCATTTTCTCATATAACTGCCCACCATTAATAGCTTCTTTCGAACCTTTTTCAACTTTACCATCGCCAATATTATCAATCACAACAGGAGCACTTGCATCACCACCTGCTAAAGTGATTTTATTCGTTTTCTTCCCATCTTCATCTTTATCATATTGAACAGCACCCTCTGCCATTTGGCCAACTGCATCCTCAAAACCATCAACCTTGTTTTTAAGATCATCTACGTCGTTTTTAAGACCATCTACTTTGTTGTTCGTTTCCCAAAGCTGATTTCCAGTAACAACATCGCTAGAACCTTTTGATATATCTCCATCTTTAACACCGGTAATCTTACTGCTGTCAAGATTTCCTTCTTCATCCTTTCGACTTGCATCATAAGCGCCTTTACCTTCATTCCAGTTTAAACCATTCTGTTCTGCTTGATTCTCAACACTATCAATACGATTATTTAGGCTTTCCATACTTTTGTTAACACCACCAAAAGCATCAGCTACATTATTATACGTATCATATTTCTGCTCACCAGCTTTACCACCAAAATTAAATTGAATAACTTCAAACGTTGGAGCAACCCATCCGTTAGCTCCATATTCTGCTCCACCTCCAAAATAGGAAGCTAGTGTACTATTCGTTGCATATAACTGACTACCTGTAATCGCTTCTGTCGAACCCTCTGCTATATCTCCATCATCAAGAAACTTAAGTTTGCTCTTAACTTTCTCTTGCCCCTTTTCACCATGAAGTGCAACAAATGCTCCTTCCTTTTCATCCCATAATAAACTATTTTGAAGATTTTCAGTATTTTCACTCGTTTCATTTAGAAGCTGTGTCAACGTTGTATCAATGCCAGCAAAGGCTGTTCCTACATTCTGGTAATCTATACCCTGAACCTTATAAGTTGGGGCTGTCCCATCAAGAACATTCGCTCCGCCTCCTAAATAGTCAGAAGCATTCTTGGCAATAACCGATAAATTACTTTGAACGTTCGTCATACTCGTAGACAATTCATCAACACTCGCAGTAAGTTTGGTATCAACTTCATAAAGTTGTTTTCCTGTCACTGCTTCTGTGGAAGCTTCTGAAACTGCTCCGTCCTTCAAGCCTGAAAGGGTCCGCCCTTTCTTATCTTTGTTTGCAAGACTGATTTCTGTACCTCCTACTTGCGCACCTATCGTGATACGGCCATCGCCTTTTTCACTTTCCTCTTGTTGGATAAGATTATTCTCTACAACCGTCGTAAATGAACTACTAATATCCTTTAAAGCATCTGCTACATTCTTATATTCTTTCTCTCCCGTAGAACCATCTTCTTGGAGAACATTAATTGTGAAAGTAGGGTCTGTCCATTTGCCATCTTCATAGCTCGCACCACCTCCTAAATAACTAGCAATCTGGCTATTCGTGATATAAAGCTGGTTGCCCGTAACTGCCTGAGTAGAGCCTCCTGAAACCATGCCATCCTTCAAGCCTGAAAGGGTTCGACCTCCATCATCTTTGTTCGCAAGATTGATTTCTGTACCACCTACTTTCGAACCTATCGTGATACGGCCATCACCTTTTTCACTTGCTTCTTGTTGTACAAGGCTCTTACTTCCAACTCCTGAAAGTTCCTGATAAATATCCGAAAGAGAACTATCAACACCTGCAAACGCTTCTCCCACATTATTGTAATCACTACCCTGAACATTATAAGTCGGGGCTGTCCCACCAAGAACATTCGCTCCGCCTCCTAAATAGTCAGAAGCATTCTTAGCAATAACCGATAAATCACTTTGAACGTCCGTCATACTCGTAGACAATTCATCAACACTCGCAGTAAGTTTGGTATCAACTTCATAAAGTTGTTTTCCTGTCACTGCTTCATTAGAAGTTTCTGAAAGTGTTCCATCCTTCAAGCCTGAAAGGGTCCGCCCTTTCTTATCTTTGTTTGCAAGACTGATTTCTGTACCACCTACTTGCGCACCTATCGTGATACGGCCATCACCATCTTCACTTTCCTCTTGTTGGATAAGATTATTCTCTACAACCGTCGTAAATGAGCTACTAATATCCTTTAAAGCATCTGCTACATTCTTATATTCTTTCTCTCCCGTAGAACCATCTTCTTGGAGAACATTAATTGTGAAAGTAGGGTCTGTCCATTTGCCATCTTCATAGCCCGCACCGCCTCCTAAATAACTAGCAATCTGGCTATTCGTGATATAAAGCTGGTTGCCCGTAACTGCCTGAGTAGAGCCTCCTGAAACCATGCCATCCTTCAAGCCAGAAAGGGTCCGACCTTTCTTATCTTTGTTCTCAAGACTGATTTCTGTACCTCCTACTTGCGCACCTATCGTGATACGGCCATCGCCTTTTTCACTTGCTTCTTGTTGTACAAGGCTCTTACTTCCAACTCCTGAAAGTTCCTGATAAATATCCGAAAGAGAACTATCAACACCTGCAAACGCTTCTCCCACATTATTGTAATCACTACCCTGAACATTATAAGTTGGGGCTGTCCCACCAAGAACATCCGCTCCGCCTCCTAAATAGTTAGAAGTATTCTCAGAAATAGCTGATACATTACTTTGAACATCCGTCATACTCGTAGACAATTCATCAACACTCGCAGTAAGTTTGGTATCAACCTCATAAAGCTGTTTTCCTGTAACCGCTTCTGTGGAAGCTGCTGACAGTGTTCCATCCTTCAAACCGGAAAGGGTCCGACCTTTCTTATCTTTGTTCTCAAGACTGATTTCTGTACCTCCTACTTGCGCACCTATCGTGATACGGCCATCACCATCTTCACTTTCCTCTTGTTGGATAAGATTATTCTCTACAACCGTCGTAAATGAACTACTAACATCCTTTAAAGCATCTGCTACATTCTTATATTCTTTCTCTCCCGTAGAACCATCTTCTTGGAGAACATTAATTGTGAAAGTAGGGTCTGTCCATTTGCCATCTTCATAGCTCGCACCACCTCCTAAATAACTAGCAATCTGGCTATTCGTGATATAAAGCTGGTTGCCCGTAACTGCCTGAGTAGAGCCTCCTGAAACCATGCCATCCTTCAAGCCTGAAAGGGTCCGGCCTTCATCATCTTTGTTCGCAAGATTGATTTCTGTACCACCTACTTTCGAACCTATCGTGATAAGGCCATCGCCTTTTTCACTTGCTTCTTGTTGTACAAGACTCTTACTTCCAACTCCTGAAAGCTCCTGATAAATATCTGAAAGAGAACTATCAACACCTGCAAACGCTTCTCCCACATTATTGTAATCACTACCCTGAACATTATAAGTCGGGGCTGTCCCAAAAAGAACACTCGCTCCACCTCCTAAATAGTTAGAAGTATTCTCAGAAATAGCTGATACATTACTTTGAACGCTCCTCATAATTATAGACAGACTATCAACTTTTCCTGTAGTTGCTGTCAGCTTGTTATCTACTTTATAAAGCTGTTTTCCTGTAACAGCTTCTGTGGAAGCTGCTGACAGTGTTCCATCCTTCAAACCGGAAAGGGTCCGGCCTTTCTTATCTTTGTTCTCAAGATTGATTTCTGTACCACCTACTTTCGAACCTATCGTGATGCGGCCACTGTCATCTTCACTTGCTTCTTGTTCAACAAGACTACCCCCTGCTACACTCGCAATTTTCGAATAAATATCCGTAATCGAAACATCAACACCAGCAAAGGCTGTTCCTACATTCTGGTAATTTTTACCCTGAACATTATAAGTCGGGGCTGTCCCATCAAGAACATTCGCTCCGCCTCCTAAATAGTTAGAAGCGTTTTCAGCAATAGCCGATACATTCCCTTCAACTTGCTTCATACTTGTTGACAGACCATCAACTTTTCCTGTGGTTTCTGTAAGCTTGCTATCTACTTTATAAAGCTGTTTTCCTGTAACAGCTTCTGTGGAAGCTTCTGAAAGTGTTCCATCCTTCAAACCGGAAAGGGTCCGCCCTTTCTTATCTTTGTTTGCAAGACTGATTTCTGTACCACCTACTTTCGAACCTATCGTGATAAGGCCATCACCTTTTTCACTTGCTTCTTGTTGTACAAGGCTCTTACTTCCAACTCCTGAAAGTTCCTGATAAATATCTGAAAGAGAACTATCAACACCTGCAAACGCTTCTCCCACATTATTGTAATCACTACCCTGAACATTATAAGTTGGGGCTGTCCCACCAAGAACATTCGCTCCGCCTCCTAAATAGTTAGAAGTATTCTCAGAAATAGCTGCTACATTACTTTGAACATCCGTCATACTCGTAGACAATTCATCAACACTCGCAGTAAGTTTGGTATCAACCTCATAAAGCTGTTTTCCTGTCACTGCTTCTGTGGAAGCTGCTGACAGTGTTCCATCCTTCAAACCGGAAAGGGTCCGACCTTTCTTATCTTTGTTCTCAAGATTGATTTCTGTACCACCTACTTTCGAACCTATCGTGATGCGGCCACTGTCATCTTCACTTGCTTCTTGTTCAACAAGACTACCCCCTGCTACACTCGCAATTTTCGAATAAATATCCGTAATCGAACCATCAACACCTGCAAAGGCTGAACCCACATTCGTGTAAGCATTACCCTGAACCTTATAAGTCGGGGCTGTCCCAACAAGAACATCCGCTCCACCTCCTAAATAGTTAGAAGCGTTTTCAGCAATAGCCGATACATTCCCTTCAACTTGCTTCATACTTGTTGACAGACCATCAACTTTTCCTGTGGTTTCTGTAAGCTTGCTATTAACCCCATAAAGCTGTTTTCCTGTAACCGCTTCTGTGGAATCTTCTGAGACTAATCCGTCCTTCAAGCCGGAAAGGGTCCGGCCTTCATCATCTTTGTTCATAAGACTGATTTCTGTACCACCTACTTTCGAACCTATCGTGATAAGGCCACTGCCATCTTCACTTGCTTCTTGTTGTACAAGGCTCTTACTTCCAACTCCTGAAAGCTCCTGATAAATATCTGAAAGAGAACTATCAACACCTGCAAACGCTTCTCCCACATTATTGTAATCACTACCCTGAACATTATAAGTTGGGGCTGTCCCAAAAAGAACACTCGCTCCACCTCCTAAATAGTTAGAAGTATTCTCAGAAATAGCTGATACATTACTTTGAACGCTCCTCATAATTATAGACAGACCATCAACTTTTCCTGTAGTTGCTGTAAGCTTGTTATCTACTTTATAAAGCTGCTTTCCTGTCACTGCTTCTGTGGAAGCTTCTGAAAGTGTTCCATCCTTCAAACCGGAAAGGGTCCGACCTTTCTTATCTTTGTTTGCAAGACTGATTTCTGTACCACCTACTTTCGAGCCTATCGTGATAAGGCCATCGCCTTTTTCACTTTCCTCTTGTTGGATAAGATTATTCTCTACAACCGTCGTAAATGAACTACTAACATCCTTTAAAGCATCTGCTACATTCTTATATCCTTTCTCTGCCATAGAACCATCTTCTTGGAGAACATTAATTGTGAAAGTAGGGTCTGTCCATTTGCCATCTTCATAGCTCGCACCACCTCCTAAATAACTAGCAATCTGGCTATTCGTGATATAAAGCTGGTTGCCCGTAACTGCCTGAGTAGAGCCTCCTGAAACCATGCCATCCTTCAAGCCTGAAAGGATTCGACCTCCATCATCTTTGTTCGCAAGACTGATTTCTGTACCACCTACTTTCGAACCTATCGTGATAAGGCCATCGCCTTTTTCACTTGCTTCTTGTTCAACAAGACTACCCCCTGCTACACTCGCAATTTTCGAATAAATATCCGTAATCGAAACATCAACACCAGCAAAGGCTGTTCCTACATTCTGGTAATTTTTACCCTGAACCTTATAAGTCGGGGCTGTCCCAACAAGAACATCCGCTCCACCTCCTAAATAGTCAGAAGCATTCTTAGCAATAGCCGATACATCACCTTCAACTTTCTTCACATTTGTAGACAAACCACTAACACTCGTAGACAAACCTTCAACAGTCTTGCTCACATCAGAAACTTTTTTGGTGGTTTCTGTAAGCTTGCTATCTACTTTATAAAGCTGTTTTCCTGTAACAGCTTCTGTGGAAGCTTCTGAAAGTGTTCCATCCTTCAAACCGGAAAGGGTCCGACCTTTCTTATCTTTGTTTGCAAGACTGATTTCTGTACCACCTACTTTCGAACCTATCGTGATAAGGCCATCGCCTTTTTCACTTGCTTCTTGTTCAACAAGACTACCCCCTGCTACACTCGCAATCTGTGAATAAAGGTCAGTAATCGAACCATCAACACCTGCAAAGGCTGAACTGACATTCGTGTAAGCACTACCCTGAACATTATAAGTTGGAGCTGTCCCACTAAGAACATCCGCTCCACCTCCTAAATACTCAGAAGCGTTCTTAGCAATAGCCGATACATCACCTTCAACTTTCTTCACATTTGTAGACAAACCACTAACACTCGTAGACAAACCTTCAACAGTCTTGCTCACATCAGAAACTTTTTTGGTGGTTTCTGTAAGCTTGCTATCTACTTTATAAAGCTGTTTTCCTGTAACAGCTTCTGTGGAAGCGTCTGAAAGTGTTCCATCCTTTAAGCCCGAAAGGGTTCGACTTCCATCATCTTTGTTCATAAGACTGATTTCTGTACCACCTACTTTCGAACCTATCGTGATAAGGCCATCACCTTTTTCACTTGCTTCTTGTTGTACAAGGCTATCCCCTGCTACACTCGCAATTTTCGAATAAATGTCAGTGATTGAAACATCAACACCAGCAAAGGCTGTTCCTACATTCTGGTAATTTTTACCCTGAACCTTATAAGTCGGGGCTGTCCCACTAAGAACATTCGCTCCACCTCCTAAATAGTCAGAAGCATTCTTAGCAATAGCCGATACATCACCTTCAACTTGCTTCACATTTGCAGACAAACCACTAACACTCGTAGACAAACCATCAACAGTCTTGCTCACATCAGAAACTTTTTTAGTGGTTTCTGTAAGCTCGCTATCTACTTTATAAAGCTGTTTTCCTGTAACAGCTTCTGTGGAAGCTGCTGAAAGTGTCCCATCCTTGATACCGGAAAGGGTCCGCCCTTTCTTATCTTTGTTCGCAAAGTTGATTTCCGTACCATCAACTTTTGCACCGATTGTAATAACACCCGTCCCAGAATCTTGCTGAATCCAATTATTTTTTTCTAATTCATTTTTTACTTCATTCAATTGCGACAAATTAACTGCATCAGTACCTTCTGTACCAGCTAATACGCCCGTAATCTTTTTATTACCCGCACTGATCCCACTAACCAGTATAGCTGGGCCAAGCACAGTGCTCCCATCTTTAATCTGTAGGCCGTTTTCATTTAAGATATTGTCTCCTACTGTTATGTTATCAACAGTGATACTCTTCGCAAGATCAAGTGTCATATTACCCATATTATCACTCACAAGTGAGAGATTCTTACTTCGGGTGCGCAGAGAAATTGTGTTGCCTGCTCCAACATTTATAGATTTATCCTCAACAGTCAGCGTCCAACCTTTCTTTGCGAGTTCTTCTACTTTATTCAACTGTTTTCTATTAACAGCCTCACTATCCGCAATGCCATCAGCAACTCCTGTGATCTTTCTGTTAGCCATATCGATTCCAGAAATCGTTATGCTTGGACCGTTTCGAAGAGCTAAGCCCTTTTGATCTAAGGTATGCCCTGCTACTGCTATGCTATCAACAGTGATATTCTTCGCAAGATCAAATGTTACTTTATTCTTTTCATCCTTTGAAATTTCAAGGTTGTCAGTAGATGAAAAATCAACAGTGCTTCCTGAAGAAATATTTGCAGAATCTTCTCCATTAACACTTAAATCCCAACTTCCTCCAGCTTTAGCTATCTCATCTCCTGCCCATTGTCTCAAAGCCTTCAACTGAGCAACATTCACAGCATCATAATCCTCTCGCCCAGCTGCTACTCCAGTAAGCACTCGCGATCGTTCACTCTCATTATCACCAATAGAGACCATCCCATTAGTAGCGCTCCATATATGATCCCCCGCTTTACCTGCCTCCTTCTCTTTATCTGTCAGAGGATCATAACCTCCCCAATTTTTTCTTGCAACTGCCTGAGAAAAAGAACCTATAGCAACCGATTGTTTGTCAAGAGTTTTTGCACTCTTACCTATAGCAATCGCTTCAATACCCGAAACTGATGCATCTGAACCTATAGCAACCGATTGTTTGTCAAGAGTTTTTGCACCCTTACCTATAGCAATCGCTTCAATACCCGAAACTGATGCATCTGAACCTATAGCAACCGATTGTTTGTCAAGAGTTTCTGCACCCTTACCTATAGCAATCGCTTCAATACCCGCCTTTGCCTTTCCACCTATAGCAACCGCGTCCGCAGAAGAGTTTGCACCCTTACCTATAGCAACCGCATCAATACCCGCCTTTGCCTTTTCACCTATAGCAACCGAGGATTGACCATTACCCGATGCCTCTGTACCTATAACTACAGCGTCTGCCCAGCTTGTACTTGCCTTCGTACCTATAACCACTCCTCGAGACACCCTTGAAAATGCTTCAGTACCTATAACTATATTATCAGGGATAGCAAGTTCTGTATCATCTCTTATCCCTGCTCTTGCTCCATAACCTATAACAATTGATCTTTTACCTCCATCGAAAGCATTTGCCTCTGCCTTGTTGCCTATAACAATTGCATCCCCCCCCCCAGCAATTACGTCTGCACCAATAGCAATAGAGTCTTTTTCTACTCTCTTCACCTTACCTATAGCAATCTCCGTATCGTTCGGAAGTAGCTCACCACGTGAAGAATTTCTCAACATATTGTTCACGACAGGTGTCTCAAACACATCAAGCACTGTATTTCTACCATCAACAGTCCAAATTGCAGGTCTCTCAAGCTGACAAGCAGCAAATTTTCTGCCAGCTATAAGTTCTTCATTATTCCCTTCAGTAATAGTTCTTCCTGTATCTATTTTCTTTGAATCAAAAGTGCTAGAAACGACAATATCATCTACACCACAAAATTGATCACTCGAAAAATGAATACTTCCGTTACGACCTTCTGAATCTCCAAGAAAAACATTTGAAGAAAGCACACCTGAACCATCAGTGCTTTTAGAGCTTTTAAGATCTTGTTGGCTCTGAATCGTTGTTTGTTGCTCTGTTGGAGAAAAAGTAGTTGCAGCAACAGGTGAAACACTTGATAAAAGCGCTGTCATAACAGTACCTAATGAAGCAGCTTTCAACAAAGGTGAACGACGAGAACAAGAATACCCCCTTAAATCACCGCTTTTTAAGATAAGATCTGATCTTTTCATAATAAATTCTCCCATAAAGATAAAAAATAAACTTTAGACATCAAAAAGACACATTCGGTGGTTATTAAGGGATCAAGAGATAAGGTATTAGTCATTTTAAGAATTCTTCAATTAATGGGTTTCTGTCTTTTTATTAAAGTCGTTTTGAGCTGTTATTTTTATTTCGTAATGTTTTTATTGAGTTAGGGTTTGATGTTTTTATAAAAATTTTTTAATGAGAGCGTATGACATTAAAAAGACATAATTTTATTTTATTAGGTTGTATTGTAGTTGTTTAAGATTTTTATATGGTTAGATAATTTTGTGAATAAATTTATTAAATGTATTTAATAGATCTTAATAAGGGATGTTTTATTCGTTATTAAGATCCTTAATGTGTTATATTAATAAAAGCGTTCTCCCAACATAAACCACAAAGAGTGGGAATTCAAGTGTTTTTTTTGTTTCTTATCGTTTATCTTAAATATTGAAATGTTCTTTACTAATATTTAGGACGTTTAAAATTCCTCCTCTAATCATTTTGGAGCAAATGAAAGTTTTTTAGTTAGGTGTTAGTTAAGAGTGAAATGTACACCTCCGCCTACTCCAAAGTGTTTACCTGCAGTTGTTACAGAGACATTAGAGCGAATATTTCCATCTTCAGATGTATAACCAGCACCAAAAGCAAAAGCGGATTGGTGGCGCCATAGACCACTACTGATTGCAATACTTAGCTTTCCAGGTGTTTCGTTATAACGAAGGTTGGCTGCTGCTATACCAATAGCTGCTGCTTGCCTTGCTTCTTGTTTTACACCCTCGATATTATAATTTAGGCTATCAAACTTCATATCAGTATAATCTTTAGCTTCAGAAACAGCATCCTTCATCTTTTCATCTGTATACTTTTTTGCATCATCGAGAACAATTTCCATTTTCTCATATAACTGCCCACCATTAATAGCTTCTTTCGAACCTTTTTCAACTTTACCATCGCCAATATTGTCAATCACAACAGGAGCACTTGCATCACCACCTGCTAAAGTGATTTTATTCGTTTTCTTCCCATCTTCATCTTTATCATATTGAACAGCACCCTCTGCCATTTGGCCAACCGAATTCTCAAAATCATCAACCTTGTTTTTAAGATCATCTACGTCGTTTTTAAGACCATCTACTTTGTTGTTCGTTTCCCAAAGCTGATTTCCAGTAACAACATCGCTAGAACCTTTTGATATATCGCCATCTTCAACGCCGGTAATCCTACTGTTGCTATCATTTCCCTTGTCATCCTTTCGGCTTGCATCATAAGCGCCTTTCTCTTCATTCCAGCTTAAACCACTCTGTGCTTTTTGATTCTCAACACTATCAATACGATTATTTAGGCTTTCCATACTTTTGTTAACACCACCAAAAGCATCAGCTACATTATTATAAGTATTATATTTCCGCTCACCAGCTTCATCACTAAAATTGAATTGAATAACTTCAAACTTTGGAGCAACCCATCCGTTAGCTCCATATTCTGCTCCACCTCCAAAATAGGAAGCTAGTTGCTGATTTGTTGCATAAAGCTGTCTTCCTGTAACCGCTTCTGTCGAATTGTCTGAAAGTATTCCATCCTTGATACCGGAAAGGGTCCGCTCTTCACCATCCTTGTTCGCAAGATTGATTTCCGTACCACCAACTTTCGCACCTATCGTGATGCGGCCATCACCATCTGCACTTGCTTCTTGTTCAATAAGGCTATCCCCTGCTACATTCGCAATTTTCGAATAAATGTCAGAAATCGAACTATCAACACCTGCAAAGGCTGAACCGACATTCTGGTAATCTTTACCCTGAACCTTATAAGTTGGAGCTGTCCCATCAAGAACATCCGCTCCGCCTCCTAAATACTTAGAAGTATTCTTAGCAATAGCCGATACATCAACTTGAACTTGCGTCATACTTGTAGACAAACCACTAACACTTGTAGACAAACCATCAACAGTCTTGCTCACATCAGAAACTTTTTGGGTGGTTTTTGTAAGCTCGCTATCTACTTTATAAAGCTGTTTTCCTGTAACCGCTTCTTTCGAGCTGTCTGAAACTGCTCCATCCTTCAAGCCCGAAAGGGTCCGCCCTTCATCATCTTTATTCGCAAGATTGATTTCCGTACCACCAACTTTTGCACCGATTGTAATAACACCCGTCCCAGAATCTTGCTGAATCCAATTATTTTTTTCTAATTCATTTTTTACTTCATTCAATTGCGACAAATTAACTGCATCAGTACCTTCTGTACCACCTAATACGCCCGTAATCTTTTTATTACCCGCACTGATCCCAGTAATCGTCATGCTTGGACCGTTTTTAAGACCGTCTTTAAGGATTAAACCTCCTTTATCTAAAGTGTGCCCCCCTACTGTTATGTTATCAACAGTGATACTCTTCGCAAGATCAAATGTCATATTACCCAGATTATCACTCACAAGTGAGAGATTCTTACTTCCGGTGCGCAGAGAAATTGTGTCGCCTGCTCCAACATTTATAGATTTATCCTCAACAAGCAGCGTCCAACCTTTCGTTGCCAATTGTTCTACTGCATTCAACTGTTTTCTATTAACAGCATCACTATCCGCAACGCCATCAGCAACTCCTGTGATCTTTGTGCTAGCCATATCGATTCCAGAAACCGTTATGCTTGGACCATCTGTAAGAACTAAGCCATTTTTATCTAAGGTATGCCCTGCTACTGCTATGCTATCAACAGTGATATTCTTCGCAAGATCAAATGTTACTTTATTCTTTTCATCCTTTGAAATTTCAAGGTTGTCAGTAGATGAAAAATCAACAGTGCTTCCTGAAGAAATATTTGCAGAATTTTTTCCATTAACACTTAAATTCCAACTTCCTCCAGCTTTAGCTATCTCATCTCCTGCCCATTGTCTCAAAGCCTTCAACTGAGCAACATTCACAGCATCAGTATCTTCAGTTCCAGCAGCTAAATTGATAATCTGCCGTGTTCTTTGCACACCTGCTGGTGTTCGTTGGCCAATACTCACCGCACTAGAATTACTAAGCCAGGTCACATCTTGATCTGTTGTTGCTTTCCCTGTGATAGGATCATAACCCGCAACACCTTTGTCAACATTGGCTACAGAGTATGAACCTAAAGCAACACCTTCTTTGATACGCACCTGAGCCCCACGACCAAAAGCTATAGAATCTCCAGCCATTGCCACAGCCATTACACCTATAGCTATAGCCCCTATTCCTCCTCCCACAGACCTGAGACCTATGGCTGTAGCCCCTTCCGCTCCCTTTTCCGTCTTAGAGGAATTACCTATAGCAATACTTCTGAACCCATGTGCCTGAGCATTCCAACCTATCTCCACAGAAGCAGTCTCGGCCCCTCCCCCTTCAGGACCTCTTTTAAACGCGTATGACGGCATAAAATTCGACACATCAGACATAGTATTTCTACCATCAACAGTCCAAATTGCAGGTCCCTCAAGCTGACAAGCAGAAAATTTTCTGCTAGCTATAAGTTCTTCATTATTCCCTTCAGTAATAGTTCTTCCTGAATCTATTTTCTTTGAATCAAAAGTGCTAGAAACGACAATATCATCTACACCACAAAATTGATCACTCGAAAAATGAATACTTCCGTTACGACCTTCTGAAGCTCCAAGAAAAACATTTGAAGAAAGTACACCTGAACCATCAGTGCTTTTAGAGCTTTTAAGATCTTGTTGGCTCTGAATCGTTGTTTGTTGCTCTGTTGGAGAAAAAGTAGTTGCAGCAACAAGTGAAACACTCGATAAAAGCGCTATCATAACAGCACCTAATGAAGCGGCTTTCAACAAAGGTGAACGACGAGAACAAGAATACCCCCTTAAATCACCGCTTTTTAAGATAAGATATGATCTTTTCATAAGAAGTTCTCCCATAAAGATAAAAAATAAACTTTAGACATCAAAAAGACACATTCGGTGGTTATTAAGGGATCAAGAGATAAGGTATTAGTCATTTTAAGAATTCTTCAATTAATGGGTTTCTGTCTTTTTATTAAAGTCGTTTTGAGCTGTTATTTTTATTTCGTAATGTTTTTATTGAGTTAGGGTTTGATGTTTTTATAAAAATTTTTTAATGAGAGCGTATGACATTAAAAAGACATAATTTTATTTTATTAGGTTGTATTGTAGTTGTTTAAGATTTTTATATGGTTAGATAATTTTGTGAATAAATTTATTAAATGTATTTAATAGATCTTAATAAGGGATGTTTTATTCGTTATTAAGATCCTTAATGTGTTATATTAATAAAAGCGTTCTCCCAACATAAACCACAAAGAGTGGGAATTCAAGTGTTTTTTTTGTTTCTTATCGTTTATCTTAAATATTGAAATGTTCTTTACTAATATGTAGGGCACTAAAAATTTCGTTTCTGATCTTTTCGAACAAAAGCGGAAAGTTTTTTAGTTATTAGTTAAGAGTGAAATGTACACCTCCGCCTACTCCAAAGTGATTGCCCGCAGTTGTTACAGAAATATTAGAGCGAATATTCCCGTCTTCCGATGTATAACCAGCACCAAAAGCAAAAGCGGATTGACTGCGCCATAAACCACTGCTGATTGCAATACTTAGCTTTCCAGGTGTTTCGTTATAGCGAAGGTTAGCGGCTGCTATGCCAATGGCTGCTGCTTGTCTTGCTTCTTGTTTTACACCCTCGATATTATAATTTAGGCTATCAAACTTCATATCAGTATAATCTTTAGCTTCAGAAACAGCATCCTTCATCTTTTCATCTGTATACTTTTTTGCATCATCGAGAACAATTTCCATTTTCTCATATAACTGCCCACCATTAATAGCTTCTTTCGAACCTTTTTCAACTTTACCATCGCCAATATTATCAATCACAACAGGCTTATCTGCATCACCACCTGCTAAAGTGATTTTATTCGTTTTCTTCCCATCTTCATCTTTATCATATTGAACAGCACCCTCTGCCATTTGGCCAACTGCATCCTCAAAACCATCAACCTTGTTTTTAAGATCATCTACGTCGTTTTTAAGACCATCTACTTTGTTGTTCGTTTCCCAAAGCTGATTTCCAGTAACAACATCGCTAGAACCTTTTGATATATCTCCATCTTTAACACCGGTAATCTTACTGCTGTCAAGATTTCCTTCTTCATCCTTTCGACTTGCATCATAAGCGCCTTTACCTTCATTCCAGTTTAAACCATTCTGTTCTGCTTGATTCTCAACACTATCAATACGATTATTTAGGCTTTCCATACTTTTGTTAACACCACCAAAAGCATCAGCTACATTATTATACGTATCATATTTCTGCTCACCAGCTTTACCACCAAAATTAAATTGAATAACTTCAAACGTTGGAGCAACCCATCCGTTAGCTCCATATTCTGCTCCACCTCCAAAATAGGAAGCTAGTGTACTATTCGTTGCATAAAGCTGTTTTCCTGTAACCGCTTCTGTCGAATTGTCTGAAACTAATCCGTCCTTCAAGCCGGAAAGGGTCCGTTCTTCACCATCTTTATTCGCAAGATTGATTTCTGTACCTCCTACTTTCGAGCCTATCGTGATACGGCCACTGCCATCTGCACTTTCCTCTTGTTGTACAAGGCTCTTACTTCCAACTCCTGAAAGTTCCTGATAAATATCTGAAAGAGAACTATCAACACCTGCAAACGCTTCTCCCACATTATTGTAATCACTACCCTGAACATTATAAGTCGGGGCTGTCCCACCAAGAACATTCGCTCCGCCTCCTAAATAGTTAGAAGCGTTTTCAGCAATAGCCAATACATCACTTTGAACATCCGTCATACTCGTAGACAATTCATCAACACTCGCAGTAAGTTTGGTATCAACCTCATAAAGCTGTTTTCCTGTAACCGCTTCTGTGGAAGCTTCTGAGACTAATCCGTCCTTCAAGCCAGAAAGGGTCCGCCCTTTCTTATCTTTGTTCTCAAGACTGATTTCTGTACCTCCTACTTGCGCACCTATCGTGATACGGCCATCGCCTTTTTCACTTGCTTCTTGTTGTACAAGGCTCTTACTTCCAACTCCTGAAAGCTCCTGATAAATATCTGAAAGAGAACTATCAACACCTGCAAACGCTTCTCCCACATTATTGTAATCACTACCCTGAACATTATAAGTCGGGGCTGTCCCACCAAGAACATCCGCTCCGCCTCCTAAATAGTTAGAAGCGTTTTCAGCAATAGCCAATACATCACTTTGAACATCCGTCATACTCGTAGACAATTCATCAACACTCGCAGTAAGTTTGGTATCAACCTCATAAAGCTGTTTTCCTGTAACAGCTTCTGTGGAAGCTTCTGAAACTAATCCGTCCTTCAAACCGGAAAGGGTCCGGCCTTCATCATCTTTGTTCATAAGACTGATTTCTGTACCACCTACTTTCGAGCCTATCGTGATACGGCCACTGCCATCTGCACTTTCCTCTTGTTGTACAAGGCTCTTACTTCCAACTCCTGAAAGCTCCTGATAAATATCTGAAAGAGAACTATCAACACCTGCAAACGCTTCTCCCACATTATTGTAATCACTACCCTGAACATTATAAGTTGGGGCTGTCCCAAAAAGAACACTCGCTCCACCTCCTAAATAGTTAGAAGTATTCTCAGAAATAGCTGATACATTACTTTGAACGCTCCTCATAATTATAGACAGACCATCAACTTTTCCTGTAGTTGCTGTAAGCTTGTTATCTACTTTATAAAGCTGCTTTCCTGTCACTGCTTCTGTGGAAGCTTCTGAAAGTGTTCCATCCTTCAAACCGGAAAGGGTCCGACCTTTCTTATCTTTGTTTGCAAGACTGATTTCTGTACCACCTACTTTCGAGCCTATCGTGATAAGGCCATCGCCTTTTTCACTTGCTTCTTGTTGTACAAGGCTCTTACTTCCAACTCCTGAAAGTTCCTGATAAATATCTGAAAGAGAACTATCAACACCTGCAAACGCTTCTCCCACATTATTGTAATCACTACCCTGAACATTATAAGTCGGGGCTGTCCCACCAAGAACATTCGCTCCGCCTCCTAAATAGTTAGAAGCGTTTTCAGCAATAGCCAATACATCACTTTGAACATCCGTCATACTCGTAGACAATTCATCAACACTCGCAGTAAGTTTGGTATCAACCTCATAAAGCTGTTTTCCTGTAACCGCTTCTGTGGAAGCTTCTGAGACTAATCCGTCCTTCAAGCCAGAAAGGGTCCGACCTTTCTTATCTTTGTTCTCAAGACTGATTTCTGTACCTCCTACTTGCGCACCTATCGTGATACGGCCATCACCATCTTCACTTTCCTCTTGTTGGATAAGATTATTCTCTACAACCGTCGTAAATGAACTACTAACATCCTTTAAAGCATCTGCTACATTCTTATATTCTTTCTCTCCCGTAGAACCATCTTCTTGGAGAACATTAATTGTGAAAGTAGGGTCTGTCCATTTGCCATCTTCATAGCTCGCACCACCTCCTAAATAACTAGCAATCTGGCTATTCGTGATATAAAGCTGGTTGCCCGTAACTGCCTGAGTAGAGCCTCCTGAAACCATGCCATCCTTCAAGCCTGAAAGGGTCCGGCCTTCATCATCTTTGTTCGCAAGATTGATTTCTGTACCACCTACTTTCGAACCTATCGTGATAAGGCCATCGCCTTTTTCACTTTCCTCTTGTTGTACAAGGCTCTTACTTCCAACTCCTGAAAGCTCCTGATAAATATCTGAAAGAGAACTATCAACACCTGCAAACGCTTCTCCCACATTATTGTAATCACTACCCTGAACATTATAAGTCGGGGCTGTCCCACCAAGAACATCCGCTCCGCCTCCTAAATAGTTAGAAGTATTCTCAGAAATAGCTGATACATTACTTTGAACATCCGTCATACTCGTAGACAATTCATCAACACTCGCAGTAAGTTTGGTATCAACCTCATAAAGCTGTTTTCCTGTAACAGCTTCTGTGGAAGCTTCTGAAAGTGTTCCATCCTTCAAACCGGAAAGGGTCCGGCCTTCATCATCTTTGTTCATAAGACTGATTTCTGTACCTCCTACTTGCGCACCTATCGTGATACGGCCATCGCCTTTTTCACTTGCTTCTTGTTGTACAAGGCTCTTACTTCCAACTCCTGAAAGTTCCTGATAAATATCTGAAAGAGAACTATCAACACCTGCAAACGCTTCTCCCACATTATTGTAATCACTACCCTGAACATTATAAGTTGGGGCTGTCCCAAAAAGAACACTCGCTCCACCTCCTAAATAGTTAGAAGTATTCTCAGAAATAGCTGATACATTACTTTGAACGCTCCTCATAATTATAGACAGACCATCAACTTTTCCTGTAGTTGCTGTAAGCTTGTTATCTACTTTATAAAGCTGTTTTCCTGTCACTGCTTCTGTGGAAGCTTCTGAAAGTGTTCCATCCTTCAAACCGGAAAGGGTCCGCCCTTTCTTATCTTTGTTCTCAAGACTGATTTCTGTACCTCCTACTTTCGAACCTATCGTGATAAGGCCATCGCCTTTTTCACTTGCTTCTTGTTGTACAAGGCTCTTACTTCCAACTCCTGAAAGTTCCTGATAAATATCCGAAAGAGAACTATCAACACCTGCAAACGCTTCTCCCACATTATTGTAATCACTACCCTGAACATTATAAGTTGGGGCTGTCCCACCAAGAACATCCGCTCCGCCTCCTAAATAGTTAGAAGTATTCTCAGAAATAGCTGATACATTACTTTGAACATCCGTCATACTCGTAGACAATTCATCAACACTCGCAGTAAGTTTGGTATCAACCTCATAAAGCTGTTTTCCTGTAACAGCTTCTGTGGAAGCTTCTGAAAGTGTTCCATCCTTCAAACCGGAAAGGGTCCGGCCTTCATCATCTTTGTTCATAAGACTGATTTCTGTACCTCCTACTTGCGCACCTATCGTGATACGGCCATCGCCTTTTTCACTTGCTTCTTGTTGTACAAGGCTCTTACTTCCAACTCCTGAAAGTTCCTGATAAATATCTGAAAGAGAACTATCAACACCTGCAAACGCTTCTCCCACATTATTGTAATCACTACCCTGAACATTATAAGTTGGGGCTGTCCCAAAAAGAACACTCGCTCCACCTCCTAAATAGTTAGAAGTATTCTCAGAAATAGCTGATACATTACTTTGAACGCTCCTCATAATTATAGACAGACCATCAACTTTTCCTGTAGTTGCTGTAAGCTTGTTATCTACTTTATAAAGCTGCTTTCCTGTCACTGCTTCTGTGGAAGCTTCTGAAAGTGTTCCATCCTTCAAACCGGAAAGGGTCCGACCTTTCTTATCTTTGTTTGCAAGACTGATTTCTGTACCACCTACTTTCGAGCCTATCGTGATAAGGCCATCGCCTTTTTCACTTTCCTCTTGTTGGATAAGATTATTCTCTACAACCGTCGTAAATGAACTACTAACATCCTTTAAAGCATCTGCTACATTCTTATATCCTTTCTCTGCCATAGAACCATCTTCTTGGAGAACATTAATTGTGAAAGTAGGGTCTGTCCATTTGCCATCTTCATAGCTCGCACCGCCTCCTAAATAACTAGCAATCTGGCTATTCGTGATATAAAGCTGGTTGCCCGTAACTGCCTGAGTAGAGCCTCCTGAAACCATGCCATCCTTCAAGCCAGAAAGGGTCCGGCCTTCATCATCTTTGTTCGCAAGATTGATTTCTGTACCACCTACTTTCGAACCTATCGTGATAAGGCCATCGCCTTTTTCACTTGCTTCTTGTTCAACAAGACTACCCCCTGCTACACTCGCAATTTTCGAATAAATATCCGTAATCGAAACATCAACACCAGCAAAGGCTGTTCCTACATTCTGGTAATTTTTACCCTGAACATTATAAGTCGGGGCTGTCCCATCAAGAACATTCGCTCCGCCTCCTAAATAGTTAGAAGCGTTTTCAGCAATAGCCGATACATTCCCTTCAACTTGCTTCATACTTGTTGACAGACCATCAACTTTTCCTGTGGTTTCTGTAAGCTTGCTATCTACTTTATAAAGCTGTTTTCCTGTAACAGCTTCTGTGGAAGCTTCTGAAAGTGTTCCATCCTTCAAACCGGAAAGGGTCCGCCCTTTCTTATCTTTGTTTGCAAGACTGATTTCTGTACCACCTACTTTCGAACCTATCGTGATAAGGCCATCACCTTTTTCACTTGCTTCTTGTTGTACAAGGCTCTTACTTCCAACTCCTGAAAGTTCCTGATAAATATCTGAAAGAGAACTATCAACACCTGCAAACGCTTCTCCCACATTATTGTAATCACTACCCTGAACATTATAAGTTGGGGCTGTCCCACCAAGAACATCCGCTCCGCCTCCTAAATAGTTAGAAGTATTCTCAGAAATAGCTGCTACATTACTTTGAACATCCGTCATACTCGTAGACAATTCATCAACACTCGCAGTAAGTTTGGTATCAACCTCATAAAGCTGTTTTCCTGTAACAGCTTCTGTGGAAGCTGCTGACAGTGTTCCATCCTTCAAACCGGAAAGGGTCCGACCTTTCTTATCTTTGTTCTCAAGACTGATTTCTGTACCTCCTACTTGCGCACCTATCGTGATACGGCCATCACCATCTTCACTTTCCTCTTGTTGGATAAGATTATTCTCTACAACCGTCGTAAATGAACTACTAACATCCTTTAAAGCATCTGCTACATTCTTATATTCTTTCTCTCCCGTAGAACCATCTTCTTGGAGAACATTAATTGTGAAAGTAGGGTCTGTCCATTTGCCATCTTCATAGCTCGCACCACCTCCTAAATAACTAGCAATCTGGCTATTCGTGATATAAAGCTGGTTGCCCGTAACTGCCTGAGTAGAGCCTCCTGAAACCATGCCATCCTTCAAGCCTGAAAGGATTCGACCTCCATCATCTTTGTTCGCAAGACTGATTTCTGTACCACCTACTTTCGAACCTATCGTGATAAGGCCATCGCCTTTTTCACTTGCTTCTTGTTGTACAAGGCTATCCCCTGCTACACTCGCAATTTTCGAATAAATATCCGTAATCGAAACATCAACACCAGCAAAGGCTGTTCCTACATTCTGGTAATTTTTACCCTGAACATTATAAGTCGGGGCTGTCCCATCAAGAACATTCGCTCCGCCTCCTAAATAGTTAGAAGCGTTTTCAGCAATAGCCAATACATTCCCTTCAACTTGCTTCATACTTGTTGACAGACCATCAACTTTTCCTGTGGTTTCTGTAAGCTTGCTATTAACCCCATAAAGCTGTTTTCCTGTAACCGCTTCTGTGGAATCTTCTGAGACTAATCCGTCCTTCAAGCCGGAAAGGGTCCGGCCTTCATCATCTTTGTTCATAAGACTGATTTCTGTACCACCTACTTTCGAACCTATCGTGATAAGGCCACTGCCATCTTCACTTGCTTCTTGTTGTACAAGGCTCTTACTTCCAACTCCTGAAAGCTCCTGATAAATATCTGAAAGAGAACTATCAACACCTGCAAACGCTTCTCCCACATTATTGTAATCACTACCCTGAACATTATAAGTTGGGGCTGTCCCAAAAAGAACACTCGCTCCACCTCCTAAATAGTTAGAAGTATTCTCAGAAATAGCCGATACATTACTTTGAACGCTCCTCATAATTATAGACAGACCATCAACTTTTCCTGTAGTTGCTGTAAGCTTGTTATCTACTTTATAAAGCTGCTTTCCTGTCACTGCTTCTGTGGAAGCTTCTGAAAGTGTTCCATCCTTCAAACCGGAAAGGGTCCGACCTTTCTTATCTTTGTTTGCAAGACTGATTTCTGTACCACCTACTTTCGAACCTATCGTGATAAGGCCATCGCCTTTTTCACTTGCTTCTTGTTCAACAAGACTACCCCCTGCTACACTCGCAATTTTCGAATAAATATCCGTAATCGAAACATCAACACCAGCAAAGGCTGTTCCTACATTCTGGTAATTTTTACCCTGAACCTTATAAGTCGGGGCTGTCCCAACAAGAACATCCGCTCCACCTCCTAAATAGTCAGAAGCATTCTTAGCAATAGCCGATACATCACCTTCAACTTTCTTCACATTTGTAGACAAACCACTAACACTCGTAGACAAACCTTCAACAGTCTTGCTCACATCAGAAACTTTTTTGGTGGTTTCTGTAAGCTTGCTATCTACTTTATAAAGCTGTTTTCCTGTAACAGCTTCTGTGGAAGCTTCTGAAAGTGTTCCATCCTTCAAACCGGAAAGGGTCCGCCCTTTCTTATCTTTGTTTGCAAGACTGATTTCTGTACCACCTACTTTCGAACCTATCGTGATAAGGCCATCGCCTTTTTCACTTTCCTCTTGTTGAATAAGATTATTCTCTACAACCGTCGTAAATGAACTACTAACATCCTTTAAAGCATCTGCTACATTCTTATATTCTTTCTCTTCCGTAGAACCATCTTCTTGGAGAACATTAATTGTGAAAGTAGGGTCTGTCCATTTGCCATCTTCATAGCTCGCACCACCTCCTAAATAACTAGCAATCTGGCTATTCGTGATATAAAGCTGGTTGCCCGTAACTGCCTGAGTAGAGCCTCCTGAAACCATGCCATCCTTCAAGCCTGAAAGGATTCGACCTCCATCATCTTTGTTCGCAAGACTGATTTCTGTACCACCTACTTTCGAACCTATCGTGATAAGGCCATCGCCTTTTTCACTTGCTTCTTGTTGTACAAGGCTATCCCCTGCTACACTCGCAATTTTCGAATAAATGTCAGTAATCGAACCATCAACACCAGCAAAGGCTGTTCCTACATTCTGGTAATTTTTACCCTGAACCTTATAAGTCGGGGCTGTCCCAACAAGAACATCCGCTCCACCTCCTAAATAGTCAGAAGCATTCTTAGCAATAGCCGATACATCACCTTCAACTTTCTTCACATTTGTAGACAAACCACTAACACTCGTAGACAAACCTTCAACAGTCTTGCTCACATCAGAAACTTTTTTGGTGGTTTCTGTAAGCTTGCTATCTACTTTATAAAGCTGTTTTCCTGTAACAGCTTCTGTGGAAGCGTCTGAAAGTGTTCCATCCTTTAAGCCCGAAAGGGTTCGACTTCCATCATCTTTGTTCATAAGACTGATTTCTGTACCACCTACTTTCGAACCTATCGTGATAAGGCCATCACCTTTTTCACTTGCTTCTTGTTGTACAAGGCTATCCCCTGCTACACTCGCAATTTTCGAATAAATATCCGTAATCGAACCATCAACACCAGCAAAGGCTGTTCCTACATTCTGGTAATTTTTACCCTGAACCTTATAAGTCGGGGCTGTCCCATCAAGAACATTCGCTCCACCTCCTAAATAGTCAGAAGCATTCTTAGCAATAGCCGATACATCACCTTCAACTTTCTTCACATTTGTAGACAAACCACTAACACTCGTAGACAAACCTTCAACAGTCTTGCTCACATCAGAAACTTTTTTGGTGGTTTCTGTAAGCTTGCTATCTACTTTATAAAGCTGTTTTCCTGTAACAGCTTCTGTGGAAGCGTCTGAAAGTGTTCCATCCTTTAAGCCCGAAAGGGTTCGACTTCCATCATCTTTGTTCATAAGACTGATTTCTGTACCACCTACTTTCGAACCTATCGTGATAAGGCCATCACCTTTTTCACTTGCTTCTTGTTGTACAAGGCTATCCCCTGCTACACTCGCAATTTTCGAATAAATATCCGTAATCGAACCATCAACACCAGCAAAGGCTGTTCCTACATTCTGGTAATTTTTACCCTGAACCTTATAAGTCGGGGCTGTCCCATCAAGAACATTCGCTCCACCTCCTAAATAGTCAGAAGCATTCTTAGCAATAGCCGATACATCACCTTCAACTTTCTTCACATTTGTAGACAAACCACTAACACTCGTAGACAAACCTTCAACAGTCTTGCTCACATCAGAAACTTTTTTGGTGGTTTCTGTAAGCTTGCTATCTACTTTATAAAGCTGTTTTCCTGTAACAGCTTCTGTGGAAGCTTCTGAAAGTGTTCCATCCTTCAAACCGGAAAGGGTCCGACCTTTCTTATCTTTGTTTGCAAGACTGATTTCTGTACCACCTACTTTCGAACCTATCGTGATAAGGCCATCACCTTTTTCACTTGCTTCTTGTTGTACAAGGCTATCCCCTGCTACACTCGCAATTTTCGAATAAATGTCAGTAATCGAACCATCAACACCAGCAAAGGCTGTTCCTACATTCTGGTAATTTTTACCCTGAACCTTATAAGTCGGGGCTGTCCCATCAAGAACATTCGCTCCACCTCCTAAATAGTCAGAAGCATTCTTAGCAATAGCCGATACATCACCTTCAACTTTCTTCACATTTGTAGACAAACCACTAACACTCGTAGACAAACCTTCAACAGTCTTGCTCACATCAGAAACTTTTTTGGTGGTTTCTGTAAGCTTGCTATCTACTTTATAAAGCTGTTTTCCTGTAACAGCTTCTGTGGAAGCTTCTGAAAGTGTCCCATCCTTCAAACCGGAAAGGGTCCGACCTTTCTTATCTTTATTCTCAAAATTGACTTCCGTGCCACCTACTTTCGAACCTATTATGATACGACCACTGTCATTCGCGCCTTCTTCTTGTTGTACAAGGCTATCCCCTGCTACACTCGCAATTTTCGAATAAATATCCGTAATCGAACCATCAACACCAGCAAAGGCTGTTCCTACATTCTGGTAATTTTTACCCTGAACCTTATAAGTCGGGGCTGTCCCATCAAGAACATTCGCTCCACCTCCTAAATAGTCAGAAGCATTCTTAGCAATAGCCGATACATCACCTTCAACTTTCTTCACATTTGTAGACAAACCACTAACACTCGTAGACAAACCTTCAACAGTCTTGCTCACATCAGAAACTTTTTTGGTGGTTTCTGTAAGCTTGCTATCTACTTTATAAAGCTGTTTTCCTGTAACAGCTTCTGTGGAAGCTTCTGAAAGTGTTCCATCCTTCAAACCGGAAAGGGTCCGACCTTTCTTATCTTTGTTTGCAAGACTGATTTCTGTACCACCTACTTTCGAACCTATCGTGATAAGGCCATCGCCTTTTTCACTTGCTTCTTGTTGTACAAGGCTATCCCCTGCTACACTCGCAATTTTCGAATAAATGTCAGTAATCGAACCATCAACACCAGCAAAGGCTGTTCCTACATTCTGGTAATTTTTACCCTGAACCTTATAAGTCGGGGCTGTCCCATCAAGAACATTCGCTCCACCTCCTAAATAGTCAGAAGCATTCTTAGCAATAGCCGATACATCACCTTCAACTTTCTTCACATTTGTAGACAAACCACTAACACTCGTAGACAAACCTTCAACAGTCTTGCTCACATCAGAAACTTTTTTGGTGGTTTCTGTAAGCTTGCTATCTACTTTATAAAGCTGTTTTCCTGTAACAGCTTCTGTGGAAGCTTCTGAAAGTGTCCCATCCTTCAAACCGGAAAGGGTCCGACCTTTCTTATCTTTATTCTCAAAATTGACTTCCGTGCCACCTACTTTCGAACCTATTATGATACGACCACTGTCATTCGCGCCTTCTTCTTGTTGTACAAGGCCACCCCCAGATCCATTAGAAATCTTCGAATAAAGATCAGTGATTGAAACATCAACACCTGCAAAGGCTGTTCCTACATTCTGGTAATTTTTACCCTGAACCTTATAAGTCGGGGCTGTCCCAACAAGAACATTCGCGCCACCTCCTAAATAGTCAGAAGCATTCTTAGCAATCTTCGATACATCACCTTGAACTTGCTTCACATTTGTAGACAAACTACTAACACTCGTAGACAAACCTTCAACAGTCTTGCTCACATCAGAAACTTTTTTGGTGGTTTTTGTAAGCTCGCTATCTACTTTATAAAGCTGTTTTCCTGTAACAGCTTCTGTGGAAGCTTCTGAAACTAATCCATCCTTCAAGCCCGAAAGGGTCCGACCTTTCTTATCTTTATTCTCAAAATTGACTTCCGTGCCACCAACTTTCGAACCTATTATGATACGACCACTGCCATTCGCACCTTCTTCTTGTTGTACAAGGCCACCCCCAGATCCATTAGAAATCTTCGAATAAAGATCAGTGATTGAACCATCAACACCAGCAAAGGCTGCTCCTACATCCTTATAATTTCCACCCTGTATCTTATAAGTCGGGATTTTCCCACTAAGAACATCCGCTCCGCCTCCTAAATATCTAGTAGTATTCTTAGCAACATCTGATACATCATTTTTAACTTTGAACACATCTGAAGACAAACCACTAACACTCGTAGACAAACCACTAACACTCGTAGACAAACCATCAATAGTCTCGCTCACATCAGAAACTTTTTTGGTGGTTTTTGTAAGCTCGCTATCTACTTTATAAAGCTGTTTTCCTGTAACAGCTTCTGTCGAGTTCTCTGAAAGTGCTCCATCCTTGAGGCCGGAAAGGGTCCGCCCTTGATGATCTTTATTTGCAAAATTGACTTCCGTACCACCAACTTTCGAGCCTATTATGATACGACCACTGCCATTCGCACCTTCTTCTTGTTCAACAAAATTATCTTTTGTTACTAATTCCCTTAATGCTTTCAGCTGCGCAACATTCACAGCATCAGTATCTTCTCGACCAGCTGCTACTCCGATAATTTGTCGTGTTTTCTTTTTAGCCTCATCACCAATAGAAAGAATACCATCGCTAGCTCTCCATATATGATCTAAACTACCTTCTAAATATTTACCCGACAAAGGATCATAACCATTATAACTACTTCTAACACGAGCCACACTATCAAAACCTAAAGCAATACTTTTATCGGCTTCACTTGTAGCGTGATATCCTATAGCAATCGCACCCTCCCCCTTCGCCTCTGCTGCTGAACCAATAGCAATCGCTTTGAAGCGACTTGATGTATTGTAACCCAAAGCAATCCCGTCTCTTCTTGTCAATGAAGCGCTACCTAAAGCAACAGAATTACCATCTAAAGCTTCAGCATGAAATCCTATAGCAACCGAGCCGCTATTAGAAACCATGCCGTTATCTAGTGCAGCTGCTTGCGTACCTAAAGCAATAGATCTTCTGTGAGCCGTAGTCTGCATACCTATGGCAATCGCACCCGTATTCGCCTCTATTGACGGATTAGCCCCCAACGCTTGTGCTTCTAAACCTATAGCAATATTTCTAGCCGATGGAAGTAGTGTACCATTAACGTCCTTAGATGGCTCATCACGTGGAATTTTTTTCAACACATCATTCAAAACAGATGTCTCAGACACATCAAGCACTGTATTTTGACCATTAACAGTCCAAATAGCTCGTTGAACTCCAAAACCATGAGAGCTACAATTATCAAATTGGTGATGCGTGAGAAGATTTACATAATTTTCCTCACTAATTATCTTCCTTGAATCAGAGGAAATAGAAATAAGGATATTGTCCACACCACAGTAATGATCACTCGTAAAAGCAGAACCATGAAAATTTTTTGAAGCTCTATCAGGAGATTCTAGGGAAATTATACCTGCACCCTTAGAGCTCTTTGAACTTTGTATCGTTGTTTGTTGCTCTATTGGAGAAAAAGTAGATGCAATGACAGGTGAAACACTCGATAAGAGCGCTGTCATGGCTGTTCCTAACGAGACAGCTTTCAACAAAGGTGAACGACAAGTAAAAGGATGATCATTCAAAGCACTTCCTTTTGAGACAACGCATGATCTTTTCATAAGAAATTCTCCAATAAAATAAAAAATAAATTTTAGACATCAAAAAGACACATTTAGAAGTTACTTGGTCTTTTGAAGTGCGGTCTTTGATCGCCATAGAAAGTTTTAAGTTATTATGTTCAGTGAAGGGGTTATCTGAGATAAGCACAGATTTTCTTTTAAGAAGAATTTATGATGTTCTTATTTTCTTTCGCTGAAGTATTATTAATAGTTTGTGTAAACCCTCCAATATATAAAACTAAAAAGCGTATTTTTCTGTAATAAAAGTTTAAGAATAGATGTTCTTTATTTAGTGTTAGAGAAAAACGTAATAGAGATTGTTTTGTGTTTTACGTGACGGTTATTGTGTAAGATTTCGTAAGAATATTATGACTATCCGGAAGTAACCTACCACTATTAATTTTCCCAGATCCCTCATCACGTAGAAATTTTCTCAACACAGATGTCTCAGACACATCAAGCACTGTATTTTGACCATTAACAGTCCAAATAGCTCGTTGAGCTCCAAAACCATGAGAGCTACAATTATCAAATTGGTGATGCGTGAGAAGATTTACATAATTTTCCTCACTAATTATCTTCCCTGAATCAGAAGAAGTAGAAATAAGGATATTGTCCACACCACAGTAATGATCACTCGTAAAAGCAGAACCATGAGAATTTTTTGAAGCTCTATCAGGAGATTCTAGGGAAATTATACCTGCACCCTTAGAGCTCTTTGAACTTTGTATCGTTGTTTGTTGCTCTATTGGAGAAAAAGTAGATGCAATAACAGGTGAAACATTCGATAAGAGCGCTGTCACGGCTGTTCCTAACGAGACAGCTTTCAACAAAGGTGAACGACAAAGAAAAGGATGATCATTCAAAGCACTGCCTTTTGAGACAACGCGTAATCTTTTCATAAGAAATCCCCCCATAAAAATAAAAAATAAATTCTAGATATCAAAAAGACACACTTAAGCGCCACTCAGTACTTTGAAGTAGAGTTTTTGTCGTCATAGAAAATTTTAAGTTATTATATCCAACGAAAGATTTACCTGAGATTGGTAAAGTCTTTTTGTAAGAAGTATTTTTTCTTTTCTTGCTTGTTTTCGTTGAATTATTACTCATAGTTTATATCATCTCCCCCAATGTTATGATATTAAAAAGTGTATTTTGCTGTAATAAAAATTTAAGAATAGATGTCCTTTATTTGGTGTTAGCGAAAAACATAACAGAGATTGTTTTGTGTTTTTACGTGATGGTTATTGTGTAAGATTTTATAGAAATTGCTGCATTTTTCGGGTTTTCCTCTTGAAATGTAGATATTGTATGTTTTATTTTGTTAAAAAAATCAAATAAAATATACAATTTAACGTTTTATTAACAGCTTTGTGTATGTTTTATTTTCCTGGATAAAACACAAAGAATGAAATTGCAAGGGGTATTTTTGTTTTTATTCGTTTTTTATTGAAGTGACAAAAATATTGGAATAGGTAGTTTCATCTTCAGATGTATAACCAACATAGAAAGAAAATGTAGATCGGCCTTTCTATAAATCGCTGTTGGTTATTATACTTAGTTTTCCAAGTGCTTCGTTATAATAAAGGTTGGTGATTGCTATATTGATAGTGGCTGATTATCTCACTTCTTTATTGTAATTCAGGCCATTAAACTTCATATCGGTATAATCTTTAGCTTCAGAAACATCATTTTGCATTATCAAAGACAACTTTCATTTTTTTATAAAATTGCCCACCATTAATAGCTTTTTTCGACTTTATCATCGCTAACATTATCAATGACAACAGAAGCACTTGTATCATCACCTGCTAAAATGATGTTATTGTTTTTTTACTATCTGAATCTTTATTATATTGAACAGCGCCCACTGCCATCTGAGCAACCGAATTCTCAACATCATTAAACTTGTTTTCAAAATTATTCACTTTTTGATTTGTTTTCCAAAGCTGTTTCTCAATAATTGCATCACGAGATGCCTTTTTCTACTTTACTATCTGCCACATCGTAATTTGTCCTGCTTCACCATTATGACATTACGTTATAGGCACCTACATTTCATTTTAAACCATCCTGCTCTGTTTGCTTTTCGACATTATCGAGACGACTATTTAGGTTTTTTACATTTTTATTAACATCATCATTTGCCGACACATTTTTATCATAACTCCGAAAAAATTGTATTCTTAGAAATGAGTGGCCTTAAAATATATCTGAAATACCAATATTGTCTAAAATAAAACTGTTTTTATAATAAAACATGAGTTCAATTTTAAATCCACATTGTTTTATTTAAGAAGTCTATTGCTTCTTCACTAAAATTAAAAATTATTAGATTATTTTTCGATATATAAAATACATAACCTATTAAAAAACACCGAATAATCCCTTACATTTTCAAATATAGTCTGCTTTATCTTTAATAACCCATAATGAGAAAACCAATATAGCTCATAGAAAGAAAAAAATTAAACAGGGATCAATTAATTCGAAAAATACATCTCAACAAATTGAGGCATATATTTATTGTCAATAAAATTACAAAACTTCTATGAAATAATGAAATAGAAGACAATATTTCTTTCTTGATCTATATTATAAGACAGTCTTCTCTTTATAAAAAACTTACACCCTTCCCTCATTTTTGAGGGAAGGGTGTAAATCTATCTTAATCTTAATGGATTTCTATTAATATCACTGAGGGACAATCATACCATGCATGCACCTCTATATTACTATTAACGCACCGGCAAGGTAAAGCTGAGTCCTGCACCAACACCCCAATGACCTCCCGCACCTGTCACAGAAACATTAGAACGGATATTTCCATTTATAGATGTATAACCAGCACCAAAAGCAAAAGCAGATTGGCTACGCCATAAACCAGTTCCAAATGCAACACTTAATGCACCAGGAGTAGTATTATACCGCAAGTTAGAGACTGCTAAACCAATTGCTGCAGCTTGTCTTGCTTCTTTTCGTACTCCTTCAATGTTATAATTTAAAGCATCAAACTTCTTATCCGTATAATCTTTTGCCTTCTCTACCGCATCATCAATAGCATCTACAACAATATTCTTGACCTTTTCATCTGTATATTTTTTTGCATCATCAAGAACAATCTCCATTTGTTGCTTAGTATAGTCATGTAGCTGACCACCATTTACTGCTTCTTTCGAACCTTTTTCAATCTTACCATCTGCAAGATTGTCAATGACAACAGGCTGCCCAGCATCACCTCCTGCTAAAGTGATTTTATTAGTTTTTTTGCCATTTGCATCTTTATCATATTGAACAGTATTCTCAGCTATACCATTAATCGTGTTTGACATATTGTCTACTTTATTTTCAACATTAGTAACGCGCTCGTTGGTATCCCAAAGTTGCCCACCATTAACTGCCTCTTTTGAGTCTTTTTCAACTTTACCATTTGCAACACCAGTAATCTTACTATCCTTTCCTTCTCGGTTTGCATCATAAGCGCCTTTTTCTTCACTCCATTTTAAAGCATCTGAATCAGAGCCACCTTGTCCACTTTGATTTTCAATCTTCTTAATCCGATCATTTAAAATAGACATTCCCCCATTCACACCAGCAAAAGCACTAGCAACATCCTTATAGGCCCTTTCAGAAGTAGAACCATTAGCACCAAACTGATAAATCGTAAAAATAGGATCTTTCCACTCTCCATTTTCATATTGAGCACCGCCACCAAAATATGAAGCAAGCTTGTTACTCATCTGAAAAAGCTGACCACCATTTATTGCATCTGTCGAGTTCACATCAATTTCTCCATCTAAAAGAAATGTCAGTCTGCTATCTTGTTTTGCTTGCCCTTTAGCCCCATGAAGTGCAACAAAAGCTCCTTCTTGTTCACTCCATAACAAAGCATCAGTAGAGATATTGGAAATCTTTTCATCAAAGTCCTTAATCAAATATTGGATGTGCGTATTCACATTTTTAATATTCGCATCAAGCCCTGCAAAAGCTGAACCAACATCGTTATAGCTCTCTCTTGTTACAACTCCTTCTGTTGTCACATGCGATAAAGTGTAGATTGGCCGCGTAAAGCTACCATTGTTGAATGCTGTACCACCACCAAAAATGTCCGCAATATCCTGAGATAAGTTATTAATCTGTTTTCCATTAACAGCATCGCTCGATTCATCAGAAATTTTACCATCTTTAAGATTACGAATAGCAACTGGGCCCTCACTATTTTGTCCACCCAAAGTAATCTTTTTATAATCAATGCTACCATCTGACGCCTTATCATAAAGAACTGCAGCAGCACTAACAGACTCAAAATCTGTAGTAATATCTTTCAAACGTTTATCAAGTTGATCTTTGTTAACAGCTTCGTTGCCTTGCACCGCAGCTTTCACACCAGAAAGAGTTCTATCTTTCCCTGGACTATCTGAAATATCAATAGTAGTGCCGCCTCTTCCCTTACCGATAGTAATAACTTTCGTAACTTCATTTTGCTGAACGAGACTATTTTCCGTTATATCGAATATTTGATTATGAATATCCTCAATAGAACCATCAACACCCTTAAACGCTGAACCAACATCATTATACTTAGAGCCATTAATTGTGTAAGTTGGCGCTTTACCAGTCAAAACATCTGCACCACCACCTAAATATTTTGATGTATAAACTGCAACCTTTGATAAATCACCTTGAAGATTCGTTATATCTGTCTCTGCTTTTTCTACACTATTATTGAGTTCAGCAACTTCTTGATTTGTTTCCCAAAGCTGTCCACCATTCACTGCATCGGTTGATTTGTCAAAAATAAGCCCCTCTGCAACACCAGTAATCTTTCGTTGTTTCTTTGTATTGTTTAGGACGCTAATTTCAGTACCATTCACATTCTTACCGATTGTAATAAGACCATTACTCCTTTCTTGCTGGACAAGACTATTTTCCGTTATATTGGAGATTTTATTATTAATTTCTGTAAAAGCAGTATCAACACCTTCAAACGCCGAGCCAACATCATTATACTTAGAGCCATTAATTATATAAGTTGGTGCTTTACCATCCAAAACATTTGCACCTCCACCAAAATACTCCGATGTATTTGTCGCAACTTTTGTTAAATCAGTTTGAATATTGGTTATATTTTCATCTATATTATCAATCTCACTATCTAATTCTGAAATTTTTCCATTAGTCTCCCAAAGCTGACTTCCATTTATTGCCTCGGTCGAGTTTTCAGAAACCTCTCCATCCAAAACACCAGAAATCTTCCTCTGTTGGTTTTTATTATTTACAATATGAATTGTACCACCACTGGTTTCCTTACCAATAGTAATAATACTGTTTTCTTCATCTTGCTGAACAAGATTATTTTCCTTCATATTTAATATCTCTTTACGAATCTCCGTAAAATTAAGATCTACACCCTCAAATGCTGAACCAACATCATTATACTGAGAGCCATTAATTGTGTAAGTTGGCGCTTTACCACTCAAAACATTTGCACCACCACCTAAATACTTTGATGTATTGCTTGCAACCTGCCAAAGCTGATAGCCATTTATTGCATCCGTTGATTGATTAGAAACATCTCCATCCTCAACACCTGTAATTAGCCTCGATTCACCTTCATTGTTCGTAATATCAATTAGAGTACCACCTGTTTTTGCTCCAATAGTAATATCCTGATCTGAATCTTGCTGAACAAGGCTATTTTCCGTTATATTGGAGATTTTATTATTAATTTCCGTAAAAGTCGTATCAACACCTTCAAATGCCGAGCCAACATCATTATACTGAGAGCCATTAATTGTGTAAGTTGGTGCTGTACCAGCCAAAACATCTGCACTACCACCTAAATACTTTGATGTATTGCTTGCAACCTGCCAAAGTTGACTACCATTTATTGCATCCGTTGATTGATTAGAAACATCTCCATCCTCAATACCAATAATCTTCCGTAGATTACCTTCACTGTTCGTAATCTCAATTACAGTACCACCTGTTTTCGCTCCAATAGTAATATCATGAACTGAATCTTGCTGAACAAGGTTATTTTCTGTTATATTGATAATTTTATTATTAATTTCCGTAAAAGTCGTATCAACACCTTCAAATGCCGAGCCAACATCATTATACTTAGAGCCATTAATTGTGTAAGTTGGCGCTGTACCAGCCAAAACATCTGCACCACCACCTAAATACTTTGATGTATTATGATCCAACTCTTCAATAACTTGTTCAGTCTCCCAAAGCTGTCCACCATTCACTACCTCAGAGGATCCTTTGGTAATCGCTCCTCCCAAAACACCAACGATCCTCCGTCTTCTACCTTCATTGTTATGAACATGTATTTCAATGCCACCTGTTTCCGCTCCAATTGTAATAATATTATCCTGAGCTGAATCTTGCTGAACAAGGCTATTTTCCGTTATATTGGAGATTTTATTATTAATTTCCGTAAAAGTCGTATCAACACCTTCAAATGCCGAGCCAACATCATTATACTTAGAGCCATTAATTGTGTAAGTTGGCGCTGTACCACCTAAAACATCCGCACCACCCCCAAAATACTTTGATGTATTGCTTGCAACCTGCCAAAGCTGACCACCATTTATTGCATCTTTTGATTGTTCAAAAATATCTCCATTTTTAACACCAATAATCTTCCGTAGATCACCTGTACTGTTTTTAATATCAATTACAGTACCACTTGTTTTCGCTCCAATAGTAATAAGATTATCTTGAGTTGAATCTTGCTGAACAAGGCTATTTTCCGTTATATTAGAGATTTTATTATTAATTTCAGCAAAAGTCGTATCAACACCTTCAAATGCTGAGCCAACATCATTATACTTAGAGCCATTAATTGTGTAAGTTGGCGCTGTACCATTCAAAACATCTGCACCACTTCCAAAATATGATGATATCCTGTCCGCTACCTCCCAAAGCTGAGAGCCATTTATTGCATCCGTTGAGTGAGCAGAAATATCTCCATCATCAACACCAGTAATTTGCCGGTATTCATCTTCACCGTTCGTAATATCAATTACAGTACCACCTGTTTTCGCTCCAATAGTAATAAGATTATCTTGAGTTGAATCTTGCTGAACAAGACTATTTTCCGTTATATTGGTGATCTTATTATTAATTTCCGTAAAAGTCGTATCAACACCTTCAAATGCCGAGCCAACATCATTATACTGAGAGCCATTAATTGTGTAAGTTGGCGCTGTAGCATCCAAAACATTCGCACCACCTCCAAAATACTCTGATGTCTTGCTTGCAACCTGCCAAAGCTGACTACCATTTATTGCATCTGTCGAGTTCACATCAATTTCTCCATCTGAAAGAAATGTCAGTTTGCTATTTTGTTTTTCTTGCCCTTTAGAGCCATGAAGTGCAACAAAAGCTCCTTCTTGTTCACTCCATAACAAAGCATCAGTAGAGATATTGGAAATCTTTTCATCAAAGTCCTTAATCAAATATTGGATGTGCGTATTCACATTTTTAATATTCGCATCAAGCCCTGCAAAAGCTGAACCAACATCGTTATAGCTCTCTCTTGTTACAACTCCTTCTGTTGTCACATGCGATAAAGTGTAGACTGGCTGCGTAAAGCTACCATTGTTGAATTCTGTACCACCACCAAAAATGTTCGCAATATCCTGAGATAAGTTATTAATCTGTTTTCCATTAACAGCATCGCTCGATTCATCAGAAATTTTACCATCTTTAAGATTACGAATAGCAACTGGGCCCTCACTATTTTGTCCACCCAAAGTAATCTTTTTATAATCAATGCTACCATCTGACGCCTTATCATAAAGAACTGCAGCAGCACTAACAGACTCAAAATCTGTAGTAATATCTTTCAAACGTTTATCAAGTTGATCTTTGTTAACAGCTTCGTTGCCTTGCACCGCAGCTTTCACACCAGAAAGAGTTCTATCTTTCCCTGGACTATCTGAAATATCAATAGTAGTGCCGCCTCTTCCCTTACCGATAGTAATAACTTTCGTAACTTCATTTTGCTGAACAAGGCTATTTCCCGTTATATTGTAGATTAGATCATAAATGTCCGTAAAAGTCCTATCAACACCTTCAAACGCTGAGCCAACATCATTATACTTAGAGCTATTAATTGTGTAAGTTGGTGCTTTACCACCTAAAACATCTGCACCACCACCTAAATACTTTGATGTATTGCTTGCAACCTGCCAAAGCTGATAGCCATTTATTGCATCCGTTGATTGATTAGAAACATCTCCATCCTCAACACCTGTAATTAGCCTCGATTCACCTTCATTGTTCGTAATATCAATTAGAGTACCACCTGTTTTTGCTCCAATAGTAATATCCTGATCTGAATCTTGCTGAACAAGGCTATTTTCTGTTATATTGATAATTTTATTATTAATTTCCGTAAAAGTCGTATCAACACCTTCAAATGCCGAGCCAACATCATTATACTGAGAGCCATTAATTGTGTAAGTTGGTGCTGTACCAGCCAAAACATTTGCACCACCTCCAAAATACTTTGATGTATTTGTGGCAACTTTTGTTACATCAGTCTGAATCTTAGTTATATTTGTCTCTATATTATCAATCTCAGTATCTAATGCTGAAATTTTTTCATTAGTCTCCCAAAGCTGACCTCCATTTACTGCCTCAGTCGAGTGTTCAGCAACCTCTCCACCCGAAACACCAGAAATCTTCCGAGATTGCTTTTCATTGTTTACAATATCGATTGTATCTCCATTAACACCAGAACCAATAGTAATAACACCTGTACTTCCATCTTGCTGAATAAGGTCATTACCTCCTGTAAGGATCATATCTCTTAATGCTTGTAACTGTGCAACATTCACTGCATCTGACAAATCAGTACCAGCCGCTACTCCCACAATCTGTCTAGTTACTCCATGCTGAGAATTACCAACACTGACTGCACCTTTAGTACTTTTCCATACAAAATCATCTATTGTCGAGTTACCGTTAACTCTAGGATCATAACCAGCAGCACCATAAGGAGTAACTGCAACAGAATTTCCTCCTAATGCAACACCACTTTCAACAGTCACCTGTGCACCGCTACCAATAGCAACCGAAGACGTCGTCCCAGCTACAGAATCATGTCCTATAGCAACTGCCCCTTCAACATATGCATGTGCTTTGTTTCCTAAAGCAACACTGTTTAAACCTTCTGCATGTGCTCTTGTACCTAAAGCAACACTATTTAAACCTTCTGCCTTTGCAAGAGAACCAAATGCAGCTGCAGATTTACCTGTCGCTTCAGTTCCAACTCCCATGGCAACACTTGCTTCCCCAGTCGCAAGAGAAGAAACACCAAAAGCTTGTGCTCCACCAGCCTTCGCAGTCGCGCCTGCACCAAATGCTGTAGAATAATTTCCCGATGCATAAGATCCACAACCGGTTGCAAAAGAATAAACACCAAAAGCTTCAGGCATAGCATTGGCAACACCACCTGTTGCTATCCCCATATAACCAACATTATCTTCCGTTATACCTTCACCAGCCCAATTAACTTTTTTTGTTGAAGAGCCATAAGGATTCCGACCAGAAAATGTTTCGTTATTAATAAACCTCTCATATTGCTCTTCTGCAGTTATAGCCGTACCAGGTTTTTGAGCACCACCGCGACCAACAACATTATCAACACCACAAAAATCATCATCACCGCTAAAAACAATACTACCATGACTCCCATTTCGATAAGCAGAAGTGGGAGCATTTGAACTTTGATTAGTCGCTCCTGTTAGTGCAACATTAGCCGAAAAAACAGGAGAGGTACTGGACAAAAGAACAGATACCGCTGCTCCTAACGAAACCGTTTTAATGATATTTGGTGTTGAATTTTTTTTCATAATAAACCCCTCAATAAAAAACACATTCAATGCTAAAAACAAAGCCCAGCCTCACAAAAAGAGCAAAATCAACCCCTCCGCAAAAGCACTTTTGCGTACTAAAAACTTATAAAAATCTAGAAGCTACCCCGCCAATGCCGAAATCTATTGTGGTATCATTCTAAAACACTGAATTTCACAAAAGGTCTAAAACCTCTCCATTCAAAAATCTTAAAATAAATCAACAAAAAATTTGAAATCACTGTGTTCTCTCTGTCAGAGAGCAATGCAATCCTTCCTTTGATAAAAATCATTTTCAATAAAGAACAATTTGTCCTTTAGATGGAGCACATACATAAAATGGCAAGTGTATAAATGAATAATTTTTTCTTGATCCTAAAAAATGCATCTTACATCAATAATCAAAAAATACTTAAGCAATGCATCACACCTGCAAATTCGCAGTGATAAGTTTTGCACTCCAGCAAAGTCTTCCTTAACTGGAAACTGCTACAAAAGAGAGAGCACTCTATCCTAATTCTAATTGAAAAAGACGACAACCAAAAACAGCTTATAATAATACTGCCTTTTCTTTTTGGCTATTTTGATCATTTGAATTTCTTTATCATTCAGACCAATCATAAAACTCATACGAGTTTTTTATTCTGTGAACAGGTCGCTAACGATATATGTGTATATCATTTTGATGTTTTTTCTTTAAAAAAAAATTCTGTAAAATCCACTCACAAAAACAGATTGCTTTCTGCAATTTATTAAAAAACTGTAGCCTTAACTAGGGCATAAAAAGATTTAATTTACTGAACCAACCCCCGAAAACAATGTAATGCTTCCTGGTGTTTTCTTTTAACTTCCAGTATTTGACCAACTCTTCTCTTAAATCCATGATATCGAGCAACAAGAATACGTACATCAACACTACAAGCTGTTATGCTATCTTTATCATGGTTCCACATAGGACAACGTTAAAGCAGGCAAAATATTGAAGTACAATTAAAGAACTTCGATAAATTAGTTCAGGGTTCTAAATATTCTATGCGTCTTAGAATAAACCAAAGAGTACAGGAAATATAAAGCCCTAATTTAAAATAAAATAAGCTTTGCAAAATCTATAGTAAAAGCGACTTAAACTTAACAACATGACTTTACTTATTTCGCTCTTCAGGGTGCGAAGAAGCCAATATAAACATCTTTTAGCCCCAAAAAACTGTTATTTTATATTAATTATTAAAGGAGATTAATTATGCCTAAATCAAAAAATTTAACAGACCAAGCCAGCGGTCCAATTCAAACAAGTAGTCCATTAAATAGTAGTACAACATTAGAAGAGCTTCTAACACAGTTAGAGACTTTGGAGGCTCAAGTCAGTGATCCAATTCAAGCCAGCGGTCCAATTCAAACCAGCGGTCCAATTCAAACCAGTAGTCCATTAAATAGTAGCACAACATTAGAAGAGCTTCTAACACAGTTAGAGACTTTAGAGGCTCAAGTCAGCGATCCAATTGAAACCAGTGATCCAAGCCAAGTCAGCGATCCAATTGAAACCAGTGATCCAAGCCAAGCCAGCGGTCCAATTCAAGCCAGCGGTCCAATTCAAACCAGCGGTCCAATTCAAACCAGCGGTCCAATTCAAACCAGTAGTCCATTAAATAGTAGCACAACATTAGAAGAGCTTCTAACACAGTTAGAGATTTTGAAGTCTAATAAAATAACGGAAAAACCAAGTATCTTATTCAACAAGAAAACATTAACAAGCGTTATTTCAGATTTAGAAAATGACATTACTAATAGTAGTTTCGTCAACGCTAACTACGCACATCTAGACTTTACAATGATGCCCCGCTTAGTCGAGCAGGAAAATAATAAATGTCCAGAGATAAATCTTCAATTCACTACAGATCCTGAACAGCTTGTGAAATCAATACAAAAAGTAATCAATCAGGGAATTCCATCTTCTAGATTTCTAGTTGGCCTAGAAGGCAATGCCCCTCATTTTGCGATAATTGATCAACAAACCATTGCTAATAAAACATCCTTAATATTGTTTGAAACTACAAAATTCACGTACATGAATGCAGAAATACTAGGAGTGACGGTGAAATCAGCCATTGAAGCTGCCCAACTACCTTATTGTTATTTTTCCATGGCGGAAATGAATCTTCAAGCAGACTCCTTTGAAAGCGGAATTATAAGTTTACTTCTTGCCAAAAAACTTCATCTCGAAGCTGATAAATTAAAAGTAATGCACCAAGATAATATTAGCGGTATTTTATGTAAGCGAGGAATTCCTTTACCTTATCATAAAGTGGATGAATATCTTCCAGGCGTTTTTTATAAACATGCACAAACTGGAAAACGCATCCGTGAATATGTAGATACAAATCGAAAGTATTTTACTAAAAGAATTAATAACAAAGATGAAACTCTGCATCATAGATTAGATAGACACTCAGTGTTATTAGAAGATAAGGTTGTATCTTGTTCATCACAGAAGAAAAGAATTGATAAATATAAAGCTCTGGTAAGATAAATATAAATCTCTGATTACAATGTCTGCTATGCTGTAATATCACCTTGTGTGACTATAACTATAGGATGTGTTGAGCTTCGTTAATCAGAGATTTTTTTGATGCTCGATAAATCGATGAATAACACTTAAGTATGATGTCCTAACAGTTGCTGATAAATTAAATACAATGACAAAAGTTTGTTGCTGCATGCTTCTCTAGAAAGGTCAGAATTTTTTTCAAACATTCTATTAGCTATTAGAAATAGTCTTCAGTTTTTTACAATCGGTTAAGATAAATATCGAATTTTTGGGCTAAAATGATCCGCAGTAGAACTTGCTCTATATGATAGCTCCATTTGCAATGAATAAAGATATACTTAAACCTACTTGTAGTAATCTATCATACTGCATAATTACATAAGACAAAGATTGCTGAATATAAAAATCTGATAAGATAAAGCTTTTTAGATTTAAAATATTGATTTTACTTTTTTTTCAACAATCGACATATAACATAATTTAATCACAATAATATTATTTATTAAATTTTTCGATAATTTTCATAAAGGAAGAGATGCAATGCGAAAATTATTGGGAGCAATAAAAAGTGCTGTTGGTTTATCTAATACTGAAGATGATATTGATTTCAGTGATGCATCGCTAGAAAATATTATTATAAATTTAGAGAATGACATTGTTAATAATTATTGCTTTAACACTAATTATATAGAAAGCGATTTTAAAATGATGCCCGCCTTGCTAAAGCAGGCGAATAATAAGTATCCAGAGATGAATCTCACATTGATTAAAGAACCTATAGATTTCGTCGCATCATTCAAAAAAAAAATTAAAAGTGGAATTAAGTCTTCTAGGTATATAGTTAACATTGGAGGAGATGATAATGCAGTTCATTTTGGAGTAGTTGATCACCAAACTATCGATAACAAAATATCCCTGATATTATTTGAACCTGCAAGATTTTGTTTTCCAACCGCCGCGATTCTAGGAGCAAAAATGCAAACGATCATAGAAACTCGGTTATCTCACTGTTATTTTTCTATGGCGGAAATGGATATTCAGCGAAGTATATCTGAATGTGGAATTTTTAGTTTATTTCTCGCTAAAAAACTTTATCGTCAATCTGATAAATTAGAAAAATTACATAGAGATAACATTAAAGGTAATCGATGGGATAGAGAAACCCATTTATCTCATGATTTGTTGGATACATATCTTCCAATCGACTTTTATAAACACGCGCAAGGTTTAAGACGTCTTCAGGAATATGTGAAAAAAAAACCAGAAGCCAAAAACGAAATTATTAACAAAAAAAATGAAACCATTTTTGAGAGATTTGAAAAAAATTCAGTTGTATTAAGAGGTAGATGTATATCTGTCTCAGCACACAGAAAAAGGATTACTGAATATAAATCTCTGATGAGATAATAATATCATTTTTAATGTTTGATCACTATAAATGAAATAGAAAATAAATTATGAATATAAATTCATTGAGTTTATTAGCCTTTGGCTTCTTTTTTAAGATTTATCATATGCGAACATCATAAATTAAAGAGAGTAGATATATTTTACTGACTGTTTTTATGAAGCAATTATATAACAACGAGTTTTTATATATTTTTTCTATATCTGAGAGTTTTAAATTAATATTATAAGTTCTACATCATAAGAGTTGTCTAATATTCTATAGTTTTAAGCGATACTTCCATACATTCGATAATTGATTTCTCAAAAACTTTTCTACTACACACATATTATTAATCAAGTGCAGACGTTTTTTTGATACGCCTGTCTTGAATATGCGCTAACAATCCTAATGTTGAACTATCATGATCGCTATTTTCGTCTTTTCCACAAATCATCGGCAATAATTCATTTGCTAACTCTTTGCCAAATTCAACACCCCATTGGTCAAATGAATTAATATTCATTAAAATGCCTTCAACAAAAATACGATGCTCATAAAGCGCAATTAAACGACCAAGGGTAAAAGGCGTCAATAAATCTTGAAGCAAGATAATACTAGGCCGATTTCCTTTACAACTTTTATGAAGAGCTAAATCATCCACATCAGTATTATCAACTCTACGAATAGTATGTGATGCATATTCAATATTACGACCCTTCATCAAAGCTTCTGACTGTGCCAAACAATTAGCTACCAGCATATCATGCATATGATGTAAATTTGGTTCATGCCCTTTTACAAATAGAATAAATTCTACAGGAACAATATCTGTTCCTTGATGTAAGAACTGAAAAAAAGCATGCTGTCCATTTGTTCCTGAAGCACCCCAAACAATCGGCCCACTTGGAAAATTCATTGGTTTACCATCCCAAAAAACTTGCTTGCCATTTGATTCCATATCAAGCTGCTGTAAATAAGCCGGCAAACGCTCCAAACGCTGGGAATAAGGAACAACAACACGTGATGTATAACCACAAATGACACGATGCCAGAATCCTAAAAGAGCAAATCGAATAGGAATATTTTGATGTAAAGACGCGCTCTTAAAATGTTCATCCATCTGCTGAGCACCTTTGAGAAATTGACGGAAATTCTGACCACCTATTGCCAACATAATAACAAGGCCAATTGCTGACCAAACTGAATAACGCCCCCCTATCCAATCCCAAAATCTAAAAATTTTTGATGGAGCTATTCCAAATTCTATTACTTTATCGACTGCACTTGATACAGCAACGAAATGTGTTTTTATTGCTTCCTTGCCTAAATGCGCGCTGATCCATTGACGTGCAACACGAGCATTAACCATTGTTTCAATTGTAGTAAAAGTTTTAGAGGCAATAACAAATAACGTTGTTTCTGGATTTAAATTAGCAAGAGTATCAGAAATATGTGCACTATCAACGTTAGAAACAAAATGACAACGTGGGCCATCATGATATGGCTTTAAAGCACTAGTAACCATCGCAGGGCCAAGATCAGAGCCCCCAATACCGATATTCACAATATCAAGTATCTTCTCACCACTGCTTCCTTTATAGCTTCCATCGCGGACTATTTCAGAAAATGTTTCCATATGGGAAAAAACAGCTTGAATATCTTGAACAATATTGCATCCATCTAACATAAAAATTTCATCGACAGAAAAACGCAATGCAACATGAAGAGCTGAACGTTTTTCAGTTTTATTAATAATTTCACCAGAAAACATTGCTTTACACCAGCCTAATACATCTGTTGCAACAGCAAGATTATCCAAAAGTCGCAATGTATTAAATGTTACACCACATTTAGAAAAATCAAAAAGAAGATCATCAAGTTTTAAGGAAAAATGAGTAAAACGTTGTGCATCTTCTGCAAAATGTTGACGGATATCACAAACTCCATCTTTTATAAGATGCTGTTTTAGCGCCTTCAAAGTCTGTTTAAAAGCTTTTTCATTACGAATTATCAATTATATCTCCCGAACCATTGATAATAGAGTTTTTAATATTAATGATAACAAGGTAGAGAACTATTCAACTTATTTTAAAATCATTTTCATTGCTCACTTACAAAATAAAGCTATGCAAAAACAAAAAAGATAAAGTATTAAAATGATATCTTTTAAATAAAAAAAATTTGAAAATCTATTAACCTTTTATTTTTAAAAAGTCATTCAATATGGTTAAGCTCCCTTTTTAAACGCAGAGCTTCCTCTGCTTTCGGTTGTACAAAACGTCCCAATAAGAGATAAACAACTGGCGTCACAAAAAGAGTAAAAATCGTCGCTAGGCCTAAACCGCCAACAATAACCCATCCTAAAGCTATACGTGCTTCTGCACCAGCACCTTTTGCTAAAACTAAAGGAATTCCTCCTAAGATAGCGCAAATCATTGTCATACACACTGGACGAAGACGAATATTTGCCGCATCCTCTACAGCTTCACGCACGCTCTTACCCTGATCACGTAACTGATCTGCAAATTCAACGATTAGAATACCATTTTTTGCCATAACTCCAACCAATAAAATCAAACCGATTTGACTATAAATATTCAGACTAACACCGCTAAAAAGCATAGCAATTACAGCACAACCAAGTCCTAATGGTACAGTCGCTATTATAATAAAACCTGAAACAAAACTCTCAAACTGCGCAGCTAAAACCAATAGAATAATCACAAAGGCAATACCAAAAACAATCATAAAACCAGAAGATGTCTCACTAAGTGTCGCAGCTTCACCCAAAGGAACAATATAATTTCCTTCCACTAACAAAGGAGAAGCAATATTTTCTATAGTTTGATACGCATTTCCTAAAGAAAAACCTGGAGCAAGATTTGCACTCATAACAACCGCACTCATACGTTTTTCTCGTTTTAACTGCGGCGCAATAGCTTTTTCATGCAAATTTGCAACAACCGATAAAGGAACATATTTATCATCTGTAGTTTTAAAAAAAACACTCTCCAAATCAGATGGATTAGTAATGGGATTCTTACGCGATGTTAGTTTAACATCGTAAGAATGATCATCTACATAAATAGAACCAATTTTTCTTCCATCTAACATTGCTTGTAGCGTATTACCTACGTTAGTGATATCAATACCTAAATCAGAAGCTTTTTCTCGATCAATTTCAATAAAAAATTGTGGTTGTGTTGCGTCTACCGTAAGCCGGGGACGAATAAAACGCGTATCAGATTGCAAAAGCTTAATCAGTTCCCCAGCAATAGATTGTAATTTTGTATAATTATCTCCAAGAATTGCGAATTGTAATCCTTGGCCAGTTCCTCGAACTCCTAATGAATTTCCTTGTGCTGCGAATACAAATACTGCTGGAAATTCTTTAACCTTCATATTAATATCTTCCACAATTTCTTTCTGGCTCCGAGAACGCTGATCCCAAGATGAAAGCAACAAAACAAGAAAAGCACTATTAGGTGAACCACCAACTCCAGCAACAGAGTAACTATTAATAATCTCACCAGAATCACGCAAAGGCTCTAAGCTCGCTTCAAGCTGCTTCACCTGCTCATTCAAATATTGCACTGAAATCCCTTGTGGCCCATTAATAACCAAAAAAACAACGGCTCTATCTTCTGTTGGTGTTAGCTCCTGTTGCAACTTCATGTAGCCTCCAAGACAAAAGCTTGCAAAAACAAATGAAACCAGTACAACAGTCCAAGGACGTTCTAGGCATTTATGTAAACTATAAGCATAACTTCTGCTAAAGAAAGTACCTAATTTATCCAAAAGAGCAAAATAATGTGCTTTTTTTTCGCTGTCTCCAACATATTGTTTAAGAAAGCGTGAAGCAAGCATAGGACAAAGTGTCAAAGCAACAACTGAAGAAAGTAAAATAGAAATAGCTAAAACAAAACCGAATTCTTTAAAAAGCCCCCCAACCTGTCCAGGAAGAAAAGAAATAGGTACAAAAACAGCAACTAAAGTTAATGTCGTTGCTAAAACAGCAAAAAACACTTCTTGTGTTCCTACTACTGCTGCTGATCGAGATCCTAATCCCGTATTGCGCCATCGAACAATGTTTTCAAGAACAACAATTGCATCATCCACAACAAGTCCCGTCGCCAAAACAAGCCCTAAAAATGTCAGAATATTCAATGAAAACCCTACAAGATAAATCGCTGCAATTGTCCCTATAAGAGTAACTGGAATAGACAAAATAGGAATAAGTGTTGCACGAATATCTCTCAGAAAAAGAAAAATAACCAAAATAACACTTAATACAGCGATGACTAATGCAATCTCAACTTCATGAAGAGCACTGTTAATAAAAATAGCATCATCACTAAGAATACTCATATGCACAGAAGGAGGCAAAACAATTTTAAGTTGTTCAAGAGCTGCGCGAATACCTCTAGAAATATTAAGAGTATTAGATTGCGCCTTACGCACAATTCCTATCCCAATCCCTGTTTTCCCATTAACACGAAGAATAACTGTTTCTACATCGGGGGATAAAGTAACATGCGCAACATCTCCAAGTCGTACATGAGGCTTTAAGATGACTTGTTCAAAAGCTTCAGGTGTTGTCAAACGAGCAGTTGCACGTACAATTAAGGTTTGTATAGAATTGCGCAACGATCCTACAGGAGCATCAGTTGTCATATCAGCAAGAACACGGGCAATATCTCCCACGGTCAATCCATAGCTAGCAAGCTTCGCTTGATCGACATCAATCTGAAAAATTTTCGTGCGAGCATTATCAACTTGCACATCACCAACACCATCAACAGCAGAAAGCTTATCAACAATTTGATCATTTACAATTGTTGTTAAATCATCAATATTCATCGTTGGTGAAGTCACAACTAAATACATCATCGCAGCAGCATTTGAATCTGCTTTAATGATTAAAGGTGCATCTGCATCTTTTGGTAGAGAATAAGTAACACGAGAAATGGCATCACGGATGTCAGATGCTGCAACATTTAAATCAACCCCAACATTAAAACTAATTTCTACACGAGAGCGACCAAAAGAAGAAGTTGAAGAAATTGTTTTAATCCCTGAAACACGAGCAACAGCATCTTCTATAACTTTCGTAATCTCACGATCAATTGTTTCTGCTGATGCACCAGAAAAAGTTGTCATAATCGTCGTTACTGGAGTATCAACATCTGGCAACTCACGCACATCAACATTCATCCATGCAGAAAATCCTGCAATTATGATCATGGCATTCACAACAAAAGTGAAAACTGGCCTCCGAATAAACAATGCAATCATACCGCCTTGTCCTGGTTGCGTTACAAATTGTTTTGTTTTAAGTTCTTGACTCATTATACATCCCGCTTACTCATCACCGATAATTACTTAATTACTATTGGAACCTTTTGAGTCTTCAATAATGACACTCCTACCTGGATAAAGCGTTTGTACCCCTTGTATAACAACTTGAGCATCATTTTCTAAAAAAGCTTTCACAAATATTTGATCTGTTTTATGCTTAATAATCGATATTGGAATACGTTCTACCTTATCTTCTCTTACACGCCATACAAATGACCCTTTACTATCCCATTGAACGGCTAGAGGATTAACAACAGGAAATAAACCGCTATCGAATTGCAATGTAACAGAAAAAGACATACCAGACATAAGTGTATCTTTTTTATTTTCGATCTCAACTTGAACACGAAATGTGCGGCTTGCAACATCAACTATATTATCAATCGCATAAATATAACCAACGAAAGTCTCACTCGACTGTGTTGTTAAAGTTACAACTACTTCATCTCCTTTGTTAATACGTGATGCATATTGTTCAGGTACCCATATATCGATTAAAATGCGCTCTCTATTTTCAATACGAGCTATTTCAGTATTAAGAGCAACAGCATTCCCTACATCAATAGGCAAAATACCAACAATTCCGCTAATTGGTGTACAAATCGTCCGTCGATCAAGTGCTAATTCAGCATCACGCAAAGCCAAATTTGCATTATCTAGCTCTAAGCGCGCTGTAAGTTCTTGAACTTCTGTTGCTGTATTAGTAGCACGTAACTTAAGAATACGCGAAAGCGTTAAAGCACTATTGTCACGTTGTACCTTCGCTCTTGCAACCGCTATTTCTTCCTTTTTAGAATCAAGTTTTGCAATCAAATCACCAGCTTGCACTTTTTCTCCAGCTGATACAAAAAGTTTATCAACAACACCTGCCGACCAGGGAGTTAATCCTACTGTTGCAATAGCTCTTCCATTGCCAATTAAATTGAGCTTTTCACTAAAATTTTCAATCTTAACAGAATCAACAATAACTTTCGCTGCCGACATATTTGTCGGTGATTTTAGTGTTTTATGCGGTACATTTTTTGCTTGTTTCACTGCATAAATAGAGCTCTCTAAACTATATTTAGACTTACAATAAGAAATAATCAAAACGAAAGCTAAAAGTACCAATGGAACAATCTTTTTCCACAATCTCATACCTCTATCCTTGATTTATAATGAATGTACACATCTGTATGAAATAATTTTATGTAATATTTAAGTTTTATCAAAAACCAAATTACAGATAGTATCTCTTAAACTCTCATCACAAAAACGTATCTCATTTACACTTGACTATCTTTCGTAGATCAGACCGTCAAGTTAACTATCGTTCATATTGGAACTTTACTATGACACAATGATATAAGTACTATGCAGAGACTTTCTAGCAATCGAGAAATTACAACAGTATTTCGACAACAATATATAATGGACTAACAGATAAAAATCTTTATTTTTACCAAGTTTCACTTGTAATTCACTAACGAAACAATTAAGAATCCAATATTCTAACTAAAAAAACTAAGTGTGCACCCGTAGCTCAGCTGGATAGAGCACCAGACTACGAATCTGGGGGTCAGGAGTTCGAATCTCTTCGGGTGCGCCAATAGGTTTTGTGAATAATATGTTAATTTCGTTTATACTTTTTGAATAGTCAGGATAATATAATTAAAGGTAAAGAAGTAGGGCTTTACATCTTCCTTTCATAAGTACTACAAACAAAGTTTCTTTAAAGAATTATTGCACTTTAGATTATTATAATAGAGACAAGTACGAGCGTCTTACATAGATACTTTATAAAAAGTACTCACCCATGAATATAAAAAAGTAAAAGCTTTTATATTTCTAACAGACTATACTCATCGTTTTCGAGTCATGATCCCTGTTTCTGGTTAGCTGACATACTTTGTGAGCTTTCTTAACAATTGCTGTAACTTCCCGCGCTCTACTTACTGATATACCTATACTGTCAGCAAACTTAACATAATATCCCTTCTCAAGTACTTCATACTCCCATGATGAAAGGCGATCTTTAACTTTATTCACAAGATCTTTAATCTCTTCGTGAAGGGAAGGATTGGCATTTAAGGCTTTGATCTGATTTTCTTCAGATAAAGAAAGGATATTTCGCACTTGACTAGGCATTTTTACCATTCCTTGGCAACGTTCTTGTTGTTCTTGATGTCTTTGCAGAACTCTTTCTCTAGTAAAAATTACAGTACTTATATAATCATCGACTGCTTGCTCGAGCTTAAAGTAATCTATCTTAGCTTGTTTGCGCGCTGGATTGTCGACACCTAATATTGTCGTACCTGCAAACTTATATTTAAAAAGACTCACATGCTGTCTGATATGCTCTTCACCGAGACCTGAAGCTACATGAATCAGATTTATATCCTTCTCCAACATTTCCGGGCTTCTATAGACACATTTTGATAAACTTCTGATTCTTTGCATAGCCCTTTGGACGGAGCCATTTTTTAGAATTTTTGAAATAATCTCTTTTTCCGTTAAAGAGGGCACTTTTTCTTCTGGAATGAGAACATTTTCAACAATTTTTTTGGACGTTGGAACTGTAAAAGTAATCCTATCACCAAGCCGCAATGTCTTTACTGCTCTCGGCGCAATATAATCTTTTTTGCATAAAACATACTGATCATCTATTATGAGATCATCTACCATAAGCATAATAGAATCTCCGCTACAACCTCTATAGAGACCTGTATAAGTAAAACCTGGTTTTGCTGCTACAATAAACTTATCTCTGATATCTGTGGTCATATTTTCATATTGTATGAATTCTTTTAAAATATTTACTTTTTCTGGATTAGAGATATCTTCAAAAAGATCGTGTATAGCAGTTTCGTCATCTTTATTAAATGATAATGCAGCATAACGGGCATATTTCCAACGTTGGTTTGTTATAACTGAGAAATCAAGTCTATGCCCTGCGGCCTCTGCCATTTTTTCAAAAAATATACGGTTTACGGGTCCATTTCCATTCCTGAAAGGATATATATTATACAAGCGAGAAAATATTGTTGATGCTTCACGAACAAATTCTTCACGTGATAAACCTTTCAAACTATTTTTCTCGGCAAGTATTCGATCAATTTCTTCTAAACCGCTTTTAACTTTATCACTGCTTATAGAGCACTTCAGGTCAGGTATTTTTAATGTTGAATTCATCTCAACTGTACCATCTGAAAATGTAAATGGAAGCTCTCGGGTACAACCAGCCCATTCAAATGTATTTTCAAACAAGCGCTTATGAAGATATTTTAGATAAGAGGAATCAAATTTTTCTGGCAGTGGCTCTTCTTTCAGATTAACACTCGCTTGTATTACATCATGCGCACATCTTTTCTGAACACTCACACTCTGCAATTCATCTTGATATTTTATCGTGACAATATTTTTTTTACTAAAATGATCCATTAAATCATTAAATTGCGTTAATGGATAATTCCTGCACGCATATCCTCCCACAATTCGGAGAGTCTCAGGAGAGACATAGCAACTATCAAGCATAGCAACATTGAAAACTATATCAAATACTTCACAGAATCTTTGGTGTTTGTTGGCGCTTTTAAGAAGCGTATAATAATTTAAAATTTCTTTACAATTTGTAGGCATTTCTTTTTGTCTTAAAATCTATTAATTATTCTTATAAAAATATCGAAATAAATTTACATATTTTTTAATTATTATCAATATGTACTTTATTGCCAATACAACATAAATTTTATATTGTAAATTTATAATTTAAGAAAATTTAATTCTGAATTTACAATAGATTAAGTATTTTTTATTAATAAATAATTTTATTAAATAAAATTTCTATTTCTAATAGAAATTACTATTAATATTATGAGTATAATTTCTATAAAAAATCAATATATATTTAAAAATATTAATGTTTGTTGTTTCTAAATCAATTACGTAGAAATGAATTTTTAGATAATGGATGCCTTAGCAAAAATAAAGTGTCGATTTTTTTAAAATACCTGTAGATGTTGTCGCATCATTTACCTGAAATACAATGGTTGTAGAAACACTTGAATTGGAACGAAGCAAACATAACTTCTACGGACCGTATATATAACTCTTAAAAGAATATCTAGAATACACGATCAGCAAGAAAGATATTATTATCTTTTTCAACAGTGTTACTAACGATTTTTCAAATATAGATTGAGTTTTAGATTAATTGTTTCTTGTTAGAAACTTGACATCGCCTATTATTTGAGGATTTTCAAGATAATATCGATATCTGCTTCTACTGTTAAAAAAGGATTATCGATCGTTTGAAAAGTGATCATGCTGTCGCTTTTCCATACACTAAAGTAACCACCTAAATGCACTATGACATAAAGAAACGGACAATTCTAGAAGAGTATGATGAGTTCTTTATCTTGAACTTTCATGACAAAATTTTTCAATAAACACGTATTTTTAAATATCTGCTTCATTCACCACATTGCATATGAATTTCTATTTTTTCTTAAGTGTGTTGGAGCGAACTCCATCTGAAGTTCCTAACAAATTGAAATCCATTCTAACGTGCAAATTATCGTCTTCCGATATCCGCAAAATCATAATGCCGATAAGACTACCATTACTCTTTTCAATATCACAATGACGGCTATTTCATGGAATAGAAAGCATGTTAGCAATTGATAGCAAAAAGAATAGAGTTTTTGAAAAGCAATATAGACAAGCATCCTATTTATATGGTATATGTTCTAGTACTCTTTTTACTTAGTAGTTTTAAGAGATTTTATTTTTTGCTCATTTATTTTTAATATTGAAACAAAGCAGGATAAGTTGTGCAAGTACTCGTTCGTGATAATAATGTTGATCAAGCGCTGCGTGCGTTGAAAAAGAAGATGCAACGTGAAGGTATCTTCCGTGAAATGAAGATGCGTGGATACTATGAAAAACCATCAGAAAAGCGTGCTCGTGAAAAAGCAGAGGCTATTCGTCGCACACGTAAACTTGCTCGTAAACATGCACAAAGAGAAGGACTAATCAGTGGCAATCGTGCTTTTTCTACGCGATAAATATATTATTTATTGCTGTAATACAGCAGTTTAACTAAAGCATAAACAGAAGTGGAAATCTGTGCTTGCTTTTTTAATGTAAATTATCTGATTTTATGGTTAAGTATTATAAAATAATTTGATTATTTTTTAGGTTTTTTTCATTAAACTAGTAAAGTAGCCTCATAAGATAAGGTAACTGTAAACAAAGCGCTTTTTATGATTCTTCGTGTCAATCAAGCTTTGTATTCTTATTTTTATATAAATATTGTGCTTATAATTCTAAATCAGTCAAATGTGAGGCTATGCTAAATAAATATTAATTAAAGTATGTAAAGTATTAACAAAAAGAGCTTTTTTATTTTAAATAATTTAGTAAGCATACTCTAAGAACACTGGTTCCACAGACTTACCCCAAATAGAATGATAGTTAGATAAAAATTTATCAGCATTTGTTCGCCCCATTGCTACTACTTCCTCCAAAGGAGCTAAAAAATCTGTCTCATCAAAACCATCAGTATCATACTGCTGACGATTTTTTAAACCTTTACGTGAAATAGCAAGAGCGTGACGTGCTAATTCTAAAATTATAGTTTGACGAAAAGGTGTTTTTAGTCCCTCTTTAGCAACGCGTGTATGCATTTCTACAACTTCTTCAAAACACCAATCTTTTGTCAGAGCTTCTGCTTCATTCAGTGCCTCACTATCATAAAGAAGACCAACCCAAAAAGCAGATAATGCACAAATATGCTGTAAAGAACCACCATCAGCACCTCTCATTTCCAAAAAGCGTTTTAACCGTACTTCTGGAAATAAAGTCGATAAATGATTAATCCAATCTCCTATAGTCGGTGCTAAATTCGCAATCTCCCTTCTTAAAGCGCCATTCATAAATTGACGAAAAGTTATATGCGTACAATCATAATAATGCCCATCACGCACAACGAAATACATTGGTACATCAAGTGCCCATTCAACGTAATCAGAAAAACCAAAACACTCAGAAAATACGAAAGGGAGTATTCCTGTTCTCTGATTATCAGTATTATGCCAAACATGAGAACGCCAAGATAAAAAACCATTTGGGCACCCCTTAGTAAAAGGAGAACTGGCAAATAATGCTGTTGCAATAGATTGTAACTTCATTGCTACTTGCATTTTCCGTCGCATATCAGCCTCAGATGAAAAATCAAGATTCACCTGAATAGTTGCTGTTCTATACATCATATCAAGGCCACCATGACCAACTTTTGGCATATAATTGGTCATAATTTGGTAACGCGACTTGGGCATTCTTGGTGTTTCATCTAATGTCCATTTTGGACTAGCGCCCATACCTAAAAAACCAATACCTAGCGGCTGTGAAATTTTTTTGAGAAGTTCTAAATGCTTCATAACTTCACAATAAGTATGACCAATTGTTTTCAGCGGTGCTCCAGATAATTCGAACTGCCCCCCAGGTTCTAAAGAAATAGCACCTTGATCCACTGATCCTAGAAGTCCAATAATATTCCCTTCATCTAAAATAGCTTCCCATCCTAAAGCTCCTTGCATTCTTTCCAATAACACTCGGATTCCTCTTGCACCTTCATATGGAACAGGACGGAAACCATCTACGTAAAATGGAAACTTTTCGTGTTCTGTTCCGATACACCAATCATCCTCTGTTTTACAGCCTTCTTCGAAATAACTAACTAAAGAATCTAAGCTATTAATTTCACTTTTGTCGGTTGTATCAAGTGCCATCAATTATTTTATCCTATTATTAAGTATGCTATTAAATGAATTGTTTTGGATGATATTGCAAGTGTCTTAACCAATTAACCAATCTCTCATCGTAGCATTAACAAGAGTTAATGCAGCAACAGCTGCAGTGTCAGCACGCAAAATGCGCGGGCCTAATGACACAGAAAATACAAAAGGATATCTCTTCAAAAAAACTCTCTCCTCTTCACTAAATCCACCTTCTGGACCAATAAGAACACCCAGCGGATTTGTTCCATGTTTTTTAAAAAAAGAAATTGGATTATAGGATTCGTTCAACTCATCACAAAAAAATAAAGCACACGTTTTATCCCAATTTTCTAAAAATGTTTCTAATGATACAGCAGGTGCACATTTTGGCAAAGATAAAATACCGCATTGTTCAGCGGCTTCTATAATATTAGCCTCTATACGCGCCATATTAATACGAGTAACTTGTGTATGATGCGTTATAACAGGATATAAAACAGATACCCCCATTTCTACAGCTTTTTGTATCATATAATCCAAACGCATATGCTTAAGGGGGGCAAAACAATAAAAAAGATCCGAATGTGTCGTCTGCGGCCTTTCCTGATGAATAAGGTGAGCCACCACAATTTTTTTTTTAATAAAAATAAGCTTGGCAAGCCATTCACCATCCTGCCCGTTAAAAAGCAAAATCTCAGCGCCTTCTTTCATACGCAAAACATGCATAAGATAAGAAGCTTGTTGACCCTCTATTACTATTTCTTCGTTTAAAGCCAATAATTGCCGAACAAATAGTCTTTTTAATTTATAATTTGCACGCATAAAAAACTTGTACCAAAGCTTTTTAGAATCGTCAAAAGAATGCAGCAATAAAGAAAAATCAACAGAAAAATGAAATCTATAAAACTAAATTATGAAAGAAAGATAGAATTTTTTTTACTTTTATAAGATATAGCTGGAACAAATAGAATGTTAAACAATTTTTAATTTCATAAAAATTCATAATTAATAATACACAGTATTATACTTAATAGCTTACCTTATAATTGGAGAAAAATATGTCTATTCAAAAAGCTACAATTATCACTATTACCTCAATTCTAGTCTTTATTCTAGTTACTATAGGAATTAGCTCAGTTGGAGCAGATGAGAATTGTGTAATTATCCAAGATGGCTACTGTATTTCCACTCACTTCAATAGACATACACCAGCATAAATACATACACATAAGCATATTCTTAGAATTTTATATAAGACAATATTTCCTAAAAATTCTCTACATTACCAATAATAATGAAAAAAATACTAGTTTTCATTAATATTTTTCTTGATGAAAAAATTGCCGAAAATTTTCTCTGTAGGACTGAATGAAAAAATTAAAGGTTGTTCAAGACTATTAGTGAGACACTCGATATCTTTGCATATAGTCTCTGAACGATTATTTTTCTGTAATTTTGCTCGTAATATAACATCATTCTGTCCATTCTTAGTATCAAAAATTTCTGTTGCTCTATGAATAAACAAATTCCAATCTGTAGTATGCATTAATGCTTCTGTTACAAATATTGTACCATCTGAAAATTTCGCCTTAATATCCAAACGATCAAAATCTGTTGAATGCTTCTGATTATGCATTAAAAGAAACTGTTCATTTTTTGAAAATTTATTTTGTAAATCATTCAGATTATATCCCACCACTTGACCAGAGAGCATATTCAATGTTAACTGCCCTTGCATCTGAGTAAGAATTTTTGACCAACAACTAGGAAACATCTGTATTGTCATAATAAAATTTGTTTTGGCTTGTACAAATGGAGTAAGTCCTAAAGCTAATAGAATGGTCTGTGCATCAACAGAAGTACCTGAAGCGCTTACTTTAATATGTGTTTTTTTACTATCTGGAATAATCTGGATATTGCTTTGAATAGAACCACCAAAAATGTTCACGTTTCCAAGATCAAAAATGCCATATCCGTTTTTAATTTGTATTGCGGCTGCCAAATCAGTAAGTGCAATATTACCTATTTTCGCTTGTGGTGCTGAAAGCCGTACATCTAACCCTATCTGATTTAAAAAAGCTAGATTAAAAAATTCATTTTCCTGTTTAGAGCAAAAAAATAATGATTTCATCATGTTAAAATCAAGCTTATCAAAACCTAAAGATCCAATAAGAATAGGTACATGATTTTTAAAATCAAATTCTAAAGCTCCACGCGCATTTGCTGTACCCATCATAAATATAACATTGTTCATTCGAATACGCGCCGGCTGTGCTAAAAAATGAGATTCCCACACAATAGGTATTTTCAACTCATGCCCCCAAAACTGATTGCCACCGATCCATGCTACTGTCTGATCCCAACCGGGAGAACGTAGTGAAACCTTTCCATCAAAAATATAATATTCAGATAACCTTGCCTGTCCTTCAAATGTTATACCACCACGCACAGAATTAAAACTTATCTTAAGTGAGCTTTTACCTCCTGCCAAAAGAAACAAAGCTTGATCAGCATTCATTAATAATTCCGTTAGCTCTCCATGCCAACGTGCTTTGGCACGAAATTGCAATGCCTGTGTTAATCCAGGCCAATCTATCGATGCATTTAACTCTGTTATTTGTTCCATTACACTAGAAACACCGTCACGATACATCAGCGTACCATTTTCAATAACAATACGTCCAAAAGGTTGATTTAAAAGGCTTGCTATATCTGGATTATCAGGATTAAACTTAATAACTTCACGAGCATTCTGTATTGCCAAACCTAATGCACCTTGCGACCGCAAAAGTGTATCAAAAAAATCAGATACTGTTTTAACAGGTTTATCCATAACAAATTTGGGATACATAATTCGCGTTTCTGAAAAAGAAATATGTCCCCAAAGAAGAGAAACTAAAGAAAGATCAACTTCTATTGATTCTACTTCCATTAAAGGTGCAACATTTTCAATTTTTGGCGTTAAAGTAACTCCTGAAAGAAACGCTTTTGGATAAGGAAAAATTTTTAATCTTGGAGGATCGCGTAATTGAACATTATAGCCAGTCCATACACTTAAATCCTGTGCTAAACGGATACGAATCGCATCTGTTGATACAATATAGGGCAAAATAATAACAGCAGCCCCACCTAAAAAAACAATTGCGATAAAAATCCCACTTAAAAATTTTATTATTTTAATGCACACAATTTTCCTCTAAGCTCTCGTTCTTAACACAAACTAAAATCAAATATAACGAAGTGCAGAAAGATTTTTATACTCTTGAAGTCTATTATACATATTAACAGTTCAATTATTTCCACTTTTATCGAAATTTTATTGGAACAGCGATATCATTACCTTTTCAGCAAACAATTTATTTTTAAATATCTTCAAAATATATGAGAACCATTTCACTACCTTTTTTACCCTAACTTAAACATTGTTATAAACTCTATTTTATTATCAGCAAATGCTTTATATAAAGCCAAACAGCCTTATCGAAAGGATTCCTCTTATGGATAATATTATTGACGGGAAAAAACTTGCCGAAGACATTCTGGTTAAAGTTAAAAATGAAACAAAAAAACTCTACGATAGTCATAAAATACAACCTGGTATCGCTGTTATTCTTGTAGGAGATGATCCTGCAAGCCAAATTTATGTTTCATCAAAAAGTAAAAAAGCTGAAGAATGTGGCTTCCTTTCAATCAAACATGTCTTTTCCAAAGAAACACAAGAAAAAGATCTCCTTCAACTTATCGAAACGTTAAATTCTGATCCTAAAATCCACGGCATTTTGGTGCAACTTCCTCTTCCTGCTCATATCAATACAAACAATGTAACGCAAAATATTGCTTTCCAGAAAGACGTTGATGGTTTCCACTACATAAATATAGGAAAACTCACAGCAAATGTCTTTGAAGACACAATAGTTCCTTGTACACCAGCTGGTATTATGATGATGATCCAACAAAAATGTGGCAAAGATTTATCCGGTCTGGATGCTGTCATCGTCGGACGCTCTAATATTGTTGGTAAACCCATGGCAGCCCTCTTAACAGCAGCCAATGCTACAGTAACGATTGCACATAGTCGTACCCGTGATCTTGATGAAATATGCCGTAGTGCTGATATTTTAGTAGTAGCTGTTGGTCATCCCAAGATGATTAAAAAAGAATGGGTCAAAAAAGGAGCTATTATTATCGATGTTGGTATTAATCGAATTGCAACATCAAAAACGGACAAAATAACAACCTATATTGTTGGCGATGTTGATTTTGAAGAAGTTAAGGAAAAAGCCGCGGCTATCACCCCTGTACCAGGAGGTGTTGGTCCTATGACTATTGCCATGCTTATGGTTAATACACTTAAAGCTGCCGCCCGAGCCCACAAATTACCTGTACCAGAATTCTAAAAATTGTACGTACCTTCATTACATGAATGATAAATTATTTCTTTTATATTTTAATAACATCATAATAGAAAATATTTCTTAAGCTGTGCAACGCGTTAATTAACACATAACAGCAGACATATTCGGTATTATATTCATTATTTAAAAGGTCTAGTAATGTGATCATTCCGGTGCTCGATTATCTTTTATCTACAATCATTTATAATGAAAGCCTCCTAATTCGCACATCTTTTAGCAATTCATTACCATAGAAATTGTCTCCGAAAAATTATCTCAATTTCTTATTAATTTGCACATTTAATTATAAGAAAGAGCATTTCATTCCTAAAATACTTTCATTACTTTTTTGCTTCTTGTACTTCATTTTCTGCAGGAGACCAATAAACTTGAACGAGATGCTGTGCGTGATGTAAAACTGCTCTGATAGGCATTTCCATTTCAGATCCATTTCGACAAGCTTCTTCGAAACAAGCGTATTTTTGAAATCCTTCAAAATGAAGAGCAATAAAACGAGATTGAATTATAACCGGCAAAGTCAATGTCAATCTTGGCTCAGCAATACTCTTTGCATAAATAGGTAAAACAAGTGCTTGTGATTGTAAGTCAAGTGCTTGCTCCAAACGATCACTATTTGGAAAAAAAGAAGCAGTATGTCCATCAATACCCATTCCTAAAACAATAACGTCAAACGGCATAGGCAAGGTATTCACACGATTAGCAGCTGAAAAAGCAGCAAGCTCAGCAGTTACTGCTTTATGATAAAGCCCTATAAAACGTGCTTTAGAAGCAAAATTTTGTAATAAATGGTGCCGCACACAATATTCATTTGAACGCTCATCGCTAATAGATACAAAACGCTCATCAACCAAAGTTATAATGATATTTTGCCAATCAATATCAACTTTTGACAAGTAATGAAAAAACAGTTCTGATGTCTTCCCACCAGAAACAGCTAAAACTGCTTGTTTACGCTCAAGAATAGAAACACTAAGCTCTGCTGCAACCCTATCCGTTAATGCTAATGCTAAAGTAGAAGGTGTTTCAAAATTTAAACGGTTGATATTCATTTCATACATAATTATCGCCCCAAATAAGTTATTCTATGCGCACCTATCACGTTCATTCAAAATAGTTAAAACAAATATCCTCTCAATAAACCAGAATTATGCTAATGCATAGAGGGTCTGATTGTCTTCCATTCTTTAAGAATTGGATCAATCCAACAATTTCATCACAATGCACAAACAATGCTTTATTTGCACATAGCGCCAACAAATAAGTATTCAAAAGCACTAAAAATTATCCTCAGAAAACGCATCTGAAAATTCAAATCTCATGATATATAATAAAACTACAGACTTGTTGAAACTGAATCTTCCTTTATCAAATAATGGATAAGTAATTAACCAATGAGACTTTTTTCTACATTCATATTAAAAATATTATGAAAAATAAGTTTTAAAATCACAAAAAATTCAGGCATATTCTTATCTATCGATAAATAAAAAATTGTCTTCGTCAATGAAAAATTATCAAACATAATCTTATAAACTATAATATTTCTCTATCACTTACCTCTTTTCATAAATCACATAAATACAGTCTTACAAAAACCCATGCTACAAAGCAGATAGATGCAAAATAATTCATTAACTTTCCTCATTTCAAATCATGACTAATTAAAAATGATCCATCAACGAAAACCAATTCATGGCTAAAAATATAAGTGGATAACGCAAAAATTTTCCACCTGGAAAAGAAGAAATTTTTAAATCTTGAAAATATGCAAAACGCTCATGCTTTCCAGATAACCATTCAGCATATAATTTCCCTATAAAGGGAGCTAGCATAACCCCATGCCCTGAATATCCACCACAATAAGTAACACCTGGCATAATTTGGCGAACATAGGGCATACGTTCAACTGTAATTGCTACTGTTGCTCCCCAACAATGAGTCAAATTTATAAACCGTAATTGAGGATAAACTTCAATAATTTGTCGATATATACGCTCATTTAAGTTAATCGGATACCGATGATCATAACTTTCTACCCCCCCAAATAATAAGCGATTATCAATACTTTTGCGAAAATAACGAACCATAAAACGAGAATCATCTACTGCTTCACCATTTGAAAGAATCGAACTATGCTTTGGTAACGGCTCAGTTGCTCCAATATATGAGCGAATAGAAACAATATTTTTCTCAACAAAATGCTGAAGTCCAAGTTTATAGGCATTGGTTGCTAATAAAACATTCTCAGCCCTAATATTCGCCCGCTCTGTTATTGCTACATACTGATTTCCCTTTCGTTCTATTCCTGTTATTTGTGTTTTTTCATAAAGTTTAGCACCAGCCTTTTTTGCTTTTTTTGCTAACCAAACAACAAATTTCAAAGGATTGATATGACCAGTTTCTGCGTCATAGAGACCACCGTGATAAAAAGATGAACCAAGTCGCTCAGCGGTTTCATTTTTATTCATAAAAGTAAGACCAGAGTAACCATAACGCTGCAATGTCTCAACATGCTGCTGATAAGCTATAATTTCACGTTTTTTATGGATAACTGAAAGCTGCCCTATCATAAAATCAATCTTACAATCAGGTCTAATACACCAAGACAAAATATCTCTTTTAGCTTCTTCAGCTAAATCAAACAGTGCTTTACTTCGTTCAAAACCATATTTTTTCTCTAACGTTTCTACCCATTGCCGTTGCCCTGTTCCTAATTGCCCTCCATTGCGTCCAGAAGCCCCATCGCCAAAACGCGATGCCTCACATAAAATAACACTAACTCCATTTTTAGCTAAGTGATAAGCAGCTGAAAGCCCCGTAAAGCCACCTCCAATAATAACCACATCACACTGTGCTTGTTCATCAATGAATGGATACGAAGGACGTTCTTCTAAAGTATCTTCATACCAAGAATCTCCAGGAGAAATGGGATTATAGTCGCTCATAGTAGAAATACTTAAACATTCAGCAGAAGATATTCACGCTCCCACGGACTAATAACTTCCATAAAAATTTCAAACTCTTGTCGTTTAATAGCGGCATAAGTGCTTACAAATGTATCTCCTAAAATAGCACGCAATTCTTTATCTTGTTCAAATAAATTGACAGCTTCAACGAGGCCACGTGGTAATTCAATATTATGAGAATTTACAGTTTTTGTTGTTGGTTTATCCGGCTCAAGTTTTTGTTGCAAGCCAATAAGACCACAAGCCAAAGAAGCTGCAAGTGCCAAATAAGGATTAGTATCTGATGAAGGAATTCTATTCTCAACACGCCGACTCTGTGGAACAGAACGTGGCACACGAAAAGCTGTTGTACGATTATCATATCCCCATCGCAAATTAACCGGTGCTGAGATTCCAGGCATGAGACGTCGGTAAGAATTAACATAAGGAGCAAGCATAACAAGAGCTGCTGCCATATGTCTTTGTAATCCACCAATAAAGTAGTGAAAATATATACTTTCTCCACCATCCTCTTCTGTAAAAATATTCACACCTGTTTCTTGATCTATAACAGATTGATGAATATGCATAGCAGATCCTGGCTGCCCCTGGATAGGCTTTGCCATAAACGTTGCATACATATTATGTTTAAGTGCTGCCTCACGGATAGTTCGTTTAAACATAAAAACTTGGTCAGCTAATTCAATAGGATCCCCATGACGTAAATTAATTTCAAATTGGCTTGCTCCTTCTTCATGAATAAGTGTATCAATTTCCAATCCTTGTGCTCCAGAAAAATGATAAATATCATCAATTACCTCATCAAATTCATTCACACCAGCAATCGAATATCCCTGTCCTCCTCCAATTGCACGCCCAGAACGACCAACTGGAGATACCAAAGGATAATCAGGATCGGGATTCTTTTGCACAAAATAAAATTCAATTTCTGGTGCAACAACTGGCTTTAAACCCATCTGAGTATAAAAATCAACCACTGTCCTCAAAACATTACGCGGAGTATACTCAACAGTCTGTCCATTTTGATAGATAATATCACAAATCACTTGTGCTGTAGGAGCCTCTTCCCACGGTACAATGGTCAATGTAGAAAGATCAGGCTCAAGGCGTAAATCACCATCTGCTTTTGGATATTCAAAACCGTTGCCATCTTCAGGATAATTTCCTGAAATTGTTGACATAAAAACAGATGAAGGTAACGCTAATGATGTATCTGATGTGAACTTTTTAGAAAGCATCATCTTGCCACGTGCTACCCCTGCCTGATCGGGTGTAATACACTCGATATCTTCTACGTTTCGGAATGCAAGCCATTGTGAAACTTGCTCCCAATCTTTTACACCACGTAAATTGTTGAGAAAATCAGAAATAGACTTACAATTTTTGTTCTTCATCTGTTTATCATTTTTCAAAGTCATAACACGCCAATTCAAGAAAAATTAAGCTCTCTTTGTTATAACATAATTTTATATAATCTATTATGCAAAAATTGCTCAGCTTAATTTTTATTTAAAGAATGTAATAACGTTTATCAAGATAAATACATCTAACGGTTTTCCAAAACACCGTTTAATTTACTAAAATAGTGTGAGATGGTACGGTTGGTGGGATTTGAACCTACGACCTCTGGTGCCACAAACCAGCGCTCTAACCAGCTGAGCTACAACCGCATAAATACTTACTTTTTGTTTGTGTGACATACGGAAGATCAAAAGAGTTTGCAAGCCTCTTTAAAAAAAACTTACACTTTTTATCAAAAAACAAAAATTTTATTATAAAGAAAGTGCGCATTTTGCCCAATTGTCAACATGATAATCACGATAAGCTTTTATATTATCAGTACCATCTTGCTGCATCAACTGCAAAATTTCTTTCATAATGGTCACAGCAATATTTGGTCCTTCATAAATCATTCCACTATAAATTTGTATCAAATCTGCGCCAGCTTTAACTTTTTCCAAAGCTGTTTGTGCATCCCTCACACCACCAACACCAATGATTGCAATATTTTTCCCTAATTTTTTACGCATTTTTGCAAGAACAATAGTAGAACGTTCAAATAATGGACGCCCTGATAGCCCACCTTCTTCAGCAGCCCATCTGTTATCCGTAAGTCCTCGACGTGAAAGAGTCGTGTTAGAAACAATTAAACCATCAAAATCAGAAGCACTTATTTCTTGAGCCACATCATCCAATTCTTTCTCCGTCAAATCAGGAGAAATTTTCAAAAAAATTGGAATAGAGAATCCATGTTTTTCCTTTTGTTCGCTGCGTGCTTGCGAAATTGCCTGAATCAAAAAACGCAAGCTATCACGTATCTGTAAATTACGTAAGCCTGGTGTATTAGGAGAAGAAACATTAAGCGCAAAATAATCAGCAACACTGTAAAAGTAAGAAATACCAGAAACATAATCATCAATCCTATTTACTGTATCCTTATTCGCACCAATATTGACTCCTACAATACCAACTCGTTTACGCGCACAAAGCTTACGATAAACAATTTGATATCCGTCATTATTAAAGCCCATTCTATTAATAATAGCTTCATCTTCTATCAAACGGAAAAGCCGTGGTTTTGGATTTCCAACTTGTGGTTTTGGTGTAACTGTACCAATTTCAGTAAAACCAAACCCTAAGCGTAAAATAGAATCTACAACTTCTGCATTTTTATCAAAACCTGCAGCAAGACCAATAAAATTTTCAAATGCAAGTCCTAAAATATTGACACATAAGCGCTTATCAAAAATCTTCTGACAACAACCCAATCCACTTTTTAGTCCAGAAATAGCTAAACGATGCGCGCGCTCTGGATCTAACATAAATAAAGCGGAACGACCAATACAACGAAAAAAACTCATGAAACTGCCTTTATACGATAAAATCTATCTTTTGCATTTTATTGAAATTTTTGCACATCAAAAACCACCAATAAAGACAAAATAGCATATAAATGAGGAAATAAATCTCTATAGTACAAAAATGTACAATATCACTAAGTGATTAACTTTACTCTATAAATATTGGAAAAAAGTTAGATAAATCACTGAGGTGAGTTTATACATCTCACATATTTTCATAATTCATGATTTTTAATATAGCTATTTTAATATAAAATACCTTTAATATTAACCTAAAATGAAACATTCATTAGAGAATTTTCATTTATCATAAGAATTTTGTAAAATATTGTTGATATTTACATTATAATTGATCAAGAAAATTAAAATTACTCTTTTCTTTTTTATTAAAAGCGATAGTTAAAATTGTTATACATCGCAGATATAAATAGGAAAACACAATGCTTAAAGAATTCAAAGAATTTGCTCTAAAAGGAAATATGATTGATTTAGCTATCGGTGTCATTATAGGAGGCGCTTTTGGTGGTCTAATTAATTCAATTGTTAACGATATTTTTATGCCAGTAATTGGTCTTATCACAGGTGGCATTGACTTCTCTAATATGTTTATTCAACTCGCTGGTGAAAAAAAAGCGACTCTACATGCTGCGAAAGAAGCAGGTGCAACCATTAGCTACGGAAATTTTATAACACTTCTTATCAATTTTCTGATTATTGCTTGGATTCTTTTCCTTTTTGTCAAAGGAACCAATAAAATTCGCCGCCAACAAAAAGAAGCAGAAAATCCAACAGATATGTCTCTTGAAGAGAAACTTTTAACAGAAATCCGAGACCTATTAGCCGATAAAAAATAAGTTCACACACATAACTTTAATCATGGAATACAAAAACAATAATTTCTATCTTTGTTCCTACCTTTGTTCCGTGATTAAGTTTTAAAAATAATAAGTTTGGCTCCCGATCTCTTCTAACACTATCTGATAACTAATGAAACCCAAGCCAGTTTCCGTAAATATACTGTCACAATACCTACTATCTATTTGATCATAAAGTTGAATCGTTCGTACAATTTCTTTATCATATTCTATTGTTAACTGTTATCTCTCATTACATTTTGAAGTACGTTTTTCCTCTATAAGAATAGATGGATAACAAGTTATTGAACTGAAATCTTCAAATAGTCTTTCTGCTTTGTCACTCTTTATTTAATCTTATGAAAATTCACGATAAAAAAATAAGCGCGGAATCATGCTCGCGCTTAAAAAAATGAACATTTAGCTCCTAATATAGATCTGATAGTTATAGGATTTTAATATTGTCTTTAATTGCACTTACTAAGCAAAATTTCACGTTTTCCTACATGATTGGCTGCCCCAACAATACCCTCCTCTTCCATTCTTTCTACAAGAGAAGCTGCTTTATTATAGCCGATTGCAAGACGACGCTGAATATAAGATGTTGAACATTTTTTATCACGCAATACAATTTTAACCGCTTGTACATAAAGCTCTTCACCATCTTCGCTAGAACTTCCTACTGAAACAATTTCAGAAACAGAATCAGCAATTTCAGCATCGTTATCATTCTCCTCACTATCCGTTACTGTTGTTAAATAATCAGGTTTTCCCTGCTTTTTAAGGTGTGCAACAACTGATTCTACTTCTTTATCAGAAACAAAAGGTCCATGCACACGCACAATACGGCCACCACCAGCCATGTGAAGCATATCTCCCTGCCCTAAAAGGGTTTCAGCACCTTGTTCACCTAAAATTGTACGACTATCAATTTTCGATGTAACTTGAAAAGAAATGCGGGTAGGAAAATTTGCCTTAATTGTGCCCGTAATCACATCCACAGAAGGACGTTGCGTAGCCATAATAAGATGAATACCAGCAGCCCGAGCCATTTGTGCTAAACGTTGAATAGCACCTTCAATCTCTTTACCAGCCACCATCATGAGATCTGCCATTTCATCAACAATAACTACAATATAAGGCAACTGTGTCAAATCCATAGTTTCTTCATGATAAAGTATTTCTCCGCTTTCCTTATCAAAGCCCGACTGTACAGTACACATAATTGTTTCACCTTTTTCCACAGCAAGTGCAATCCGTGCATTAAAACCATCAATATTACGTACACCCAATTTAGCCATTTTTCGGTAACGCTCTTCCATTTCACGAACCACCCATTTTAAAGCCGTCACAGCTTTTTTGGGGTCAGTTACAACAGGTGTTAGAAGATGTGGGATACCATCATAAATAGAAAGTTCCAGCATTTTAGGATCAACCATAATCAAACGACATTGCTCTGGCGAAAGTCGATAAAGAATCGACAAAATCATTGTATTAATAGCAACTGACTTTCCTGATCCTGTCGTTCCAGCAACTAACAAATGGGGCATTTTTGCCAATTCTGCTGTTACAGGATCACCATTAATCCCTTTCCCTAAAGCAAGAGCTAATTTAAATTCACTATCACTAAAAGTACTTGATTGAATTAATTCGCGCAAATAAACAGTCTCACGAACTGCATTTGGCAACTCAATTCCAATAACATTCCGTCCAGGAATCACAGCAACACGAGCAGAAATAGCAGACATAGAACGAGCAATATCATCAGAAAGACCAATAACCCGCGATGATTTAACCCCAGCAGCTGGTTCAAATTCGTACATTGTCACCACTGGTCCTGGGCGAACATGAATAATTTCACCCTTAATGCCAAAATCCTCTAAAACGCTTTCCAAAAGTCCTGCACTACACTCCAATGTTTCCTGCGAAATAATTGCACCTTCCTGAAAAACAGGCTCTTGCAATAAATCAATTGGAGGAAATTCATAAGCATTGCAGTTTACAGAATGAAAACTTGGTACAAAAGCTGAATCATGACCACGAAACGGTATACTCGTAGTTTTCTGTTCACTTTCTTTTTTGCTCATTAGAGAAACGTCTACTGTATTCTCTCTTGCCGTTATGCAATCAATAACATGAAGCGAGTCATTATGCGCTACAGTATCCATTATATTGTTTATTTCATGAATAGATTCTTCAACAACAGATGAATCTTGTCTCTTTACAACTTCTTTATTACCTTCATTATCTTCGTCCTTCAAAAAAGATTCAACGTGACACATTTGAATCTCTTGAACAACTTCACTTTCCGCACAATTCATATCAAAAGTTTTCTCAGAATCCTTTATCTCTCCTGTTGAATCTTTTGATACACTCATATTACAAAGCTGAGGATAACGACATTCAAGCACACGATAAAAAGCAGTAATTGATTCATCAACGACAGAATCAGTCTCTAATAAATCTTCACTATGAATAAAATTAACTGATATTTCTTCTCTTGAAGCCTTCTGATTAATTTTTCCTAATGTAAAAGAATCACACTCAAAAAATGCATCATCAGATAAATAATTAGATAGATACAATGTATGATCTGTTTTTTGGGTTACATTTTCTACTTCTACCAAAGATGAATGATGTGCTCTATTTTCTTCAATTGGTGTAACCATAGTCTGTTGTATAAATTGCTTAAAAGCAGCTGAAGAATAAAGCGATGCTTTCTTTTCAGACAACGAAATATTCATTTCATTCTCTGTCAATTGAGGTTCCATTGCTACTTTATCCAATTTTGTTATATTTGTAAGTCTTTGCTGCTTTTTCTCTGCAAAACCTTTAAATTGTTTTGCAAAAATTGGATCTGTTTCTATACGACGACGTAAGATCTCCACTTCTGGTGTTCGAGTGAAACGTACGTTCTGCCCAAGAGAAAATGCTTTTTTCCACACCGCAGGATAAGAAAGTATTTCAACAACATTAGCTGATGAATTTTTTTTTGATACATCTTCTGTACTTTTATCAGCAGGAAAAGACGTAGAAATAGATTTTTTTTCCAAATGACGCATAATACCCAACAAATTATAGAAATGAAAATAACTATTTTACAATGAGAATATATAAATGTTATATTATGAAAGTTAATAACCTTTTGCCAACGGTCAATTTTTTTAATTCGAAATAAAAGAATTTAATTAAAGAAAAATACAATCACTGATATGGTAGTATGGTATTATTCCTTTACTTTAAACCCGTTCGCATTTCAGTGAAGAGCCTCTTGTTACAAAAGCAAGCTGTACTCTGCAATTTGCAGACAAAGAAATGGTAAATAGATTATGCTAAATAAGAGACAATTTTATATCAACGGTCTATGGGAAAACCCGAGTACAAACAATGATCTTCATGTTATTAACCCATCAACAGAGGAAATCTGTGCTGTTATCAGTGTTGGGAATGTCAAAGATGTAGATAAAGCAATTACTGCTGCCAAAAATGCTTTTCAAAATTGGAAAACAACTACACCAGAGCAACGTCTTGCCTTTATTGAAAAAATTTTAGAAATTTACGAAAAACGCTCCGAAAATATCGCCAAAACTATTTCAATGGAAATGGGTGCACCTATTGATATGGCGCGAAATTCTCAAACTGCTGCCGGTAGCTACCATATTCGCAATTTTATCAAAGCTTTCAAAGATTTTTCTTTTCAACAAGTTTTAATAAAAGACTATAACCATGCAATCTTGCAATACGATCCTATTGGTGTCGTCGGATTGATTACACCATGGAATTGGCCCATGAATCAAATAACTTTAAAAGTCATTCCTGCGTTATTGGCTGGCTGTACTATGATCTTAAAACCCTCTGAACTTGCTCCTCTTTCTGCAATGCTTTTCGCTGAAATTTTAGATGAAGCTGCTTTACCTGCTGGGGTTTTTAATTTAATCAACGGTGATGGAACCAACGTAGGCTCTTATTTATCTTCACATCCAGATTTAGAAATGATCAGTTTCACGGGCTCAACAAGAGCAGGAAAAGCTATTTCTAAAAATGCTAGTGATACCTTAAAACGCGTCTGCTTAGAACTGGGGGGAAAGGGGGCTAATCTTATTTTTGCTGATGCTGATGCTGATGCTCTTCAACGTGGCGTAAACAACTGTTTTCATAATAGTGGGCAAAGCTGCAATGCACCAACACGTATGCTTGTGGAACATTCGATCTATAATAAAGCTGTAACAATAGCACAACATATTGCTGAAAAAACAATGGTAGGACTAAGTTATCAATCAGGGAATCACATTGGTCCCGTTGTATCAAAACAACAATACGATAAAATTCAAGCCCTTATCCAATCTGGAATTGACGAAGGAGCAATTCTTGTCGCTGGTGGTACAGGTCTTCCTATAGGTATGAAACGGGGCTATTATGTACGACCAACAGTCTTCGCTGATGTAAAACCACATATGCGCATTTTCCGAGAAGAAATATTCGGCCCAGTTCTTTCAATTATTCCCTTTAATACAGAGGAAGAAGCTGTAACCTTAGCCAATGATACAAAATATGGTCTCACCAATTATATACAATCACAAGATCGAAATAGATGTCAACGCATTGCTGCACAACTACGTTGTGGTATGGTAGAAATTAACGGATACGATTTGCCTGATGGCAGTTATTTTGGGGGTGTAAAACAATCTGGACGGGCTCGTGAAGGTGGACGTTGGGGAATTGAAGAATTTTTAGATACCAAAGCGATTTCATATTGGTAAAAAAATCCCATCAAAATCTCAAAAAAGGGATCATGTAGTGGCACAACATATAACAAATGAAAATGCATGTGGACAACGAATTGATCAATGGCTTGCTAAACAATATAAAGGGGAATTATCACGTTCACGTTTGCAAACTTTAATCCGCGAGGGTTATTTAAAAATTGATAGTCAATTAATAAAAGAACCAAAAATAAAATTAAAATCTAATCAAATAATCGAATTGACAATACCTACTCCTAACGACGCACAACCTCGAGGTGAAGCTCTAGCTCTTGATATTTTATTTGAAGATAATCATGTTATTGTTATTAATAAACCATCCGGTCTTGTTGTTCATCCTGGCAATGGTAATTGGACAGGTACTTTAGTAAACGCACTTATTTATCATTGTAGCGATAGTTTATCTGGTATCGGAGGTATTAAACGTCCTGGCATTGTTCATCGTCTTGATAAAGACACAAGCGGTGTTATGGTTATTGCTAAAAACGACCTTGCTCATAGAAATCTTAATGCCCAATTTGCTGATCATGGACGAACCAGCGCATTAGACCGACGTTACCATGCTGTCATTTGGGGCTCTCCTAATCGCAATATTGGGACAATTGATACATTCCTTGCCCGTTCTTCCCGTGATCGAACAAAGCGCACTGTCGTTCATAGTGAGCACACTCATGCTCGTCGTGCTATTACGCATTTTTCTTTATTAGAGAAATACGGAGCTTGTAATGATGCAACAGCTTTAGCTAGTCTTCTGGAATGTCGTCTAGAAACCGGGCGCACACATCAAATTCGAGTTCATATGGCGCATATTGGCCATCCCCTTATAGGAGATAAAGTATACGGAAATGCTTTTAAAACAAAGTCAAATACTCTTGATCCTGAAATTAAAAACATAATCGATCAGTTCAATCGGCAAGCGCTTCATGCAACTAGCCTTACCTTTGAGCATCCAGCTAACAGCAAAGTTATGTCTTTTTCCTCGCCATTTCCCAAAGATCTCACTAACCTTATCAACTATTTAAAAAAACTTAATTGAAACCTTTAATCATTACAAGATTTTATAATAAAATATCTAGTTTCAAATAAAATTGCGAATTATAAGTGTAAATAAAACAAGAAACGTGTTATATATATAATGTTTGTAAATAAAATTCGCCTTTAAGGGAATTCATGCAAAAGGAGGGTGCTGTATGGCCCATATAAATTTACCATCGTTTATAGCAAATGATAATAGTCTGAACCGTTATTTAGAAGAAATCCGCCGTTTTCCAATACTTGAGCCACAAGAAGAATATATGTTAGCTAAGCGTTATCATGAGCATAATGACCCAAAAGCGGCTCATAAATTGGTAACCAGTCATTTACGTCTTGTAGCGAAAATTGCAATAGGATATCGAGGTTATGGTTTACCTATTGGAGAAGTCATTTCAGAAGGAAATATTGGACTTATGCAAGCTGTTAAGCGTTTCGAACCAGAACGTGGTTTTCGTCTTGCGACTTATGCAATGTGGTGGATTAAAGCATCAATTCAAGAGTATGTTTTACGGTCCTGGAGTTTAGTGAAAATAGGAACAACTGCTAATCAGAAACGTCTTTTTTTCAATCTTCGTAAATTAAAAAACAAATTGCAAATGCTTGATAGTGGTGATCTCAATGCACAACAAGTGAAAGAAATTGCAACACGATTAAAAGTTACAGAAGACGAAGTGGTATCAATGAACCGTCGACTTAGTGGTGATGCTTCTCTTAATGCTCCTCTTCTTACAAATAAAGGTGAAAGTTATGAATGGCAAGATTGGTTGGTTGATGATTCAAGTAACCAAGAACAAATTTTAATTGAGCAAGATGAATTAGAGAATCGTTATTCCTTGTTAATACAGGCTATGGATAATCTTAATGAACGCGAAAAACGTATCTTTAAAGCACGCCGTTTAAGAGATGAACCGCTAACGCTAGAAGAACTCTCGAATGAATTTAATATCAGCAGAGAGCGTGTTAGACAGATTGAAGCACGCGCATTTGAAAAAGTACAAAATCGCATTTGTTTGCATAAATCTGAAAAATAAGAGAAACTTGGCATCGTAACATATTCATACTGCGAAATAGGTCTATTGAAAGTAGGTTGAGAATAACTGTTACATTTTATTTTCTCTATATCAGCATTTTTTAAATAAAAGGCTTATGATTGATTTTTTTTCATAAGCCATTGTCCAATAACTTCATTAAAAATGGTTTGGCCTGCTGGGCCTTTTGTAAAAGTTAATTCATACATACGGCCGTTTTTATCACTTATCACTAAACCAAGCCAATCTAGATCACGTATTAGCTGTAGATTTCTATCAAGAAACGGATGATTACCAATCAATGCAAAAACAAAAAAATCATTATCAATCTTAGCAGTTACAGTTCCAACTAAAGTTTGACCGATCGATTTTTCATTTTCCTTAAAAGTCAATGATTTAATATTATTGATTGCTTGTCCTGAAAATTTATCAGAAGTAATAAAAATTAAATCTATAATATAAGCAGCGTGCAAAGATTCATCAGTATTACGACGTAAAGTTAACCGTAATGATAATCCTTCATCTGGAATTATGATATCGCCTCTTATAGCTAATTCTCCTTGAAGCCCTTTAACAGAATCTTCTGTTATAAATGACCATGATGCACTACCCTTCGCTGCTTTTCCTGAATCATGTTTCGTAGGCATTTGATATAATACAGCTTCACCTACCTGCCTAAACGACTTTAAATTAGTCGCAATAACTGTTGATATCCCTTCTGAACTTGGAGATTCGGTTTTTTCAGCTGGACCAACATCAACCTCACTTCCATCCTCTAATAAGCGTTGTGTTAATTTTCGATTTGTTTGAATTGCCTTTTGTGCTGTGTTAGATATCTGCGTATTTTTCTCCTGTAAATTTTGATCATCTGATATAAATATACGTCCGCTAATAAAAAAAATACTACTAAACAAAATAATAATACTAAAAAAAGAAATAATACTTACTAAAATACGCTTTTGTAACGTTGAGCGATTAGCACGCCGTAAAGCTTGCGAAAAGATATGTGACACAATATGAGAATTATCTACTTGCGAAGTAGAAACCAAAGGAGCATTCTTAGACATATCTTTTTCAATATTTGGGCCCTCTTCATGGGCATTAAAAGCATCTACATTAACAAGCTCCGCATCCGGTATATCTGATATTACAGATACCTCATCAACAATCTCATTATCAACTAAATTAGTAATAGATAATTGGTGTTGTTTTTCTATAGCTAAAACCGCAACATCATTTTCTAATGATGATAGAGAGCTTTGCGCATTTTTCTCATCACTGTTTTTTTCTGTACAATTCCATCCCATAATTGAAGAAAGTTGTTCTTTTTCAACAGCTAAATATTCTTCTTCAACAGTTGTAATAGCATTTTGCAAAGCACGTCTTTGCTCTTCTATTGTTGCTTTTGGCAATTTCATATTTACAATTTTATGCTCTAATATTTTAGTAGCCCGCTCATAAATTTGTTCCCGTAATTTAGGCGTAAGCTCTTTTTGCGCATTAATTGTATTTTTTAAGATCCCAACGAAATCTATCATATTCTACATAGTCTTTCTTAAACTTAAGAGGAAAATTTCTCAGTTTATAAAACTAAAGCACTATCCATTCATTACTTTAGCCCTCAACTAACGTAATTGATATTAGCACAAACGCCATAGTAATTTAGATGAGCACAAAAATAAACAATGCTATTTTGTACCTTTCCTGTTATATAGTCTTAGATGCTTATTTTTGCTATAATTTAAGATATAAGCAAAAATTAATCTGCAAAAGGATCAGCAATGAGGATTGTATCTTTTCGCTCAGGACTAGTTGATAATAAAACAACTGGTATACCAATTAATTCTTCAATATAGCGCACATATTTTATAGCTTGCGCTGGTAGTTCTGCCCAATTTGATACACGTGCCGTTGTTTCTTTCCAACCTTCTAATGTCTCATAAATCGGTTGAACACGTGCTTGTGCTCCCATAGAGGATGGCAAATAGTCTATTCTTTTACCATCAAGTTCATAACCAATACAAACTTTAATTTCATCTAAACCATCAAAAACATCAAGCTTTGTCAGTGCAATACCATTGACGCCACCAATAGTTACCATCTGACGCACTAAAACAGCATCAAACCAACCACATCGACGTTTCCGACCCGTCACAACACCAAACTCATTTCCGCGCTCTCTAAGAAATTCACCAATTTTATTCATTTCTTCTGTTGGAAATGGCCCTTCTCCCACACGTGTTGTATAAGCTTTCGCAATACCCAACACATAATGAATTGAACCAAGGCCCAGACCAGAACCAATAAAAGCTTGCCCAGCAACTGTGTTAGAAGAGGTTACATAAGGATAAGTTCCAAAATCATTATCCAATAATGCACCCTGTGCGCCCTCAAATAGAATACGCCGCCCTATACGATAACTTTCATCCAAAAGACGCCACGTACACTCCATAAAGGGTAAAATTTCATCTGCCACTTGCATTAATTCATCATAAAGTGTTTGTGGATCAATTTCTGCAACTCCCATACCACGACGCAAAGCGTTGTGATGCCCCATCAACCTTTCAATCTTTGGCATTAAAGTATCAGCCTCTGCCAGATCCACTACGTGTATGGAACGACGACCTATTTTATCTTCATAAGCAGGACCAATACCACGTTTTGTTGTGCCAATTATCAAACCAGAAACATTACTATCCCGAGCTGCATCAAGATCACGATGCACCGAAAGAATCAAAGGAGCATTTTCAGCAACACGCAAAATTTCCGGTGTAATTTTTATACCCTGAACACGTAATTTTTTTAATTCTGCAACAAAATGATGAGGATCAACAACTACACCATTACCGATAATTGATAGCTTTCCACGAACTACACCAGATGGTAAAAGTGATAATTTATAACTAACCCCGTCAATAACCAATGTGTGACCTGCGTTGTGCCCACCTTGATATCTTACCACAATATCTGCCCGCTCAGACAACCAATCTACGATCTTACCCTTGCCTTCATCTCCCCATTGTGTGCCGACAACTACTACATTGGCCATAACTTTCTCCGTTGTATTTGGAAAATAACACCAGTGTTCAAAAACAAGTGGTTCTTTATAGTAAAATTTTATAGCAAGTGTGACTCTTCATTTCAACTTTTTGCTTATTTGCATATGAACCAACATTTTTGATCACCCAAATAGACTACATGTCAATATCAAAAAAATATCTCTCCCTTCATTCAAACACACCACAACTGCTTAAAAAGCCTGTACTACAATATCAACAGCAGCAATAACAGAGACCATCGTCGTTACACAGAAAAAGTATTAATACATATTTGAATAACTCTTCTTAAAGATAAGGTCAAATCATCACTGTCACCACCAATAACCTTTCTAATAACAAAACAATGTAAATTAAAGGTGATGTAACTTCCCTAAAATTTAGCTTTCCAGTTTTAAACTTGATAATATTATTATGATTTTTTTCAAATTAGTCATTAAGAATGAAAAATATTCTAATATTTTTTTTAAAGATTTTGAAAAATTTCTCACTGTACTAATAATGAACTTTCTTCTAACCTAGATCATGTATTATGCTGATATTATACTGATGATCACTTTATATTTGATATACTTGAGTGTTGCTCTTCCATGTGAAAAAATAAATTATAGCGTAACTCTATATTTTGGATAGGTACTCGAGAATAAATTGATAAAAAACAGATTATTTTTATTTGGCGACTAGACAGAAAGAATTTTAATGTTATAACCTCACGGAATCCATGAATTTGTTGAGATGTGCCCAGATAGCTCAGTTGGTAGAGCAGCGGACTGAAAATCCGCGTGTCCGTGGTTCGAATCCGCGTCTGGGCACCATTTTTTTCTTTAACTGTCTGTTTTTAGACTACCTCTTTTAGTTTATATAATTTTACCTAATTTGTTCTTATTTGCTCCTTATTTTTCTTTGGAGTGAATGCTAAAATCTCTTTCTCTCTCCACCTCACTGCTCTACCTAATTTATAGGGTGGGAGTTTTTCAAAGCGTGTTGAATTAAAAAAGATGAAAGGTAATGTGTTTCAAAGAGTGGATGGAGATAAATTTCCCATTGCAAAACAAGAAGGCCCTTCAATTGCTGCGGTGATGTCAAAGCCAGAAATTGCAAGTGCTATCGCACAATATACCAATGAACCATTAACCAAAAACATACAGCACCAACTTGCTTGTCAAGAATCTTGCTGCTAATAAGAAAGCTAAATAATCTCCTTAAGCTATGCTTACGCACTCCCCACTTTAATTGTAATTTTTAAAGAAGATTATCGCTTGTTTTTAGATTTTTCCCAAAAAAATTAATTAGAATTTTACTCTTGTTTTACTTCAATTTTTATATTAGGAGAATAAATGAGACATTTAATGAGAGAAATGAGTAAGTAAGAGCTTACTCATATATTCTGTTAAAGCGATCAACTCGTCCTTAAGGGTGAAAAGAGGGGGGGTGGGGGAAGATGTTTAAATTATTTGTTTCTGTAATAATTATTATGTTTTCACAATCTGTCTTTGCAGATGATGTCCGTAAAGTCTATCGAGCGGCTATGGAATCTCCTGAAGAAATAAAACGTGAGGGTGGTTTCATGCCGCGAGGAATGGATGGAACACGGCCTAATCAACCTCCACCAGATATAAATTTATGGAATCATGTGCATGGAAGTGAAACAGGAATGTCACGCCATAATTCTGGCTATGTATCTACAACAACATCTCGAGGATTTGCAATTAATTGGGTAAATGATCACCTTAATCATAATGGTTATGTTTATCATATTAGAGCTACTCCTAATTTCATTGATGTTAATGCATCGTTAAGGCATTATTCTCCACATCAAGAAGAGCTAGAAATGGCTGCGTTGGGTATGATTCATTGGAATCAAGTTATAGGATGGGAAAGAGTGAGAGGGGGAACTGTTGGTGAGTTTGTTCCGAATCCAGATTATAGAGAGCGATTATATATGTATTATGCAGCAGGAGGAGCTCAACCGCAACTAGCTGCTTTCCCTGATGGACATCCGGCTTGGGCGCACGATCCATGGATTACATATGCTCAGTGCGAATTAAAATCATCCTGTTCTCCTAAAAAATCATCACTGCAATTTGGAGTAGACTGGTTTTGGAAATCTCATCACACTGTACGTACAATAATTAGTCATTAATCTTGATGATGAGCAGATTATAAGTGTATCTACTATAAAAAAAATTATTGCATAAATAATAACAGAATAGTTTTATCCTTCATATTGTGAAACCTTGTTTTAGGGTATGAATATAAGATGTGCATTAATTAAAACTTGCAAAAAGTAGCTTGGAAAGATTGGGGAAACAAAGCAAAATAGAAATCATGTTTAAATTACTCTATCTGAGATTAACCTTGGTGTGAGTTTAACTAACGATTTGCTTATTAAAGAGCTGATGGGGAGATAGTTTTTAATATTAGCATCACTGTACAATACAAACCGCATCTATTTTTTCACAGTCATATATAGAGAAAATGAGTAAACGCAAGCAAATTTTGAACATGTAAAGGAGAGAACATAATGATCATGCAAATGATGTTGGTCATACTAAATATATTGTTGCATAGCAATCAGCCACACAAATCTATAATTATTGAGAAGGAGGACTTACCCATAGAGCCTATGAAGCGACTTGCATAAGTAATCAGCAGTAAGAATCTATCGAAAGAAGCTGGTTTACTTACAGATTGGAGATCTTAAGAATCTTTGTCCTTTGTGATGAGAAGGAAATTAAATTCTACTATTTTAAATTTTAGAGAGGGAAACTATTATGAAAATTAAAAAAATACTTCTATCCTTGATCCTGACAATCTTAATGATAGGATCATCTATCAGCGGATCTTATGCACAAGAAGGTTATATAGATGAGGTTTCAATTAATGCAGAGACATCTCGCTGTAGTTTACGAGTAAAGTATACATCTAGTCCATCTATGGGTTTTGGAATGTGGAACTGTAATAGCATAGCAGGAAAAGCCATTCTTGATTTGGCTAAAATAGCAGCCATGCTAAACAGACCAGTAGAGGTAACTCTTGAGGATAGCCCAAACCTATTTAAAGAATTATTATACCTTACGTTAAAATAAAGTCAATAATCGAAATTGAGTTTAGGAATACTGGTATTTCTGCAGATGTCTTAGATGTTATTTTCCTCTCCGTTATAATAAAAAAGTAAGTCGACTAATAAGAGCTATGTTATTTAAAATAATATGACAAAAGCACTCCCAATAGTTGAATGCAATACAAAAGAACGTCAAGTACGTCGTTACTTTATTGAGTGTGAAAAGAAACTAAGAAGCCAATCTGTTAATCATAACAATAATGCACATTTTTCTTTCCCAAAAGATTGGGATAAAATGTCTCCTACTAAAAAAGCGGTTTACATTTATGAACCGCTTTACATGTGTCTTGTTAAGGCTGTTACGTTAGCAGAAGAGAGCAAACACTACACAGTCCTCATTTGAAAAGAAAAACAAATCTTAGCAAAATCTGTCGTGAAGGCTGCTTAGATTTAAATATGATCTCATCTTTTCCACTTTCAGAGTGGAGAGGATATTAATTTAAAGAAGTCTGCCAATTATGCCTCTCTTATTTCCATAAAAAATCAATAAAATCAATGTAAAAGGTATTTCCCAGCGGATGTGGTTGCTTGTGGGGCGGGCTAGCGCAAACTATCGCTAGCGTTAGAACTTTCAAATTGACTGTACATTGTACAGTATATAATTATTTTTATTCTTGATATTACTGCGTCAATGTATATTTCCAAGTTAGATACTTGAAAACACCCTGAACTACAGAAATGAACCAAAGCCGGTGGGAAGCACTTACAAGGTCTCATCCATCGGTGTGTAGCAGAAGCAGAGTTATAGGTGAGAGGTGGTTTTGTTCCCTCCAACTATCAAATAGTGGAAACCAAAAAACTAACAGGCCTTTTTAAAGCAGAAGCCCTTGCACCAGTCATTGGTTCTTTTTCAGGTCTTGGCGGTTTATCGGCAGGAAGTGATCCAGTGTAACGGGCACTAGCCGGCATTATGGTTTTAGCAACAGGTGTTGCTATTTTCTTTGTCGCTAAACGCTTTCAGAAGCATCGCCTATGATCTGGTTTATTAGAAAAATCTGCTGATAATAGATGCATCTTTAGCTGCTTTTTTATGACTTTAGCAAAAACTTTTACCCTTGGCAAAAAAATTGAACAGAAAAAACTGTAAAAGCAACAACAACACGACTGAAGGTGGAAAACGAAGTTAATCAAAAAGCGATGCCAATGTGCGGGCTGCTCTTTCTCGTTGGTTACGTAACAAATAAGCATATTTCTTGTGTTGGTTGATTAGCCATTATAATCAATCACAGAAAAATATGGAATAAAGAGTAAATAAGCATAAATTAGGTAAAATTATATAAATCGCAAAGGATGACCGAAAGGTGATCCTCAAATAGTAATTTAAAGGAGAAATCTATATATTTCAATGTATTAAAGACAAAAAACGGTGCCGCATGCCGGATTCGAACCAGCGACCCCATCATTACGAATGATGTGCTCTACCAACTGAGCTAATACGGCATAGACTTGTATATTACTTAAAACTAAAGGCTATTTCGAGGGTAATAACTAAAAGTATGTATAAAAGCAAGCAGGTAATTTTTTCAATAATTTATAAAATGCCACGGTTACTAAAATAGCAAAATAGATCCTTATAAGGAAAAGAAATAAAATTATATTTCTTGAGCTTTTGCTATTTTAAAGTGAATTAAATATTTCTTCAATTTATAATCAATCCAATTTTAAAAGTAGGACTGAAAATAAAAATTTTTGTGTAATAAAATGATGCTAAATGTTCTGTTTAGAAGAGTGTTTGTAATTTTGCGAAGAATGAAAAAATTTATTTGACAAGTTATTTTTTGAATGAAAAAAATACGAGTGTTTGTGTTTTTATACAATCAAAACCATACTAATATGATAATTATTTGATAGAAAAGGTTTCTCATTTCTGTACCTATAGATATAAAGTTAAAATGGAGTTAGAAGGCAATGTCATATGAAAATAGAATAACAGAATTAGAGATTAAACTATCTCATCAAGAAAAGCTTATTGAGGAACTTTCTTGTGTGGTAACTGATCAATGGAAAAGTTTAGATGAAATGTCTAAAAAATTAAATGCTTTAACAAAACGATTGCTAGATTTAGAAGAGCGAGATTTCTCTGAAGTTCCTGTTGAACGTCCTCCTCACTGGTAAAAGTATAGTGAAATTAGCGTGTTTATTCTTCATAGCTTACAAAAGTATTTTTTGTGTTTTATTAAAAAAGTTTGTTTAGTAACTGATTCAAATTATTATTCTTGTTGTTACATTTCTTGTAATTTTTCTTTAATGTAGTGTAAAAAATATCTTTAATTTTGATTTACTAACATAGCTAATTTCTATTACCTTTAAAAATGTAAATGCTTGAGATACTATTTTATGAGTGGACATAATAAATCTTAGAAAAAATTCTTTAATACTGAATATGTTTTCCTTATTGATACGAAATTTTATGAAAAGGTTTTCGTGATTGGTAACTTAAGATATAAAATGTTACTGTCAAAATGCCAAATATAAACCATGCTGGTAAATCAATAAAAGTAATACAAATTGAAAATAGAAGAAATGGCAGAATACTACATATAAACTGATTGAGACTATTAATATCTGTCTAAAAAAAAACTGCTAATATTTCACTAAATGGATTTATAATCCAACTTGATACACTAATAGAACGTACACCATCAATGACTAATGTCATACATGTCAATGTAACAAAAATAAGGGTTGTTAATTTAACTAAAGGCTGAAACATATCTTATTCCTATTATTTTAATAGAATATTTGATACAATCCATAAAAAAATAGAAAGCTGCATTATCATGAAAATAAAAATGAATTAATTTTTATTGTAATTTTTTCTCTAAAACAAAAATGCATAGAAAATATATTTTTCTTTTATATAAAATTTAGGTTAAATACATCAGAATAATGAACAATGTTGAGCTAAAATACAATGAGTTAAAACGTGGCCTTAAAAATCGTCATGTTCAAATGATTGCCTTGGGAGGTGTTATTGGAACAGGCCTTTTTTATGGATCAACAGAAGCTATCCAATTAGCTGGCCCTTCAACTATTTTAGCATATCTTATTGGAGGGTGCATTATCTATCTTATTATGCGAATGCTTGGTGAAATGTCAGCTGAAGAACCAACTTCAGGCGCTTTTAGTTTCTTCGCTTACAAGTATTGGGGATGTCTTGCTGGTTTTATAACAGGTTGGAATTACTGGTTTCTTTATATTCTTGTTGGTATGACCGAGCTGACAGTTATTGGATTTTATATTGATCACTGGATTTTGATTGATCATTGGAAATCATCTTTGTTCGTTCTCTTGTTTATTACATTGATTAATCTTATTGATGTCCGTTTTTATGGAGAATTTGAATTTGGTTTAGCTTTGATTAAAATTATTGCTGTTGTTGGTATGATCGTATTTGGAATTTTTATCATTATAACAGGGATGAATGGAAGTCAGGCTAGCATTAATTATCTTTGGGATCACGGCGGTTTTTTCCCTTATGGCGCAATGGGAATTGTATTTGCTACCTCTATACTCATGTTTTCTTTTGGTGGCACAGAGCTTATCAGTATTGCAGCTGGAGAAACATCAAATCCACAAAAAACAATTCCAACAGCTATTCGTAAAGTTATGTGGCGTGTTGTCATTTTTTATATCGGTTCTATAAGTGTAATTATGATGATAAGCCCATGGAATATGATTAGAAAAAATGGCAGTCCTTTCGTCACTATTTTTGAAACTATAGGTATTCCTGTAGCTGGTCATATTTTGAATTTTGTTGTGATTATGGCTGCTATTTCAGTTTACAATAGTGCCATTTATTCTAATGGCCGTATACTTTATAGTTTAGCAGTGCAAAAAAATGCGCCACGTATTTTTAGTAAACTTAATGCTACTCGTGTTCCTTATATTGCCATTCTTTTTTCATCAATTTGTACTGCGACAATTATTGTCATTAATACTTTTATACCAGATAATAGTTTTATGAGAATTATGTCGATTACAACTGTAACAGTAGCTATTACTTGGACAATCATTGTTATTGTACATTTTAAGTTTCGAAAAATACATAAAGGCAAAGAAAAATCCTTTGTTTATGCATTTGGCTTATATCCTTATGCAAATTATCTTTGTCTTTGTTTTCTTGTACTATTGTTTTGCATCATGTTTGTAAGTGGCTTAGGGAAAAATGGGTTAATTGCTCAACTCTTTGAAATGGTAGGAATAAAAGTAAACTTTATCGAATCCTATATTCCTCTACAAATGCCTGATATGAGCTTAGCAGTTATTATCATTCCTATATGGTGTTTACTTTTGTTACTAGGCTATAAACTTAAACGATAGCTCTGAAATCATATAAAGAAATTGATTGGAATAAGTTTTGGGGATAAAATTTGATAAGGTGACGCAAATCTTTGATGATTTATGCGTTTTAAAAAATATTAACATAAATCTCACTGAAAAAAGGATTGCAATTATTGGTGCAAATGGTTCTGGAAAAAGTACATTTGTTCGCCTTATTAATGGTTTACAGCTTCCATCAATTGGCTCTGTAAATATTGATGGATTGGATACAAAACATGATATAAAAGCAATAAGACGTAAAGTAGGATTTGTTTTCCAAAATCCCGATAATCAAATTGTATTACCTTTAGTGGAAGAAGATTTATCCTTTGGTCTTAAAAACTTAAAATTGAGTAAAGATGAAATAAAAAGACGAGTAGATGAAGTTTTACAGTATTATGACCTCCAGGCATTTAGAAACCATGCCATTCATTTATTAAGTGGTGGACAAAAACAATTAGTTGCTATCTCAAGTGTGGTAGCAATGAAACCAAACTATATTGTTTTTGATGAACCAACAACATCACTTGATTTACAAAACAAACGCCGCGTTACACAAGCCATTAAAGAATTACCACAAAAAACTATCGTTGTATCACACGATTTGGAATTCCTAAAAGAATTTGATAGAGTGCTTGTTTTTGATAAGGGAGAAATAGTCCTTGATGATATACCCTTGGTTGCAATCAAAGAATATATAAGAAGAATGTCATGATCAGTGCATATATATCTCAAGACACATTTATTCACCGGCTTAGACCAGGAGTAAAATTATCACTTCTTATCTTGTGTGGAACCACTATCTTTATGGTTTCATCAATATCTACTTTTTTATTTTTTTTATTATTTATATCCTTATTATATAGAATAGCTAAAATTCCTTTCAATAAAATAATAAAACAGTTTAAATCAATATGGCTGTTTTTAATCTTTATATTTATTTTTCAAGCTATTTTTGATAATTGGCTTACAGGTCTTTCGATTATATTGCGCTTGATTATTCTTATTTCTCTAGCATCACTTATTTCGTTCACAACAAAAGTTTCAGATATAATAACTTCGATTGAAGTAGGGTTTCGATTCTTTTCATTTTTGGGTATAAATTCATCAAAATTAAGTATTGCCTTATCTATGGCAATTAGATTTATTCCGGTTATTAATGAAAAATTCAATGAGATATGTGAAGCGCAGAGAGCGCGTGGACTTAATATAAACATTATAGCTCTTGCAATACCCTTAACTATACGAACAATAAGGATAGCATCAGAAGTAGCAGAAGCATTAGATGCACGCTCTTATGATTATGATGATAACCAATTTTATTTAAAGGAATAATTCAGTGAAAACAAAAGATTTAACTTATATTGCTTTATTTGCCGCCCTTTATGCAGTTTTAGGTTTTTTCCCTCCTATTTTTCTTCCTTTTTTTCTTGGTCTTCCTATTACTGCCCAGTCTATGGGACCAATGTTAGCTGGATCTATTCTTGGAGCAAAAAGAGGCGCTGCAGCATCAGCACTTTTTCTTTTCTTGGTTGCTATCGGTTTGCCTCTGTTGGCTGGTGGACGTGGAGGTATTGGTGTTTTTTTGGGAGTTGGTGGTGGCTATATGATTGGTTATCCATTTGCAGCGTTCTTTATTGGTCTTATGGTTCAATCGTTTTGGCGACGACTAAATTTTATAAAATTGGTTATCATAAATAGTATAGGTGGAATTGGGATTATCTATTTTTTTGGAATATTTTGGATCGTGTACCTTTTTAAGATTCCTTTATTGACAGCTTTAACAATGTCATTAGGATTTACGATAGGTGATTTTTTAAAAGTTCTGGTTGCCTCATTTATTGCGCTTACAGTCAAAAAATCCGTTCCACTCATTGCTTCCTCAAAAAAGTAACAGCCATTCACATCAACTACAAGAATTCTATTCTAAAGGTTGCAAAAAATAATTGAAATATTATCAAAACAGATAAAAATATGTTTATGCTTAAAATATTGATGTTTTGTTTAAGCTGTTTGACATCTAATTCTTAGAATTAATGAATTCGTACTGAAAATGACAGGTAAAATTTTGAATGAGAAAAATATTCCAGAATTAATTTTCTATAGTCGAAACAAGTTATTAATATGCTACATCGCAACACAACTATCTTTATAATTTTAGACTTTTGTTGTAGCATCAATTGTATAATTTTTTCCCAATTCAAGAGCCGTTTCGGAAGCTTCTTACAGAATATAAAGTATTTTTCATATTAGTATAAATCACCACTCTGCAGTTAAACAGAACATGCAATATCCAGCCTAATCGTCTTTATTGAATAGATTTAATTTTTAGAAAAAATTATCAATATCGATAATGGCAAAAGGAAACCAAATAAAAGTATATCATACTCCTCTCGCATTTAATCAAAATAATTTTACACAATCTATAATGCTAAACTCTTCTTATCTTGATTATCCTTGTAGACCCTCTGAACTAACTAAATTTTCACGTGTAATTTCTTTAATTGTACGCACACCAGTTAATGTCATAGCCACGCGCATTTCTTGAGCAAAAAGCTCAAGGAGATGGATGACACCTTGCTCACCTGCTGCAGCAAGCGCGTAAACAAAAGCACGACCGATCATCACAGCATCCGCACCTTGTGCTATCATACGAATCACATCAAGACCAGAACGAACACCAGAATCAACTAAAATAGTTAAATCGCCTTTTATAATATCCGCAATTTTCGGCAATGCTTGTGCGGTTGATAATACCCCATCAAGCTGACGTCCACCGTGATTGGATACAACAATACCATCAGCTCCAAATCGTACTGCCTCACGTGCATCCTCTGGATCAAGAATACCTTTTAAAATCATCTTTCCTTTCCAAAAGTCTCTAATCCATTGCAAATCACTCCAGCCAATTGATGGATCAAAGTTTGCACCAAGCCAACCAATATAATCTTTTAGTGTTGTTTTCTTTTTAAGATAGGCAGAAATATTTCCAAGATCATGTGGATGACCCATAATACCAACATTCCAAGCCCAATGCGGATGAAAAACAGCTTGTATAATACGGCGCACTCCAGCATAAGACCCAGACATCCCTGAATGAGCATCACGATAACGTGCTCCAGGAACTGGCATATCAACTGTAAAAACTAATGTACGGACACCAGCAGCCCACGCTCTTTCCAATGCATCACGCATAAATCCACGATCCTTGAGAACATACAGTTGAAACCAAAATTCTTTTCCAACCGCCGCTTGTATTTCTGAAATAGGACAAACTGAAACTGAGGACAAAGTAAAAGGAATATTTTTCGCAACAGCTGCACGTGCAGCCTTTACTTCACCACGACGTGCATACATACCAGTTAACCCAACAGGTGCAAGTACAATTGGCATACCAAGTTTTTGATCCAAAATCTCAGTTGAAAGATCAACATCGCCAATTTGTTTTAGAATCCGTTGACGCAATGCAAGTTTTTGAAGATCTGTATAATTACGCCGCATTGTTTCTTCAGCATAAGCACCACCATCAATATAATGAAACAAAAAAGAAGGTAAGCGACGTTTTGCTGCTTTACGATAATCAAATGTTGAGGAAATAATCATAATAACACCATTAATCTAAATACAATACGAAAAGCTTTCTTCAAAGAAGAGAATTCTTGCATATATTACATCAAAATCTGTATTTCTAAACTCATTTAAAATGCTTAGACAATTTTAAACCTTGTCCCTGATAATGTGAACCAACATCATGCCCATAAAGTTTCAATGGTCGATTAAGCATATGTTCATAAACCAAACGGCCAATGATTTGTCCATGCTCTAAGATAAATGGAATTTCATGGTTCCTTACTTCTAAAACTGCACGTGCTCCTTTTCTACTTATTTCCATATTTCCAAATCCTGGATCAAAAAAACCTGCATAATGTACTCTAAATTCTCCAATTAAGGGATCAAATGGTTTCATTTCAGCAGCACAAAAGGGAGGAATATGAATCACCTCCCGTGAAACCAAAATATAAAATTCATGAGGGTCAAGAACTATTTCTTTCATTCCATGATCATAAATAGGCTCCCAAAAATCTAAAATATGAGCAACAGCACTTTTATCCACATCGATAACATCAGTATGACGTTTACCACGATACCCAACAAGTCCATTTTCATTACCTTCTAAATTAACGGAAATTCCAATACCACCATCATTAATATTAGGAGTATCATCAGATACAAGCATTTCATTTTTATGCAACTCATACAATTCAACTTCTTTTAAATAACTATGCCCCTTACGAAATCGAAGTTGTGATAAGCGTGAACCCGTGCGAACCAAAATCGGAAATGTTCGTGGACTAATTTCAAGATACAGTGGCCCATGATAACCCATACAAATTTTATCAAATTCCTGAGTATAATCTGAAATCACGCGCGTAAAAACATCCAACCGCCCAGTAGAACTTTTTGGATTAGCAACTGCAGAAAGAACTTTTGATAAAGCTAAATTTTCTAAAAGAGGAACAATATAAACGCAACCCGTTTCTAAAACTGCCCCATCTTGTAAATCAAATTCGTACAGCTTTAATCGTTCAAGTTTATCAATAACTGTCGCATTAGATCCCGGCATAAAAGAAGCTCGTATACGATATGCCTTATCTCCTAAACGTAAATCAAGGCTTGCAGGTTGTATTTGATCCTTATCAAGCGAACAAATGGCATTAATAGTACCATTGTTAACTAAAACCTGTATATCACTATCTGCAAGAATACCATTCATGCGCGTCATACATTTTGCCTTCCATCTTTTTTATTCTTTTTTGATCAGTATTAGTGCTTGAAGCAAGCACTTTCAAAGATAACAAATGATTTATACCCAATTTAACAATTTAGTTCACAACCACAATTAATAATTTTGAACTATAAAATGATATTTAGTAAAGCATTCTCCTGTAAGAGAAACTCTGGATATCCATCATAAATGAACTTTTACCAAAAGCTTATATATTTCTCTTAGAATATATTTTCAGCTTTTTCTCTTCGAAAAAGTTATAAATATTGCTATTATAGTTCAAAGTTTCTATACAGTGAAAGGGAAGGCTATTAAAATTTAAATATGATTATACGTCATCTTAGCGAAACTATTATTAATCAAATTGCAGCAGGTGAAGTTATTGAACGACCCGCTAATGTCGTTAAAGAGCTTGTTGAAAATGCTATTGATGCAGGAGCAAGCCGTATTGAAATCGTCATAGCAAATGGTGGAAAAAGCCTGATAAGAGTAAGTGACAATGGCTGTGGTATTCCAGAAGATCAATTAATTTTGGCAATTTCTCGTCATTGTACATCTAAAATTATTGACGATGTACATAATATCTGTTTCCTCGGTTTTCGTGGAGAAGCGTTACCCTCTATTGGCTCTGTTGCAAAACTTAAACTGACCTCACGAACACAAAATTCCAATAGTGCTGCTGAAATTATTGTTACTGCAGGAAGAATTGAAGAACCAAAACCTTCTGCTGCTAATCCTGGAACTATTGTTGAAGTTCGTGATCTTTTTTTTGTTACACCAGCACGACTGAAATTTATGAAATCTGATCGTGCTGAAACAAATGCTATCACGGACACAATTAAACGAATTGCAATCGCCTTTCCACATATACGTTTTTCTCTTGCCGGTATAGATCGAGCGCCCATGGAATTCCCTGCTATGGAACAAAATACCCAAGGGCAATTACAACGTATTACACAAATCATGGGAAAAGAATTTGCTCCAAACAGTCTTCTCCTTGATGCTAAACGTGAATCTGTTCACCTAACTGGTTTTATCGGTTTGCCATCTTTCAATCGCAGTAACAGCCTTTATCAATTTGCTTATGTTAATGGCCGTCCAGTGCGTGACAAACTTCTATGGGGAGCAATCCGAGGAGCGTATGCTGATGTTATTGCTCGAGATCGTCATGCTGTAGCCATTCTTTTTATTCATTTACCGCCTACCGATGTAGACGTTAATGTACACCCTGCAAAAATGGATGTACGGTTTCGTGACCCAAGTCTCATTCGTGGTTTAATCATCGGAGCAATCCGTGAAGCATTGCATCAAACTGGCATTCGTCCTACGTCAACAGGATCTGAAGCAATGTTGGCTGCTTTTCGAACACAACCCTTAGAAACTGTAAAAATGCATCAACCTTTTTCTGATAATACACCACCATATCATTTTGGGTCAAAGATAACATCAATATTTCATAAACCATTAGATATGACCAGCTCTATTGATTTACAAGAAGATACAATCCCTATTATCGATCACCTTAGCACACCAAGTGGCGATACACGCGCTGCAATTAATAAATCAACATCAGAAGAATTACATTATCCATTAGGAGCGGCAAGAGCGCAAATCCATAAAAACTATATTGTTGCTCAAACTCAAGATAGTCTTATCATTGTAGACCAGCATGCTGCTCATGAGAGACTGGTTTATGAATCACTTAAAAATGCTCTGTATTCCAAACCACTTCCTTCACAATTATTGCTTATTCCTGAAATTGTAGAACTCTCTGAAGAAAATGCCACGTGCCTTTTATCTCACAAAGATGCTTTGAAAAAATTTGGATTAGGAATTGAGTCCTTTGGAATTGGGGCAATCGCCGTACACGAAACACCTTCTATGTTAGGAGAAATTAATGTACAAGCTTTAATTAAAGATCTCGCCGATGAAGCAGCTGAATATGATACAATAGATAATTTAAAAGGAATGCTTGATTATGTTGCAGCAACTATGGCCTGTCATAGTTCAATACGTTCAGGACGTCTTTTGCATCCTGAAGAAATGAATGCACTTTTACGACAAATAGAAGCAACACCTCATTCAGCCACATGTAACCACGGACGTCCTACTTATATTGAACTTAAACTGGCTGATATAGAACGCCTTTTTGGTAGAAAATAAACTTTCATAAACTATTCTGGCTAAAAACTACTTGCTTCATTTATGCTTAACTCTATAAAATGTCTGTAATATTTTATCTGTATTATTTTTTCATAAGTACATAGAAAGGGCACATAAAATATGTTCTCTCAAAATGAATGCGAAGCAACAATTCATTACTTTAATAATAGTTATAAAATTGTTAAATATGGAACTTATACTGTTTGTGCAGTTAGTGGACAAAAAATCCCTATCGACAATCTAAAATACTGGAATCATCAGCGTCAAGAAGCATATGCCAGTTGTGAATTATCCTATCAACGTGAACTTGAGTGTAACCCCTATCTTAGTGAATTACTAAAAAACATAAAATAGCCCATAAGAAATTCTGAAATAGTATCCATATGCTTTTAATATATTAATTAAAGGTGATATTTCGTTTCTTAAAACGAGCAATAGTTTCCTCAAGGAGCATATGGCAAAAATCTCTTTGAACAAAATCAACTTTGACATCAAAGACAATAAGCTTTTCTAAGCTTTTATGTAAGTCATTAGCCTGTATGCGTATATAATCCTTAGCGGTCGTAGTCAACCATAAATTATGAATTTTGGCCTTCCGTATCAAATTCTTTAGATCCGTAGCTGTAAAAAAATAGTGATCTGGATAAGAATAAGCTTGAACAACATGACCAGACATTTCTTTAATGGATTTGAAAAATTTATCTGGATTGCCAATACCTGCAAATGCTAAAAAAGATTTTCCAGCAACTTCATCATCAACAAGTGATTTAAGATGCGCATAATGCAAAGGTTTTCCAGTACGTGAAACAAAAAGAGCTACATCATCACTCTCATCCAAACAACCAATGACTAAAACACTGTCCATCAAAGATAATTGCGTTTTTAACGGTGCACGCAAAGGTCCCGCTGGAAAAACAGCCTTATTACCAAAACCACGCATCGCATCTACAACAAGCAACGCATAATCCATATAAAGACGACGACTTTGAAACCCATCATCCATTAAAATAAAATTACATCCTTTTTCTTTAAGCAGTTGTGCTGCTGCATAACGATCAGGTGATATAGCAACAAAAGCATGACGTGCAAGCAAAAGTGATTCATCACCAACGTCATATGCATTATCACATTTAACATCAACGAGGCGCACTTTTTCGGCTCTTCCACCATAACCACGTGATACAATACCAGGTATTAAGCCAAGTTCCTTGGCCACTTGAGCAAAAGCAATAACAACAGGTGTTTTACCTGCCCCGCCTAATGTAAAATTTCCAACACACAAAACTGGCAAATCAATAGCAAGAGGCTCTCTTTGCATACAGTACCGTGCACAATAACCGTAAACCTCAGCAATTGGCGCTAATAAAAAACGCAAAAAACTTTTATTTTTCCACCAAAAACGCGGAGAGCAAATATGCATGCCTATTTTTGACACTGCCTTAAACCCGTCTGTATCACAAGTGGCTGTAAAAATGGATCAAGAACCTTTAATGTACACTCAAGTGCACCAGCCATACTTGTTGCTACTTCATAAGCTTTATCAACTACTTCTTGTCGCAAGGTTTCATTTGTTAAGAATTTATTCACTTGGATCGCAAGTTGCATCGTATCTTCAACTATAGAAGCTGCATCACAGGATAAAAATCGCTCAAACGTATTTTGAAAATTTGCAATATGAGGCCCAGTTAAAATAGCTACTCCAAGCAAAGCTAACTCTAATGGATTATGCCCACCATAGTTACACAATGATTTTCCAATGAAAGCAACTTTCGACAAACGAAGAAAAAGACCCATTTCTCCAATTGTATCTCCTAATAAAATATCCGTATCCATATCTGGAATAGTATTGCTGCTTCTAAGAACAAAACGCAAATTTTCATGACCACATACTTTAATAATATCTTCTGAACGTTCAGGGTGACGTGGGACAATAATCGTTAATAAATCTGGAAAATGACTCTTGAGAATTTTATGAACTTCACAAGCAATTCTCTCTTCTCCTTCATGGGTTGAAATAGCTGCCCAAACTGGACGATTACCAATAGCCTTACAATAACGCGCAAGCAATTCCTGATCTCCAACCGGACACACCTCAGCCTTAAGATTTCCAGAAAGTGCAACTGATTTTACACCAAGTGTATAGTAATAAGTTACATCCGTTTCATTTTGACCAATAGCCACATCAATATGTTTAAAAATATGCTTAGCAAGAAAAAGTCGTTTGTGCCAAGCTTTAAAAGACTGTTCTGACATACGAGCATTAACCAAAATCTGTGGAATGCGCATTTTAGCAAGTTCTTTAATACGTAAAGGCCAAATCTCTGATTCACAAATCAATGCCAAGTCAGGTTTCCAATGACTAATAAAATGACGCACAGCTAATTCTAAATCCAATGGAGCATATTGATGAATTAATCGATCGCCAAAATATTTCTTGACAAGAGTAGAAGATGTCACAGTACATGTTGTCAATAATACCTGTATTTTTAAAGATAAAATATAATTAATGAGTGGTAAAAGAGCTACTGTTTCTCCAATACTCGCCGCATGAAACCAAATTAATGGACTTTGAGGACGCACTTTTTGGCTTTTCCCTAAACGCTCTTTGTGTCGTCCTCGTTCCTCTTTCCCACGCATCGCTCTAAAAAACAAATAAAATGGCACCACAGGATGTAAACAAAAACCAACTATCCGATAGATTGAAAGGGCCACACGTGCCTTTAATTCCATCATTTTAAACCCCTTATTTTCTTGTTTTGAGATAGCTGTAAGCCTCATCCGTCAAACGATTCATTATATTTGTTAATTGTATACGTTTTTCTTCTAACAAAGAATTATCTGCGTCTTTAGGAACAAAAAACGCTTCACCTGTGAGAACAATTGAACGCCCAAAAGGAAGTGGAATTGCAGTTTTATCCCATGTTTTTTCAAGAATTTTTTCTCGCGAAAATGCATACACACAAGGTATAATAGGACGGCCAGATAATTTAGCTAATAAAATAATTCCTTTTCCAGACTCACGTGCTTTTCCACACGCGATATCTGCAATCATAGCTGCTGTTTTACCAGATTTAAGAGCATTTTTAAGCGTTAATAATGCTTTTGCTCCTCCTTTATGAACATGGTGCGTTTTGCCGCGCCCCCCTGAGCCACGGACAATTTCAAGTCCTAATTTTTGGGCTAATTGTGCATTTATTTCTGCATCAGCAGAACGAGAAAACATAGCAATAACTTCTTCACTTTGAGAACGTAAAAAAGGCCCCATAATATGACGTCCATGCCAAAAGGTTATAATAAATGGATTATAAGCATTATATATTTTCCTAATATCATTTGAATTTTTTAACCGCGGATTCGTCCAATAAACAAAACGCAGATAATTCGCCAAAATCCACACAACAAAAACTTTTATAAACCATGTTTTCATTAATGCATGACGATTATCCCGCCACATTTTTTTCAAAACGCTATTTTTTTTCTTGTTAAAAGTTTCTCTCATACCGATATCAAAATTAGTAAACTCAATCTTGTAGTATTCTCGTAGAATAAAAAACAATAATTGAATATTTAAATTTTATGATATATCGCTTGTTGCGTGATCAAGAAACTGATGTAAAGGCACAACATAATAACGTTGCAATGCATTATCTACACTGCTTTGTGCTTTTGCCCGCCATACTTCCTGTGCTGATTGATAGTCTGGAAAAATACCAACCACATCCAAATTATTGAGATCTTTAAATTGATTATCATTCAGATTTTTTAATTCTCCACCAAATACAAGATGCAATAATTGTCTCTTTTCGTTGACTTCAGCCATATTTGCCCTCCGTATCGTTTAAATAATTTAATATGTTTTTATTTGATTAAACTAACTTTGCTTGACGAACAACATTTATCATATTTTGACAGCAATTACTTTCACCAGCAACTAAAAAACCATCTTGATAAGCTTCAATCCCATAAGAAATAAACGGTGCCTCAAGCGGCATAAAACATCCACCACACTCCTGTAAAATAAGATCAGCAGCAGCAATATCCCAATCATGACAATTCGGCTGAACCAATACAATATCAATTTCACCTTGAGCAACAAGAACAATACGGTAAGCAAGAGAAGGAATATAACGAAAAAAACTAATTTGATTGCTAAAATCATATGGTAATTTTTGAGCAATTAATTGATCAATCGAAACCCTATATTTTCGATTGATGTTAGATCTTAAAAGAGGCAGTCTTACACCATTCAATGTTGCTCCTTCCCCTGTCATAGCTGCATATATTTCACCTTTAGCGGGACATTGTAAAACACCTACAACAGGACGATTATTCTCAATAATAGCAACCGAAATACACCACTCAATACTTCCGGAAAGAAAACCTCGAGTCCCATCAATGGGATCAACCACAAAATAGCGTTTATAAATAGCTTCCCCCCTATTATCTTCTGTTTCTTCTGAAATCCAACCATAATTTGGACGTGCACCAAGAAGTTTTTCTTTTAAAAAAACATCTACAGCAACATCGGCTTCACTAACTGGTGAATTACCATCTTTAAACCGAACATCCAATTCACATCCAAAATACTTCATTGCTAAATCTCCTGCCTCCCAACAAACATCGAGCAAAAGATTTAAATCGGCATAATCATAATAATGTGCATTATTTTCCTGCAAGTATCATTCCTTCAATTAATAATGTCGGTGCCGATGTACTATAACGTCGATCAATATCATTCGCAGGTATTAAATGCGCCAACATATGGAGTAGATCAGAGCCTAGTGTTACTTCACTCACTGGATAAGTGATTTCGCCATTTTCAATCCAAAAACCAGAAGCTCCACGGCTATATTGCCCCGTAATAAAATCAACACCATGCCCAAATAATTCTGTAACATAAAAACCATTCTGCACACTTTTTATCATATCATGAGGTGATACTAAACCTGGTTCAATAGAAAAATTAGTGCTTGCTGGCTGGACAAGCGATGCAGAACGTACACCACGGCCATTTGTTTTAAGTCCTAATTCACGAGCCGAAGATGATGAAAGAAGCCAGTTTTTTAGAACACCATTTTCAATAATATTCAGTGTATGTCCTTCCACCCCTTCACCGTCAAAAGGACGAGAAGCATTTCCGCGTAATCTTAAAGGCTGATCCATCACATTAATACCGGCCTGCATGATCCTTTTCCCCTTTAAATTTTGTAAAAGACTTGTTTTGCGAGCAATCGACGCTCCATTAACCATAGACGCAATATGACCAGCGATTCCACGAGCCACACGTGGATCAAAAACAACAGTCACAACCCCAGTTTCTGCACGAACTGCTCCTAAACGTCGAACTGCACCTAATCCAGCATTTTTACCTATCGTATCTGCTGATACTAAATCAGAGAAATGTAAAGCTGTCGTATAATCATAATCTCGCTCCATTTCTGTTCCCTTACCAGCAAGTGCGCTACAAGAACGCGAAAAATAGCTGGAATGATAAGATCCGTAAAAACCATCACTGTTTACAAGCACAAACCCATTCTTGCCATAAGCTGTTGCTGCACCGCCAGAATTGCTCACACCCTTCACATCAAGAGCTGCTGCTTCCATTTGCAAAGCATCTTCTGTTAAAAAATGACTTTGTGGAGTAAAATGATCAAAAAGATCAAGATCCTTAGGATGAGTAACTAAACATTCTTTATCCGCCAAACCTTCAAATACACTATCAGGTGAAGCTTTAGCCATTGCAATAGCACGTTCTGCTAATTCCCGCGGATCAACAACAAAATTAGCAGAAACACTTGCCACCTTTTTACCAACAAAAACCCTCAATGTAAAATCATCACTTTCTGAAGCTTCAGTGGATTCTACTTTGCCAAGACGAACTGCTACACAAACAGAATTTGAGCGGATAACAACAGCATCAGCAGCATCAGCTCCAAAACGCTTTGCTGCTTCAACCAACGAACTAGCTTTATCAAGCTGTTTTTTGTTTATCTTCATAAATATCCTTTAAATAATAATTATTCATCTTAATTAAGAAATTTTAAATGAAAAATATAATTTTTGTCTATTCATAGTTAAAAGTTATGCGCTACTAATGTATCATTTTTCTTTCAACTAATTCTGAAATCTGCCTCTTAGCTTTTTCACGAAAAGGCTCTACACGTTGTAAAATTTCTTTGACTTCAAAAAAATTTAAAATTTGTATCCCATTAACAGGAGGGCATAATAAAAGATCTAACGTTGCAGACTGCAAACGTGCTGTCACAAGCGCTTGTTGTCCTATAATACCTGTAGCAACAAGACTTTCAGAAACTGAAAGGTGTCCATTTTTACATTCAATAATTGGAAGTCCTGTAACATCAATACCAATTGAAAGATCAACTGGTTCAGTAAAACAATCAAAAGGTACTGGATTACAAACCGCCCCATCAATCAAAAAATCATGATTGCGTAAAACAGGCCTAAATAAACCAGGAAGAGCAGAAGAAGCTGCCAAAGCAGAACGCAAATCTCCTTCTTGAATAACAACCATCTCTGCTGTTTTTAAATTTGAAGCTACAGCACAAAAAGGTATTTTTAATGCACAAAAATCTCGCGGAAAGTTCAATGGTAAAAAATTTTCTAAAATTAACTCCAAATTAAATTGAAAAAGATGCAAACTGCATTCGCAAAACTCTCTCCATGACGTTGGTATTAAAGACCATAAACGCTTCAAAATATCATTTGAGTTAGAAAAAGTTGATAGACAATACTCTTTCCAATCAGTCTCTGTCATTCCAAAAGCTACACCAGCACCGACAATAGAACCGATAGAAGATCCTGCAATAACATTTGGTTTCAAACCCAAATCCTCAAATGCCCCAATAACTGGAAGATGACCTAAACCACGAGCTCCTCCACCACCGAATGCCAAACCAATTTTCACTCTATTTCTCCTACATCATGCTTTAATTCCCAAGTAAGTACAAAAAACGTTGTCTCCTATGATTACTTTCTCTTATGTTTATAGAAGTCTCTTAGAAACGACAATAAAAAATATGCAATCTTTATCTTCCTTTTAGTTCATCCACTAATCTTAAATAATGCGAAATTAATCTGTATGATAACTCGAATACCAATTCTTCAATCATGCTTGCTTTAATCCATTAGCTAAAACGAAACTTTGAAACAAATTTTTTTATTCAATTGCAAAAAACAGCTATTTTCTTTCTCTCAAAATCTTTAACTAAACTGGAAAAAATTCTGCAATAACGAAACAACTTCTCCATAAAGAAATATGGTAAAACTATGCAAAATAATCTTGTTTGACTTTATAGAGAAAAAATTTCTCAAGTGTAAATTACTATTGAAGTTTATAGATCCGTATTACTGTATCACTATAAAAACGCTCATCATCCAAATGAAATAGATCAGGCAAATTAATAATCGCTTCTTTTGTCTCTTCAAGAACAAAAAATGTTTCAGTTTTTGCCCATCCTCCTTTAAGAGCTTGAATAAAAGCCTTCTCACCTAAAGAACAACCATAAGGAGGATCTGCAAAAATAACATCAAATGCACGTATTGTCCCAATATTTCCAAGTTTGGTTGCATCACGGCGTAAAATTCGCCCAACGCCTTGTAACCCCAAAGTTTCAATATTTTTTTGAATTAAACTACGTCCCTCTATTGAATTTTCAACAAAAACAGCTGCCTTTGCTCCCCGTGAAAGCGCTTCAATCCCTAAAGCACCAGTACCTGCAAAAAGATCAAGAACACGCTTATCTGTCCAAAAATTTTCTTCCCGACTCGTAAGAATATTAAAAATGCTTTCACGCGTACGATCACTTGTTGGGCGAATGGATCGACCAAGAGGTTTTGCCAAAACATGCCCTGAAAACTTACCGCCGATAACTCGCACGTTATCCTCCGGATCGCTTAGATATTCTTGCACCATGATCATATCTCTTAAACTGTTTCATGGTCTTATCAAACAACCTAGATTTCCGTTCATTATTTAAAAAATATCCATCATGATCATCTTTAATAACCTTCCCCTCCCTTTTAAATAATTGATCTTTTTTGCTAAGAATACGTGATTCAACGGAAGTTTTTTTGCTGCGTTTTTTAGAAAAATCAATACACTTATCTTTTTCTACTCGTTTTTCCTTTCCTCTATCGGTAGATTTCTTATCAATCCAATTGCTCTTACGATCATGATGATTATCTGCATTAGAAGAGGACTTCTTACGTGTAATCTGCGGACAAGCACCAGGAGCCATCCAAACATTAGAACAACGTGAACGTAAAAAAGAACGCTCTTCCTTGCCGTCCTTGTTTTGATCTTTCCCTCTTAATTTTTCATCAATTTTTTTACTTAATTGTGCCTGACTATGCCCAGAAAATTTTCTTTTTTTTCCATATAACAGACTTTCTTTGCTAGAGATAATCCAATTATCCTTAATCACAGGAGCTTTTGTACTGTTTTGTTTTTCAACAACAGCAGAATTTGAAAAAGGTTTAAGAATAGGCGCATCAAAATCCGCATTAGCTTGCAAAATCAAACGCTCTCCTAATTGATCACGCAACATTCGGCCTTTTAATTCACGAACTGCACCTTCTTTTAAATCAGATAATTGAAATGGACCATACGACACGCGAATTAAACGATTCACCGATAACCCTAAAGCTCCCAAAACATTCTTAATTTCACGATTTTTTCCTTCACGTAAAGCTACAGAAAGCCATACATTTGATCCCTGATCGCGTTCAATCGAAGCTTCAATTGAACCATAAAAAATCCCGTTAACTGCAATACCATTCTTTAAATCTTGAAGTGCACTTTGTTTAACTTTTCCATGAGCACGAACCCGATATTTGCGTACCCATCCCGTTAAAGGAAGCTCCAATACACGTGCTAAACCACCATCATTGGTTAAAAGCAAAAGTCCTTCTGTATTAATATCAAGCCTCCCCACAGAAAGAACACGAGGCATACCTTTTGGCAAATTATCAAATACTGTTGGTCTTCCTTGAGGATCACGATTGGTTGTAACAAGCCCTGTTGGTTTGTAATAAAGCCATAACCGTGTTCGTTCTATAGGGGGTAAAGACTTACCATCAACTGTAATAACATCAGAGCGAGTAACATTAAAAACAGGTGTAGTTACAACTGCACCATTAACAACAATACGACCTGCAGCAATCATCATCTCTGCATCACGCCGTGACGCTAATCCGGCACGTGCTAATCTTTTAGCAATTCTTTCACTTTCACTTTTTTCACTCATTTTCTTTTCATTTCGATTTTTTTTAATTGTATAGAAAATTTATCATGCACACTATGTCGTTTATTCTGAAAAGAGGAGAAGTGCAATCGTTCATCATATTCTATCATTTAATTCCTAGTCCCCATTTACTTTTAAGGTAGCTCTAAACACTTTTAAGACGTAATGAAACCCTTTCATTGCACAATGTATAATAATAAAAAAAACTTGCTCACTTCATAGACCTCTGTAATATAACTTTTTAGTTACTTATACTTCAACGGAAGAATAATATGAGACTTACTCCTATGGAAATAGCTCTTTTAGAAGCACAATCAGCAAAAAAACAAGATGAAATTCCCGTAGGAGCAGTTATCACACATGGTCAAACAATCATTGCGCGTGCTGGAAATTACACAAAAAAATCACATGATCCTACAGGACACGCGGAAATGCGTGTTATTCGCATAGCTTGTCAAATCTTCAAAAGTGAAAGAATTCCTGAATGCGATCTTTATGTAACACTCGAACCATGCGCTATGTGTGCCGCAGCCATTTCATTTGCACGCATAAGAAACTTGTATTATGCAACCAAAGATTCAAAGGGCGGCGCTATTGAACACGGACCGCGTTTCTACCAACAATCAACCTGTCATCATAAACCTAATGTTTATTCTGGTTTTAAAGAAAAAGAAGCCTCTCAATTGCTTAAAGACTTTTTCATACAAAAACGACATCAAGAATAAACTTTACTTCAATCTAAATACCCTAATCTTTAAACAACAAAAACCCTTTTTTTCTTACTGCTTCCTACTTGCAAACTGCGGTTTCTTGTCTCATTTTTTTATTTATTTTTCTTTTTATTCCGCAGGTGCAGTTACTGCTGGTTGACGATAAATTAAAGGTGGCTCACTAAGGTAGCGACGATAATTTGCATTCCCACCAACAGCTTCCTTTCTCCGACGCAAATATTCCTCACGTTGTTGTTTTTCATTAAGCTGTACAACACCCTTTGGATCATCAAAATTTGCATGATCTCTTGTTACTACTTTTTTATCTGGAGAAAAAGAAACCTTACCATTAGAATGCATTTTATTAGCTCCTACTCCATTTCGAAAATTTTTCTGAGACTGCTCTGACATCTCTATCTCATTATGAGAATTAATCTCCGTACTATCCACCTGAGGTAGAGGTAAAACTACATGCGCATTAGGTTCTGGAAATACAAGTTGCCGGCGCTGTTTCATCACAAGCTGACTATTCTTATTTTTTGATCTTAACGAAGCAAGATTAGTTATATCATCAAAAAATTGTAATGAAACTGTTTTATCCGTACCGTAAGTAGGACCAGATAAATTACACCCCGTCAATATATAACATACACTCAGCGTACTTGCTAAAAATATTTTCATTGCATATTTATTCATTGCTCACCCACTTTCCTAAGCGCACAGTTCACTGACATTATACTGCCAATAACGTACAAATTGCCTATTCATAGATAAAACAACACATTTTATTTCTAACATAAATTTCCTCTCCATCAATGATAGAATTTAAGTGATGTTAAAACTATCGAATACCGCCCTTTCACACTGCCCTGCTCAAAGCATCTTCTACTAAAATAGGTTGAATCTTTTAAACTTTGCCAAGTGCTTTTAATTCTCGTAAAGCAGCTGCATCACGGGCAGAGACATCAGGATAATTGGGATCACTCCCAACATCTTGTGTATAACGCCATGATCGAGCACATTTAATACCCACAGCCTTATTCGAATATACACCAACACCTTCAACATCGCTCAAAGCAAAAGCATCTGAAGGAGGTATATCTTGAACGATTGTTAGAGCACTGGTAATACAAATCTCTGCCATATCTAAATTGTCCAAAGATTCTAATAAAACCGGATTAGAAATAAAAACAATAGGTGCTGCTTCTAAAGATGACCCAATACGTCTATCTGCTCGCTCAATCTCTAAAGCACCCGTCACAACTCTACGAACCTGTCGGACTTTTTTCCAACGCTCTGCTAAAAGTTCATTTTTCCATTCTGCTAACACAGGACGAAACTGCTGCAAATGCACCGAACAACTTTCTGGATAACGCTCTAACCAAGCTTCTTCCATTGTAAAAGGTAACATTGGAGCAAGCCACGTTACCATTCGATCAAAAATTTCACGAATGACTTGTAAAGAGGCTTTACGTTTTCTTGATGAAGGCGGATCACAATAAAGAGTATCTTTACGAATATCAAAATAAAACGCCGATAATTCAACGATTGAAAAATCTAATAATGCACGCATAATTTTCTTAAAATCAAACTCATCATAGGACCGATTAATCAACTGATCAAGTTCATAAAGCCGATGCAATATCAATTTTTCAAGATCTGGTAGCGTACAATAGGGTATTTCTTCTCCTTCATCATAAACTAAAGTGCCAAGCATCCAACGAATTGCATTCCGCAATTTGCGATATGAATCCACATTCGTTTGAAGAATCTTTTTACCCAAACGCTGATCTTCCCAATAGTCAGTTGTCGCCACCCAAAGACGAAAAATATCAGCACCAGATGTTTTAATGATATCTTGTGGCATAATTGTATTGCCCAAAGACTTAGACATTTTTTTGCCATTCTCATCCAAAGTAAAACCATGTGTAACAACAGCTTTATAGGGTGAACAAGCTCGTGTTCCACAACTTTCTAAAAGAGAAGACTGAAACCATCCACGATGTTGGTCAGATCCTTCAAAATAAACATCAGCAGGCCATTTCAAGTCAGCACGGTCTTCTAATACAAAACTATGACTCGCTCCAGAATCAAACCAAACATCTAAAATATCATAGACCTGTGTCCAAGTTTCATGGACACGTTCACCTAGAAAACGTTCACGAGCTCCTTCTGCAAACCACGCATCTGCCCCTTCTGCTTCAAAAGCTTTTAAAATACGTTTATTCACTTGCTCATCTTTAAGAATAACCCCCTCCTCATCAACAAAAATACAAATTGGAACACCCCAAGCACGCTGACGAGAAAGGACCCAATCTGGACGATCTGCAATCATAGAAACCAAACGATTTTGAGCGGAAGGTGGAACAAAACGTGTCATCATAACAGCTTCCAAAGCTCGGCTACGTAAGGTTGAACCATCACCAAGATCTTTATCCATTGCAATAAACCATTGAGGCGTGTTACGGAAAATAATTGGTTTTTTTGAACGCCAACTATGCGGATAAGAATGTTTTAAACGACCACGTGCAAATAATAGCCCTGCTTTTATTAAAGCATTAATAACTTCTTTATTAGCATTACCCATTTTTCCATTATCATCAATAACACGGATAGCTCCTTCTTTACGATCTGGTCCAAAACCCGGGACATCTTTCGTATAAAAACCTGCATCATCAACAGGAAAAGGTATAGTAGTGTCAATACCAGCTTGCTCCAACACAGACCTATAAGCATTCCAAATTTCAAAATCCTCACGCCCATGGCTAGGTGCTGTATGGACAAAACCTGTACCAACATCCTCTGTCACATGGGAGCCATCAAGCATCGCAATCCTATGGTTATACCCCCCAGCTAAACCTTTAAGTGGATGAGAAAGAATAAGAGTTTTAAGTTCATCAGCGCACACAGAACGCAAACGCTTTAAAATAAGTTTTGCTTTTTCTGCACAACTCTCAACTAAAGCATCAGCAAAAAGAAGTTTTTCCCCAACCTGAGAACCAAAATCATTTTCTGCACTTTCAACAAGATAAACACCATAAGAAATGTGTGAAGAGTAACTAACCGCACGATTACCAGGAATTGTCCATGGCGTTGTTGTCCAAATCACAACATAGGCATCACATAAATCACAAGAACGCGTTTCCAAAATAGGAAATTTAACCCAGATCACATCAGATTCATGGTCATGATACTCAATCTCTGCTTCAGCCAAAGCTGTACGCTCAACAACAGACCACATCACAGGTTTTGAACCACAATAAAGTTGATCAGACATGGCAAATTTTATCAATTCGCTAGCAATGCGTGCTTCCGAATGAAAAGCCATCGTCGTATAAGGATTTTTAAAATCCCCCACAATGCCAAGTCTCTTAAATTCTTCACTTTGAACTATTATCCAAGACTGCGCAAAATCACGACATTCCTGACGAAATTCACTAAGAGGAACATCATCTTTGTTTTTCCCTTGAGCGCGATACTTTTCCTCAATTTTCCACTCAATTGGAAGTCCATGACAATCCCAACCAGGGACATAATTCGCATTAAAACCTCGCATTTGAAACGAACGAACAATAACATCCTTTAAAACTTTGTTTAAAGCATGCCCAATATGAATATTGCCATTTGCATAAGGTGGACCATCATGAAGAATGTAAGGTGGACGATCTTTCGCTTGTTGTCGCAATTGAGTATAAAGATCTATCTCTTCCCATCGTGTTATTAATTCAAGCTCTTTTTGCGGCAAACCTGCACGCATAGGAAAATCAGTTTTGGGTAAATAAAGAGTTTTTGAGTAATCTATTACTTCATTTTTCACAGACATTGTGAAATATTCCTGTTCACTTTTACTATTTTATTTTTATCATTTCCCTGAACCCTGAAAATATAGTTATCTAATCTATGAAGGAAGCTAGACTAATAATTCGTACTCAGCAGTGATCAAGAATATATAATACCACAAATTACGTGGCTTTATCATGAAACCATTAAAAAAGAAAACAAAAAAATAACTCTTAAAAAAAAGACCCTACATAAGTAGAGCCTTGTTATAATGAAAGTTTAAATCTCAATAAACTAGAATTTGTAAGCTACACCGACACGAAAGTCATTGGTTCTATAACCAAGCTCAACTTCTCCTTTTGCAAATTTCTTTTTACCAAAATCTGAGTAACGATACTCGGCACGCATAACAACATTATCAATCATTGCAACATCAACACCACCACCAAAGGTATAACCAACCATTTTCTTTCCTTCAATTGTCTCAGCCTCTCTCTCAATTAATGATATCGAAAAAGTATCTTTAAGGTCCACATAAGAAACACCAGCAGCAATATAAGGCATAATATGACCAGCAGAAAAACCTATACGTACCCGCGTAGCACCAGTCCATTTTTCTTTTAAAGTGTGATTTAAAATGGTGACACCCCCTTCTGCACTGTTTGCTTTAAGAATATGATGATACATCGCGCTCTTATTTCTGTGACTTCCTAAAGGATTAAATATCACCTTCCCACTTCCATTTAAGCTCCTGTTCCGATACATTGGTATACCACCATTATCAATGATAACAGTTCGGCTATCTTCTTTTTCGGACCACATTATATCCGTATCAACACCTACAATGAGATTATTACCAATACCAATATTGAGACCCGTATAAACACCACTCCTTATACCCAAGGGTTTAGGCAAAAAAATCGAATCAATTGCATACCATTTATCATTTTTATTACCATCCCTACTATCTATTAGAGGCAATTCAAGATCCACAGCCCTTGCAGTAACCGTACTTGAAAAATTACTAATCTGACCGCCAATATAAAAACCCGTCCAAGAAAACTGAGAAGCAGTTGATGACGATACTGGTTCTTGAAATGACATACGCTCTGACGCTTGCACTATGGAAACACACGCTGAAGTAATAGTTAGTATAACAAAAAAAGACTTAACACTCATAGATCTACCTCCATGTAAATTGCGAAGCGTATTTTATATATACTTAATTGAAAATCTGTAGTAAAAATAACACAATAAAAAAATCTCTGCTTTGAAGCAGAGATTCTTTATAATCTAATCTTGCAATAAACTAGAATTTATAAGCTACACCGACACGAAAGTCATTGGTTTTATAACTAAGCTCACCATTTTCCTCCGCAAATTTCTTTTTACCAAAATCTGAATAACGATACTCGGCACGCATAACAACATTATCAGTCATTGCAACATCAATACCACCACCAATACTATAACCAACTAGAATCTTCGTTTCATCTAATTTCACTTCACTTATATCTACACTTTGTTTATTAGCCTGTCCATTGCTAACTGTATTTCCTTTCTTTACTTCAAAAACATTTTGAAGCTGCGCATAAGAAACACCACCAGAAACATAAGGCATCACACGATCTACTATAAAACCAACACGCATCCGCGTAGCACCTGCCCATTTTTCTTTTAAGATATAGTTAAATCTACCCTCATCACCACTAGTTATCCTGTAACTTTTGCTCTCTGCAATGCTTTCTGGTACATTAATCACTTTTGTATATTTTTTTCCAGACCACACCATATCAGTATCAATGCCTAAAATAAGGTCTTTGCCCAAACCAACATTCGAACCTGCATAAACACCCCCTATAAAACCTGAAAGCTCAGGTGATAGCAATTTAGAAAACTCTTCTCCTTCATCCTCTCTACCTTTTAAGGTAGCTTCACCTGAAAAACCACCAATCTGACCACCAATATAAAAACCGGTCCAAGAAAAATTGCTAGAAGATGCAATCAACGGAACTGGTTGATAGCTCTGTGACTGATGCGGTCTTATAATGTCAGCTGCTTGCGCTATAGAAACCGGAATAAAAGCCCCCATAAAAGTCATCATTAAATATCTTACATTCATACAATATTCTCCTAATTCTAATTACCCAAACCGTATTTTATAAAATACTTTATTTCGAATATCTGTAGCTCAAATGATACTTTCGCAGAAAAAATAAAGGCCCTATCTCTGACAGGGCCTCTTTGTGACTTAAATTTTATAATAAATTAGAATTTGTAAGCTACACCAACGCGGAAATCATTGGCTTTATAACTAACTTCAAATTTGTCATTATGCAATTTCTTTTTACCGAAATCTGAGTAACGATACTCTGCACGAAGCATTACATTGTCAGTCATAGCAAAATCAACACCAGCAGCAAGAGTATAGCCAATCATTGTTTTTGATTCATCAACTGTACTTGTTTGACTAGAAGGTTCTTTTTCATCAGCTCTTTGTACAGGCATTTTCCCCTGACTAACTGATGTTTCAAGAGTGTCTTGAACCTGTGTATAAGCAACACCTCCAGCGACATAAGGCATAATACGATCAGCAGCAAAACCAATACGAACCCGTGTAGCACCAGCCCACTTCTCTTTTAAAGTATGATTATATTTCGTAATTTCAGCGTCTTTTTCACTCTCTGGCTTGTCTTCTCTCTGTTTTTTTGCGTCTGGATCTTTTAATTCAACTGCCACTGTGTGTTCTTTTGTGTCTTTCTGTCCAGACAGAACAACATCCGTATCAACACCTAGAATCAGGCCGTTTCCTAAATCAACATTCGAACCTGCATAAAAACCACCCATAAAACCTGAAGGCTTAGACGACAAAGCTTTATTGACCGGATTCCATTTATCAAGATCATCACTGTCACGGCTACTGAAAGAAGTCTTACTAGAAAAACCACCAATCTGGCCACCAAAATAAAAACCTGTCCAAGAAAAAGCTGGAGCAACAACAATTGTTTCTCCTACTTCTTGAGGAACTGTAATATCCGCTGCTTGTGCCGCAGAAGCCGTCATCAAAGCAACAACAGATGCCGTCATTAAACATTTTATATTCATAAATTTGCTCCATAGCTAATATTCATGGACATATATGTTACACACTTCTTTCAAAAGATCTGTAGCAAAAATGATACAGACATAAAAAAACCATAATTATATGCGATAATTTTTGTTTTTTCTTATTTGTAGATCTAAAAATATAATATTGTAGCCATAAAGCTCGCTATTTCCAAAATTTCTTAAATTACTAAAATTCGAGTAATATTGATTATTACGCAATCAACAATATCATGAATATAATTAAATCACATCTTGAGTTATATTCAGTTATCAAGAATATTCTTCTAGCCACCCACTTTTCTCACTGACTAGAAACAAAATTAAACCTCCGCAACCAGTGATAACAAAATTTATCCCCAAAAAAAACACACGTATAAACCGCACACCTATCAACTACCAACCCAATGGACTTAACTTAGATAAACTAGGTCTTTTTTTCCTGTGATTAGCTGTCTCTGGTCCTTTCTTTTTTTTACATTTTATCTTTCTTGAATCATTCGATGCAAAAATCACACGCACTGGTTCTGTTATTTCTTCCCATTTACTGTAAACACTATGACCATAAACTAGAAAAAAATCTTTTAAAGACTTCTTATTCCATTCACTAACACGAAAAGTTGAAGAAATAAGCGGTATCTCCTCTTTAAGATCAGATCCTTGAACTGTAGAAGCTGTCATCATAGTGAAACTCGTTACTGTAATAAAATACTTTATATTCATAACTTATCTCCATGCAATAAAATACAAAACGTATCTTTTATAAATCATTTCATAACACATATCTACAAAAAAATGATGTACGCATAGAAAAAACAAAAGCCCTGTCTTTGATAAGCTCTTCCTATAAATTACCCTCATAACACATTAAAATTTACGAAATTCACCAATGCAAAAATCATTAGTAAAGAAAATTTTAAATTTTAAATAAGATCTGAATAATGTTATCGCTTAGCACTTTAAAATTAACGGTAACCCTAGAAAAAAAGAAGATATTTTTATTTTATCTATCTCATCACCAATCCAATAAGCTTTTCATAAGTTCAACTTGATTTGAAAAATACCTTACCAAATTCATTTTTCTGAATAGCACATTCACTTACCAGCCGTATTCCTAAAGATAACCCTAACAACGACACAAAATCTCATCTTCATAAAAGATTCATTTGTAACCTACTATCATATTTTATAAAAAACATAATATGTTTTACTTTTTGTAAAAATGACAGTTGACAATGCTCAAAATGATATAGGAAAATGGATAAAGAAAAATTTGTAATGTACAGATATTCTGTATAACGATATCAACCATTTCTTCTGTTTCCGATCTCAGAAATAAATTTTAAAGCTCAAACATGTGCAAAAATATCAACTTCTGACCATCCCAAAAGATCAAGCTTTGCTCTTACAGGCAAAAATTGAAAACACGCTTTTGCAATATCTTCGCGTTCTTCACGTTTTAAACGTTCTTCAAATATACTTTTTAAACGATGTAGATATAAAACATCGGATGCCGCATATTCAATTTGTGCACGCGATAAAGCATCTGCTGCCCAATCTGATGATTGTTGCTGTTTAGAAATATTAACATTCAATAATTCACTACAAATTTCCTTCAATCCATGCCGATCCGTATAAGTACGCGTCAGTTTTGAGGCAATCTTTGTGCAAAAAACAACATCGGGCATCACAGCAAATGTATGCGCTAAAATAGCAAGATCAAAACGTCCAAAATGAAATATTTTCGTAATTGTTTTATCTTCAAGCAATGCAACTAAATTAGGAGCTCTATTTTGTCCTTTAGCAATCTGTATAATATCAGCAGTACCATCCCCAGAAGAAAGTTGAACCACACATAAACGATCACGGTGTGGTTGCAACCCTAAAGTTTCGGTATCAATTGCAACAGAATCAACACAATAATTATCCAAATTTGGTAAGTCACCTTGATGAATACGAATCTCAGCCATTTATTCTCCTGTTTGCTAAGGCAGCAAGAATGCGTGCCCAAGATCTTTGCCCCTTATGAAATGATTTTAAATTATATTTCTCATTAGGTGAATGAATCCGATCATCAGCTAATGCAAATCCAACTAAAATAGTTTCCATATTAAAAATTGATTGAAAGTCCCCAACAATTGGAATAGAGCCCCCCATAGCCGTTAATAAAGCAGGCGTCCCCCATTCCTGAAATAAAGCGTCTTGTGCTACTTGAATAAAAGGCGACTTATAAGAAAGTTGAATTGCTGGAGAAGCACCATGCTCTTTAAATGCAACTTTACAATCTGCAGGAATAAGAGAGTGCACATAATTACGAAAAGCTTGGCGTATCTTTTCTGGATTCTGCTTATGCACTAAACGAAAAGAAACTTTTGCATACGCTTGAGAAGCAATCACCGTCTTAAATCCTTCGCCCTCATATCCTCCACTAATGCCGTTAATCTCTGCTGTAGGACGAGCCCATATTTGTTCTAAAAGACTCCGTCCCTTTTCTCCAGCAGGAATAGAAAGACCAATAGGATTAAGAAATGTCTCAGCATTACAACCAAGTTTATCCCATGATTGTAAAATTTGTAAAGGTGTCTCTTCTACACCATCATAAAATCCAGGAAGTGTTACTCCACCATTTTCATCATGAAGCCCTGCCAAAATTTTAGTTAAAATGCGAATAGGATTAGCTGCTGCGCCTCCAAAATAACCTGAGTGCAGATCACAATTAGCTGCCGTAACAATAATCTCTTCCTCTAAAATCCCTCGAAGACCGACAGAAATCGATGGTGTATTCGCATCCCACATTGAGGTATCACAAACTAATGCACAATCAGCCTTCAGTTCATTAATATTTTCCTTTAAAAAAGGAATAAGTGAAGGCGAACCACTTTCTTCTTCACCTTCCAACAAAATAGTAACCTTTACAGGAAGCTGTTTTGTTTCCTCTTTAAAAGAACGACATGCCTCAATAAAAGTCATAAGCTGACCTTTATCATCTGAGGCACCTCGAGCACAGATAATCTTGTTTCCATTTTTCTCTTTTAAAGAAGGCTCAAACGGATTATTCTCCCATAAATCCAGTGGATCAACTGGTTGCACATCATAATGCCCATAAAATAATACATGCAAACAATCATCACAAGGTCCTGGATGATAACCAACAACCATTGGATGACCAGGTGTATCACGGCGTGACGCTGTGAAACCTATACTCTTCAAATCTTCCACCAGCCAATCAGCTGTTTTACGACATTCATCTTTATATGCTGGATCTGTAGAAATAGATTGAAAACGTAAAAGAGAAAAAAGATGTTCAAGATTTTTTTCTAGATTCCTATCAAGATGCTCTAACACTTTATTAAGCATAAAAAAACCTTCCAATCTTCGAAAATTATAGATGTGACTTTAAGCTTGTTACAGAATTTTGCAAGACACATTATTCATTTTTGACATTGTGGACAATAAAAGCTTGAACGCCCTGACTGTAAAATACGCACAATAGCTCCCCTACAATTCAAACATTCTTTTCCTTCACGTCCATAAACTGAAAAATAATGTTGAAAGTATCCAAGTGAACCATCTGCATGCATATAATCACGTAAAGAAGCCCCCCCAGAAATAATTGCTTCAGTAATCAAATTACATATATTTTGTGCAAGAAAATTTGCAGATTCCAGCATATATACATCTTCTAATGCCAATGTAAATGCACGACGCTGTGGTGATAAATGACTACGCCAAAGTGCTTCACAAACATAAATATTCCCCAGGCCAGCAACAATAGACTGATCAAGCAAAGCTGTTTTCAGAGATGTTTTTTTATTGGCAAAAGCTTTTTTTAAATAAGCACCAGAAAGCGTATTGTTCATAGGCTCAACCCCTAGCCTTTTTAAAAGTGGATGTTCATAAAGCTTTGTTGTATCTGTTAAAAGTATAAAACCAAAACGGCGAACATCATTATAAGTGAGACGATAAATTTTATCATCTTTTGCTTGAACATTTATAATACAATGATCATGCGCAACTAATTTGCCTATAGAAGAATGCTCTTTTCTTAAAAATTCATCCTCTATACGCCACGATCCTGACATACCTAAATGACTCAAAATTGTTTCATTATGTGAAAGATAAAATAATAAATATTTCGCGCGACGACTAAGTTTTATGATCGTTCTACCCACTAATCGCTCAGAAAATGCTTCTGGAAAAGGAAAACGCAAATTTTTATGATTAATTTTAACAGATATAATTTTTGCGCCAGTTAAAAGCGGATCAAGTCCACGGCGAACTGTTTCTACTTCAGGAAGTTCAGGCATTATCTCCCCAATGATTTCATATGTATAAATTAAGCCCACTCACCCTGACGAAATACAGGAATTTTTGCACCATTCTGCCTAATACCGTCTATGTTGATTTCATTTGATCCAATCATCCAATCAATATGAATAATACTCTTATTCCCACCACGCATCGCAATCTCTTCTGTCGTCAATGCTGCTCCATTTAAAAAACACTTAGAATAACATTGCCCTAAAGCAATATGACATGCAGCATTTTCATCAAACAACGTATTATAAAAAAGTAAACCGCTCTTAGAAATAGGTGAAGAATGGGGAACAAGAGCGACTTCGCCCAATCGACTAGCACCCTCATCACTTTGTAAAACTTTTTGCAAAACTTCTTGTCCCTTTGAAGCCGATGCATTGACAATACGTCCTGCTTCAAAACGCACTTCAATATTATCAATGAGCATTCCTTGATAGGAAAGTGGCTTCGTTGAACGAACAAAACCATCAACTTTATAAGCATGAGGGGTTGTAAATACTTCTTCAGTAGGAATATTAGGGTTACAGACAACGCCATTTTGAGCAATCGAGGCACCTCCATGCCATTCATGTTCATCAGCTAAACCAACCATTAAATCGGTTCCTGGACCTGTAAAATGCAAAGCAATAAAACGTTGCTCATTAAGCCAAGATGAACGTTGTTTTAAATTAGCATTGTGCGCATGCCATGCATATACAGCATTATCCTGTGTCACACGTGAAGCAGAAAAAATAGCTTCTGCTAATTTCTGAATTGCTTCACCAAGAGGCAAATCAGGAAACATTGCTGCAGCCCATCCCGCTGTTGGATAAGCAATAATTGACCAGTTAATCGCAAAATTCGATATTTTATTAAGAGCTGGCTGATAAGCTATTGAAGTAGCCTTATTCAAACGTGAAACCTTATTCAAATCTTGATTGGAAAGCAACAACGGATTATCTCCAACAATTGCCAAACGTGCAGCTCCATTTTCAAATGCTTTTGCCATTCCTTCATAAAGCCAAGAAGGTGCACAATCAAAACTAGCAGAATGCGCATTTTCAAAACGGATAAGTGATAATGATTCATCACCAAACAATGGTGTAATAACGCCAGCACCAGCTTTATAAGCATGATAAGCTATCCGTCGAACCAAAGGTAAAGCTGTAACTGGAGCTGTCAAAACAAGATCCTGCCCTTCTTGTAAATTGAGCCCCACCTTTATTGTGACTTCTGCAAGGCGGTCAAGCATTTCAGGAGAAATCATCTCATCAGAATCAAAACGCATAACCCTCATCTCTTATTTTAACTACAAAAAAATTACCGACTCTTATATCGTTCTTCTAACATTGCAACAACTGCATTTAACTGGTGCGTTGAAGGCATAGCATACGCCAAAATTGTTGTGTTTTCTCGTAGCTCATCTTCACGACGAGGTGCAGATATAGGAATAGGGATTTTATCAAGCTGTGCAACAACAAAAGGTACAGAACTCTCTTTATCTGCTTGTGCAATCTCTATTGAAACAGGTACTTCCTGTATTTCTTCTGTTTTTATTTCTCTACTGTCTACACTTGAATTCATAAAGTTGGGCATATTACCAGAACGTTCTTGAGAAAAAGCAAACGCAACATCATAAGGACGGTCATTCACAGGAACTTGAAGCGATCCATCATGCGAACGTTTTTCATAGAAAGCGTTGCCTCCCGCGACACGAACATAGTGCATATTTTTATAAGGAAATGATAAACCAGCAGTATGAAAAAACATAGCATTTTTACTTTTCTTATCTCGCTCACCACGTAAAACAGCATCGGCAGCCTCTTTAACACGAGCAACAGATGCTTTCTCAAGCATAGGGCGTGTTAAAACACCCGGAGCAAATTGCTTGCGCTGACCAACAACACCACAAATAGTCTTTGGATAAGCACTTGAATTTACACGATTCATAACAACCGTTCCAACAGCAATCATTCCCTCACGACTTGAACGATTTGATTCAAAATACATTGCACGCATAAGACATTCGCGTTCTGTCAATGAATACTCAACTGATTTAGTTTTTTTATAATCGCTCGCTTTTTGAAGATTCACATGATTTGAGGAGCACCCTGCAATAACGGACGATATAACGCAAAGAATAATAATAACCCACTGATTTTTTTTCATTTTACAAAATACGTTCCTATGTCTTCAAATATCAAAAATTCAAATGAATTTTTAAATACAAATCAAAAAAGTATACAATTAATTGCTTAATTGCTAATTTTTCAGTTAATTTTTAACACATATAATCTAATCATCAAAAAACGCTTATACACAAAAAACAATAAAAAAATCTTAATTTAAAACATCTCTCATTGCCTAAATGATTCAATGAAACATTATGCTATTCTTAAGTTTCAAACATAACCTTACAAGACTAATATCTCCACAATTACTAGAGTATTCGATAACCAATAAACATTCACACCTCAGCACCATCCAAAAATTTTTTACACAAAAAAAATAAAGCTGAGTAGATATATAAAATTTTGCCAGTCTCAAATGCAATTCAAAACAGACTTAGAAGTCTTATAGGGCATGCCTGTTAACAACAAAGTCCATCCCTCTTTAATAATCGGTTCATTTAAAATAAAAAAGCCTAATCTGTTTTCTTCTCACTTACTCCAACTTTATACGTCATATCATCACGGGGACGACCAGACGTCATATGATGGCCTGTAATAATATAATGAAGTGTTTCAGCAATATTAGTAACATGATCACCAATCCGTTCAATATTTTTTGCGCAAAAAAGTAAGTGTGTACAAACTGTAATATTACGCATATCTTCCATCATATAAGTTAAAAGTTCACGAAAAAGAGATGTATACAAAGCATCAATTTTATCATCACTTTCACGTACTGCATCAATGCGATCTAATAAACGACTCCTATAAGCGTCAAGGACTTCCTTTAACTGATTGCGTGCTAAAGCTGTAATTGTTTCAAGCCCACGGTAAAAAGCTGCAGGTTGACGTGTTTCCGAAATAGCAACTGTCCGCTTTGCAATGTTTTTCGCCATATCTCCAATTCGCTCAAGATCAGAAGCAATACGGATAGCACCAACAATTTCACGTAAATCAACAGCCATTGGTTGGCGTTTACAAATAATGGTAATCGCTTTTTCATCAAGATCACGTTCTGCTTCATCCAAAAATAAATCATCGGCAATAACTGTAGCCGCTAACTCAGAATCATCACACACAATTGATGCCACAGCACGTTCAATCATTCTTTCAGCATGGCATCCCATTTCCGAAATCTTGGATTCCAAATATTCTAATTCTATATCATAAGAATGAACAATATGGCTCATGATAGTACCTTATACCCTTCAATTCACTTACCCAAAACGCCCAGTAATATAATCCTGCGTCCGTTGCTCTTTTGGTGAAGTAAACATCATTTCTGTTGCACCAACTTCGACCAAATGCCCTAAATGAAACATAGCCGTATATTGAGAAACACGTGCTGCCTGTTGCATAGAGTGTGTCACAATAACAATTGTATAATTTTGTCTCAACGCATCGATCAGCTCTTCAATACGCGCTGTCGCAATTGGATCAAGAGCTGAACAGGGCTCATCCATCAATATAACTTCAGGACTTATAGCAATAGCACGTGCAATACATAAACGTTGTTGCTGTCCACCTGATAAACTCGTTCCTGGCCCATGAAGGCGATCTTTCACTTCTTCGAATAATCCCGCTTGTATCAAACTTTTTTCAACAATATCCTGTAATTCAGTACGAGATTTCACTAAACCGTGAATACGTGGCCCATAAGCAACATTTTCAAAAATAGATTTTGGAAAAGGATTAGGTTTTTGAAAAACCATTCCAACACGTGCACGCAATTCTACAACATCAATACGTGAGTTATAAATATCTTCCTCATCTAAAGTAATCAAACCTGTTACTTTAGCACCTTCAATTGTATCATTCATACGGTTAAAACATCGTAAAAAAGTCGATTTTCCACAACCTGAAGGTCCAATTAATGCAGTGACTTGATGTTCAATAATATCAAGAGTGATGCCATGAATAGCCTCTTTCTTTCCATAAAAAACACGAACATCTTGACCGCGCATCTTGATCTTCATACTAGATTCAACCTCAGTTTTATACATAAACTCTCCAAAATTACCAACGTTGTTCAAACCGTCGGCGCAAAAGAACAGCTGAAATATTCATAAAAATAAGAAAAATCATTAATATAATAATAGCACCTGATGTCTTCTCAACAAAAGAACGTTCTGCTTCACTTGCCCACATAAAAATTTGAACAGGCAAAGCTGTTGCTGGATCCATTGGTGTCACAGGAATATCTACAATAAAAGCAACCATCCCAATCAAAAGCAAAGGTGCTGTTTCACCTAAAGCTTGAGCCAAACCAATAATTGTACCTGTCAAAATACCAGGAGCGGCTAAAGGAATAACATGATGAAAAACCATCTGCGTCTTCGATGCACCTAATCCTAAAGCTCCTGCACGAATAGAGAATGGAACAGCTCGTAAAGCAGAACGCGTAGCAATAATAATTGTTGGTAACGTCATAAGAGCTAAAACAAGCCCTCCAACAAAAGATGCTGAACGCGGCATTCCCATAAAATTGATAAAAACAGAAAGCCCTAAAAGACCAAAAACAATCGAAGGAACAGCAGCAAGATTATTAATATTAATCTCAATAAAATCTGTAAATTTGTTTTTTCGTGCATATTCTTCAAGATAAAGAGCTGTCGCTATCCCTATTGGCAATGAAATTACTAAAACAATAATCATCATATAAAAAGAACCAATTATTGCGACACCTAATCCCGAAGTCTCAGGACGACTTGATGCACCAAATGTAAAAAAATGACGATTGAAAGTCTTATAAAGAGTACCGTCATTAATTAAATATTTCATCCATTTTATCTGTTGATCAGAAATTTTACGATTTTTTTCTGGTACATGTAAATCAATTTGCCCTTTATAGGCCGAATCAATGTCTGATGCTGCTAAAACTTTAACTTTTTGCGTCGTTCCAATTAAGTTTGGATTTTTTATCACTATATCACGCAACTGAACGCGAACGCTCTGCGAAAACATACGGTTAACATCACGCATAGATATCTGATCATTGTGATCTACCCCAAGTTTTTTCGCCAAAGCATTCCGTACAAGAAGTGGGTAATTAGCAGTTATCAATATTTTTGGATCACTCTTACGATGACCACTAGGGTCAATCACTTTTTCATCCAAATAAACCGACAAAATCATCTCGCTTTGAAAAAAAGCTGTATAACCTTGACTAACAATAGACCATAAAAGAACTGCCAAAAAAAACAAACTAATAAAGATAGCACTTAAACCATAAGCGCGGAAACGACGCTCAGCTCGATAACGACCTCTGAGACCAATATTACGATGATGCGAAAAAAAAATTTCACTCATTCGTATCGTTCCTGATATTTACGCACTATGTAAAGAGCTAGAATATTCATTAAAAGAGTCAAAATAAAAAGCGTCATCCCCAAAGCAAAAGCCACAAGTGTTTGTGGAGCATTAAACTCAAAATCACCCGTTAATTGATTGACAATTTTAACCGTCATTGTAGTCATCGCTTCAAATGGATTAAAAGTGAAATTTGCTGCAACACCAGCCGCTAACACCACAATCATTGTCTCCCCAATTGCACGTGACGCTGTCAACAGAAGTGCTCCTATAATCCCAGGAAGTGCAGCTGGTAGAACTACTTTTTTAATTGTTTCAGATTGTGTTGCTCCTAAACCATAAGAGCCTTCACGTAAAAAACGTGGGACAGCAGTAATGATATCATCTGACAGAGATGAAACAAAAGGAATCAACATAATTCCCATGACAATACCAGCTGTCAAAACACTTTGAGCCATAATAAAACTAATCCCACCAGAAAGAGACAATGAAAGATTGTGTAGAAAAGGCCCAACAATTTTCAAAGCAAAAAAACCGTACACAATAGTTGGAATGCCAGCAAGTACTTCTAATAATGGTTTCACAATCGACCGTAATCGAGTTGAAGCATATTCAGCCATATAAAGAGCAGAAAATAATCCAATAGGTACAGCAAAAAGCATAGCGACAAAAGCAATATAAAGTGTACCAGCTAATAGCGGTATTAAACCAAATTGTCCCACACTATTGTCTGCATGATTCATTGAAAAACGAGGATCCCATACTGTTCCAAAAAAGAAATTTGAAAATGATACAGATTGAAAAAAATTCATTGTTTGAAAGAACATAGAAATTGCAATACCAACTGTTATTAAAATAGCAATTGTAGATGCACAAACCAATCCAATAACAATCAAGCGCTCAACTTTATTACGGGCACGTTGGCGCGGAGAAACTTGCATAATACCAAAAATAAAACAGCAAAGTATAATAATAAAAAACAAAATATGACCAATAAATTGCAATTTATCATAAAAAAAGTGCCATAACTCTGCAACTTTCAACATGTAATCCGGCACTATTAAAGGCAAAACAAACCCTTGCGCTAATAATTGGTTTCTCACACTCTCATATACAGTAGCAGTAAGAGCTCCTTGAAAGTGAGGTATCATTTTGCTTAACCTGCCGATAAGTCTACGATTATCTATTTCTGTCGTAGGCACCATATATGCTTCTAGTTCTCGTGAAACAATATATTCCAAATAAGCAGAACTACCACTATTCCAAAAAATTAAAAAAATCAGAGCTGGAATAATAGTTATTAAAAATGTCCACCAACCATAATAATGTGCACGAGAATGCATCTTAAATCCTGAACGTTCAAAGAAACGAGCTCGCATATAAGAAATGCAAAAGCCAACAATACTAAAAATCAACAAGAGAAAAATAATGAAAGAAACAGGCATCTTATTTTTCAATTTCTATAAAAAAACATAAAAGAATTTCACATCATCAACGCAGAAAATTATTACAAAACCATGACTTTGCCAGAAGAAAAAGCATCTCGTTGCACCTGTCTTTCTCTTTCAGAAATAGGAACTAAGCCGTATTCAGCTAACGGACTATGTAAACCAATCATTTGATCAGAAAGAAACAAATCAATATATTCCTGCATACCTGGAACAATGTTTAAATGCAATTTCTTAACATAAAAAAACAATGGGCGTGAAATCAAATATGAGCCATCAGAAATTGTTTCGACACTTGGATAAATACCATTAATAGATGCAACCTTAAGTTTATCTGCATTGTTTTCATAAAAAGACAAACCAAAAACCCCAATCCCTGTTTTACCAGAAGTAAGACGAGCAAATGTCTCAGAATAATCACCATCAATATCAATAGCTTTCCCATCTTTACGGACAGCAATACAAGCAGCATTAATGGCCTTATCACTCATTCCCAAAGCCTTCATCTGCTCAACCGCACCACTGGCTTTACAACCAACAGCAAGCACCTTTTCTTCAAAAACTTCACGAGTTCCATGCTTTTCGCCAGGAATATAAGCTGTAATTGTCCAATCAGGAAGATCACTATTGACTGCACTCCATTTCATAAATTTATTTGGTTGCAATTTTCCATCAACAATAACCTGCGCAGCTAATGCTCTGTAAAAATCTACTGGTTGTAATTTCCAATCAGGACCATTGATATCTGTTGCAAAAACAATACCATCATACCCAATACGCATTTCTTCAATATCCTTTACGCCAGTATTAAAACAAGATCGTAATTCATCTGGCTTCATTGCCCGCGAAGTATGAACAATATCAACTGTATTATTACCAATACCACGACAGAATTCCTTAATACCAGCTCCTGAACCTCCGGATTCAATAATAGGAACTTTAAAATTAGAGTATATCTCTCCAAAGATCTCAGCAACAATTTTCCCATAAGGCAAAACCGTCGATGAACCTACAATATGAACTCGATTGCGAGCATAACTAATATCAATCAATAATATAATAGAGAAAACAAAACCTATTCCAATTGATAATAATTTGCTCATCTATAATTCCTTTAAATTTAATTCACATCAATCGTATGATAAATAAAAAATGACGTTTACAATTCTTTTTATAATAAAGTATGTTTTAGTCATCTTTAATTTAAACGTTTAAGTTCAACAATGTCCCAAAAAAGAGAAGCTATATCTGCACCTCCAAAGCGTTTAATTTCACGAATGCCTGTAGGAGATGTAACATTGATTTCAGTTATATAGTCTCCAATCACATCAATTCCCACAAGAAGTAAACCACGTTTTTTCAAAGATGGGCCAATACGTGCACAAATTTCATAATCACGTTCTGTCAAATCAACACATTCTACGCGCCCTCCAACATGAATATTAGAACGAACATCAGTAGCTATAGGAATCCGATTAATTGCCCCAACCGGTTCACCATCAAGCAAAATAATTCGTTTATCTCCTTCTCGTATGCTCTCTAAATAACGCTGCACAATAAAAGGTTCTTTATAACTTTTTTCAAACATTTCAATAAGTGAGGCGAAATTGCGATCATCGTTTTTTAAATGAAAGACACCCACCCCTCCATTTCCATAAAGTGGCTTAATAATGATATCACCAAACATAGATCTAAATGCCTTTATTTCTTCAATATCCTTTGTAATGAGTGTTTCTGGCATCAAATCAAAAAATTCAGTAACAAAAATCTTTTCCGGGCTATTACGCACCCATACCGGATCGTTCACAACTAGTGTCTTAGGATGAATACGTTCTAAAAAATGAGTAGTGGTAATATAATTCATATCAAAAGGAGGATCTTGTCGTAACAGAACTACGTCCATATCTACCAATTCTGTGCGCACAGACTCACCTAATTGATAGTGATATCCTTCTTCATCACGCACAGTTAGTGGCTCTAACCGTGCAATCACACACCCATCGTGTATAAATAAGCGGTCCGGTGTATAATGGAATAGAGAATGTCCACGTTCTTGAGCGGCCAAAGCAAGTGCAAACGTAGTATCTCCGTGAATTTTAAGAGTCGCAATGTGATCCATCTGAATAGCAATTTTCATTAATAAAATCTCCTACCGCTGAATGCGGACTAGTCAAGAAAACATAAACTTATTAAATAGTAAAAGAAACTATGACAAGAGAGAGCCCATGATAAAAGAAGTTGATGAAAAATTAAGTAAAGAGGAAATCGAACGCTACGCACGTCATATCATCCTGCCTGAAATTGGTGGAATAGGGCAACAAAAGCTTAAAGCTGCACGTGTTCTTGTCATTGGTGTAGGTGGTCTTGGAACTCCTGTCTTACTCTATCTTGCTGCAGCAGGCATTGGAACTATTGGAATTGTTGATGATGACATTGTTTCATTATCCAATTTACAACGCCAAGTTATTCACAACACAAATACAATTAACCAATACAAAACCATCAGTGCAGAAACAACAATAAAAGCAATAAACCCTCATGTTAAAGTTGAAAGATACAACATTCGATTAAATGAAAGCAATGTGGATCAACTACTTAACGCCTATCACATCATTATTGATGGCAGCGATAATTTTGCCACGCACTATCTCCTTGCAGATCATGCTGCCCAATGTGCGAAGCCTTTAATAAGTGGCGCTATCCACCGATTTAAAGGTTCACTAACAGTACTTATGCCTTATAAAGACAATAATCCACACTATCGAGATTTATTTCCTAATCCCCCACCTCTAGGTACTACACCGACATGTGCTGAAACTGGAATCATCGGTACCTTGCCTGGAGTTATCGGCACATTACAAGCAATGGAGACAATTAAATTGATCACAAATATTGGTGAACTTTTAGTGGGAAAGCTCCTCCTTTATAACGGATTGTCAGCACAATTTGATATAATTTCCTATAAACGATCAGCTTCTAGCGCAAATGCAGCAGACATCAAAGTTTGCGTATAAGGATTTTGGGGACAAGAAAAAATACGATCAGCAGAACTATATTCAACTATTTTGCCATGATGCATAACGATCACTTCATGCGCAAGCGCTTTAACAACTTTCAAATCATGACTAATGAACAAATAACTTAAATGATATTTTAGTTGCAAATAACGTAAAAGATCAACAATTTGTGCCTGCGCACTCATATCAAGAGATGATGTTGGTTCATCAAGCACAATAAGGCGTGGTTTAAGAATAATTGCACGTGCAAGGGCAATCCGCTGTCTCTGTCCACCAGAAAACTCATGAGGATAACGAAAACGGATCGTAGGATCGAGATCAACTTCACACAAAACTTCAATTACACGATCATTACGCTCAGAATAAGACAGCTTAGGTTCATGAATTGATAATCCCTCAGCAATAATTTCACTGATAGACATACGTGGAGAAAGTGAACTAAAAGGGTCTTGAAAAACAATTTGGATATGACGACGCAAAGAACGCATCTGCTTAAAATTAAAATTGCTTATATCAACACCATCAAAAATGATTTGACCTTTAGAAGACAACATTCGTGTCAATGCGAATCCTAATGTTGTTTTTCCTGATCCCGATTCTCCTACAACACCAAGCGTTTGGCCAGAACGAATTATAACATCAATATCCTGAACAGCTTTTACATAATCAACCGTTCGTCGAAACAATCCTTTTTTTATTGGAAAACAAACTCGTATTTTTTGACCTTGCATCAAAACAGGTGCGTTATCATCAACTTGAAGAGGATGATTTTTAGGCTCTGCCGCTAATAATTGCTTGGTATAAGGATGTTGAGGATTTTTAAAAATTTTGTTTGTTGAACCACTTTCAACAATTTTTCCTTCTTTCATAACGTAGACACGATCTGCAATACGACGCACAATAGCCAAATTATGCGTAATAAAAAGCATTGACATTTTGTGATGTTTTTTAAGCTGTATTAATAACTCAAGAATTTGTGCTTGAACAGTTACATCAAGTGCAGTTGTTGGCTCATCAGCAATCAATAATTTTGGATTATTCGCAAGTGCCATTGCAATCATCACACGCTGTCGTTGACCACCTGATAATTGATGAGGAAATGAATCTAAACGTTTTTGTGGTTCACAAATACCTACTTTTTTCAGTAAATCAATAATATGCATGCGTAACAGTTTATCAGAAATAACTGAATGCATTTTAAGGACTTCACCTATTTGACGTTCTACAGTATGTAAAGGATTAAGAGAGATCATCGGCTCTTGAAAAATCATGGCAATATCTTTGCCACGAATTTTACGCAAATCTTCTTCTTTCAACTTCATTAAATCTTTATTATTAAAGAGAATTTCACCCGATTGATCAAGCCTTTTTAAAAAAGATAATAATTGCAAAATAGATAGTGCTGTTATTGATTTTCCTGAACCTGATTCTCCAACAAAAGCAACTGTTTCTCCTTCCTGAATATCAAAAGAAATCTGTTTAAGAATATATTTTTTTGTCTCTGCCTGACGAAATACAACCGAGAGATCACGTACTGAAAGCAATTTTGTCATTATTATATTTTTCTCGGATCAAAAGCATCGCGAGCTGCCTCGCCAATAAATGCCAGCAACGACAATAACACAGCAATAACAATAAAACCTGTAATACCAATCCAAGGGGCATTTAGATTAGAAGTAGCTTGCCGCATCACTTCTCCTAAAGAAGCATAACCAGGAGGAAGACCAAAGCCTAAATAATCAAGCGATGTCAACAATGAAATCCCTGATGTCAATAAAAACGGCAAATAAGTTAAAGCAGCAACCATAGCATTAGGCAATAAATGACGCATCATAATGATTCTATTAGGAACACCTAATGCACGTGCAGCACTAATATAGGTAAAATTTCTTGCTCGCAAAAATTCCGCACGTACTACGCCAACCAATACTACCCATTGAAAAAGCAACATAACACCTAATAGCATCCAAAAGCCCTGTGCTAAAACTGCAGCCATAATAATCACTAAATAAAGTGATGGTACAGACGACCATATTTCAATCAAACGCTGACAAATTAAATCGATCCAACCACCAAAATAACCCTGAACTGCACCAACTATAATACCTATAATTGCAGAAATAGCTGTTAAAAAAATACTAAAAATTATTGATACACGAAAACCATATAAAACCCGCGCAAAAATATCACGTGTTAGATCATCCGTTCCAAGCCAATTCCAATGATTAACGTTACATTCTGGATGAGCATTTCCCTGTGCATAACCAACACAACGCTCTTCTTTATTTTGGAGCCAAAAAGGAGGAGATAATGCTAAAGCTTTGTTCCCTACTATCGTACTATAAGAATAACGGACCGGTGGCCAAAATGCCCAACCATGTTGGGCTATTTCATTTTGGATTAAAGGATCACGAAAATCTGCCTTAGCTAAATTGCCACCAAATTTTTCATCAGGATAATCAAAAAAAACAGGAAAAAGAAGCTCTTTTTTATAAGACACAATAATCGGACGATCATTAGCAATAAATTCTGCTGCAAAAGAACAAATACATAAAAATAAAAAGAACCATAACGACCACCAACCGCGACGATTCTGTTTGAAATTCTGCCAACGTCGCACATTTAATGGAGAAAAGAAAGTCAACCGTTTCAATTTATCATCACACAATCTATTGCCTCTTTCCTCTTCCATTATAAATCCTTTTTATCAAAATCAATACGTGGATCCACCATCATATAAACAACATCAGAAATAAGGTTTATAATAAGACCAATTAACGAAAAAATATAAAGAGAAGCAAATACAACAGCATAATCGCGATTAACAATAGATGTATAACTTAAAAGTCCTATACCATTTAATGAATAGAGCATTTCAATTAATAAAGATCCACTAAAAAATGCTCCCATAAAAGTCGCAGGAAAACAAGCTATGACAACTAAAATCGCATTACGAAATACGTGGACATAAAGAACTGCATGCTCACTTAAACCCTTAGCGCGAGCTGTAATAACATATTGCTGACGAATTTCTTCCAGAAAACAGTTTTTTGTCAACAATGTCGTTGTTGCAAAAGAAGAAATGACCATCGCTGTCAGTGGCAAAACCAAATGATGTAAATAATCCAATATCTTTGCTCCAAAAGATAATGAATCAAAATTATCAGAAGTTAAATGGTTCAATGGAAACCAATCAAAAAATGATCCCCCAGCAAAAAAAACCATTAAAAAAATCCCAAAAAGAAAACTTGGAATTGCATAGCCAATAACAATAACAGTACTTGTCCATGCATCAAAAATAGATCCTTCCCTGATCGCTTTACGGATTCCCAATGGGATAGAAATAGCGTAAGAAATTAATAAATGCCAAAAGCCAAGAGAAAGAGACACAGGTAATGCATCTTTAATAAGATCAATAACTAAACGCCCCTGTATATAAGACTCCCCAAAATCAAAACACATATAACGACTAAGCATTGTTAAATAACGTTCCAAAGGAGGCTTATCAAAACCGAATTGTTTTTCAAGTTTGGCAATAAATTCTGGATCCAATCCCTGTGCACCACGATATTGAGAAGGCGCAGACGATAATGATTCGATATGAGTACTATCAGAAATAACATCAGAAGATAAATTAAAATCTCCACTACTAGCTATGCGTCCTATAGCGTCTCCCCCTGTTCCTTGTAATTGAGCAATAATATTTTCAATAGGTCCACCTGGGGTAAATTGAACAATGATAAATGTCATTGTTAAAATACCAATAAGTGTCGGTATAATTAGAAGAAAACGCCGTATAATATAGGCTGCCATTTATTTGTTTTTCCCTTTCAATAACACAACATATCATATCATTTAAATGACGGATCAATAATAATTTTGATAAATTCAAAAAACAAAATTACAAATAAAATCTAACCATATGTTTTTTTAATATAAACTAATCTTGTTCATCATCCTCTGGCAGAGGAATAGAATAATCAGATAAACTACGCAAATAAAGTAAAAGGTCAGCACGATCTTGATCATTTTTAATCCCACGAAAAGACATAATTGTTCCTGGAAACGCTTGACGTGGTGATTGAATATAACGATCCAAAGTAAAAAAATCCCATTTTTTATCAGAATTCGCACGCAACACTTTTGAATAAGAAAAATTTTTTACACTTGCTAAAGGACGGTCAACAATCTCCCAAAGTGACGGACCAACACGATTAGATCCATCAGGTTTAGAAGCATGGCAAATTGCACACTGGCGAAAAATTTTCCGTCCATTCTCAAGATTGCCTTGTTTAAGAAGATCACTCAACAATAAAGATTTACCAGACATACTTTGTGTTTCTTTAAATGTGTCATTATCGGTAATTTTATAAGAATGTTGAACCGAGTCATCATAAATCATATCGCTGATAGTGAAAATGCCCACTAAAATAATCAACAAAAATAAACACGCACAAATTAAATAAACGAAGGTTGATCGATTCATAAAATTTAAACTTTCATATTTTTATATTATTTTCAGTATAGTTCTTTGCGGTTCCTTCCCTTATTAAGGTATAAGATTATAAATTAAGTACACATTCTTTGGAACTCTACAATGTCTCTTCAACCGCTCATTCTCATTCCCGCTCGCATGGGTTCAACTCGTCTACCAGGTAAAGCCTTAGCTGATATCGCCGGAAAACCCATGATCATTCATGTTGCTGAACGGGCAAAAGAAACTGGATTAGAGCGTATTATCGTTGCAACAGACCATGACAAAATTGCTCAAACCGTTACAGCTTATGGCTATGAATGTATCATAACCTGCACAAATCATCAATCGGGATCTGATCGTATTTATGAAGCCTTAACCAAAGTTGATCCTGAACAGCACTATAATGTTATTGTGAATGTACAAGGTGACTTGCCAACAATAACGCCTAATGCCATCGTAAGTGCCTTACGGCCCCTAGAAAATAATTTAACTGATATTGCAACATTAGGAACAAAACTTATTGAAGAAAATGAAAAAACAAACCCCAATATTGTTAAAATCATTGGCTCACCAATTGCTAAAAATCGACTTCGTGCCCTTTATTTTACCCGTGCAACTGCACCTTATGGAGATGGACCTTTATACCACCATATTGGATTATATGTTTACCGACGCAAAGCTCTTGAAAAATTTATAACACTTAAACCATCGACACTTGAACAACGTGAAAAACTTGAGCAATTACGCGCATTAGAAAACAATATGCGTATTGATGTGGAGCTAATCGATACAACTTTTTTAAGTGTCGATACACAAAATGATCTCGAAAGAGTCCGTAAAATTCTAGTATAAAATTAACTATAATAATCAACAAATTCTCTTTTTCAAAATAATATAGAATTAGTTTCTATATTATTTTTTTTGGTATATTTTAAAATTAAACAATGTTGTATTGTTAATTAAACATGATCATTCTGAATAATTTAAAAGGGGAATATATAAATGAAAAAACTTCTATCTCAAGGGCTGACTTTTGTAAGTATTTTGATCTCTAATGATGCTTTGGCTGGATTTGGCGAAAAGAAGTGGATATTTGAACCTCATGAGAAGGTTGTAATTGAAAAACACCCGACAATTAGACAAGGAGTGCAATATATTTGTAAAAACCTCGACCCTGTAACCACATTTCGTTTAACATATACAGACCCTCGTAGCTTAGAATATCTGAAAATTATTCCTGAAAATCCAAGTCAGATAACTCACGACAAAGACAAAAAAATATTTATGATTAGTAATGTTGCGTCCCTTGATGTAAGTTTCCCTTGGATAGGAGGACCTTACACTTTTGAAAATGTAACCGACAATAAAGTTGTAGGAACAAACTGTGATGCAGGAATATATGATTTAGGAGGATATGGAGAATAATAAGATTATTTTAAAATTAAGAAAGATTTATTTCCATGTGAATACGCTTTTATAGTGCATTCTGAAATGCTTATCAAGTTCAGATACAAATTTTAAGCATCTGTATCATGTTTTTGGTCCTTCTTTGATTTTTTATTTTAAATCGATAATAATAATACAAATGAGAGGAGGTTGGTGATGAACGAATTACTCACCAAGGGGATTTCTGATCAAAGGATTACACCAAACCGACTTATTTTGTTATGTAAATGTGTTTTTTGCAGATATAATATTCTATCTCTGAATAAAAAATAATTTCAGAGTGCAAATTTCGGTTATTTTTATCACATTTTTGGTTCTTTCTTGATTTTTTATTTTAAATCGATAATATAAGCGAAAGGAGGTTGGTGATGGACGAACTGCTCGCCAATCGGGTCAGATCTGGAAAGAAGCAGCCCTAACGAGTTTTTGTACGGGTCATCGTACCAATCTCCCTCTTTTAAATAAGCTATATATTTAAATTTTAAAATATAATGTTTTAGTTTTACAGTAGTATTTCCGTATCAAAGGAAGAGAAGTTTTGAGCTCTCTTAAATTCAAAAAATGTTATTCTTAAAACAAGCTCATTAAAAAACTCTCTTAATATTTAAAGAGATTTCTGTTAATCTATCCTTTTATATTATTGAATATATATCAAAAAGAGCTTCATAATTGGAACAATTAATAAAAGATACTCCAGCAATAACGGCCTATCGCATTCTTGCTCGCAAATACCGACCTCAAAGCTTCTCTGACCTAATTGGCCAAGAAGCAATGGTATGTACTCTCAATAATGCTTTTAAAACAGGACGTATTGCACAAGCATGGATGTTAACAGGAATTCGTGGAGTAGGAAAAACCACGACAGCGCGTATTTTAGCCCGAGCTCTTAACTACAAAACAAAAGATATTGATAAACCAACTACCTTATTCGATACACTTGGTGAGCATTGCACACAAATCATTGAGGGTCGCCATATAGATGTTATTGAAATGGATGCTGCTTCGCATACTGGTATTGACGATATTCGTGAAATTATTGAACAAATCCGTTACCGCCCTGTTTCTGCACGTTATAAAGTATATATTATTGATGAAGTTCACATGCTCTCAACACAAGCATTTAATGGTCTATTAAAAACACTTGAAGAACCTCCTCCGCACGTGAAATTTATTTTTGCAACGACAGAAATTCGCAAAGTTCCTATTACAATTCTTTCACGCTGTCAGCGTTTTAATTTGCAACGTATTGAAGCAGCTGTTTTGGTCACCCATTTACGCAAAATTGCTCAACTAGAAAAAGTTGAAGCACAAGATCAAGCATTATTCATGATTGCCCGTGCAGCAGAAGGATCTGTCCGTGATGCATTATCTATTTTTGACCAAGCAATTGCCTATGGTAATGGCAAAGTTGATGCCATTGCAGTACGCCTAATGTTAGGATTAACTGATCAATCTCGCATCATTGATCTCTTTGAATCTATTATGAAAGGAAATATTGTTAATGCATTGTATGAATTACGCAATCAGTACAATGCAGGTGCAGATCCCTTTGCTATACTAACAGAATTAGCTGATTTTAATCATCTAATAACACGATTACGTTTGACACCAGAAATAATAGAAAATTTATCACTTACAGAAGAGGAACGCTCAAGAAGCTTAAATTTTTCACAAAAACTTTCTATTCGTGTTCTTTCACGTAGTTGGCAAATGCTCCTCAAAGGCCTACAGGAAGTTAACCAAGCCTCTCATCCTATTCAAGCTGCCGAAATGTTATTGATTCGTCTTGCTCATGTTGCTGATTTACCAACTCTTGATGAAGCTTTAACAAAACTCACACAGGAAAAAAAAATACCTACACTTGTTGAAAACCATTCCTCTCAAGAAAAAATAAATGAAAGCAACATTACAAAAACAGAAGTTGCACACAGCTACGCCTCCTCCCCAATTTCAGATTCACTGCAAAACCAATCTAGTCGCTCCCCTAAATATATAAAACAATTAAAGATTACAACTTCTGAAAAGACGGACTTTTGTAATAAGATTGAAACAAGTGAAAATGTTCAAGCTAATCAACTTGATAAAAACATAACCAATCTATCTCATATCGTCCCCCAATCAGAAATGGAAGCTACAGAACAAAAAATCATCATAAATTCTTTAAAGGATATTGTTGATCTAGCTGAGCAGCATAATGAAATACATTTCAAATTGTTGATCAAAGAATTCGTTCATCCTGTTTCTTTTGAACCGCAGCATATTACGTTAAGATTTGCTGAAGAAGCTCCTCACTCCCTTGAACGTGATATAAAAAAAATGCTGTACCAATGGACTGGAAAGCGCTGGACTATAACTCTTGTAAATGAAGGAGGGGAACCAACTTTACAAGAAGAAAGTATCGCTATACAAAAATCTCTTTTTTCCGATGCACAAACAGATCCTGATATTGCAAAAATTCTCAATAATTTCCCAGGAGCAAAAATCATTGATATTCGCTTCAATAAAAAAGAAAATGATCTTGATTTAATCCCCAATATCTTTGACACTGATAATAATACAAATGATGAATAAGGAAACCAATCCCTATGCGTGACATGATGAATATAATGCAAAAAGTCAAAGAAATGCAAACAAAAATGCAGCAAATGCAAAGTGAATTGGCTAATCTGCAAGCAACTGGTATAGCAGGTGGAGGTCTTGTCAAGATCACTATTAATGGTCAAAATACCATATCAGCAATAAAAATTGACCCTTCATTAATGAATCCTAAAGACGTAGAAATTCTTGAAGATCTTGTCATAGCGGCCTATAACGACGCTAAAAGTAAACTAGATGTAATTATTAAAGAAAAAACTAAAAGTGTAACTGCAGGAATGCCAATCCCACCCGGTTTTCAATTTCCGTTTTTATAAATAAACTGTATTTTCATCCCTTGGTATAATAGCATGTCTAAACATATTGCAGGCCCTGAAATTGAACGCCTTATTCAGCTTTTAGCACGGATACCAGGTCTTGGGCCACGTTCAGCGCGTCGTGCCGCTCTCTATCTAATCAAAAAAAAAGAAACCCTGCTAGAACCTCTAGGATCTGCAATGCTAGAAACTGCAAATAAAGTTCGAATTTGTTCTATTTGTGGTAATGTAGATACAACAGATCCCTGTTCAATTTGTACAGATCCTCGCCGTGATGAATCAATAATCATTGTTGTTGAAGATATTTCTGATCTCTGGGCTCTTGAACGTACAAAGTTTTTATCAGCACGTTATCATGTTTTAGGTGGACGATTATCTCCTTTAGATGGAATAGGGCCTGATGAACTGAACATTATCTCCTTAATCAACCGCATTACCAATAATTCCATTACAGAGATTATCTTAGCTGTTAATGCTACAGTTGAAGGACAAACAACAGCTCACTATATTACCGATCAACTTTCTCAGTTTTCCATTAAAATCACTCGCCTTGCCCATGGAGTACCAGTAGGTGGTGAACTAGATTATCTCGATGATGGGACTTTAGCTGCTGCCTTGCAAGCAAGAACTAATTTTTGAAATTATTTATCTGTTATTTATTTGATAGTCTCTAAATTTATAATAGAAATAGGCGCTCAATGTTATGAGAGTGGGAGGGGAATCCCTGAAATGCCGAGTAAAGATTTATCTTAACTCATCAATTGAGAATCGGAAATTTTAATCTGCGCGCTTATATCAGTATTTGCGTACGATTTAGAATTTATAGAAAAGCAATTTCTTGCAGAAGTGTGGATTAAGACTCTTGTTTTAGCGATTTTATTAGTCTCTATTGTCCGTAGTTGTTCTTCTCTTCCAGAATATGCAGAACTTATTCCTACAACTTCTCTTATCTCTATCAACTTTATTACCCAATTTTTCACTATCATTTCAATGATAGGATTGGAACTAAGTATTTATATTCGTTCATTAAAAAAAACCGGATGGCGTATCATATGTACTTCAATCAGCTCTATATTTATCCTCAGCGTCTTCAGTATTCTTATAATAAAGCTCTTTAATTTTGAGCACATAACATTTTAAAAGTATATTAAATACCTCACTCTCTTAAATATGGTTTGCAAATAAATCTAAGATACTGAATTTATTTTACATGTGTCTTTTTTTCTGTGCTAACAGACACGCCATGCTTAAAACACATCTCAAAAAACTATTCTTACTGATCTGAAAATTTTTTAATATTTTATAGATAAATAAAATTTCTAAAAAATAAAACTGACCTTTTATTTATCACTATATTCGGCTAAAAAGCGCTTATGCTTATTCTTGCCATAGACACAGCTTCAATTTATTGTGCCGTCGCACTTGTTCAGCATAAATCTGTTATTGCACGTGTCAGCCAATGTATTGGCAAAGGTCATGCTGAGAAACTTATTGGTCAAATCGAGCAGCTAATACATCAAGCAAATATCAAGCTTGATCAGATTAATCGCATTGCCGTCAATATTGGACCGGGATCGTTTACAGGTATACGTATAGGTATTGCTACAGCAAAAGCTTTGGCCTTAGCGTTAGAAATTCCAGCCATTGGAGTAAGCTCACTTGAAGCATTAGCTGCACAAGTAGCTAACGAAAATATCACATCAACCATCACTGTTGTCATTGAAGCCGGTAGAGAGATGTTCTATCATCAAAATTTCAATAACAACCTTATAGCTTTAAGCATGCCTAGCTTAAAAACACCTGAAAATATTGTAGCAGATCTATTCCAACACACCATACTCACTGGTCCAGCTGCTGAAATTATTGCTCTATATATTAGAAACAATACAATAAGCAAAGGAATTATACCGGTTTCCATTCCATGTGATGCGGCGGACATTTTAACTTATGCACGCCTAGCTGCAAATAAACAGCCGCAAACACCACCACGTCCCCTCTACTTACGCGATGCTGATGCAAAACAACAAACTGATTTTGCCTTACCACGAAAACAATAATGACTAAATCTTCGTTGACAAAAAAAAATTTTGTAATTGCGCCATTACACTCTGAGGACAGTATTTTTCTTCATCAAATTCATAAAAATTGTTTTGCCCTAGCGTGGACAAAACAAACGTTTGAGATTTTTTTAAAAGATCATTCTATTTTTGGCTATAAAGCCCATCTCATTGGACAATCTCATCAAATTTTAGGATTTTGTCTCTGCCGTCTTATTCTCAATGAAGCTGAAATTATAACGATTGCAGTTCATTCTAACAATCGTCAACAAAAAATTGGTCATTTTCTTATTGATCACATATTTCACCATCTCCGTCGTGAACATGCAACAAAACTTTTTTTAGAAGTAGAAGAAACCAATCTTCCTGCTTTAGCCCTTTATAAACGATTTAAATTTCAAAAGATTGCTAAACGCCCAGCCTACTATCAATCACACAATGGATTCACAGATGCAATCATCATGCAAAAAACTTTCAAGCAAATAGATTGAGATTTAAAAAAAAAACGTTTAGAAACGCAATATGGATCATCGTAAAAACTCTAAAAGCATACTTCCCAATGGCCCCAAAAAAGTTTTTATCAAAACTTATGGATGCCAAATGAATGTTTATGACAGCCAACGAATGAATGATAGTTTAAGCACTCAAGGTTATATCGCGACACAAACACCAAATGATGCTGACCTTATTCTGATCAATACCTGCCATATTCGCGAAAAAGCAGCAGAAAAACTTTACTCTGACCTTGGTCGCTTGCAAATAATACGTCAAGGACGTACACATGATAAACCTTTGATGATCGGTGTTACAGGTTGTGTTGCACAAGCTGAAGGAAATGAAATCTTGCGACGTGCACCAACCGTAGATTTCATCATTGGACCACAAATGTATCACCGCCTACCGGAACTATTAAAACAAGTCAAACAAGGAAAAAAAGTTGTTGAAACAGATTATGCCATTGAAGATAAATTTACCCATTTACCACCTCATAACAAACGAGCTGTGCAACAACGAGGTGTTAGTGCATTTTTAACAGTACAAGAAGGTTGCGATAAATTTTGTACCTTTTGCGTTGTTCCCTACACACGGGGCGCAGAAATATCCCGATCCGTTAAGCAAATCACTGATGAAGCGCGCCAGCTTATTGAAGCAGGTGTAAAAGAAATTACACTTCTTGGGCAAAATGTAAATGCATGGCATGGACAGAGTATCGATGGGAAAACTTGGCGCCTTGGAGATCTTCTTCATCATTTGGCTAAAATTGATGGTTTAAAACGATTACGCTATACAACGAGTCATCCACGCGATATGGATGATAGTCTTATTGCTGCACATCGAGATCTTGATATACTTATGCCTTATCTGCATCTTCCTGTTCAATCAGGTTCAGATCGTATCTTGAAAGCAATGAACAGACAACACAAAAGTATTCATTATCTTCATCTCATCGATAAGATTCGTGCTGCAAAACCTGATATTGCTTTTTCAGGCGATTTCATTGTAGGATTCCCAGGCGAAACTGATGAAGATTTTGAAGAAACTATCAAGCTTATTAAACAGGTAGGCTATAGTTCGGCTTATTCTTTTAAATATTCACCTCGGCCTGGCACAGTCGGTGCAACAATGAAGAATCACGTTGATGAAACAGTTAAAAATGCTCGCCTCCAGCATTTACAAACCATTCTTCTTGACCAACAACATACATTTTTACACTCTAAAATTGGTCAAAAAACCGATGTTCTTATTGAAAAAATTGGTCGTCACTCGGGGCAAATGGTAGGACGTTCCCCTTGGCTTTTACCTGTTGTCGTAAATACACAAACCTCTGTTGGAACTGTTATGAAAATCCGTATTAAAGATGCAAGTTCTAATAGTTTCGTTGGTGAAAAAATCGACATATATTAAAAAAATTTTATAGTTCTATTTAAAAATATAATCTTAAAAAGCTATTTCACTTTTAAAGGCAAGTGATTATATTAAAGCTATAATATAAACAGATAAGGAGTATGGGTTGAAAGCATCAACCAAAAAATCGAAACAAATTCCAAAGATAAAAAGTATCCCCTCTCAAAATAAAAGCATCTTAAAAAAAGCTAATACAGTCAACATTCACCATGTTGTTTTAACTTTTGAAAACAACAACACTGCAAAAATAGTTTTTGGTAAATTTGATGAAAATCTTGCTTATCTTGAAAAGAAACTCAAGCTTGATATTCGCCCACACGGCAACAAAATTTTAATCTATGGAACAGCTATTGCCATACAACAGGTGCACTATGTATTAGACCAACTTTATCGAAAAGCAAAAACACATCCAGAACTTACTCTATCAGATATAGAAAGTGCAATTGCTATGGCAAATTTGCCCGATGAGCAACAAGAAAAACTTCAAATAACCGAGCCTTCTGTACAACAGACATTAGCACAATTTAATACCCATAAAAAAACAATCTATGCTCGTACTTTAACACAAGACGCTTATATGCGTGCTATGGAACATGCTGAACTTATTTTTGGAATAGGTCCAGCAGGCACTGGAAAAACATATCTTGCCGTTGCTTACGCTGTAATGCTTCTTAAATATGGTATTATTGAACGAATTATTCTTTCACGTCCAGCTATTGAGGCTGGAGAACATCTTGGCTTCCTTCCCGGTAATCTTAAAGAAAAAGTTGATCCCTATTTACGCCCCCTTTACGATGCTCTATATGATATGATACCTGTTGAAAAAGTAGAACGCATCTTAGCCTCCGGAGTTATAGAAATAGCTCCTCTAGCCTTCATGCGTGGTCGAACACTTGCTCATTCAGCAATAATTCTTGATGAAGCACAAAATACTACACCTATGCAGATGAAAATGTTCCTTACACGCATTGGAGAAGGATCACGGATGATTATAACAGGTGATTTAAGCCAAATTGACTTGCCCGCAGGACAAAAATCAGGTTTAGTGGAAGCAATTCGTATCCTTGCAGACATAGAAAATATTACAATTATTCATTTTAATGAAAAAGATGTTGTGCGACACTCTCTTGTTTCCACCATCATTCAAGCTTATGATCGTGATTCTATTGAACAGAAAAAGCAATACCACTCACACGCTTTTCGTAAAAAAAATGAGTGCAATTTCCCATGATTGCTATTGATATAACTATTGAAAGTGCTAAATGGAATGATGAGGAAATGCTTTATAACATTACTGACAAAGCTCTAGTTACCACATTACAGCATTTATCATTAAATGAGATAACAAGTGAACTTAGCCTGCTTTTTACAGATGATACGCGTATGGCACAAATTAACGCACAATGGCGTCATCACAATAAACCCACAAATGTTTTATCCTTTCCTGCTTTTCCTATTAAAGCTGGACAAAATCCTAGACTTATGCTTGGTGATATCGTTATTGCGCAAGAAACTGTTATGCGAGAAGCAGAAGAAGAAAGAAAATCATTTCAGGATCATTTAACGCATATAATCATTCATGGTATTCTTCATCTTCTTGGTTATGATCATGAAACAAATAATGAAGCTAACCAAATGGAAAAATTAGAAAAAGAAATACTTCAAAAACTATCTATAAAAGATCCCTATACTAAATTGTTGTAAAATGATAAAAGTGAAACTTAAAATTTGTGTTACAAATAATAAAATTTTAAATAATTGACGTAACTATTATAATTGAGAAAGTTTAGAAAATTTTTAAAGCCATGGCGGATAAAATTAATACACAAAATGGTACTCAAATATCTTCTAATTCTGAAGAATATTCTCTACAAAAAACAAGCTATACAAAGAAAAACTCATTGCTAAGCTATCTATTTTCATTTTTACGTGGACGCAGCCACACATCACTACGTGATGGTCTTACTGATGTATTTGCTGCTGATAATGAGAAGGGAACAACACTTTTTTCTCCTGAAGAACGTACTATGCTTCACAATATTTTATGCCTACGCGAAGCACGTGTTGATAATATTATGATTCCACGTTCCGAAATAGAAGCATTGGAAATTAATACTCCTCTTGGCGAAGCTCTTAGATTTTTTGCAAAAATTGGACATTCACGTATACCTGTGTACGCTGAAACATTAGATGATCCGCGAGGTATGATTCATATCCATGATATCCTCAATTATATAACCTCTTTTATTACCGATTCTACTCGAAATGAACAAAAATATGACTCTCTACAATTGAATTATAAAGATTTACAACACCCTATCGGTGAACTAGACCTAATTAGAACAGTTTTGTTTGTGCCTCGTTCTATGCTCGCAAGCAAATTATTAACGCGTATGCAAACCACACGAACACAAATGGCTTTAGTTATCGATGAATATGGTGGTACAGATGGTTTAGTGTCTATAGAAGATATTGTCGAATTGGTGGTTGGTGATATTGAAGATGAACATGATAATATTGATAACGCTATCGTGCGCGAACCTGATAATAAATGGTTGGTTGATGCAAAAACTGAATTAAAAGATGTGGAGAAAGCTCTTGGTCCTGATTTTGTTGTGGGAGAATATGGAGATGAAGTGGATACCATTGGTGGTTTAATCGTTTCTATTCTTGATCGCATTCCTTCAAAAGGTGAAATAATTGAAACTGTACCAGGTTATCGTTTCCGTATTTTAGAAGCTGATAAACGTCGAATTAAACGATTACGCATTTTTCGTATCTCAGAAAATGAAAATCTTAAGGAACAACAGCCTTATAAGGATAGCTAATTGTTATTAAAGAGGCTAAATCTTCTCCTGCTTTCTATTACTGGTTGGAAACGGCAAATATGCGTTTTTTTATGTGGTGCATTAACGTCTTTTGCACTCCCGCCCTTTTATTTAACACCCATTTGCTTTTTAACATTTCCCATCTTCATTGTTTTTCTCGATGAAATCAATACTATCCAAAACAATAAAAAACGCCTTTTAACAAATGCACTAGTCTTTGGAAACTTTGGCTTTGGTTACTTTATTTGTAGCCTTTGGTGGTTAAGTAATGCATTATTAGTAGATCCGATCTCTTTTGCTTGGGCACTACCATTCTCTATTTTTTGTCTTCCTGCTTACCTTTCTTTTTATTGGTTTTTTGCTGGTATCATTGCTTTCTTTTTATGGACAAAAAATATAGCACGCTTCTTTGTTTTGGCCTTCTCACTCGGATTAGCAGAGTGGTTGCGCGCGACGCTATTGACGGGTTTTCCATGGAATGCTCTCGGTTATACAGCTATGCCAACCCCCATGCTTATGCAATCAAGTATGATTGTAGGACTCTATGGAATGAATATTCTTGCTGTTTTATGCTATAGTTTACCAACTGTCTTATTAACAAATGAAAAAAAATTCTCAGCGCTTTTACTCTGTTTCCTTCTTATATTAACCCATAGCGGATTTGGATTTTATCGTTTAAACACAGCACCCAATATAGCAGAGTACCGCAATAATAACCATTGGGTGCGTATTGTTCAACCCTCTATCCAACAAACCACTAAATTAAGCAATACAAAAAGAAAAGATATATTTGCAGCTCATCTAAACTTAAGTATCAAAACAGCCATTAGCCAGAATCCGGAACCTGACTTTATCATATGGCCAGAAGCATCCCTTCCTTATATTCTTAGTAATACGTCTTCTATTCTTACAAAGCATATTGGCTCTTTTCTAAAACCCCAACAATGGGCCATTATCGGTGCCATTCGAACCGATAATGCGTCCCCTCATACCGAAATACAATATTTTAATACAATCGCAGTCATTGATGCCAAAGGTGATATTCTTCACACATCTGATAAACTTCATCTCGTCCCTTTTGGTGAATATCTTCCATATCAAAATTTACTGAAAAAGTTAGGGTTGCATATTCTCGCTGATAACATTGATGGATATACTGCTGCAAATGTGCGAAGAACCATTATGATGCCAAACGGTTTTTCTTATCTTCCACTTATTTGTTATGAAGCTATATTTCCTAATACAACAGCTTTTAAAGGTCCTCCCCCTCAAGCAATTATTAATATAACAAATGATGCATGGTTTGGTAGAACACCTGGCCCATATCAACATTTTCAACAAGCACAACTCCGTGCCATTGAATTGGGAATACCTCTTATTCGAGCAGCAAATAATGGAATATCAGCTGTGATTGATTCTTATGGAAGAATCGTTTCTTCTCTTGAACACAATATTATTGGCGCTTTTGATGCACCAATCCCACAACCAATTACCACGATTTGGAACAATAAATACAGAACATTCTCTACTTTCATCTTATTCATTCTTATGCTATTGTACCGTATTAGTTTTGGTTCTACAAAACAGCTTGAATGATTGAGTGCTTATGTACAATATCATGTTATGTGTACCAGTAACGTCAAGAAAAGTATTACATATCATCTTCATTTATAATAAACTAACCTCACATGCACCTAATGTTTGTTTGGAAACAAAGCGCTGAAAATAAAGAGTTGCATTATGACCAAAACTAGAAAAAAACCCGATCCAATAGATATTTATGTTGGAACCCGTATTCGTTTGCGTCGTAATATATTAGGTCTTACTCAAGAAAAACTCGGTGAAAAATTAGGTATTACTTTTCAGCAAATTCAAAAATATGAAAAAGGAACAAACCGTGTTGGAGCAAGCCGCCTCCAAGCAATCGCAGAAATTATGGATGTTCCAGTCTCATATTTTTTTGATAAAGGAATTGGTATACAATCTATAGAAGGTTTTACGGAAAGCGATAATAATTTTATAGATTTTTGTTCCAGCAGTGAAGGTATTCAATTAATGCGTGCTTTTACCAATATATCTGATGCTAAAGTGCGTCGAAAAATTATTGATTTAGCAAAAGCTCTTTCTGAAGAAGATCATAACAACAAGCTATAAAATTATATTCTTTTTTATATTATTATTGACGATTTGCCATAAGATTGGCAAATAAGATAAATTTGAATATACGACACATGAAATATCGATTTCTTTTTTGTTTGAGAGAGTTCCCATGCCGCATCAAGATTATCTTTTTACAAGTGAGTCGGTATCGGAAGGACATCCCGATAAAATTTGTGACCGGATTTCTGATGAAATCGTTGATATGGTCTACAGAGAAGCTTACAAAACAGGAACTAACCCATGGTTAATACGAGTTGCTTGTGAAACTTTAGTGAGTGTCAATCGTGTTGTCATAGCTGGTGAAGTACGCGTTCCCGATACACTCTTAAAAAAAGATAAACACGGTCAATTTATACGTGATAAAGTTGGCTCTTTTATTATTAATCCTACCCCTTTTCGTAAAGTTGTGCGTCATGCCATTCGTGTTATTGGCTACGAACAAGAAGATTTTCATTGGAAAACCGTTAAAATTGATGTTCTTTTACGTCCACAATCAGCTGATATCGCACAAGGAGTTGATAATGCCATTGATCGTCATGGTGAAGAAGGAGCAGGTGATCAAGGTATTATGTTTGGATATGCTTGCCGTGAAACACCAGATCTCATGCCTGCACCAATTTATTATGCACACAAGATTTTAGAACATCTTGCGATAGCGCGTCATAGGAAAGAGGGAGAAACTTATAAACTAGGACCAGATGCTAAAAACCAAATAACAATACGATATAAAAATGGGAAACCTGCAGAAGTAACATCGATTGTCCTTTCAGTACAGCACCTTGATGAAAGTTGGGATTCAAATAAAGTCCGTACAATTGTTGAGCCCTATATTTTTCAAGCTTTACATGATATCCCAATTTCCAATCAATGCAGATGGTATATTAATCCAACAGGAAAATTTGTTATTGGTGGTCCTAAAAGTGATGCGGGATTAACAGGACGGAAAATTATTGTGGATACTTATGGTGGTGCTGCACCTCATGGTGGTGGTGCTTTTTCAGGTAAAGATACAACAAAAGTTGATCGTTCTGCAGCTTATGCTGCACGCTACCTAGCTAAAAATATTGTTGCAGCTAATTTAGCAGATCAATGCACTATTCAACTCTCCTATGCAATTGGCATTGCAGAACCTTTGTCCATTTATCTTAACCTCCACGGAACAGGGAAAGTAGATGAAAGTGTTATTGCAACTACAATTCCCAAAATAATGGATCTATCACCAACAGGTATCCGAAAACATCTTGATCTTAACAAACCTATTTACGCAAAAACCGCTGCTTATGGCCATTTTGGACGCAAACCAGAACATGACGGTTCATTTTCTTGGGAAAAAACTGACCTAGTTGGAAAACTTAAAAAAATGATTAAAATACTATGACTGCACATAAAACGCGTATGAGTGAAGCATTTTTTGGTCGCCGACAGGGAAAACGGTTACGAAGCAATCAAATTACGCTTATAAATACACTTCTTCCTACTCTTAACATTGATTTAAGCAAACCTGCACCTTTAAAGTTAGTATCTTTATTCACCAATCCAGTAGAAGAAGTTCGACTTGAAATTGGCTTTGGCGGAGGAGAACATTTACTCCATGAAATGAAATGTTTTCCACGTACTGGTTTTATTGGTATAGAACCTTTTATTAATGGAATGGCAAAAATATTATTATACACTGAAAAGCACAAAGAATATCAAAATCAACTTCGTCTTTATAACGATGATGCTACGCGTTTTCTTGATTGGTTACCAACAGAATCTCTTGATGGAATAGATTTATTTTATCCTGATCCATGGCCTAAAAAAAAGCATTGGAAACGAAGGTTCATTAATGAAAAAAATCTAAACCGTTTTTCTCGAGTTCTTAAAGTAGGTAAAAAATTCCGCTTTGCCAGTGATATAGACACCTATGTCAACTGGACACTTTATCATTGTGCTCAACATAATAGTTTTGAATGGCTCGCAGAAAATCCTACAGACTGGAAAATTCCCTATCCACTATGGCCAAGTACCCGATATGAAGCTAAAGCTCTATATGAAGGTAGAACACCCACTTATCTTACTTTTATAAAAAAATAAGAAATAAAATGCTTTACTATAAACAACTTGTAAAATTTTCTGTTTAAGAGTATAAGAAGATAGATTTTCGGCCTTATGATGAGGAGTGGTCCATTTGGAGCCACTCTTTTTTATTGTAAGTTCGATAACAACTTGGATGAATCATATGAACGCAATTAAAAGAATGGATGATATTAATGAACCACGTTTGTTTGAAGAAGATGGCGTTGCAGCACGTGTTTCTGCTCTTATTATACCATTATTAAAACCTTTAGGTTTTCATTTAATTCGCACAAAACTTTTGAGTTTAAATGGTTTAACACTTCAGATTATGGTTGAACGTACTGATGGCACCATGACAATAAAAGATTGTGAAATAGTTAGTCGAACTGTTGCACCTCTCCTTGACATAGAAAATATTATTGAGCGAAAATATCATTTAGAAGTTTCATCTCCTGGTATTGATCGTCCACTCGTAAGAAAATCTGATTTTTTTCATTGGCAAGGACATCTAGCAAAAATTGAAACTAGTACCATTATTGATGGACGCCAAAAATTTCGTGGTAAGCTTACGGATATTACACAAAATGGATTTACTTTAAATATCGAGAAAACAGCTGATAGAGAAGAAGCAAATATATTTATTCCTTTTTCTAGTATTACTAATGCGCATTTGATCCTTACCGATGAACTTATTCGTGACACATTGAAAAAAAATAAAGATTGTGCCAACAATTAATCCTGGATGATAATCTTAAACATCTCAAAAACGAAAAAAACTATAACAATTAATATTAACGCCCCCCTGACCTCATGTGGCATAAAAAAGGAGAAAATCAATGGCTATAAGCGCTAACAGGCTTGAACTTCTGCAAATTGCAGATGCTGTTGCACGTGAGAAGTCGATTGACCGTGAAATTGTCATTTCTGCGATGGCTGATGCTATTCAGAAAGCCGCGCGTTCTCGTTATGGCCAAGAAACCAATATCCGTGCTGAAATCAATTCTAAGACAGGTGAAATTAAATTACAACGTCTTCTTAAAGTTGTTGATATCGTTGAAGATTATACAACTGAAATCGCTTTATCTGATGCCCTAAAACGCAAAGAAGACGCAAAAGTTGGTGATTTTCTTTCCGATCTTTTACCTCCCATGGATTTTGGACGCATTGCAACACAATCTGCTAAACAAGTTATTGTGCAAAAAGTACGTGATGCAGAACGTAATCATCAATTCGAAGAATTCAAAAATAAAATTGGTGAAATTATTTCTGGTACAGTCAAACGTGTGGAATATGGCAACGTTATTGTTGATATAGGTCGTGGAGAAGCTATCGTGCGACGTGATGAATTAATTCCGCGGGAATCTTTCCGTTATGGAGATCGCATTCGTGCATTTGTTCATGATGTACACCGGGAACCAAGAGGACCACAAGTTTTCCTTTCACGTACACATCCTCAATTTATGGCAAAACTTTTTACCATGGAAGTTCCAGAAATTTATGATGGTATTATAGAAATTAAATCTGTTGCTCGTGATCCAGGTTCACGTGCAAAAATCGCTGTTGTTTCACGCGATGGCTCAATTGATCCCGTTGGCGCATGTGTCGGAATGCGAGGGAGCCGCGTTCAGGCTGTTGTTGCAGAATTACAAGGTGAAAAAATTGACATTATTCCTTGGTCGCCTGATGCCGCAACGTTTATCGTCAATGCACTACAACCTGCTGAAGTTTCAAAAGTCGTCCTTGATGAAGATGCAGAACGTATTGAAGTCGTAGTGCCTGATGATCAGCTTAGTCTTGCAATTGGTCGACGTGGACAAAATGTACGTTTAGCTTCGCAATTAACAGGATGGAATATTGATATTCTAACAGAACAGGAAGAATCTGAAAATCGTCATAAAGAATTTACTGAACGTAGCAAACTTTTTATGGAAACTTTAGATGTTGATGAAATGGTTGGGCAAGTTATGGCTTCAGAAGGTTTCATCTCAATTGAAGAAATCGCTTACGTTGATCTTGAAGAAATAAAGTCTATTGATGGCTTCGATCATGACACTGCTTCAGAAATCCAAAATCGTGCACGTGAATATTTAGAACGTAAAGAAAAAGAGCTTAATGAAAAGCGTAAAAAGCTTGGTGTTTCAGATGAATTACAAATACTTCCTGGTATAACAAATGCTATGCTAGTTGCTATAGGTGAGGATGGAACAAAAACAATGGAAGATTTTGCAGGCTATGCAGTTGATGATCTCGTTGGATGGCGAGAATTTAAAGAAGGTCAAACACAAAATTTTCCTGGCATCTTGACTCCCTTTGATGTTACGCGTGCTGACGCAGAAGCTATGGTGTTAGCAGCACGTGTGCAAGCAGGCTGGATAAATCAAGCTGATCTTATTAAACAGCATCCTGTAGAAAATGAAGCAACAGATAATTTGGATGTGGATACGTTTTAAATGAATGAGCGGACCTGTATTGTAACGAAGAAAAGCGCTTCAGCGGCAACGCTGATCCGTTTTGTCATTGGTCCAAATAATCAAATTATCCCTGATCTTAAAGCTAACTTACCCGGACGTGGTCTTTGGGTTTCTGCTCATCACGCTATTATAGAAAAAGCAGTTAAACATAAAGTTTTTAGTAAAAATCTTAAAACAGATGTTGAGGTTTCTGAAAATCTCGCTCATATTGTGGATAAATTATTACTCAAAACTGCCCTTGCAAACCTTTCTATGGCTCGAAAAGCTGGGACTATTGTCACAGGATCAGTCAAAGTTATTTCCGCTATCCGTGCAGGTCAAGTTATTCTCGTTCTTCATGCAAAAGAAGCAAAAGAAGATGGAAAACGCAAAATTTCACAAGCCATCCACGCAATACAACAACGAATAAATCAGAATATAAAAGTTATATCTTTATTTACAAGTGATGAAATGAGTATGGCTTTTGGAACTAATCCTGTGATACATGCTGCCTTATTGAATACGAAAGCTGCAGAGGGATTTATCAAAGCGATATACAAACTGACCACCTATCGTGAGGATAAATGCAATAAGCTTAGTACAATAACGGCAAATGCCGTGAAGGAAATATAATGAGTAAAAACGATAATGACACAATAACAGCTAAAAAAACACTGACCTTAAAACGGTCAGGATTAGAAACTAATATAGTTAAACAAAATTTCAGCCATGGTCGTACAAAAGCTGTGGTTGTCGAAACTAAACGGCGCAAAATTACACGCCCCGATGAAAAAACTGAAGCACCACAGTCTATTACTAAACCACATGTAGCTCAGCACTCCAAACCAAAATTTGAAGAAATACCTCCCAGTAAACCTGTAGCCCAATGCAACCTTTCATCAGCAGAAATAGAAGCGAGACGCCGTGCTTTAGAAGAAGCACATATCCAAGAAAAAATAATACGTAAACAAGCTGAAAAACAAAAACGCGATAAAGAACGTGAAAAAAGCTTGTATTTACAAACTCATCAAGAAATGGAAATACTCCCAAAAAATAAAAATACTACAGAGGAAATTCCAGCTCATACTTCTGTCCCCTCATTAACAGAACCTATCGCAGCAATAGATGTAAAAGCGTTAGAAGTGGCTATTCCGCCTAAAAATACATCCCCAGCAGAAAAACGTATTCCAAATGATAATGATAATGAAGACAGATACAACCGGCGTGCTAATTCTTCTAAACCAGAAATACGTTCACCTAAAGTTGTGAAAGGAGCTGATGAACGTCGCCGAGGGAAACTTACCCTTAATAGTGCGTTGGATGAAGAAGGAAATGGACGTGGACGTTCAATAGCAGCAATGCGTCGTCGTCAGGAAAAATTCAAACGTGCACAAAACCAAGAACCAAGAGAAAAAATTTCCCGTGAAGTTATTCTTCCTGAAACTATTACCATTCAAGAACTTGCTCAGCGCATGACTGAACGTTCTGTTGATGTTATTAAATTTTTGATGAAACAAGGACAAATGATGAAGCCTGGTGATATCATCGATGCAGATATTGCAGAGCTCATCGCTGTTGAATTTGGTCATACAGTTAAACGTGTTTCAGAATCTGATGTAGAAGATGGTATTTTCAATATCAGTGATAACCCGTTAAAGATGCGCCCACGTCCACCTGTTGTAACCATTATGGGTCATGTTGACCATGGAAAGACTTCTCTTCTTGATGCTATTCGTAAAGCCAATGTTGTTTCTGGTGAAGCAGGTGGAATTACACAGCATATCGGTGCTTATCAGGTTGAACAAAACGGTCAAAAGATTACCTTTATCGATACGCCTGGACATTCTGCTTTTACAGCCATGCGTGCTCGTGGTGCTGAAGTAACTGATATTGCTGTTTTAGTAGTCTCTGCTGATGATAGTGTGATGCCACAAACCGTTGAATCCATTAATCATGCAAAAGCTGCTAATGTCCCTATTATTGTTGCCATTAACAAAATTGATAAACCAACTGCTGATGCGCAAAAAGTACGTACAGAACTTTTGCAACATGAAGTTTTTGTTGAAACTATGGGTGGTGAAACTTTGGAAGTTGAAGTTTCTGCTAAGACTGGACAGAATCTTGATAAACTTTTGGAAGCTATTCTTCTCCAAGCTGAGCTTCTTGATCTTAAAGCGGATTCAGAGCGAACAGCAGAAGGTATTGTTATTGAAGCTAAACTTGATCGGGGACGAGGCCCTGTTGCAACTGTTCTTGTCCAAAAAGGTACATTACAGCTTTCTGATATTATCGTTGCCGGCAATGAATGGGGGCGTGTTCGTGCTTTAATTGACGATTATGGTTGTCATATTAAAAAAGCAGGACCTTCTACACCAATTGAAATTTTAGGCATACAAGGTACACCACAAGCTGGTGACCGATTCGCTGTAGTATCAAATGAAGCAAAAGCACGAGAAATTTCTGAATACCGTCAACACCTAGCTCGTGAAAAAGCTGTAGCTCGACAAACTAGCTCTCGTGGCTCTCTTGAACAAATGATGACAAAATTACAAGCTACCGGTGTAAAAGAGTTTCCACTTATAATTAAAGGAGATGTTCAAGGGTCTATTGAAGCAATCACTTCAGCATTAGAAACACTAGGGAATGAAGAAGTACGCGCACGCATCGTGCATTCTGGTGCTGGAGGTATTACTGAAAGTGATATTTCTCTCGCTGAAGCTTCTCACTCTGCTATTATTGGCTTTAATGTTCGAGCAAATAAACAAGCACGAGATGCAGCTAAAATTCAAGGAATTGAAATCCGTTATTATAACATCATTTATGATCTTGTTGATGATATAAAAGCAGCCATGTCAGGATTGTTATCACCAGAACAGCGTGAAACCTTCCTTGGTAATGCCGAAATTCTAGAAATCTTTAACATTACAAAAATTGGAAAAGTTGCTGGTTGTCGAGTTACAGAAGGAAAAATAGAACGAGGAGCTGGTGTTCGGCTGATTCGAGATAATATTGTTATTCATGAAGGAAAACTTAAAACACTCAAACGCTTCAAAGACGAAGTCAATGAAGTACAAGTCGGTCAAGAATGTGGAATGGCATTTGAAAACTATGATGATATTCGTGCAGGTGATATTATTGAAACTTTCCGAGTCGAGCATATCAATCGTACATTATAAAGTCATCTAAGAACTTTCCTTTCTAATAGCTAAAAAAGAAAAGTATTAAACTTAATACAATATTTCTATCTTTCTTTATTTTTTAAGAGAACAAAGGAAAAACAGAGTATAAAAGGAATAATTTTGGTAAAAAATATAAGTTCATCACAACGGCAATTAAGAGTAGGAGAACAGGTTCGCCACGCAATAGCTCATATATTGCAGCGGGGGATTTTGCTTGATGATACCTTTAAAAATATTGTTATTTCTGTCTCTGAAGTGCGTATGTCATCAGATTTGAAAATTGCTACTTGCTTTGTTTCTTTTCTCAATACTGTGGATAAAACTTCTCATGATACTATCATTAATGCTTTAAATAAAAATAGCCGTTTTATCCGTGGAGCAGTGAGTCATCAGTTACGGCAAATGAAATACATGCCTATACTCCGTTTTCGATTCGACAACAGTTTTGATAATTTCGCAAAAATTGATACTTTACTCCGATCCCCTGAAGTTGCGCGTGATCTTGGTAATGATAAACTTAAAGATAAAAAAACGTGACACGACAACGCAAAAAAAAAGGTCGTTCTATTTCCGGCTGGATCATCCTTGATAAACCTAAAGGGATCAGTTCGGCAGCAGCTGTCTCAAAAGTCAAATGGCTTTTTAATGCACAAAAGGCTGGACATGCTGGCACACTTGATCCCCTTGCTTCTGGCATATTACCTATTGCACTAGGAGAAGCAACAAAAACTGTTCCTTATGTTATGGACGGTGCAAAAACTTATCATTTTTGTGTAGCCTGGGGAGAAGAGCGTTCCACAGATGATTTAGAAGGTGAAATTACTAAAATATCTCCGATACGCCCAACACAAGAAAGTATCCTTACTCTTTTACCAAAATATACAGGTATTATTTGGCAAAAACCTCCACAATTTTCAGCAATTAAAATTGCTGGTAACCGTGCCTATAATTTAGCGCGCAAAGGTACAAGTATTGAAATTTCACCTCGTCAAGTGGAAATTAAAACCCTCAAACTCATCGAAACCACTGCTCAAGGATATTCTATTTTTGAAATGACATGTGGAAAAGGAACCTATGTACGTTCCTTAGCACGTGATATGGGACATGATCTCGGTTGCTATGGATATATTGCTGACCTACGTCGTATAAAAGTCGCACCTTTTAGAGAAAATGATCTCATTACATGGGATGAATTAAAAGCAGCAATATCCTGTAAAGAAACAACAGATCAAAATTGTACTTTGCCGAAGAGAGATTTCTCTACACTTGATCAGTTCTTGATTAAAACAGATGCCGCATTACATTGCCTATCACACTATACTCTCAATGAAACTCAAGCACTACATATAAAGATGGGTAATTCAGTACCTTTATTTGAAAACAACATCTCTATCGATAAAGAAAATGTCTATGTAACTTACAAAGACCAGCTTCTGGCTATAGGTAAAATTGATAAAAATCAATTTAAACCAAAACGGATTTTCACAATTTAATGAGCTGCTATTTCTAATGCTACGCTAAGCAGCCCCCTACGGAAGATTTTTTTCTACACTGACAGCTATTTTCTATTTTATACTTCAGTTCTACAACACTCAAATTATTGATTATTGGACAGTTTCAAGTGTATCTCATTAATCTTTGGTACTGTTTGCCACTTAATCATGCGATGCACCTTTACACTATCGGAAATGCGGTTTAATCTATCAAGGTGTTTGTTAACCTCTACATCTGCTTTTGTGCGACGGCGATTATGACGCAAATAATCCACCCATGTTGGTATATGATAAGACTCTGTCCAATATTCTGGTCTCTCAAGATCACGCAAAAGAATCCACTGGCGAGCTCCATCACGTAGTCGAATATGGCGACGACGTATCATAACCTCGAGAAATTCTGCAAGATCATTTTCATTAATTTGATAATCAATCATAATCATAATTGGACCACTTTGTGCTTCTAGATCTAATGAAAGCTCTGGCTCTCTGTATTGATCAAGCGGCTCAAAATTAATTTGAGGGATTTCCTGAATCTTGAATTTGATGCCTGCAAGAGCTCCACAAATTAAAAATATCGCACAAACATTCAAAGCAACTGTTAAAGAATAACCCTCAGCTAATATACCCCAAATTGCACTTCCAACGGCCATACCACCATAGGATGCAGTTTGATAAAAGGCTAAAGCACGTGCAACAACCCAGCGTGGTGTAGAAAGCTGTACAGATGTATTAAAGAGTGATAATGCCAAAACCCAACATAAACCAGCAGGAAATAAAATAAAGTGGCTTATAAACAACGAATGACTCATTGCTAAAACAAAGCAAGAAAAAGAAAGTCCAATAAATGCGCTTGCAACAATTATTTCTGACTTAAAATGACTTCGTATAAACGCATTAATCATGCCAGCGGTAATAGCTCCCAAACCAAAACAACTAAGCAATGTACCATAAAGCAGTGCATTTCCCTCAAAAAATTCATGTACAACGATTGGCAATAGCGCAAAAATAAAAATAGCACCCGCACAAAAAAGGAATGCTCTTACCATAATATTCAAAAGATTAGGAGACATTACTACATAACGGAGACCATCTGCCACAGCCCCTAAAAACCTCTCCCGTGGTAATGTATTAATCTTATAATTTGGTTTCCATAAAAACAAAACGCTAATCAAAGGAATATAACTCAGTGCATTGACAAAAAAAGCTGTAATACCACCAAAAGTAGAAATAATAACTCCTCCAATAGAAGGGCCTACACTGCGCATCAAATTCAAACCAACACTATTCAGACTAACAGCAGTAGAAATATCTTCTCGGTTCACAATATCCCCTATTGTTGCTTGCCAAGAAGGATTATACAAAGCGGTTCCACATCCAATCAAAAATGTAAAGCATAAGAGAAGCCAGGGAGTAATTAATCCCATATAAGATAAAATAACCAAACTAATTGAGACAATCATCATCATAATTTGTGCGAAAAGCATAATATAACGCCGATTAAAATTATCAGCTAATGCACCTGCCATCAGAGAAAAAACAACAAGTGGCAATGTCGTAGCACTTTGCACAAGTCCTACCATGAAATGCGAAGAACTAATCAATGTCATCATCCAGCTTGCTCCAACCGTCTGTACAAGCCCCCCTAAATTAGCTACAAGAGTAGCAACCCATAAATTTCTGAATGTTGAATTATGAAAAATCTCTAATTTTGAAATCCTCTGCATCTTTTGTCTCCAAATCAGCAGTTTATTCTTCCCTTTACTATTAGTACATTATGTAAAGTTATAGTCTTTTCTATCAATTAGAATAATAATTTTTTAAGAAACTCTCATAAAAAAGTCTCCAAATAAACTCATTTAAAGAAAATCTTCAAGGACTAGTATTTTAACTTTATTTCCTATATAAGTATCAAATATCAGCATCAAAACAAGTAAGATTTTCTCTCTTTTTGTTTTTTGTTCTTTTATAACCTTTGCTGGATGGCATCTCGGCTACAGGTGTTTTTTGCTCATTTTTTGAAAGGATAATACGATGTCAATTACTGCTGAGCGTAAACAAACTCTTATTACAGAATATGCAACTAAAATCGGTGACACAGGTTCACCAGAAGTCCAGGTTGCTGTTCTTTCTGAGCGTATTTCTAATTTAACTAACCACTTTAAATCTCATAAAAAAGATAATCATTCTCGTCGCGGTCTTTTAAAAATGGTGTCCCAACGCCGCCGACTTCTTGATTACCTAAAAGGCGTTGATCAAGATCGCTATCAGAAGCTTATCGAAAGATTAGGCCTACGCCGCTGAAGATAAAGTGGGGGAGTATTTTTTATGAGAAATCACTCTTTTCTTTTAATATGTTGCTGGTCAGTAAAAACTAATGAAGAATCGTGAGCAATATTGCTGGATGCTTTCATTTGATCTGTCATTTATTTCTCTCTGCACAAAATATAGAAATGTCTTGTTGTATTGTCCATAACTTTAAAACATAATTCAAAACCAAAACGTAAATATTAGGTCATTAAGGATAAAAAATGTTTAAAACCCATAAGGTAGAAATTGAATGGGCCGGCCGGCCGCTGATCCTCGAAACAGGAAAGATTGCACGTCAAGCAGATGGTGCAATTATTGCTACATATGGTGAAACTGTTGTTTTGGCAACCGTTGTTTCAGCAAAAACTCCAAAACCAGATCAAAACTTTTTTCCGCTCACTGTTAATTATCAAGAAAAAAACTATGCAGTTGGTAAAATACCTGGAGGTTATTTTAAACGTGAAAACCGTCCAAGTGAAAGTGAGACCTTAATTTCACGGTTGATTGACCGCCCAATTCGTCCCCTCTTTGTTGATGGCTATAAAAATGATACACAAGTAATCGTCTCTGTCATCCAGCATGATTTAGAAAACAATCCTGATATTCTTGCTATAATTGCATCTTCTGCTGCATTAACTCTATCAGGTATTCCTTTTATGGGCCCAATTGCTGCTGCTCGTATTGGTTATTGTAATGGACAATATATTCTCAATCCTAATATTGATGAGATGCCTGAATCAAAACTTGATCTCGTTGTTGCTGGAACAGAAAATGCTGTATTAATGGTTGAATCAGAAGCACATGAATTACCTGAAGATGTAATGTTGAATGCTGTCATGTTTGGCCAAAAAAGTTTTCAACCTGTAATTAATGCTATCATCAAACTTGCCGAAGTAGCTGCTAAAGAGCCTCGCGACTTTATTCCAGAGGATCTGTCTATCCTTGAAAACAATATGCGTAAAATGATTGAACAAGATTTAAGAGACGCTTATACAATTACCGACAAACAAAAACGCCATGCCGCGATTGATCTTCTTAAAGAAGAAGTTATCAATAAATTTATACAAGAAGCAGAAGAAGACTGTGAATTTAATACAGATCAGATCGCAACTGTTTTCAAAAATTTGCAAGCAAAAATTGTTCGCAAAAACATCCTGGATACGGGAAAACGTATTGACGGACGTAATCTTTCAGATGTTCGTTCAATTCAATCAGAAGTTGGTCTTTTTCCTCGTACACACGGATCAGCATTATTTACTCGTGGTGAAACACAAGCACTTGTCATAGCAACATTAGGAACTGGAGAAGATGAGCAATATATAGACTCCTTGACAGGTATGTATAAAGAAACATTCCTTCTTCATTACAATTTCCCGCCTTTTTCAGTAGGTGAAATAGGCCGTATCGGTTCTCCCGGCCGCCGCGAAATTGGTCATGGTAAATTAGCATGGCGCGCTATTCATCCCATGTTACCGACAAAAGAATCATTTCCTTACACCATTCGTACTGTATCAGAAATTACCGAATCAAATGGATCTTCTTCAATGGCAACTGTTTGTGGAACCTCACTAGCGCTCATGGATGCAGGTGTTCCTTTAGCTTGCCCTGTTGCTGGTATTGCAATGGGCTTGATTAAAGAAGGTGAACAATTTGCTGTTCTATCAGATATTTTAGGAGATGAAGATCACCTTGGCGATATGGATTTCAAGGTAGCGGGTACAGAAAACGGCATTACTTCTTTGCAAATGGACATAAAAATTGATGGCATTACTGAAGAGATTATGAAAATCGCACTTGCACAAGCCAAGGATGGTCGGATCCATATTCTCAATGAAATGGCAAAGGCCTTAGCTCGTGCACGTAGTGAACTCAGCGAATTTTCTCCACGTATTGAAATAATGAACATTCCTGTAGATAAAATTCGTGACGTTATCGGTTCTGGTGGTAAAGTGATACGAGAAATTGTGGAAAAAACTGGAGCTAAAATTAATATTGAAGATGATGGAACAATTAAAATTGCCTCTTCTGATTTAAAAACCATTGAAGCAGCAAAACATTGGATCCTTTCGATTGTTGATGAACCTGAAGTCGGTTCTATTTACCAAGGAACAGTTGTTAAAATTGCAGAATTTGGTGCATTTGTTAATTTTTTTGGTTCTCGCGATGGACTTGTTCATATTTCTCAACTCGCATCAGAACGGGTAGCAAAAACAACTGATATTGTCAAAGAAGGTGATAAAGTTTGGGTTAAATTAATGGGCTTTGATGAACGTGGTAAAATTCGGTTATCAATGAAAGTTGTTGATCAACAAACTGGAAAAGAACTTATCCATGATGATTCAATAGAAACAGAAAAAGGCAATAATATTCATGAAAAGAATCCATCCGAAAAGAAAAACCGTCGTAAGAGAAAAGAGGATTAATTTTATTTTCTTATTATAAAATAAAATGCCATTCTAAAATATTGAAGAGGCATTTCTTTGAAAGAATAAAATGTGTCTCTGTTTTTACCTTTTGAAAGCTATGATCTCCCTAAACCTTATTCGAACCAACATTTTTTAGGTTTTGGTTTAACCAAAGTTCCTGATAAACAGTGGATAAAAAATCTTGAAATTATAACCCCTTGGCGACAAGACTTTTTAAAATTTACCAATGCTAAATTTCAATGTAGCCCACAAATAAATCAAAATATAATCTATGATGGAGCACTGCTACAACTTAGTAAATATCGTGATCTTAATCAGAATCGTTTTCTTGACCTATTAGAAAAAGTTAAACCTGGTGGATGGATCGTCATCAGTGGAGAAAAAACTGTTGGTTCTGCCTCAATGATGAAATGGATTAATACTCTTGTTCCTATTAGTAAAAAATTATCCAAAAATCATAGTCATGTCTTCTGGCTTCAAGTACCGCAACAAATAGATAAACAAAATATTGCTCATTTTCGCTCATTACCACTCAGTTTTGGAAATAAATTTCAAACTACTTCTGGTATGTTTTCTCACGGCCGTATTGACCCAGGATCTGCTGCACTTGTACCTTATATACACAAAATTATTTTTGGAAAAACAGCTGATTTTGGAGCTGGTTGGGGATTTCTTTCCTATACTGCACTTGAAGTAAGCAAAAACTTAACCGCACTCGACCTTTATGAAGCTGACTATAATGCTTTAGAGGCAGCAAAAAAACATCTGAAACATATAACAACCTCTGTTCCAATTGGCTTTTATTGGCATGATCTTATTTATGAGCCTATAAAAAATCTTTATGATACAATTATTTCAAATCCACCATTCCATACACAATACACAACAGATATTTCATTAGGACAGCATTTTATTATAAATGCTGCAAAATATCTTAAACCTAAAGGTCGCTTACTTCTCGTTGCAAATCGTCATCTACCTTATGAAACACTATTAAAGAAACTCTTCCACACAGTTTTTATACATGAAGAGGTTCATGGTTTCAAAATCATAGAAGCACATCGATAGATTAAAATACACAAAATTTTCTAAAGAACAAAACGTGAAAGATCGATATCAGAAGCAAGCTCTCCTATAGATTTTCTGACATAATCAGCATCAACTTTAAATGAAGTACCGGCTTTATCAGGTGCTGTAAAAGAAATTTCATCCAAAACACGTTCCATAACCGTTTGCAAACGACGTGCTCCAATATTCTCGATCCTCGCATTTAAATCAACAGCGATATCAGCTAAAGCATCAATTGCGTCATCAGTAATTTCTAAATGAACTTCTTCTGTTGCCATTAAAGCAATATATTGTTTAATCAAACTAGCTTCAGGTTCAGTAAGAATACGCCGTAAATCTTCCCTTGTTAAAGCATTTAACTCTACACGGATAGGCAAGCGACCCTGCAGCTCTGGTAATAAATCAGAGGGCTTAGATACATGAAAAGCACCAGAAGCAATGAAAAGAATATGATCTGTTTTTATTTGCCCATATTTAGTCGCAATTGTTGTCCCTTCAACTAAAGGCAAAAGGTCCCTTTGAACCCCTTCGCGTGAAACAGTAGCAGTTGCCCCACCATCGCGAGTTGCAATTTTATCAATTTCATCAATGAAAACAATTCCATCATTTTCAGCAACACGCAGTGCCTCTTGAATAATTTGATCTTGATCCAGAAGTTTCTCGGATTCATCATCAATTAATGGTTTAAAAGCATCCTTTACAGTTGTTTTGCGTATCTTTGTACGAACGCCCATCTTTCCAAAAAGATCTGATAAATTCATAATACCCATTTGTGCACCAGGCATACCAGGAATATCAAAAGTTGGGGCACTATTACTATTATCAGTTACTTCAATCTCAATTTCTTTGTCATCTAATTCTCCTTCGCGCAATTTTTTACGAAAACTATCACGGGTAGCAGGACTTGCGGTTTTTCCTACAAGAGCGTCTAAAACTCGTTCTTCAGCATTAATATGAGCTTTTGCTTTGACTTCATCACGTTTTTTTTCACGTACAAGAGAAATTGCAATTTCAACGAGATCACGAATAATCTGCTCAACATCGCGACCTACGTAACCCACTTCGGTAAATTTAGTAGCCTCTACTTTAACGAAAGGAGCTCCAGAAAGTTTTGCTAATCGACGAGCTATTCCTGTTTTACCAACACCTGTTGGCCCTATCATCAGGATATTTTTAGGCATAACTTCTTCACGCATCTGCCCTTCAAGCTGTTGTCGACGCCATCGATTACGCAGTGCAATAGCAACAGAACGCTTAGCATCATTTTGTCCAATAATAAAACGATCAAGTTCAGAAACAGTTTCACGAGGGGAAAATACAACACACATTCAAATAGCTTTCTCTAAAGAAGGTAATTCAGCATCCAATGTTTCTATTGTAAAATGATCATTGGTGTAAACACAAATTTTAGCTGCAATACTCATAGCTTTACAAGCAATAGTTTCTGCATCTAAATCCGTGTCCATCAGTACTCGTGCAGCTGACAAAGCAAAATTACCTCCAGAACCAATTGCCATCACTCCATCTTCTGGTTCTAATACATCACCAAGACCTGTTAAAGCCAAAGTAGCTTTTTGATCAGCCACAAGCATCATTGCTTCAAGACGACGTAAATAACGATCAGTACGCCAATCTTTTGCAAGCTCTACACATGCACGCATAAGCTGATCAGGATATTGCTCAAGTTTTGTTTCTAATCTTTCTAATAGTGTGAAAGCATCTGCTGTAGCGCCTGCAAAACCAGCTATCACTGCTCCACCCTTCCCAAGACGACGGACTTTGCGTGCATTGCTTTTCATAATTGTTTGTCCAAGTGAAACTTGACCATCACCCGCCATAACTACTTTATTGCCTTTTCTTACCGTTACGATTGTCGTACCATACATAATATCAGGCTTATGCTCTGTCATAAGAAAACTCCTTAACATTGCTTCCTTTTATCATACATAAAATCAAATTACTAATTCCTTTATTTAGTAATATATATCGCAAAACACAATAATTGAGCACACCTCAATTTTTCTTAATATAAAAAATGATATCATTGTTGTATACTCGAATTATTGTTATATTGTTTTGTATAAGCAATCTGCCTTCTTACAGGGGAAAATTATGAAAAGAATAGCAGTAGGCACGCTAGGTGGAACAATTGCAATGACAGCCAATAATTTAGGTCAAATGCAACCAACTTTAACATCAGATATACTCATAAAAAATGTTCCTAATTTAGAAAAAATTGCTGATATTCACAATCACACATTAACACAACTACCAAGTGGATCTTTATCTTTTCAAATTCTGCTTGAAACAATAGAATGGGCAAAAAAACAAATCAAGATCGGCGCAGATGGTATTGTTTTAACGCAAGGAACCGACACATTGGAAGAAGCAGCTTTTTTTCTTTCCCTCTATTGGAATAAAGCTGAGCCACTTGTCGTAACTGGTGCTATGCGTACACCCTGTGCAGCAGGCGCTGATGGACCTGCTAATTTTTTAGCTGCAACCCGCGTTGCTGCTGATCCACAAAGTCGTAATAGAGGAGTCCTAGTTGTAATGAATGATACTATTCATTCACCCTACTGGGTACAAAAAAGTCACACTGTTAAAGTCGAAACACTGCAATCAGGTCTGACAGGCATTCTAGGAACAATTTTAGAAGGAAAACTCTTTTATTTTAATGATCGCAATTTTTTCCCTACAACTTTCGCACTGCCTAAAAAAAATGATCATCAAGTTGCACTGCTATATTCCTCTTTATCATCTGATACGCACTTGATGAAATTTTGCCTTGAAAGTGGACATTATTCAGGCCTTGTCATAGCAGGTTTTGGTGCAGGTCATTGCAGTTTTCAAGAAGCAAATATAGTGCGACAATACGCCAAGAAAATACCAATCATCATTGCAAGCCGCTCTTATCATGGCCCAACAACTCGTACAACCTACGGTTATAAAGGTTCAGAAATTGATATGATTTCTTCTGGTGCTTTAATGTCTGGCTATTTATCAGCAGTAAAAGCACGTTTACTTTTATGGGCTTTTTTGGCAGAAGGTCTATCACAAAAACAAATCATTGCATGCTGGAATGATTGGACTATAAGTTAATTCACTATTTTAAAGCAAAACATGATTTTTAACAAAAAAACAGTCTGTTGTTCTACTCTTAATCATAACAATTTCTAAAAAATAATCTAAAAACTCTTGGCCAATAAAGATGATTGATGCTACTCCATTAAAAACCAATCAAGAAGATAACTTGATCAATTACGTTTCTGATCAATATTCCCCCTATACTTTTTTTACTGTACAAGAATGGTCTCAATTCCGCGCAAATACACCGCTTACCTTAACTTTTGATGAAATTAAGCGCTTACGATCAATCGATGATCCTATCGATTTAGAAGAAGTGCAATGTATTTATCTTTCTTTAGCACGCCTCTTATCATACCATGTTGAAGCAGTACAGGAACTCTTCCGAAAACGTCAAATATTTTTGCATCAAGCAGATACCAAAAAAACACCCTTTATTATTGGAATTTCTGGTTCTGTTGCGGTGGGGAAGTCAACAACCGCACGTATTCTTCAAGAACTTATGAAACGATGGAAATCTAGTCTTAAAGTTGATCTTGTTACGACCGATGGATTTCTTTATCCTAATACCATTTTACAAGAAAAAAATCGTATGAATCGTAAAGGATTTCCTGATTCCTATGATATTAAAAAACTACTGCGCTTTCTTTCTGACGTAAAAGCAGGCGTTGGTAATGTTAGTGCACCGCTTTATTCGCATATGATTTATGATGTTCTAGAAAATCAAAAAATTATTATTGACCGACCCGATATTTTAATTGTTGAGGGTGTTAATGTGCTTCAAGTTAATGATTGTCCTAAAGATGGAAAAATTGTACCTTTTGTTTCAGACTTTTTTGATTTCTCAATTTATGTAGATGCTGCAACAGAAGTGATCCATCAATGGTATTTAGAGCGTTTTAAACATTTACGTAAAACAGCTTTTCAAAAACCCGAATCTTATTTTCATCGTTATGCACTGTTAAATGAGGAAGAGGCCTCAAAAATCGCTGAAAACCTTTGGTACACAATTAATCTAAAAAATTTACAAGAAAATATATTACCAACGCGACCACGAGCTGATCTTATTTTACGAAAGGGAAAAAATCATTTGGTTGAATATGTTGCACTTCGAAAATTATAAGGATTATAAATACATGCCTCAACATCAAATTAATTTTACTGCAACACGTTCTGATAAGAGCTACCCTATCCTCTTAATTGATACAAAAAACTTTGCTAATTTAGCTCTTGATCCGCCAATAACCTCATGGATGAAAGTTAATGGCTTTACTGGAAAAGCAGGACAAATATTATTTATTCCCCACGAAACAGGACAATTAAAACAAGTTTTATTTGGACTCGGTGATAAGGAAAACGCTTTCATCACTGGCCTCCTTCCTAAAAATCTCCTTACTGGCCATTGGCATTTAGAAGGAACAGCCTCAAATGAAATGAATACCTATCTTGGATTAGCATTTGGAAGCTATCAATTTAACCGCTATCGTCAAAAATCCCCTTCTAAATCATTATCGATCCATGTACATAACGCAATTGATCTGAATGAACTTAAACGAATTTACGAAGCTGTCTTTTTTGTCCGTGATCTTATCAATACTCCAGCTAATGATATGAATCCTAACACTCTCGAAATAATAACGCGTCAACTAGGACAGACTTATAATGCTCATGTCACAAGTATTTGTGGAGATGATCTTTTAGCACAAAATTTTCCGATGATTCATACCGTAGGACGAGCAAGTAGCATTGCACCACGACTCATTGAACTACAATGGGGACAAGAAAACCATTCTAAAATCACATTGGTTGGCAAAGGAGTAACTTTTGATTCTGGAGGATTAGATATTAAATCTGCCAATAATATGCTATTAATGAAAAAGGATATGGGGGGTAGTGCGCATGTTTTAGGATTAGCAAAACTAATCATGGATGCAAAACTTCCTTTTTGTTTGCGTGTTTTAATTCCCGCCGTTGAAAATTCCATTTCTGCTAATGCTTTTCGGCCAGGTGATATCCTTCAAAGCCGTAAGGGATTAACTGTTGAGGTTGGTAATACAGATGCTGAAGGTCGGCTTATTCTTGCTGATGCCCTAACCTATGGTGATGAAAAAAGCCCGCAATTCATGATTTGCATGGCGACTTTAACTGGAGCAGCTCGCATAGCGTTAGGGCCAGATCTCCCTGCGTTTTATTGCAACGACTCAATATGGGCGCAGAAAATTTTTCAATCGGCAAATTCCGTTACTGATCCTCTATGGCAAATGCCACTTTGGAAACCCTATAGAGAAATGTTATCATCACCAATTGCCGACATTAGTAATACATCCGGAAACAACTTTGCTGGTTCTATAACTGCCGCTTTATTTTTAAATTCTTTTGTCGAAAAAGCTGAAAATTTCGCTCATTTTGATCTTTATGGATGGACTCCAAAAGCAACACCAGGTTATCCTATCGGTGGAACCGCACAAGCTATTCGTGCTCTTTATAAGCTCTTCAAAGATCAAATTTAAAGAAAATTACAATTTTACTCTTTCTGTTGAATAAAAAATCCATTAATATTTATTAGCTAGTTCGTTAAAGGTAAAAAAATGCCCTATAAAAATTCGGAGTTCCATACATCTCAAGATATCCTCACAAATCAACAATGTGAAAAAAAAATAGAGACTCCATATTCTATCCAAGGGGAAAAAAGGCGCATTAATACAGCTGTTGCAGGTCTATTTAAAGAGAGCAGTAAAAAAAGCGAAAGGCAAACAGAGTGCCTCTTCGGAGAAGAGGTCTTAATTCTTGAGCACGATGAGGCCATGTCAAAGGTAGAATCGCTTAAAGATGGCTATGTAGGTTACATTGATACACAAATCCTTTGCACGTCGACCATAAAACAAACACATATTGTTTCAGTTCCTCGTACTTTCCAATATTCGAAAGCTGACTTAAAAAAAACCGTAGAACGCGCTTTATCTATGGGAAGCAAAGTAACCGTTATTGATGTAACCGAAACACGGGGTACAATGTATTCTATTCTTGAAAATGAAACAGCTATTGTTTCTTCTCATCTTCGTCCTATTGAGCATACGTTCAAAGATTATGTAAATGTTGCTCAGACTTTTATTCGCACACCTTACCTTTGGGGCGGTGTTAGTGGTTTTGGTCTTGATTGTTCTGGACTAGTTCAACTTTCTATGATGATGGCAGGAAAAAAAGTGTTACGTGATACTAGTATGCAACAGCAAACTATAGGAAAAGAACTAACAGACACTGATATTCTTGAACGGGGTGATTTGATTTTTTGGCAAGGTCATGTTGCAATTATGATTGACTATGAAAATATTATTCATGCAAATGGTTATTCTATGGATGTTATGGTTGAACCTTTAGAAACAGCAATTATACGAATTGCTAAAAGTGGTAAACATCCTGTAGCAAAGCGTCGACCACTTTAACAATACCGTACAAATCTAATAGTTATAACATCTTAAATGCTGTTTCAGAACCTTCTATGTATTGAATTACTTTGAATTTTTAATATTTGTAAATAAAATCTATAGCTCTCTTTATTCTTTTAATGACTATTTTTCTATATTTAACCTTTTGATATTATAAATTATTTTTTTAAATAAGAAACATATAAACAAATGAAATATTCCTGAAAATTAGAATCAGAATTTCTGTAAGTTCCGCTAAAAAACTTAACGAAACTGACAAACAATCGTTCAAAACAAAAGCAGACTAATTTTGAAGGATTAAAATTGATAACGTAATCCACCCGAAACACTAATTCCAGAAAAGCCAGCTTTGGTTAATTTATGTTTGTATAACAAATCGCCATGCAGTGCTATAGTATTAGATAATTGGGCATGAACACCCATACCTGTTTCAACTGTAGAACCAAATGCACCTAACTGAAAAGCATCTTTAAAATATACTATCCGCTTCTTTTCATAACTATGTGCAAGATGAAGTTTGCCATAAAAGGAAACGACACGTACCTTTTCAAAAGAAGTAACAGCTTTTGTTAAAGAACCACCAACGCGCGCTATCAATTGATCGTGCTTCCCTAGCTCAATATCAAACCGATCAATATCACGAGCTTTATCAAACATGATAGACTGATAAATAACTTGAAGCTGCGGCTCAATAATAAAACCATTATAGCCTGTGATAATAGCCTGACCTCCCATCAAAGAGGTACTCAAAAGTCTCCCTTGTAATGCTGCCGTTTTACCTCGAGCAAGAGTTATAACATCGCCCTTTAAAAGATCGTAAGAGAGAAATCCATTCACATAAAAGCCTGCATCATGCTGTAAATGAGCATAAAGCTTGCCCGACCATTTATTAAAAACACTCTTCTGACTTTGTTTAACAGCAAGAGGCTGAAGAGAGAGCCTACCATACGTCCCCATCATTCCAAAAGACAAAGCACTCTGTTTATTCTCTAATGTCTTTAAGACAACACCTGCTGTCATACTATTATAGTCAAGATCAGCTCCATACCCATGTTCAAAAACAGACAAATTTGAAGTATAGCGATGATTACTCCCATAACCGCGTATAAAAAAGCTTGTCTTTCTATTGTTATCAGCTTCATTGGAAGCATTGTGTATAATTTCCAAAAGTTCGTGTTGATTGCTCATATCTACCACACCTGCGTGAAATAAAGCATGAGGTAAGAGCAAATAACTTGGTAGTTGTGGCACAACTGCTGGCACTCTTGGACCTGGTTCTGGCGCTGGTGGCATTGGCGCCGGCGCTGGTGATGGTGGTAATGGTTCCGGTTCCGGTTTTGCTGGCACTGGTTTGGGCGCTGGTTCTGGCGCTGATTTTGGTGTTGCTGGTTCTGGTTTTGGCGCTAGTGGCGGTGCTGGTTTTGGTTCTGGCGCTGGTTCTGGTGCTGATTTTGGTGTTACTGGTTCTGATTTTGGCACTAGTGGTGGTGTTGTTGTTGTTGTTGGTGGTGGTGGTGAAATATATTCACTCTGCAGACGATAATCCCAAAAATTACTTCCCTCACTATTAACTAACCTTTGCTCAGGATTAGCCTGACCACGAGAAGAACTTGGACCATAAGCAAAAAGACCATACCTATAAGGTAAACCACCGATTGTAATATAATCTCCTTCTAATTTGAAGGAATGTTCTTGTGCCGTACCGGAAACCTGAATAAGCGAAATACCCTGAGTATTCCCATTCTTCCCTATATCACCTTTCGAACCTCCATTTTGACCAGTAATATAAACAGTGGTTGTACCGGACACATCACCATGAATCAAAAGCCTATCAGTCTTTTGGTCATTAATGTTATTTTCTTTACTAATAAAAACATTCAAGTGAAGTTTTGCATCATTCGTAGCACTATAAACAACACCCGATCCTTTTCCAACATTAAGCGTTTGATAAACAATATTTTTTGGTGTATCAAACTGAACAATACTATGATCCAGTTTTAAAGATGTTATAAACCATGCGATGGTATTCAGATGCCTTTGATTTGTAAAATTGTTATTTTTTCTTTTTGTTAAAGTCCAGGTTGAATTATTCTTCAAACTAAAATTTGCAAGAGCTCCATTAGCAATAGAAACACCCCCTTTTAGGATAGACTGATCAGCTTGAATTTCTATAACGCCTCCCTGAGCTTGTAACAAAAGATCACCAGAGATATTGGAATTTTTTGATAATTTAACAATGGATTTTTTCTCATGGGCATCAAAATTCCTCATTAAAGAATTTTGTTTTGTAATGTAAATAGCTGGATATGTCTCAGCTGTAATGGTTGAGTTTTCAATATCGACTTTTTCCTCCACAATACTTCTATCTACAGCCTGATACATTGCTATACCATAAGTATTAGAAACAGAAATTTGCCCATCCTTAAAAAAAATAGACCCTCCTGTATCTAGATACAATCCACCTCTATCATCTGTTTTTCCCTTATCATAGTTGTTTTTTCCAGTAATTATAACACCATATAAATCAGCGTGTCCTTGTTCCCTTACAAGCACCCCAACTCCATCTGTAAAATCAATTGACCCATTAATCATTTTAAGCTTACTGTTATTATTAGCGATGTATATCCCTAATGAATCATAAGGATACTCATTACTTCCACCATTCTTCACTGTAATTTTTACATTAGTTAAGAAAATATTACCCTGAGACTCCTTATCTATTCCAGCACCAGTACCAAAAACATTTATTGACCCATTCATCATTGTGATTTTGGAATTACACATCCTGCTAGAAGAACATCCAGCATATAAACCCATATTAGCACGCTGCTCCTTCCCTTCCCTCAATGTAATATGCACATTCTCTAACTCTACTCCTTGGCTACTCCATGAGCTTACTCCTATACTCCTTTCATCATAATTCAAATCAATTGTTCCACCCACCATTTTGATTACGCCACTTTCACTAGCGGAAAGGCCTTCTGCTACTTCCTTAATAATCGAATCCTGCAAAATCACTTTTCCATTTTCTTTTGCAGATACACCTGTTTTAGAGTTAGTAATGGTAATGTTCTTCGCATTAATAACTGTACCTGTTTTTTCTGCGAATACCGCTCGAGAAAATGAAGAACCTTTCTGCTCATTTGATTGATAGGTCTTATTCGTAAAAGTATGTATTTTACCATCAGAACATTTAAGAAAAGGACTATTCTCTGAACAATCTTTCATTTCAGATGTCGCATTAACATCTATATTTTGCAAAAAGAAAAAAGCACTTGTTGTACAAGCACAAACGTAAGTATAATTTTTAAAAACTTTAAGCATAGTTTTGCCTCAATTTTTTCCTTCCAATCACAATTAACATCTCGAAAGATATATTATAACAACTAAAAAGTGTGTTATTATATCTTTACACGCACATTAATTTAACACATTATGTGTTATATTTAATACGTTATGTATTTTATGTAAAGCAAGAAATAAATCATTAGCTATTCTTAACTTAATCAACTATATTATTTTGCAAGAAACTAAACTTTTTCATGCTCGATATAATCGATTACCTTAGCTTTCTATGCAAAAATCATTACTCTTTACTTGAAAATGGATTTGTGCCGTATTAAGGTATAATGGCACCACGCTTTATTAAAAAGGAATAAAAATCATATACTTTTTACTTTGTAGAAAAAAATTCACATCGAATACATAACTGATTGTACTGAACTGACATAAAAATTTTCCCTATATACTATTTTAACTATTTTTTATAATAATATTTCGAGTGTTTAGACCTTTTTAACCAACTGTATGCCATGCTCGAATAAAGTTTCGAATGTATCCTCCGTATCTCAAATTGCAAATTACACAAATGAAGAAAAAGAGGTGTAAATATGAAACATTTTATTTGGTTTCGTCTTTTTGTACTCTTATCATGTGTATTAATGACAGGAAAGCTTCTATTTGGCTCTCTTGCTTTTTCACATCCACAAACACTCAATCAAGATTTAGGCCCTAGTGGTTTACCACTTCCACGATTCGCTTCAATAAAATCCGCTCGTGTTAATATGCGTATTGGACCAGGAAATAATTATTCTATTATCTTTACTTATCAAAAACAGGGGCTGCCTATTGAAATTATCCAAGAATATGATCAATGGCGCAAAGTTCGTGATGCAGAAGGAGATGAAGGATGGATTTACCAATCACTATTATCAGGAAAACGAACTGCAATAACTATTCCGTGGCAAAAGGATAAAGTACACAGACTCATGTTACGTAAAAATCCAGGAGATAATGAGAAAATTGTGGCAGAAATAGAACCTAATATCATTGGTAATATTCGCCAATGTAATGGAATCTGGTGCGAATTAGATATCCGTAATACTCGTGGCTGGCTTCATCAAAACCAATTATGGGGAATTTATCCTGACGAAAAAATTAAAAATTAAAAAAGTTTAAACTATCAGCATTTAATTTTTATTCTTCACACAACCCTTGAAGTCCTAAAATTAAATAGAACTCTTTGGCCTTAAACGGATGATTAAATCGACATGCGAAATTTCCATATCGTTTGGTGGTTGAGGGAGATTTTCAATAATAGGAGAACCTTCTACATTACAAGGAATATCAAGAATACGATTTTCACCCTCAACATAGAAATGATAGTGATCAGATGTATTCGTATCAAACCAAGTTTTCGAACCTTCTACAGCAATAATCCGTAATAAACCCGCTTCTGTAAACTGATGAAGAGTATTATAAACTGTTGCTAAAGACACAGGTATACCTAATTTAACTGCCTCTTCATATAACTCCTCAGCAGCAACATGGCAATTACCTTGAAAAAAAATCATATTAGCAAGTTCTAATCGTTGACGTGTTGGTCGTAAACCATTTTTACGCAAATGTTCTTTTAGTTCAGATAACGAAAGGCAATTCATAACTTCCTTACGATTTCTTATAAATCGTTCTTTCTTATTCAATCTCAAGTCATCAGCACTCATCGGAATATTATAAATCGTCCTACATGCATATGCAAGTTTGGTTTGGAATTTAAACACAATGAAAAAACAAGATAATAAATATCTTAAATGATAATCTTTATGTAACAAGAAACACAAAAAACTTTTTGTCACCCTAAATAATACAAAATCATTTCCCTCTCCTGAAAATTTGCTTTAAAAGTAGATTAAGATAGAGGTATAAAAAGAAATATGGAAATAACAATGGCTAAACAAAAGTCTCACTACACTTATGAAGAGCTTTTAAGCTGCACTCGCGGCGAAATGTTTGGTAAAGGTAATGCACAATTACCTGCACCTCCAATGTTGATGATTCACCGAATCACTCAAATCAGTGAAAGTGGTGGAGAATATGACAAAGGAGTAGTTTGTGCTGAATTTGACATTACTCCAGACTTATGGTTTTTTGATTGTCATTTTATCAATGATCCTGTCATGCCAGGGTGTCTCGGTTTAGATGGTATGTGGCAATTAACGGGTTTTTTTCTTGGATGGTTAGGTGAACTAGGAAAAGGACGTGCTATTTCAACAGGAGAAGTAAAATTATCAGGCATGGTAACTCCACAAACCAAATTGCTTCAATATGAAATAAATTTTAAACGTATTCGACGTGGACATTTGGTTTTAGGAATAGCAGATGGATGGTTAAAAGCAGATGGAGAGACAATTTATAAAGCCAATGATTTACGTGTTGCTTTGTTTAAAGAAAGTTAGACATTCTTTCAACAAGATAAAGATATTTTATTATTCTATAGGAAACAAGGAGGTATGAATGCGTCGAGTTGTTGTAACCGGAATGGGTATTATCTCCTCAATTGGAAATGAGCTTCAAACTGTTTTAACGAGCTTATATGAAGCGAAATCAGGAGTTTCCTATGCACCCAAGCATGCTGAATTAGGTTTCCGGAGTAGAGTACACGCTAAACCGGATATTAATGTAGAAGAATTTGTTGATCGGCGAGCCATGCGTTTCCATGGCTATGGAACAGCATGGAATCAGATTGCTATGGATAGAGCAATTGCTGATGCGGGTTTAGAACCTAATGAAGTATCAAATGAACATACTGGTATTATTATGGGCTCTGGAGGACCATCAACTCGATCAATTGTTGAAGCCGCTGATCTTACACGTCAAAAAGGTCCAAAGCGCGTTGGACCTTTTGTTGTGCCCAAAGCAATGAGTTCTACAGCTTCGGCAACTCTCGCAACCTTTTTTAAAATTAAAGGGATCAATTATTCGATTTCCTCAGCTTGTGCTACATCCAATCATTGTATTGGAAATGCTTATGAGATGATACAATACGGCAAGCAAAAGCGCATCTTTGCAGGTGGGTGCGAAGATTTGGATTGGACATTATCTGTGTTATTTGATGCTATGGGTGCTATGTCCAGCAAATATAATAATACACCAGAAACAGCTTCACGTGCTTATGATATTAATCGTGATGGATTTGTTATTGCTGGCGGGGCCGGTGTTTTGGTTCTTGAAGAACTGGAATTAGCTAAAGCACGCAGTGCAAAAATTTACGGAGAAATTGTTGGTTATGGTGCTACATCCGATGGTTATGATATGGTCTCTCCATCTGGTGAAGGAGCAGAAAGATGTATGCGTATGGCTCTTGCAACCATAAAAAATAAAATTGATTATATTAATCCTCATGCAACAGCAACAGTCGTTGGTGATTCCTCTGAAATAGATGCAATTCGTCGTATTTTCGGAGTAGGAGATCAATGTCCACCCATCTCTGCCACAAAGTCTTTAACTGGACATTCCTTAGGTGCAGCAGGTGTTCAAGAAGCAATTTATACACTGTTAATGATGAATCATAATTTTATTTGTGAAAGTGCTCATATTGAAGAAATTGACCCAGCTTTTGCCGATATGCCAATTATTCGTAAACGTCTCGATAACCAAAAACTTAATACCGTATTATCAAACACTTTTGGCTTTGGTGGTACCAATGCAACGCTTGTTTTCCAACGCTATACATAAGCAGGAACTCTTAGTGTATTGAAACTAGCATAGTCTTACGGAGAATAATATGAAAGGTTTGATGAAAGGCAAACGTGGTCTTATTATGGGGATTGCAAATGACCATTCGATTGCTTGGGGTATTGCATGTCAATTAGCAAATGCAGGAGCTGAACTAGCTCTTACATATCAAGGAGAAGCTTTTGGAAAACGTGTCCAACCACTGGCAGAAAAACTTGGTTGTAAATTATTATTAGAATGTGACGTTGAAAAAATTGAAAATATCAATCGCACTTTTGAATATCTTGAAAAAGAATGGAAAACTATTGATTTCGTTGTTCATGCTATTGGTTTCTCAGATAAAGCACAATTAAAGGGACGTTATGTTGACGTGACAACACGTGAAAATTTTAATCGTACAATGGTTATTTCAGCCTATTCCTTTACTGAAATTGCTCAACGTGCCGGTAAACTTATGCCTAATGGCGGTGCATTAATAGCACTTACTTATGGAGCTTCACAGAGAGTCGTTCCTAATTACAATGTCATGGGTATAGCTAAAGCAGCTTTAGAAGCTATGGTGCGTTATTTAGCTACAGATTTTGGGCCCCAAAATATTCGTGTCAATGCAATTTCAGCTGGACCTATTCGGACTTTAGCTGGTAATGGCATCGCATCTGCGCGAGCAATTTTTTCATATCAACGCCGTAATGCACCTCTACGCCGTACTGTAAATATTAATGAAATTGGAAATGCGGCTCTTTACTTGCTCTCTGATTTATCATCAGGTGTTACAGGTGAAATTCATTATGTTGATTCAGGCTATAATATCTTGTCTATGCCAACACTTGAAGAACTAAAACAAAGCGAAGAAACTCAAGAGAATAAAAAAAACTCACACAACGAAAAATAGTAGAAGTGTCTATTGTAAAAAACTATAAAGTTGGAAAAATATTTTAAACTTCAAAGATGTGTTTAATAACATATACTAATACTAAAAAGCAAAATTATAAGCTTTAAAATTAAAGCGCTTTAATTTTAAAAAGATAGCAGTTTTTATAATTGATTTACTGTTTCCTCTGCTTCAAAAAGTTGCTTTATTGATCTGATACCTTAGGAAGTTTTTCTATTTTTTCTAACGCTTTAGAAGGCTGTTCAATTGATTCTGGTCCATCAATGAATCTTTCTTCTGATATAGTTGTATTTATATCCGGCTCAACAATACGCCCCGAGCTGCCCATCATATTATAATTCAAATGAGAGATAGCCCACCAAGTACCACCGATGATAATGAAAACACACATAGCCGCAAACAATAAAGCTGCTAGATTCCACTTGGCATCTGGACCAGAATTCAAATGCAAAAAGAAAACAATTTGTATAATAATTTGTATAAGTGCCATCCCAATAAGATAAATAACTTTCGTACTGATGGCCCAACTATCTAATAATCCATACATTACAGGAAGAAAAGAGCCTAAAGTAAAAAGAACAGATAAAATAAAGCCAACTAAATAAGAACTAATACTTGGATCATGATTTTTGTCATACATACTCATTACAGTGCCCCCAGCAAATAAACCATAGTGAAAACACCAATCCAAACAATATCAAGTAAATGCCAGAAAATTGAGAGACATGTTAAACGCGTCTTATTATCCTGATCCAAACCACTGCGATGCAAATGAAAAAACATTACAACCATCCACAGTAAACCAACACTCACATGAAGACCATGAGTACCAACCAACGCAAAAAATGCTGACCAATAAGCGGATAAAACATTTTTCCCAAAAGATTTTACACCTGTTGCAGGATCAACACCAGCATAAGCATTAGGATCGTAATAGAACACTTCATTGAGCAGTTCATAAAATTCATAAATTTCCATTCCAACAAAGCATAATCCAAGCACAAAGGTAATTGCCATCCAGACACGTAACTTAGCAAGATATCCCTTATGAGCATAAACCATAGCAAACCCATAAGTAATCGATGACAATAATAAAATTGCCGTTTCAACCAAAACAAAGTTTAAATTAATAAACTCATTACCAGCTTTACCTCCTCCATAAGAAGCAGAGAATACAGCAAAACTCGAAAACAATGTTGAGAACAAAATTAAATCTGAAAGAATGTAAACCCAAAATCCAAATATCATTATCGAACTATTGTGATGAGCGTGGTGATATTCGTCCGTGCATACATGATTCACTGTCGTCGCACTCATACTTTTACCCCTTGTTTTTCTAAAACAGCTGTGAAGATATCTTCTGTTTTTCGCACCTCTTCAGCTGAAATATAATAACCATGATGATCACCCATTAATGAATGATAAATAATTGTCGTAATAAAGCCAACTAACCCAAGAATAGCTAGCCACCAAATATGCCAAACAAGAGCAAAACCAACAATTAATGAGAAAAAGCCTGCAACAATTCCAGCTGATGTATTTGAAGGCATATGAATTTTTACAAACCCACTTGTCGGACGCTGATAACCTTTCTTTTTCATATTCCAATAGGCATCCTCACTCCACACCTCTGGAATAATTGCAAAATTATAAGAAGGAGGAGGAGAAGAAATAGACCACTCAAGTGTTCGTGTATCTCCCCAAGGATCATTTGATGTTACCGGCAAACGCCCTTTATGCTTAATACCATACCAAATTGCTAAAACCATTTGTAATACAAAACACAGTATACCAAGGAGAATAATAAAAGCACCTACTGCAGCAACCATAAACATCGGCTGCCAACCTGGCTCAATATAATGCTGAAGACGACGCGTAGCACCCATTAATCCAAGTATATAAACTGGAAAGAAAGCAAAGTAAAAACCAATAAACCAGCACCAGAAAGACGCAATACCTAATATACGATTTGGTTTAATGCCAAAAACTTTTGGAAACCAAAAGGCTAATCCAGCTAAATAGGCGAAAACAACACCTCCAATAATCGTATGATGAAAGTGAGCAACTAAAAATAAAGAATTATGAAACTGCCAATCAGCAGGAACAATCGACATCAAAACACCCGTTAATCCACCACCAACAAACGTAAAAATCATCCCCATGCACCAAAGCATTGGAGGTTCAAAACGAATCCGACCCTTATACATAGTCAGTAACCAATTAAAGACTTTAACACCCGTCGGAACTGCAATGATCATCGTAGCAATACCAAAGAAGGTGTTCACAGCTTCACCACCTCCCATTGTAAAGAAGTGATGTCCCCAAACAAGCAATGAAAGAACTAAAATCACTATAATTGCCCATATCATTGAGGTATAACCAAAAAGGCGTTTTGAAGAAAATGTTGAGACGATTTCCGAAACAATTCCAAAGGCAGGGACAACTAAAACATAAACCTCTGGGTGACCAAAAACCCAAACATAATTAATCCATACCATTGGGTTTCCACCAGCAACATTAGTAAAAAAATTCATGCCTAAATAACGGTCAGCTGCCAAGAGTACAAATGCAATAGCTAAAACAGGATAAATAACTAAAATAAGAATATTACTAACAAAAGCCGACCAACAAAAAATAGGCATTTTCATCATCGTCATTCCAGGAGCACGCATTTTAATAATGGTTGCCACAAAATTGACTGATCCCATAGTTGTTGCAATGCCAGAAAGCTGAAGAGACCACAAATAATAATCCACTCCTGTATCTGGACTATTTTGTAATTCTGAAAAAGGTGGATACATTAACCAACCACCACGACCAAAATTACCAATTCCAAGCGATATATTAATTAATACTGCGGCCGCAACTGTGATCCAAAATCCTAGATTATTCGCAAATGGAAATGCAACATCACGGGCACCAATCTGAAGTGGTATAAGATAATTGAAAAGCCCAAATAAAATTGGTGTAGCCATGAAGAAAATCATAATCACACCATGTGCTGAAAAAATCTGATCAAAATGCTCAGGAGGTAAATAACCTGCTGATTCACTCCCAAAGGCTAAAGCCTGATGTGTTCGCATCATAATCGCATCAGCAAAACCACGAACAAGCATAATAATGCCGAGAATGATGTACATAATACCAATTCGTTTATGATCAACAGTCGTAATCCAATTTCGCCAAAGAACTTTCCACCAACCAAGTATTGTTAAAGCAATAGCAACAGCTAAACCGCCCAAAACAATTGCAATACATGTATAAAGAACGATTGGCTCATGTGCAAGTGCATGAAAAGCAGCCGCTGTAGGATCTGTAAGTCTTCCAAACATTTTCTACCCTATATAAAATGAATTCTAATTGAAAAGAATCCTTATTTAAAAATAGTTTCTTTTTCGATTAACTATTTCCTAAATAGCACTTGAATCAAAAACTGAACAAAGTGCACCCCAAAGCGTCTGAGCAGCAGCCCGCTTCATTAAATCTTCATTACAGATGACATTTCCATCAACACATCGATTAACAATACGATAATAAAGCTGTTTTTCAACAGGTGCAAAATAACGCACTTCAGCATCTTTTTCTTTCGCAGCAATATCACCCATAAGAGGAGAAACAGAAAGTTGACGATAAGACAGACGATCAAGCTTTTGACCATTTGCCCGAACTTTAGCAACCCAATTATCGAAATCATTCAATGATACAGAATGCCATTGAAAACGCATATTTGCAAAACCATCACCACTATAATTTGCTGAACTTCCATTGAAGATCCCTTGCTTATCAGCCATTAAATGTAATTTAGCATTCATCTGCGGCATAGCATAAAGAACTGTACCAAGTTTTGGAACCCAGAACGCATTAACAGAGCTCTCTGATGTTATCTGCAATAACACTTGACGACCTTGTGGTGCATAAATTTCATTAACCGCTGCAATACCATATTCAGGATAAATAAATAACCACTTCCAGTCTAACGCTACAACATCCACTTGCAAAGGCTTTTCTTCACCAACAACATCCGTAGGAAGAGCATTTGAGGGCTCAAGCTTATAAGTGTAATAGGCCGTTAATAGCCCTAAAACTGTCACAATAATAACTGGAATACCCCACATAAAAGCTTCAATTTTATTTGAGTGTCCCCAATCCGGTAAATAATCTTCCGTCGTTTTTGAAGCGCGATATTTTATAGCTAAAAAAACCACTGCAATCATCACTGGAATTACAACGCACAACATAACAAGAACACACAAGATAATTAAAATAAGCTGTTGGCGCGCAACATATCCCGCAGGTTGAAGAACATCAATTTTACAACCAGATAAAAATAATGCTATCCACAAAACCCCGAGTCTCTTTATTTGCTGAATAAAGTCTCTCATTCCTATCTTCCCCGTACATGCCCCTAGCAGTTGCCATAATATACAGTAACAACATTTCTTAAATATGTCTTACTTATTCAAACAAAAATTATCAAGTAAATTTTAAGATAAGTATATTGATATTAACCAATTTTAGCGTTTTAAATTACATTTAAACTACTTAGCAATATATTCAAGTGCAAACCAATACCCTTCACAACCGCATCTGACAATAACCTCATTTATTTCTGTAAAAATATAAGAATAATAACAAAAAGATTCACGTTGATAAATATTTGATAATTGAACTTCTTCTACTGGTTATTGGTCCTAGAAATATTTTAATGCATCAAAAATTGTAAAAGATATACTACTATAAGCAATTGGATTGATAATCAATCTGGTACTTACTCCAATGCCTGTTTATCTCCAATCTACTAATTAATCTGCACAATTACTTTGACAATACTTTGATAAAAAGTGTAATGTTATTACAAACCCTACTACTCGATTTTTACATAATCTTTCAATATCTTCTGAAGTCGCAGTGCTATAAATTTCTAGCTTATGTTTACCAAGAAAGTTCAAATTAGGATCATACAAAACCGTTATAATCATAAACATGATGCGCTGCGTTTTATTTCAATTATTGATACATTGTTTATTGTAATAAAATGCCATTTTCAATTTCAAAAAACTCTGCCCGTCCTTTTAAAGAGTCAAACAAAATATGATCTGTTCCTGTCATAAATGCCTGCCCACCTAAATCATCAAGAATATCAAATAAAGCAGCACGCCGATGGGAATCAAAATGAGCAGCTATTTCATCGAGAAGGAGAATAGGCGTCATCTTAGATATCGTACTTGTTAAACGTGCATGACACAAAACTAAGCCTGTTAATAAAGCTTTTTGTTCCCCAGTTGAACAAAATGTCGCATCCATATTTTTATCGGCATAAAAAACTTGCAAATCTGTACGGTGTGGACCTTCTAATGTTCGACCAGCAGCACAGTCTATCGCACGGTTTTTACGCAGCCGATACAAAAATTGTTCTTCAACTTCAATAGCGGATGTTTCCCTAAGCGCTTTTTCCAAAAAACCATCAACTTGTAAAAAAGCTCTTGGAAAAGGTATATAAGAAGAAACTTGCGCAAACATATCATTCAAAAGCTGAATAACATCAACCCGTGCTGCTGCAATGGCTGTTGCAAGTTCAGCCATTTGCACTTCTAAAGCATCTAACCAAGCACGATCGTCATTTCTATCTAAAAATAAACGATTGCGGGCACGCATAACTCTGTCATAATCTGCTATACGACGGCCATGCAAAGAATCAATAGATAAAACCATACGATCTAAAAAACGGCGCCGATCAAGTGCAGGTCCTGTAAAAAGTCCATCCATAGAAGGTGTCAATATACTAATATGGCAATAGTCCATTAAGCAATCGCTTGCCTCATTTACACCATTAATATGTACTTTCCTACCACCATCATTAACTTCTAAAGCTGTACCAATATTTGCTTCACCATAAAGTGCACACTGAAGACGAGCAAATACAACAAACCCTGTACCATTTCCCTCAGAACAACTGATATCAGAATAAGCTGCACGTCGCAAACCACGACCAGGAGAAAGAAAAGATAGTGCTTCTAACAGATTAGTCTTGCCAACACCATTACGACCTGTCAAAATAACGTGTTGACCTAATAAATGAAGAGCTAAAGAACAATAATTACGATAATTTTCTAATTTCAGTTGTCTGACAGCCACTTTATGTATATGGCTAGTACTGCATCGCAAAACGCATCATCCTTAAACACGAATAGGCATCAGCACATAAAGCGCATCTGTATCACCATTTCCACGAATCAACGTTGGCGCTCCAGAATCAGCAAACGTAAAAATCATTTCATCACTTGAAAGTTGTGCTGCAATATCCAATAGATATCGTGAATTGAAACCTATCTCAAGCGGATCAAATGCATAATCTGCAACCAACTGATCCTTTGCACTTCCTGAATCAGGATTATTCACTACAAATCTTACAAGTCCTTTTTCGATCATCAGTTTTACTGCACGCCCACGATCACTTGAAATTGTTGAAACACGATCAACTGCAGAAGAAAAATCCCGTCGATTGATAATCAATTTTTTATCATTTTTTAATGGAATAACACGTTGATATTCTGGAAATACTCCATCAATTAGTTTTGATGTTAAAATCACAGACCCAACAGAAAAACGAATCTTTGTATCTGAAAGCTCGATACACACATCATTATCAGCTTCTTCCCCAAGAAGTTTTTGCAACTCTCCCACGGTTTTACGAGGAATGATAACACCTGGCATACTATCAGATCCCGAAGGTGCTTCTATATCGACCTGTGCTAAACGATGACCATCAGTCGAAACTAAACGCAACTTCGAAATATCATCAGAAATGATATGAAAATAAATACCATTCAGATAATAACGTGTCTCTTCAGTAGACATAGCAAATTGCGTACAATCAAGTAAATATTTCAATTTTGACGCTAACAAAGAAAAACGACAACTAAACTGGCCTGGAAGTGATTCTGGAAAATCTACCTTAGGAAGACATTGAAGCTGAAAATTAGTACAACCAGAGGTAATAGACATGGTATTTGCCTGATTTTCATCAACGTCTAAAATAACCTCACTATCGTCAAGAAGTTTGCGAACAATATCATAGAGCAAATGCGCTGGAACAGTTATCGCCCCGCCTTGTTCAATATTGACTGAAGAAGATTCTGTAATTTCTAGATCGAGATCTGTTGCTTTTAATTGCATCCTTCCATCACTCGCATCTATCAATACATTTGACAAAATAGGGATAGTATTACGACGCTCCACAATACGGTGAACACGACCAAGAGATTTAAGTAGCTGACTACGACCAATTGTAATGCGCATAAAAATCCCTGTTTACAATTTTTACCCAAATAACTATAGGAATTCGACAAACCAAAAGCAATCAATTGACTTACAATTGCTATATATTCAAATTTTAATAAACTTCTCTAAAAATAGCAAGATTTTAATACAAACCAAATTATTATTTTGGTCAATCTTCTCTGATACTGTTCATAATAAGAAAAAAACTATAAATATTATGCAGCATGTTCTCCGATTAATCGCTTAAGTAGCTCAAGCTCTTTAGCCAAAGTCTGATCATCACAAACTAAATCTTCAATTTTACGTACAGCATGTAAAACAGTCGTATGATCACGCCCCCCAAAACGGCGTCCAATTTCAGGTAATGAACGAGGTGTCAAAACTTTTGCCAAATACATCGCAACTTGCCGCGGTTTAACAATTGTACGCGTTCGACGATTAGACAATAAATCCTGCCTAGAAACATTATAATGACGTGCAACAGTACGCTGAATTTCTTCTATCCGTATGCGTTTCGATTCACCTGAACGTGTCAAATGACCTAATAATTCATCAATCCGCTCTAAAGATAAATCAATTTCAAAAGATTGGCGGAATAACAACTGGTTAAAAGCTCCCTCAATATCACGACCTGACCCTAAAACCGTTTTAGCAATATATGCCAAAATCTCATCAGAAATCATAATCATATTATCATCTTGCTGTGCAATTTTTAACCGTTGGCGCAACATTTCCAAACGCATCTCATAATCCGGTGTTTCAATTTCAAGGGCTACACCTCCTTGAAGACGAGAACGCACACGAAGATCAAGCGATTCTAATTCTGCCGGCGGACGATCAGCAGCCACAATAACTTGTTTTGCACTATCGAGTAACATATTAAGCAAATGGCAAAATTCACGTTGAATTGATTTCCCCTGTAAAAATTGCATATCATCAATAATTAAAAGATCAATGTCACGTAGCTGCTCTTTAAATGAAAGAGCATCATTATCACGAATGGCCATAGCAAAACGCCACATAAAATATTCAGCGGTCAAATAAATAACCCGCGCAGATGTCAAGCGCTTGAGTGCAGCTGCTGCGATAGCCTGAAGCAAATGTGTCTTTCCTAAACCAACAGACGCGTAAATAAAAAGGGGATTAAAGCGTAAAGAACTTTTATGTCCTTCTGCAATCGAGCGCGCTGCAGCCAAAGCAACACGATTCGAAGCGCCTTCAACAAAATTCTCAAAAGTATAGCGAGAATCAAGCGGAGAACCAAAAACACCCACTTGAGTATTCTTCATTGATTGCTCGGCATAACTATCAACTAAAGGAGAAAAAGACTGCTCTTCAGGAGCAATAACAACTGAGCTTTTATTAGATCTACATACAGGATCTTTTGAAACACGTTCCATACTTCTAACAATAACTTCAACACGAAGAATTGCTGAATTCTCCTGCTGCCATAAAGTGGTTAAAAGAGCACTATAATGGTTATTGATCCACGAACGTAAAAATGCTGTAGGAACAGAAAGTTTTACAAGATTACGATTATATTCAGCAAGCTTTAAACGGCCAAACCAACTCGTATAAGCCTCAACGCCAATGTTGGCTTTTAACTGCGCCATTACACGCGCAAAAGCAGCAGCACCTTCTTCCTTTGAAAAAACCAGAGGTTCTAAAGAGTTAACTGCCCCTTTTATCTTCATCATTTCATTTATCATACTCTCTGTCGATAGGATATCCACTGAAACCTTTTTAAAGGAACTAGCTTTAGAATTCAA